>CAVVBX010000022.1:0-91905 GCA_963746675.1 uncultured Solirubrobacterales bacterium | reverse complement strand
CCGGTGATCCGCGCTGACGGGCCAGGTCCACACCAGGTGCTCGGCCCGGGCGCGTTCCAGGAGGTCGACCTCTCCGGCGCGTTCGGCATCGGTCGCCGAGTCGAGCCACCGGTATTCCGCGACTCCAACACGTCGAACTGATGAACCTTGCCTGCAAGAACGCGCTGCTCGAGCGCGACGTCGCTCACCTGATCTTCCCGCGACGAGGTCCAGACGCTGCCAGCGCCGGAGGGCTCGAGGCCGGCGGGCCGGAGGGTCGGATCACGCCGCTGGAGATCGTCCCGCCGGAGCCGCCGATTCGCAGCGGCGCTGAGGCTGTTGGGTGCGGCGAAACGGCCGGTGATCATCGTCGGCCACGGTCGCGCGCTTCCACATGCCCGCGGTGACCCAACTGGCCGAGCAGCTCGGCGCGCCGGTGATCACGACCTTCAAGGCGAAGGGGCAAATCGGCGACGACCACCCGCTCGCCGCCGGAGTGCTCGGGCGCAGCGGGACCCCGGTCGCCAGCTGGGTCATGAACGAGGCCGACACGCTGCTGGTGCTCGGCGCCTCGTTCTCCAATCACACCGGGATCTATCCGGGGCACCCGATCATTCAGGTCGATTTCGATCCGATGCAGCTGGGCAAGTTTCACCCGGTCCAGGTGCCGGTCTGGGGTGAGATCGGAGTCGTGGTCGAGCGCCTTCGGTCCGAGCTGTCCCAGAGCGCGACGGGTGAGGACCAGTCGGCTCAGCTGGCCGAGCGCTGGGCGATCTGGCGAGCCGAGAAGGCCAGCCGCGCCGCTGACGATCGCGGCGAGGGGGTCAACTCAGCATCGGTCTTCGCAGCGATGGAACGCCAGATCCCCGAGGACGCGGTGATCGCCGTCGACGTCGGCAACCACGCCTACTCGTTCGGCCGTTACTTCGAGTGCCGGCGCCATACCGTGCTGATGTCGGGCTACCTCGGCTCGATTGGGTTCGGCTATCCCGCGGCGATGGGTGCCTGGGCGGCGGCGCCCGAGCGCCCGACGGTCGCCGTCACGGGCGACGGTGGCTTCGCGCAGTACATGGCCGAACTGACGACCGCGGTCAAGCACAAAATGAACATCACCCACGTTCTGCTCAACAACGGCCAGCTCGGCAAGATCAGCAAGGAGCAGCGGGCAGGCGAATGGGAGGTCTGGCAGACCTCGCTTCACAACCCTGACTTCTCCGCCTACGCGCGCAACTGCGGCGCGCTCGGCATTCGCGTCACAGGGCGCGAGCAGCTCGACCAGGCGCTGGCGGAGGCGGTCGCCCACGACGGCCCGTCGATGGTCGAAGTGATCGCCGACCCGAACCTCGTCTGAACACGACAAAGCCCAAAGCGACAGGAGAAAGAAGTGACCGAGCTGACCGACAAGCAGACCGAGCTGTGCGAGAAGAGCGAGACCGACTACTCGGACCTGCAGCGCGCTCTTCATCAACTGCACCCTGAAGCGCAGCCCCGAGGTCTCCAACACCCAGGGCCTGATGGACATCTCGATGGAGATCATGCGCCGCAACGGCGTCGAGGTCGAGAACATCCGCGCGGTCGACCACCAGATCGCGACCGGTGTCTGGCCCGACATGACCGAGCACGGCTGGGACGTCGACGAGTGGCCGGCGATCTTCGAGAAGGTGATGGCGGCCGACATCCTCGTCCTCGGCATGTCGATCTGGCTCGGCGAGAAGTCCTCGGTCGCGACCCAGATCGTCGAGCGCCTCTACGGCAACTCGCACCTGCTCAACGACGACGGCCAGTACGCCTACTACGGCCGCGTCGGCGGCTGCCTGGTGACCGGCAACGAGGACGGCGTCAAGCACTGCGCGATGAACATCCTCTACTCGCTGCAGCACCTCGGCTACACGATCCCGCCGCAGGCCGACTCCGGCTGGATCGGCGAGGCCGGGCCGGGGCCGTCCTACCTCGACGAGGGCTCGGGCGGCCCGGAGAACGACTTCACCAACCGCAACACCACCTTCGCCGCCTGGAACATGCTGCACCTGGCGCGGATGCTCAAGGACGCCGGCGGCATCCCGGCTCACGGCAACCAGCGCACCGACTGGGACGCCGGCTGCCGGCTTCGACTTCCCCAACCCGGAGTACCGGAGCTGACCGGTCGAGCGCCCGGATTGGCGTCTGGTCCGTAATTGCGATCCCATTCGTCATGCCAACCGAGAAGGACAGCGACATGAGCACTCAGCCCGGCGAACACGTTCCGGGACCTCGTGGCGTTCGACACGAGGCCGGTCGCGCTCGCTCAGCGGAGCTCGCCGCGGGCGACCCCCTGGTCCTCACCACATTCCGAGGATCTGGTGCCCGAAGGAGCAGGCGTTCATGCGCCGCCTCGTGGCCTTCCAGAACGAGGTCGAACTGGCCTACACCTCGATCGTCTCTCTGAGCGTGGGACCGCCGGAGGTGGCAGTGGCCTTCCGTGCCGGCCTCGGGGCGCCCTGGACCTTCCTCGCCGATCCCGATCGCCAGCACCTGGACGTGCTCGATCTGCGTGAAACGACCGACACGGTGCACCACCCGTATCGACCGGCCGTCTTCGTCCTCGCCCCGAATCTGACCGTGCACTCTGCCTACACGGGCCACTGGTATTGGGGACGGCCGGGGCTAGAGGAACTGCGCGCCGACCTGCGGGCGGTAACACGCGCGATCAGGACCGACTGGGAGGTGCCACGGTGAACGACCGCTGCTGGCGGCATTCGTAAACGACGCGCCGCAGTCCGCGGACGCGGCGGCCGAGCTGCAAGGCCTGGACGGATCGCGCGCGCGGCTGGCTCGCCGTGTGGCTTCGAGCATCTAAGCCCATACGCGATGCACGACGAGCCAACCCGCGCATCGTTATCCAGCGACCCGCCGCCGCGATCTACCTCGTCCTGCCGGAGCGGGACCAATTCACGATCTTCACGATCCCTCAGTCCAGGGCGCCCGGCGAGCGATCCTCGCCGACGCCGAGCCAGCCGACCTCGTCACGACGCTGTTGGTGGACGCCTCGCACTTCGCCGGCTCGCTGACGGCGCGGCGCGGACCCGACGCGCTGGCGCGGCTGAGAGACGACCTATTCCTCCGCGTCAAACACTCGGCGGCTTTCACGCAACTCGGGACTCCTCGGGCAGATTCCAGCACCGCCCGGACCCGTGATCGAGCGACTCGGCAGCGACGTTCCGTGGCCCGGCGGGACCTTTTAGTAGTGAGCCAGGTGTTCGTTGTCCGGCGAGATGCCTTCGCCGGGCATCTCGAGCTGATCGGTTAGCGGCTGGCGCCATTCCGGCGTGTGGCGGGTGGGCTGACGCCAGTAGTCGGTGACTTCACCAGCCGCCCGTTGTCCAGTCGCCAATCGTTACGTTTCGATACAACCGGCCGTCGCCGTAATTGCAGGTCCACTCGACGACGACGAACATCATCGAGCTGGAGACGTCCTGCCGACTTCCAACGTGAGCTCTGGGAAGTTGCCCTCGACATCCGCGACGAAGTTCGCTGTGCGCACAATCTCGCCCATCTGCGGACACGACGGACGACGTCGTCGGCCAGCGGTACGCCGAGGAGTAGGCCACCCGTGTCGCGCCGTCGGAACTCTCCTCGTCCGCCCATTAGGTCTTGCGTTCCTTCCAGCTCGTCGGGGTCATCGGTTCGCCGAGGACCTCGTCCGATACCCGCATGGCCCTTCGGGCCGGTGCTCGGAGTCTGTGGGGTGCCGAGATGCGGTGAAGGCGCCGGATCGACACCAGGTCACCCAGGCCAAGAGGAGGCCTTGAAGCTGGGCTGCACGCAACACCATTCGTTCCTGACGAGTGGGCCCGGTGGTCAGAACCTGCTCACCGTGCCGCTGACCAGCAGCTGCGGTCGGCAAGCGCGGTCGGGTAAACGTGACCGCCTCACATTGGCCCGCACGCGGCAGCTTGCGGACGATCGCGAGGCCGTGGGCAGCTTGTCGCGGAGGTCTCGCTCTGCGTTGATCGACGACATGCACCGCGCGTGGGCGCGATGCGTCAGGCTCGCCGGAAGCGCTGCAGGCGCGACATGCCCTCTGAGTCTTCCGCGTATCTATCTTCATCGAGCGTCCGCATAAGTGTGCGATTTACAGGTCCTTAAGTGCCGGAGGAGGAACTCGAACCCACGGCCTTCGGATTATGATTCCGCTGCTCTAACCAGCTGAGCTACTCCGGCGGGGGACGGAATCGTAGCGGCGGTGCGAGGATCAGCCCTGAGGTGAGCACCGCCTACTACTACGACGAGCGTTGTCTGGCTCACGACAACGGCTCGATGATCCTCGACGAGCGAGCCACCGGGTGGCTCGACGTTCCGCACTTCGAGCGCCCCGAGCGCTTGGCGCGGACCGCGAGCGTGCTCGCGCAGGCGGGGACGCTCGCGCGGCTCGCCCCGCTGGACTCCCGGACCGCTACCCGCGCCGAGCTCGAGCTCGTCCACACGGCCCGCCTGATCGATGAGATCGAGGCGGCGTGTGCCCGCGAGGAGCACCTATGGATCGGCCCCGCGGCCCGGGTCGGGCCCGGCAGCTGGGAGCCGGCGCTGCTCGCGGCGGGCGGCGTGCTCGCGATCGTCGACGCGGTGCTCGACGGCGAGGCCGAGAACGGGTTCGCCCTCGTCCGCCCTCCCGGTCATCACTCGACCGCGACACGGCGATGGGCTTCTGCCTGTTCAACAACGTCGCCGTCGCCGCCCGCCATGCGCAGGAGCGCCCCGAAGTCGAGCGCGTCGCGATCGTCGACTGGGACGTCCACCACGGCAACGGCACCCAGGCGATCTTCTACGACGACCCCTCGGTGCTGTTCATCTCCCTGCACCAGGACGACCTTTATCCGATCGGCTCCGGAAGGCTGGAGCAGATCGGCGAGGGACCGGGGAGCGGCTTGACGCTCAACGTGCCGCTGCCGGCGGGCAGCGCCGACGCCGGCTATCTGCTCGCCTGGGAGAGCGTGGTCGAGCCGGTGCTGGCCGAGTTCGCGCCGGATCTGCTCTTGGTCTCGGCCGGTCAGGACCCCGCGGCATCGGACCCGCTGGGGCGGATGAGCGTCACCACCGACGGCTTTCGCCAGCTGACGCTGAGGGCGAGGGCGTTCGCCGAGCGGGCCAGCGGGGGTCGCCTGGCGGTCGCGCTCGAGGGCGGCTACAGCCTCGAGCATCTGCCCTTCTGCAACCTCGCGATCGTCGAAGCGCTGGCCGGAATCGAGGCCTCGCTGCCGACGGACCCGCTCGAGCTCGACGTGCCAAGGGGCGTGCGCGAGTTCGAGCGCCTCGCGGTCGAGCGCGCGGTACAGGCCCACGGAGCCCGGTGGGAGCTCAGCCGATCGCCCTGAGCCGAGCTCCGACCTCGTCCACCAGTGGCCCGTAGTGCCCCGGCCAGCACGTCGTGGGCTCGAGCGCCGCGAGCTTGCGGATCGATTCGCGCGCACGCTCGGTCGACCAGTTGAAGGCGGGGTGGGGGACGCGGGGCTTGCCCGGCATCGGCAGCGCCGGATCGAAGAGCGCGAAGCAGTCGTTGGTGAGCGCCAGGCGGTCGCGTTCGCGCCACAGGCCGATGCAGCCAGGCCCGTGGCCAGGCAGGTGGACGATCTCGAACTCGCCCACCCGATCGCCCTCGGCGAGCGTCCCGGCAACCTCGACTGGGCCGTCGTCCCAGGAGGCCATCATCCGGGGGGTCAGCCAGCGGGTGGGAGGCGTCAGCTTCGAGTAGTCGAAATAGTGGGCGCCGCCGTCGCCCTCGATGTCGGCGCGCTCGTCGGCGTGGCATTGAACCGGTGCACCGACCGCCCTTGCCCCGCCGCGGTGATCGGCGTGGGCGTTGCCCAGGATCACCCGCGTCGCCCCGCCCCGCTTGTCGGCCGCCTCGCGGATCGCGCCGCCCATCGACCTGATCCCGGCGTCGAAGGCGGCGACGCCCTCGCCGTCGGCGACGAGGAAGGCGTTGACCCGCAGCGGAAAGCCGGCACTGATCCGCCAGACCCCTTCGGCGACCTGCTTCACGGCCTCAGTGCGGCCGGATCTCGAATCGAACCTTGCGCTTGCGGCTCGTGTTGTCGAGCGAGTCCGCGGCCCAGAGCTTGGCCTCGTAGCGCCCGTGCTCGGCCTTGAAGTGATCGCCGGGCTCGCCGAAGCGGACGTCGTTGTAGCCGATGTGGCGGTTGCGCCAGAGCTGGTAGCCGGCGAACTCCCGCCGGCCGCGGCGATCGATCCGGTAGTAGTCCGCGTAGACCTTCGAGCGCTCGTTGAGGGCGAACCGCAGCCGCGCCCCGCGCCGGTGCACGGTCTTCGTGTCGAGCGCGATCTCACGCAGATGCGGCCCGGTGCGGTCGACGTTGTTCTCGGGCACCGGGTCGGGCTCGGCGGTCGGGTCGCCCGGGGTCGAGGACACGGTGACGGTGCCGCGCACCGAGGCGTGCAGCTTGCACTGGAACGTAGTAGGACGCCAGGCTTGGTCGAAGCTGACCTGGAAGCTGTCACCGATCGTGGTGGTTGCGGCAGTTGTTGCCGGGGTCGGAGTCGACTCCCAGTGGCTCGCCGAGTCGCCGGTCACCGAGTGGACCGTGTCCGGGCCTATCCAGTACCAGGTCACGTGCTCGCCGAGGTCGAGCGTGATCGCCGGATCCGACCACTTGTAGTCGCTGATCGAGATCCGCCGGTTGGAGGCGTCGGCGACGCGCCGTCAGCGTGGCCGTGACGGCCAGGGCGCAGGCGACCATGAGCAGGGCGCGGCGTATCAGCTGACCACGTACCAACCGTTCATCCCCGCATGCAGATGGGTGAACACGTGGCAGTGGTAGAACCAGCGGCCCGGGTTGTCCTCGATGAAGCGTCGCGGTGAGCGAGTCGCCAGGGCCGAGCGTCTCGTTGTCGATCACGGTGCCCGGCGGCATTCGTCCAGCGGTGGCCGTGCAGGTGGAAGGTGTGGAAGTTGTTGTCGATCCCGTAGACGTAGAAGGCGACGGTCGTCGCCGACGTTCGCCGCCAGCGTCGGCGTGTTGCCGGCGTAGGCGCGGCCGTTGACGCAGGAGAAGCTCTTCGACAGCCCGGTCGCCGTCGGGATGAAGTCGTGAAAGAAGAGCGGGAACTCGCGGTCGGCCGCGGCGCTCCCGGCTTGCGGACGAGATCGGCCCGAACAGGCCCTTGAACACCGGGATCGGGTCGCTGGGCCCGTGGTCGTGGTAGAACCACGCGCCCTCGGTCCCGTCGGCCGCGTCCCAGACGTACTGGAAGGTCTGGTTCTTCTGCACGAAGCCGCCGGGGTCGGTGTACTTGCCCTTGTAGGCGCCGTCCATCTCGCTGCGAGTAGAAGATCCCGTGCGGGTGCATGGTCACCGGCGTCGGGAGCTTGTTCTGGAAGTTGACCGACCAGCGTCTCGCCGGTCTCGACCTCGAGCAGCGGGCCGGGGATCGTCGCCGGGCCGAGCGGCGCGGCGAAGCCCGGCCGAGTACGGCCGGTAGGCGAAGGCGGCGAACTTGGTCTTGCCCTTGACCTTCTGCGTTGAGCATCTGGTCGCTTGCCGGTCGGGACGATCTTCCACTTCACCTGCTCGGCGCGGATCCAGTACTCGCGGATCGTGCCGTCGGCACGCGCGAGCACCGGCTCGGCCGCGGCACCGGCGCTGCCGCCGGCGGCCGCCGCCTTGACCTTGGGCGGCACCTGGGATCCTCGGCCGCCAGCTTCTCGACGTCGGCCTCGCGGTCGAGGAAGACCTTCTGCCGGCGAGCGTGCAGAGGAAGACCCCCGCCGTGCCGGCGAAGAACTCTCGGCGGCCGTGTCGGCTCGAAGGCTCATCGGCTCCGGCCTGCTACTTCTTGACTTTCACCGTCATCTTCATCACGGTCTTATGGAGGGTGCAGACGAAGCCGTACTTGCCCGGGACCTTGAACTTCGGCGAGAAGCTGTAGTTGATCGCCGCCGACCCGTTGCACTTCTGATGTCGCCCTTCGCAGCTCGCCTTCTTGACGCCGTCGGGCTTCGTCTCGTGAGCGTGACGTTGTGGGTGTTGAAGTTGAAGTCGTCCCACTTGAACTTCACCTTCTGGTCCTTCTTGATCTTGACCGAGGTCGGCGCGTAGAAGTCGTCGGCGACCGTGACCACCGGTCGTCGCCCTGTGCGCCTGCCCCGCTGGGGCGTCGCTCGCGCGACGCCACGGCCGCAACCAGGGCCGTGGCGACGATGGCGACGCAGATCGTGACTCGCCTCACGGGCACGCTCACGTCCGGCAGGACCTCGAACGGCTTGAAGTCCTCGAACGGCGGATGAGAATGCTCGGTCCACGAGCACTGCTGCGTCTCGGGCGGGTCCGCGGCGGCGTAGCCGAGCAACTGGTTCGAGCTGCAGGTCCGGATCGCCGAAGGTCGTCCCGGTCCCCGACGCCGGTGGCGGCGGGTGCGGGACAGGTCCGGGTAGAGGCTCGCGATCGATCGCGCCGCCGGGGCCACGTCGGCTGGAAGGTCGAGCTGTTGTTGCCCTGGAAGCAGTTGCCGCTGCCCGAGCCGTCGACGAAGAAGTCGTCAGGTTGATGTCGGTGCCGCCGCGACCATTGACGTTGTTGAGGAACTGGTTGTTCTGGCTGATCGCGTCGTCACCGTCGTTGAACGGATCCGAGAACACGGACGCCCCACTTGAAGTTGCCGAAGATCTCGTTGTTCTTGACGTTCCAGCCGTCGGACCCGAAGAGCGCGATCCCGACACCGGTCGGGTACTTGATCGTCGCGTCGCCGATCTCGGGGCAGCGTCCGAGTCCGTTCGAGACGGTCTGAACCCGCGAGTCGGCAGGAAGTAGTTGAAGTTGTTCCAGAAGATGTTGTTGTCCTCGATGATCCCGTTGCCGGTTGGCTCATACGGCTCGGAGTCGAGCGTGTTCGGGACCAGGCCGATCCCGTTGTTGTAGAAGTCGGAGTCGTTGATCGTTGACGTACTTCGAGTTCGTGCCGGAGTAGCCGAGCACGTTCTTGTAGGCCTCGATATTGTCGAGGCTGGTCCACTTCGGGTTCGTCCTGGAACGGCGTGCGCGCCGATGTAGTAGGCGGAGTCGCCATGGCCCCTGCCCTCCGACTTGGTGAACGTGCCGCCGACGCAGCCGAAGGCGAAGAGGCCGTAGGAGCGGTTGAAGCTGAGACCAGGTTCTTCGCGAAGAAGTCCTTGCAGGTGTGCTTGCTGTCCTCGGCAGTCGTGTCGTGCAAGAAGACGCCGTTGGTGGCGAAGTTCCGACCCATGTTCTTGACCGTGACGTTGAGGCAGTCGCGATCTCGATGACGTTGTTGGCGACGCCGATCCCGCCGGGCAGCTGGGCGTTCTTGCCCTCGACGACGACCTTCTTCGGGTTCTTCTTGGTGCCCATGATCGTCAGGCCGTTGTGCTTCTTGCCGTCGACCTGGACGCCCTCCTTGTAGGTGCCGGGCTTGACCTCGATCGTGTCGTTCTTGCCCGGCCGTCGACCGCCTTCTGGATCGTCGTGTACTTGCAGCCGTGCTTGCAGACGACGAGCGTGTCGTCCTTCTTCTTCGCGGCGGCTGTGGCGGGGGCGAGAACGACGATCGCGGCGAGCGCGATCAGCCCAATCCGAACACCAGGAACTGCGTGCATCCTCTTCACTCCTCCGTTGAATCTTTCCCTGCGGCCGGGACTCTATCCGCTGAACACAGATCAGGTGTCGTCGATGCGGTCGACCTCGCTGGGTAGCCTCAGCGCGGTGACCGACCTCGAACTCGCGACCGCCGCGGTGATCCGCGACTGCCTCGGCGTGCGCGAGGGCGAGACCGTGCTCGTGGTCTGCAACCCGGCGACGATCGGCCTCGGGGAGCGGTTGCGCGGCGAGGCCGGTCGCGCGGGGGCCGACGGGGTGATGTGCTTGATCGCCGAGCGCTCCTCTCATGCGGCCGAGCCGCCGCCTCCGGTCGCGGCGGCGATGGCGGCGGCCGACGTCGTGCTCGCGCCCACGGTGCAATCGCTCTCGCACACGGCGGCGCGCGGGGCGGCGACCGACGCGGGCGTTCGGATCGCGACCCTGCCGGGGGCGACCGAGGAGATGCTCGCCCGGGTGATGAGCGCCGACATGGAGGGCCTGCGGCGCAAGGGTGGCGCGATCGCCGCGAGGCTCACCGAGGGCGCCGAGGCGCGGATCACCTGTGCCAACGGCTCCGACCTGCGGCTCGGCCTCGGCGACCGCGAGGCGGTCCCCGACGCCGGCGACCTGACGGCGCCGGGTGCGTTCGGCAACCTTCCCTGTGGCGAGGGCTTCATCGCCCCGATCGAGGGCACGGCGGAGGGCAGGCTGGTGGTGGATGGGACGATCGCAGCGATCGGGACGGTCGCCGAGCCGATCGAGCTAACGGTCGAGCGCGGTCATCTGAGCGCCGCGACCGGGCCTGAGGGGGAGCGTTTGATGGCGTTGCTCACCGCGCATGGCGTCGACGGCACCAATGTCGCCGAGCTCGGGATCGGGACCAACGAGAAGGCGAGGCTGACCGGCAACCTGCTCGAGGACGAGAAGATCCTCGGCACCTGCCACGTCGCCTTCGGAGCCTCGGCGGCGATCGGCGGCACGGTCCAGGTCCCGGTTCACCTCGACTGCGTCGTGATGCGCCCCGACGTGAGCGTCGACGGCGAACCGCTCGTTCGCGCCGGCGAGCTCCTGGTCGGGGGCTGAGCGGGACCCCGATCGATGGCGCTCGCCGTCCCGAACATCTCCGAGGGTCGCGACGCGGGGGTGATCGCAGCGGTCGCGGCGGCGTTCGGGCCGGCCGAGGTCCTCGACCGCCACACCGACCCGATCCACAATCGCACCGTGCTCACCCTGGCCGCACCGCGGGGAGAGCTCGTCGGCGCGCTGGTCGGCGGCGCGCGGGCGTGCATCGAGCGCATCGACATCACCGTTCATGCGGGCGAGCATCCGTGCGTGGGTGCGCTCGATGTCTGCCCGGTCGTCTGGCTCGGCGAATCCGCGCGGGCGGCGGCCGGCGAGCTGGCGCTCGAGGCCGCGCTTGCGATCGGAGACCTGGGAGTGCCCGTGTTCCTCTATGGCGAGCTCGCCACGGACCCGCGCCGTGCCGAGCGCGCGCACTTCCGCCGCGGGGGCATCGCGGCGCTGGCTGAGCGGATGCGCTCGGGCGAGCTCGGCGCCGACTTCGGCCCGTCCACGCCGCACCCGACCGCGGGCGCGACCCTGATCACCGCGAGGCCGCCGCTGGCCGCCTTCAACGTCGAGCTCGACACCGTCGATACGGGGATCGCGATCGCGATCGCGCGCGAGCTGCGCGAGGCCGGCGGTGGTCTCGGCGGCGTGCGCGCCATCGGCGTCGACCTCGGCGACCGCGCGCAGGTCTCGACCAACGTCCACGATCCGATCGCGGTCCCACTCGGGGTGGTGATCGAGCGGGTCCGAGCCCTGGCCGCCGAGCACGGCGCTCGGCCGGTGGCCGCCGAGGTGGTCGGGCTGGTCCCCGCCGCGTCGCTGCGCGGGCTGCCTGCGGACGTGCCGCTGCGCGGCTTCGACCCGGCGCGCCATGTGCTCGAGAGGAGGCTAGCGGCGGCTCGGTGAGCGTTGACGCCGCGAGTCGCCGGTGGCGCCGCGCCGGCGCAGGATGCGGGCGGCCGCTCGCAGGGGCGCAGTCACGCGCCAACTCCTGCTCGAGCTGAAGGATGCCATTCGGTCCTCGAGCTCCTGGATGTACGTTTCGTGCCCCCCGCGCTCCGGTGACGTTGGTCTCGTTGCGGCTGGCGCTCCGGTCAGATAGAGACCTGGGAGATCGGCGAGTTCCGGCGGAAGCGCGGATCGATACGGGGCTACCATCCGGTTGAGCGCTGCAGGTGAGATCGCTGGCCGCCGCGGCGGTTTGCCGACGCACAACAACGGATCCGGCACGACCGCGAAGCGGAGCCCTGCCAGGGCCGCGCGAGCCAACAGGTCCCGCCGATTGGCGCCCGCCGCGCCCTCGAGACGTAGCCCACCCAGTTCGTCCAGCGTGCCGCCACGGATCAGGGCGGCTCCGATCCCGAAGCAATCGAAGCAGAGACCGGGAAGGGGGGCGCCGCCCAACGGGACATTGCCCGACCAAGCGTCGCCGCCGCCGTCGTCGGTGTCGGCGTAGGTGGCCGTTGCCGTTGCGATCTCGGCGCTGCACCGCTGCGAGGCGGTCAGCAGACGGGAAAGCAGATCCCGCTCAGCCGTGATTCCGGACTCGACCAGGAGTACCCACCCTCGACTGTCCCCCGCCGGGAGGGGATCACCCGGACTCGTCACCTTGACCACGCGCCAGCCGCGCTCGGCGAGCTTGAGCTCCATCCCGACGCCTGCAGCCCGGGCCGCGCTGCCGTGAAGCACGATCATCCGGTCCGCGGCCAGGTCTTGGCTTTCGAGCGACCTGAGGCTCCCCTCGAGTGACTCGAGGTCGTCGGCGCCCGAGACCTCGAGGCAGATCGTTACGTCCGATCGGTCGGCCGTGTCAGGGGTACGGGCATGCGTGCTTCGGGGGCGCCTGTCCATGCGGCCGACCAGGACCTGTTGATGCCAGCGAACGTGTGCTTCTGCGTTCCGAGTGGGGTCGATTGCGAATCGAGGTCGGATCGGGTTGTCCCCCATCAGCGCGCGCCTGATCGATTCCGCCAGGGCCTGTGGCCCGTCCGCAGGATCGAAAGCGACGTCATCGAGATCCGCCGGCTCGATCAACTCCGGGATCCCTCCGCCGGTGCTCGTCACGAACGGGATCCCGAGGCCGAGCGCCTCGAGCACGGTGTTGGGGCAATTGTCGATCGGGGATGGCATCACAGCCAGCCGTCCCGGCTTGCGCAGGTAGTTGATCGCGCCGCATCTGTCGAGATCGGGCTCGATCCGCCACTCGAAGCCCCACCCTCGTCCGCGCTCCGCCAGGTACCGGGAGGCCGCGACCCCTTCGATCTCCGACTCCTTGCCAAGGAAGCAGACCCTGAACTGCGGGATGTCCGCCGCGTCGGAGAGCAGATCCAGCGAGTCGCAGAAGCTCGTGAGGCCCTTTCGAGACTCGAGACGACCGAAGAAGACAATCTCCTCGACCGCCGTAGCCTCCTCGACTCTCGCGGGGCGGCGATCGTGGGGCGACTTCGGGGCTTCCTCGAGGCGAAGTGGGTACTGCTGCACAAAGCGGCGTTGGGGAAGCTTCCAACCGTGCTGCTCCATCCAGCCGAGCAGGTACGCGGTCGGGCTCAGGACCACGTCCGCAAGCTCGACGCATCCTCGTTCGAGGAAGTCGTCAACCAACGAAGTGGGCCACCCGATGGCCCAGCCGTTCGCCTCGTAGACCCAGCGTGTCGGAGAGTGTGTTCCGACTACGACCGTGCAGCGACGGAAGGCGCTCCCCGCCCTTCTGGCCAGGAGTGCGTAGTAGCCATGTCCCTGGCACTCGGGCACATGAACCACGTCCCAGGGCTCTTCGCGATCGCGGTTCGCCAGCCATCGGTAGAGCTTGTAGGCGCGGGCCTGATTGAAGAACGGCGTGTCGACCATGACGTCGGGGCGCTCGGCCGCGAGATCGATGAAATCCACACCCAGTTCGCCATAGAACCCCGTCCATCGGGCTCTGGCGACGGCGCCGAGCTCCGCAGCTCCGGTATAGACGAGCGAGGTGTGATGCCCGGCATCGGCGAGGAGCTCGGCCAGCGCCGCACTCGCCGTCCCGATACCCCCATTTCTGGTCGGTCCAGCCACCTCGTAGCTCGCGACGCAGACCCGCATGGCACGCTTCACATCCGTGCCCTGAGTCGTATCCCGGTCGAATACGAGGCTCGAGCTGCCCGTCGAAAGCCAATCCCGAACCTCGTCGCGGAGCGCGTCGGCGACGACAACCACGGGTGTCTGGCGCCTGATGTCGGTGTCGGTGTTGCGTGTGTACCCGGACCAGGCAACGTTGAGACCCGCCGCGAGCGCCGCCTCCGCCGCCACCGTGACCGGCAAGGGCCCTTCCTCTCCCGCTCGGACGGGGCTGAGGACCGCAACGCCACTCCGCCCCAACTCGTCCGCGAGCTGTTCGAGATCCAGTGAATCGACCCCGACAACCTCGGCGCGGACGGCGTCTCCGCCCAGCAGCCGACTCAGTCCTTCAGCAAGCGCCTCAAGCTCGGGGGGCAGCGCCCGAGCGGTGGCCGCCTGCTGCGCTTCGGCCGAATGGAGGTGCCCGAGTGTGACGATCCGGTGAGTCTTCACCCAGGCGCCCCAGGCGACATCCGTGGTGCCCACCTAATTCCCGGAAACGGGGGTACGATCGGCGGCCATGCAGCGCAAAGCACCGGAGTCGGCCGGCGATCCCGCAGAAACCGCGCCCACCCTGACGGTGAGCCTTGACGGAGTGTTCGGTCAGGCGATGCTCTATGTGGAGAATGTCCTTGCGCTGAGCGGCGCCGCGCGCGCGCCCGCTCCGATTGAAGACGTTCGCATCGAGGTCGAGGGGGCGGTATTTCACGCGGCGCGCGGCCTGCCGCGCCCGGATCACGAGGACTTCGACGGTTTCGACTTTCGCCTCGACACCTCTGGTTGGGAGCCCGGTCCGAGGCGGGTGCGGGTCGTCGCCCGCGACCGCACGGGACGCGAAGCGGCGACCGAGGGCGACATCGATCTGCGCCCGTTCGAGCCTCCCGCTTACACCGACCAAGACCGCCGCCGCGCGATCGCCGACGGCCGGACGGTGGTGTGGTGCGAACGGCCGCGCCTCGACGTCGCCTCCCACGTCGGTTCGCCGCTTCGCGTCAGTGGCTGGGCGTGGTGCGCTGCCGGTGTCAGAGAGGTGACAGTGGGGGTTGATGGCGTCACGCGAGTGCCGGCGCTCACCGGCCTCCCGAGCCCGCATCTACAGGACTCGCTGGGTGACGAAGTCGCCGAGGCGGGTGGGTTCTCCGCCGTTCTCGACAGCGAGGAGCTGGCGCCCGGTTGGCACACTCTCACCGTGGTCGCGGTCGGCGCTGATGGTCGCGCCGTCGGGATTGCCGGTCCCGTGGAAGTGAGCGCTGCCGGCAGCGCGGCGGGCGTGGAGCTCGAGGCCGAGCCGGACATCAGCCCCTCGCTGATCGCCGATCGTTACGTCCCGGAGTTCCACATCGGCTTCAGCTTCGAGCCGGAGCACTACGCGCGCTATCACTGGGCGGCGGCGATGGCCTCCGGGCGCCGGGCTCTCGACGCGGGATGCGGGACGGGATTTGGCGCCGAGATGCTCGCTCGCGCCGGCGCCGAGCAGGTGGATGCCTTCGATATCAGTCTCGAGGCGGTCGAGCATGCCCGCCGACGCGCCGGACGGCTTGTCGATTTCGTCGAGGGGGACCTGTTGCGGATCCCGTTCCCGGCGGGCCACGCCGACCTCGTCACCTGCTTCGAGGCGCTCGAGCATGTCCCTGATCCTCAGCGCGCCCTCGACGAGCTGAAGCGTGTTCTCGCCCCGGGTGGGGTGCTCCTCGTCTCGACGCCGAACCGCGGCGTCTACCGCCGAAGGCAACCCCCACCACCTGAACGAGCTCACCTCGGAGGAGTTCGAAGGCGCGCTCCGGGAGCGCTTTGCCAATGTGTCTCGGTGATGCGTCAGCAGACGTATGCGACGGCGCTGATTGTGAAGGACGCCACCTTCGCGATCTCGGATGCTGATCTCCGACTCCTCCTCGATCTCCGGAAGCTGGTCGGGGGGAAGCCCGGCGAGGAGCTCTACATGGTCGCCGCGGCGAGTGACGCAAAGCTGCCCGAATTGCCGGAGTTGGCGGTGATCGGGGCCGCCGTGGACCTCGCCGCTCGGGTTCGCGAGATCAAGGCGTGGAAGGCTCGAGCCGTCAGGGCCGAGGAGGCTGCAGCAGCCGCCCGCGTGGAGGCGAGCCGGGCGGCCGCGGATGTGAAGAGGCTCGCTGCCGAGATCGAGAGGGCTCGTGGGGAACGCGACGATGCCCTTGACCAGCTTGCGGCCGACCGGGTCGAGCACCCGACCTGAGGTGCCCTCCGGGGCCGGCGTCACCGCTTCGTTAGTAGCCTCCCGGGCCGATGGCCCAGACGAAGAAGAAGCGGCGCAAGAAGCATCGCGGCACGCAGACGGGGCGAATCGACAGCCGAGGACGCCGCGGTCGCCCGCGCACTCGTGAGGAGGCGCGCGCACAGGCCAAGCGGCGCTCGTCGGGCAAGAACCAGGTGGTGCCGAGTTGGGGCGGCGCTCTCAAGCGCGGGCTGTTCGGCGCCGCGATCTTCCTGATCCTGATGATGCTGGCGTTCAAGCGCCCGTTCGGCGAGGCGCTGGCGTTGTCGGTGGTGATGCTGGCGATGTACGTGCCGCTCGGCTACTACGTCGACCGCTTCTTCTATAGCCGCCGGCGCGCTCGCGAGCGCCAGCAGAAGGCCGCCCGCTAGCAATGGAGGTCCGAGGCCTGACCGTCGGCCCGGTGGCCGAGAACTGCTACGTCATTCGGCCTGACGGGTCCGACCGCGGCCTGATCGTCGATCCGGGCGACGAGCCGGAGCGCATCCTCGCCGTGGCTGCCGAGCTGGGGATCGGCGTCGACGCGATCCTGCTCACCCACACGCACTTCGATCACATCGGCGCCGTGGCGCCCGTCGCGGCGGCGACCGGAGCGCCTGTCTACTGCCCCGAGCTCGAGGTTCCGATCCTGGCCGACATCATGTCCTGGGTGCCACCGGGCTTCGGTCCCTTCGAGAGCTATCAGGCCGACGAGACGGTGGTCGGCGGCGAGCGGCTCGCGCTTGCCGGGTTGGAGATCGACGTGATCCACACCCCCGGGCACAGTCCGGGCCATGTCACCTACTCGATCGCCGACGAGGCGGCGCTGTTCTCCGGCGACGTCCTGTTCTGTGGCTCGGTCGGTCGCGTGGACCTTCCAGGCGGCGACGCCGCGACGCTGATGGCCACGCTTCGCGGCCTCATCGACGCCTTCCCCGAGGAGACAACGGTCTACCCGGGGCACATGGGGTTGACCACGCTGGGCGCCGAGCGCGCCACGAACCCGTTTCTCGCCGAGCTCGCCCGCTAGCGGGGTGCGTTCCAACGGTGTGCCTGAAACGGCGAGGCGACGGCGCCGACAAGCAAGGACGCAGGGAGCCGCCATAGCCGCGGCTATGGCGGCGACTGAGGACGGAGCATGGCGGCGATCGCCGCCCGCGGTTTTAGGTGCAACGTTGGGACGGGCCCCGCTAGTAGGTTCTCGGCGATGAGCGCCAGGTTTCAGGCCCCCAGGGGTACGTTCGACATCCTGCCCGCGGACGCGCAGCAGCGCTCCCGCGTCCTCGCTGCCGCGGTGGAGCGGTTCGAGCGCGCCGGGTACGGCCGGATCGAGACCCCGGCGTTCGAGGACACCGAGCTTTTCGCCCGCGGCGTCGGCCAGGCGACCGACATCGTCCGCAAGGAGATGTTCAGCTTCGAGGACCAGGGCGGGCGCGGCCTGACCCTGCGGCCGGAGGGCACGGCCCCGATCGCCCGGGCATACGTCGAGCACGGGATGCACACGCTCCCCCAGCCGGTGAGGCTGTGGTACTCGGGTCCCTTCTTTCGCCACGAGCGCCCCCAGGCGGGTCGCTTTCGCCAGTTCCACCAGGTGGGCGCGGAGGCGATCGGCTCCGACTCGCCGTTGGTCGATGCCGAGCTGATCATCCTGCTCGACGACCTGCTCGCCGGCCTCGGGGTTCCCGAGGTGAGCCTGCGGCTGGGCAGCCTCGGCAGCGCGGAGTCCCGCGCCCTGTATCGCGATGAGCTGCGTGCCCACCTGCGAGCCCACGAGGGTGATCTCGCGCGCCAGGTCCGTGAGCGAATCGACGACAACCCGCTGCGCGCCTTCGACTCCGACGACGACGCGACTCGGGCCGTGATGGCCACGGCGCCGACGATGCTCGACCGCCTCGACGACGACGACGCCGAGCACTTCGCCGAGGTCCGCCGGCTGCTCGATCATGCCGGGGTCGCCTACGAGCTCGACGGCACCCTGGTGCGCGGCCTCGACTACTACACCCGCACGGTCTTCGAGTTCGAGTCAGGGCGCCTCGGCGCCCAGTCGGCGCTCGGTGGCGGCGGCCGCTACGACGGCCTGGTCGAGCAGCTCGGCGGCCGGGCGACACCGGGTTGCGGGTGGGCGGCGGGGATCGAGCGGATCGCTGCTCGCCCTCGACCCGGTGGTCTCCGAGGCCGGCGCCGACGTGTTCGTCGCCGCGCCCGACGGTCAGCGCGGAGCGGGCCTTCATCCTCGTCGGCGAGCTCCGGCTGGCGGGCCTGCGAGCGGAGCTCGACCTCGCCGACCGCTCGCTCAAGGGTCAGATGAAGCAGGCCGACCGCGTCGGCGCCCGATCGACGATCGTGCTCGACGAGGACGGCAGCGCCCAGCTCCGCGACATGGACAGCGGTGAGCAGCGCAGGATCGACCTCGACCGCGTGATCGAGGAGCTTCGGTGAGCGGCCCCGGCTTCCCTGCGCTGCGCGCGAACGAGTACCGCGATGCGTGGTGCGGGCAGGTGCTCGGCGACCGGGTGGGATCCGAGACCCGCCTCGCCGGCTGGGTTCATCGTCGCCGCGATCACGGCGGGCTGGTGTTCGTCGACCTGCGCGACCGCACCGGGCTCGTCCAGCTCGTCTTCGACCCCGACGAGTCGGGCGAGGCGTTCGAGCTCTCGCATCGCGCTGCGCGCCGAGGACGTGGTGACCGTCGCCGGCAGCGTCGTCGGCCGCGATCCCGAGACCGTCAACCCGGAGCTGCCCACGGGCGAGTTCGAGGTCCGAGTGATCGAGGCGCGGCTGCTCGGCGACGCCGACACACCCCCGTTCGAGATCGAGGGGTTCTCGGGCGAGGTCGGTGAGGAGATGCGGCTGCGCTACCGCTACCTCGACCTGCGCCGCGAGCGCATGCGCGAGGCGATCGAGCTTCGCCATCGGGTGGCGAAGGCGATCCGCGACTTTCTCTCCGACGAGGGCTTTCTCGAGATCGAGACGCCGATGCTCTCGCGCTCGACGCCCGAGGGGGCGCGCGACTTCCTCGTTCCCTCGCCGTCGCGAGCCCGGCTCCTTCTACGCGCTGCCGCAGTCGCCTCAGCTGTTCAAGCAGCTGCTGATGGTGGCCGGATTCGAGCGCTACTTCCAGATCGTGCGCTGCTTTCGTGACGAGGATCAGCGCGCCGACCGGCAGCCCGACTTCACCCAACTCGACCTCGAGATGTCGTTCGTCGGCGTCGAGGACGTGCTCGACCTCAACGAGCGGCTCCTCGCCGCGGTCTTCGCGCGCGTCGGGGGGCCCGAGATTCGAGCTGCCGCTGCGCCGGATCCCCTACGACGAGGCGATCGCCCGCTACGGCACCGACCGGCCCGACCTGCGCTTCGGGCTCGAGCTGACCGAGCTCACCGACCTGCTCGCAGGGACCGAGTTCAAGGTCTTCCGCGCGGTGATCGAGGGCGGTGGCGTGGTCAAGGGAATCAACGCGGGGGCGCGCGACGCGCCGCGCTCGGCGCTCGACGGCTTCATCGCTCGCGCCCAGGAGCTCGGCGCGAAGGGCCTCGTCTGGGCGTTTCGCGAGGGCGACGGCTGGCGCTCGCCGACCGCCAAGTTCCTCTCCGCGGATGAGCTCTCGGCGCTCAACGAGCGGCTCGGGGCGCGGGAGGGCGACCTTCTGCTGCTGGTCGCCGACGCGCCGGCGACCACGAACTCGGTCCTCGCCCAGCTCCGGCTCGACCTCGGCGAGCGCTTCGAGCTGATCGACCCCGCGGCCGAGGCGTTCTGCTGGATCACCGAGTGGCCGATGTTCGACTTCAACCGGGACGAGAAGCGCTGGGATCCGCTTCACCATCCGTTCACGGCCCCCGACGGCGAGCTCGACCCCGAGCGCCCAGGAGAGGCGCGCGCGCTCGCCTACGACGTGGTCTGGAACGGCCAGGAGCTCGGTGGCGGCTCGATCCGCATCTCCGACGCCGAGCTGCAGCAGCGGGTGCTGGAGACGATCGGGATCGAGGCCGACGAGGCGCGCGAGCGCTTCGGCTTCCTGCTCGAGGCGTTGCGCTACGGCGCCCCGCCGCACGGCGGGATCGCCTACGGGCTCGACCGCTGGGTCCAGCGGCTGCTGCACGCCGACTCGATCCGCGACACGATCGCCTTCCCGAAGGCGGCCTCCGGAGCTGACCCGCTGACCGGCGCCCCGGCGCCCGTGGACGAGGAGCAGCTCCGCGAGCTGGGCCTGCAGATCCGCAAGCGCTGACCCGACAGCCACGGAGGGGCTCAAGGCTTCCACGCCCGCAGCCGACTTAGAAGGCTGATGGCCGCTAACGTCTGCGAAGGCTCGAGCTTGTTCGCTAGCCGCTCAAATTGTGAGCCAACACAATTGCCTCGGGAGTCACCGTTCGGTAGCGCCCTGGTGGTAGCGCCGGCAGACACCCACCTGTCTAACCAGGTTCACAGGCAGGGCGGTAATGGCAGGCTGGGGCCTCTTTACGCGATTCCTCCGGGTGGCGGCGCGTGAGGGACACGCTCAACAACAACCCGCTCGTTCAGGCGGCGGCCATAGGCGTGCTCGCATTGATCGTCGGCTTCCTGCTCCTGACACGGGTCATGGGGCAGTCCGAGCCCGCGCCGGAGCCGGCATCGACCGACCCGGCCTCCGCGAGCGCGGAGCCGGCCGCCGCAACCGACGCCACCGCGACCCCCGCGGCCGATCCGACGGCCCCTCAGGCTGAGAGCACCGCGCCGGCCGCCACGGACGCCAGCGGTGTTGCGCCCACTGACGCCGCTGTCGCCACCCCGGCGGCCGAGGCTGAGTCCACGGGTGAGTTCGTCGCCGGGCCCGGCCTGCCCGCCGACGTGGTCAAGGCGTACGCCGACGGCAAGGTGGTCGTGCTCCTGGTCGAGCTCGAGACCGGCATCGACGATCGCAAGGTCGAGAGGACGGTCGAAGCGCTGCGCTCCCGCGGGGACACCGCGGTCTTCCTGGTTCCCGCCGAGAAGATCGCCGATTACTCGCGGATCACCCAGGGTGTCGACGTCGAACGCACACCCGCCCTGGTCGTGCTCCGGCCGCGCCGGCTGACCAAGGGCTCGGTCCCGGTGGCGAGCGTGGCGTATGGCTTCCGGGGTCCACAGAGCGTCAACCAGGCCGTCGAGGACGCGCTCTACAAGGGGCGCAAGGACATCCCCTACTACCCGGAGTAGATCGCCCCCGGGTCTCTAGGCTTGCTGGCCACGGCGCGCCGCCCGCGCCCTGGGATCATGGACAGCGAGGCCTTTCAGCAGTACCTGTGCGACGCCGGTCGGCGCTCGGCGCCTTTCGAGCGGGGTTTCGACGGCGCCGCCGGGGGCGCGCCGTGCGGAGACCTGGTGCGCGTCTCGCTCGAGATCGCCGACGGGACGATTGCGCGGGCGGGCTTCGACGCCGAGGGGTGCGCGAGCGCCCGGGCGGCGGCCGCGGCGGTCACCGAGCTCGCCGAGGGCGAGAGCGTGATCGGCGCTGCGCGGATCGGCGCCGAGTCGATCGCGGAGGCGCTCGGCGGTATCGGCCCGCAGGGCCGCCACGCGGTCGAGCTCGCCGCCGACGCCCATCACCGTGCGCTCGCGGCAGCGGCCGGATCGGATCGGGCGCTCGCGCCCCCGGTCGACGGCGCCGACCGCGTTCTGGTCGCGCTCAGCGGCGGCGTCGACTCGGCCGTCGCCGCGCTGCTGGAGCGCGAGCGCGGGACCGAGGTCGTCGCGGTGACGCTGAAGCTGTGGGCCGATCGGCGCACGGATGCGGCCAAGAGCTGCTGCTCGCCGCTCGCGGTGCTCGGCGCCCGCGACCTTGCGCACTCGCTCGGCATCCCACATCTGACCCTGGACCTCGAGCCGGCCTTTCGCGCCCGCGTCGTCGAAGGCTTCATCGCCGGCTACCGGGCCGGACGTACGCCGAATCCGTGCGTTGTCTGCAACGGCGAGCTCCGCATCGACGCGATGATCGCGCTCGCCGAACGGCTCGGCTGCGCGGCATTGGCGACCGGCCACTACGCGCGCCTGACCGACGACGGTGAAGGCGCGCTGCTGACCGCGGCCGCCGATCCGGCCAAGGACCAGACCTACATGCTCTCCGGCCTGCGCCCGGCCTCGCTTGCGCGGCTGCGCTTTCCGCTCGCCGAGCTGACCAAGCCCGAGGTGCGCGAGCTCGCCGCGAGGGCCGGATTGCCGGTGGCGACCAAGTCCGAGAGCCAGGACCTCTGCTTCCTCGCCGGCGAGGGCAAGCGCGATTTCCTCGCCCGCCACGGAGGTATGGGCGAGCGTCGCGGCGAGATCGTCGACAGCGCCGGGCGGGGCCTCGGCGTCCATCGCGGCCATCACGAGTTCACCGTCGGCCAGCGCCGCGGGCTCGGGATCGCCAACGCGGAGCCGATGTACGTGCTCAGGACCGACGCGGACACCAACACCGTCACGGTGGGCTCGCGCGAGGAGCTGGCGACGCGGCGCGTGCGCGTGCGCCAGGCGACGCTTCATCGTGCCGGCGGGCGGGTGGACCGGGTGCGCCTGCGCTACCACGCCAAGCCGTTGGCCTGCCGGCTCCCGGGCGTGGCGGCGGGCCGACATCGCGAGCTCGAGCTCGAGCTCGTCGAGCCCGCCTACGGGGTGGCGCCGGGTCAGACCGCCTGCCTGATGTCGGGCGACGCGGTCGTCGGCCGCGCGACGATCGCCTAGCCCCCGGTCGCAACCGCCTACCGACCTAGACTTGGCCGGCGATGAGGTCCGACGAGATTCGCGAGACGTTCCTCTCCTTCTTCGAGCAGCGCGGCCACAGACGGGTGCCCTCGGCGCCGCTGGTGCCGGCGTCCGACGACAGCTCGACGCTGCTCACCGTCGCCGGGATGCAGCCGCTGAAGCCCTACTTCCAGGGTCGCGAGGCGCCCCCCGCGCCCCGCCTCTGCTCGGCGCAGCGCTGCTTTCGCACCCCCGACATCGAGGAGGTCGGCAAGACCAAACGCCACCTCACCTTCTTCGAGATGCTCGGCAATTTCAGCTTCGGCGACTACTTCAAGGCCGAGTCGATGGGGTTCGGCTGGGAGCTCTCGACCGGCGGCTTCGGCTTCGATCCGGAGCTGATCTGGGTGACGGTGTTCGAGGGCTCGGACGAGCTCGGGGTCGGCCCCGACACCGAGTCGATCGAGATCTGGCGCTCGCTCGGCGTCCCCGACGAGCGGATCGTCGGCCTGCCGGCCTCGGAGAACTTCTGGCAGGCGGGGCCGACCGGTCCCTGTGGCCCGTGCTCGGAGATGTACATCGACCGCGGCCCCGAGTTCGGCGCCGACGACCAGCGCCCGGGCGACGACACCGATCGCTACCTCGAGTACTGGAACCACGTCTTCATGGCCCATGAGCTTCACGAGGATGGCTCGCTCACCGACCTTCCGCACCGCAACATCGATACCGGACTCGGGCTCGAGCGGATGGCGGTGATCCAGCAGGGCGTCGACTCGGTCTTCGACACCGACGGGTTCGCACCCCTGGTCGAGCTGGCCGAGGAGCTCAGCGGGGCGAAGTACGGGTCGGACGCGAAGGTCGACCGGGCAATGCGGATCATCGCGGACCATTCGCGCGGCGCGGTCAACCTGATCGCCGACGGGGTCGTGCCCTCGAACGAGGACCGCGGCTACGTCCTTCGCCGGGTGATGCGTCGGGCGATCCAGCAGGGCCGGGTACTCGGCCTCGAGCCGCCCTACTTCGAGCGCTTCGCCGAGCGCGCGATCGAGCTCATGGCGGGCGCCTACCCGCACCTCGCCGCGGAGCGCGACACCGTAACTCGCTGGGTCCGCGACGAGGAACAGGGCTTCGGCCGCACGCTCGATCGCGGCACCGAGCTGCTCGCGCGCCTGGTGGCCGAGGCGGCCGAGCAGAAGACCTCTTGGATCGAAGCCGAGGACGCCTTCCGGCTCCACGACACCTACGGCTTTCCCTACGACCTGACCAAGGAGCTGCTCGCCGAGCAGGGGCTCGCGGTCGACGACGAGGGTTTCGAGGCGCTGATGGACCAGCAGCGTGAGCGAGCGCGGAGCGGGTCCGAAGGGGTGGCCGACGATCGCCACCAGGCGGTGATCGCGTTCATCGGCGGGAGCCCACCCTCGAGGTTCGTCGGCTACGAGGAGCTGCGCGCGCAGACGAGCGTCGCCGCCGTCGAGTCGCTGGGCGACGACGGCGCGCTCCTGGTCAAGCTCGAGGAGAGCCCCTTCTACGCCGAGGGCGGTGGCCAGGTCGCCGATTCGGGGTTGGTCGCCTGGGACGGGGGAGAGGCGCCGGTCGACGACGTCTATCGGGTCGGCGAGGACCAGGCCGTGCGGCTCGCCGCCCGCGCCGGCCTCGAGGCGGGGGCCCGGGTGACCGCGCGCGTCGACCACGACGCCCGCCACGCGACGATGCGAAACCACACCGCGACCCATCTCCTGCACGCGGCGCTTCGCGCGCGCCTCGGCACCCACGTCCGCCAGGCCGGCTCGGCCGTGCGCCCCGACAAGCTGCGATTCGACTTCACCCACGGCGCGCCACTGACGGCCGAGGAGGTGCGCGCGGTCGAGGACCGCGTCAACGACTGGGTGAAGATGAGCCGTCCGGTGCGCGCGATGCAGATGGAGCGCGCCGAGGCCGAGGCGATGGGAGCGATGGCGCTGTTCGGCGAGAAGTACGGCGACTGGGTCCGCGTGGTCGAGGTCGACGAGGTCTCGCGCGAGCTCTGTGGGGGCACGCACGTGGCCAACACCGCCGAGGTCGGGATCTTCGCGGTGCTGTCCGAGGGCTCGAGCGCGGCGAACGTGCGCCGGATCGAGGCGCTCACCGGGCCCGCGGCGATCGATTGGTACCGGCAGCGCCGCGATCAGCTCGCCGAGGCGGGGTCGATGCTCGGCTCGGCACGCGACCCGCTCGGCGCCGCCCGGCGCGCCGCCGAACGGCTGGCCGAGCTCGAGCGGCGGATCGAGGGGCTTCGACGAGCGGAGGCGGGGGTCGAGGCCGGGCGGCTCGGCGGCGAAGGTGAGGAGATCGCCGGTGTCGAGGTGATCGTCGGTGAAGGCCCCGGGGCCGATCAGCGCGAGCTGCTCGAGCTCGCCGACCGGATCAAGCAGAGCGCAGGCGATGCGGCGGTGGTCCTCGGCGGGGTCGGCGACGGCAAGGTCGCACTGGTCGCCAGCTTCACCCGCGCCGCGGTCGAGCGTGGGCTCTCGGCCGCCGACGTGATCCGCGAGGCTGCGGCGGTGGTCGGCGGAGGAGGCGGCGGCCGCGAGGATGTCGCCCAGGCGGGCGGGCGCGACCCCTCGCGGCTCGGCGAGGCGCTGGAGACCGCCCGCGAGGCGATTCGCCGGACCCTGAGTCCATAGGCTCTCGCGAATGCGAATCCTGGCGATCGATCACGGCGACGCGCGCGCCGGCACCGCGATCTGCGATCCGAGCGCGACAATCGTGCGCCCGCTGGGCGTCGTCTCGCCTCCCGACCCGTCCGAGGTGGCGCGCATCGCGAGCGAGGTCGGGGCGGAGCTGATCGTCGTCGGGCTGCCGACCTCCCTCGACGGCGCCGAGCGCGAGCAGGCGGAGTCGGCCCGCTCGTTTGCCGCCGCCGTCGCCGAGGTGGTCGCGGTCCCGGTCGAGACCTACGACGAGCGACTGACCACCAGGATGGCCGCCGAGAGCGCCAGGGGCGGCGCGACCGCGCCGGCAGACGCCCTGGCGGCAGCCCACCTGCTCGAGTCCTACCTGAGGGCTCGCGAGGCGGCGAGATGAGCGACGACTGGCTCGACCCGTTCGCCGAGGATCCCGAGGCGCAGGAGCGCGAACGCCGCCGCGCCGAGCGCGAGGCCCGCCGTCGCGAGCGCCAGGGCACGCTTGGCGAGAAGGTCTCCGAGCAACAGGCGGCCGAGGCAGAGGTCGACGCGGCGTCCGAGCCGCCGCCGGCGCGGGCTGAGCCGCCGACCGAGGCCCAACCCAAGGCCGCTCCCCACCCACCCGCTTCCGGCGCGGGCGCGAACCCCCTGCTGGTCCGGCGGGCGGCGGCGGCGCTCGTCCTGCTCGCCGTCGCGGCGCTGCTCGTATTCGGCGTCAGCAAGGTGGTCGGCAAGCTCGGCGGATCTGACCCGCCTGCGGCGCCCGTGAAGGCCGCCAAGGTGCAGGAGCTGCTGATCCCGGAGGGGCTGACGCGCGACCAGATCGCCGAGCTCGCCAAGGAAGCGGGGATCAGGGGCGACTACGAGCAGGCGAGTAAATCCTTCAAGGGCTTCGAGCCGTCGAAGTACGGGGCCGAGAACCCGCCGAACCTCGAGGGCTTCCTGTTCCCGGCCACCTACGAGCTGCCGAGGAAGGCCACGGTCGACGACCTGATCTCGCGCCAGCTCGACGCCTTCGACGACAACATCAAGGGCGTCGACATGTCCTATGCCGAGTCCAAGAACCTGAACGTCTACGACGTGCTCAAGATCGCCTCGATGGTCGAGCGTGAGATCCAGGTGCCGGAGGAGCGCAAGCTCGCCGCCGCGGTGATCTACAACCGGCTCCGGGCCGGCACGCCGTTGGGGATCGACGCGACGATCCGCTACGAGGACCGCAACTACGACCAGCAGCTGCTCGAGAGTCGCCTCAACGAGGACACTCCCTACAACACCCGCATCAACACCGGCCTGCCGCCGACGCCGATCGCCAACCCGGGCCTCGCCTCGATCGAGGCGGCCGCGAACCCGGCCAAGTCGAACGTCTTCTTCTTCGTCGTCAAGCCCGGGACCTGCGGCGAGCACGTCTTCGTCGAGACCGAGAAGGAGTTCCTACAGGCCGAGGCCGAGTACCAGCAGGCCCTCGAGGCCGCGGGGGGCTCACCGACGGACTGCCCCTAGATGCTCATCTAGCATCGCCCCATGCCTCGCCTCGCCGTACTCGGCCGGCCGATATCGCATTCGCGCTCGCCCGCAATGCACAACGCCGCCCTGGCCGAGCTCGGGCTCGGGGGCGAATGGACCTACGAGGCGATCGAGGTGGCCCCGGAGGGCTTCGAGTCGCTCGTCCGCTCGTTGCCGGGTGATGGCTTCGCCGGCGCCAACGTGACCGTCCCGCACAAGCTCGCGGCCCTCGCGCTCGCCGACGACGC
Organism: uncultured Solirubrobacterales bacterium; assembly: GCA_963746675.1. Lineage (GTDB taxonomy): Bacteria > Actinomycetota > Thermoleophilia > Solirubrobacterales > 70-9 > WHSW01. The sequence continues at coordinate 64,861 of CAVVBX010000022.1, read as the reverse complement.
CTCCGACGCCGCGCGTGAGATCGGCGCCGCGAACACGCTCAGCTTCGCCGGCGGCCGGATCGCGGCCGAGAACACCGATGCGACCGGGCTGATCGCAGCCCTTCCCGAGGCGCCCAGCGGCATGCGGGCGCTCGTGCTCGGAGCCGGCGGCTCCGCGCGCGCCGCGATCTGGGCACTGCGCGACGCGGGCGCCCAGGTCAGCGTCTGGAACCGCACCGCGGCCAAGGCCGCCGCCCTGGCCGACCAGTTCGGCGTCGCCCACGCGGCGCCGCCCGGGGAGTTCGACCTGCTCGTCAACGCGACCACGGTCGGTCTCGCGGCCGCCAACGCCCCGCCGGGCACGCCCGCCCAGGCGACTCAGGACCTAAAGCCGCTGCCCGTCGATGCCGATGCGATCAACGAAAGACACGTCGTGGTGGACCTGGTCTACGGATCGTCGCCGACGCCGCTCGCTGCCGCCGCGCGCAGCCGTGGGGCGCGCGTCGTCGACGGCCTCGACGTCCTCGTCCACCAGGGAGCCGCCTCGCTGCGGATCTGGACCGGCCTCGAGCCGCCGCTGGAAACGATGCGAAGGGCGGCGCACAAGGACTAGACAGATGGCGACCGACAAGCGTCCCGGACACCTGCGACCGGTCCCCTCACCGGGAAGCGAGGCGACGGCGCGCGAGCTCGACGTCGATGCCGCCGACCAGGTCCCCGGTCTCACCCCGCCCCTTGGCCGCGGGAACTCGGCCATGTTCCTCACCGACGTGATCGTCGAGCTCGGCTACGCCGGTCGGGAGCGCGTCGACGAGGTGATCCAGGAGAGCCGCAGTGCCGGGCGTACCCCCGACGAGCTTCTCGTCGAGCACAAGATGATCGACGCCGATCAGCTCTCGCGCGCGGTCGCCGAGCGCTACGGGCTCGACCACGTCGACCTCAACGCCTACCACGTCGACATGGGAGCCGCCAACCTGCTCTCAGTCCCGGCGGCGCGCCGCTACCAGGCGGTCCCGGTCGGCTACGTCGACACCGGGACGCTGCTGGTGGCGATCGTCGATCCGGCGAACGTGCTCGCGATCGACGACATCCACATGATCACCGGCCTCAACTGCAGGGTCGCCGTCGCCGCGGCCGACGACGTCGAGGCGCTCATCCGGCGCCTGAACACGCTCGAGAGCGCGGTCACGGAGGCGATTGACGACGACGAGGGGGAGTCCGAGCTCGGCGAGGTCACCGAGATGCGCGAGTCGGCCGACGACGCGCCGGTGATCAAGCTCGTCTACTCGATCCTTGGCCAGGCGGCGACCGAGGGGGCCTCCGACATCCACTTCGAGCCCGGAGAGGACGAGATGCGGGTCCGCTTCCGCATCGACGGCGTCCTCAGCGAGGCCGCACGGGTGCCGAAGCGGATGATCTCCGGGGTCGTCTCGCGGGTGAAGATCATGAGCGAGCTCGACATCGCCGAGAAGCGCATGCCGCAGGACGGGCGAGTGAGCGTCAGCGTCGAGGGTCGCAAGGTCGACCTGAGAATCACGACCCTGCCGACCCAGCGCGGGGAGGGCGCGACGATCCGCATCCTCGACAGGGAGCAGGCGCTGCGCTCGCTCGACGAGCTCGGAATGGACGGCGAGGGCCGCAACAACTTCTCCGGCGCGATCGCGAAGGCGCACGGCGCCGTCCTGGTGACCGGGCCGACCGGCTCCGGCAAGTCGACCACGCTCTATGCCTCGCTCGCCGAGCTCAACGACATCGAGAAGAAGATCATCACCATCGAGGACCCGGTCGAGTACCGGATCGAAGGGATCAACCAGATCGGCGTCAACCGCAAGGCGGGCCTGACGTTCGCCGCGGGTTTGCGGTCGATCCTGCGCGCCGACCCCGACATCATCATGGTCGGTGAGATCCGCGATGCGGAGACCGCCCGGATCGCGATCGAGTCGGCGCTGACCGGCCACATGGTGCTCTCCACCCTGCACACCAACGACGCCCCCGGGACGATCACCCGGCTGGCGAAAATGGGCATCGAAAGCTTCCTCACCGCCTCGGCCGTGGACTGCGTCGTCGCCCAGCGCCTGGCGCGCAAGCTCTGCACCCACTGCAAGCGGCGGACCGTCGTACCCCAAGCGGCGCTGGTCGATGCCGGCTTCCGGGTCGGCGCCGACGTCGAGGTCTACGAGCCCGTCGGTTGCGGACGCTGCAACCGGTCCGGCTACCGCGGACGGATCGGCCTGTTCTCGGTGATGAGCATGGGCGAGCGGATCAAGGAGCTGACCGTCAACGGCGGCTCCGAGGCTGAGATCACCGCCGTCGCTCGGGAGCAGGGGATGGCGACCCTGCGCGAGGACGGTCTCGCCAAGGCCCGCGCTGGGATCACGTCGATCGCTGAGATCGCCCGCGTCGCTGCCTAGCCACAGGCGGTCGGCGTCAGCGGCCGCGCGTGAGCGTGCTCAGCATCGCCGAGACTTGGCCGCGGCCCTTCTCGGTCAGCGCGTAACGCGCCCGAGGCGTGTCCGAGTGCTCGTCCCAGTTGCGGCGGTCGGCGAGCTCGAGCTCGTAGCGCAGCCTCTCCACCTCGGCCTCGGTCCCGTCCGGGCGGATCCGGTACAGCGCGATCCAGTCGCGGATCGCGAGATCGCTGAGCAGCTCGCGGGTGAGATCGCGGGCGTCGCTGTCGCCGGTCGCCTGTGCGGCCGCGTGCAGCGCCTGGCTGAAGCTGGCGCTGCCGCGCACGGCGCAGCCGAGGATCAGGCCGAGCAGCTCGCGCTGCGTGGCGACTACGCGAGGCTTGGCCGAGATCGCTGCGGACTCCATGATCGTCACCGTCTTTCATCGGCGGGTTGCTCGATCCGCTCCAGTCCCTAGTCCCGGGCCATCCAAAGCAGACGAAAACTCGTTCGCGCCCCCTGGAACGAATCCTGCGAATCGGCGCTTGCGGCGAACCTCACATGGATGCGGAATCGGTGGTGCTCGGTCGATCCCCAGCGGCCGAGCGCGGCGTTGTCCGAGGCTGGAGAGCGGGCCCTCGTAGACGGTTCGGTAGTGCCCCGTTCCGCCTCCGATCTCGTTGATCCGGATCACGAGCGCGTCGGCGAGCACTCCGCCACGGGGGCCGCGAGTGAGCTCGAGCCGATCCGCGGCGAGCGTCACGTATGCCCGCGATGCCACCCCGACCGAGAGGCGACCGCGGCGGACCTCCCCGGGCGCGATGTTCGCGGCTGCGACCACCGCCCGCCCGCGGCGTGAGTTGACGACCTTGAGCGCACGGCCGGCGCGCATCAGCTCGATCGCCGGGCCGCGTCCCGGGCGCTTCTCGCCGTCGCCGACCGCTGCGAGCGCCACCCCAGCCGCGGCCGAGGACGAGAGTCACGGCGACCAGGCGCGGAACGAGCCGACGGCTCAATGTGGAGCCTCGTCTCGAAGCGCCAGGAAGGCGTAGGGGTTGGTGTTCGCGTTGGCGTCGGTGCTGGTCCCGACCTGGAAGCCGTCCGCCTGCAGGCCGGTGATCGCCGCCGAGTCGTCGGTGGCGGCGTTGAAGCGCAGCGACGTGGTTCCGGTGACCGCGCTGGGGCGCCAGACCCCGGCGCGAGACGTCGTCGTGCTCGACGATCGCACGAGGGCGAGCGAGGGGGCGAAACCGACCCCTGCGATGCTGCGCCCGGCGGCGCCGTTGCCGGTGTACGAACCGGCGTCGGCGAGGCCGACGGTCTCGTTCCAGGTCACGTAGTGATACGCCTGTCCGTTGGTGTTCGTCGATGAGCTGCTGCCGACGGTGAAGCCGTCGGCGTCGAGCGAGGCGACCGAGCTGGCGACCCCAGTGCCGCCGTCGAAGGCGAACCCGGCGGACATGCCGGCGATCCGCAGTACCGGCGCGGACGCGTTGGCGCCCAGGACCATGGCGGTCTCGGGTGAGTAGCCGAGCCCCGTGAGCGACCGGCTTGCGGCTCCGTTGCCGGTGTAGGAGCCGACGCTCATCGTGCCCTGCGCCTTGGTCAGCGCGACCCAGCTGTAGTTGACGCCGGTCGAGTTCACGCGGGCGTTGGTGCCGACCTGGAAGCCGCTCGCCTGCAGCGCCTGGATCATGTTCGTCGTGTTTGCGACCGCGCCGCCGAGCGGCTTCGACGAATCGCCGGCCATGGTCGAGGTCTTTGCGACGGCGGTCTGCGCGGTGTTGCCCTTGACGATCACCAGGTCGGGCTGGAACGGGACCGCGATGTTGCGGTTGTCGGCCGCGTTGCCGGCGTAAGTCCCGGAGCTGATCCGCATGCGCTCGAACGAGGACGCCGCCGCGAACGTGTTGTTCGGGTTCGACCGCTGCGTGGTGAATGCGGCGTCGGACGATCGCGTCGTCGCGACCGCCACGATCGCGGCCAGGCAGGCGGCCGCCCAGATCAGTGCGCGCATCGCCGTGCCTCCTCGCCGGCATCGCGCCACAGGCCGGCCAAGAGGCCGACCGCGATCAGCAGCGCCGGGATCCCGATCAGGGCGATCCGGATCTCGCGTATGCCGAGGGCCGCGAACGCGTAGCCGACGTATGGAATGCCGGCCACGGCGCGAGCCTGCTCCCCGCCCGAGATCGAGAAGCGCCACGGGTCGCGCGAATCGTTCGCGTCGCCCTTGGTCCGCAGCACGGGGCGTCCGCGGCGGTCCTCATCGATGGCCACGATCCGGTGCGTTATCAATCCGTCCCATCCGGACGCCGGGGGCGGCCGGTAGGTGATCACGTCGCCGAGGCGCAGCTCGCCGACTCCGACGACCTCGGAGAAGATCACCGAGCCGCGGTCGTAGGCGCCGCTCATCGAGTCCCCGGTGATCACGTAGCGCTGCAGGCCCAGCAGCGCCGGCAGCAGCATGATCGCCGCGAACCCACCGGCGATCATGAGCGCGATCGTCGTCGCCCACGCCGAGACGCGGGAGCCGGGCGCTGTCAACGCCCGGCCCCCGCTGTCGGTCGCGATGCAGACCACCCATCGTGGCTGCGCGCATCGCCGTTCATGGCGAGTGTCGGCTTGCCGCCGGCCGTGCTCAGCTCGCTATTGGACCGCGTCCCACTGGAACGTCGCGGTCGAGCTGTCGCCCTGGTAGGGGTTCCCGGCCGTGCTGTTGAACGTGATCGTGAACTGGTAACGGTGCTTCTCGTTCGCAGCGAAGGTGCCGAGCGCGGTCGCGCCGGTCATCGCGCCGAGGGTGCCCGAGTACGGGTTCGGGTCGGCGCCGTCGCAGGTTGGCGTGCCGCTGGAGAAGTTGCCGCAATCCTTGACCACGAGGTCGAGCTTGCCCGACATCGGGTTCGCCCCATCGGAGTCGTTCAGGGCCGAGCGGCTGAGCGAGAAGGTGCCGTTCAGCGAGCCCGTGTTCGCGATGTCGACGACGCCCTGGGCGGTGTCACCCGGCTTCATGTTGCTCGCGGTCAGGATCGCCGCTCCGTCGAGCGAGTTCGACATCGTCAGCGTCCCGGCGGTGAAGGTGTTCGACGGGTTGGCGCTCTGCGCGGTGAAGCTGGCACCCGATCCGACGGCGACGCCGACGGCCGCCAGGACGGCGACGAGGACGCCGAGCGTTCGCTTCGGCTGCGAGGCAAGTGCGTGCAAGCGGTTCATCTACGGATTCTCCTTCTGCGTGATGGGTGGTCCCCAGCTACATCGGGGGCCCTTCCGCGTTCCGCGAGCGTTTCCAGGCAGGTTCGCGGCGCCTCCGGGAAGCTCTGCGGAGGGCTACGGAGCAGGATCAGTAGTTCACCGCTATCGCGACCGGGTCGGCACCCTCCGTCGCGGAGCCGCTCAAGCTCCGAGCCTTGCCTGACGACAACTGAGGCGTGAGCCTCGATTTCGCATCGGTCCTTCGCCGGATGGTGGAGGTGAGAGCGTCCGACGTGCACCTCTCGGCCGGGTTCTCGCCCGCCGTCCGCGTGCGCGGGTCGATCTCGCAGCTCGACGATCACCCGCCGCTGACCCCTCAGGACACCCGCGAGATCGTCTACTCGCTGCTCAACGACAGCCAGCGCAAGCGGTTCGAGAACGACATGCAGCTCGACTTCGCCTACTCGATTCCCGACGTGGCCCGATTTCGCGTCAACGTCTTCTTCCAGCGCGGCTCCATCAGCGCCGCGTTCCGGCTGGTGCCGAACGAGATCCAGACGCTGGAGAGCCTCGGCCTCCCCGCTGTGCTCGCCGATTTCACCCGCAAGCCGCGCGGCTTCGTGCTCGTCACCGGACCGACCGGCTCGGGCAAGTCCACCTCGCTGGCCTCGATGATCGATCTGATCAACGAGGAGCGCGAGGAGCACATCCTCACGATCGAGGACCCGATCGAGTTCCTGCACATGCACAAGCGCTGCCTGATCAACCAGCGCGAGATCGGATCCGACGCCAAGGACTTCACCAGCGCGCTGAAGGCCGCGCTGCGCGAGGACCCCGACGTGATCCTGGTCGGCGAGATGCGCGACCTGGAGACGATCTCGACCGCGCTCACCGCGGCGGAAACGGGCCACCTCGTGTTCGCGACCCTGCACACGCAGTCGACGGCGCAGACGATCGACAGGATCATCGACGTCTTCCCGCCGCACCAGCAGCACCAGGTGCGGATGCAGCTCTCGATTGCGCTCCAGGGCATCGTCACCCAGCAGCTTCTGCCCACCGCCGACGGCTCGACCCGAATCGTCGGCTGTGAGGTGCTGGTGCCGACGCCGGCGATCCGCAACCTGATCCGCGAGGGCAAGACGCACCAGATCTACTCGGCGCTACAGACCTCGGCGGCGTCCGGGATGCAGACCATGGACTCCCACCTCGCCCAGCTCGTTCGGATGGGCAAGATCAACCGCAAGCTCGCCGAGCAGCGAGCCTCGATCCCGGAGGAGCTCGGCCGTCTGCTGGGTGGCACCCAGGCGATGAGCGGCTCGCAGCAGAAGGTCCCGGTCGGGGCCGCCTAGGGAGGTATCTGACCGATGGGCAGCTTTGCTTTCCGGGCGGTCGACCTCGCCGGCGTGCCGTCGCGAGGGGAGCTGGAGGCGGGCTCGAAGGCGCAGGTCACCGAGCAGCTCCGCCAACGCGGCCTGATCGTCCTCGACGTCTCCGAGAAGCGCGAGGCGCTGAGGCTCGAGTCCGTCTTCCAACGGTTCAAGAGCGTCAACCTGCGCAACCTGGCCGTGTTCTCGCGCCAGTTCGCGACCCTGATCACCTCGGGGATGCCGATGCTGCGCTCGCTGTACACGCTCGAGGAGCAGACCGAGGACGAGATGCTCAAGGCGGCGGTCGTCAGCGTTCGCCAGGACGTCGAAGCGGGAAGCTCGGTCGCCTCGGCGATGGAGTCACAGCCCGGGGTGTTCGATCCGCTGTACCGCTCGATGGTCTTGCGCCGGCGAGGGCTCGGGTCGGCTCGAGGAGGCGCTCGACCGGGTCGCCTACCAGCTCGAGAAGCTCGACGCGCTTCGCCGGCAGGTCAAGTCGGCGCTGATGTACCCGGCGGTCGTCTTCACCCTCGCGCTGGTGGTGATGATCATCGTCGTCGCGTTCATCGTCCCGGTGTTCGTCGGCATCTTCGAGGAGATCGCCTCCGAGAACCCCGGCGCCCCTTCGCAGCTCCCGTTCATGACCCGGATCACGGTCGGGATCTCGGACTTCATCACCGGCAAGTGGTACATCCTGATCCCGATGATCGCGATCGTCGCGTACGTCTTCCTGCGCTGGAAGAAGACCGATCGCGGCCGCCTGCAGTGGGACAGGATCAAGCTGCGGCTGCCGTTCCACATCGGCGACATCGTCCGAGAAGGTCGCCCTGGCCCGCTGGTCGCGGACGTTCTCGGGCACCGTCTCCTCGGGCGTGCCGATCCTGCAGGCGATCCAGATCTCGGGCGACACCGCCGGCAACGCGGTGATCAAGGAGGCGATGGACGACGTCTACGAGCTCGGTCAAGCGGGGCGGCACGATCTCGCGCCCGCTGACCGAGCACTCGGTCTTCCCGGCGATGGTCTCGCAGATGGTCTCGGTCGGCGAGGACTCCGGCCAGCTCGAGACGATGCTGGAGAAGATCGCCGACTTCTACGACGCCGAGGTCGACGCCAAGGTCAAGGCGCTGACCTCGCTGATCGAGCCGGTGATGATCATGTTCGTCGGCGGCATCGTCGGCTTCATCGTGATCTCGATGTACCTGCCGATCTTCAGCCTCTACGACAACATCCGCTAGCGCGGCCGGATGGCTAGGATGCGCGCGTGCCCTGCCTGGTCGCCCTCTTCGCGCTGATCTCGCCGCGGCTGGCGCTGTTCGTCCTCTGGCTGTTCAGCGACGTTCTCGGGGATGCCTTCGACAGTTGGGTGGTGCCACTGCTGGGGTTCTTCGTGCTGCCGTGGACGACGCTCGCCTACGCGGTGATGTGGGCCGCTTCGACCAACCGGGTGACCGGATTCGAGTGGTTCATCGTCGTCTTCGCCTTCTTCGTCGACCTCGGCGCCTGGTTCGGCGGCAGCCGCACCCGCACCGCCTGACCCCGAGCCCCGCACCGCCCGGCGGATCGAGAGGGGGATAGTGCCGCGTATGGATGCACGATCCACCGCTCGATCGGGACGGGGCCGGCGGACGCCCGATCCATCGCGGCGCGAGTCACTCGGCGACCGGGTCGAGCACGCGATCGAGGAACACGCCGACGCCGAGCGCGAGATCGAGCGCGGCGAGGCCGAGGTGCAGCGCACCGGCCCCGGTCTGCGGCGGACCGCGTTCTGGCTCGTGATCACGGGCGTGTCGCTCTACCTGGTCGCGCCGAGCCTGCTCGATGTGCTCGGCTCCTGGCAGGACCTCGAGCGGATCGATCTGCTCTGGTTCCCGGCGATGTTGGTGCTCCAGGGACTCGGCCTGGCGTGCCTTTGGATCGTGCAGCGGTTGGCGCTGCACCGAGCGCGATGGGCGGACGTGATCGAGTCCCAGCTCGCCGGCAACGCGCTCGGCAAGGTCGCGCCCGCCGGCGGTGCGATCGGCGCCGCGTTGCAGTACCGGATGCTGGTCGACGCCGGGCTCGAGCGCGGACGAACCGTTGCCGGGATCACCGCGGTCAATCTGCTGACGTTCGCGGTGGTGCTGGCTCTGCCGGTGCTCGCGCTGCCGGCGTTCCTACGCGGCACGGTCGACCGCAGCCTGGTCGAGGGCACCCTGATCGGGGTCGGCGTCTTCATCCTCCTGCTCGCCGCTGCGATCGCCCTGCTCGCGTTCGATCGACCGCTCGAGCTCGCCGGGCACGCGGTGCAGGCGGTTCGCAACCGCCTCAGGCGCCGTTCCGAGCCCTTGAGGCGCCTGCCCGAGCGCCTGCGGGTCGAGCGCGACCGGCTGCTCGCCATCCTGGGGCCGAAGTGGAGGCGCGCGGTGCTCGCCACCGTGGGGCGCTGGGCCTTCGACTTCGCCACCCTGCTGGCGGCGCTGGCAGCGGTCGGCGCCACCCCGCGACCGGCGCTCGTGCTGCTCGCCTTCTGCACGGCGCAGGTCCTGGCGCAGGTCCCGGTCACTCCAGGTGGCCTCGGCTTCGTCGAGGCCGGGCTCACCGCGACCCTGGCACTGGCCGGGGTCGGCGCCGGGAACGCGATCCTCGCCACCCTCGCCTATCGCCTGTTCGCGTATTGGCTGCAACTTCCCGCCGGCCTGGTCGGCTTCGCGATGCACAAGCGTCGTTACGCCGGCAGCACCGGAGCCGCGGTCTCGTGACCCGCGACCGGGTCACCTTCGTCGGCCACTCCACCGCGTTGATCGAGCTCGCCGGCACCCGGCTGCTGACGGACCCGGTCATGGGCGCTCGCCTGCTCCACATCCGCCGCCAGGCTGCGCCGCCGTCGGCGAACGTCAGCGAGGACATCGACGCCGTCCTGATCTCCCACCTTCACCACGATCACCTCGATTTCGGCTCGCTGCGCCGGCTGGGCAAGGAGGTGCCGATCGTCGTCCCGCCGGGCGGGGCGCGAGTGCTGCGCCGCCGCGGATTCGGACGGGTGGTCGAGCTTGGGGCGGGAGAGAGCACCCGCGTCGGGGCGGTCGAGGTCGTCGCCACCCACGCAGCCCACGATGGCCGCCGGTACCCGCTGGGCCCGGCCGTCGAGGCGGTCGGCTACGACCTGCGAGCCGGGCGGCGCCTCTACTTCGCCGGCGACACCGACCTGTTCGATGGCATGGCCAGTTTCAGCGGCGGGCTCGACGTGGCGCTGCTGCCGATCGGCGGCTGGGGGCCGAAGGTCGGTGAGGGGCACCTCGACCCGCGCTCGGCGGCAGTCGCGGCGGCGATGCTGCGCCCCCGGATCGCGATCCCGATCCACTGGGGCACGCTGCTGCGCATCGGTCTCGGACGCCGGCGCGACGAGATTCTGCACGCTCCGGCGAGGCGATTCGCCGCTCATCTGGCCGAATTGGCACCCGAGGTCCGCGTCTCGGTGCTCGAGCCCGGCGAGGCGATCGAGCTGCCGGCACTGCCGGCGGCTGGATGAGGGCTACTTCGTGGCGTCGCCGCCGGACCGCCCCGACTCACCGGCCGTGACCTCGATCCGGGCGATCTCCCGCCCGGAGCTGACCAGCCGGACCGGGTAGGTGTCCGGCCGGAACGGCCGCAGGTCGAAGGTGGCGGGCGCATTCGGGTCGACGTCCTCGAGCGCACCCAGGCCCGCGATCTCGACCAGATCGGGCCGGTCCGCGGTCACCGTGAGCGCGAGCTGGTCACTGATCGTGAGCGCGATCGTCGCCGGCTGGTCCCGACCGGCGTCGACCGTCCGGCGCACCAGCTCGCCGAGGGACTTCGTGTCCTTGGTCGTGGTCGAGGTGGTCGACGAGTCGCGGAGACGGTCGGGATTGACCGGCACCAGGGCGGCGGCGATGCTGGACGCCACCAACAGGGCAAGCATGAGGATGATCAGGCGGCGGGCGGCCACCGGCGCAGGGTAGAGCCCCGGCGGTCGCCATCCGTGCAGCGCGCGTCAGTGCCCGCCGCCGGCCGGTGGGTGGACGTCCGGTCGATGCCCTCGTCGCTCGTTCGGGGGCGCCGAATCCCGGCTCGTATGGGGGCTGGCCCTCAACTTGGACGTATGTACCCCCCATACGGACCTAAAGCTGCGGCCTGGTGACACCGATATTGCTGCCAGAAGGCCAGTGCCTCGGTGATTAAGGCAAATCCGTCGCGAGGCGGAGGCGCAAAGCCACGGGGCTCCAACGCAGGAGCCAGCCGAGCTACCACCGGGGTCAAGGGACTCCCGATTGGCAAGAAGCGGGGCTCTGGCGCAAAGCAACAGTGGGTACCTAGGAGGTTCCTAATGCTCAACAAGCTCCGCGTCAGGGCTCAGAGTGAGAAGGGTTTCACCCTTGTCGAGCTCCTGGTCGTCATGCTGATCCTCGGCCTTCTGGCCGCGATCGCGATCCCGTCGTTCTTCAACCAGCGGGACAAGGCGCGCGACGCCGATGCGAAGGCCCTCGTTCGGACCTCGCAGACCGCGATGGAGACGTACGCGACGGACCACGGCGGCAGCTACGCAGGCGCGACGCCTGCCGATCTGATCGCAATCGAGCAGACGCTGAATCAGGCGGATGGCGGTGACGGAAGCGGTAACGGTGACGCGCTCACCGTCCCCGCGGTCGGGGCCAGCACCTACACGGTGACTGTCGCTTCGTCCAACTCGCCGAACACGTTCAGCATCGCCCGAAACAATGCCGGCATCGTGACGCTCAGCTGCACGGTCGCGGCAAGCGACGGCTGCCCGAGCGGCGGACGCTGGGACTGACACGTACACGCATCGTCGCCTGGTCTCAGGACCAGGTGGATTGCTCAGAGGGGCGGGCCACACGGTCCGCCCCTCTGTGCGTTTGGCGCCTCTCGCCCGTGCTCGTCACCGGGCCCGTGGTGGCGACTCAACGAACCACGCCTACCCGCCGATAGGAGTCTCAGTGCGTTCGCCCGCAACATCGACGCCTGCGCCTCGCCGGTCCCGCCCGAGCTTCGGCGACGAGGGCGCCTTTGCGCTGATCGAGATCCTGGTCAGCGCGCTGATCATGGTCACGATCAGCGGCGGGGCGCTGGCGGCGCTGCAGGCCAACAATCGCGCAGGGTCCGAGGAGCGCCACCGCGCCCGGGCCGACGGGGTCGCCCAGGAGGACCAGGCGCGGATGCGGTCGATGCGGATCTCCGACCTCGCCAACCTCAACCAGACGCGGACCGTGACCGCAGGACGGCACTCCCTACACCGTCGTCTCCGCGGGTGACTTCGTCACCGACAGCACCGGCACCGCGAGCTGCGACCCAGGGCACTGCCTCGGCCGACTACATCAAGATCACCTCGACCGTCAGCTGGCCGAGCATGGGCACGCCGCCCGCCGGTGCTGTCGCAGAGCATCGTCGCGCCGCCCAACGGCTCGATCGCGACCGACCGACGGCGCGCTGGCGATCGAGGTCGACGACGGCCAGAACAACGGCGTCGCCGGACGTGGGCCTGTCGCGGCAGCGGCGCCGGGTCGTTCAGCGGCACCACCGGGAGCACCGGCTGCGTGATCTTCGGCGACCTGCCCGCGGGCAACTACACGCTGACCCCGACCTCGGCCTCGGGCTCGTGGACCGCGACGGCAACGCGCCCGAGCCGCAGCCGACGAGCGTCGTCGGCCAGAGCACGAACACCGTCGTGCTCCAGTACGACACGCCCGGATCGATCCCGGTCACCTTCACGACCAGAGTCGGCGGGCAGCCTGGTGCCGTCCAACGCCGACTCGATCATGGTCTTCAACACCGGGATGACGACGCCGAAGACGTTCGGCACGATCGGGTACGCCGGCGGCGACGGTCACCGCCACGCCGCTGTTCCCGTTCACCTCGCCGGACACGGTCTATGCCGGCACCTGCAAGGGCGACAACCCGAATCCCGACGACGACCAGAGCCCCCGGCGCCGCGGCGATGGCGAGCGTCGTCGTGCCGCGCAGGGGGCAGCGCGCCGGCGACGATCCAGCTCCCGGCGCTGTTCCTCACCGTGCTGCAGCGGAACGAGCTCGTCGAGCCCGGGCTGCCTGGTCTCCGCGCGGGTCACGGTGACGGACCGAACTGCCCCGTCAGCGGGACGCCGGTCAAGCGCACGCTTCACCACCAACTCCGCCGGACAGCTCCCCGACCCCGGGATGCCCTACGGCATCTACGACGTCTGCGTCGACAACGGGAGGAAGCTCGTGCCGGTCAACGGCGTCAGCGTCAAGGACCTGGCCGACGGCACGACGCTCGACCCTCTACCTCGGCGGAGGCTCGCACGGGGACCTGTCCGGGAGCGCCCGCCCGACATGCGCGCGCCAGACGCGGCTTCACGCTGGTCGAGCTGCTCGTCGCGATCGCCTCGGGATGATCGTGATCCTGGCGATCCTGGCCCTGATCGACGTGGCGACGCGGAGCAGCGCCCGCATCGCCACCCGGGTCGAGGCCAACCAGCGTGCCCGGCCGGTCATGCAGCGGCTGCTCGACGAGCTTCACTCGACCTGCATCGGGCCCGACGTGGTGCCGGTCGTCGCCGGCAGCACGCAGACACGCGATCTGATCTTCCTGCAGCAGACCGGCTCCGCGGTGAGCCCGACGCCGGACGAGCACGTCGTCAGCCTGGCGACCGGCACGCTCACCGAGTGGGTCTATCCGGCGACCGGCGGCACCGCGCCGAACTGGACCTTCGCCGCGACGCCGTCGTCGACCACGCGAGCTGCTCACCGGCGTCGGGCCCGGCGTCGCTGCGGCGAGCCGGCCCTCGACCGTGCCCCTGTTCCAGTACTTCGCCTACGACGAGGGCGACAGCTCGACCGACCCCGCTGCCGACGCCGCCTGAGCGCCTCCGACGCCGCCCGCACGGTCCAGGTCACCGTCTCCTTCTCGGTCTCCCCGCGCAGCAACCCGGTGAATGACCCGCACGCGGCGGTGAGCGTCTCCGACAGCGTCGTCCTGCGGCTCTCGCCCGCCGAGCGAGGACCCGACCAAGGTGAACCCCCCATGCGCATGACGCCTCGGATGAACGCCTGCGCGAGGAGGAGGGGTTCACGGTGGCCGCGGTCGTGCTGGCGGCGATGTTCTCGCTTGGTCGTCGTCGTCTCCGCCGCGCGCGGCCAACGGCGACCTGCACCTGACCCGCAACGACCTCGACCACAAGCGGGCCTACGCGGCGGCGCAGGCCGGGCATCGCCGACTACGCCTTCCACCTCAGCACCGACACCGGCTACTGGGCCAAGTGCACCTCGGTCCCGACCCCGACCGCGGTCAACCTGCAGGGCTCGACGACGAACCGCCGGTCGGTCGCCGGGTCGAGCGGACGAGCTACGCGATCGAGCTCCTGCCGGCCACCGGGCAGTCGGCCTGCAGCACCACGAACCCGGTCGACGAGCATGCTCGAGCCGAGCGGGCCGATCGCGGGCACCGTTCCGGATCCGCTCCACGGGCTACAGCGGCAACGAGGACGTCTCGATCGTCGCCACCTTCAAGCGGGCCAGCTTCCTCGACTACGTCTACTTCACCCAGCTCGAGACCTCCGACCCGGTGACCTACGGCAGCTCGCGACGATCGCCGGCGCCAACACGCAGTGCACGAAGACCTTCCAGCAGGGGCGCATGAACGCCGCCGATCCCGAACTCGGGCGGGCAGTACTGCGACGTGATCTCGTTCATCGACGGGAGCAGATCAAGGGGCCGCTGCACACCAACGACGCGCTCGTCGTCTGCGGCACGCCGGTCTTCGGCCGCACCTCGGCCGACGGCATCGAGGTCAGCTCGCCGCCGCAGGGCTGGTACTCGACCGGGAGCGTCCCCACTCCGGCTCGAGCTGCAACGGCAGCCCGAGCTTCGTCGGCACCTTCTTCACCAACGCGCCCGTGCTCACCCCGCCGCCGACCAACGCGCAGCTCGCCACCCTCGCCCAGGCCGAGCGGCTACAAGTACACCGGCCAGACGACGATCGCCCTCAGCGGCACCAACCTGACGATCACCAACAACGGGAGCCACGGGGACCACGGTCGCGATCCCGCCCGAAGGGGTCGTCTACGTCGCCAACTCGACCACCCAGTCCTGCTCGGCGAGCTACTCGCCGTTCACCGCCACCTATCCGATCCGTCTTCGCCGTGCGGCAACGTCTACGTCCACGGCACCTACATCGGGCCAGGTGACGATCGCCGCCGAGAACGACGTGATCGTCGACGGCAACCTCTGCCGGAGCACGAGCAGTGCACCTCGCCCAGCAGCTCCCGAACGGGAACGGGATGCTGGGGCTGATCGCCAACAACTTCGTCCGCGTCTACCACCCCTACTCCGCGCGAGACGAGCAAGGGCGACTGCGACGGCAGCAACGGCAGCGGCTCGCTGAGCAACCCCCGCATCGACGCCGCCATCCTGGCGATCAGCCACTCGTTCATCGTCGACCACTACGACTGCGGCAACCCGCTCGGCACGCTGACGCGTCAACGGCGCGATCTCGCAGAAGTTCCGCGGCCCGGTCGGCACCTTCAGCGGCTCCTCGATCGTCACCGGCTACCCGAAGAACTACAACTACGACGACCGCCTGCGCTACCTGGAGCCGCCGCACTTCCTCGACCCGGTCCAGGTCGGCGTGGCACATCCAGCGCGAGACCCTCGACTACCCGTGAGCGGCGCACCCGCTGCGCGTGAGCGCCGGGGGCGCTCAACCGGGCCGGCGGGTTCGCCGATGAGAGGCGCAGCCCCCGACCATGCGCCCCGGAGATCGACCAGACCATGCCAGCGATCCTCGCCCTGCCCGCCGGGCTGATCCTCGGCAGCTTCGCGACCGTGGTCGCCCACCGGGTGCCGCGGGGCGAGTCGATCGTCGCCGGTCGCTCGCGGTGCCCGAGCTGCGGGGCGCACGATCGCGCGCCTACGACAACGTGCCGGTGCTCTCCTGGCTCGTGCTGCGCGGCCACTGCCGCCGCTGCGGGGAGCCGATCTCGGCCCGCTACCCGCTCACCGAGCTGGCCATGGCCGCCCTGTTCGCGGCCACCGTGCCTGATCCTCGGCACCGACGATCCGGCCGCAGCTCGCCCTCGGCCTGGCGTTCTGCGCCCTGCTGGTGATCGTCACCCTCACCGACCTCGAGCGGCGGGTGATCCCGAACGCGGTCCTGCTGGTCGGCGCCGTGATCGGGATCGCGATCGCGGCCGTCAGCGATCCGGGCAGCCTCGCCGCGCGGGGCCGTGGCCGCGGCGGGCGCCGGCGGCGGCCCTGCTCTGCGTCGCGCTCGCCTACCCGCGCGGGATGGGGATGGGCGACGTCAAGCTCGCCGCGGTGATGGGCATCTACCTCGGCCGGGCCGTGGTGCCCGCGATGCGTGATCGGGTTCGGCGCCGGGGCCCTGTTCGGGCTCTGGCTGATCGCCCGTCACGGCGCCGAGGCGCGGAAGCGGGCGGTCCCCTTCGGGCCGTTCCTGGCCCTCGGCGGGCGTCGTCGGGCTCTGGTACGGCGACGCGATCGTCGACTGGTACCTGGGCACCTTCCTCCAGGGCTGACCGGGCTCGTCCAGGCGCCGTTTCACCCCTCAAGGGATCGCGTCGCGCGGCCGATTGAGTGCCTGTAGCGCGCAAGGCGCCTCGCAGCTCAGGCACGGATGCTCTCCGACGAAATCGACCAAGGCAGTCGTCGGCCTCGACATCGAGGCCGGCAGCGTCGCGGCCGCGGAGGTCTCGGCCAACGGCCACGCGGCGGTCGGCAAGTTCGGGATCGTCCCGCTCGGCGCCGGGCGTCTTCCGCGAGGGCGAGGTCACCGACCCGGAGGCCCTCGGGGAGGCGCTCAAGGAGCTGTTCTCCAAGGGCAAGCTCTCGAAGACGGTCCGGGTCGGGCTCGCCAGCCAGCGGGTCGCGGTGCGGACCCTGCGGCTGCCGCAGATCGACGACCGCGGCCGAGCTCGAGACGGCGATCCGCTTCCAGGCCCAGGACCACATCCCGATGCCGCTCGAGCAGGCGGTGCTCGACTGGCAGGTGGTCGGGCACAGCGACGGGCGAGAACGGCGAGCGCTACGTCGACGTGGTGGCCGTCGCCGCCCGTCGCGACATGCTCGGCGGGCTGATGCAGGCGCTCGACGCGGGCGGGCCTGCGCCCGGTCGGGATCGACCTCTCCGCGTTCGGGATGATCCGCGCGCTCGCCGGCGAGGCCCGTCGCGCCGGTCGAGCCGGGCGACTACGTCGACGCCCCCGGCGCTCGCTACGAGCCCGGTGCGCCCAGCAGGCGGCGCCGTGCCGCAGCCGGCTGAGGCATCGGCGCCGCGCTCCGGTGCCGAGGCGCGCGCCCGGCGCGGCTCTACTGCAACCTCGGCGACGTCACCAACCTCGCGGTCGCCCGCGGCTCGACCTGCCTGTTCACCCGGATCTCGCCGTTCGGGGTCGAGGGGATCGCCCAGAAGCCTCGCCGAGCGCCGCGAGCTCACCCTCGAGCACGCGCGCCAGTGGCTCGTCCACGTCGGCCTCGACAGACCCGCTCGAGGAGATCGAGGGCGACGCCGAGACGGTGCTCGCCGCCCGCGACGCGCTCGACGAGGGCGCCGGCGCGAGCTGGTCGACGAGCTTCGGCTCTCGCTCGAGTACTACGCGGCCCAGGAGGGCGCGGTGCCGGTCGACGGCGATCGTCGCCTGCGGCCCGGGGACGACGATCCCCGGGGCTCGTCGACCGCCTCCAGCGCGACCTCGGACAGCGGCTCGAGGTCGGCCGACCCGCGGCGCTGGCCCAGCTCGACGACGCGACGGCGGCTCGCCTGACCCTCTCCTACGGCCTGGCGCTGGAGGAGTAGCGAGTGCGCCCGGTCAACCTGATCCCACCCGAGGAGCGCCGCGGCGAGCGCGCCCCGATGCGCACCGGGCCGCTCGCCTACGTGGTCGTCGCGGTGCTCGCGGTGGCGCTGGTGGCGGTGACCGTCGATCGTGCTGATCGGCAACCAGATCTCCGACCGCAAGGCCGAGAAGTCGCCAGCCTCGAGGCCCAGGTCGGCCGACGCGCAGGCCGAGGCCGAGCGCCTGAGCTCGTTCGCCGAGTTCGCCTCGCTGCCAGCAGGCCCGCGAGCAGACCGTGTCCGAGCCTCGCCCAGAGCCGCTTCGACTGGGAGCGGGTGCTGCGCGAGCTGGCGATCGTGATCCCGACGACGTCTGGCTGACCAACCTGAGCGCGAGCGTCTCGGCGGACGGCCGACTCGATCGGCTCCGACCAGGCGCCAGCTCGAGCAGCTCGACGGCCGCGAGTCGAGGGCATCGCGGGCCGGCGCTCGAGATCCAGGGATGCGCGAGCGAGTCACGAGGCCGTCGCCGGGTTCCTCGCCGCCCTGCACGACATCGACGGCGTCACCCGGGTCGACCGTCGCTGAGCTCGGATCGCGCCGAGGCTCGGCAGACCTCCATCAGCAGCTCCGGCTCGACCGACGGCGACCGCCGGCACCCAGGGCGTGCTCGACCCGTCGAGTTCGTGGCCGCAGTTCGACGTCGTCGCCGGCCTTCGATGCCGTCCAGCCGGCGGCGGCCCCGCCTCCGGCGACAGCGCCGGACGGCCACCACCACGAGCGCGACGCACCTCGACCACGGCGACCGGCGACACGACGTCCACCGGCGAGCAGCGACCAGGTCGCCGATCCAACGCCCAGCAGCAGCTTCAGCAGCGAAGGACTCGGCCGCCGGCAAGACCGCGCAAGGGGCAAGACGCGGTCAACACCTTCGTCCCGGGACGGGATCGGCGCCATGAGGCGCAACGAGCTGACGATCGGCTCGCGCCTCGGGCTGGTCGGGCTGCTGGTCGCCTTCTGGCTGCTCGTCCTCGGGCCCAAGCGGCAGGAGGCGAGCAGCCTCAAGGACGACGTCAACGAGCTCTCAGTCGCAGCTCGACCAGGCAGCAGCAGGCCGCGGCCGCGCCGAGGAGGCCAGAAGTCGTTCCCGGTCGACTACCGCAAGCTGGTCGTGCTCGGCAAGGCCGTTCCCGAGGACGCCGACCAGTCGAGCCTGCTGGTGCAGCTCCAGCAGCTCGCCGACCGCTCCGGGGTCGAGTTCCAGTCGATCGACCTCGCGGAGCCGCGAGGCTCGCGGCACCGCCGCCGCGGCGACCATCGACCACGACGACCCCGCCGAGCCCTGGCCGACGTCGACCGAGCTCGGCGTCCGAGCCTCGACGACCGCCGAGCGACGACCGACGCTCCGGCGACGCGAGCCGCGACCGCGGCGGCGACCGAGGCCGCGGCCGCGACCGCTGCCGATCGGGGCCTCGGTCGGCCCGGCGGGGCTTCCGGTGATGCCCTACGAGCTCGAGCTTCGTCGGCGACTTCTTCCAGATCGCCGACTTCATGAAGCGGCGTCGACTGCGATGGTCCGCACCGACGCCACGGCGGGGTGGCGGTCGACGGCCGGCTGCTGACCGTCGACGCGCTTCACCCTGTCGCCGGTGCTCAGACGAGGGCTCGCGCACAGTCCGTCCCGACGCTGACCGCCGAGCTCTCGGTGACCACCTACCTGACGCCGGCCGAGCAGGGGACGCACCGCCGGGGCGACGCCGAGCGGCCCGGCCCCGGCGCGCCGCGACACCGGCGACCGCCGACGCCGGCGTCGAGCACCGGCGCCGCGACCGCGACGTCCAGTCGACCCCGACCTCGTCCGACGTCGCCCATGAAGACACGCTGCACGCACACCCCGCTTCCTGAACAACCTCTACCGCGACATGCGGGATCGCCGGCTGCTGTTCCCGGCGCTGGCGCTGCTGGTCGCGCTGATCGCGGTCCCGGTGCTGCTCAAGAGCTCGACGTCGACGCCCGCCGCGCCCGCCGCCGCCGTGGCGCGCCGCGGTCGCCGGCGACGCAGAGCCGCCGCCGAGCCGGCGGTGCTGGCCGAGCAGGTCGGGATCACCGACTACCGCAAGCGCTTGCGAGTGGCTCCAGAGCAAGAACCCGTTCCGCGTCGCGCGTCCCCGAGCCCGGTCGACGGGCGCGCCGGCAGGGGGCTCCGTCGACCGAGCCACGGCACGTCGACCGAGCACCGGCCTCGGCACCAGCACCAGCGGCCGAGCACGACGTCGACCTCGGCCTCCAGCGGCGCCGGCTCGACGACAGCTCCAGCAGCTCGTCGACACGGTCAGCGACCAGCTCGCAACGAGAACGTCGGTCGCACAGGCCCCGAAGCCGCGGTGGTTCGCGTTCCGGGTCTCGGTCGCCGTCGGGCCGGCCGGGCGACCTGACCGAGCGAAAGAGCGTCCAGCGGCCTCGACGTTCCTGCCCGGCGACAACCGGCCGATGGTCGCCTTCGTCGGGCGTCAGCGAGGACGGCAAGCAGGCGATCTTCATGGTCTCCGACGACGTCAGCTCGGTGCGCGGCGACGGCAAGTGCATCCCCGAGGCGCGGCGATGTGCCAGTTCCTCGAGCTGAAGCCCGGCGACAAGGCGCAGCCTCCGCTACGAGCCGGAGGGGAACCGCACCTACAACCTGAAGCTGCCGGAGATCGAGCTGGTCCCGGTCGGCAAGATCCACGCCAGCGTGTCGGGGAAGCGCGGCACGCAGCCGCTGCTCGGCCCCGACGGCTGAGCCACCGCCGGGTCCGACACCTGCAAGTGCCCGGCGTCGCGTCGCTAGGGTTGGCGGCCTAGTGGCAACGCTTCGCTTCACCACCGCCGGCGAGTCGCACGGCCCCGGGCTGGTCGCGATCGTCGAGGGGCTGCCCGCCGGGCTCGAGCTCGACCGCGAGCGGCTCGACCGCGAGATGGCGCGCCGCCAGCTCGGCCACGGCCGCGGCGGGCGGATGAAGATCGAGAGCGACTCGGTCGAGATCCGCTCCGGGCGTCCGGCACGGGCGCACGCTCGGCAGCCCGGTCGCGGTGCTGGTCGCCAATCGCGACTACGCCAACTGGGAGGAGCGGATGAACCCCTGGCCGGTCGACGCCGAGGTCGAGGAGGTTCACACCTGCCGCGGCCCGGCCACGCCGACCTCGTCGGGCCTGCTCAAGTACGGGCACTCGCGACGTTCGCAACGTGCTCGAGCGCGCCAGCGCCCGCGAGACCGCGGCGCGGGTGGCCGCCGGCGCGCTCGCCAAGGAGTTCCTGCGGCGCCTTCGGGGTCAGCGTCCACAGCCACGTGCTCCAGATCGGCTCGGTAGCGGGCCCCGAGCGCCGGCGACCCCGGCGCCGAGGACTTCGCCGGCGTCGACGACTCGCCGGTGCGCTGCCTGGACCCCGAGGCGGGCGAGGCGATGGTCGCCGAGATCGACCGGCTGCGGAAGGCGAACGAGAGCCTCGGGGGCGTCTTCGAGGTGCGCGCCTTCGGGCTCGTGCCCGGGGCTCGGCTCGCACGTCGGCTGGGACGAGCGCCTGGACGGGCGCCTCGCCCAGGCGCTGGTCTCGATCCAGGCCGTCAAGGGCGTCTCGGTGGGCGAGGCCTGGGAGGTCGCCGGCCGCCCGGGCTCGGAGTCCCACGACGAGATCTTCTGGTCCGAGCGAGCGCGGCTGGCACCGCGAGACCAACCGCGCCGGCGGCGTCGAGGGCGGGATGTCGAACGGCGAGCCGCTCGTCGTGCGCGGCGGCGCTGAAGCCGATCTCGACCCTGACCAAGCCGCTGCGCTCGGTGGACACCGAGACCAAGCAGCCGGCGCAGGCGCTTCGCGAGCGCACCGACTCGACCGTCGTGCCCGGCCGCCGGCGTGGTCGGCGAGGCGATGATCGCGCTGGTGCTGGCGCGCTGCTACCGGGAGAAGTTCGGCGGCGACCACATCGACGACGCTCTCGCCGCCGTGGCCGGCTACCGGGAGCGGATCGAGTGGCGGCGCTAGGGCAGAGCCAGCGCGCGGCGCCGCCGCGATCGTCTTCATCGGCTTCATGGGCGGCGGGCAAGACGGCGGCCGCGAGCGCCGCCCGCGACGCCGGGCTGGAGGCGCGTCGACGCCGACGAGCTGCTCGAGCGCGAGCTCGGGATGCCGATCGCCGAGTTCTTCGCCGCGTCACGGCGAGGCGGAGTTCCGCCGCCGCGAGGACGCGTCGAGGTCGGCAGCTGCTCGAGGGCGCCGACGGCGGCGTGATCGCGCTCGGCGGCGGCAGCGTGCTGCTCCGAGCGGGTCCGCGAGGCGCTCGGCCGCCACGTGGTCGTCTGGCTGCGAGGTCGCGGTCGACGAGGCCTGGCGAGCGGGTCCAGGGCAAGCGATCGGCCGCTGGCCCAGGACCGCGAGCGCTTCGACGTCGCTGCTACGCCGAGCGCGACCCGATCTACGAGTCGCTCGCCGACGCGATCCTGCCGCCGGGCGACGAGCGTCGTCCGCGCGGGCGCTGCCGGCGCTCGCGCGCGCTGCGGGACCTGCCCGCCGGGACGCGGATGGCCTGGGCGACGAGCGAGTCGGGCGAGTACCCGGCCTTCGTCGGCCGCGGGCTGCTCGGAGCCGGCTTCTGGCCGCTCGAGGGGCGGTCGCTTCCTGATCACCGACACGACGGTCGGCCGGCTGTACGCGCGACGCGGTCGAGCCGCTCGCCGGTCGGGTCGAGGTCGAGCCCGGCGAGCAGGCGAAGACCCTGGCCGAGGCCGAGCGGGTGCTGCGCGAGCTCGCCGGCGCCGGGATGACCCGGGCCGACCACCTGGTCGCGCTCGGCGGCGGCGTGGTCGGCGACCTGGCCGGCTTCTGCGCCGCCACCTACCAGCGCGGGGTCGCGGTCGTCCAGGTGCCGACGACCCTGGTCGCTCAGGTCGACTCGGCCTACGGCGGCAAGACCGGCGTCGACCTGCCCGAGGCCAAGAACTACGTCGGCGCCTACCACCTGCCGGCCGCGGTGCTGGCCGACCCGGCGCCGCTCGCGACGCTGCCGGCGAGCCGAGCTGGCGGCCGGGTTCGTCGAGGTGATCAAGACGGCGCTGATCGCCGGCGGGCTCGCTGTGGGAGCGCGTGCGGGCGATCGAGCGCTCGACCCGGCGGCGCTCGACGACGTGATCTTCGCCTGCGCGCGGACCAAGCTCGAGGTCGTCGCCGCCGACGAGCGCGACAGCGGGCGGCGCGCGGTGCTCAACCTCGGCCACACGGTCGGCCACGCGATCGAGGCCGCGACCGGCTACGCGCGCTACCGCCACGGCGAGGCGGTCGGCCTCGGCCTGCTGGCGACGCTTCGGCTCTCCGGCGCCGCGCGAGCTGCGCGAGCGAGGTCGCGGCGTCTGCTCGCGCTCACGGGCCTGCCGACCAGGCTCGACTCCCGAGGTCGAGATCGAGGCGGTGCTGGAGGCGATCGAGCGCGACAAGAAGCGCACCGTCGAGCGGGCTCGGCTTCGTGCTCCTGGAGCGGCCCGGCGAGCCGCGGCCGGGCGAGCGCGATCGATCCGGATAGGGTCCGGGCCGCCGTGGAGGAGCTGCAAGCGGATGAGCCGACGCCAACCGGGTCGAGGTCCTGCACGGCGTCAACCTCGACATGCTCGGCCGCCGCGACCCCGAGCACTACGGGAGCTGACCCTGATCGAGCTCGAGACGCAGATCAAGCGCTTCGGCCGCGAGCTCGAGCTCGAGGTGCGCGTTCTTCCAGACCAACCACGAGGGCGAGTTCGTCGAGTACCTGCACCGGTCTGCCCGACGTCGCCGACGCGGCGATCCTCAACCCGGGCGCCTGGACCCACTACAGCTACGCGATCCGCGACGCGCTCGAGATCGCGGCGCTGCCGGTCGGTCGAGGTGCACCTCTCCGACCTGTCCGAGCGCGAGGAGTGGCGGCGCCACTCGGTGCTCGAGGGCCTGGTCATCGCGACGGTCGCCGGGCAAGGGGCCCGACGGCTACCGCGAGGCGCTCGAGATGCTGAAGGCGGGAGCTCGGGGTGTGAGCTCGGTCCCCGAGCGCGCCGAGCGGCTCGCCGAGCTGGTCGCCGAGCAGGGGCTCGACCTGCTGATCGTCGGCGACCTCGTCCGCCCGGGCGACTCGCGGGCCGACGCGATCGCCGACCTGCGCTGGCTGACCGGCTTCACGGGCACCAGCGGGCTCGCGGTCGTCGGCGCCGGCAGCCGGCATCTTCATCACCGACTTCCGCTACACGGAGCGGGCCGAGCGCGAGGTCGGCAGCGCCTTCGAGCGGGTCATCGGCCGAGGCCCGACTGCTCCCCGAGCTGGCCTCGCGGCTGGCGCGGCCGGGTCGGCTTCGACGACTCCGCGACCAGCGTCGCCAGCCTGCGCAAGCTCGAGGCCGCGATCGAGGAGGGCGGGGCGGGGCGGAGCTGGTCTCGACCGCGGGTCTGGTCGAGCGGCTGCGGCGGCGCAAGGACGACGGCGGAGCTGGAGGCGATCGCCGCCGCCGCGCGGCTCGCCGACGAGGTCTACGAGTCGGTCCTCGAAGGCGGCCTGGTCGGGCGCACCGAGCGTCAGATCGCGCTCGCCGCCGAGGAGCGGATCCGTGAGCTCGGCGCCGAGCCGTCATTCCCGGCGATCGTCGCCGCCGGCGAGAACGGCGCGCTCCCGCACGCCGAGCCCTCGGAGCGGGAGATCGGCGACGGCGAGCTCGTCGTCTGGGACATGGGCGCGATGGTCGACGGCTACTGCTCGGACTGCACCCGGACGTTCGCCGCCGGCGAGCCTGGCGAAGAGGCGCGCGAGGTCTACGAGCTGGTCCGCCGGGCGCAGGCGGCGGGGTTGGAGGCGATCGGGCCCGGAGTCGGCGGCGAGGACGCCGACGAGGCAGCGCGCGATGCTGATCGCGACGCCGGGTACGGCGAGCACTTCGGCCACGGCCTCGGCCACGGGGTCGGACTCGAGGTCCACGAGGCGCCGCGCCTCGGGCCGCGATCCGAGGACGTGCTCGCGGCCGGCGACGTGGTCACGGTCGAGCCCGGCGTCTACCTGCCGGGTCGCTTCGGGGTCCGGATCGAGGACCTGGTGCTGGTGACCGACGACGGCCTCCGCAACCTGAGCTCGTTGTCGAAGGACCTACGGGTCGTCGAGTAGCTTTCGCGGGGATGGAGCGAGACCTCGAGCCCGAGCTGCTCAAGGAGCTGGTCGGGTGGGCGCCGGTGGGTGGCGTCGTCTCGGTCTACTTCGAGATCGACCCCGGCGACCGCGGCGAGGGTTGGCTGATCGCGCTCAAGGACGGGCTTCGCGAGCTGCCCGGGTCCGCGGCGCGGCGAGTGCTCGACCGCTTTCCGGGCGATACGACGCCCTCCGGCCGAGCCCAGATCGGCTTTGTCGAAGCCGAGGGCGAGCGTGAGATCTGGTCGCACGCGCAGATGGAGATCGGCGAGCTGATCGCTGCCCACGCGCCCGGACCGACGCTGAAGCCGCTGGTGCGGTTGCTCGATGACGGCTGGCCACTCGGGATCGTGGTCGTGTCGCTGGAGCGGGTGCGGGTGCTCGAGTGGGCGTTCGGCCAGGTCTCCGAGCTCGACGAGTTCGAGCTCCTGATCGACAGCCTCGACTGGCGTGAGCGCAAGGCCCGGCAGAGCGATCCGAGCCGCGGCACCGCGACCAGCGCGGCGGGGCGCGATCAGTACCGTCAGCGGCTCGAGCACAACCGCGAGCGCTTCCTCAAGCAGGCCGGCGGGCTGGTCGAGCAACGGTTCGGCGAGCGGCCGTGGCGGCGGATTGTGGTCATCGGCGAGGCGGACCGCCCGCGCCTGCTGGCGGCCGGCATGGGTGCTCATGCCGAGCTCGTGCACCAGGTCCATCACGACCTGATCGCCGCGCCGACGACGCAGATCGGCGCCCGGCTCGAGGCCGAGCTCGAGCACCTCAATCGCGAGCGCGAGGAGGCGCTCGTGGCGAGGATCGAGGCGGCGATCAATGCGACGCCCGGCGTCGCGCTCGGCCCCGACGAGGTGCTCCGGGCGCTGGCCGAGGGTCGCGTCAACCACGTCATCTTCGACGCCGAGCGCGAGCTCGCGCCGGTCGACGGCAGCCCGTTCGCGGAGCGGGTGATCGCGCTTGCGGTGCGGACCGGGGCCGACGTGACTCCAGCCGAGGGCCGGGCGGCGGCGGCGCTCACCGAGCGCGACGGCGCCGCTGCACTGCTGCGCTACTGAGGGGGTCGCGGCCGGAATAGACTGGCGCGTCGGAGGCGATAACAGGAGGACGAGATGGCGTTGACGGTCGAGAGCGACAGCATCAACCACGGTGAGCGGGTTCCCGACCGGCACGCGTTCGGCGTCCCTGACGGCGAGGGCAAGGCGGCGGCCGAGGGTGGCAACCGCAGCCCCCATCTGCGCTGGTCAGGAGCACCCGACGGCACCCGGTCCTTCGCGGTGATCGTCCACGATCCCGACGTTCCGGCCGACGCCTCGGACGTCAACCAGGAGGGCAAGAGCCTGCCCGAGGGCGCCGAGCGCACCGACTTCGCCCACTGGCTGCTGGTCGACATCTCACCGGACGTCACCGAGTTGCCCGAGGGCGCCGGCTCCGACAGCGATCGTCGTCGGGGGCAAGCCCACCGGCCAGACGCCCCACGGGAT
Source organism: uncultured Solirubrobacterales bacterium (assembly GCA_963746675.1). GTDB lineage: Bacteria > Actinomycetota > Thermoleophilia > Solirubrobacterales > 70-9 > WHSW01. The sequence continues at coordinate 38,511 of CAVVBX010000022.1, read as the reverse complement.
CACCGGCCTCAACAGCTACACCGACTTCCTCTCAGGCGATCCGGTGATGGGCGGTCTCTATGGCGGCTACGACGGCCCCTTCCCGCCCTGGAACGACGAGCGGCTGCACACCTACCATTTCACCGTCTACGCGCTCGACGTGCCCAGCCTCGGCCTCGAGGGCGAGTTCAAGCTCGACGACGTCCGAGCGGCGATGGAGGGACATGTGCTCGATCAGGGGAAGCTCGTCGCCGAGTACACGCTGCACGCCGACCGGCTCTGACCCGCCGGTGATCGAGCGGGCGGCTCAGCGACTCAGGTCGACGCCGTCGGCGAGCGAATCGGCGAAGCCGGCGACCAGCTCGACCACGGCCTCGAGGTCGCCGAGATCGACCATCTCGACCGGCGAGTGCATGTAGCGCAGCGGGATGCTCACCAGGCCGGTGGGGATCCCGGCCCTGGAGATCTGGATCGCGTCGGCGTCGGTGCCGGTGCGCCGGCCTGACGCCTCGACCGTGTAGTCGATTCCGAGCCGCTCCGCCGCGTCGCAGAGCAGCTCGAAGACCGCCGGCGACAGGGTCGAGCCGCGGCCGATCACGGGGCCGGAGCCGAGCGGGTGGCTGCCGGACTTCTTCTCGTCCATGCCCGGCGCGTCGGTTGCATGGGTGACGTCGATCGCGATCGCGAGGTCGGGCGCCACGGCGAAGGCACTCGTGCCGGCCCCGTAGAGGCCGATCTCCTCCTGCACCGAGGCGATCGCGGCCACCCGGGCCTTGACCTCTCCGCGCTCGTGGCAGCGGCGCAGCGCCTCGAGCGCGACATAGGCACCGAGGCGGTTGTCCATCGACTTCGAGACCAGCTTGCCGCCATCGACCAGCACCGGGTCGGCGGCGATCACCACCGGGTCGCCGATCCGGATCAACTCCAGGGCGCGCTCCTGGTCGGCGGCGCCGGTGTCGATGTGCAGGCCGGCGAGCTCGACCGCCTTCTTCTTCTGGTCCGGCTTCAGCAGGTGGACGGCCTTGCGCCCGATCACGCCGGGCACGGGGCCGTCGCGAGCCTCGATGCGCACCCGCTGCCCGACGAGGATCTGCGGGTCCCAGCCACCAACGGGGGCGAAGTAGACGAAGCCCTTCTCGTCCACGTGCGTGACCACGAGACCGATCTCGTCGATGTGGCCGACGATCGCGACCAGGGGCTGGCCCTCGTCGTCGCCGATCGACGCCAGCGTGGAGCCGATCCCGTCGGTGTCCAGCGAGGCGAAGGAGGCGGCCTCGCGCCAGACCGCCGCCGCCGGCCCCTCGTAGCCCGAGGGGGCGGGGGCGCGCAGCAGCGATTCGAGCAGGGCCGGGATCGCGCTCATCGAGCCGGGAAGCCTAGCCGGGTCAGTCCCGCGGCGCCGGACGTGAGCTGGGGATGCGTTGGTGATCGGGCCGAGTGCGTACAGTGCGCTGAAAGTCGTTCGGTGTCTTGAATTCCTCGCTCGAAATCACGCCCCCCGATTCCACCGAGATTCTCGGCCGGGTCGAGATTGCGACGCCGGAATCGGTCCAGGCGGCTGTCGATCGGGCTCGCGCCGCGCAACGGAGCTGGGGGCGCTTGCCGGTTGCCGAGCGTGCGGCGGCGCTCGAGCGTGCGGCGGAAATCCTCGAGCAAGAGGCGGACGGGCTGGCGGATCTGCTCTCGGCCGAATCGGGGAAGCCAATCGGTCAGGCGAAGTTCGAGATCGGCGGCTCGATCTCGCTGCTGCGCGGCAACGCGATCGAGGGCCGCCGGATCGCCGGTCGGGTGCTCCCCACCGAGGGCAACCCGGGGACGGAGGACGACCTCGCGGTCACCCGCCGTGAGCCGCTCGGTGTGGTAGCGGCGATCCTGCCGTTCAACTTTCCGGTCGAGCTCTTCGTCGAGAAGTGCGCGGCCGCGCTCGTCGCCGGCAACGGCGTCGTCGCCAAGCCGCCACTCGAGGCGCCGCTGGCGATCGAGCGCTTCCGCCAAGCGCTGATCGGGGGCGGCGTTCCGGCCGAGGCGATCGCCTCCGTGCACGGCGATGCCGGCGTCGGCGCCGCGCTGGCGGCCGCCGACGGAGTCGCGGCGGTGTCGTTGACCGGCTCGACCTCCGCCGGGATCGCGGTGGCCAAGGCTGCCGCCCCGACGCTGCGGCGCCTGCACCTCGAGCTCGGCGGGAACAACGCCTGCCTGGTGCTCGCCGACGCCGACATCGACCTGGTCGCGGCGGAGGCGGTGCGTGGGCGGCTGATGATGAACGGCCAGGCCTGCTCGGCGACGAAGCGGCTGATCGTCCATCCCTCGCTGCACGACGAGCTTGCGAGACGCCTGGTCGAGGCGATCGACGCCGAGGTCGTCGGCCCGCGCCCGAGACGAGTCGACCACGTCGGCCCGTTGATCAGCGAAACCGCCGCCGCGCGCGTCGCGTCGCAGGTCAGCCGGCGCCGCTCGCCGACGGGGCGACGCTCGCCGCCGGCGAGCCCGATGCCGATGGCGCCTACTTCCGGCCCGCGGTGCTCGCCGAGGTGCCCGGAACCGCCGCCGTGGCCCGCAACGAGGAGATCTTCGGGCCGGTATTCAGCCTGATCCCGGCCGACTCTCCGGAGCGGGCGCTGGAGATCGCCAACGCGTCCGACTACGGCCTGATGGCGAGCGTCTTCAGCGCCGATCTGAGGCTCGCCTGGGCGCTGGCCGAGCGCCTCGACGCGGGTGGTGTGGTCATCAACGGCTCGGACAACTACCGCCCGCCGGTGATCCCGTTCGGCGGCGTGAAGCTCTCCGGGATCGGCCGCGAGGGCCTCGGCTACACGATCGAAGAGCTGAGCCGCGAGAAGACGATCGTCCTGCGTCGCTTCCGCGACTCGCTCGGGGACGGTCTGGTCGGGTGAGCGGCGATTACAGGGTCCCCGCGATCGTCTCCGCGGCGAAGATCCTGCGCGAGCTGCGTCGGATCGGCGATCGCACCGCGACCCAGGCCGAGCTCGTCCGCGCGACCGGGCTCTCGAAGAGCAGCATGCACAACCTGCTCTCAACCCTCGAGCGGGAGGGGTTCGTGGTCCGCGACGGGCGCAGCCGCCGGTACAGGCTCGGGCCGACGCTGATCACCCTCGGGGCGGCCGCCTCGGGACAGACGCGGCTGATCGATATCGCCACCGAGCGGCTCGCGCCGCTGGCGGCCGAGCGGCAGCTCTCGTTCGCGGTAGGCCAGCCCGTGGGCCGGCATGAGGTGGTGATCGTCGAGCGTTTCTACCCGCCGCACGGGGTTCATGTCGGGATCCGGGTCGGCAGCACCTACGGCCTCTACGAGGGCGCACTCGGCAAGTGCTTGCTCGCCGCGCTGCCGCGCGAGGAGGTCGAGCGGATGCTGAAGCAGCGCTCGATCCCGGCGCACACCGATCGCACCCTGACCGAGCCCAGGGATCTGCTCGCCGAGGTCGACCAGGCTCGGGACCTCGGCTGGGCCGCGTCGAGGCAGGAGTTCAACGAGAACAACGCCGTCGCCGCGTCGGTGCTCGGTCGCAACGGGCGGCCGGAGCTGTTGCTCCTGGCGCTTGGCTTCGCCGAGGAGCTCAGCGGCGAGCAGATTCAGCTCACCGCCGAGCTTCTGGTTGGGCTCGGACGCGAGATCCGGGCAGTCGCCGGGCTGGATCCGGAGAGCGGTGACGGGGATCGGCCGCGACGCCAGAGGCGGTGGGATAGGGTGCGAGTTCGAGCCATCGCACAGAGTTCAACGCTCTGAACCAGGGCTTAAGAAACGATCTCGAGTGGAGGAGAGAAGTGAGCATGACCCGCGAAGTCGACCTGACGATCACCGGCGGCACCGTCGTCACTCCGAGCGGGCAGCGCCGGGCCGGGATCGCGATCGACGACGGCAGGATCGTCGCCGTCGCCGCCGACGAGCATCTGCCGCCCGCCGCGCGAGACCCACGACGCGACCGGCCTTCACCTGCTCCCCGGCCTCGTCGACTCCGAGGCGCACCCCGGCTGCTACGTGCCGCTCAGCGACGACATCGCGACCGAGACTCGCGGCGGCGGTCGACCGCCGGGCGTGACCACCTGGGGCGTGCACGCGCCCTCCACGCGGATGGGCGACCCGGACTTCGTCGACTTCGTCCAGCCCGACGACGTCGTCTCGTTCCACGACGTCTTCGAGCACTTCATCGGCGCTGGTCGAGTCCGACTCGGCGGTCGACATCTTCCTCACCTACATGCTGGAGACCGATCAGCAGGCCGCAGGAGATCCCCGAGTACGCGCGCGACCACGGGGTCACCTCCTACAAGCTCTACCTGCAGTCGATGAGCCCGGAGGCCGAGCCGCACTGGCCGGGCCGCCGGGCCGGCCTCGGCCACGGCTTCGACGACGGCACCTGCTGGCTGACGATGGAGGCGGTCGCCGACCTCGGCGCGCCCGGGCGTCGTCTGCATGCACTGCGAGAACTGGGAGATCGCCCGCATCTTCGACAAGCGCCTGCGAGCCGAGGGCCGCACCGACTGGGCCGCCTGGTCGGACCGCTCGCCGCACTTCCTCGAGGCGACCCACATCCGCACCTACGGCGACATGGCGGGCGAGCTCGGCTGCCCGATCTACATCCAGCACGCGACCACGCCCGAGAGCTATCGCGAGATCCTCGAGTTGCGCGGCCGCGGTGTCACCTGCCACGCGCAGACGGGCCCCCACTGGCTGCACTTCGGCAAGGGCGAGCCCAACGCATGGCGGATCAACGTGCCGCTGCGCTCGCGCGAGAACAACCCCAACATCTGGCGGGCGCTGCGCGACGGGGTGATCAACTCGTCGGCTCGCGACCACGTCGTCTCCTGGCCGCCCTCCGACTACGACGAGCTCCTTCAACGAGAACATCTGGGAGCTGAAGACCGGCTTCACCTCGCGGGTCGAGATGCTGCTGCCGGTGATGCTCGAGGGCGTCCATCAGGGCAAGCTCACGCTCGAGCGCCTGGTCGAGGTCGCGTGCGCCGAACCCGGCGAGGATCTTCGGGCTCTACCCGCGCAAGGGCTCGCTCGAGGTCGGCGCCGACGCCGACGTCGTCCTGGTCGACCTCGACCGGACCGTCAAGGTCTCCAACGACAGGTCCTGACGCGCTCGGGCTGGACGGTGCTCGACGGTCACGACGATCCACGGCTGGAACGTCGCCACCTTCCTTCGCGGCAAGCAGATGTCGCGCTGGGAGGACGGCGCCCCGGAGCCGGAGTTCATCGGCGACTCCGACGGTCACGTACCTGCGGCGCGAGCCCGGGCGCGACCTGCGTCGCCGTCGAGCCGCCGGCGGTGGAGGCCTGATGATGGCAGTCTGGGACGACGTCCTGCCCGAACGAGGACCGGCGCGTCTTCGAGGTGGCCGGCTGGGGCCGCGACGCCGGCTTCGGCGAGCGCCCGGTGCTGCTGGTCGTCGATGTGATCTACAACTTCGTCGGCGACAAGCCGGAGCCGATCCTGGAGTCGATCAAGCGCTGGCGCTACAGCTGCGGCGAGCGCGGCTGGGAGGGCATTGCCCATCTGCAGCGCCTGATCGCGGCGGCCCGCGAGCAGGAGGTGCCGATCATCTACACGGGCATGGACCGCAGGCCCGACGGGTTCGACCAGGGCTCCTGGAACTGGAAGTCGTCGCGCTCGTCGGAGGCCAGCGACATCGTCGGCTCGCTCGGCAACGAGATCGTCGCCGAGGTCGCGCCCGAGCCGCAGGACATCTACTTCGTCAAGCGCAAGCCGAGCGCCTTCCTCGGCACGCCGCTGCTCGGCCACCTCGTCTACCTCGGCGCCGACACGGTGATCACGACCGGGACGACGACGAGCGGCTGCGTGCGCGCGAGCGCGGTCGACGCGGCCCAGTACAACTTCCGCTCGGTCGTCCCGGAGGAGTGCGTCTGGGACCGTGGTGAGCTGACCCACAAGGTCAACCTGTTCGACATCCAGATGAAGTACGGCGACGTCGAAGCCGACCGACGAGGTGATCAGCTACCTGCGGTCTCTGCCGAAGCGACCCTGCGGCCCGAACACGCCAACCGGGATCCCCAACGCCGACGTGGAGGGCCTCCCGGCCGGGACGGAGAGCGGGCGGTGCCCGGATGAGCCTCGAGATCCGCAAGATCGTCACCGTCGTCGAGGAGGTCCGCGCCGACGGCGGCCGCGCCGACGGCGCGCCGCTGCGCAAGGCCGCGGTGGCGGTCGTCTTCCGCAACCCGTACGCGGGCAGGCCCTACGGTCGAGGACCTCTCCGAGCTGATCGAGCCCAGCGCCGAGCTGGGCACCCTGATCGGGGAGCGCTGTCGTCGCAGGCTCTGGGCGAGCCGGTCGAGAGCCACGGCAAGGCGGTGATGGTGGGCACCGCCGGCGAGCAGGAGCACGGCAACGCCGTCAAGACGACGACCTTCGGAAACCCCTTCCGGGAGGCATTCGGCGGCGGGCGTGGCATGGTTGCCCTCGACCACAAAGCGCTGCGCGCCCGGGGGCCCCGATAGACGTTCCGCTCTGCTTCAAGGACGAGATCTGGGTCCGCTCCCACTACGACACGATCACCCTCGTCGTGCCGGACGCGCCCGCGCCCGGACGAGATCGTCCTGATCGGCGCCGTGGCCTCGCGCGGGCGGCTCAACGCGCGCCTCGGCGGCAAGACCAGGCGAGGAAGCCGATGCGCTCGAGTCGAGGGGGGCGTTTGAGCGGCACCCTCGAGATCCGCAACCTGCGGGGCCTGGTCACGCGGCCGGCTCGGCGACGGGCCGCGCGAGGTCGACGCGATCCGGATCGAGGACGGGGTGATCGCGGCGTTCGAGGCCGCCGGGCGACGGCCGACGCGCGTTCTCGACGCGGGCGGCGCGATCGGCGATCCCCGGCCTGATCGACTCCCACGCCCACGTCGTCTTCGGCGACTGGACGCCGCGCCAGTCGGAACGCTCGGCTGGATCGAGTCCTCGATGCACGGCGGCGTGACGATGATGATGTCGGCCTCCGAGGTCCACCTCCCGGGCCGGCCGCGCGACCGCGAGGGCGTCAAGGCGCTCGCGATCGACGGCCCAGCGCGCCTTCTCGTCCTTCCGCCCGGGCGGGGTCAAGGTGCTCGGCCGGCTCGCTGATCATCGAGCCGACGCTGGAGCCGTCGGACTTCGCCGAGCTGGCCGAGCGACGGGGTCTGGCTGGCGAAGGTCGGCTTCGGCGATTTCGTCCACAGGCCGACGCGGCGCCGCTGGTGCGCGCCGCCCAGGAGGCCGGGTTCGTGGTCATGAACCACACCGGCGGCGCCTCGATCCCCGACTCCTCGCCGGTCACGATCGATGACGTGCTGGCACTCGGATGCGACATCATCGGTCACGCCAACGGCGGCACCGACCGCGCTTCCCGACGCCGACCTGCCGCGGCTCTTCGACGCGCCCGGCGCGATCCAGCTCGTGCAGGCCGGCAACCTGCGCTCGTCGCTGAGGATCCTCGAGCTCGCCGTAGCGCGCGGACGCCCTCGACCGCATCGTGCTCGCGACCGATACGCCGACCGGCACCGGCGTGATGCCGCTCGGGATGATCAAGACCGTCTGCGAGGTCTCCTCGCTCGGCGGGATCGCCGCCGCCGACGCGCATGGCGCTGGCGACGGGGAGCAACGCGCCGGTCCTGCGGCGCGCCGAGGGCGTGCTCGAGGTGGGCCGGCCCGCCGACCTCTCGCTGCTGCTTCGCCGCCGCTCGGTTCGCGCCTGGGACGATCCGCTCACCGCGATCGAGCACGGCGACATCCCCGGGATCGGCGCTGTGCGTGATCGACGGCGAGGTGCGGGCGCTGCGGTCGCGCAACACCCCGGCGCCGTGCGGCCGCGGATGCACGCTGACCGGAGGCACTCGCGTGAGCGGTGCGGCAGCCGATGAAGCGCCGGCGAAGCCTCGTCGACATCGAGGTCACCGTCCCGCGCGCGAGGCGCGCGTCGGTCGAGGTCGGCGCGGCCAGGTCCTCGCAGATCGTCGACCTCGAGGGCCGGCAGGTCGGCGACCTGGTGGCCTACAGAGCCGCCGACCCGGCCGAGTACCTCTCGCCGGGCGCACACCCTGTCCTGCCTGGTGAAGCTGATGCCCGAGGTCGGCGACGAGATCTTCTCGAACCACCGCACGCCCGCTGCTGCGGATCACCCGCGACGACGTCGGCACCCACGACATGATCGTCCCCTGCTGCGACCCGCGAGCGCTACTCGCGCGATTACGGCCTGCCCGATCACCCCTCCTGCCTCGGCTCGCTCGAGGCGGCGCTGGGGCCGAGTCGGCTCCGAGTTCGCAGCGCCACGGCGAGTCGGCCTGGAACGTGTTCATGAACAACAAGCACGAGGACGGCCGGATCGTCACCTACGAGCCCGAGCACGGGGCCGGGTCGACGATCGACCTCGAGGTCCTCGAGGACCTGGTGCGTGGCGCTCTCCGCCTGTCCGCAGGATCTGTCGCCCTGCAACGCCTACGACCCGACGCCGATGGCGATCAGGGTCTGGGAGCCCAGCGGGTAGCGGTGGTCGCCGAGCGTCGACGCGCGCCGATACGGCCGCCGCGGTGGCGGCCGGCCGCGCGGCTGGTCGCCGCGGCGGGGCTGGTCGAGGGCTTCGGCCATGTCTCGGCCCGCTGCGCCGACTCGGGCTTCGCGATCACCAGCGACGGCGCCGCTCGCGACCGCCGACGAGGCCTTCGATCCTGTTCGTAGAGGATCACGGTGAGCCCGCCGATCGGCCCTCGGCCCTGCCGCTGGAGGCGCCGCTTCATGCCGCCATCTACGCGGCGCGGCCCGATGTCGGCGCGATCGTTCGCGGTCACTCGCCCTCGGTCGTCGTCGCCGGCCTCGACGAACGGCTGCCGGCGATCACTCACGGGCTCGCCGGCCTCTCGGGCGAGATCGGGCGGCTCGACGACCCGCAGCTGGTCGTCGATCGAGAGCGCTCGAGCGCGGCCGCGGCCGCGCTCGGCGCCGCGGACTGCCTGATCATGCGCGCGCAACGGCGGCCTGGCCGTCGGCGGCGAGCTCGGCGAGGCCGTCGTCCGTGCCTGGTTCCTCGAGGAGCGGGCTCGAGTCTGGCTGCAAACCGGCGGCGGCGCCGGCCTTCGCGCCGACGAGCTCGAGCTGCGCACGCAGCATTGGCCGGCCGAGAGCGAGCGCGCCTGGCTGTGGCTTCGATCGCGATTCGGCGACCGGAGGGGCCGTGAGCGGGCGCGAGCGCGATGATCGAGTCCGGCAGCGGACGCAGAGTTCGACCTCGCAGCCGGTGAGACGCTGGTGATCTCGACCGTCGACGGCGCCCAGGGAGGCGATTTCAGCTTCCCGGGCTTCGATCAGGCCCTGACCCGCAACATCAACGGCTGGGAGCGCTTCGGCGGCCTTGGCTCGTCTTCTCGGCCGACGAGGGGATGCGGCTCTACGACGGCGACGGCGAGCCCGTGATCGAGGTTGGGGAGTGCGTCGGCGACGGGCGCAACGACATCATGTATCCCGGGCTGCTGGTCGGAGCTCTACGACGACGGTCGCCGGGGTGCCGCGATCTGATCTCCGCGGCGCTCGGGATCGAGCGCCGCGAGCTCACCGGCATGCTCTCGTTCTTCGTCAACGCGACCGCCGACTCGACCGCCTACAGGGGGCTGGGCGAGGTGCGGCTGGCGCCCGGCGACCACATCACCCTGCGAGCGCTGCGCGAGGTGCCGACGGCGGTCTCGGCCTGTCCGGACACCGAGATCCGGGCTGGCGCGCGGGCGAATTACGGATCGAGGTCAAAGACGTTGAGTAGACACGAGCACCGACGAGGGAGGACACGATGAGGTACCGAGGTACGCCACGACTGCGGATGGTCGCGGCTCTACTGCTCGCAGCCGGCACGGTTGGGCTGGCGGCGTGCGGCAATGACGATTCCAGCGACGGGGGAGGCGAGACCGGCGGCACCCAGGACGCGACGCTGGTCCTCGACTTCGTCCCGGGCCCTGTGCATGCCGGCATCTACCGGGCGGTCACGCAGGGCTACTACGAGGATGAGGGCCTCAACCTCGAGATCATCGAGCCGACGTCGACGGCCGACACCCTGAAGCTGATCGACGCCGGCAAGGCGAACTTCGGGATCGCCGACGGGATCGACGTCGCGACACAGATCGCCGACGGTCGCAGCGCGAAGGGCATCATGGCGCTGACGCAGCGGCCGCTGGGCGGCCTGATCACGCTCGCGGAGTCGGGGTTCAGCTCGCCGGGGACCTCGAGGGAGCCACGGTCGGAGTCACCGGCGTGCCGTCGGATGACGCGATCCTCGAGACCACGATCTCCGACTCGGGCGCCGATCCGGCCTCGGTCGAGAAGGTCACGATCGGATTCAACGGCGTGCAGAACCTCGAGAACGGCAAGGTCGACGCCTTCACGGGCTTCATCCCGGCCGACGGAGTGCAGATCGAGGTCGACGGGTTCCCGACCAAGTCGTTCGCGCTCGACGAGTACGGCGGCCCCCAGTATCCCGGGCTGGTCGTGTTCTCGACCGAGGAGCAGATCCAGAGCGACCCCGAGCTGATGCAGAAGTTCGTCACCGCCACGATCAAGGGCTATGACGAGGTGCTCGCGGATCCGGACTATCCGAAGCTCGGGTTGGACGCGCTGCTGGCGGAGAATCCGGCGATCCCGAAGGACTTCGCCGAGGCATCGCTGGAGGCGTATGAGCCGCTGTTCCAGGCAGACGCCGAGAACTACGGCGAGTTCAACACCGCCAACCTCGAGGCGCTGTCGACGTTCATGGTCGACAACGGGCTCGCGGCGGAGCCGATTCCGCCGGATCGGTACGCGACGAACGAGTTCGTCGAGGCGGCTCAGTAGGCGGATGGCGGCGACGGCTCGCCTACGGACCGAGGGCCTGACCAAGGCCTTCCCGGCGACCACCGGGAACGGCGATCGGGTGCGCGCGCTGGAGGGCGTCGACATGGACGTCGGCGCCGGAGAGTTCGTCTCGATCGTCGGGCCCTCGGGCTGCGGCAAGTCGACGCTGTTCAACCTGCTGGCCGGCCTGGACCGGCCGTCGGGAGGGCGGATCCTTCTCGACGGCCGGCCGGCCGACCAGTTGCTGGGCGAGATCGGGTACATGCCCCAGGCCGACCTGCTGATGCCGTGGCGGACCGTCCTCGACAACACCGCCCTGGGCCTGCAGCTGAACGGACTCAGGCGGCGCGAGGCTCGCGAGCGAGCCCTGGCGGAGTTCCCGCGCTTTGGGCTCGCCGGATTCGAGCGTGTCTGGCCGTCGCAGATCTCGGGCGGCATGCGCCAGCGCGCAGCGCTGCTTCGCACCTTCCTCGCCGGTCGCGAGGTGATGCTGCTCGACGAGCCCTTCGGAGCGCTCGACGCGCTCACCCGCCAGGAGATGCAGCAGTGGCTGCTCGAGATCTGGCATGCGGATCGAAAGACGATCCTCTTCGTCACCCACGACGTCGAGGAGGCCCTCTTCCTCTCCGACCGCGTCTACGTGATGTCGGGCAGACCGGGGCGGATCGAGCTCTGCCTCGAGGTCGGGCTTCCGCGCCCACGCGAACTCGAGCGGACGCTGCTCGCGCCCGAGTTCACGGAGATGAAGCGGCGGCTGCTCGAACCGCTGCGAGCGGCGGTCAGCGGGACCGAGGCGACCTGATGGAGTCGAGCACCTCCGAGTTGTCGGCGGCCGGGCCGGACACCGGCGAGCTCGCTCCCAAGCGCCGCTGGCGCCCGAGCTCCGATTCGCGCGCGGCTCGGATAGCCGCGCCGCTGGTGTTCGCGTTCGCGGTCCTGGCGCTGTGGCAGCTCTACGTCGGCGTCTCCGGGATCGCCGAGTCGTCCCTGCCGTCCCCGACGGAGATCGCGCAGGCGGGCTGGGAGCAACGGGAGCTGCTGCTCGACAACACCCTGATCACGGTTGAGGAGATCCTGATCGGGTTCGCCGCGGCGATCGCGATCGGGGTTGCGCTGGCGGTGCTGATTCGCTCATCGCGGCTCGCCGAGCGCGCGGTCTACCCATGGCTGGTCGTCTCGCAGATGGTCCCGGTCCCAGCGGTCGCCCCGATCTTCGTCCTCTGGACGGGCTTCGACCTGCGGCCGAAGATCATGGTGATCGCGCTGGTCGCCTTCTTCCCGATCGCGGTCAACTCGATCGACGGGCTGCGCGCCGCCGATCCCCAGCTGCTGCGGCTGATGCGCACCCTGAACGCGTCCTGGTGGCAGCGCTTCCGCTACGCCCAGCTCCCGGCGGCGCTGCCGTTCTTCTTCAGCGGGCTGAAGATCGCCGCGGCGCTGTCGGTCATCGGCGCGGTCTTCGGCGAGTGGGTGGGCGCCTCGGAGGGCCTCGGCTACCTGATCCTGGTGCTCAACAACGCGACCGACACCGCGACCATGTTCGCCACCATCTTCCTCCTGGCTGCTGATCGGGATCGCGCTGTTCTCGCTCGTCCTGCTCGCCGAGAGGCTGCTGTTGCCCTGGTATCACGAGGCCAGGCGCGAGCAGGCCGACGATCTGGCCGCCGAGCCACCCGAGGACGCGATCCAGGTGGGCGTTCGGCTGTGAGCGGCTCACCGATCGGGACACTGATCCGCGGGGCCTGGACGCTGACCATGGCTCCGGGGGTGGGGCCGCTGCGCGACGGCGCGGTCGCGATCGACACCGACGGGGCGATCGCCGCGGTCGGCGAGTTCGACCGGCTCGCCGCCGCCAACCCCGGCGCCGACGTGGTCGGGGACGGCAACGGCGTCGTGCTGCCGGGCTTCGTCAACGCCCACACCCACCTGACCGAGTGCCTGATCCCCGGAATGGGCGAGGACTCGGTGCTGTTCGAGTGGTTCGAGCGCATCGTCAACCCCGTCGGCAGGGTGATCACCCGCGACGAGGTCGCGCTGGGCACCCGGCTGAAGGGGGTGGAGATGCTTCGCAGCGGCGTGACCACGGTCAACGACATGTCATGTCACCGCAACATGGGCAGCCTGGCGACGCTCGGCGCCGTCGACGGGCTCGCCCAGGTCGGTCTGCGGGGGGTGGTCTCGTTCGGGGCCGAGGACATGTACGACGAGGCTCCGGGCCCGGAGGCGTTCATGGCCGAGCACGAGGCGCTGGCCGAGCGCGTCGCCGGCGAGCCGTTGATGGACTTCCGCTGCGGCGTCGGCACCGTGCTCGGTCTCAGCGACCAGCTCTTCGAGCGCACCGTCGGTGCCTGCCGCGAGCATGGATGGGCCGTGCACACTCACCTCTCGGAGGTCCGCGAGGAGGTCACCGAGGCGCGGCTGCGCTACCGGGCGACCACGATCGAGCACGCCGGTCGCCAGGGCCTGCTCGACGCCGACGTGATCGCCGCGCACTGCATCTGGTGCACCGAACGCGACATCGGGCTGCTGCGGTCGAAGGACGTCACCGTGGCCCACAACCCGGTGGCGAACATGCTGCTCGGCAACGGGGTGTGCCCGGTGCCGCGATTGCGCAGCGACGGCATTCTCGTCGTGCTCGGCACCGACGGCGCCGCCTCGAACGACAACCAGGACATGTTCGGTGTGCTGAAGACGGCCGGCCTCCTGCACAAGGTGAACACGCTGGATCCGACCGCGATCTCCGCCCGTGACGTATTGGCGATGGCGACGATCGAAGGAGCGCGGGCGCTCGACCTCGATTCGCAGACCGGGTCGCTCGAGCCCGGCAAGCGCGCCGACGTCGTCCTGCTGGATGGCAACACGCCGGAGTTGGCGACGATCCACGATCCCTGGCAGCAGGTGGTCTACTGCGCGACCGCGCGCTGTGTAAGCGACGTTTGGGTCGACGGGCAGAGACGAGTCGAGCGCGGCGAGGTCGTCGACGTCGACGTCGCGGCCCTGGCCGCCGAGGCTCGCGCCGCCGGAGCTGACCTCGTCCGGCGGGCGGGCATGGGCGCCGAGTCCGTATACGCCGGACCGGGTCGTGCCGGCGCGTCGGAGCCCGTCGACGGGGTCCTCTAGTGGGCGCGGCCGCCGACGTGGTCGTGATCGGCGCCGGTCACAACGGGCTCGCATGCGCGAGCTACCTGGCCCGCGAGGGACTTGACGTGCTCGTCGTCGAGCAGGCGCCGGAGCCCGGCGGATGCGTGGCGACGATCGACCTCGCCAGTGGCGCCGGGCGCCTGGAGCTGGGCGCCTTCGAGCACAGCGGCATCCGCGCCAGCGGGGTCGCCGACGAGCTCGAGCTCGAGCACCCGCTTCGGCCTCGAGTGGCTGCTGTGCGACGAGCTCGTGCTGGCGCCGTGCGACGACGGCAGCGCGCTCGCCCTCCACAACTCGCTCGAGCGCACGGTCGAAGGCTTCGCCGAGGTGCTCGGTGTCGACGAGGCGCAGCGTTACCGCCGGTTCGCCGACTGGTCGGCGCATGCGGTCTCGGTGCTGACCCAGGCGGACAACGGACCGCCGCCGACGATCCGCGAGCTTGCCGCGCTCGCCGACGCCGCGCTCGGCGCCGAGGGTCAGCGCCTGATCCAGGCGCTGTTCGCGTCGGCGGCGACGCTCTGCTCCGCCCATCTCGAAGACCCACGTCTGCGGGGTCTGCTCGAGCACTGGGCGGCGCATTCCCAGCAGCCGCCCGACGACCCCGGCACGGCCGCGGGGGCGATGATGCTCGCGTCTTTTCACGGGGCTGCGTCGGCCCGGCCCGCGGGAGGCTCGCGCGGCACCGTGGACGCGCTGGTCCGCTGCCTCGCCGCACACGGCGGCAGCCTGCGACTGGAGACCCCGGCCGAGCGGATCGAGGTCGCCGGCGGCCGGGCGGTCGCCGTGCACGCCGGCGGCGAGCGGATCGAGGCGCGCCGCGCCGTGGTCTCGGCGATCGATGCGCGCCGCGTGTTCGGCGCCCTGATCGCTCCATCCGACGTGCCTCCCGCGCTCGCGCGGGAGGTGGCGGGCATCCACGTCGGGCGTCGCAACGTCTCCGAGCTCAAGGTCGACGCGGTGATCTCGGGCCTGCCCGATCTACCCGGCCCCGAGGGGTTCGAGCGCTCGCTGCTGCTCTCGCCGAACACCGACGCCGACATCGAGGCGGCCTTCGCGCGAGTCGCGCTCGGCGAGCTTCCGGACAGACCGCCGCTGATGATCGGCTTCCCCTCGACGCGCGAGCCCGGCTGGACCCGGGATCCTGAGAATGAGGTCGTCTGGCTCTCGACCTTCGTCCCCTGGCAGCGGGCGGAGGGGTCGTGGGACCGGGCGGCGCTGGAGGCCGCCGCCGACTACACCTGGGCGGCGGCCGAACGGGCGCTCGGCCGGCCGATGGAGGTGGTCGAGCGGCTGATCACGGGCCCCGGCGACTGGGTCGCCCGAACCGGCAATCCCCATGCCTGTCCCAACCACGTCGAGATGTCGCTCGATCAGCTGCTCGGGATGCGGCCCTCGCCGTCGCTGGCCCGCTACGCCACTCCGGTGCAGGGCGTCTTCCTGACCGGCGCCGGCACCCACCCCGGGGGTGGGGTGACCGGGATGCCCGGGCGCAACGCCGCGGCGGTCGTGCTGCGCGAGCTCGGCCTGCGCAAGGGCCGGCGAATCGAACGCTGGCGCGGCCAGATCGACCTGCTGCGCGACGCCGCCCGCGCCGCCCGCTCGCTGCGGAGCGCAGCGTGAGTCCCGGAGCCGCCGCCGGGGCCGATCCGCTGTCGATGCTGACCGCCTACCAGCACTCGGCGATCATCGGCACCGCGGTCGAGACCGGGGTCGCCGACGCGATCGCCTCCGGGCCTCGCCAGGCGGGCGAGGTCGCCGCCGAGCTGGGTACCCATGCCGGGGCGACGACCAGCCTGCTCGGGGCGCTGGCGGCCCTCGGCCTGGCGGACAAGGGCGACCGGGGCTTCTCGTTGAGCGGGGCGGGCGCCGAGCTGGCGGCCGAGGCGCCCGACTCGATCGCCGAGATCGCGCGCAAGGAGTGGTTCTTCTACCGCACGTGGGCGAGGCTGCCGCAGAGCATCGAGGATGGTCACGCCCAGATCGGCCCCTGGCGAGAGCGGCTGCGCGAAGACCCGGGGCAAGCGCTTGCCTTCTTGCGCGCACTCGACGATCTTGCGGCCAGGTTCGGCGCGGGATTGCCCGAGCTGGCCGGGCTCGAGCACGGCGGCCAACTGCTCGACGTGGGCGGCGGCGCGGGCTCGCACTCCGCCCACCTCGAGCGCGCGGTCGCCGGGCTCGAGGCCACCGTTCTCGACCTGCCCGAGGTCGAGCAGGTGCTGCGCGAGCGCCATCCCGGGCTCGGCTTCGTGGCCGGCGACCTCGAGCGGCCACGGTTCGGGCGCCCTGTGGAGGACGCCTGGGACTACGTGCTGCTCGCGAACATCCTTCACGACCACCCTCCGGCGCGCTGCCGCGAGCTCGTCGCCGAAGCGGCGGAGCTGCTGATCCCGGGAGGGACCCTGCTGATCTACGAGTGGGTGCTCGGTGCCGACGGAGTCTCGCCTCCCGCGGTCGCCCTGTTCTCGCTGATGATGCTGGTCGAGAACGAAGGCGGTGGCACCTGGACCGAGGTCGAGATCGCCGCATGGATCGAGCAAGCGGGACTGATCCCGGAGCCGCTTCGCCGCGACCCCGGA
Organism: uncultured Solirubrobacterales bacterium; assembly: GCA_963746675.1. GTDB lineage: Bacteria > Actinomycetota > Thermoleophilia > Solirubrobacterales > 70-9 > WHSW01. The sequence goes on along the minus strand of CAVVBX010000022.1, from coordinate 21,999 downwards.
CCGATCTCGGTGCTGCGGGCCAGAAAGCCCGCCCGGCGGTGACCCCGCCGGCGAAGCTGCGCCTGGCACTCGCCCAGCCGCGCGTGGACGAGGCCGGCGATCCGCGAGACAGGGTCGCAGACGCGCTCGCGGCGATCCGCGAGGCCGGGGAGAGCGGGGCTGAGCTGCTCTGCTTCCCGGAGGCCTATCCCGGCCCGATCAGAGCCGACTCGGACTACGACGCCGAGGCGCCGATCGCCGCGGCCGCCCGCGACGCCGGATCCGCCGTCTGCTGGAGCCGGATCGAGCGTGGTCGCGACGGCCTTCACCGCACGGTCGCCTATCTGCACGACGCCCGCGGCGAGCTGGTGATGCGTTACGAGCGCAGCCACCCGGCGACCGGCGATGTCCATCCGACGCTCTCGGGGGTGCCGATGGCGCCCGGCCCAGAGCTGGGCTTCGCCGACCTCGACGGGCTCGGGGTCGGGGTGCTGATCTGCTCGGAGCTCTGGCTGCCGGAGATCGCGCGCTCGCTGGTCGTGCGCGGCGCCGAGATCCTGCTCGCCCCGGCCGGAGGGGGCCTGCGACGCGTGGCCCCGAACTGGCGGCTGATCGCGCGAGCGCGCGCGATCGAGAATCAATGCCACCTCGGCCTCACGCAGGCGCTGTTCGGCGACGAGACCGGGTCGGCGCTGATCGCGGGGCCCGAAGCGGTGCTGGCCGAGTCGGAGGAGGCGGGGCTGGTGATCGCCGATGCGGACCTCGAGCGCGCACGCTGGCTCCGCGGCGCCGACGATTCGATGGCTGAGCCGAAGCAGTTCGCCTCGCTCCCCGGGCTACTCCGCGCCCGGCGCCCAGGGCTGTACGGCGCGCTGTCCGAGGATCGCGACGGCCTCTATGACTACGACTCCGCCGCCACGGGCGGGCGCGGTTGATTGAACGTGAACGCACGAAACGATTGGAGAGCGAAGTGAGCCTCACGGGTGGCGAGATGGTCGCCGAGTATCTGATCGCCGAGGAGGTGCCCTACGTCTTCGGGATCCCCGGTCACGGCGACATGGCCGCGTTCGACGCGTTCAAGGACCGCGCCGACAAGATCACGGTGATCGCACCCAGGCACGAGCAGGCGGCGGCGCACATGGCCGACGCCTACTACCGGGCGTCGGGCCGCGCGCTCGCGACCCTGACGTCGATCGGTCCGGGCTCGGTCAACGTCGCGACCGGGCTGACCACCGCGTTCGTCGACTCGATCCCGCTGATCGCGTTCACGGGTGGCCCGCAGACCTACATGCTCGGCCGCGGCGTGCTCCAGGAGATCGAGCGCCGCCAGGACAACGTCTTCCCCCACATCATCCAGCCGATCGTCAAGCGCAACTGGGACGTCCAGCACGTCGATCTGCTCGCCGACGTTCTCCCGCGTGCGTTCAACACGGCCCTGTCCGGGCGACCGGGGCCGGTTCACATCGAGCTGCCGATGGATGTCCAGGCGCTGCGGACGGAGCTGCCGGTGCCGGATCCGCTCGCACGCAGGCCGGCGCGCGGGCGCCTGCGGCCCGACGCCGATGCGGTCGACGCAGCGGCGGAGCGGCTGCTGGCGGCAGAGCGTCCCGTGATCCTCGCCGGCGGCGGCTGTCTGACCGCGGAGGCGGCGGCGGAGGTCCGCGCCGTTGCCGAGTACCTGGATGCGCCCGTCGTCGTGACGATGATGGGCAAGGGGATCTTCCCCGAGGACCATCCGCTCTCGGCCGAGCACACCGGCGCGAACGGCACCGAGGTCGGCAACCACATGACCAGCGAGGCAGACGTCCTGCTCGCGGTCGGCACCCGGTTCGCCGAGCAGACCTGCTCGTCCTACCTCCCCGGCGCGTCCTTCTCGATGCCGCCGACCGAGATCGTCCACTTCGACATCGACCCGACCGAGATCGGCAAGAACTACCCGACCGAGATCGGCGCCGTCTGCGACGCGCGCTCGGGGCTCGCCGACCTGCTCGACGCTCTCGAGGACCGCGGCGGCCCCCAGGGCGGTGGACCGGCCCGAGTACCGGGCCGGAGATCGCTGCGCGGAAGCGGCGTTGGCGCGACGCGATCCAGCGAGCGCTGGACCGATCGGCTTTCGATGAGTCGGGTCCTACACGGGGTGCGAGAGGCCGTGCCGCGCGAGACGATCGCGATCGCGTCCGCCGGGCATCCGCAGATCCAGGCGTTCCAGGAATTCCTTTCCTACGAGCCGCGGACCTGGCTCTCGCCCGGCGGCTACTCGACGATGGGCTACACGCTGCCGGCCGCGATCGGCGCCAAGCTCGCGAAGCCCGACCGCCCCGTCGTCGGCTTCGCCGGCGACGGCGACCTCCAGCAGACGATCCAGGAGCTCGCCGTCGCGGCCGAGACCGGCGTCGGCGGTCGTCATCGCCTGCCTCAACAACACCGGGCTGGATCTCGATTCGCGACTTCCAGCGCGGGATGTTCGGCGAGGACCGCGCGTTCTCGGTCGAGTTCCGGTCCCGGCGCGGCGACGAGCTGATGCCGGTCGACTTCGTCTCGATCGCGAAGGCGATTCAACTGCGGCGCGGAGAGCGTCCGGAGTCGTCGGACCAGGTCGCGGGGGCGGTGCGGCCGGGCGACTGGCTTCCGAGCGGCCCCTACCTGGTCGAGTTCAAGCTCTCGCGCGAGCCGCGGACACCGAGGGGATCAACGTCGGCCACTGGGATCTGCCAAAGCCGGCCTACCTGCCGGAACGACCAGCCAAAGATCGGGCAGCGAGGACGCGGCCCTGACCCGTTCCGAGAGCTGCCCGCGAGGACTCCGACGAGCACGTGATCAAGTGCATGGGGGACGTCGACATGGCGCTGCGTCACCGGAGAGGGCCTGCGGGTCCAGGATGCCGACGGCAAGGACTACCTCGACGCGATCTCCGCCGAGTGGGTGCTGAACCTCGGCTTCCGCCACCCTGAGGTCAAGCAGGCGATCGTCGACGCAGCTCGACACGATCGACTACGTCTCGCCCGTCTTCGAGAGCGAGCGCGCGCACCGAGCTCGCGCTCAAGCTGGCCGAGCTGGCGCCGGGGAGGCTGTCGAAGGTGCTCTACGCGATCTCCGGGGCGGGCGCGGTCGAGGGCGCGATCCACCTCGCGATGCGGGCGACCGGCGGCACCGACTTCGTCGTTCTCGACGCGGCGTTTCACGGCCGCACGTTCGCGACGATCGGCATGACCTACGTCGATCCTGGGATGGTCGAGGGCTCGAACAAGGGCCTCGACCGCTACCTGCCGCGCCAGATGCGGGTGCCGAACTACTACTGCTATCGCTGCCCGCTGGGGCTCGAGCGCGAGACCTGCGACCTCGCCTGCGCCGAGTACGTCGACTTCGCGCTCGAGAAGGGCCCATACCAACGGGCCCGCGGGCGTCGTCGTCGAGCCCTTCCAGGCGAACGGCGGGCATGGTCCCGGCGCCCGACGGCTACCTCGAGCGCGCTCACGAGATCTGCCTCGCCCACGAGGTACCGCTGATCGTCGACGAGGTCCAGGGGGCGCTCTGCCGCTGCGGGCCGATGTACGCGGTCGAGCGCACTGGGGTCGAGCCCGAGATGATCATCCTCGGCAAGGCGCTCGGCGGCGGGCTGCCGCTCTCGGCGACGATCACGACGCCGGAGTACTCCGACCTGCTCGCCGTGGGAGTACGGGTTCACCCAGGCCGGTAACCCGGTCGCCTGCGCGGCGGCCCTGGCGATGATCGAGGTGATGCAGCGCGACGACCTGCCCGGCAACTCGGAGCGCATGGGCAGCGTGCTCGTCGACCGCCTGCGCGAGATCGAGAGCGGCTCGAAGCTGATCGGCGATATCCGCGCGCCAGGGCCTGATGGTCGGCGTCGAGTTGGTCCGCGACCGCGACACGAAGGAGCCGGCGTTCGCCGAGACCGATCAGGTGATGGCGGCCTGCCTCGAGCACGGTCTGATGGTCGGCAAGTCGGGCCCCGTCTTCGGCTCGAACGGCAACGTGATCAAGTTCAAGCCCGCGGTCAACGTGACCGAGGACGAGATCGTCGAGATGGCCGAGCTGTTCGGGAAGGCGCTGGCCGAGGTCGAGGCGACGGTGTGAGCTCGGCGCAACGCCCGCTGGCCTTCCTCGCCGCGCTCGACTACGAGCGGTGGGCGACCGGCGATCTCGTCGTCGAGTCGCTTCGCGAAGCCGGCTACGACGCGGTCGAATGGACGATGGCGCACGCCGAGGACCTCCGCCAGCCGGCGGTCGCGCTCGCCTGTCAGCAGGACCTGGTCAGCGGTGGCGACGAGGCGTTGCGCACGACTCTCTCGGCGATCGAGCTCGCGGCAGAGGCCGGGATCGCGATCGTCAACGTGCTCACCGGCCCGAACCTGTGGGAGCCGGGCGCCGACGCGCGCTCCGACGAGTCCGCCTGGTCGACCGCACTGCGCTCGCTCGAGCGCGCCTGCTCGCGGGCCGGGCCGCTCGGGGTGAGCCTCGGCTTCGAGCCCTGCTGGGGGACGCTGGCCCACGATGTCGATACGGCGCAACGGGTGCTCGACGCGGTGCCGGTCTCGGTCACCTTCGATCCCAGTCACTTCGTCGTCAACGGCGAGGACACACCGGAGCTCGTCAGGAGCTGGGCGCAGCGGATCGTCCACGTCCACCTCAAGGACGCCTTCGGTCGTCCGGGCGCGAGGGCGTCGACTTCCACTTCTGCCTGCTCGGCGAGGGCCTGGTGCCGTGGCCGGAGCTGTTCGAGGCCCTCGACCAGATCGGCTACGGCGGCGCGCTGTCGGTCGAGTTCGAGGCTTACCGCTATTACGACCAGGTTCTGCGGAACGACCCCGAGGCGGCCGCGTCGCTGGCGCGGGGCCAGGTCGCCGCTCTGCTCGCCGATCGGGTCGAGGCCTCGGCATGAGGACCGCGCTCGTCGGCCTCGGCGAGATCGGTCGGCATCACCTGGAGGCGATCCGCGCCGGCGACTCGTCGTCCCTGGTCGCCGTCTGCGATCTCGACCCGGACCTCGTCGCCAAGGGCGCCAGCGGCGATACCGCGGGCTACACCAGCCTCGAGCGGATGCTGGCCGGGGAGGAGATCGAGGCGCTCGACGTCTGCCTGCCCCACTCGCTGCACCTCGAGACCGCGTTGGCGGCGATCGAGGCGGGCTGCCACGTCCTGCTCGAGAAGCCGCTGGCCGTCGACGTCGGCGCCTGTGATCGGATCGCCGCGGCGGCGCAGGCGGCGGGGGTGCGGGTCGCGCGTCTCCCACAACCAGCTCTTCTATGAGCCGCACGAGCGACTCGCGTCGCTGATCGGGCAGGGGCGCCTCGGAAGTCTGCGCTCGCTCTACGCACGACTGTGGATCGGCGATAGCTACCGCGGGTGGCGCGAGCAGCCGGAGGTCGTCGGGGGCGGCCTGCTGATCGATGCTGGTGTGCATCGCGTCTACATGCTGCGCGCCCTCGGTGGCCCCGTGGTCTCGGTGAGCGCGACCATGGACCAGCCGCGAGCCGAGCAGGCGTTCTCGGTCAGCCTCGAGTTCGCGAACGGTGCGCTCGGCGAGATTCACGGCTCCTACTACGCGCCCGCCGGCGTCTTCGACGACCGGCTCGACGTCGTCGGCACCGAGGGCATCGCCGAGGTGGCGGGCTGTGAGGCGTACTACGAGGGTGACCTCGGCGACGCGCCGCAGCTGCGAGTGCGACTCGACGGATGCTGGACGGAGGACCCGGTGTCAGACACCTGGGAGGCGTCCGTCTCGCGTTCCGTCGAGCAGGCCCTCGGCGCCCTGGCAGGCGGTGGGAGGATACGCGTGGACGTGGCCGCGGGGCGGGAGACGGTGGCGCTGATCGACGCCGCCTATCGCTCGGCCGAGCTCGGCGAGCGGGTGAGCACCGCCGGCCCGCTCTCCGAGATCGGGAGCGGAACGTGACACAGACGATCCGCAGCTTCAGCCCGACCGACCCGGCGGAGCTGGTCGCGGAGGTCGAGTCGCCGTCCGACCCCGCGCTCGACGAGATGCTGGGTGCGAGCGTCGACGCGCAGCGCGATTGGGGCACAGGTGCTCCGGCTCGGGCCGCCGCGCTTGGTGACTTTGCCGACGCGATCGCCGCCGGCAAGCCGGAGCTCTGCGAGCAGATGGTGCGCGAGGTCGGCAAGCCGATCGTCGAGGCCCGAGCCGAGGTGGATCGAGCCGTGGCCATTCTCCGCTACTACGCGCAGGCGGCCCTCGATTCCGACGGCGAGGTCTATCCGGGGTCCGCTGCGCGGACGAGCGTCATCGTCAGGCGCGAGCCGCTCGGAGTCGTGCTCTCGATCAACCCGTGGAACTTCCCGCTCGCGATCCCGATCTGGAAGGCCGCTCCAGCCCTCGCATACGGGAACGCGGTGGTGGCCAAGCCCGCCGCGGCTGCCGTCGGGGTGGCGGAGCTGATCGCAGGGGCCGCCGCCGAGACGCTCCCGGCGCATGTGCTGACGTTCGCTTTCCTGACCGGCTCTCGCGCCGCGGGGCTTCTCGACGACCCCCGGATCGCGGGCGCCACGTTCACCGGCTCGACCGAGGTCGGTCTCGAGGTTGCCTCGCGGCTCGCGGCTCGCGGAGCCCCGGCCCAGGCGGAGATGGGAGGGCAGAACCCCGCGATCGTCCTCGACGACGCCGATCCGGTTGCCGCCGCGACCATGATCGTCGCCGGTGCGATGGCCTACGCGGGCCAGAAGTGCACCGCGACCCGCCGCGCGATCGCCGTCGGCTCGATCGCGGATGCGCTGTCCGACGCGATAGCCGATCAGGTGGAGGGTCTCGAGGTCGGCGACCCGTCGAGCGAGAGCACGGTCGTCGGCCCGTTGATCGACGAGTGGGCGGTGGATCGCTTCAACGCGCGCCTCGACGGCGCGCTTGACCGCGGGGCGGAGGCGGTCGCCTGCGCCGCCGGCCCTGAGGCCGATGGGCACTTCGTCCCGCCGACCGTGCTCGCGGTGGACGACGTCAGAGACGAGGTCAACCAGGAAGAGACGTTCGGGCCGCTGCTGACCCTGATCCGGGTCAGCGACGACGAGGCCGCGATCTTGGCGGCCAACTCAACTCGCTTCGGCCTCGTCGGGTCCGTCCACGGTCGGGACATGGATCGCGCGGTGGGCCTGGCCACGCGGCTCGACTGCGGCCTGCGGCGAGTCAACGCGCCGACGCCCGGCGTCGACTACTACGCGCCCTTCGGCGGCAACAGGCTCTCGAGCTTCGGCCCTCGCGAACAGGGCCGGGCGGCCCGCGACTTCTTCACCTCGTCGCGGACGCTGACGATCGTCTCTCCGTGACGAAACCGGGCCGCTACCTTCCACCGCCGTGATCAGCATCAACCAGTTCAAGTTCGCTAGGAAGGGGCATATGGCGCGGCGGCTATGTACCGGCGGCCGACAACTTCGCAGCGGAGCGACGCCCCGGCGGCTGGTGCAGCTCTCGCTCCCCGGCGGCTCCCGTACGGGTCGCAAGTCCATACTTGGCCCATGTCGGCCGAGAACGTAAAGCTCGTCCGCCGCTGGTTTGCCGGCCTGCAGCGAGGTGATCCCTCACCGGAGCTCTGTCACCACGAGATCCTGATTCGCAACTGGGACGAATCGCCGATCCCGGGGCCGTATCACGGACACGACGGCCTTCGGCGGTGGTGGGAGGACTTCGCGGAGGTGCTCGAAGGCGTCCGCCTCGAGCTCAAGGAGGTGATCGACCTCGACGAGGAGCGAGTCGTGACCGCGCAGCACGTGGTCGGGCGCTTCCGCCTAACCGGGATCGAGGTCGACGGCCCGTTCGGCTCAATCGTGACGGTGCGGGACCGGAAGATCTTCTCGGCGATCGGCTACGCGAGCCCGGGCCGGGCAAAGAGAGCCGCGGGCCTGCCACGCTCCGAGACCGCGGGCCCCTAGGCGCGCCGCTACCCTCGGCCGCCGTGATCTCCACCAACCAGTTCAAGAACGGGACCCACATCGAGGTCGACGGGACGATCTTTCGGATCATGGACTTCCAGCACGTCAAGCCTGGCAAGGGCGGGGCATTCGTGCGCACGAAGCTGCGCCGGGTCGAGGACGGCAACGTGGTCGACAAGACCTTCCGCGCCGGGGAGAAGTTCCGGCCCGTGCGCACGGAGACGAAGCGTATGCAGTACCTCTACGACTCCGCCGACGCCGCGGTGTTCATGGACACCGAGTCCTACGAGCAGACGGAGATTCCGCGCGAGGGGATCGCCGACGAGATGCGCTGGGTGCGGCCCAACGACGCGGTCGAGCTGCTGCTCGTCGACGAGCGCCCGACCGGCGTCCAGGTTGCCAGCGCGGTGGATATGACCGTGACTCAGACCGATCCCGGCCTCAAGGGCGACACGGCCTCGGCACCTTCGAGTTCCTCATGAGCGAACATGGGGACCTGAACTTCCTGGAAGCGAACACCCGCATTCAGGTGGAGCACCCCATCACCGAGGCGGTCACCGGTCTGGACCTAGTGGAGATCCAGCTCAACATCGCTGCCGACAAGGATGTGAGCCAAGTCCTCTCCTCGGTTCGGCCGAGGGGCCATGCCATGGAGTTCAGGATCAACGCAGAGAACCCGTTCAGCAACTTCATGCCCTCGCCTGGGAGGATCGAGAAGTACATGGAGCCATCAGGCGAGAATGTGCGGGTCGACTCCGCCGCCTATGAAGGTTACGTGGTGCCTACCGAGTTCGACAATCTGCTCGCGAAGCTTGTGGTGTCTGGAGCCACAAGGTCAGAGGTCATTGCCCGTTCCAAGGACGCGCTGGACCGCTACACCGTCTCCGGCATCAAGACCACCATACCCTATCACCGGCTCATATTGCGGAACGCCGATTTCAACGCGGGGAACTACAACATCGAGTTCATCAAGGACCATCCCCCGCAGGAAATGCTGCGCCACACCGAGTTCTCGCTTTTCGAGTCATATGGTCAGTGAAGCGGGACCTCAAGGACGGTCGTGTATTCTGGGCCGCTTCGGCTGAGCACGGACTTTTTCAGCTTGATCGAGGATACCGCCTGCTCACCGAATTCCTGGTCCTTGTAACGCTCCACCATCTTCTCCGAGGCGAAGGAGGCCTTAGGGTCCTTCACCCGAGCCATGGTCAGATGTGGGGAGAACGGCCTGTCCTCCTTCGCAAAACCGATGATGGCCAACCCTTCCTCCAATATCTGGCCATCTGTGCCAGTGGTTCTGCCCCCTTGAGGCCTACCCATACCACCCTGATCGGGGGGCGACGGGGGAACGAGCCGGCGTTCGTCAATCGTAATGAGAATGGGGGTAGGTCCAGGACCGCCCGCCTCATCACGGCCTCGATCTGTGGGATCAAGGTCTCATCGGTGTCCCCAAGGAACTTCAAGGTGATATGCACCGCCCCCAGGTCCACTGGCTTGAGGCCTGGGCCCACATTCATCAGGTCATGATGGAACTTGGTCAGGTTCGGCTGAGGTTCCACGTCCACTGCGATGAAAGCCCGGAATGTCGTGTTCCATCCCCCGCTCAGTGCTCGATGAACTTCTTGATCTCGGCTAACGACCTTCTGTGACTCCGCCCTCTCCATGATGTCGATGGCGGGGGACGTGCCTCCAACGATGTGCACCTGGACCTTGGAGATGCCTTGCAAGGCCATGGCCATGAAGTATCTGTCCTTCATGTAGGTCAATACTTCGTTGGCCTGCGGATTGCCCGCCGTGAATATCGCCACCGCCTTCTTGCCAGGGGCCAGACGGGGCTCGTAACGTTTTGGTCCCTGGGCTGGGGCCAGCAACGCATACATGCGGTCGACCATCGCCTTGAGCAATGCCGTCTCCGCCCCCATGTAGATCGGGGAGGCTAAGATCATAGCATCGCATTGGTTAAGGTCCCGGTAGATCTGGGTCATGTCATCCTTGATGGAACATTCGTTATGTTTCTTGCAGTGCATGCAGGCGATGCAGTCCTTGATCCTCATGTCCACCAGGTCGTAGTAGACCAGGTCCGTGTCCTTGTGGTCCTCGGTGGCCTTCTTCAATAACTTCGCCGTGTTCCCGTCCTTCCGCGGGCTCCCATTTATCGCAACGATCTTCATCAAGTCCTCTCCCTTCCATGCAATTGACCCATCATCATTGCAGGCCATGACCTAAAAAGATTGTGTCAGTAGTGGGTCGACGTCGACACCGGGAGGTCCTTGGCACATGTCAGGGAAGAACGGCGAGAAGCGCATTCTCGACCCTGGCCGCCGCCTCTTCGATCTCCTCGCTCATCACTTCTCCGAAGTCCATGCACTTGGGCTCGATGAGCAGCAGCGCTATTCTGGCACCAGTTAGCATCCCGACATAGTCGCTGAAGACCCTCAGAGGCAATGTGTGGGTGGAAATGGACGGGACATCGGCCACCTCCTCGACATCGTACAGATGGGCCGTACCAGGGTCGAGACCGAGCACCGCGGCATCGATAAGGAGGACATGGGAGGGCTGGATGGAGACGATCTCGTCCACGAAGCTCTCAGGCACGGTCTCACACTCGATGAGATGGACCGCCTGCGATGTCTTTCCCCTAAGGCCTTCCACCACCCGGACCCCGACATAATCATCGCAGCGGATGGAGTTACCGATCCCCGCCACTACGATGACGGAGGCATCGCTTAGCCAATTCCGTAGCTCCATCTCGAGCCGACCATCTGTCCTCTCAACGCCACCGCCTCGGGTCATTATGGGCTCGCATGGGATAAGGGTTGGGCGATGGGTCAGCGCTCCAACCTGTCGACCAATCGCCCGCTATGGTCGAATACCTTGACCTCCAGCGGCATCTGTCCGATGGCGAAGTGGGTGGCGCAACCGAAACAGGGGTCATAGGCGCGGAAGGCCATCTCCACCTTGTTCAGTATCTCCTTGTCCACCTTTCCGCCGTGGATAAGACCTTTGGCCGCGTCCCGGATGCTCATGCAGATCGCCGGGTAGTTGTTGGTGGTGGCCACGATCATGTTGACCTTCTTGACCAAGGCCTCCTTGTCCAGGTGATAGTGATGGACCAACGTGCCCCGGGCCGCCTCCACGATGCCGATGCCCTCGCCTGGCTCTCCCGGTTGGTTGCGCACTTTGGTGCTGGTTATCTCCGGGTCGCTCGCCAGTTCCACCGCCCGCTCCGCTGCGTAGAGCAGTTCGATCAATCTGGCCCAGTGGAACACCAGGGTGCCATGGGCCGGCTTCCCCAGCGCTTCGAACATCCTTTCGTACTCTGCCTTGGGCCAGCGGCGTGCCCATCCCCTCCGCGGCGTTGAGTCGACCCAATGGACCGACCCGGTAGACGCCGCTTCCAGGCCCCGTCGACGAAGCCCTTCCAGCCAACCTTCGTGAGGAAGGGGAACTTGGAATAGGTCCATTCCTCTGACCTCTCGCTGATGTGCTGGGCATAGTCCTCCGCCCTGAACTTCGTGAACTCCTTGCCCGAAGGGTCGACCACCCTCACCTCACCGTCATAGAAATTGACCCGGTTCCTGGTCGTCCACCGTACCCATGTAGTAGGTCCTCATGGTGTAGGCCTCGTTCATGATCATCTCCATGTACAGGGGGTTGTCCAGGACCAGGTCTGATGGAAAAGTTGCAGGGTGAACTGGGCGAACTCCACCGACGACTTGGACATCTCCAGGATGGAGGCCCGGGACTCCTCGCTCAGGGGTTTGCTCATGCCGCCAGGCAATCCGCTGACCGGATGAGTGGCCTTTCCACCGATGATCTCAGTTATCTTCTGGCCATAGGCGCGGTGCTTGATGACCTCCTTGGCCACGTCGAGACCGGCCTTCTCGATCACCCCCAGGATGTTCCGTTTTTCCGGCCGGCGCATCCGGTCCCACGATGAAATCAGGACCGCCCAGATAATAGAAGTGCAAGCGTGTGGTCGTAGATGATGTAGCCCATGTACTGGAGCTCGCGCAGCTTCTTCGCCGCCGACGGCGGTGCCACCTTGAAGGCCGCGTCCAAGGCCTTGACCGAGGCATAGATGATGGGCCACCGGGCAAACCCCACAGATGCGGGTGGTGATGATGGGCATGAGCTCGGCCGGGCGTCCGACGCAGAAGGCCTCGAAGCCCCGCAGCTCAGGGACCTTGAGGTAGGCGTTCTCCACCTCGCCCTGGTCGTTGAGGAAGATGGACACGCTGCCATGCCCCTCGAGCCTGGTGATCGGGTCGATGTTTATCTCCTTCATTGCTTCATCACCTTCCTCTCCAGGATGGACGACGGCAGACTGTACATGTAGAAGATGCCCACTGGGTCCTTGATCTGGGAGATGAGCTTGATCGATCTCCTCATCGGTGTATGTCCCGGAATCCCCTGTCCAGGTTCAATATCGAGGCCAAGGCGGTGATCATGCCCGCGCCCACGTCGGACTGGTTCGGCGTCGCTCCGCCGCATCCGGTGCAGGGCATGTCCACCTTGAGACACTGGGCGCCGCAACCGCTTCGGGTGGCCATCCCCATGCAGATGATCCCCTGCTCCATCAGGCAGCGTTCCGGCTCTGGGACGATCTCGTGCACCCGGTGGATGCTGGAGATCTTCTTGTTCTCCCTCTTCCGGGGACATTGGTCGCATACCGCCGGCAACGGTGCCAGGACCGACCCTTTGGTCGGAAGTTCGTCCTTCAGGATCGCATCCAATGCGTTGTTGATGAGAGCGACCGGGTGGCGGACATCCAGGCAGGTAGTAATCGACATCGACGGTCTGGCCTAGCGTCCTGACGGTGTCGTGGAACACCGGTATCCTGAAGCGTGCCTTCCCTCACCGTTGGTGCTCGGGGTCGGGATGACGCCTGGATCCTTCAGAACTGTCGCCATCGCCAGGTAGACCAGTTCCAGGATGCCCTTGGCATCGCTGAGGTTGGCCAAGCCTGGGACGCAGCCCTCATTGGCGCAGGAACCGAAGGCGACCAGCGTCTTGGACTTGGCGCGGAGCAGCTTGGCCATGTGCTCCTGCTCGCTGTTCCGGATGGAACCGTTGAAGAAGGTGACGTCGATGTGCCCGTCGGGCATGGCCTCCACATCGTTGTACTTGACATCCATGGCCACCGGCCAGAAGACGATCTCCACATGCTTCACGAGCTCGAGGATGCGCTCGTTCATGTCCAGGACCGCGATCTCGCAGCCCCCGCAGCTCGCCGCCCAATAGAACGCGACCTTCATTTTCCCGTGAATGAGCCATCCCCCCTTGCCGTTCCGTTCATGAGATACTCATGGATCGATCTTGGCCGCTCGTTTGCCTGCCCCCATGGCACTGATGACCGTGGCCGCTCCGGTGGACACGTCACCGCCGGCGTAAACGCCCTCCAGGTTGGTCCTACCGTCCGCGTCGACGGCGATCGTCCCGTTACGAGGGTTCGTCCTGAGGCCTTCCGTGGTGCGCTGGATGATGGGATTGGGAGTCTGCCCGATGGCGATGATCACCGTATCCACCGGTATCTCGAAGTCAGAGCATGCTATGGGCTGGACGCTCTGCCTCCCGCTCTCGTCAGGTTCGGTAAGCTCCATGCAGGTGCAGCGCATCGACTCGGACCCAGCCTCGCTCATCGCCGTAGAACTCGACCGGGGCGCTGAGGAACTTGCACATCAGTCCCTCCTCCTCAGCGTTCTCGATCTCCTCCCTCCTCGCTGGCAGTTCGTTCCTCGAACGCCTGTAATTGAGACAGACCGTAGCTCCCAACCTCATGGAGATGCGCGCACAGTCGATGGCCACGTTCCCTCCTCCGATCACGACGACGTGCTTGCCGATGCGGATCGGGGTGTCCTCCGTCCGGGAAGGAATAGGCCTTCATGAGATTGACCCGGATCAAGAACTCGTTGGCCGAGTATATGCCGCCCAGGTTCTCTCCCGGGCAACCGGTCCATTGAGGCAGCCCAGCCCCGCTGCAGATGAACATGGCATCGTATCCCATTGCGCCAACAGCTCGGGGATGGTGTGTATCCTTCCGATGAGATTGCCCAACCGAAGGTCAACGCCCAGGCTTTGGACGTACTCGACCTCCCTCTTCACGATGTCCTTGGGCAGTCGGAACTCCGGGATGCCGTAGCTCAGCACGCCTCCGGCCACATGCAACGCCTCGAAAAGGGTCACCTCGTGGCCCATCTTCGACCAGGTCCGCCGCCGCGGTCAGACCCGCCGGGACCTGCCCCTATGACCGCCACCTTCTTGCCGGTGGGTGGCGCCTTCTCCGGGATCTGGACCCCGTTCCGACCCTCCCAGTCGGCCAGGAAACGTTCCAACCGACCGATGTTGACCGGATCGCCCTTCTTGCCCTTGATGCACATCATCTGGCACTGTTCCTCCTGAGGGCAGACCCGGCCGCAGACGGCAGGCAAAGCGTTCTTTGACTTGATCGATGGCGATGCCTTCGGCATAGTTCCCTTTGACGATGCAATCGATGAACTCGGGGATGGGCACCTCCACCGGGCACCCCTTGCGGCATTGCGGGTTCTTGCACTGTAGGCAGCGGCGGGCCTCCTCCACGGCCATCTCCTCAGTGTAGCCAAGGGCCACCTCGATCGAAGTTCTTGACCCGTTCCTCCGGTTCCTGCGCTTCGGCATCTCCACTGATGCATGCTCTTCGGAACGGGACCTCTTCCTCGGAAGCCACTGGATCATTTCCTTTCACACTTGCACCCCCCGCCCGTCTCCCACATTATGGAGCTCAGCCTTTCCTCGGGGAGCATGGTGCGCTGACGCTTGATCAGCTCATCGAAGTTGGTCTGGTGCCCGTCGAACTCCGGACCGTCGACGCAACCGAAGAGCATCTTGCCGTTCACTGTGACCCGACATACCCCGCACATGCCCATGCCATCGATCATTATGGGGGTCAGGGTGACCACCGTCGGAATGTTGAATGGCCTCGTTATTTCGCTGACGGACCTCATCATAAGCACTGGCCCCATGACCACGCAACGGTCGAACTTTTTACTTGCCAGCAGGTCCTTCAGGAAATCCATCCCCGTCTCGCCTGCCGTGCCATCGTCCGAGGCCACCAATACCTCATCGCTGAGGGCCATAGCCTCCTTCTTCATGAACAGGAACTCGTCGCTCCGACATCCGAGCACTGTCGTGACCTCGTTGCCAGCTGCCTTCATTGCCTTTACCTGGAGGAGCAATGGTGCGACCATGATGCCTCCTCCCACGCACAGCACTCGGCCGTAACAGCCGATCTCGGATGGGTTGCCCAGAGGCCCAGTCACATTGAGGAGGACGTCCCCCTCCGTGAACGTGGCCAGCTCCTTCGTGGATCTTGCCGACCTCATGGAACGCGAAGGTCACTGTGCCCTTCTGCGCATCGAAGTCGCATATTGTCAAAGGTATCCTCTCGCTGCCGGCCCTGGCGATGACGATCAGGAATTGGCCCGGCCTGGCCTTGGCCGCAACCTCCGGAGCGTCCACCTCGAACATCGTCATCTTGTGGGCCAGATCCCTCTTGGCCAATATCTTGTAGGTCATTTCTCGACCCCCTTGGTTTCGGCCAAAGGGCAAGGTGGGAGGAGGGATATCCTTTCGTGGAATGTTTCGAACTTCCGGGCGAACTCACCCTCGCATCTGGGCGATAGCTCATGTATCTCGAAACGGTCCGAGAGACCTTGTCCTCTTCAGATATCCCAGGAGGACCTCCAACTGACGCTCCGCGGCGTCACGTCCGTTTTGGAGCTTGCAATCCTTGGCCGAACAGACGACGGCCATGACACCGTCGAACCCTTGATGGAAGGCATTAACAACGTGCAATGGGTCCATCCCTTTGAAGCATGGCACCTCCAGCATTAGGGCGTTTTTGCCCTTTAGCATCTTTTGTGGATCGTCCAACGCTGAGTACTCGGACCACTGGCAGCTGAACACCAAAATGGAGGACGTGCTGCTTCTTGCTTTCATGCTCGTCGCTGCTGCGGCGCAGGTAGCGAGGATGTCCTCGAACCGATATCCATTGACATGAATAGCATTGTGCGGACATACCATCTGGCAAGCCCCGCAGCCCATGCACTTCTCGGTGATGATCGTCGGTGAGGAGAAAGGCTCGGACCTTATGGCTTCGTAGGGGCATATGAAGACACACTTGCCGCAACCGACGCACTCCTTGCTGTCCCATATCGCCTTGCGGGAATACTTGACCACCTTGAGGGTGTCATCTGAGTAGCCAAGCTGCTTGATCACCGCCTTGCCGAGGAGCATCCTCCTGGCTTCGATCTTAGTGCCTTCCTTCATACGGCAGAAATCGTCATGGCACTGAATCGAGACGATGTTGCTGAAGCCTGACTTGAGGGCGTTGAAAATGAACGGTGTGGGAATGCGTCCAGCGCAGGGGACGCGCATGATCACGTAATCATGGCGCTTATGGTCTTGTCCCATCAGGATCTGCTCGATCTCCCCTTTGCTTGGCGAGTTGCCCCGGCACATCATCACCAGCGTGTCCGCCTTCCTGTCTTTGCGGGCGGAACGGATCTGGTCCAACAGGCCTTCGATAGTCATAATAGGTCATGTCGATGGCCGAGACCGGACAGGCACTGGTACATATCCCACAGACCTGGCATCTTTCGATGTCGATCCTGACCTTTCCATCCTCGGGTTCGCGGTCTATCGCATTGAAAGGGCATAAGGAGAAACAGACCAAGCAACGACTGCATAGGTCTTGGTCGATCTTGACCGTGGCAACGCAGTTATCGTTCGTTCCAGCTCCCCCCTCTAGGGCGATTCAAAGTTATGGGTCAATGAAGACGTTCCTTGCTTTGGCTTGGAAGACCATCCCTCACCTGAACACCGGTCGTTCATCAACAGGCCACCTTCAAGAGCCTCCAATGGCTACCTTCTTCAAAGTGATTTGTTGGATAATGGCTATGATATTTAATTCATATGGCCGAATGTTCGTTAACGGAGGATTTGGTTTGACAATTCAATTCTCCAAGCTCGAGAAAGCATATTAACCTCCTTAAAAATATCAATCCCTCGGGGAATATGGACTGTCCAGAATGTAAAGTGCCCATGGAGGAGGGTTTCTTGCAGAGTCCTTCGCTCTGGATCAAATGGACCGAAGTACCAAATTACATACTAAGAGGCGATCTCTTGGCATATAGTTCGACAAAGGGTGCATACACGGTCACCGCTGTGTGGGGTGCCATCTCCTCCTATTGAGATATGAGGGGGAAACCCAGTGGATGAGGGATGTTCAAAAGGATTTGAACCCTTAGTTCAGAAGGAAAATTAAAAAGGGATTTTCGGCTATTACTAGCCGCCCTTTGATTCAATGGATTCAAAGCTCGAGGGCTTTGTTCGGGCACTCGTCCACGCATGCACCGCAGTCAACACAGTCCTTCTCGCTGATGACCGCGATCTCATCGACCTTTATGGCGCCGCTCGGGCAGGCGTCCTCGCACGCTCCACATCCAACACAGTCCTCTTTCTTGACCTTGACGACCATTGGTTTACACCTTGGGGCGGTAAGAATCAGGATACCGTATAAAATCCTTACGATGTTCTTTGATGTCACAGCGGATGGAATGTTCCATAGAGGTCGATTCGGGAACCTGACCTCCCCCTGGTCACCTATCTTCCCATAGTCCGATGATATTTCCCTCGCTGTCCTTGATCACAGCAAAAAAAGCGATATCGAGTATGGCGGACTTTTCTCTGACGACCGAGCCGCCCAGAGGCGTCACCTTATCCAGGACCGCGTCGATCGAGCTCACCTTTATTTCAAGGAACGTCGACGTAAGGCCGTTCGTGCCCCTGACATAAAGGCCGCCATTGATACCGCCTGGTTCATTTGGTTCCCCTTGCTCATCCACTGCCACTGTCTTGGCCGAATGGAAACCACCGCCACTTCCCGCGATGCTTTCCAACTCCCACCCGAACAAATCCTTGTAGAATTCGCATGCCCTTCCCATATCGTCGACCGGAATATCGAAACCTTTCACCTTGTCCATCATCCACCCCTCCATGCCAATGGCTCAGGACCGCACGACCAGGACCGGCCATCTCGATCGCCTGCTCACCGCGTCCGCCACGCTCCCCACGGCGTCTGAGCGGTTGTGCCCCATGCCCTTGCTCCCCACCAGGATCATGTTCGGTCTAAAGCCATCGGCGTACTCGAGTATCTTGGCAGGTGCCGGTCCGCGCAAGATCGCTGCGGTCACTTCCACCCCTTCGTTTCTCATGAAGATGGTGGCATCCTCCAGTATCGACCCCGCCCTTCGTTCCGCATCTGGATCTTCCTCGATGGTCAATGTCCCAGAGGTGCCTTGTTCCAAGACATAGATGACCACCACTTCGGAGGCCGGTACCTCCTTCGACAGTTGGGCCGCCCGATTCAAGGCCGAAAGGCTCCCCGCCGAACCGTCCACCGCTACCAAGAGGCGGAGAGGCCTGAGATCGTCGAGAGTACTTCCGGAGTTCAATGCGGACCTCCGAATGATTAGGGGCGCACATGGCTAATAAAACCATTCCGTGGGACTGCGATGGGCTAGGCCAGCCAGGCAATTAGAAATAATGGCTCTGGCAATCCCGTAACGATGCAGTATGTCTCTGGGCCTATCCTCACCGAGGTCGGTTTCCGTCCTGGCCACATAGGCTTCGAGGATGGGATGGTCAAGGTGGTGGGGGAAGGCTCTCGGGATGATTCCCTTGTTTCCGGATACATCCTCCCCACCTTCGTCAACGCTCATACCCATCTCGCCGATTTCCGCGTCCCGGTTGACCTGTCACTGGACCTGGAGCAGGTGGTAGCACCACCTCATGGATTGAAGCACAAGTACCTGTCCCAGGCCCCTCCTGAGGAGATCGTGCGTTCCTTCAATCTTCTATCAAGGAAGATGATCAAGAACGGCATCTCAAGGTTCATTGATTTTCGAGAGGGCGGTCTGGAGGGGGCAAAGCTCCTGGCTGGGCTGAAGAGGGGCGGGGCCACCCCGTCCATCATGGGCCGACCCAAAGCCCATGTATTCGACCGGGAAGAGATAGAGGGCATCCTTCAGGTGGCGGACGGCATCGGCGTTTCCTCGATGATGGACTGGCCCTATGAGGAGCTGAGAGCTGTGGCGGAGCTCACACGCTCACGAGGGAAGAGGTTCGCATTGCATTGCTCGGAGAGGGTCCGGGAGGACATCGACCTAGTGCTTGACCTAAAGCCCTCCTTTTTGGTCCACATGGTGGAGGCGACCAATGGAGACCTGGAGCTCTGCAAGGGAGCGAAAGTGCCCATAGTGGTCTGCCCCAGATCGAACATGTTCTTCGGAAAGGTGCCACCTTTGGCGAAAATGGTGCGGTGCGGCGTCGTGTGAGAGAGTTGGAAAATATCGTAGAACGAGCCGTGGTCATGACCGAAGAGGATACCATCCTGCCCCAGCACCTTCCCCTTCCTATGCAGGAGAGACCGGAAGGACTCACCTTCGCCATCCCTAAGACCAATGAAGAATTAAGGGAGTTGAAGAGGCACCTTAGGGACAAGGCCGTAGAAGAGGCCGAGAGGCTTTTCGTCCTCGACGCCCTTAGCCGGAACGACTGGAATGTCACCCGTTCTGCCAAAGATGTGGGCATGCTCCGGCCCAACTTCCAGGCGCTCATGCGCAAGCATAACATCCGGTCAGCAGAACGGGAAGAATAACCGCCTCCATGCCTGCCTGAAATCAATATACATTGCATAAATCACTAATGCCTTGAAATTTAATAAATAATTTTTGTACCGCATAATTATTCCATGCACCTGGCCTACCGGTACGAGCCCAAAGAAGTTCCCACCGAAAAATATTTTAAAGTAAAAACAGCCAGTTAAATAAAAAATGGGTCATCTAAGATTTTTGGCATGCCAGTTGCTAATCTGAAGGTCAAAGAGTGCTTTGGTGGGCTCGAATGATTCGGTTGGGGAGGAATAAAATGGATGAGGGAGTTGTCCTGATTGCCAGCAGTGATGAGCCTTTCGGGGAATACCTTTACCATCAAATGATTACTCTGGGTTGGACGATCTCCCGCGCGAATCTGGTAAGCGATCTCCTCAGGAAGGTAAGAGAGGAAGAAGTCGATATCCTCCTCTTGGATGATGATTTGGAGGGGATCCCCTCTTACGACCTGATTCCTTTGGTCAAGAGGATCAATTCGCGCCTGCCCGTCATCGCCCTTTCAGAAGATTCATCCCTGGAAATGTCCAAGAAAGTTCGCCTCCAGGGGATCTTTTTCCTCGCTATGAAACCCATCGACCCCGCAGAAATCCGCGCGGCCGTTGGAGATGCTATAAGAATGCTCAGCCAGAAGGCACAAAGGAGGAACAATAACATGGCCAAAGTGATCGAATTCCGCCCTGCCGGAGAGATCGACCTCTCCAAGGTCCGGGAAATCTGCGGTGAACATGCAGGGAAAAGAGGAGATCTGCTCATCGTTTTACAAAAGGTCCAAGGCATCTTCGGGTACGTTCCCAGACCGACGGTCGAAGTCGTGGCTCAAGCTCTGGGTGTATCCACGAGCGAAATTCTGGGGGTGCTCACCTTCTACAATCGATTTCACCTTTCTCCCCGGGGGAAACATACCGTCCGGGCTTGCCGGGGAACGGCCTGCCATTTCAAAGGAGCGCCTTCCATCATCGAATCCATACGAAGCCATCTCCGCTTACCACCGGGGAAGGATACAACGGAGGATTTTCTCTTTAGCCTGGAAGAGGTGGCCTGCCTGGGAGCCTGCGGCATTGCCCCCGTCATGACAATCGATGAAGACACTTTCGGAAACCGGTCACCGGCGTCGGCCCTGGAGGTGATCGCCCAGTGCGAAGCCGCCGAAAAAGTGGCGGAAGAGGTACCGGCAGAAGTAGCCGAAGAGAAGAAGGCCGCTTAATCAGGAACATTACACGATCAGCCGGAAAGCCGGACCCCTGGCCTACGGCAATATAGAAGGAGGACACCATGGCAAAGATTGAAAAAATAGGAGGATATTCAGCGGACTGTTACCTCCACGAAGGTCCGGGGATCCACCTGATGGAAGCCAATAAGTACCAAGAGTTTCTCTCCCGGCAGCGACGGGAAGTGTTGGGGCGCTGTGGGAAAGTGAACCCGGAAGATATTGAGGCCTATTGTGCGAGCGGCGGGTTCAAGGCTTTAGAGAAAGCGGTCACCGCCATGACCCCCGCAAAGGTGGTGGAGGAGATCAAACGGGCTGAGCTCCGGGACCGCAGCCCGAAAGGCCGCAATACCGGCCTGGACTGGGAATCCTACGGGCGTGTCCAGCATCTCCCGCACTATGTGGTCTCCACACGGTTGGGGGGATCCTCCGAGGCCTGGACGGAGCGAACCTTGCTGGAGAGCGACCCCTTTGCCCTGATCGAAGGAATGGCCATTACCGCCTACGCCCTTGGGGGTGTGGGCAAAGGGATTATTTACCTGCCGGCCGCTTATAAGCCCCTGGCCTTCCGCCGCATGAGCCGGGCGATCAACGCGGCTCAAGCCCGCCGCTACCTCGGCCGCAATATCCTGGCGACTCCTTTCAGTTTCGACGTTGAGATTCGCGAGTCGGCGGGCGAAGACTCTCTGGCCAAGGAGCACAACCCGTTCATTTGCGGGGAGTGCGCCCGCGCCCTTTTCGATCTGGAGGGCACGGCAAAATACGAAAACTTCAAAAATGTCGAAGTATGGCCCAAACCTTTCTACATAAACAATGTCGAGACCTACGCCAACATCTCCCTGATCCTGACCAAGGGAGCCGATTGGTTCGCCTCCCTGGGGACAAAGAATGCTACCGGGACCAAAATCTTCGCTCTCACCGGCAAAACCAGCCATCCCTGCCTGCTTGAGGCACCGATCGGTTCGACCGTTGCCGACCTGATGAAGATGGCGGATGGAGAAGGGCCGGGCGTAGAGGGAGAGCTCAAGGCTTTCCAGATTGGGGGTCCGAATGGGGGGATCTTCCCCGGGCGGTTTCAAACCACGCCCATTGATTTTGATTCTCTGGCCAACATTGGCTGGAAGATGGACTCGGGCTATGTGGTCCTGATGGATGAGAAAGTCTGCATCGTGGAGATGGTCCGTTACTCCTTGAGCCAGTTGGGCGTTC
>CAVVBX010000021.1:0-218996 GCA_963746675.1 uncultured Solirubrobacterales bacterium | reverse complement strand
GTTCAAGAACGGGACCCACATCGAGGTCGACGGGACGATCTTCCGGATCATGGACTTCCAGCACGTCAAGCCTGGCAAGGGCGGGGCGTTCGTGCGCACGAAGCTGCGCCGGGTCGAGGACGGCAACGTGGTCGACAAGACCTTCCGCGCCGGGGAGAAGTTCCGGCCCGTGCGCACGGAGACGAAGCGTATGCAGTACCTCTACGACTCCGCCGACGCCGCGGTGTTCATGGACACCGAGTCCTACGAGCAGACGGAGATCCCGCGCGAGGGGATCGCCGACGAGATGCGCTGGGTGCGGCCCAACGACGCGGTCGAGCTGCTGCTCGTCGACGAGCGCCCGACCGGCGTCCAGGTTGCCAGCGCGGTGGATATGACCGTGACTCAGACCGATCCCGGCCTCAAGGGCGACACGGCCTCGGGCGGCGGTTACAAGCCCGCGACGTTGGAGTCCGGGGTAGAGGTCCAGGTGCCGCTGTTCGTCAACGAGGGCGACCGCGTCCGCGTCGACACCCGCAGCGGCGAGTACGTCTCGCGCGCGTAGTCCGCGTCGCGCCGACCGTCGGACTGGCTGGCTCCCCCAGAGCAAGTCGACGCCCGCGTCCAGGGGCACCTGGGTAACGTTGCCCGCATGCGCCGATCCGACCAGCGCCGCGACGCGGTGTTCGCGCTCTATCAGCGCGAGGTCACCGGGCGGGCGCTGTCCGAGCAGCTCGAGGGCGCCAAGCCGTTCACCCGGGAGCTGGCCGAAGGCACCGACGCGGAGCTCGAGGCGCTCGACGAGGAGATCGGCCGACTCGCGCGCGGCTGGGAGCTCGAGCGGATCGCATCGCTCGAGCGATGCATCATGCGCGTCGCCCTGTACGAGATGCGCCACCGCGACGACATCCCGGTCGAGGTTGCGATCGACGAGGCCGTCAACCTGGCGAAGGAGTTCTGTGGCGTCGACGCTCCCGGGTTCGTCAACGGGATCCTCGGCTCGGCCGCGCGGGAGCTCGAGGAGGCCCCCTCGTGAGCGGCGAGGCCCCGAGCGCCGATCGCGATCCCGCGGCGGAGGTGCGGGCGATGGCCGAGCGCCTGTGCGAGCTCGCCGAGCGCCTGCGTGGGTCCGAGCTCGCAGACGAGCAGGCCGCTGAGCTCGCCCGAGAGGCCGCCGAGCTGGTCAGCCGGGCCGGCAACGAGATCGACCGTGCGCTGAGTGAGTCCGACTCCGGCGAGGAGTGAGTTGACGGCCTATCCGGACGACCTGCGTGAGCTGGTCGAGGAGTACCTCGGCGGGCTGCGCTTCTCCGACCTCGCCGCCACCGAGGGACTTGACGCCGCGATGCGTTACTCACTGCTCGCCGGCGGCAAGCGCATCCGGCCGGTCCTCTGCCTCGCTGCCGCGCGCGCGGCTGGATCGGAGCCGACCGACCTGCTGCCGGCCGCGGCCTCGATCGAGCTCATCCACACCTACTCGCTGATCCACGACGACCTTCCGGCGATGGACGATGACGAGCTGCGGCGCGGCCGGCCGACCTCGCATGTCGTTTACGGCGAGGACGTGGCCATCCTCGCCGGAGACGGGCTGTTCGCCGAGGCGATCCGCTTGTTCAGCGAGCGCCAGCGGGGCGAGCCCGGCCGGGTGCTGGCGGCGCTCGCGGAGCTGGCCGAGGCGACCGGCGTGGGGGGGATGGTCGGCGGACAGTACCGCGACGTGACCGCGAGCGAGGACCTCGACGCCGATCAGCTCCGTGAGCTGCACTCGCTGAAGACCGGCCGGCTGATCGCCGCCAGCGTCGCCGTGCCGCTGATCTTGGCGGGACTGACCGAGGGCGAGATGGATCCCTATCGGCGTTTCGCCGGCGAGCTCGGGGTCCTGTTCCAGATCGTCGACGACATCCTCGACGTCACCGGCTCCGACGAGCAGCTCGGCAAGCCGCAGGGCTCTGACGAGCGCCAGGGCAAGCTCACCTACGTCAGCCTCTTCGGACTCGAGCGCGCCCGCGAACTGGCGGCGGAGTCGCACGCAAACACCCGCGCCGCGCTCGCCGAGGCCGCTCCCGAGACCGCCGATCTCGAGCTGGTCACCGACTTCATCCACACCCGGCAGCGTTGAGCGCGATCCCAGGGCTGCGACAATCTCCAGCTCTGCCGTGAGCGACGACCACCCAGACACCCCGGCCGACGGCCCTCGCCTGCTCGACGCGATCTCCTCGCCCGACGATCTCAACGGCCGCTCCGACGAGGAGCTGGCGCAGATCGCCCAGGAGGTGCGCGAGCTGATCATCGACACGATCGGCGAGATCGGCGGCCACTTCGGCGCCAACCTGGGCACCTGCGAGCTGACCACGGTGCTGCACAGCCTGCTCGATTCCCCCCGCGACAAGATCCTCTGGGACGTCGGCCACCAGGCCTATCCACACAAGGTCCTCACCGGACGCGGTGACCGCCTGGAGACGATCCGGCAGTATGAAGGACTGGCGCCGTTCTGCTCCGTGTTCGAGTCCGAGCACGACATCATGGGTGCCGGTCACGCCTCGACCTCGATCGGCTACGCGGTCGGGCTCAAGGAAGCGATGCGCCACGGGATCGGCGAGGACGGCAAGGTGGTCGCGGTGATCGGCGACGGGGCGCTGACCGGCGGGGTCGCGTTCGAGGCGCTTCACAACGCCGGCGGGCTGCAGACCCCGATCGTGATCGTCCTCAACGACAACGGGATGTCGATCTCGCCGAATGTCGGCGCGATCGCACGCTCGTTTCAGCGCCTGCGCGCCAACCCCCGCCTCTACCATGCCCGCGAGGACGTCGAGGCGGCGCTGACCAAGCTGCCGCTCGGCCTCGGCGACAGGATTGGGCGGCTGGGGCCCGAGATCAAGTCGGCGATCAAGGCCTACGCGGCGCCGGGGCTCTTCTTCGAGGAGCTCGACCTCGCCTACATGGGCCCGATCGACGGCCACGACGTGACCGCGCTGCGCTCGACGCTACAGGCGGCCTTCGAGGCCGACCGGCCCGTCGTCGTCCATATCCATACCGTCAAGGGGAAGGGCTTCGAGCCCGCCGAGGAGGGCGGCCTCGAGGGGATGGAGAAGTGGCACGCCGCGAAGCCCGGCTCGATCGTCGAGGGCAAGCCGGCGCCCAAGCAGGCAGCCGCCAAGCCGCCGCTCACCCGCGGCGAGATGGACGAGGGCTCGCGGCCCGAGGAGACGGAGAAGCCGCCGCCCGCCTACACCGCGGTGTTCGGCGACGCGCTGGTGATCGAGGCGAAGCGCGATCCGCGCGTGATCGGGATCACCGCCGCGATGGCCGGTGGCACCGGGCTCACGTCACTGGAGAGCGAATGCCCCGAGCAGTACTACGACGTCGGCATCGCCGAGCAGGACGCGGTCCTGTTCGCCGCCGGGCTCGCGATCCAGGGGGCGAAGCCCGTGTGCGCGATCTACTCCACCTTCCTCCAGCGCGCATACGACCAGCTCGTCCACGACGTCTGCCTGCAGAAGCTCAACGTCGTCTTCGCCATGGACCGCGCCGGGCTCGTCGGCGACGACGGCCCCACGCATCACGGCGCCTTCGACATCTCCTACTTCCGCTCGCTGCCGAACGTGGTCCTGATGGCGCCGCGCGACGAGGCGATGCTCTGCCACATGCTGCGCACCGCACTCGCCCACGACGACGGTCCGATCGCCTTCCGTTACCCGCGGGGCACCGCCGAGGGCGTTCCGCTCCCCGACCGCGCCCGCGAGATCCCGATCGGCACCGGAGAGGTGCTCAAGGAGGGTGAGCGAGTGGCCCTGGTCGGCTACGGCTACGGGGTGCGGGTCGCCCTCGATGCCGCCGCGATTCTCGCCGAGCACGAGCTCTCGGTGACGGTGGCAGACGCCCGTTTCGCGAAGCCCCTCGACGAGGCGCTGATCGAGCAGCTCGCGGCCGATCACGACCTCGTGGTGACGATCGAGGAGAACGTGCTCGCCGGCGGCTTCGGCTCCGGCGTGCTCGAGCACCTCGAGGACGCTTTCGGCGAGTCCGGGTCCGAGCGCGCGCGCGTGCTGCGCGTGGGACTGCCCGACCGCTACGTCACCCATGGCAAGCCGGCGCTCCTGCGCGACGAAGTCGGGCTCACCGGCCCGGCGGTGGCCGAGCGCGTCACCGCGGCGCTCGGCGCGCGCGACGCCGTCCCGGGGCGCTCCTAACGTCTGCCCTCAGCCGTTGGTGACCACGGTCCCGACGACCTTGCACACACCGCCGCCGCCCAGCCATTGGTTGGCGAGGAAGCTCGCGGTCACGACCGGGGAGGAATCCGGCCCGCGGCCGTAGCTGAGCACGGCCGTCGTGTCGTCGATCGTGCCTCCCTGAAGCTCACCGGCGTCGAAGTCGTCGTCCACCCCGACCGCGTTCCCGTTGATCGACTCGGGCAGGCCGATGATGCTGTTGTCGGTGTCGGTCGTTGCGCCGAGCAGGACCCCGCCGGGGGGCGCTGCCGCGGGACACTGCGCCTTCACGGTCAGCCCGGCGGTCGAGAACAGCGTCTGCTCGGCGCTGTTCGGCCCGGCGCTGTAGCTGATCTGCTCGATCCGGCTTCCGTCGACGCGGGCGACATCGAGGGTCGACTCATCGATGTCCGCGTCGGTGAGCGAATCGTCGGCGACCTTGGAGCCGTTGACGGCGTCCGTCTTGATCTGCTTCGTGGCGACGGAGTTCTTCGCCAGATCGGACTTCTTTATCGAGCCCTTCTTGATCTGCTTCGAGGTGACGCTGTTCTTCGGCAGGCTAAGCGCCGCGTAGGCGCCGCCGCCGAGGACCAGGAAGACCGCCAGGGTCGCCATCACGTTCGCATAGCTGAGCCGCTGCTTCACTCGTCGCCTCCTCATCAGAGCACCGTACGTGCTGTATCGCGAAAGCTATCCGAGATCGGGCATCTGTGATCGTGCTCACACTCCAATCGCACATACGTTCGTATCCTGTTGGATGTTATGAGAGCGATACCACTCTCCGTCCATGGCGTTATCGAGGCGGTTGCGGCACCGGCGATCATGATCGCTCCGTTCCTGTTCGGTTTCGGCTTCGGGGCGTCAGTGATCGCGGTCCTCATCGGCGTCGTCCTGTTCGGGCTCGCGCTGCAGGCGGACGGGCCGCGGCGCTCGGTGTCGCTCACCGCTCACGCCGGCTTCGACTACGCGCTCGCCGGCACCGCACTGGTTAGCGGGATCGTGACCGGGTTCGGAACCGGGGATTGGAACGCAGGAATCTTTTTGGTCGGCGTAGGCGCCGCCATGGCCGCATTGACCGCTTCAACGCGGTTCACCACGGCTCGCAGCGTCTAGTCAAAGCCGGCCTACCTCCCACAGACAAAAATCACATACCTCTCCTCCCAGTACCCGAGAGCGCCCCGCCAAGTGCGGGGCGTTTCGCATTTGGGCTTGCTCATGCGGTTTCCTCGGGCTCGGACGGGCAGAACGTCGGGCCTCGATTTCGTCCGGTGCCGCCAGCCCGTCCGCCAGTCAGCACGTCGCCAGCAGCCGAGGTAGGCGTCCATCCGGGCGCGGACCTCGTCGTGGCTGCCGGGGAACAGGTGCCCGTAGACGTCGAAGGTCGTCTGGATCTTCGAGTGGCCCATGAACTCCTGCACGGCCTTCGGGTTGGCGCCGGAGTCGATCAGCAGCGAGGCGAAGGTGTGGCGGCACTCGTGCAGGGTCCAGCTCGCGGTCGAGCTCGTCGTCGCCCCGAGCTCGAGCGCGAAGGGCACGCTCGAGCGCAGCGGCGGCCGTCACAGAGCCATCCCTCGCCTGTGCGGTGAGGATCTGCAGCACTTCGTCATCGGTTGCGATATCGGTATTCACTTAGTCCCTCTCTGCCTGAAAAGACGCTCTTTTCCACAGCGAGCCATACGGCGGTCCGCGGAGCAAGCGCTTCGGCGTCTGCGACCTTCCCTCCGTCGCGCGATACTGCGCGGGCGATGTCGCAGGAGAACATCGAGATCGTCCGCGGGATCTTCGACGGCTGGTCGCGGGGGGACTTCAGCGTCGGACAGGACCTGTTTGCCGCTGACTTCGAGTGGCAGCAACACGCTGAGGCCGTTGAGCCCGGACTGCGACAGGGATCTGGAATCCCCACTGCGCTCAGGAGACATCTTCGAGGTCTACGAGAGCTTCCGCGTCGTCCCGGACCGATACCTCGACAACGGCGGCAAGGTCGTGGTGCCTGCCCACAACCGGGGCACTGCGAGGGGTAGCGGCATCGAGCTGGATCAGGCCTTCGCCTACGTGTGGACCGTGCGGGTGGGCGAGCTCGCTCGCCTTGAGGTCTACGGAGATGAGCGTGCCGCCCTCCAAGCCGCCGGGCTTCGGGAGTAGGCGATGTCGCAGGAGAACGTGGAGATCGTGCGGACGCTGGCGGAGGGGTTCCAGCGCCGGCAGCACGCAGCGGTAGCGAGCGCGTGACCGCTGAGCTACTCCGACAGCCCGGCGGCTTCGAAGCTTCGGCCCAACTCCCGTACAAGCGGACACGCCCTACCTTGCCGCCCCGCATCGTGAACACGTAACCCAATTCCCTCTCGACGCTCGCGCCGGTGCTCCGACCGCGTCCCCGTTCCTGGACGAGAGCGACGACTTGATCGCCGGCATCCAGATCGTCGCGAATTTCGAAGCCATAGTCGGTCCACATTCCGGTCCAGCTCTCGACCGCGCCCCGGACCTCCTCGATGCCTCGGTAGACCGCCGCGTCAGGGCCGAGTCCAGGCGTCTCAATCCATTCAACCTCGGGATCAACGAACTCCAAGGTCGAGTTTTCCAGTCTCCTGCGGCAAAGGCCTCCACACTGCGCCGGCGACACGTTCTCCGAGCTCGGCGGCGAGGGCTTCCCTGGGGCCAGCAGGTCACGCCCGGATGTCGCGAGCTGCCGCTCCCTCAGCGCGGAGAGACGTATCCCCAGCGATAGTCGTGCCGGATGCCGCTCGCCCTCGCCTCCCCGGTAAACCGAAAGATCATCACCACCGAGTCTCCGCCAGCGTCGATCAGTTCCTCCACCTCGACCTTCGCATCCTTGCCCAGCAACGTCCATGACCTCCACGAAGCGTTCCACGAGTGCCGATGGCCCGACGGCGGACCGTGCCTCCGGCCGTTTCCTGTCGTCGTGATACTCGACTTCCGGTGGAGCAGGCCTTGCTCGGCGACGCCGTTCCAACCCCCCTGGTTCCAGACCTCCGCCATCCTCCGCACGATCTCCACGTGCTCCCACATCGCCCACGCAGTATCGCGCGACGGGCTGGTGACGATCTGTCAGTCGCTCTCGCCAGCCGGGGTCGAGGCCGTCGAGCATCGCGTCGAGTCCGTCCGGGCCGACCATGTCGCTCGTCAGCGCGTAGCTGCGAGCACCGTCGCGTGTGGTCCGGAACGGGTAGACCAGCCTCGGTCTGGAACCGCGTGGCCGTCCTCGGTGAGCGGGGTGAAGGTGACCTCGGCGATGGCTCGTCGAGCGTAGTCCGGTCGGCGGCTGGGCTAGGCCTCTGCGCTTCCCCACCGGGACTCGGTGGGCTCGGGGATGGGGCGCTTCATGAAGCAGTGGACCGGCGCTATCGAGCCACTGCGAGCTCGCAACTCGCGTTCGACGTGCACCAGCTCCCATCCCTGAGCGCCCCACTCATTCAGGTTGGCAGCCGTTTCCGGCGCGGTTGTGTTCAGCACGCCGTACTCCCTCGCTGCATGTGTCAGCCCCGTCTTCATGGCCTTGGCCATCACGGTTCGGCGGCGCGATCTGAGCCAACCGCAGGCGCGTGTCCAGGTCTACGCCGCGTCGTGCCGCACCGCTGACCGCTGGCATCGCTAGGACGGCGATCCGGGCCTCGATGCTCGCTCTGTCTGCTCGATCCAGTGGCGTCGCCGGGACTCAGAGGCCGCCCCGAGGCTCGGTCGGACTAGTCTTGTCGCGTCCCGCTCGGGTCGCAGCCGCGTCGGTCGACGGTCGGGGCCTTCGAGCCACGCCTCGCCGTCCTCGAACGTCACACGCATGTCTCGGGTCGCCGGGCGACAACGTGCCGGCTCGACAGCTCGCCGGCGGGCTCGCGCCACGGAAGACCGCGTTCCCCTCGTCGTCCAGGTCGAAGCTCGCCAGCTCGGATGGGGGTCCTCACTTCTCGGTCCAGCTCGCTCATCCGCGCCTCCGAGCGGCGGCCGAGGGGACGGCGAGGGGAGGGCGAGGGGAGGGCGAGGGGAGGGCGAGGGGAGGGCGAGGGGAGGGCGAGGGAGGGCGAGGGGAGGGCGAGTGCCCGCAGTGGGCACTCCCGTCGCAGCGCCAGTTGCCCCCCAGTCAGCACCCGGTTCAGGCGGTCTTGAGCGGTCTTGAGCGGTAGTGAAACCGCTCTACCAAGCGGAATCCCGCTTACCCATGCGGTCCCTGCTCGTTCTCTCCTCCCAGTACCGAGACGCCCCGCCAAGTGCGGGGCGTCTCGATTGGGCGTTGATCCAGCGGTTTGCGCGGCCGAAGCCCACCGCCCGGGATCGGCGAGTGGTCCTGCGGGCCAAAATCGTGGGCCAAATGGAAACAGTCTGTGTGTGAGCGCTTTTCCGACCGCGGCCAGCCGTAGGGTCGGGTCGATGCCGGACGCTGAAGCTGACATCTTCTTGGACCTCGGAAACCCGCGAGAGGGCCTGGAGCTCGTGCGCGAGCTCGTGCGGCGGGACTGGTCTGGCCTCGACGATGACCGCCAGCAGGACCTGATTCAGGGCGGTTACGCGGAGCTGATCATGCTCCGCCGCAGCTTCCGGGGCGGCAGCTTCGCGCCCTACGCTCGCACGTACCTAGGAGAGCGGCTATGTGGACTCGCCGAGCAGGTGCGCTGGCCGGAGGAGGACGGCCCGCTCGATGAGGCCGAGCCCCACGGCGCGATTCCCGAGCGCATGGTTGCTACGCGGCGCGCTTGCTGAGCTCGCCACCCAAGGGCCCGGGTCATCGCTTCGCTCATGGAAGGAGCCGCCGGCGCGCTCCATCCGAGGTATCGGTGAACTCGACGGGCAGCCCGTAGAACCTTCGCTCTCGGTC
This sequence comes from uncultured Solirubrobacterales bacterium, assembly GCA_963746675.1. Classification (GTDB taxonomy): domain Bacteria; phylum Actinomycetota; class Thermoleophilia; order Solirubrobacterales; family 70-9; genus WHSW01. The sequence continues at coordinate 209,984 of CAVVBX010000021.1, read as the reverse complement.
CCGGACACTGCGTTAGGATCGGCGCGGGGGGCGACACAACCCGTGAACACGGATGAAAGGACTGCCTCATGCGGCGATTTGCTGTGCTCGGAGTCACTGGAGTCGTCTTGGTCGGGGGCGCCGTCTTCGCGGCCACCGGCTTCGGCGGCAGCGATGAGAAGGTGACGGTCGGACCCCCCGTTGCCAAGGAGATCAAGCGCGTCAGCCAGGCTCAGGCCCGCGCCAACGGGGCTTCGGCTCGACTGCCGGGGGCGAGGGGCAAGAAGCCGCGGCTGAGCTACTTCGTCGCGACCACCCCCACAAACGTCCCCGCGAATACGGCCACCGCCCTCACGACGCTTACCTGCCCCTCGGGACAGAAGGTCGTGTCCGGTTTCTTCGAGACCGACCGCCTGATCACCGTTGACGATTTCCGCGCCGTGGCCCCGAACGCGTGGCAGTTCGGTTTCGTTGACCTGTCGGGAGTTCCCGGCGCGGCCCTCGAGGGCGTCGTTTGCGCCAAGGGCGTCAAGTAATCAGGACCCAGTGCGCGCGCACTCGGGATACCGTGCCGGCGATGTCGCAGGAGAACGTCGAGATCGTCCGGCGCGTGTACGCCGCGGCGAGTCGGGGCGACCTCGATGCACTTCTGAAGGACGCTGCGCCCGAGATCGAGGTGGACTGGTCGAGATCGAGGGGACCACACAAGGGGGTCTATCGGGGTCCTGCGGCAGCGCGCAGCCTCTTCGAGCACATGGTCGATGCATGGTCTGAGTTCCACTGGGAGCCGGAGGAACTGATCGATGCCGGGGAAACGGTCGTCGCCGCCACCCATCTGGTGGCGCGCGGCCAAGGAAGCGGCATCGAAATCCATGGTCATGCCGCTCAGGCGTGGACCATCCGCGGCGGGATGATCGTCTCGGCGCGGTTCTATCAGACGAGAGCGGACGCCCTCAACGCCATCGGGCTGGGGGAGTAGGCGGTTCACGGACGACCGTGGACGCAGAACGTGGGGCGGTTTACGCGAGCTGAGCGGGAATAAACCGCCCCGGCTCGCCGCGCCCGGTGTCTTGACCGGCATGAGTCACTCTTGGTCGAATGATTCTCTCGTCCCTGTACCCGAGGCGCCCCGCGAAGTGCGGGGCGTTTCGATTTGGGCGGGCGATGAGATCGCGGGGGCCGCGGCCGCGCTACGCTGATCGGCGTGGAAGAGCGCGACGAGAGGATCGAGAGCGAGGAGTCCGAGGTCGAGGAGGCCGCGCGCGAGGCCGCCGCGATCGGCGGCGTGGCGGGGGACGAGAACCTCGATCCCGCCGAGCGCCCCCTGGTCGAGGCCGGCGAAGGAGTGGCCGAGGGCTTCGAGCTCGCTGAGGACGAGTTGATCGAGCACGCCACCGATCAGGACTCGGGCGGTAACCCGCTCGACGACGCGTTCCCCGTCGAGGAGGAGGCGACCCCGGACGGAGACGTGTTCGGCGAGGCCGACCACGAGCACTCCTCCGAGAACGGGTAGAACCCCCGACGGGTTTCAAGCGCCCGGGCGCGGGGCCTCAGTCGTGGCTGCCGCCGCCCGCCGGGCGGGCATCGCGGGACACGCTTCGCGTTCGCTCGCCACCGCGTTCCCGCCCCGATGAGTGATCAGTGCCGGATCTGCGGCGCAATGGACGCCAGCATCGAGCTGTGGCGGTTTACGCCCGCTGAGCCGGCGTAAACCGACCCGGTTCGCGGCTCCCGCTACCTTGACCCGCATGAGCAGGCGCCGGATCGACACCTTGCTCGCCGAGCGTGGGCTCGCCGGATCGCGGACCAGCGCAGCGGCCTCGGTTCGCGCCGGCCGGGTCCGAATCGGCGCCGACGGGCCGGTGGCGCTGAAGCCGAGCCAGCTTGTCGCCGAGGAGGCCGAGCTGCTTGTGATCGAGCCGCCGCCGTTCGTCTCCCGCGGCGGTGTCAAGCTCGCGAACGCGCTCGACGCCTTGGCGATCGACGTGACCGGCCTCGATTGCCTCGACGTCGGTGCCTCGACCGGGGGGTTCACCGATTGCCTGCTCAAGCGGGGAGCGGCGCGGGTGATCGCGCTCGACGTCGCCCGCGGCCAACTCGACTGGGGCTTGCGCAACGACCCGCGGGTCGAGGTCGTCGAGCGGCGCAACGCCCGCGACCTCGACCGGGCGGAGCTTCCGTTCGCAGCAGACCTGGTCACCGTCGACGTCTCCTTCATCTCGCTCTCCAAGGTCCTGCCGGCCCTGGCCCGCTGCGTTGCCGAGGGGGGCGAGCTCCTGGCCCTGGTCAAGCCGCAGTTCGAGCTTGGGCCGGAGCGTGTCGGCAACGGCGGAGTGGTGCGCGACGCGGCCGACCGGCGCGACGCTCTGCGATCGACCACGGCGGCTGCCGGCGATGCCGGCCTCGCGGTGCTCGGCTTCGCCTCCTCCGGCCTGCCCGGCCCGAAGGGCAACCGTGAGACGTTCGTCCGGCTCGTCCGGGCCGCGTCGATCGCGGACGGCATCGACGTCGAGGCGGCGATCGAGCAGGTGGAGCCTTGAGCACCGCCGTCGTGCTCACCCACACCCAGCCCGAGCAGGTGGCTGAGGCGCTGCGATCCACGGTCGAGGTGGCACAGCGCGCCGGCTGGACGCTGGTCGCCGACTCGGGGGAGCTTGCCAAGCACGGTGACAACGCGGAGGGCATCGAGGAACGCGGGGATCGGCACGCGGACCTCTGTCTGGTGCTCGGAGGAGACGGCACCATCCTCAAGGCCCTGCGCCAGTACGGCATCCGGGGCGTGCCGGTGTTCGGCTTCAACTTCGGCACCATCGGCTTCCTCGCCGCGCTCGAGCGCGACAGGCTTGCCGAGGGACTCGAAATCGCGTTCGCGGGGAGCTATGAGGTGATCGCGATGCCCGGCCTCGAGACGAATCTCGAGGGCGGAGCCCTGGCGTTCAACGACGTCGCGCTGATGCGCCGGCCGCACAGCCGTGTCGCCGACCTCGCCTACCGCCTCGGCGGGAAGGAGGTCGGCCACGTGCGCTGCGACGGACTGGTCGCCGCCACCCCGGCTGGATCCACCGGCTACAACCTCGCCAACCAGGGGCCGATCCTGGCCTGGGGAGTCGAGGGCTACGTGGTCAGCTTCATCGCCCCGCACACGCTTACCGCGAGGGCGCTGGTCGTCGCGCCGGACGACGTGCTCGAGGTCACCAACGCCGCCGGCCGAGACCCCGTCGACGTAGTCGTCGACGGCGAGCACGTCGGCGGGCTCGCCAGCGGCTCGGCGATGGAGGTTCGCTTCCGCGATGGGGTAGCCGGCCTCGCACAGCTCCCGGGCACGAACTTCTACCGCCGGATCCGCGACAAGTTCGGCCGGCTCGCTGGAGCCTAGGCATGGAGACTCGTCCCGCGGCGGGCAAGTGGCGCACCCTGATCGCGGTCTCGATCGCCACCTTCATGCTGCTGCTCGACGTCACGGTCGTCAACGTGGCGCTGCCCGAGATCCAGAGCGAGCTCGGCGCCAGCTTCGACGAGCTTCAGTGGGTGATCGATGCCTACGCGCTCACCCTGGCGGCGACGATACTGATCTTCGGCTCGCTCGCGGATCGGCTCGGCAGGCGGCGGATCTTCACCATCGGCCTCGCCTTCTTCAGCCTCTCCTCGCTCGCCTGCGGGCTCGCCTGGAATCCGGTCGTGCTCGATCTCTTCCGGGGCGTCCAGGGAGTTGGCGGGGCGATGATGCTCTCGACCTCGCTCGCCCTGATCGCCGCTGCCTACCAAGGCTCCGATCGTGCCAAGGCGCTAGCCGCCTGGGGAGCGACCGCGGCGGCGGCGGTCGCGATCGGGCCGCTGATCGGCGGCGCGCTGGTGGAGGGCATCAGCTGGGAGTCGATCTTCTTCGTCAATGTCCCGATTGGCCTGCTTACGGGCGCCCTGGTCGCGCGCGGCGTGCCCGAGTCCCGCGATCATTCGGCGACCGGCCGCGTCGACTGGGGCGGCCTGGTGACGCTCGCGGGCTCGGCCTCGAGCTTGATTCTGGCTCTGTTTCGCGGCAATGAGGAGGGCTGGGGGAGTCCCGTGATCCTGGGCCTCTTCGCGGCCTCAGCCGTCCTGCTCGCGGCGTTCATCGTGATCGAGAGCCGCGGCCCGCACCCGCTGCTCGACCTCGGGCTGTTTCGCAAGCCGAGCACCTGGGGCGCCTCGCTCGGGATCCTGGCGACCGCGATCTCGGTCTTCGCCATGCTCACCTTTCTCGTCCTCTACATCCAGAGCTTCCTCGGCTACGACGCGCTCGAGACGGGGCTGCGGCTGTTCCCGCTGACGATCGCCTCGTTCTTCGCCGCCGCGATCGCCGGCCGGCTGGGCGAGTTCGTGCCGGTCCGCTACCTGATCGCCCTCGGGCTCACCGTCGCCGGAATTGGCCTGCTGCTCAGCCGCCAGGTCGAGGTCGGCTCGGACTGGACGGCGCTGCTCGCCGGAGGCGTCCTCATCGGGATCGGCGCCGGCTGCGTCAACCCGTCCGTGGCCGCGGCCGCCCTGGGCACGGTCCCGGTCGCCAAGAGTGGGATGGCGTCCGGGCTCAACAGCACCTTTCGTCTGCTTGGGGTGGCGATTGGCGTCGCACTGCTCGGCGCGATCGTCGAAAGCCAGGTGGCGTCCAGCCTGACCGCGAGCCTGGGTTCGGCGCCGCACGATCTCGTCGACCTGGTCGCGTCGGGCAACGTCGACGCCGTCGCCTCGCAGGGCCCGCAGGTGACCGCGGCCGCCGAGGCCGCCTTCGTCTCGGGCTTCCATGCGATCGCCCTCGTCGGCGCAGTGGTCGCGTTCACCGGCGCGTTGCTATCGCTGGTGCTGGTGCGCCAGAGCGACTTCGTCGCTCAGCAGGACGCGGAGCTCGCGGCAGTGCCCGCCTCCGGCTGAGCACGGGCGAATCCGTCGGGCGGTCCCGCTAGAACGGGGGTCAAATGCTGCTCGAGCTCAGAATTGAGAACCTGCTGCTGATCGAGCGCGCGGAGCTGCGACTCGACCCCGGCCTGAATGTGATCACAGGCGAGACGGGGGCAGGCAAGACCGTGCTCGCGCACTCGCTCGACCTCTTGCTCGGCGGCAGGGCCCGGCCGCAGATCGTCCGCCCTGGGGCTGAGGAGGCATGGGTCGAGGGCGTGTTCACGGTGCCCGAGGGGCTGCTCGAGGATCCCGCTCTCGCCGAGATCGCCGACCGGCTCCCCGGGGATGCCGACGAGGTCGTGCTCGGGCGCCGGATCGGCACCTCGGGGCGAACTAGCGCGTTCGTCGGCGGCCGCTCCGCCACCGCCGGGGACCTGCAGGCGCTTGCCCCACGCCTGCTCGCGTTCTACGGCCAGCACGAGCACCGCCGTTTGACCCTGGCCTCGGCCCAGCTCGAGATCCTCGACGGCTTCGCGGGCTCGGCCCAGCTCGAGTTGCTGGGGGAATACCGAGCGGCTCATGGCGACGCGATCGGCCTCGCCCGCGAGCTCGAGCAACTGCGCAGCCGCGAGGGCGCTCGCGAGCGTGATCTCGATCTGATGCGGTTCGAGCTGGCGGAGATCGAGGCTGCGGCGCCGGATGCGGACGAGAGGTCAGAGCTCGAGGCCGAGCGCGGGCGCCTGCGCCACTCGGAGTCGCTGCGCGAGGCCACCGGGCGAGCGCTGGCGGCGGTCAGCGGCGAGGCCGAGGACGGCGGCGGCGGCCGGGCGGCGCTGGGGGCGGCGGCTGCGGGCCTCGCCGGCGTCGAGGGCGTCGATCCCAGCCTGGACGCCCTCGGGGGGCGCTTGGATGCGGTCGGGGTCGAGCTCGAGGACATCGCGGCCGATCTTCGGCGCTACCTTGACGACGCGGAGGCAGAGCCAGGTCGCCTGGAGATGGTCGAAGAGCGGCTCGACGCGCTCGACCGACTCGAGCGAAAGCACGGCGGCTCGGTCGAGGCGGTGCTCACGCATGCCGAGCGCTGCAGCGAGGAGATCGCGCGGCTCGAGAACGCCGAGGAGATCGCCGGCGCGCTCGCCGCGCGGGTCGCCGAGGCCGAGGCGCGGCGGGTGAAACTCGCAAAGAAGCTCAGTGCCGGCCGGCGCAAGGCTGCCCCGCAGCTCTCCCAGCGGGTGGTCGGGGAGCTCTCCGAGCTGGCGATGGACGGGGCGACGCTCGCGGTCTCGCTCGAGCCGCACCCCAATGGTTACGGCGCCTCCGGGGCCGAATCGGTCGAGTTCGTGGTTGCGACCAATCCGGGGATGCCGACCTCACCGCTCAAGGACGCGGCGTCAGGCGGCGAGCTGTCGCGGATCATGCTCGCGCTCACCGGCCTCGGGAGCGGTGCGGCCGAGCGCACCCTGGTCTTCGATGAGATCGACGCGGGGATCGGCGGCAACACGGCGCGGGCGGTGGGCGAGCGTCTGCGGCGCCTTGCCGAGGCGCGTCAGGTGATCTGCATCACCCACCTGGCGCAGGTCGCATCGCTGGCCGCGACCAACTTCCGGATCGAGAAACATGCGACCGGTGGCGAGGCCTGGGCGAACGTCGAGCATGTCGCGGGCGACGCTCTGGTCGCGGAGATCGTTCGCATGCTGGGTGCGGAGCGCGGCGATGCGGCCGCCAGCCGCCACGCCAGAGAGCTCTTGAAGGCGGCCTGACGGACGAGCGCGGGCGGGAGCGCCCGCCCGCCGCCGCGCTTTTCCGCATAATCGGCGGCCGATGGCTCTGCGAAGCCGGGCGCGCGCGCTTCTGCGTGGGCCCGAGATCCAGCTGCGGCCGGCCGAGGCGCCGCCGATCGTCGGCCGGGCGAGGCTCGGCCGCAAGACCAAGGCCCTGGTCAAACGCCTGCGGCCCGGCGATATCGCCGTGATCGACCACCCCGATCTCGACCGGGTCGCGGCCGAGGACCTCGCCGCCAGCGGTGTCGGGGCAGTGATCAACGTCGCACCCTCGTCCACGGACCGGTACCCGAACCCCGGGCCGCTGGTCCTCGCCCGAGCCGGGGTGAGGCTGGTCGACGCCCCCGCGGCGCCGCTGTTCGAGGAGCTGCGCGACGGGGAGGAGCTGGTCCTCGACGGCGCCGAGGTACGCGCCAACGGCGAGCTGCTGGCCACCGGCCGGGTGATCGACGTGGCGATCGCGACTGAGCAGATAGAGCGCCAGCGCGAGCGAATTCACGAGGCGTTGTCGGCGTTCGCCATGAACACGATCGAGCACGTCCACGAGGAAGGAAACCTGCTCGCCGGCAAGATCGACTTCCCCGCCGTGCGCACCGAGTTCCGCGACCGCCACGCGCTGATCGTCGTCCGCGGCACGACCTACCGACGCGACCTGCGCACCCTGCGCGCCTACATCGAGGACACCCATCCGGTGCTTGTCGGCGTCGACGGTGGCGCCGACGCGATCCTCGAGGAGGGCTTCAAGCCGGACATGGTCCTCGGCGACATGGATTCGGCCACCGACGCGGTGCTCACCTGTGGAGCGGAGGCCGTCGTTCACGCCTATCCCGACGGCCGCGCGCCCGGACTCGACCGGCTTCGCAGGCTCGGCCTGGAGCCGGTGATCGTGCCGGCGGTGGGCACGAGCCAGGACGTCGCGATGCTGCTCGCGCACGAGAACGGTGCCGAGCTGATCGTCTCGGTCGGTGCGCACTTCAACCTCACCGAGTTCCTCGACAAGAACCGGGCCGGGATGTCGTCGACCTTCCTCACCCGCCTGCGGATCGGCGAGACGCTGATCGACGCCAAGGGCGTCAGCCGCCTGTACAACCCCGGCGTCCGCGGCTGGCAGATCTGGGCGTTCCTGGCGACGGCGCTGATCCTGATCTTGATCGTCGTTCTCAGCTCGCCCGCGCTGGCGGAGTTCTTCGACCTGGTCTGGCTGAAGATCAAGGTCCTGCTCAATATCTGATGGGCTACTCGGCGCGCTACCACGCCGCCTCGCTCGCAGCCGTCTTCCTCGCGCTCGCGGTGGGCATCCTGATCGGCGTTGGGTTGGGTTCCGACATCGTCTCGGGCACCGCCGAGAACCTCGAGCAGAGCCTGGCCTCGGATCTCGATGATGCCCGCGCGAAGGTCGACGCCCTCGAGGCCGATCTCCAGGCCGAGCGGGACTTCGGCCAAGCCGTCTATCCGGCCGTGGTCTCCGACGCGCTGCGCGGTGACGAGATCGCGCTGATCGGCCTCGGTGGTCTCGACCAGGGAATCGCCGCAGACGTCGAGGCCGCGGTCGGTCCGGCCGGCGCCTCATTGGCCGAGGTCGCGGTGGTGCGCGAACCACCCGACCTCGACGCCCTGGCTTCGACCCTGAAGGGCAAGCAGGCGCGCGCGGTCTCGCGGGGCGATGAAGAGGAGCTGCTGCGGTACGCCGAGCGCGCCGGCCGGTCGCTGACCCGAGGCGGGCCGGGGTTCAACGAGCTGCGCGGAACTCTGCTGACCCGCTACAGCGGCCGCCCCGCGGGTATCGACGCCGTGGTCGTCGTCCGCCAGCGACCCGCCGATCTCGACCCCGACGCCGAGGTGACGACCGACGTGATCGAGGAGGGGCTGCTCACGGGATTGCGGTCGCAGGCTGAGACCGTCGGCGTGGAGCGCACCGACACCGATCCCTCGTCGATCCGCTTCTTCGCGGACAGCGGCATCGCCACGGTCGACAACATCGATCTCACCGCCGGCAAGGTGGCACTCGTCTTCACCCTCGATGGCGCGGCCGGGAACTTCGGCGTCAAGGAGACAGCCGACAGCCTCTTGCCCGACCTGCTGCCGCCTCCGGGCGGCAGCGGTGCGCCCCGCCCCCGCGGGAACGGGTGATGCTCGCCGGTCTGGCGCTGTCGGCGGCGCTCGCGGCGCTGCTGTTACGGCCGTGGCTCGCCGACATGCTCCGGGTCGGGCTCGCCCGCGAGAACTACCGTGGCCGATTGGCCGCGTTTCCGGCCGGTGCCCCGCTCGTCGCCTGCTCGCTGCTGGCGCTGGCGCCGCTCGCGGTGCTCGACGACCGCGCCGATCTCGACCTCCTCGATCCCGAGCTGCGTCGGTGGATGGTCTACGTGCTCGGCGTCGCGCTGCTGGGCCTGCTCGACGACGCGCTCGGCCGCGGCGCCGACGTCGGCACACCGCGCGGCTGGCGCGGACACGCCCGTGCGGTGCTCTCGGGAGGCTTCTCGACCGGGGCGATCAAGGCGGTCGGCGCGCTGGCGTTGGCGGCCTACGCGGTCTCGGGCCGCGGGCGCGAGGGAGTGGACTACGTCGCCGACCTCGCCCTGCTGCTGCTGGCGACCAACCTCTTCAACCTGCTCGACCTGCGGCCGGGCCGAGTCGAGAAGGCTTTCGCGCTCCTGCTCGCCGGGCTCTGCATGGGTGCCTGGACGGTCGAACCGCTCGAGCTGCTCGGAATCTTCATCGGCCCGGCGCTGTTGGTCGCCGTGTTCACGCTCCGAGAGCGGGCGATGCTCGGCGACACCGGCTCGAATCTGATCGGCGCGCTGGCGGGGATCTCGCTGCTGGTCACGCTCGGCGGCGAGCGGACGCTGGATCGCGCTGGCGATCGTCGTCGCGCTGACCGTCTACGGGGAGTTCCGATCGATCTCGCGGACGATCGAGCGGGTTCCGCCGCTGCGCTGGATAGACTCGCTCGGCAGAGTTGATGACGCGGAGTGATACCGACAGCGATGAAGCCGGGCGAGACGCGCTTCATCTTCGTCACCGGCGGCGTCGTTTCATCCCTCGGCAAGGGCATCGCCGCGGCGTCGATCGGCCGCCTGCTCGTCAGCCGCGGCTTCCGGGTCCAGCTGCAGAAGTTCGATCCCTACATCAACGTCGACCCCGGGACGATGAGCCCGTTCCAGCACGGCGAGGTGTTCGTGACCGAGGACGGAGCCGAGACCGACCTCGACCTCGGCCACTACGAGCGCTTCACCGACGAGAACACGTCGCGAGCCTCGAACGTCACCGCCGGCGCGGTCTACAACTCGGTCATCCGCCGCGAGCGCCGCGGCGACTACCTCGGCGCGACCGTGCAGGTGATCCCGCACATCACCGACGAGATCAAGCAGCGGATCCTGATCGTCGCCGAGTCCCAGGCGGTCGACTTCGTGATCACCGAGATCGGCGGCACGGTCGGCGACATCGAGTCGCTGCCGTTCCTCGAGGCGATCCGCCAGCTCTACACCGAGCTCGGCCCGAAGCGCTGCATGTTCATCCACCTGACGCTGGTCCCCTACGTCGGCCACGCCGGCGAGCTGAAGACGAAGCCGACCCAGCACTCCGTCAACGAGCTGCGCCGGATCGGGATCCAGCCGCACGCGCTGGTCTGCCGCTCCGAGAGCGGGCTCGACCGCGAGATCCGCCGCAAGATCGCGCTGTTCGGGAGCGTCCCCGAGGAGGCGGTGATCTCGGCCCGCGACGTCGACAACATCTACAAGGTGCCGCTGGTGATGCGGGCCGAGGGCATCGACGATCTGGTCCTCGACCACTTCGGCGTCGAGGCGCCGCCGCCCGACCTGAGCGAGTGGGAGGAGCTGGTGCGCCGCGCCGACGCCTGCGAGGGGACGACGAAGATCGCCCTGGTCGGCAAGTACGTGCAGCTCGTGGACGCCTACAAGTCGGTGATCGAGGCGCTGCACCACGGCGGCTATCACCACGGCACCAACGTCGAGGTCGAGCTGGTCAACTCCGAGGACCTCGAGCCGGCGGAGATCGCCGAGCTGGGCCGACGGGATCCTGATCCCGGGCGGTTTCGGCGAGCGCGGGATCGAGGGCAAGATCGAGGCGGCGCGGATCGCGCGCGAGCGCGGCATTCCATACCTCGGCATCTGCCTCGGGATGCAGATCGCGGTCGTCGAGTTCGCTCGCCACGTGGCGGGCATGGACGGCGCCAACTCGACCGAGTTCGACCCCGAGACCCCCTTCCCGGTCGTCGACCTGCTCCCGGAGCAGAAGGAGGTCACCGACATGGGCGGGACGATGCGCCTCGGCGCCGATCCGGTGAAGCTCCACGACGGCACGCGGGCGCGCGAGATCTTCGGCGAGGCCGTGATCTACAAGCGCCACCGCCACCGCTACGAGGTCAACAACATGCTTCGCCGCCGGCTCGAGGACGAGGGGCTGGTCGCCAGCGGGACCTCGCCCGACGAGCGGCTGGTCGAGATCATCGAGCTGCCCGGACCACCCGTTCTTCGTCGCCTCGCAGTTCCACCCCGAGTTCAACTCGCGGCCGACCCGCCCCGAGCCGCTGTTCCGCGAGTTCGTCGCCGCAGCGGCCGACCGCGCTGCCGAGCGCGGTGACGCACCGGCTGCCGAGGAGGCCGAGGCGGAGGAGAGCACCGCGGCGGACGACGTCCGCGTTCGGCGCGAGGGCTGACCCCGTCGCGCTCGCATAGCCTGGGGGTCACGGTGCCCGATGCCGAGATCACCGGCGAGCAGCTGATCCGCGATGTGTGGCGGCGCTGGAACGCCGGCGAGCGCGACGTCGATGCCGAAAGCTTCGACCCGGAGTTCGAGATCCACTCGGCGCTCGCCCGCGACGTCTTTCACGGCGCCGACGGGGTGCACCGATGGACGGCCGAGATCGACCAGCAGTTCGAGGCGTGGGAGATCCTGATCGATTCGATCGATGAGGACCGCCCCGGCTCGTTTCTCGCTCACGGTTCGATCCGGGCGCGCGGGCGCCAAAGCGGGGTCGACCTCGACCAGCCGGCGAGCTGGCGGATCGACCTGCGCAACGGCCGCATCCTCCGGGTTCGCAACTTCATCGGCCCCGACGCGGCGGCCGGAGCATCGGCGTCGTGAGCGACGACGCTCGGTTGCTCGAGCGCTTCGTGCGGCTTGTGCGAGATCCCGAGCCCGACCGGGGCGGAGCGCGCGGTCGCCGACGACGTGCTCGCCGAGCTGGCGAGCTCGGGGTCGAGGTGGTCGAGGACGGCGCCGCCGAGGCGGCCCGGGCCGGCGCCGGGAACCTGATCGCCCGCGTGCCCGGACGGGGCGAGGGCTGGGTGATGTTCTGCTGTCACCTCGACACCGTGCCGCACGACGGGCCGATCGAGGTCGAGCTCGCCGACGGCGTCTTCCGCAGCCGCGGCGAGACGATCCTCGGCGCCGACAACAAGGCCGCGGTGGCGGTCCTGGTCGAGCTCGCCGCCCGTCACGCAGCCGAGCCCGCCGTCGGCTGGGGTCGAGCTCGTGTTCACGGTCGCCGAGGAGGACGGCCTGCGCGGCGCGAAGGAGCTCGACCTCGGCTCGCTGCGCTCGCCGTTCGGCTTCGTGCTCGACCACGCCACGCCGATCGGCGAGGTGATCACCGCCGCACCGACCTACAAGCGGCTGGTCGCCGAGTTCGAGGGCGTCGAGGCGCACGCCGGGATCCGGCCGGAGGACGGCCGCAGCGCGATCGAGGCCGCCGCGGCGGCGATCGCGGCGATGAAGCTCGGGCGGCTCGACGCGGAGACCACCGCGAACGTCGGAGTGATCTACGGCGGCACGGCGTCCAACGTGGTCGCCGGCCGCTGCCGCGATCGAGGGCGAGGCACGCACGCTCGACGACGCCCGGGTGGCGGAGGCGATGGCGGCGACTGGTCGACGCCTGCACCTGGGCCGCGAGCGAGCACGGCTGCGACGTCGACGTCGAGGTGACCGAGATCTTCCGCGGCTACCGACAAGCCTCGGGCGCGGCGCCGGTGCGGCTCGCCCGGGCGGCGCTCGAGCGCTGCGGGCTCGAGCCGCGCGAGGTCGCGACCGGCGGCGGCAGCGACGCGAACGCGCTCGTGCGCCGCGGGGTTCGAGTGCGTGCTGCTCGCCAACGGGACCGAGGCCAACCACACCCCGCAGGAGAGCGTCGCCGCCGAGCGGATCGACCGAGATGCTCGCCGTCTGCGAGGCGATCGTCGACCGTGCGCGAGGCGGCGAGGCTGATGCTGAAGCTGCGCCGCGGCATGGTCGTCGTCGGCTCGACCCGCTGACGGTGCGAGGTCGACGGAGAGCGGCGCCGGCGCCTGGGCCGACGAGGCGCTGGTCGGCGAGGTCGACGGTCGGGCGACGAGGTGGTCGTCAACACCGAGGCCGCTCGACCTCGGGCTCGGCTCGGGCGGCTTCGACGTCGTCCACGTCAACCTGACCCGCGGGCTGGACGGCGCCGGGCGCCGCGGGCGCCACGTGATGAAGCTCAACTACACCTCGCTCCAGCACCCCGTCGAGCCGGTCGAGGTGCCGCGGACGGAAGCGGCGGACCGGCTACGGCCGACGCCGCCGGTGCTGGTGCTGCCGCTCCACGGCCACCTGGCGCCGGCGGCCTGGGCGGCGTCGCGAGGCGGCGCCCGGGACTGCGCGTCGGCTTCGTCCAGAGCGCCGGCGGCGGCGCTTCCGGGCGCGCTCTCCCGCGACGTCGCCGAGCTTCGCGAGCGAGGGCTGCTCGCCGGCCACGTCACCGCCGGGCCGGCCTACGGCGGCGAGCACGAGGCGATCAGCCTCGTCGGCGGCGCTCGACGCGGCGCGGCGCGGGCTCGGCTGGGACGCGGTCGTCGTCGGCCCGGGGCCGGGGATCCTCGGCTCGGCGACCCGCTACGGGCACGGCGGGATGGCGGCGCTCGATGCCGCCCACGCCGCGCTCGCGCTCGGCCTGCCGACGCTGGTCTCGCCCGCGGCTGTCGAGCTCCGACGCGCGCCCGCGCCATCGCGGCCTCAGCCATCACACCGCGTCGGTGCTCGAGCTGCTCCTCGGCGCCGTGCGGGTGCCCGGTGCCCGAGGTCGAGCTCGAGGGCTGGCCGCTGCTGGACGCCGAGGCGCCCGACGGGCGGCTCTGCGCAGGCGGCGCTCGACGAGCTGATCGCAGATCTGCGGCGGTCGCCACGACCTCGCGGTCGAGCCGGTCGACCTCGACGGGTACGCGCCGAGCGGGCTGCCCGCGAGGACGATGGGCCGCACGATCGCCGAGGACCCGCTCTTCTTCGCCGCGCCGCTGGCGGCGGGCCGGGCGCTGGCCGCAGCGGCGCAGGGGAGGCACCCGGGCGATGGAGCGCGATCGCTCGCAAGAGCGTCTACGAGGGCAGCGATCGCTCAGCGTGCGCATCGACGAGTTCCGCCACCCCGACGGCGCGACCGTCGAGGCGGGAGGTCGTCGGCCATCCCGGGGTCGGTGGCGATCGTCGCCCACGACGAGCGATTCATGTCTATCTCGTCCGCCAGCCGCGCGAGGCCGTGGGCGAGGAGGCGCTGCTCGAGCTGCCCGCCGGCAAGCTCGACGTCGACGGGCGAGACGCCGCTTCGAGTGCGCCAAGCGCGAGCTCGGTCGAGGAGGTCGGCATGGCGCGCCTCGCGAGTGGCGCGAGCTGAAGCGCTTCTACACCAGCCCGGGCTTCGCCGAGGAGGAGGTGACCCTGTTCCTGGCCACCGGAGCTCGAGCGGCGCCGACGCCGAGCCCGCGCCCGGAGGAGCGGATCGAGATCGTCGCCTGGCCGCTCGACGAGCTCGACGGCGCGATCGACCGGCTGCGCCGACGCCGCGTCGCTGATCGGCCTGCTGCTGCTCCGCGAGCTGCGGATCCTGCGGCCTGAGCGGGCCGCCGGTTGCACCGGCAGGGAGGCCGCGCGGGCCGGGAGAACCAGCTGGCGCATGGCCGTCGCGGTCCGCAAGCCCGAGGAGCGGTAGCGAGGTCGACGCCCGCTTCGAGGCGCTCGTGCTCGACTTCCTCGCCTACCTCGAGTTCGAGCGCGGGCTGGCGCGCAACACGCTCGACGGCCTACCGGACCGACCTGCTGCAGTACGGGGCCTTCCTGGCCGATCGCGGCCGGGGCGCGACCGAGGCCGAGCGCGCCGACGTCGCCGACTTCCTCGCCGACCTCGCCACCGGGCATCGGCGGACGCACGGAAGTGGCGGCCGGCCTGCTCGCCGGCGACGATCAACCGCAAGACGGCCTGCCTGCGTTCCTTCTACCGGCACCTGCGCCGCGAGGAGCTGATCGACGACGATCCGACCGCGACGCTCAGCCCGCCGCAGAAGAGCCGCAAGCTGCCGCAGGTGCTCAGCTACGCCGAGGTGAAGCGCCTGCTCGAGAGCGTCGCCGGGGGCGACCCGATCGCGCTTCGCGACCGGGCGCTGCTCGAGGTCATGTACGGGTGCGGCCTGCGCGCATCGGAGGCGGTCGGGCTCGAGGTCGACGACGTCGACCTGCGGCGCGGCTTCGTGCGCCCGCACGGCAAGGGCTCGAAGGAGCGGATCGTCCCGCTCGGCAGCGAGGCCGCCGCGGCGGTCGACGCGCTACCTGCGCTCCGGTCGCCCGGAGCTGGTCGGCGCGCGGCGTCGAGCGCAAGCTGTTCGTCAACTTCCGCGGCGGCGCGCTCACCCGCCAGGGCCTCTACAAGATCATCCAGCGGCACGCGCAAGGAGGCGGGCCTCGACGGCCAGATGAGCCCGCACACGCTCCGGCACACCTTCGCCACGCACCTGCTCTCGGGCGGCTGCGACCTGCGCTCGGTGCAGGAGATGCTCGGCCACGCCGACGTCGCCACGACCCAGCTCTACACCCACCTCTCCGGCGAGCGGATCAAGGAGGTCTACTTCAAGGCCCACCCGCGGGCGACCGGTAGCGGCCGCGGTGGCTGCAGGCGGCGCCCTGAGTCACGCCGGACGGCTATGTTCGGCGCCGATGCCCGAGCTGCCCGAGGTCGAGACGATCCGCCGCCAGCTCGAGCCCGAGGTGGTCGGGCGGCGGATCGAGTCGGCGGAGGTCCTCGACGAGCGCTGGACGCGGCCCGAGCCGCCGAGCCGAGGTCGAGGGGCGCTCGCCGGGCGGACGGATCGACCGGGGTCGAGCGGCGCGGCAAGTACCTGCTCGTGCGCCTCGACGACGGCACGGCGCTGGTCGATGCACCTGCGGATGACCGGGCAACCTGCTGCTGGCCCGGCCGGATCGACGGCGTCGCCGACATGATCGAGAGTGAGCGCTTCGGCGGCCCGCGCCTGTACGAGTCGCATCCCGAGGCGCGTCATCTGCGCGTGCGTGTGTGGCTCGACGACGGCACCGGCTGCTGGTTCACCGATGCCCGGCGGTTCGGGCACGGCGGCGGTCTTGCGGCGGCGATGAGATCGAGGACTACTTCGCCGCGCGGCTCGGGGTCGAGCCGCTCTCCGAGGAGCTGACGCGCCGAGGCGCTCTGCCGCGCTGGCCGCGGGCAGGCGGGCGCCGCTGAAGTCGTTCCTGCTCAACCAGACGGGGATCGCCGGGATCGGCAACATCTACGCCGACGAGGCGCTGTTTCGCGCCGAGCTGCATCCGCTGTCGCCGGCGGGGTCGATGAGGCCCGAGCACTGCGAGGCGCTGCGCGATGGGATCGTCGAGGCGCTCGAGGCGGGCCTCGCCAACGGCGGCGCCTCGATCGACGACTACCGCGACGCGCGCGGCGAGCGGGGCTCGATGCAGGACGAGTTCCTCGTCCACACGCGCGAGGGCGAGCCGTGCCTGCGCTGCGGCGAGCAGATCCGCCGGATCGTCGTCGCGGGCGCTCGACCTACTTCTGCCCCGGCTGCCAGCGCGGCTGCCGGCGCCGCCGGCGCGCGGCGCCGCCGAGCGCCGCGATGAGCGCCCCGATCGCCCCGCCGGAGGGCTTCGCGATCGGCCACTGGACCGATCCCGTCGGCGTCACCGGGTGCACCGTGGTGATCGCCGCCGGCGGGCAGCCGGGCGGCGTGGACGTGCGCGGCGGCGGCCCGGGGACGCGCGAGACCGACGTGATCGGGCCGCTCGCCGGCGCCGGCGGAGGTGACCGCCGTGATCCTGCTCACCGGCGGCAGCGCCTTCGGCCTCGCGGCCGCCGACGGGGTGGTGCGCTGGCTGCGAGGAGACACGGGCGTGGCTATCCGACGCCCGCCGGCCTGGTGCCGATCGTCCCGGCGGCGGTCATCTACGACCTCGCCGAGGGAGATCCGGCCGCCCGCCCGGATGCGGACGCCGGCTACGAGGCGTGCGAGGCCGCGGCCGCCGGCGTGCCCGAGCGCGGCCGTCGTCGGCGCGGGCACGGCGCGGCGGTCGGCAAGATCCTCGGCCGCGAGTCGCGCGGCGCCCGGCGGGGTCGGCTACGCGGCGGCGCGCAGCGGTCGCGGTGAGACCGTCGCCGCGCTCGCCGTCGTGAACGCGTTCGGCGACGTGATCGGCGCCGACGGGGAGGTGCTCGCCGGGCCGCGGGGCGAGGACGGAGAGATCGTCTCCGACCGCCGACGCATGCTCGCCGCGATGACGCAGGCGCCCGACTGGAGTCGGCTCGAGGAGCGCAACACGACGCTCGTCTGCGTGATCACCGACGCGGCGCTCGACAAGCCGGCCTGCACCCGGGTCGCGCGGATGGCGAGTGGCGGGAGTCGCCCGGGCCGTCGACCCGGTGTTCTCGAGCGTCGACGGCGACGTCGCCTTCTGCCTTGCTTCGGCGGTTCGCGCGGCGCCCCGGACCGCTTCACGTCGATCGCGATCGGCTCGCTCGCCGCGACCGTGACCGCCGCGGCGATCCGCGACGTGGTCGACGCACGGCGGTAACGCCGGTAAGCCGTCCGGCCGGTCACCGGCAGGCTATGCCCCCGTGCCGGGCAAGTTCAAGACCGAGGCAGTCGTCCTGCGCAGCATCCGCTACGGCGAGGCCGATCGCGTGCTGCACCTCTACAGCGCCACGCGCGGGCGGGTGGGGGCGATCGCGAAGGGGGTCGCGGCGGCCGCGCTCGCGCTTCGGCGGCCGGCTCGAGCCGTTCTTCCGCCTCGACCTCGTCCTCCACGAGGGCCGCGGCGAGCTCGCCACGGTGACCGCCGCGCACACCGTCGCCGCGCACCCGAGCCTGCGCGCCAGCGGGCCGGCGCTGGGCGCCGCCGCGCGGGCCTGCGACGCGGTGCTGCGGCTGCTCGACTCCGCCGAGGCCAATCCGGCCGCCTACAACCTGCTCTGTCGCTATCTGGCCGCTGCTCGACGGTGAGGAGTCGGTCGCCGACGATGGCGTCGGCGACGGGGCCGCCGGACTGGCGACCGCGCTTGCCTTCCGACTCAAGCTCGCGCTCGCGGCCGGCTTCGCGCCCGAGCTCGCGTCGTGCGCGCGCTGCGGCGAGGCCGACGAGCTCGTCGGGCTTCTCGGGGGCGGCGGGCGGCGTCGTCTGCGCCGCCTGCGAGCGCGACGGGTTCCCGATCTCGGCGGAGGCGCACGAGTTCATGGTCGAGGCGCTCGGCCGCCCGCTGGCGCAGGCGCCGGCGGCGGGCGACCGAGCGCTGCGCCAGGCGGAGCGCGCGATCACCGAGACGCTCGAGCACCACGCCCACGTGCACCTGCGCAGCTACCCCCGTCAGCTCGCGGCGTAGAGGGCCGATCCCGGGCGCCCCGGCGAGCAAGCGCGGTTCCGGGCCCCGATCTGAGCCTATTCTTGCTCTGAGGTGTCAGACCCGAGGCCCCAGCCGCCGGCCGCCCGCCCGCTCGCCGAGCGCGTCGACGCCTGGGAGGGGGAGTACCTGTGGGAGCGGGCGACTAGGTCCTACCCGGCGCTCAGGAGGGTTCCCGAGGCTGACAGCGAGATGCGGACGCCGTTCCAGCGCGACCGCGACCGGGTCGTGCACGCGAAGGCCTTCCGGCGGCTGAAGCACAAGACACAGGTCTTCATCGCGCCCGAGGGCGACCACTACCGGACCCGACTCACGCACACGATCGAGACCTGCTGCATCGCGCGCACGGTCGCCCGAGCTCTGGGGCTGAACGAGGACCTGACCGAGGCGATCGGCCTCGGTCACGATCTCGGGCATCCACCGTTCGGCCACATCGGCGAGGAGGCGCTGGACGAGGCCCTGCGTGCGCGCGGCGCGACCGGGTTCAAGCACAACCGCCACTCGCTGCGGGTCGTCGACGTACTCGAGCGCGATGGGCGGGGGCTCAACCTCACCGAGGCGGTCCGCGACGGGATCCTCAACCACACCGGTTCGGATCGCCCGGCGACGCTCGAGGGCCGGGTGGTGCGCCTGGTGGACCGCGTCGCCTACATCAACCACGACATCGACGACGCGCTGCGGGCGGGGATCCTCGCGGACGGGGATCTGCCGGCGGCGCAAATCGAGCTGCTCGGGCCCACCGGGGCGGCGAGGATCGACACCCTGGTGCGCGACATCGTCGCGACCTCGCTCGAGCGCGGTGACGTCGCACAGTCGGACCAGGTGGGCGGGGCGATGCTGCGGTTGCGCAAGTTCATGTTCGAGCGCGTCTATCTGGGACCGGAGGCGCGCAGCGAGCACGATCGGGTCCGGCGGACTCTGAGCGGGTTGTTCGAGCACTACCTCGACGATCCGGCCCTGGTGGCTGACGGGGCCGTCGAAGCAGACGAGCTGCAACGGGCGACGGACTACATCGCGGGGATGACGGACCGGTTCGCGATTGCGACGTTCAAGCGTCTGGCGCTCCCGGAGGAGTCTCGGCTCTGACCGGTTCCGACCGGGCGGAGAGGTCCGAGCAGGATCCACGCGCGCTGCTCGCGGCGCTCGGCGGCGGGCGGGGGATCGCGGATTCGGGCTTGCCGGCGCTCGCCTTCGTCACGGTCTACACCCTGGCCGGCCAGGAGCTGTCGCTGGCGGCGTGGGTCGCCGTCGGAGTTGCGCTGGTGCTGACAGTGGTGCGCCTGCTGCGGCGCGAAACGCTGCAGTACGCCCTCGCGGGCCTTGCCGGTGTCGCGCTCGCGGCCTTCGTCGCCGACCGCACGGGGCGGGCGGAGGACTTCTTCTTGCCCGGGTTGCTGTTCAACGCGCTTTACGCGGCGGCGTACCTGGTCTCGATCGCGGTGCGGTGGCCGCTTATCGGGGTGATCCTCGAGTCGGTCGAGGGCCGGGGGAGGGCGTGGCGCAACGATCCCGAGCGCGTCAGGCTCTACGCCCGCGCGAGCTGGATCTGGGTGGGCGTGTTCTTGACTCGCCTCGCGGTACAACTCCCGCTGTACCTGGCGGGGGCATTGGTCGCGCTCGGGGTGGCGCGCGCCGCCATGGGCGTGCCGATCTTCGCCGTCGCGGTATGGCTCACCTACCTGGTGCTTCGCGGCGGCGCGCCCGCCCGCCACGCCGAGGGCTAGACGGTGAGTCTCGGATAGTCGCGCGTATGCTCGAAGGGTGAGCCGGTTCACCCCCGAAAGCGTCGAGCGAGTCAAGGAGGCGACCGACATCGTCGAGGTGGTATCGGCGTACACCGACCTGCGGCGCTCGGGGACGCGGTTCACGGGGTTGTGCCCATTTCACGACGAGCGCAGCCCATCATTCTCGGTCGATCCGCAGGAGAAGCTGTATCACTGCTTCGGCTGCGGGGTGGGGGGCGACGTGATCAGGTTCGTCGAGGAGAAGGAGGCGCTCGCGTTCGCCGACGCGGTCGAGACCCTCGCCGACCGCTACGGGGTCGAGCTCGAGCGCGAGGAGGAGGACCCGCGGGCCCAGGAGCTGCGCCACAAGAGGGCGCGCCTGAGCGAGCTGCTCGAGCGCACGGCAAGCTTCTACGCCAGCTTCCTTCGCGACGCGCCGCAGGCGGCAAAGGCGCGCGAGTACCTGACAGACCGCGGGCTGAAGGTGGCGGTGCTGGACGAGTTCGGGGTCGGGTGCGCGCCGGGCACGTGGGACACCGTCCTGGTACGCGGGCAGCAGGCGGGTTACTCGGTGGCAGAGATCGAGGCGGCAGGGCTGGTGCTCAAGAGCCAGAAGGGCAAGGGGCACTACGACCGCTTCCGCTCGCGGATCGTGTTCCCGATCAGGGACGCGCGCGGTCGGGTGCTGGGTTTCGGGGCGCGCGCGCTGCGACCCGATCAGAGGCCGAAGTACGTCAATTCGCCGGAGGGCGAGCTCTACAGCAAGCGGCGCACGCTATACGGGATCGAGCGGGCCCGGCCGGCGATCGCGAAGGCCGGACGGGCGGTCGTGGTCGAGGGCTACACGGACGTGCTCGCCTGCCATCAGGCGGGTATCGAGGACGCGGTGGCGGTGATGGGAACGGCGATCACGCCCGAGCAGGTGAAGCTGCTCTCCGGGTATGCAGAGGAAGCGGTGTTGGCGCTCGACGCTGACCGGGCGGGGCGCGAGGCGATGCTTCGAGCCCAGGGTGTGGCGAGCGGCAAGCGGTTGCGGCTGCGGGTTGCACGGATGCCCCAGGACAAGGATCCGGCCGACCTGCTGGCCGGCGGGGACGGCGCGTCGGCGACGGCGTTCCGGGAGGCGATCGACGCGGCGGCGCAGCTACCGGTCTTCCACGCGCGGACGCTGCTCGACGATGCGGATACCTCGTCGCCTGCGGGGCGTGACCGAGCGCTCGATGAGGTGGTCGAGGTGATCGCGGCGATGCCCGACTCGATCACGCGCGAGGAGCTGATGCGCGAGGTGGCGGATCGCCTCGACGCCGACCCGGGGCTGGTCTCTCGACGCACGACGGCGGCCGGCAGGGGGAGCCGGGGCCCCGTGCACGATTCGGACGGGCCGGCGCCGCGGCCGCCCGTGCCACGCTCGCTGAGCGCCCGTGAGCGGCGCGAGATCGCGTTGCTCGCGATGTGCGTGAAGTTGCCGGCGGAGGGGCGCCATTTCGTCGACAGGCTCACCGACGAGCACTTCTCGTCGCCGGTTGCGGCGCGGGCGTGCGCGTGGCTGCGCGCCCACCTCGAGGATCCGACCGAGGGGCTCCCGCGCGATGACGAGGCGCTGCTGGCCTATGTGACGCAGGTGAAGATGGAGTCCGAGCGCGAGCCGGCGAGCGCCGAGGCGATGGAGCTCAGCTTCCTCGAGCTGGAGCGGGGGATGGTCGAGGACGCGATCGCCGCCGCCGAGGCGAACGGTGGACAGCCCCCGGTCGAGCTCCAGCGCCAACGCGCCGAGCTCACCGAGCGCATCGCGCGAACGGCCTGAACGGTTCCGCAACCGCCGGCCGATCGAGATTCGAGTTGACCACCGTACAAGGGGGTCAACTCTTCGTTCGATCAAATCGGAGCGGCCGCTAGCCTGTCGAGCAGGCCGGCACGGCTGCGGTGCATGCACGACCGCGATCCGGGGTAGCTCAATCGGCAGAGCGATCGGTTGTTACCCGATAGGTTGTGGGTTCGAGTCCCACCCCCGGAGCTCTGAAGTGCCCGCAACGCGGGCCTTCTGCACCTAGGGCCGCGCCAGTTCCTCGACCAGCTCCGCGCCCCGCGCGGCCCCGTCGTGGCGCCGCCCCCACGCGGCGATCTCGCCCGCCCGCCGTTTGAACGAGTCGTCGCCGAGCAGCCGGCGCACCGCCGACCGGAGCGCCCGCGCGCCCATCAGCCGCCACGGCAACATCAGCCCGGCGCCCGACCAGGCGACCCTCGCGCCGTTCTCGGCCATGTCGCCGACCGCGGGGCAGCAGAGCACCGGTGCGCCCGCGCCGAGCGCCCTCGCCACCGTCCCGTGCCCGCCGTGGCAGATCACCAGGTCCGCCCTCGGCATCGCCTGCGAGTAGCTCAACCAATCCACCACGATCGCGTTCGCCGGCGCCGCCGGCAGCGGCGTATCCGGCGCCCGCCTGTTCGTCGTCGCCAGCACCCGCACCGGCTCGTCGGCCAGCGCCTCGAGCGCCGTCCGCACCATCCTGCATTCCGGGTCCTGCGCGGTCGACGGCGCGACCACAACGAGCGGCTCATCGCCGCCGGGCAGCGCCATGTCCCCGTGCGCGAGCTCGAACTCGATCGGCCCGGTCACGTGTACGTGGGCCGGCCACGCCCGCGGATACTCGAGCGCCGGGAACGTCGCCACCAGCGCCAACTCCTCACTGATGCCGCCGTGAAAGCGCGCGATCGGGGGCAGGCCGACAATCGCTCGCGCGCTGATTCATCTCATCGCGCCCCCGACGTCAGCCCGCCGACCAGCAGCGGCAACGCCCCACGCCACAGCGCCCGTCCGACCGGCGTGCGGGGCGGCAACGCGCCGACGGCGAAGAAAGGCATCCCCTCGTCGTGGACCGGGTAGACGTGCGGGATCAGCGTCGCCCGGTGCAGCCCCGCCCGCTCGGCGGCCAGCGTCGGCGCCAGGGTGAGGATGTCGCTGACGACGACGTCGAACCGCTCCTGCTCGAGGTACGGCAGCAACGCGAGTGCCGCGTCGGCCGCCGACGGTCCCGAACCGGGGGGCGGGGGCGGGAATGTCCTGTACTCGTCGGCGGCCGTGAAGTCCAGACCCTCAACCTCGACCGCCGCGCGCCAGTGCTCCCAGGTCTCGACGACGACATCGTTGCCGCGCGCCGCGAGCGCCCGCGCCAGGCCGATCGCCGGAAAGGCATGCCCCGCGTCGCCGAACGCCGCGACCAGGAACCGGCCACCACTCACGGCTCACCAGCAGCGGGCATGGCGATGCAAGATCCGTTTCCTCCGCCACGCCAGGATTTGACCGTTGCCTCCACGTCGCCGACCATTCTCACGATGCGACGCACCCACCGCGACCCCGTTCGCCGCCTGAGAATCGCGGTCGGCCGCCTACCACACCACACCAAGGAGGCGATGCTCCGCGGCATCGACACCAACCGGATCATCGTCGGCGCTTACGTGGACCCGAGCTCGGGCGGCGTCTGTCCGATGCTCGCCGCGCACCGAAACGGCGGGCGCACGAGCGTCGCCGGCTTCGCCCGCGCGTGGGATGAGTACACGGCCGCCCGGCGACCCCGGCGCGCCACCCGCCGCGAGGTCCGGACTCTGCGCTCCCTGCTCGAGGACGGCCTCGACCTCGATTCGACCTTTGAGCGCACCCCGATCGCCGACCTCGCGGCGCAGATTCGCGTCGAGCGTGCGCAGATGGCCGGCTGCGCACCGCCGGTCACCCGCGGCGTCACCGTTCCCGACCCCGACGCCGAGAAGATCCGCGTCCGCCGTCGCCGGCCCGAGCGTGACGTGCTCGCGGCGACCGAGCATCAGCTCTCGGCGCCGCGCCAGGTCTAGATGCCCTCGCCGGGCCGCGTGAAGACGATCTCGGGCACCAGGCACGCCGGCGACGTCGCGAGCAGGAAGCGCACCGACTCGGCGATGTCCTCCGGCCTGATCATCTCCTCCTGCGCCACGTGCCCGCGCACGAACTCGGTCATCGGCGTGTCGACGAAGCCGGGGCAGAGTGCGGTGACCTGGATCCCCTGCCCGTCGCACTCCTTCTGCGTCGCCTGGCTGAAGCCGATCACGCCCGCCTTGGTGGCCGAGTAGACCGAGAGCCATGCCTGCCCGCCCTTGCCCGCGATTGACGCCGTGTTGGCGATCAGCGCCTTGCCATGCTCGGCCCCCGCCTCGCGTAGCATCGGCAGTCCTTCGCGGGTCGCAAGGATCAGGCCGCGCAGGTTGGCGCCGATCTGGATGTCGACCTTCTTCGCCGTCAGCGACTCCATCGCCTCGCCGATCCCAACCCCCGCGTTGTTGGCCAGCACGTCGAGCCGTCCGAAGCGCTCGCGGTGCGACGCGAAGAGGGCGACGATCTCCTCCTCGGAGGTCATCTGCGCCGGGTGATGGTGGACGTCGATCCCGGCGTCAGCCAATTCCTTCGCCGCCGCCTCGAGCTTGTCGGGGCGCCGCGCGGAGACCGTCACCGAGTAACCGTCCTCGCCCAGCGCCCGGGCTATGGCCAGCCCGATCCCGCTCGATCCACCCGTGATCAGCGCCGCCCGCTCCGCCACCTGCTCCTCCTTCGATCGGTTGTGGCGCCGGACCCTACATCCGCCGCAATTAGCGAGGCGTTAGTCGCGATCGCTAGCCTGCCGCCGGTGCCCCCATCAGCGACTCGCACCACGCCCGTCCTCGTCAGCCTCCTTGGCGCCCTCGCGCTGATCCCCGCCGGCTGCGGCGGAGACGAAGCCCCCGCGCCCGCAGGGGCCTCTGCGCCCGACGCCTCGGCCTTCCCGACGCCTGGCGGCAGCCTCGAGGACCTGGTCGCCGACGCCACCCCGGCCGATGATCTCGTCGTCGCGCCCGCGGGACAGGTCTTCACCGAGGGCAACAATCGCTTCGGTTTCGGCGTGTTCACGGTCGGTCGCGAGCAGCTCACGGATGCCGACGTGGCAATCTACGTCGCCCCCGGCGCCAACGGCGAGGTCCGGGGTCCGTTCCCCGCGCGAGCCGAGAGCCTGGAGACCGAGCCCGCTTTCACCGCCGAGAACACCGCCTCCGACCCCGACGCGGCCAAGGCCGTCTACGTCACGGATCTGCCACTCGACGAGCCCGGCGAGTGGAGGATGGTCGCGCTCGTCGATCGCGGCGGAGAGCTTGCCGCGGCCCGCATGCCCAGCATCGTCGTGCGGAAGGACGACCCGATTCCCGGCCCGGGCGACCAAGCGCCGAGGGTTCACACGCCGACCGCCGACGATGTAGCCGACATCTCCGAGATCGACACCCGCATCCCGCCCGACACCATGCACTCAGACGACCTCGCCGACGTCCTCGGCAAGGAGCCCGTCGTGCTCCTGTTCGCCACCCCGGCCCTGTGCCAGAGCCGCGTCTGCGGCCCGGTCGTCGACATCGCCGAGCAGGTCAAGCGCGATCTCGGCGACAAGGCGGCCTTCATCCACATGGAGATCTACAACCAAAACCTCGCCAACAAGGGCCTGCGCGAGCAGGTGCTCGCCTACAACCTGCGGACCGAGCCGTGGCTGTTCGTGATCGACTGCGACGGCAAGGTCGACACCCGGATCGAGGGGGCATTCAGCGCCGCCGAGCTGACCGCGGCCGTCGATCGCGTGGCCGACAGCTGCTGAGCATTCGTGGCGGCCGACTACGTGATCGTCGGGGCCGGCTCGGCGGGCTGCGTGCTCGCCAACCGGCTCAGCGAGAACCCCGGATCGAGCGTGCTGCTGATCGAGGCCGGCGGGGCCGACCGTCATCCGAACATAAAGATCCCGGCCGCGTTCCCCAATCAGTTCCACACCAAGCTCGACTGGGACTACTCCACCGAGCCCGAGCCGCACGTCGACGGCCGCTCGCTTTACGTCCCGCGGGGCAAGTCGCTCGGTGGGTCGAGCTCGATGAACGCGATGCTCTACGTCCGCGGCCGGCCGCTCGACTACGCGCGGTGGGAGGAGCAAGGCGCTTCGGGGTGGGGCTGGGAGGACGTCCTGCCGTACTTCCTCAAGTCCGAGGACAACGCGCGCGGTGCGTCGGAGTTCCACGCCGCCGGTGGCGAGCTGAGGGTCGAGGACCAGCGCTCTCCCCGGCCGCTCGACCGGCGACTGCTCGAGGCGGCCGCGGCAGCGGGCATCCCGCGAATCGACGACTACAACGGCCCCGAGCAGGACGGCGTCTCGATGTTCCAGGTCACCCAGCGCGACGGCAAGCGCTGGAGCACGGCCGACGGCTTTCTGCGCCCGGCGATGTCGCGCCCGAACCTCGAGGTGATCACCGGGGCGACGGTGATCGGGCTCGAGCTCGAGGGAGATCGGGCGGTCGGCGTGCGTCACCGCGCTCGCAGGGGAGGGGAGGTGGTCGCGCGCGCCGAGCGCGAGGTGATCCTCACCGCGGGCGCGATCGGCTCGCCGCAAGTCCTGCTGCTGTCGGGGATCGGCCCGTCCGAGCACCTGCGCGACGTCGGCATCCCGGTGCGCCACGAGCTGGCGGGGGTTGGTCAGAACCTCCAGGACCACCCAGCCGTCTCGATGCTCTGGGAGGTCAGCGACGAGCGCACGCTGTACGGCGCCGACAAGCCCAAGTACCTGGCGGAGTGGCTGCTGCGCAAGACCGGGCCGCTGACCTCGACGGTTGCCGAGGTGGTCGCATTCGTTCGCACACGGGCGGGACTGCCTGCGGCCGACATCCAGCTCCACATGGGCGCCGCCTACTTCGAGGACCACGGCAACGAGGAGTTCGACGGCCACGCGATGGTGATCGGCCCTGTGCTGGTCAGCCCCGAGTCCCGAGGCTCGGTCCGACTGCGATCGGCCGACCCGCTGGCCAAGGCCCGCATCCTGACCAACTCGCTCGCCGCGCAGAGCGACATCGACTCGCTGCTCGCGGGGATGGCGGTGGCGCGCGAGATCGTCTCGCACTCACCGCTGGCGGACGTCGTCGTCCGCGAGCTCAAGCCTGGCGCCGAGACGACGGACGTCGACGCGCTCGAGGCCGATCTGCGCCGGCGCCTGTTCCTGCTCTACCACCCTTCGGGCACCTGCCGGATGAGCGACGACGAGGGCGCCGTCGTCGACTCACAGCTTCGCGTCCACGGTATCGACGGCCTGCGCGTCGCCGACGCGTCGGTCTTCCCCGTGATCCCGGGCGGCAACACCAACGCCCCGACGATCATGGTCGCCGAGCGGGCCGCCGACCTGATCCGCGGCCGCGCGCCGCTGGGCCCGGCGCAAGTCGCCCCGTAGTGCCCACGGATGTGAGCCCCGCGGCCGCCCGACAGAATCGCCCCCGTGGGCGAAGCGGACTTGTGGCAGGGGGTGCTGTATCTGCATCTGCTGGCGATGGCCTTCTTCATCGGCGGGCAGTTGTTCATCGCCGCGGCCGTGGTTCCGGTCGAGCGGGTGAACCCCGATCCCGAGCGGCTGCGAGCGATCGCGAGGCGCTACGGATACGGCTCGCTTGTCGCGCTGGTGGTTCTGCTCGTGACCGGGACCGCGATGGCGTCGCACTACGAGCTCTGGGACGCGCGGACCCTGCAGATCAAGCTCGCGGTCGTCGCCCTGGTCATCATCCTCACTCTGATGCACCTGCGCCTGCCGCGCCTACACACGCTGCAAGCGGCGATCTTCCTCGGCAGCCTCGTGATCGTGTGGCTCGGTCTCGACCTCTGAGTACGGATCGGAACCCGCGTGGGAACAACGAAACTAAGGAGCCCTTGAGATGTCAGATGCCGTAACGCGCCGCGCCCGTGCCAGCCTCGCCCTCGTGCCGTTGGTCCTCGCCCTCGTACTCCCCGCTGCTGCAAGCGCCTCCCAGGGTGCCGCCGCGCGTGAAGGCCAGGTCCACATCCGCGGAACCGTGTACGCGTTCGACAACCAGGTCCCGATCGCCGGAGCGACCGTGCGGGTCGCCGAGCTCGATGGCGTCTCGACCACCTCGGGCGCCGATGGGCGCTACGACCTCGTCGTCCCCGACGGCACCAGGGTCACCCCGTACGTCGAAGCGGCCGGGTACCACGGCATCTACCTGCAGACCTTCGTCACCATGGGAGCCCGTCTCAAGCACGTCAACTTCCAGATCCCGTCCGATGGCATCTACGGGGGCCTTGCCGCGCTGCTCGGCGTCCAGCTCGACGCCGCCGGGAATCCGGCGCAGTGCGCGATCGTGTCGACCTTCAGCACCGTGGACGTGCGCGACCTCAGCTTCCCCGATTTCATCGCCTACGGGGCGCACGGCGTAGCGGGCGCCACCGCCGCCGGCACGCCGGCGCTCCCCGATCCGGTCTACTTCAACGAGTCCGTGGTCCCCGATCCGTCACGAACCGAGTCCTCGGAGGATGGAGGGGTCGTCTGGACCGAGGTGCCCCGGGGCGTCTACAGGGTCGAGGCAAGCCACCCGACCCAGCGATTCGCCGCGTTCACCGCAAGCTGTGAGCCCGGCCGCCTGGTGAACGCCAACCCGCCGCAGGGCCTGTACCAGCTCAGGCCCGACGAGAAGGTCGACCGCAAGGTCTCGGCGTCGGTCTCCTCGGTGCGCTTCGAGAGGACCGGTCGTCGCGCGCGCATCCTCCGACTGCGTCTCAGGGCGAAGGAGTACGTGACCGTCGAGGCGGAGCTCACGCGAGGCGGCACGACCGTGGCCGACAGAGCTGCGGCCGACGGCGTCCGGGCCTTCGAATCCGGCAAGCAGCGGGTCTCGGTGCGGGTCGGCCCTGGGGTCGCGCCGGGCTCCGTCAAGCTCCGCGTGACCTTCACCGACCCGGCGGGAAACCAGAAGGTCGCGCGCGAGAGGCTTCGTCTGCCGGAACGGAAGGGTGCACAGGGCGGCTAGTGAGTGAGTCGCACGCAGCGACCGATCGGCTCTGGCCCAGGTCCTAAGCTCATCGACATGATCACAAGAGCCCAGCTACTCAAGTCCGCCCCCGTCCTAGGGTCGATCCTGTTTCTTCCGGCCGCTGATGCGCTGGGAGCGCCCAGGAAGGGACCCCGGCGCGAAATCAAGCGAGCGCTGAACGAGCAGCTCGCGACACAGAAGGCGAACGAGCGGCGCACCGTGAAGCTGAGAAATCACCAGGAGGCTGTCGTCCGCGAGACGCACGGCGTGATCCAGAACCGGATGTCGACGCTCAAGAGCCAGGTGAACGCAAACGGCGAGAAGGCGGCGGTGGAGGTGGCGCGGGAAGCGCTTCACGCGCAGGCCAAGATCATCCACGTGGAGACACAGCAGACGATGACGGAGGAGCTCCAGATGCTTCGCCGCCAGATCAACCAGACCGAGCGGCTGCTCAGCGAGTTGTAGCCCGGACGGCGCGGTCAGACGGAGCGGCTGCGCGACAGCTCGGACGCTTCGAGTTCGTATTCATCGCCCAGCGCCGCTCGCGTTCGAGTCTCGGCGTCGTCGATGTCCTCGGCCTCGACGATGGCGCTCAGGCTCGCCAGCTTCGACGAACGAGCGCCGGCGCCGACAGACCCTCCGTACACGATCTCGCGGGTGGTGATCCCGTGACCTCGCAACGCCTGATCGGCGGCCGTGAGGTCGTCACCGTGGATGCGAATTCGATACCAAGTCACCGGGGTCTGCACCTATACGGGTAACGGCTTGGCCGAGTGGGAATCACCACTTCCTGATCGCTTCCTGTCGCGGTTGAGGTGCTGATCGGCGAGGACGCCTAACGGACGGCCGAGGGCGGCCCGGCCGCCTCGGATGTCGGAAGCGACCCACAAACCCCCAAGGCCGCCCTGGCCGTCCGGGGGGCAGGCATCGGACCCTAAACCCGGAGCGGCCCGGCTTAGGTTCCGAAATAGTGCCGTTCGTGCGGACTGATGTTCCGCGCCGGCGTGGGCACGGCCCGGCCCGCGACCGCCGACCACCCCGAGGCAGCCCCGCGGCTACTCGGCGGTAGCTGTGCCCAGCAAACCCCGGTTCTCGCGCAACTGGCGTCGGGCGAGCTTCAACGTCCTCTCAAACTCCGGATGCTCGAGAACGTCCGGATGAGACTCACGCAAGTGCTTCAGGATCAGACGGCAGCCTCGATCCGTCCTCTCAAGGGCCGAGAACAGCACGTCCCCCCCGATCTTGGGTTGGGCACTCATATATCCCCCTCCGAATCATTGGGTCTTCCATGAACCTTCGGGGCGCATCTTGTCATGTCAGGCTGAAACGCCCGACGGGGGATCTCTTGAGCACGTCGCTGGGATCGACGAGGCGGCGGCGTGTGATCCCTCCCGGCACCCCGAGGACGGTGGGCAGGCCCGAGCCCAGGCCCGCCAACCCTAGGCGCGCCAGCTCAGCGCGAACCCGCTGCCGATCACGGGGGCGCGGTGACTTCACGGGCCAAGGTGAAGGCGTCAGTCGAAGCACGATCCGGCTCCCTCCGGCCGTTGTTCGAACGCCCCGGCGGGTGCGTTTGCGGCGCGCCCGTCGGGCATCCTTCCCTTCGCGGCTCCATGGCTGCGGCCCGTCGAAGCACGGGCCCCGACGACGCGTGCGGGGCCGAACGGTGTTGCTCGGGAGAAACACGTCAGCCACAAGTTTCAGCCCGTTCACCCTGAAGGCGCTGCTCCGACAGTCCGGCGGCTTCAAGGACTTCGTCTGCATCCAAGGTAGGTCCGAACCCGAGTGCGCCTGCAGTCAAGAGGACGCGAATCGAGTGGACGCGGCGCTGGCAGCGCACTGACTCGAATGGCACTCAGGGGCACTGATACGCGGAAGCCGGCTTCGAGCGCGGGACTCGTCGTTCAACTGGCGGAGCAGGAAGGGCATGGCAAAGCGATAATCAGCAGCCGCGGGCCGGTAGCTCAGTTGGTAGAGCAGCGGACTCATAATCCGTAGGGCGGAGGTTCGATCCCTCCCCGGCCCACTAGGAAAGCGTCCGCGGCCGCGGAGCTGTCGCGGGCCGTGAGGGCGGCGGTCACGCCGCCCAATGGAAAGGTCGCCGCAGTCGCCTGGCCAGACTGTTGACGCATCGCGCGATTTGTGGGAGGGTCGCTCGACCGAGCAGACTGGAAGGCCGCGATGCGCAGCGTCTACAACCTGTTCTCCGCTTGCCTTGCGGTGCTGATTCTTGGGGCTGTCGGATGCGGCTCGGATGACTCGGATGACTCGAACGACGAGTCGGCGGCGACCACCGCGACGACCTCGGTCGAGGAGGCGAACACCGCCGCAGACGCCGGGCTCGTCGGAGAGTGGAGCACCGAGAACGTCTGCGAGGACCAGGTGCGGGCGTTCAAGAGGGCGGGACTCGACGACGAGCTGGTGAGAGAGTGGACGGTTGGCGCCGAATACCCCGGCCACGTCCCCCGAAGCAGTGACCCATGCCACGGAGCGAAACCGACGGAGCGCTCCCACAGCTTCGGCAAGAACGGCTCGTTCGCCTCCTACGACCAGAACGGCCACCAGGTCGACCACGATAACTACATCACAGTCGACGACCGTACGTTCATCCTTACCGACGCGGGCGTCACCGTCCACTACCGGATCGAGGGTGACGAGGCCACGTTCAAAGTCGTGCTCCCCGACTGCACGACGGATCGATGCGAACACACTAACGCCTACGTGACCTCGGTGTTCTTCCCACAGGTCTACGAGCGGACCGGCGGCTGATCGCCCTGTCTGTCTGGCCGAGCCGCCGGGACTACTGCTTCCATGCAAAGCGGTAGATCCCGAAACCGAAACCGTGTCCCGAACCGTGTCCCGAACTCCGCACTTCTAACGGCACGGAGCGACACTGAGCGCAACTAACGACGCCTAGCGAGGCCAACGGCGCGGCCTCGGCGCTACTCATAATCCGTAGGGCGGAGGTTCGATCCCTCCCCGGCCCATCGGGAAGGCCCCGCTCAGGCGGCGTTTTTCTTCGCCGAGGGTGCTTCACGAAATGAAGCAGGTCCCGAAAAAGTCCCGAGAACTGCATCTGAGATCGCAGGGTCGGGAGCCCGGGGACGACACTCCTAGGCGCGTCGCGCAAAGTTCCGCTCTTCGTCCAAAGCGCTACTCCCGCGCCGACGGAGCTACGACCAGAACTCGTCCCAAACGTAAAGATCGTCAAAGTGCTCCCAAACCTCAACAACCCGACCGTCGTCGAGCCTGAACACAATGCAGTTGCCAACGTCCAGGCGCTTGCCGTCTCGCTCCGCGCGGCTGCGCTGAACGCCGACCACGTAGTCGTCGTCATCCGCGAGCAGGTGCCCCAACTCGGCCCGGAACGTCCCTGCGGTCTCCTCTCCTAGCCGGCCCAGGTAGGCGAAGGTCGCCTCGCGGCCCTCGTGGTCGCCCGCCAGCGAGGTGTGACCCGGCGCGTGCCAGACGGCGCTCTCGTCGAACATCTCGTTGAGCGCGTTGATGTCGCCCGCGTTGAACGCCTCGTAGCCGCGCCGCACAACCGCCGCGTTTTCGTCTGCTCCCATCGCTACCTCCTGTTCGTTGGTGTGCCGGCCGACACTCTCACGGCCCGGCCCCGATAGCAATGGCCGTCCGCGGCGCCAGCGAACCCGCTTTTCGTCTCTATGAAGAAGGGCTTCGTGTCAAGTAACGGTCGGTAGTTCGGTCAGGATCCTCTCGCGGTTTCGGGGTGTGGAGCAGCGCTCATGTCTCTATGGCCTCCTCTGCGGGAGGATCAGGCGAAATCGGATGCTTCGCTCGCGGGCGCAAGTCCAAAGGGGCGGTCAGGCCGCCAGACGAAAAGCGGCGCCTCGGGGAGCGAACTCCTCACTTCGAGAAAGCATGTGCCAGATCGCGTGGGCAAGCCGCCGGGCGATGTCGATCTGGGCGACCTTGGCGCCGCGCTGTTTTCCCAGCCGCTTCTTGTTTCGCTGGTAGCGCTCGGAGTAGGCGGGGTGCTTTAAGGCGTGCATCGTCGCCTCGATCAGCGCCCAGCGCAGGTAGGTCGGCCCGTGCTTTGTGATCGGGCCGCGGCGGTCTGAGTCGCCGGACTGGTTGACCCGCGGGCAAAGGCCGGTATAGCCGGCGAGCTTCGCGGGTGAGGCGAAGCGCTCGATCTCGCCGATCTCTGCGGCGATCGTAAACGCCAACACCCAGCCGATCCCGGGGCGCTCATCAAGAGCGGGATGTAGGGGTGGTCGGCGTGGTCGGCCTTGAGCCTCGCGTTGATCTCGGTGATCTGTGTCTCGAGGTCGTCGATCAGCGCGACGCTCGCCGTGACGTTCGCGCGCCAGGGCTCGGGGCACCTCGAGGCGCTCGAGCAGCTCGCGTCCCTCGACCCCGAACAGGTCGGTGACCGGGCAGGGTCGGCCGAAGTTGATCAGGGTCGAGTGGATGCGGTGCTTGAGCATCGAGCGGTGCTTGACCAGGTGCAGTCGAAACCTTGCGAGCTCGCGTTCCTCGCGCACCCTCGGATCCGGCAGCCAGATCGCCGGCACCAGGTCGCGCTGGCTGAGCACCGCCAAGACCATCGAGTCGATCTTGTCGGTCTTGCAGGCCAAGGGAGCGAGGCCCTTGACCTTCTGGGCGTCGGCGATCTCGACCGACCAGCCGCAGGCCTCGAGCGTGTCGTGGACGATCCGCGCCCCGGTCATCGACTCGATCACGGCCGCAACCGGCTCGTCGTGGACCTCCTCGATTCGTCTCGCGAGGGTCTTCAGCGAGTCGACGTCAGGCGGGACGACGAGCTGGTCGAGATGCTCTCCTCGATCGGAGAGCAGGCAGATATCGAGCTTGCGTCGACTCAGGTCTAATCCAGCGTGCAACATGTGAGTTGGGCCTCCTTGGTGCTCGGTTGGTGAACACGACTGAGCGTGTCACCAACGGGGGCCCTTCTTCATGGCAGTCCAAAGCGGCTATCTCCTCACTCACCCCGCCCGCCGGTAGCGGATGTGCGTGGCGAGCGGAGAGTGGAGCACCTCGACCGGCTCGAACCCGAGTGACTCGACTCCGTCGAACAGCCGCTCGCCGGACCCTAACAGGACGGGGACCACGTCGAGCGTGAGTTCGTCGATCACTCCGGCGGCGAGCGCCTGACGGACGGTCGAGGCGCCGCCCGCGATGTCGATGCCATCCTCGCCGGCCGTCTCACGCGCCTGCGCGTATGCGGCCTCGAAGCCCTGGGTGACGAAGTGGAAGCTCGTGCCGCCCTCCATCTCGATCGGCCCGCGGGCGTGGTGGGTGAGCACGAAGACCGGCGCGTGGTAGGGCGGCTCGGAGCCCCACCATCCATTCCAGTCCTCATCCCACTCGCCGCGGATCGGCCCGAACATGTTGCGGCCCATCACGTAGGCCCCGCGCGGTCGCATGAGCCAGCCCTCTGCCGTCGCGTCGGCGTCGTTCGCGCGCTCGTCGCCGAGGTGCCAGCTATGGACCTCCCTGCCGCGCTTCCCCAGCGGATTCTCCCGGCTCTGGTCCGGCCCGGCGACGAAGCCATCCAGCGAGATCGACATGTGGCAGGTGGTGTCCGGCATCAGCGTCCTCCAAGCAATTGCGGTTTGCAAGCGTCGGGATCGCAGCCTAGCCAGGGCTGGCCAGATAGCCGCTTTCTCTTTGATGGACGTCTCGCTGTCAAGCCCTAAGTAACTCCACCTCCCGTCGACCTTTCGCTCCCGTTTCGTTGAGTCGAGCTCATTTCTCTTTCGGCGCTCGAGGCGCAGATCGTTCGTGGGAGCTGCCTCGGCCTCTCAATTCCATGCAGGGCCGTCAGGCGGCCAGAAAGCGCAGGGAGTTCGCCGGGGCAGTTGGTGTTGGTCGGGACGGCTGAAAGACCTGATCTCGCGAGAGCATGTGCCAGGAGCAGATCAAGAGCTTGCGGGCGACCGCCGACTTCGCCGGGTTCTTGCCGTGGCGCTCGGCGATCCGCCGGTAGTGCTCGTGGAAGGGATTGGTCGGCCGCCAGGCCTGGTTGGCGGCCTCGACCGCAGCCCAGCGCAGGGTCCGCGAGCCCGCCTTTGAGAGTGAGCCGGTCGCCGAGCGTTCACCCGACTGGCTGATCCGCGGCGCAAGGCCGGCATAGCCGACGAGCTTTGAGGCTGAGGCAAAGCGCGAGACCTCGCCGATCTCCGAGCGAAGGTGAGGCTGATCAGCGGGCCGACGCCGGGGATCGTCTGAAGTAGCCGGGCCCGGGGATCTGAGCGGGCGATCGGACCGCAGCTCGCGGTCAATCGGGTCGATGCGCCGGTCGAACTCTTTGATCTCGGCCGAGGTGCTCGGCGATCGAGTCGCGCCAGACCTCCGGGACGCCGCGGCGCTCGAGCAGCTCGATCGCGTCGGGCTGGCGCAGGCGCGTGAACGAGATCCGCAGACCGAACTGGGTCAGCAGGCCGAAGATGCGGTTGCGGGCCGAGGTACGCAGCTTGACCAGGTGGGCGCGGCGGCGTAGGCGCTCGCGGATCGCGCGGTCTTCGAGCGAGGCGACCCAGACCGCGGGGACCGAGCTCTCGCCGACAAAGCTCGGCCAGCACCCGGGCGTCGACCTTGTCGGTCTTGCACGCAAGCGGCGCGACGTCTCTGACCTTGCGCGGCGTGGGCGACCGTCGACCAACCAGCCGGCGAGCTCGAGCTGGTCCTTGACCCAGATCGCGCCGCTCATCACCTCGACGCAGGCCCTGACCTCTGTCCCGAGCTTCGAGCGCGAGCCGCGCGAGGCCGTCCTCGTCGGCCGGGATCAGGCCCTCACCCTCGATCTGCCCGCCTCGCGCGAGCGCGCACCAAGCGGCGCGGCCATAAGCCCAATCGATTCCGAC
This sequence comes from uncultured Solirubrobacterales bacterium, assembly GCA_963746675.1. GTDB lineage: Bacteria > Actinomycetota > Thermoleophilia > Solirubrobacterales > 70-9 > WHSW01. Next base: position 174,286 of record CAVVBX010000021.1, on the reverse strand, counting down.
ATAGTTCATGCCGGGTCTCCTCTCGCTCCGAACAGCAGTTGCCAACCGCCGTTCTAGTGAGCGTGGCGGAGGCCCCCTTTCAGTTCGGGCTCAGCGCTGCCCCGTCATGACATTCCATGCAAAGCGATACTTCTGCAAACCGTGTCCCGAACCATGTCCCGAACTCCGCACTTCCTGGAGTACCGGACAAAACTCAGCGCAGCTAACGACGCCTGAGCGAGCCGACCGACACGGCTCGGTAACGACTCATAATCCGTAGGGCGGAGGTTCGATCCCTCCCCGGCCCATTACAGAAACCGGTCTAGCAAGCGCGAGACCAGCACTCGGCGCGGGCTGTCGCCATCCTGAAGCAGCGCCGCGAGCTGACATGACGTTCGACCGGAGCTTCTGGGAAGGGCGCTGGTCGCGAGTTCTGAGCGAGCACGCCGATCGAGTCGCGCATCGCCCCCCCAAACGCACATCTGAGCACCGAGGTCAGGAACCTGCGACGCGGGCTGCGGTCACGGGTCCGACACGCTCTGGCTTTTCGAGCGCGGATGGCAACTCACCGCGGTCGACTTCTCCGCGACCGCCCTCGCGCACGCCCGGTCGACGGCCGAGGCCGTGGGGGCGGACGTCGCCGAGCGCATCGACTGGGTCGAGGGTGATCTAGCGACCTGGACCCCGCAGCCGGGCCGCTACGACCTCGTCGCTTGCCTGTATGTCCACGTGGCGGGGCCGGTGGGGAGATGGTGCGGCGGATGGCGGCAGGGGTCGCTCCCGGCGGGACTCTCTTCCTGGTTGGCCACCGCCCGATCGACCCGGCCACTGGAGCCGCAACAGCCGCGGCCGACCAGGTGCAGGTCTCCGTCGACACTGCGGCCGCTGCGCTCGATCCCGGCCGCTGGGAGTTCATCGTCGCCGAGGACCGTCCGCGGGCCATCCCCGGCACCGGCGTCGATGCTGTGATCTGCGCGCGAAGACTCTCCTGACGTCGCGCCGCGAATCGCCGCTCGAATGACTACTCCTGAAGCCCGGCGGCTTCGAGGGCCTCTTGGGGATCGAGGTAGGTCCGTATCTGAATCGCCTTGCCGTTCTTCATGTCGGTGACGGTGCCGAAGGCCATCTCGGTCACCACCCCGCTTTGCTTGCCCCGTGTGCGGATGCGGCCGATCCCGACGATTCGATCACCCAGGTCCCGGACCTCCGAGTAGTCGAGGTGGATCTCGGCGAGAGCCTCATACAACTCACCCAGCACCTCACGGACGCCGTCGTGTCCCCGACTTACAGTCGCCTCGCCCCCGAATGGAATCAGAAGCGCCGAATGCCACTCCACCTCGGGGTCGAGCTCCTTCAACAGCGCATCGACGTCCCGGCTGTTATACGCCTCAGTCCCGCGCTTGAAAGCCTCGACGTTGTCCTGCGACATCGCCTACTCCGACAGCCCGGCGGCTTCGAGGGCCTCGGCTCGGTCGAAGTACTCCTCGCCGCGTACAACCTTGCCATCCCGGATAGTCAAGATGATCGCCAGGTACCAGTCGGCCGGTGCGCCGCTCGTCCGGCCCCGTCCGGTGAAGCGAGACCACGTAAAGACGCGGTCGTCGCCAACGTCGATGTATTCCTCGACATCGAGGTGCAGCCCATCAAAGTTCTCGATCCACTGCTCCAGGTAGCGCTTGTAGGCCTGCCGCCCCCGATGGGTTGCAGCGTCGGGGTCTTCCGCCGACGTCTGCCATTCGACCTCTGGGTCAAAGAACTCGACGTAATACCTGTCGAGATCACGGGCGTTGAGTGCTTCGGTGAGCCGGCGGACGATCTCCACGTTCTCCTGCGACATCGCCCGCACAGTATCGCGCGACGGGGGGAAGGTCGCAGACGCGGAATCGCTTGTTCCGCGGACCGCCGGGCAGCAGGTTGAACCCGATCCAGACGGTTCGTCCGCGCAGTATCGCGCGGCATCATCTACGAAACGGGGCTCCGTGGCCGCGGGTCTTTCGGCGTGGATTGGGCGCTGTTCGCCCAGCCCGCGGCGCAGTACGGGCAGCCGAAAGTCGGCGTAGACGATCGCCTCGTCCGAGACTAGTCTTCAACAGAACTTCGAAGGAAGGAACGCGATGAGCGACAACACCGAGACCGCGATCCTCGCCGGAGGCTGCTTCTGGCCCGCGCAGGAACTGCTGCGCCACCGCGACGGAGTCATTTCGACCCGGGTCGGATACACCGGTGGGGAGAACGACAACCCGACCGACGTGAACCATCCGGGTCACGCCGAGGCGGTCGAGATCGTCTTCGACCCCGAGCGCATCTCCTACCGGGACCTGCTCGAGTTCTTCTTCCAGATCCACCGACCCGACCTTGGCCAACAGCATGTCGGCTCCGCCTACCGCTCCGAGATCTTCTATACGAGCGACGAGCAGCGCCGGGTCGCCGAGGACACGATCCCCGACGTCGACGCCGCGGGCTTCTGGTCCGGCAAGGTCGTGACCGAGATCAGCGAGGCCTGCCCCTTCTGGGAGGCCGAGGCCGAAGATCAGGACTACCTCCACCGCTATCCGGCACGGCAACACCTACTTCCCGCGGCCCGGGCCGGAAGCTGCCAACCGCGAGACCGCGGCCTAACTCAGCCGGAAACGACCGCCTCCACGTTGTGGCGATGGACCGCCTCGTAGGGGGCGGCCGTCGCCCAGCGCAAGAAGAAGCGCAGCAAGGCGATAGAGCGGGAATGTGGCTCCCTCCGGGGGCCGCTCTTCCTCTTTGGCGCAACGCACGAGCCGACCGACGCCGAGGTCAGAGAGCTCGTTGCCGATGACAACGCCGGCGAGTAGCGCACCGATTTCGCTGCCAGAGGCCGCCGCAGATCGCGGTTCGAGAGCTCTCGACGCTGCTCCTCGAGCCAAGCGTGAGCGCGCCTCTAGGCAAGCACGAGGGTGAGGACGAAGATGATGAGGAAGACGCTCTGAGCCGAGTGGACGATGATCCCCATCCAGGCGCTCTCGAACCGCCGCGAGGGGTAGGCGAGAAGGAAGATTCCGTCGACGAAGCTGTTGAGAATGCTCCACGGCTGATGCAAGTGGTAGATGGCGAATAGCGCCCCGTTGGCGACCCAGTCGCGCCTTCCGAAGACACCCTGCATTCGGGGCAGCAGTAGCCCCCGGAACAGGAGCTCCTCGCCGAGCACGGTGTTGAAGACGGCGAGCACTACGACGACCACAAACCAGCCCCAGGCGCCGCGGAAGAAATCCTCGCCGCGGTCGGAGCCAAGGAAATCGCCGAAATCCCTGACCGAGGGTCCCGGGATCGCCGGCACCGCCGACCAGACGGCGAAGAGGACGACGAAGAGAAGCGCCCACCACCAGACCCTTCCGCCCACGCGCCCGGTCTTCGGATCCCGGGGCGGCCGCAGCCACAGGGCCTCGCGCACGCGCGACCACTCGAGTCCCCCCAGCTCCCGCCTGATGAGGATCAGGACCAAGACGAATTGCCAGATTAGCCCCGCGGTGAGGCAGATCAGCAGGGCTTCTGCGAATGGGTCATCGCCCCCGAGTTGATCCCTGAGCCAGGGAGCGACGATCCAAGCGAGAACACCCATCGGAACGGCGGCTGCCGCCCACACCCCCAGGATCTGAGCGAGCGAGTATTGCCTGACTGCTGCATACCGTTCGTCTCCGCGCTCGGGTGAGTGCTCCACCATTGCCGCACGCTATCCCGTGCCGTTGCTGCTTTCAAGCGGCCGGCAGCAATCGGGCGTCGCGCGGCTTCACCCCTTGGCCGAGCCGGCAGCCTGGGATGAGGCCGCTACTCGACCGCTACTCACGCGACATCGCCCGCGTAGTACCCCGGCTCGCGAGTCGCCTCAGTCCACGACCTTGAACTTGTCCTTGGCCGGGGAGGGGTCGACGTTGCCGGCGGCGTCCACAGCACGCACCTTAAACTTGTGCTTGCCCTCGTCGAGGCGCTTGACCGTTCGCGGCGACGCGCAAGGCTTGTAGGGCTCCTTGTCGCTCTTGCACTCGAAGGTCGAGCCGGGTTCGTCCGAGGAGAATCTGAACCTGACCTTGGTCTTCTCTGTCTTCGTCGGAGCGCCCTTCGTGATCTTGGTCTGCGGTGGGTCGCATTCGGCCTGTCTGGCGGCGTCTGTCGGACAAAGGTCCTGGGTCTCGTCGCCGAAGCCATCGCCGTCAGCGTCGGGTTCGATGTCGGCGTTGTAGAGAGCCGCGAACCCGCTCAAGGAAATGACCGGCGAAGCCCCGGGGGCGGCGTCGACCAGCGGCGGAAGCCAAAACCGCGAGTTGGCGTCATCGGCGAAGACCAGATCCAGCGCCGCGGTGAAGCTGTTGGGTCCGTCAACTCCGAGCTGATCGCCCGCCTGCACAGGCACACGGGCCTCAAACGTGCGCGTCCCGGCTGGCGCGACGGTCTCGAACCCCCCGCCACCCCGACCAGTCGCGAGCCCGGTTTCATCGAGCAGGCCGATCGCCCGGATCCGCCAGTCGCCCGTGCCGTTCTCGGTGCGGATCCGCCAGCGAACGATCACCCCGTCTGCGGGAATCGCGTAGACGGGTCCGATGTTCGCGAAGCTGCAAGGGTCGACTCCGCATCCCGTGACGGCGACAGGCTCGAGCGAGGTGTCGGTGCCGACGGTGACCGAGCCGGCGGCGAGCGCAGGTACGGCGAACGTCAGCGCCAGTGCCGATCCGAGGCCGAGCCGAAAAGCCTCCCGGTGCATCCCAAGCAAGCCTACCGAGAGCGACGGGCGCATCGAGGCCCCGAGCATCTGGCCATACGAGCAACACTCGTCCGCGCAGTCACGCCGAGCGTGGCGCGGGCGAGGCCACTTGGAGCACCTCGCCCGCGCCCGATAGCTCGGTCCCGCTCCCCGAAGAGCAACGCGTGACGAGTCCAATTCCGACCGCGTCTCCGCGAATCGCCCATATCGGGCTGCGGATCAGCGAGGCCTCGGGCTGACGTGGGCGAACCGGCGCCTCAAGAGCGGGCCTACTCCGACAGTCCGGCCGGTTCGACGCCGCCTTCGTGACGCAGTCGATAGAAACGTGGATCGGCCTTCCTTACGTATCCGGGCGCCTCACTCGTATCCATGGCTTCTTCATCGATCACCGCCCACGCGGAGTAGGCCTCTTCGATGTCACTACGGCTGGCGCCACTGGGCAGCATGGCGCGGCGCGCCGGCGCCCACGCCAGCATCAGCAAGGAGGCATCGCGCGCGGCGACCGAGCTCACCTCACGGCCCATCGCTCCGCGTTGCTTCTCCGTCAACTCGTCGTGGAAGCAGCCGAAGTCGACCAGGAAGCGAAAGCCTGAGCCGACGCCCGTCTCGCGCAGTTTCGTCACATCGCCCTCGATCAGCTGCATCTCAACATCGGCTTCCTGCGCGCGCTTTCCCGCCCGGCGCAGGGCCTTGGGGACGAAGTCCACGCCGGTAACCTGCCAGCCGCGCATTGCCAGCTCGACGGACCAGATCCCGCTGCCGCAACCGAGGTCCAACACCTGCCCGTAGGGTGGCTGGCGCCCCTCCTCCTCGCGGGCGAAGAGCGCGGCGATTTGATCGACGATGAGAGGCGACATCGCCATGCGCTCCCAGGGTGTGAATCCGACCTGGTAGAGCAGCTTGTAGGCAAAGCTCATCGTGTCCTCCTCAGAGCCTGCTTGGTAGGTCCCTCGTCGGACCTTGCCCGCGAAGTATCGCCGAGTCGCGGAGGGTGCGGGGTGAACGGGGTCAACCGCCCCACACCTTCAACGGTTCGCCTCCGCCTCAGACGAGCCCGCTGAGCTGCAGGGCTGCGCCGATCACCCCGCAGCCGAGGACCACGTAGAGCACCGTCAGCTTGCCGTGCCAGCGATTGAGGACGAGGAAGGCGCCGATCGCCAGGACGGCCGTCGCCACGTCGACCACGCTGGTGTCGACGATGTCGACCGTGACCGCAGCGATCAGCCCGATCACCCCGGCCGCGACGCCGAGCAGGAACGGGATGCAGGCGCTCGTTCTCGGCGATCGCCACCAGCTGGCGATGGAAGAACGATCGGGAAGACGAAGGCGGGCAGGAAGATGCCGACGGTCATCGCCAGGCCGCCGGCGAGCCCGCCGGCGATGTAGCCGACGAAGGTCGAGAAGATGATCAGCGGAGCCGGGCAGGACGCCGCTCATCGCCAGGCCGTCGACGAACTGGCCGTCGGTGAGCCAGTGCTTGCCCTCGACGGCGACGTCGCTGGAGGTAGGGATCACCGTGAAGGCGCCGCCGAAGGTCACCAGTCCGGCCTTCAGGCCTTCCCAGAAGATCTCGGCCGTGAGCGAGAGGGTGATCGTCCCGGCCAGAACGATCAGCAGCGCGGGCAGCGTCGAGCGAGAACGAGTGCGACCGACCGATCCATGAGCGGGCGTTGGTCCAGAGCTCGTAGACGAAGACCGGCACCGAGCAGAACGATGACGAAGCCGGCACCGGCGAAGACGGTCAGAGCGAAAGCGGCGACCGCGATCAGGGCCAGCGGCACATCGGTGATGAACGTCTGGCTGAGCCGCACCAGAGCCCGCGCGACGATCGCCACCACCGCCGCCTCGAGCCCGTAGAAGAGCTCGTCGAGGTTGTCCGGCAGAGCTCGGCCTCGACGTAGAGGATCGAAAGGCCGAGCATCAGCAGGAAGCCCGGCAGCATGAAGCCGAGGCCGGCGAGAAAGCCGCCGAGCTTGCCGCCGCGGACGCGGCCGAAGTAGACGCAAAGCTCGTGCGCCTCGGGTCCGGGGAGCACCTGGTAGACGGCGAGGGTCTTCTTGAAGGTCGCCTCGTCGACCCAGCCCTCCTCGTCGACGCACTCGCGCTTGATCATCGCGATCTGGGCCGCCGGACCGCCCCAGGCCAGGGCTCCGAACTTGAGGAAGCGAACGAAGATCGAGGGCGGGGAATCGCGGCTTTCGCGCCGGTCGGGTGGAACCTCGGCGGCGGTCATGGACGCGGCAGTCTCCCCGATCGGGGAAGCGATCCCAGCCGAGGGACTACAAGCGAGCCTGCAAACGGGCCGTTTCGTAGAGCCACCGCAGGCTGATAGGGTCGCGCGGCGCGGAGCAGCCGGCCAGGCATCGCCGGATCCCGCAGGCCACGGACGGTTCCAGGAGGGTTGATGAAGCACGCTGACGGCAGCGCGGAGCAGGCAACGCTTGACGATCGGGCAGGGACGTCCAGGCGCCCGCCCCTTGCGGCGCGAGTGGTGACGTACGTCCGGCGTCACCACATCGGCTTCATCGCGATCTTCATCGCAGTGACCGCTGGGGCGACGGCGACGGCGCTTCCGACCGCGTCGGTTCCGGTGCTGGCGTTGACCGGTTCGACCGCGCCGGGTACCACAGGCGGAGCCGGCAGCGTGGTGACGACGCAAAGCGCGAAGAGCAAGATCATCCCCTGGGACAAGGGCGACTTGGAGTCGCTTGACATCGACAACGACGGCATGCACAGCTACACGACCAGCCCTGATCTGTTCACCATCAACACGCCTGGGATCTACGAGATCTACGCCCGCATTGAATGGGGCCCGGGGAACGGCACCGGTGAGCGGACCCTCGAGCTGCGCGTAAACGGCAACGCCGTCACCCGCATCGGCAAGGCGCCCGGGTCCACGTACGTGTTCGAACTCGACGGGACCTACGTCCGGCGGCTGAGCGCGGGCGACACCCTCAGAGTCTCCGCGCGTCAGACCAGCGGGGAACCGCTTCACGTCCTGGGCCGCCACATCAGCATCACCTGGATCGGGCCCTAACACCGCTTCGCCGGCCTCATTGCCGCGAGCGCCCGCGAAAACTGACTCATCTGGCGGGGTGAGGAACATACTCTGGTCTCGAAGTGCTGCACCTCACCGACCACCTGAAGCAGGACGTCCTCGACGCGCGCGGCGAGCGGGTCGGCCGCCTCCAGGACATCGCCGTTCGCTTGGGTGGGGAGTACCCGCGCGTCACGCAGCTGGTCGTTGCCGATCGCGGCGGGTTTCGCTTCGTACCGTGGGAGCGCGTCGCCTCGTTCGAGCGCTCGCAGGTGACGCTCTCGCTCCCCGAGCCCGACCTCGAGGCGGGCCGGGAGGAGCCCTCCGACCTGCTGCTCGCCCGCGATGTCATCGATTGCCAGATCGTCGACGTGGAGGGCAGGCGCGTCGCGCGCGTCGGCGACGTCGAGCTCGTGCGCGAGGGGGACGAGCTGCGTTGCGTCGCGGTCGATACCGGCCTGGGTGCGATCGCGCGGCGCTTCGGTCTGCGCCGCCTCGCCGACCGGCTCTCCCCCGGCACGGTCGCCTGGGCGAACATGCACCTGACCACCGACCCCGGGCACCAGCTTCAGCTCGAGAGCCCCGCATCCGGAGTTCACAGGCTGAGCCCGGCGGAGCTCATGCACCTCGTCGGTCGCCTATCCGTGGAGCACGGGGCCGAGGTGCTCGAGGTGGTGCCGGCGCATGCTGCGGCCGGGGCGCTGAGCGCCGGTCGCCCCGAGCTCGCCGCGAGGCTCCTCCAGAAGCTGGAGGCCGAGAAGGCGGCCGAGCTCCTGGCCCATATGCCGGTGGACGACGCGGCTGCCGCGTTGCGGACGCTCGAGGGCCCCGACCGTTCGGAGCTGCTCGGATCGCTGGATCCACAACGGGCGGTGCGCATCGGGGAGCTGCTCGAGCACGCGGAGGGCACAGCGGGCTCGCTGATGAACCCGGACGCGCGTACGGCCAAGGTCGGCGAGTCGGTCGAGGCCATCCGTGATCGCGTCGCCGCCAGGCCACCACGGCTAGACGGCTTGCTGACGGTCGTGCTGATCGACGAGCGGCGACGCCCGCAGGGTGTGCTGCCCGCCAGCGTGGTGCTCGCCGGGCGTGGGGCAGCGGTCGCGGTGCCGGCCGTCCGCACCGACTCGCCGCTCGAGCAGGTGATGGAGCTGTTCGCGACCTACGACGTGCTCGCGGTGCCCGTCGTCGACTCCGCCGGGGCGCTGGCCGGCGTCGTGGCTGTGGACGACATCCTCGACAAGCTGCTCGCCGAGCATCGGCCGGGGGAGAGGCGCTACGGGGTGATGTCCGCCCGACGGCATGCGCCGGCGTAGCGTTCTCGTCGCGCTCGCGGCGGTGGTCGGCCCCGGGGTGCTCGCCGGGCTCTCCGATGACGATGCGGCCGGGGTCACGACCTACTCGATCCTCGGTGCGGACTACGGGTACACCCTGCTCTGGGTGCTGTTGCTGTCGACCTTCGCAGTCGTCGTCTTCCACGAGCTCGGCGCCCGGATGGGGATCGCGACAGGTCAAGGCCTCGCAGGCCTCGTCCGCCAGCGCTTCGGAGTTCGCCTCGCCGCGGTCGCCCTCGTCGCGCTCATCGTCGCCAACCTGGGCACGATGTGCGCGGAGTTCGCCGGCGTCGCGGCGAGCCTCGAGCTGGCCGGCCTCGACAGGCATCTGACCGTTCCCGTGGCGGCCGTGGCGCTCTCCTGGCTCGTGCTGCGGGGCGGGTTTCGCCGAGTCGAGCATGTCCTGCTCGCCCTCGGGACCGTGTTCGCGACCTACATCGTCGCCGGCATTCTCGCCCAGCCCGACTGGGGCGCCGCCTTCACGGGCCTCGTGGTCCCCGAGCTGCCCTCCGGGCGCGCTGCGATGGTCGCCGTCACGGCCACCATCGGCACCACCCTGGCCCCGTGGGGACTCGCCTTCATCCAGTCCTACGTCGTCGACAAGCGGCTCTCCCTTGCGGAGCTACGGTTCGAGCGGATTGACGCGGTCACCGGCGGGGTCATGACCGGCGTGATCGGCTTCTTCATCGTCGTCGCCTGCGCCGCCACCCTGCACGCCGACGGCCGTTCGATCGAGAGCGCCGGCGACGCCGCCCTGGCGCTGGAACCGTTGGCGGGCGGACTGGCGTCGCTGCTGTTCGGGGCCGGGCTGCTCGGGGCGGCGCTGCTCGCGGCTTCGATCCTGCCGCTCGCCACCGCCTATTCGGTGAGCGAGTTCCTCGGCTTCGAGGCCGCGCTCGACGACCCGGTGCGGGCGGCGCCCTTCTTCTATGGGACGTACGCGCTCGTGATGGCGATCGCCGCGGGCGTCGTCCTGCTTCCCGGGGCGCCGCTGATACCGATCCTCTACCTGAGCCAGGCCCTGAACGCGATCCTGCTCGTTCCCCTGCTGTTGTTCATGTTCCGGCTTGCCCGCGACCAGCGGGTCATGGGCGGGCTGGTCAACGCTCGGACGCTGAGCGTGCTGCAGGGGGCCACCATGATCCTAGTCACCGCCAGCGTTCTCGCCCTCGCGCTCACCTTGGCAGGGTAGGCGGGCGAGCTCTCCGCTACACCTCCGGCTCGGCGTCCCACCCATGCACGGTGCCGCGCAACTGCATGTAGGCGATGGCTCCGGGAATCATCGGTAGCCAGAAGGCGAAGGCGCGGTAGGTGAGCACGGCGACCAGCGCCAGGCCTCCAGGGACGCCGAAGCCGATCAGGGCGCCAACCATGGCGCCCTCGACGCCGCCGATACCTCCGGGGAGCGGCAGCAGGTTGGCGAGCATGCCGATGAAGTAGGCGAGCACCAAGACCGCCGCCGGTGGCGGTTCGCCGAAGGCGTGGAACGAGGCCCAGAGGACCGCGATGTCGAACGCCCACCAAGCCGGCGCGCCCAGGAGCCCGGGAAGTCCTCGGCGGATGAGGTCGATCGCGGTGCGAATCCCGGCGGCGACGGCCGCCGAGGCGGCGACGCCGGCCGCGGCCCAACGCGCGGTGACCCTCGACCGCCGTCCCAGGGCCGTCAACCCTCTCTCGGACTGTGACGGCAGCAGGCTCAGCGCAAGCACCACGGCAATCACCGACGCGCCGAACACCGCCGGGAGGACGGTCAGCGCATAGGGCGCCGGACCGGGAAAGACGCCGAAGTGAAGCCCGAGGCCTCCGAGCACCAGAGCGAGCATGAACACCCCGTAGAGGAGCACGAAGAAGGCGGTCATCCGACGGGTGACCGCGCCGGCCGACATCGAGGCGCGCCGCAATATCCACACGGTGAGCAGGATGCCGCCCACTCCCGCGGTCGAGAAGAGCCGCGTTGCCGCCAGCCCCGCCATCGTCGCCTGGTAGCTGAGGCGCCAGCCGATGCGCTCGTCCTCGCTGCCGAAGACCGTGTGGAAGAGCAGCATGTAACCCGCGAATGAGGCCAGCTCGAGGATCGCGGCCACGCCCAGCCACCAGGGGTCGCCCTGCGCGAGTCGCTTCCAGGTCTCGTCGAGCCCTGCGAGGTTCGGTACGAGCACGTAGAGGACGCCAAGCGAAACACCGCCCAACACGAGAGCGACGATCAAGGCCTTTCTGGTCGCGATTGCGCGCGTGCCGCGCGGGGACCGTTGCGATGGAGCACTCACAACGCCGCCAGCGTCATGCACGCGATGGAGAGCACGATCGGGAGCGCGATGGCTCCAGCGTTGAGGGCGGCGGAGTCGACGATCGTGGGGGATGTTGCCGTGAAGGAGATCGCCGCGCCGCTTCCCCGCCGGGGGCTCCGATCACGCTCGCGTCGTGTTGACTGACTGATGATGGGCAGTCGGGTGAAGAGCGCACGTGGGCGGGTCGGCGTTCTTGGGGTCGGCGTCGCCTGCCTCTTCGTTGGACTGCCCGCACCCCCCGCCGCTGCGGCGAGCAGTCACCCGAACATCGACTACGACATCGACTCTCCACCCGCCCCTTCGCCGGCATCACAGAACCAACTCGACCTCTACGCACCAGACGGGACGAGCGCCGGTGACTCGCTGCCCGTGGTCGCCTATGTCCACGGCGGCGGCTGGCGCCAGGGCGACAAGGGCAACCAGATCGCCGACAAGGTCGACCTGTTCACGGGCGCCGGTTACCTGTTCGTGTCGATCAACTACCGGCTCTCGCCCGAGGCTCTGAGCACGAACCCGGATCCGAACCGGGTCATGTTCCCCGACCACCCACACGACGTCGGCGAGGCGATCGGATGGCTCGACCGCAACGTCGCCGCCTACGGGGGCGACCCCGAGCGGATCGCCCTGATCGGCCACTCCGCGGGGGCGCACCTGGTCTCGCTCGTCTCCACCGAGCCGAGCTACGTCGAGGCCTACGGGGTCGATCCCTGGCAGCTGATCGGCGCGATCCCGCTCGACACGGCCGGCTTCGACGTCGCAGCCCGCATCGCCGAGCTCGACGCCGGCGGCCGGCTGCTGTATTACAACGCGTTCGGCACACCGGCCGAGAACGCTGCCACGGGGTCATGGGCGAACGCGTCGCCGATCACATGGGTGAGCGCCCGGGACCCGGAGCAGTTGCTGGTGACGCAGGCGGCGAGCCCCGCCCGCATCGCCGAGAACCGCCGCATGGCCACCGCCCTGGGCCAGAATCCGGACGGCGTCTTCCTGGCGCCGTACGACCACGGTGGAATCAACGCCGCGGTCGGGGACCCCGCGGACGCCTCGGGCGAGACGACGGCGATCATGGACTTCATCGCCCGGATGGTCGAGGGCGCCGAGCCGCCGAGGGCGAAGCTGAGCGAGCGGCCGCCGAGGCGGCTCGAGACGGCGAAGCGCAAGGCGAAGGTCAGGTTCAAGTTCAAGGCCACCGAGAGCGGCTCGAGCTTCGAATGCCGGCTCGATGCCGGCGGGCTGAAGCCATGCCGGTCGCCGCGCAGGCTGCGCGTCGGGCGCGGCAAGCATCGGTTCCGGGTGCGCGCGATCGCGCCCAGCGGCCGGCCCGGCCCGGTGATCACCTATCGGTTCGCCATCACGCGCGGGTAGGTCAGCGGGGCCTGCGGCGACGGCCGGCGGGGCGCCTGCCACGTTGTTCGAGCCGCCCGCGCTGCGACTCGCCGGCGTTCACCGGCCGGACGCTGCGAAGCTGGCCGACGAGAATCTCCTCGGCACAGCGCCGATGCCAGTGGTGGTGATCGGTGCCGCCGATGCGGTGCACGTACTGGACAACGACGTGGTCGTCGCCGATGTGGATCTCGCCGTGACAGCCGGGGCAGCGGTAGAGCTTCTGCGAGATCGAGCGGATCAGCCACGCCTCGTCGCCTTCGTCGGTGAGGCCGACGAGGCTGGTGCGGGTGTCGGGGAGGCCCTCGAAGCCACTCACGTCCCCGACGGTACTCGCACGACTTCACCCGGGAGCGAGTCGGCGCCGCGGCTAGCGTGTTGTCGTGATCGTGGGCCGGTCGATCAAGAGCCTCTCGGCGACCGCCGTGATCGCGGCCATCGTGGCCGCGGCACCGGCGGCGGGCGCGTCCGGGGATCCGCCGTCGAATGCCGAGCTTCACCGAGCGACCGATCGGTTCCTCGAGCATCATGATGCCCCGGCACCCGCTCCTCGGGCCGCCGCACCCGAGTCGCCCACGCCCTTGCTCCCCGAGGGTCGCGTGGTCGCTCTCTACGGCGCCCCCCAGATGGGCCAGACGATCCTCGGCCTGAGGTCGCCCAAGGGCGCGCGGAAGCAGCTCGCGAGTCAGGCCGCGCCCTACGAGGAGATCGGCGACCGCCCGGTCACGGAGGCGTTCGACCTGGTCTCCGTCTTCGCCACAGCGGGTGGCGGGCCCGACGGCCTCTACCGCACCCGCCAGGACGAGCAGGTCATCGAGATCTACCTCGAGCAGGCCCGCTTGGCGGGCGCGCGTCTGATCCTCGACATCCAGCCTGGCCGCTCGACGTTCCTCGACGAGATCGGCGAGCTGCGCGAGTGGATCGCCCAGCCCGACGTTGACGTCGCGCTCGACCCCGAATGGAACGTCGGCCGCCGCGGAATCCCCGGCCGGACCCAGGGCCAGGTCAGCGCCCGGCAGATCAAACGCGTGCAAAAGCGCCTCGCGACGACGGTCGCCGACAACGCGCTGCCGCCGAAGCTGCTCTTGGTACACCAGTTCCGCCGGGGCTCGATCCGTAAGCGGAGCAAGATCCGCCAGCGCGAGGGCGTCCAGACGGTGCTCAACTTCGACGGGATCGGGTCGCCGACCGCCAAGGCCGCCGGATACGAAGCGCTCACCGCGCCCCGCCTGTTCGATGGCTTCTCGCTCTTCTATCGCCGCGACGTCCCGCTGCTGAAGCCCGGCAGCGTGCTCGCCCTGGAGCCCGAACCCGACCTGCTGCTCTACCAGTAGCGGCCCGCTGCGAGTCCGGTGCCGGCCGGCCGGGCGCGGCAGCCCGAGCGCCGGCGAAATGCCGACCGCAATTGCAGCGTCCCCGTGCGCGGAAGGGAAAGCCGCGATCAAGGCGAAACAACCGGCCGTGAGCAAGACCGCGACCAAGACCCGCCCAGCCCCCAGAACACGAGGCGCCTCCAACGGCACCGCTCGCCGCGCACCGGCCCGCCCCGGCGGCAAGGCCCTCTCGACCTACATCACGGAGCGCTTCGACGAGTTCTCGCGCTCACAGAAGGACGTCGCCCGCTACATCGTCGACCATCTCGACGAGGCCGCCTTCCAGACCGCCGAGGAGCTGGCCCGCCGCGCAGACACGTCCTCCTCGACCGTCGTCCGCTTCTCCCAGGCCCTCGGATTCGAGGGCTACCCCGAGCTTCAGCAGGCCGCGATCGAGGAGTACCGCAGCCGCCAGCCGGGCGAGGACGCCGCATCGCCGCTCTTCGACTTCGACCACTCCGAGTTCGAGGCCTCGCTGGCCGCCGACCACGCGAACGTCGAGGAGACCGTCCGCAACCTCACCCGCGAGCAGGTCGAGGCGTGCGTGACCGCGCTCGCCGCGGCGAACCGGGTGATGATCGTCGGCATGGATCAGCTCGCGTTCTTCGCCAGCTATCTGCGCCACCTGCTGGCGCTGCTCGACATTCGGGCCGAGGTCGTCGCCAGCCCGCGCCAGGACTCGATCACGCGGCTCTCGCGCGTGGACGAGGACTCGCTCGTGATCGCCTTCTCCGCCGGCCGTGCCCATCCGATCGTCGTTCGGGCGATGAAGCTCGCGAAGCACCGCGGCGCATCGACGATGGCGATCACCGACGCGACCCTGTCGGACATCGGCCAGCACTCCGACCTGACGCTCTACTACTCGTCCAACGGCCCCTCGTTCACGCGCTCGAACACCTCGCTGCTGGCGATCGTCCAGGCCCTCGCCCACGGCGTCTACGCGCGTGACAAGGGCGCCTACAAGGACCGCATCCGCGCCTTCAAGCTGAAGTAGGACGGCCTCCGGCGGCACCTCGCTCGGCGAAGGCGACCGCGTCCGAGGCTCGACGTCTCGGGTCTCGCTCGGCCAGCTGCGGACCGGCGGCCGGTCCTGCCGTGCCGTCGCCGGCCGGCCCCGCCCCCTATATTGAGGCGATGGCCGAAAGCGCACATTCCGCGTCAAGCGCGGCCTCGCCGAGATGCTCAAGGGGGGCGTGATCATGGACGTGGTCACCCCCGAGCAGGCGCGCGTGGCCGAGGACGCGGGCGCGGTCGCGGTGATGGCGCTCGAGCGCGTGCCGGCCGACATCCGCCGCGACGGCGGCGTCGCGCGGATGAGCGAGCCCTCGATGATCCAGGGGATCAAGGAGGCGGTCTCGATCCCGGTGATGGCCAAGGCGCGCATCGGCCACTTCGCCGAGGCCCAGGTGCTGCAAGCGCTCGAGGTCGACTACGTCGACGAGTCCGAGGTGCTGACGCCCGCCGACGAGGCAAACCACATCGCGAAGCACGAATTCGAGGTCCCGTTCGTCTGCGGGGCCACCGAGCTGGGCGAGGCGCTGCGGCGGATCTCGCGAGGGCGCGGCGATGATCCGCTCCAAGGGCGAGGCCGGCACCGGCAACATCGTCGAAGCGGTGCGCCACCTGCGCGAGATCGTGGGCGGAATCAAGCGCCTCGGCACGCTGCGCTCCGAGGAGCTGGCGGGCGCGGCGAAGGAGCTGCGCGCCCCGGTCGAGGTCGTCTCAGAGGTCGCTCGCACCGGCTGGCTGCCGGTGCCGCTGTTCTGCGCCGGAGGGATCGCGACCCCGGCCGACGCGGCGCTGACGATGCAGCTCGGCGCCGAGGGCAACTTCGTCGGCTCGGGGATCTTCAAGTCCTCCGATCCCGAGCGTATGGCGCGGGCGATCGTCGAGGCGACCACCCACTTCGCCGACCCCGAGCGCGTCGCCGCCGCTTCGATCGGGCTCGGCGCGGCGATGCGCGGAGACGACATCGCCGAGCTGGCCGCTCAGGGAGAGCTTCTCCAGCAGCGCGGCACGTGAGCGGCGAAACCACGCCTCCCATGCCCGAGCCGGACCGCCTGAGGATCGGCGTGCTCGCCAGCCAGGGAGACTTCGCCGTCCACGCGGAGATGCTGCGCGATCTCTGGCGCAGAGGCGGTCGAAGTGCGGACATCCGAGTCGATCGCCGGGCTCGACGCACTGGTGATCCCGGGCGGCGAGTCGACCACGATCTCGAAGGCGATCCAGCGCGACGGCCTTGCGTCGGCGATTGAGGCCCACGCCGCGTCGGGGCGCCCGATCCTGGGCACCTGCGCCGGGATGATCGTCTGCGATCGCGACCACCTCGGACTGATCGACGCGACCGCACGCCGAAACGCGTTCGGCCGCCAGATCGCCAGCTTCGAGGCCGACCTCGAGGTCGCCGGCATCGGCCCCGAGCCACTGCGCGCCGTGTTCATCCGCGCCCCCTGGATCGAATCACGCGGCGGCGGGGTCGAGGTGCTGGCGAGCGTCGACGGACACCCGGTCGCGATCCGCGAGGGCAACGTGCTCGCTCTGCGCGTTTCACCCGGAGCTCACCGACGACTCCCGGGTGCACGCGCTGCTGATGGCGATGGCGACCGCGGCGCGCAAGGATCGGACCGAAGCTGAACCTCCGACCCGCCCGGGCCGACCAAGGGGAGATGATCGATCCGCGCGTCGACAACCTCGCTCGCATCCTCGTCGGCTACTCCACCGAGGTCAGCGAGGGCGACACCTGCATCATCGAGGGCCTCGACCGCCGCCGAGCCGCTCGATCGCGGCCGTCTACGAGGAGGTGCTGCGGGCCGGTGGGCACCCGGTGGTCTCGATCTCGTTCGAGGGCCAGTCGGCGACCTACTTCCGCGAGGCCTCCGACGCCCAGCTCGAGTGGGTCTCGCCGCTCGCGGAGTGGGCGGCCGAGGAGGCCGACTGCCGGATCGCGATCGGCGCCGACACCAACACGCGGGAGCTCTCCGGCGTGCCCCCCGAGCGCCAGACCAAGCGCCGGGCGGCGACCCGTCACCTGATGGAGAAGACGATGGCGCGCGCTGCCGAGGGCGCGCCACCGCTGGGTCTACACGCTCTTCCCGACCAACGGCTACGCCGCCGACGCCGAGATGAGCCTGCGCGACTTCGAGGACTTCTACTTCCGCGCCTGCCTCGCCGACGACGCCCGACCCGCTCGGCGCCTGGGAGCGCGCCTCCGAGGAGTGCAACCGGCTGGCCGAGTGGATCGAGGGCCACGAGGAGGTCCGCGTCACCGCGCCGGGCACCGACATCAAGCTCGGCGTCGCCGGGCGGCAGTTCATCGCCTGCGACGGTGAGCGCAACATGCCCGACGGCGAGTTCTTCACCGGCGCCGATCGAGGACTCGGTGGAGGGCGAGGTGTCGTTTCACCTGCCGGCCGATGATCGGCGGGCGCGAGGTGGCTCGGGAGTGCGGCTCCGCTTCGAGGCCGGCAAGGTCGTCGACGCGAGCGCCGAGCGCGGCGAGGAGTTCCTGATCAGCCTGCTCGACACCGACGACGGGCGCCCGCCGTCTCGGCGAGCTCGGGATCGGCACCAACTACGGGATCGACCGCGGCACCCGCGACGTCCTGCTCGACGAGAAGATCGGCGGCACCGTGCACCTGGCGGTTGGCGCGAGCTACCCGGAGTGCGGCGGGCACAACGAGAGCGCCGTCCACACCGACATGGTCTGCGACCTGCGCCGCGGCGGCCGGATCGAGGTCGACGGCGAGCTGCTGCAGGAGGACGGCAAGCTTCGCTGGTCTAGATCTGCGCAGCGGTCCGGCCGCAACTTCGGCCGCCCGTGTCTGTTGTCGACCGAGCGCGACATCGCTCTGAGCCTTGCGCCAGGGGCGAGGTGGTACCAGAGATCGGCGCCATGGATGGGATGCCGACGCAGTGCCGCGGCCGGACCGGGGGTTCGGCCGCGGCCCGCTTCGTCGACGATTGGACCCTAAGATCAGGCCCATGTCCGGCCACTCCAAGTGGGCCTCGATCAAGCACAAGAAGGCCGCCACCGACGCGCGGCGCGGCCAGCTGTTCACGAAGCTCGCGCGCGCGATCACGATCGCCGCGCGCGAGGGCGGGGGAGACCCGGACGCGAACTTCACCCTGGCGGCGGCGATCGAGAAGGCGCGCGAGCTACTCGATGCCCAAGGACAACATCCAGCGGGCGATCGACCGCGGGACGGGCGCGGGCGGCGACGACGAGCAGATCGAGCGCGTCGTCTACGAGGGCTACGGTCCCGGCGGCGCCGCGATCCTGGTCGAGGCGCTGACCGACAACCGCAACCGCACCGGCGCCGAGATCCGCCACGCCTTCGACAAGCACGGCGGCAGCCTCGGCGAGCCCGGATCGGTGGCCTGGGTAGTTCGAGAAGCGCGGCGTGGTGCTGGTCGACGCCGAGCGCTACTCCGAGGACGACCTGATCGCCGCGATCGACGCCGGCGCCGAGGACGTCGCGCGTCGACGGCGACGTCCTCAAGGTGACCTGCGAGCGCCGAGGACCTGGCAGCGGTGCGCGAGGCGCTCGAGTCGTCCGGGGTCGAGATCGAGTCGGCCGAGCTGACCATGGAGCCGAAGAGCGTGGTCGAGGTCGCAGGAGGCGCGAGGCCGACGCCCTGATCCGCCTGATCGAGGCGCTCGACGACCACGACGACGTCGAGGCCGTGCACGCGAACTTCGACATCCCGCCGAGGCGCTGCTCGAGCGGGCAGAGGCCTGCCGCTCGGGACCAACGGGGCGGAGCGAGGCCGGCGGTGCCGGGAGGCATCCGGGGCCGGGCCAGAATCAATACCCATGATCGTCGTCATGGGCATCGACCCGGGCGTCGCGAACACGGGCTTCGGCGTCGTGCGCGTGGCCGGCGGGCAGATGAGCGCCATCGACGGCGGCGTGATCGAGGTCGCCGCCGGACGAGCCGCTCGAGAGCCGGCTGGCCCGCATCCACGCCGCGCTCGACGAGCTGATCGACTGGCACGAGCCGGTCGGCGGTGGCGCTCGAGGAGCGTCTACTTCGGCAAGAACGTGCGCTCGGCGATCGCGGTCGGCCAGGCGCGCGGGGTCGCGCATGCTGGCCGCCGCCCAGGCCGGGATCCCCTGCTTCGACTACACGCCGCAGGCCGTGAAGATGTCGGTCTGCGGCACCGGCGCGGCGGACCAAGCGCCAGGTCCAGCGGATGGTCGGCGCCCTGCTCGGCCTGCCGCGACCTCCGCGAGTCCGACCACGCCGCCGACGCGCTCGCGGTCGCGATCTGCCACGCGGGCCACGCGCCGGCCCGCGGACGCGCTCGCGGCGCCGAGCGGCCGCGAGGTCCGGCGTCGGATGATCGCCTCGGTCCGCGGCGAGGTTCTGGTTCGCCGTCCCGATCACGTCGTGATCGAGTCGGCCGGCGTCGGCTACCGGCTCACGGTCTCCGCCGAGACCCTGAAGTCGGTGCCCGCCCGCGGCAAGCAGGCGACCCTGCACGCCCACCTCGTCGCCCGCGACGACTCGCTGTCGCTCTACGGCTTCGCCAGCGAGGAGGAGCGCGACCTCTTCCTGCACCTGACCTCGGTCTCCGGCATCGGCCCCAAGGTCGCGATCGCGATCCTCTCCGGCGGCGCCCCGCGCGAGCTGCTGCGGGCGATCGCCGCCGGCGACGCGAAGCGCTTCCAGGCCGTGCCGGGGGTCGGCAAGCGCACCGCCGAGCGGGTGATCGTCGAGCTGCGCGAGAAGGTCGCCGGCGAGCTCGAGGACGGCGCTTCCGGCGATCGCCGGCGAGCCCGACGACGACCCGCGGTCGCTGGCCCGCGACGGCCTCATGCACCTCGGCTACACGCTGGCCGAGGCCGGAGCGGCTGCTCGACGGCGCCGAGGGCGAGACGCGCCGAGGAGCTGATCGGCGCGGCGCTGCGCCGCGCCGGCGACGCAGCGGGGCGCGACGTGAGCATCGCGCCGCGACCCGGGGATCGAGCGGGCCGACGGATCGGACCCGGCGCCATCGGCGACGATGCGAGGAGCCGACTCGCCGACGTCCGGCTCGCCGGCGGCGAGGACGAGCTCGACCGCTCGCTTCGCCCGCGCGGCCTCGCCGACTTCGTCAACCAGGAGCAGGTCACCGCCCAGCTCGAGGTCTTCATCGAGGCCGCGCGGCGGCGCGGCGAGCCGCTCGACCACGTCCTGCTCGCCGGGCCGCCCGGGGCTCGGCAAGACCTCGCTCGCCCACATCATCGCCGCCGAGCTCGAGGTCCCGATCGTCCAGACGGCCGGGCCCGCGCTGGAGCGCAAGGCCGACATCGCCGCCTTCCTGACCGCGCTCGAGCCGGGCTCGGTCTTCTTCATCGACGAGATCCACCGCCTCGAACCGGGCGATCGAGGAGACGCTCTATCCGGCGATGGAGGACCGCCGCCTCCCGGTCGTCCTCGGCCAGGGGGCGGGCGCGCGGACCGTGACCCTCGACCTGCCGCCGTTCACGCTCGTCGGCGCCACCACCCGCGCCGGGCTGCTGACCACGCCGCTTCGCGACCGCTTCGGCGTCTGCCACCGCCTCGAGCACTACGACGCCGGCGACCTGGCGCTGATCGTGCATCGCTCCGCCGGGATCCTCGGGGTCGAGATCGAGGCCGGCGGGCGAGCGGGCGATCGCCGAGCGCTCGCGCGGCACCCCGCGGGTCGCGAACCGGCTGCTGAAGCGGGTGCGCGACTTCGCCGAGGTGCGCGGCGCCGGGCGTGATCACCGGCGAGGTCGCCGCGCGAGGCGCTCGGCCTGCTCGAGGTCGACGCGCGGGCCTCGACCGCCACGACCGCGCGATCCTCGACGACGATCGCGGGCAAGTTCTCCGGCGGCCCGGTCGGCCTCTCGACGCTCGCCGCGGCGGTCGACGAGGAGCAGGACACGATCGAGGACGTCTACGAGCCCTACCTGCTCCAGCAGGGCCTCATCAAGCGCACGCCGCGCGGCCGGGTGATCACCGAGCGCGGGTTCGAGCACCTCGGCCTGCCGGTGCCCGAGGGCGCCGCGAGCCTGTTCTAGCCGCGGCGCGCCCGTTACTAGCCTTCCGCCGTGCCCTTCTTCATCTGCCCGAACTGCGGCAACCGGGAGCTGTCCGGGCGAGCGCACCGCGGACTGTCGCGCGCCCGAAGGGCTGCTCGAAGTGCGGGGCCCCGTTCCTCTTCGAGCTCCTCGACGACTACTACCCGGCGCCCGACGCGGCCTTCTTCATCTGCGACCAGGAGGGGCGCCTGCTCGACGTCGGCCGCAACGGCTTCGAGCTCACCGGCCTCAAGGACGAGCACGTGATCGGCCGCCCGGTCCACGAGGTGCTCGGTCTCGAGTGGATCGACCCCGGCGACGGCGGGGAGACCGCCGACACCGACGACGACGGCATCACCGACCCGATCGAGACGACGCTCGAGTGGGGGGTGCGCTCGCTCGGCAAGCGGGTGGCGGTGAACGCCGAGGGTGATCTGCCGGCGAAGGCGGTCGCCGACGTCTTCCCCGCCTACGATGACGACGGGGGCATGCTGCTCGTGCTGACGCCGGAGTAGCCGGCGGATCTCGCGATGACAAACCGCCGCCGCAACCTGATCGTCCTCGCGCTGGTGCTCGCGCTGCTCGCCGGCTCGGCGTGGGTGATCGCGACCAAGCCGACCGTCGAGGGCCTCGACCTTCGCGGCGGCACCGAGCTCGTCTACCAGGGCCGGGCGACGCCCCAGGTGCCCGACGTTCAGCCCGAGGACATCGACCGGGCGATCGAGATCATCCGCGAGCGCGTCGACACGCTCGGCGTCTCCGAGCCCGAGATCTCGCGGCTCGGCACGGACCAGATCGAGGTCGGGCTGCCCGACGTCCAGGACACCGAGCCGGCGATCGACCAGCATCGGGACCACCGCCCAGCTCTACTTCTACGACTTCGAGCCGAACGTGATCCCGCTCAACCCGGACGTCACCGATCCGGCGGCAGCGGCCCTACACACCGGCTCTATCGACGCGGTCGAGGTGGCATCGAAGCGCAAGCCGGAGTGCTCCAGGACACCTGCACGACCAACGGCCCGACCTACTACCTGTTCGACGAGGACACGCTCGAGCCGCTGGGCGAGCCGTCGGAGACGCGCCAGGATCTCTACCTGCCGTTCGGCGGCAAGAAGCCGCCGAACTCGCGCGTGATCGCGGTCCCCCAGGGAACGGTGGTGGTCGAGGAGAAGCCGGTCGACGACCCGGCCACAGCCGACGTCGACGAGTCGACGCTGGCAACTCGCAGTTCTTCGTGCTCAACGATCGCCCGGCGCTGTCCGGCGACGACATCACGCAACCCCGAGCAGAACTTCGACCCGACGACCAACCAGCCCAACGTCACCTTCGACTTCACCGACAGCGGCCGGGCCGCGTTCCAGGAGGTCACCCGCGAGATCGCCCTGCGGGGCAGGATGCCTACTTCAACGCCACCGGCTCACCGGCCAGCACGGCCGACACCGACGCCGCCGCCCAGTTCTCCGAGACTTCGCGATCGTCCTCGACGGCCAGATGTCTCGCGGCCGATCATCAACTTCAAGGAGAACCCGGACGGGATCGACGGCCGCACCGGCGCCCAGATCTCGGGCAGCTTCGAAGCGTCCAGGAGGCCCAGGACCTGGCCGAGCGTCCTGCAGATCGGCGCGCTGCCGATCAAGCTCGCGCTGATCAGCCAGAGCACCGTCTCGGCGACGCTCGGCCAGCAGGCGCTCGACCAGGGCCTCAAGGCCGGGATCGTCGGCCTGCTCATCGTCCTGATCTTCCTGCTCGTCTACTACCGCTTCCTCGGCGTGATCGCGGTGCTCGGGCTCGCCGTCTACGCGGTCTTCTTCTTCGCCCTCATCAAGCTGATCCCGATCACGCTGACGCTGCCGGGGATCGCCGGCCTGATCCTCACGATCGGCGTCGCGGCGGACTCGAACATCGTCATCTTCGAGCGAATAAAGGAGGAGATCCGGGCCGGGCGCTCGATGCTCTCGGCGATCTCCGAGGGATACAAGAAGGGCATCGCGACGATCATCGACGCGAACGTGATCACCCTGCTCACGGCGTTCATCCTCTTCGTGCTCGCGACCGCCGGCGTCAAGGGCTTCGCGTTCACGCTCGGCATCGGCACGATCGTCTCGCTGTTCACCGCGGTCCTGTTCACCCAGGCGGTGCTCGGGCTGCTCGGGCGCTCGCCGATCCTGCGCTCGCCCGAGCTTCCTCGGCGCGAGCGGTGAGGGGCACGAGTGGAACTTCGACTTCACCGGGCGTCGAGGTGGTTCTTCTCGATCTCCGGCGCGATCCTGGCGATCGGCGCGATCGCCTTCGCCACCAAGCAGCTCAACTTCGGCATCGACTTCGAGTCGGGCACCCGGATCCAGGCAGCGCTGTCGCAGCCGGCGTCGGTCGACGAGATCCGCAGCGCGCTCGTCGACGGCGGGATCGACGGGGCGGGCTCGGCCAAGATCCAGGAGACCGAGAACCCCGACTTCGGCGCCAACGTGGTTCAGATCCAGGCGAAGATCCCGCCGAGTCAGGTCCGCCACGGTCGCGCCGCTGCTCGAGAAGGCGTTCGGACTTCGAGGCCGGAGACGCGAGCTTCGACTCGACCTCGATCGGGCCGACCTTCGGCGAGCAGATCGCGCGCTCGGCGCTGATCGCGATCGTCTTCTGCCTGCTCGTGATCTCGGCCTACGTGGCGATTCGCTTCGAGGCCAAGTACGCGATTCCGGTGATGATCGCCCTGATCCACGACATCCTGATCACCGGCGGTGTCTACGCGATCGTCGGAGCGGAGGTGATCCAGCGCCACCGTGGCGGCCTTCCTGACCATCCTCGGGTACTCGATGTACGACACGATCATCGTCTTCGACCGCATCCGCGAGAACGTGCCGCGGATGCCGCGTGCGGCGTTCTCGCAGATCGTCAACCGCTCGATGAGCGAGGTCCTGACGCGGTCGCTGATCACCGGCCTGTCGACCGTGTTCCTGATCGGCGTGCTGCTGATCTTCGGCGGCGACACGCTGCGCGACTTCGCCTTCGCGATGATGATCGGGGTCGCCTCCGGCACCTACTCGTCGATCTTCATCGCCTCGCCCGTGCTGACCGAGTGGAAGGAGCGCGAGCCCGCCTACCGCTCGCGCCGCGCCCGGATCACGGAGGCGATGGGCTACGTGCCCACCTTCCCAGAGCAGAACGTCGTCGCCCGCATCGACGAGGCCGAACGCCACATCCCCAGCGCGGCCGCGAGTGCCGAGGCGGACGGCGATCGCGGCGCACCCGCAGGCGCCGACGCTCCCTGCCGAGGCCCCGGTGGCGCTGGCCGAGCCACCGGTCGAGCGCCCCGCGCCGGCGGAGCCGACCGCGGCGGAGCCCGACGCCGCGGTCCCGGGGCGCCCGGATCCGGGCGTTGAGCGCGCCCAGCGGCCCGCGTCGCGCAAGAAGCAGTCGCGGCGGCGCCGAAAGCATGGGAGGGCCCGCTGATGGCCGCTCTGGTCTGGTTCACCACCGGGGTCGCCCTGTGGCACTTCACCGTCTTTCTCCCCGACCGCTTCTGGGCCGGGATCGTCGGCGCCCTGATCGGCGCCGTCGACCGGCGCGATGATCACCGGCGCGCTCGGACAGATCGCCACCGGTGCTGGAATCGGCGAGACCGGGATCGAGACCGTGCTGTTCGCGATCCCCGGCACCCTGCTCGGCGTTGCGGCCATGTACGCGATCGGCGTCCGCCAGGAGGACGCCGCCGCCGCCGAGCTCGCCTGACCCACGAACTGCGTCAGTTTCCATCCGGGGGGTGGACGGAATTCGACGCAGTTCGGTCTAGCTCGCTGCCCGCAAGCGTTCCCGCTCCCGCCCACCTAACGTCGCGGACGGACTCCCATAGCGGTGCGTGTGGGACGTTCGGGTCCGTCACGGCCACGCCGCACCCGCTCGTTGCGGAGGTCGAGGGGGCGATTCCGTCCTTCCGTCGTCCTAGCTTGGGGGCGTGACGGAAAACGCCGCCCATTCGTTCACGCTCGAGCCCTACGACTACGCCGAGGCGCGAGCGCTGATGCGCGAGCTCGAGCTGGTCGAGCCCGTCGCGGTGACGCTCGTCCGGCGCGGCTACCGGACGGTCGAGCAGGCGCGGGCCTTCCTCGACGCGCCCGACGACCATGATCCGTTCCTGTTCGAGGCAATGGGCGAGGTCGTCGAGCCGCATCGGGGAGGCGATTGCGGCGGGACGCCGGATCACCGTGCACGGCGACTACGACGTCGACGGCGTCTCGTCCACCTCGATCCTCGTGCGCACGCTGCGCGAGCTCGGCGCCGACTGCGATTGGCTGATCCCCGGCCGGCTCGAGGACGGCTACGGGCTCACCGAGTCGACGGTCGCAAAGCTCGCTGCGCGCGGCACCTCGCTGCTGATCACGACCGACTGCGGAATCGGCTCGGTCGCCGAGGTCGAGGCGGCGCTGCGGTCCGGGCTCGAGGTGATCGTCACCGACCACCACCAGCCCGGCGAGGACCTGCCCCGTTGCCCGATCCTGCACCCGGTCGTGTCCGGCTACCCGTGCGCCGAGCTCTGTGCGCACCGGCGTCGCCTACAAGCTCGCGGTCGCCCTGCGCGGCGCCGACGCGGTCGAGGGCGAGCTCGACCTCGTGGCGCTTGCGACGGTCGCCGACCTGGTGGTGCTGCGAGGGGAGAACCGCGCGCTCGTCCGCCGCGGGCTCGCCGAGGCGCGCCGGGCGCGCCGCGTCGGCCTGCGGGCGCTGATGGCGTCGGCGAAGGTGCTCCCGGAGCACCTCGACGAGGGCGATCTCGCCTTCCGGCTCGGGCCGCGCATCAACGCCGCCGGCCGCCTGTACCGCGCCGACGCCGCGGTCGAGCTGATGCTGAGCGACGACGAGAGCCGCGCCGGGGAGATCGCCGCCGAGCTCGAGCGGGCGAACCGGGAGCGGCGCCAGGTCGAGTCCGAGGTCCTCAGCGGAGCCGAGCGCGCCCGGGCCGAGCTGCCGGAGGAGCTTGCCGACGCGGCGGGGCTCGTGCTCGCCGGCGAGGGCTGGCACCCCGGCGTGGTCGGGATCGTCGCCTCGCGCCTGGTCGAGCGCCACTTCCGCCCGGTCGTCGTGATCGGCCTCGACGAGCAGGGCCACGGCCGCGGCTCGGGACGGAGCGTGCCCGGCTTCGATCTGCTGTCCGCACTCGACGGCTGCGCCGTTCACCTCGAGCGGTACGGCGGTCACCGCGCCGCCGCGGGGCTCGAGATCAGGGCGGAGCAGATCGAGGGCTTCCGGCAGGCGTTCGGGGAGCGGGTGGCGGCGACGATGCCCGATTCGGCCCGCGTGCGCACCGAGGCCGTCGATGCGATCGTCGGCGGCGAGAGCCTCGGCCAGGAGGTGGCCGAGCAGCTGACTCGCTTGGCGCCATTCGGCAACGGCAACCCAGGCGTGAGGTTGTTGGTTCCGGGCGCCAGCGTCGCAGACGTGCGGCCGATGGGGGAGGGGGACCGACACGCGCGCTTCAGCCTTCGCAGCGGCAGCAACCGTGCACTCGGGGTCGCCTTTGGGGTCGACGGCCGCCTGGCAGGGCTCGAGAGATCGGGGCCGGTCGACGTCTCGGTGAGGCTCGAGCTCAACCAGTGGAACGGCGCGGTCGAGCCGAGAGTGGTCCTCGGCGAGCTGTACCCGCCACCGGCATCGGCTTCTCCGGCGGCGGAGGATCGGCCCGAGGAAGAGATCGGAGGCGCCGAGTTCTGGCGTCGCCACGACGCCGAGGCGGCGGCTGACCTCGCCCAGTGGCCGCCGGAAGCGGCGAGCGCAGGCGGCGAGCGGGAGGAGATCGACCGGCGCGGCGCCTCGGGCGTTGCGACGATCGCCGCGCTCGCCTCGAGCGGCGAGGTGGTCCTGGCGGTGTGCGCCGACGCGATTCGGCGTCGCGAGCTGGTCGAGCGGGCGGCGCGCCCGGCGCGGTTCGGTGGCGGCGAGCTGGCGCTGGTCTCGACCCGGCTGCCCGACGGGTACACGGCGGCGGCGGAGGCCCGGGTGACCACGGCGGGCGCCGGCGTCGTGCTCGCGGACTGGGCTGCACTCGCCAGGGACCCGGCGCTCCCGACCCGATTCGATCAGGTGGTGATCATCGACCCGGCGCCATTCGAGCACCTCGACCGGCTCTGCGCCGCCGGCAGCGGCTATCTGCACCGACTGCACGGCCGCGCCGAGGCCGAGTTCGCGCTGCGCGTCCACGCCGAGGAATGGCCTTTGCGCGCCTGGCTCGCGCGCACCTTCCGGGCGCTCCGAGCGCGCTCCGAGCTAACGCCGGCCCTCGAGGCTGCGCTGGCTCGGGAGGTGCTCTGCGGCCAGGGGCGGAGCCACCCGCTCGCGCCCGAGGTCGCCGCGCGTTCGAGCCGCGTGCTGGCCGAGCTCGGGCTGGTGAGCTGGGAGCGATCCGGCGATGCTCGCCGGCTCGGGGTCGTATCCTCGGAGGGGGCGGATCTGGACCGATCCGCGGCCTTCTTGGCCTACCGCGACCGGTACGAGGACGGCAAGCGATTCCTGAGCCGAAGACAGACACCGAGCTAGACCAACGGACCGCCGGCGAAGGCGCGCCGGCGCCGGTTGACCGGCGCGGCCACACGCGAGTGGGCGCGTTTGATCGGTCGCAGGGGACCGCGGCGCCGATCAACAGCATCACCAAGGGGCTGAGCGCGGATGAGCGGGTGCTGCTCGGCGACCTCTCGGCGGTGATCGGTGAGTACACCTCGGGTGGCGAGGATGGGCTAGATCGCGAGGCGATCGAGCGCTCCTTTGCCTTCGCCTGCGAGCGCCACACGGACCAGCGGCGAAAGTCCGGAGAGGACTTCATCACCCACCCGGTGGAGGTGGCGAAGATCTGCGCCGGGTTGCGCCTCGATACCGAGACGCTGTGCGCCGCGCTTCTACACGACACGGTCGAGGACACCTCGGCCAGCCTCGACGAGGTCCGCGACCTGTTCGGCGAACCAGTCGCCGCGCTCGTCGACGGGGTGACCAAGCTGACCGGGATCACGTTCCAGAGCCGCGACGAGCACCAAGCGGAGAACTATCGCAAGATGATGGTGGCGATGGCCACGGACGTGCGCGTGATCCTGATCAAGCTCGCCGATCGCCTGCACAACATGCGCACGCTCGAGGCGCTGCCGAAGCAGAAGCAGATCGAGAAGGCCCGCGAGACGCTCGAGATCTACGCCCCGCTGGCGCACCGGCTCGGGATCCACGCGATCAAGTGGGAGCTCGAGGACCTCTCGTTCCAGCGACTGCATCCGCGCAAGTACGAGGAGATCAAGCGGCTCGTCGCCCAGCAGCGGGTCGAGCGCGAGGACTACGTCGCCGACGCTGGGGGGTTCCTGCGCGACGAGCTGGCGAAGGTTGGGATCGAGGCGCAGATCTCGGGCCGGGCGAAGCACTTCTACTCGATCTACTCGAAGATGACCAAGAAGGGCCGCGAGTTCAACGAGATCTACGACCTGACCGCGATGCGGGTGATCGTCGCCTCGGTCAAGGACTGCTACGGCGCGATCGGGATCATCCACTCGATCTGGAAGCCACTCCCGGGGCGCTTCAAGGACCTGATCGCGACCCCGAAGCTGAACCTCTACCAGGCGCTGCACACAACGGTGATCGGGCCCGAGGGCCGGCCGCTGGAGATCCAGATCCGTACGCCCGACATGCACGAGACGGCGGAGTACGGGATCGCGGCACACGTGATCTACAAGGAGGGCACGCAGGGCGCACGGGACCCCGAGCGCCAGAAGATGACCTGGCTGCGCCAGCTTCTCGAGGCCGAGGGAGAGGCCGATCCGACCCAGTTCGTCGAGGCCCTCAAGGTCGACCTGTTCGAGGACGAGGTCTTCGTCTTCACTCCCAGGGGCGAGGTCAAGAACCTCTCGGCCGGCTCGACCCCGCTCGACTTCGCCTACGCCGTCCACACGGACGTGGGTCACCGCTGCGTCGGCGCGAAGGTCAACGGCAAGATCGTCCCGCTGCACTACTCGCTGAACAGCGGCGACATCGTCGAGATCCTGACCTCGAAGCAGGAGCGCGGCCCGTCGCGTGACTGGCTGGCCCTGGTGCGGACGACCCGCGCGCGGAACAAGATCCGCACCTTCCTCAAGCGCGAGCACCGCGAGGACGCCGAGCACCGCGGGCGCGAGCAGCTCCATACCGCGCTGCGCAAGGCGGGCCTCCCCCCGCAACGGATCGCGGGCTCGCCGTTACTCGCCGATCTGACCCGCGAGATGGGCTTCCGCAAGGCTGACGACTTCTACATCGCACTCGGCCAGTCGAAGATCTCGGCGAAGACGGTCGTCAACAAGGTGATGCAACGCCTGAAGGCGGGCGACGCGGTCGCCGGCGACGAGAACGAGGCCCGGCTGGCGGGCGTGCTCGAGGGTCGCGACGAGCGCCAGCGCCGAACCCAGGACGCGTCGAGCTACGGGATCAAGGTCGAGGGGGTCGACGACGTGGTCGTGCGGCTGGCGAAGTGCTGCCGGCCTGTGCCCGGTGATGAGATTGTCGGCTATGTCTCGCTCGGTCGCGGGATCACAATCCATCGCGACGACTGCCGCAACGTCGAGGCGCTGATGAAGGCGCCCGAACGGTTCACAGACGTTTCCTGGGCCGGCGACAACGCGACCTCCTACCGGGTCGAGCTGCAGGTCGACGCCTGGGATCGCACTCGACTGCTCGAGGACCTCTCCCGGACCTTCGCGGAGGCCGGCGTGAACATTCTCGAGGCGAACTGCTCGACCAAGCACCCGATGGTCCGCAACCGCTTCGTGGTCGAGGTTGGTGACTCCCAGCAGCTGAAGGCGTGCGTCAGCCGCCTCCGTGGCCTCGAAGCGGTCTTCGACGCCTACCGCGTCACCCCGACCGATTGAGGCGAAGCGAAGCGAAGCCGAATCGCGCCGCTGTTGAGGCGCCTGGCGCGAGCCGGCCGGCGGTCAGCCTCGTCGTGCCGTTCCACGGCGACGACGCTTACGCGGCGCGAACGAAACGCGCCTTCGCGCGCTCTGAAGCTCCGCGACGGTGACGAGTTGATCGTCGCCGACAACACCGCTGACGGCGCCGCCGCCGCGGAGCTGGCGGGAACCGCGCGCGTGATCGCGGCCAACCACGAGCGCTCCTCCTACCACGCACGAAACGCGGGCGCCGCGTGCGCCGCCAATGACTGGCTCCTGTTCGTGGACGCGGACTGCGTCCCCGTGGCGGACCTGCTCGACCGCTTCTTCGCCGAGCCGATTCCGGCGCGATGCGGGGCGGTCGCCGGAGGCATCGTCGGCGTCGTCGAGCAAGACGGGCTGTTGGCACGCTACGCCCGCGACCGCAACTTCCTCGATCAGTCCGAGGGTGTGCACGGATCCGCCGGGGTCGCGGCGGCCACCGGAAACCTGCTCATCCGCCGCGCCACCTACGACCAGCTCGACGGCTTCGTCGAGGGCATCCGCTCCGCCGGCGACGTCGAGTTCTGCTGGCGGATGCACCGTGCCGGCTGGACCCTGGGGCAGCGCCCCGAGGCGCGGGTCGAACACCGCCACCGCGAGGACCTCGTCTCCTTCCTGAGCATGATCGCGCGCTACGGCGCGGGCGCCCGCTGGCTCAACGAGCGCCACCCCGGGGCGGCGCCACGGTGGCCCCTGGTCGGCGGGCTCGTCGGCGCCGTCCGCGACGTCGTCTCGCACCTGCTCGGCGGCAGGCTCGAGCCCGCCGCGTTCCGCGCCATCGACGGACTCGGCCTGGTCGCCCACAACGTCGGCTACCGGTCGGCGAACGACGTCCGCAGCGGTTAGCGGGAACCCGCTCGCCACGCCACGGTGGTGTCCGGCCGGGTACCTAGCCTCGCTCGGCGATCATGGACGAGCTCGACCTCAGCCGCATCCTGCTGCTCTGGCTCTGGGCCTTCGGCCTCGCCGGGATCGAGATCGAGGTCGAGGGCGGGCACGGCTGGGTCGAGCGGCTGCCGACCTGGTACCTGAAGCGCGGCCGGGTCGGCAAGGTCTACGGCTGGTTCATGGGACACCGGCCGCTGACCGGCTACCACGTGTTCGCGTTCACGATCCCGCTCGTGATCCTGCATCTCCCGTTCGGCTTCGGGCTCGACTGGAGTCTGAGCGCCGAGCTGGGCCAGCTCGCGATCTACTTCGCGCTGGCGGTGGTCTGGGACTACCTCTGGTTCGTCAACAACCCGGCCTACACGGTGAAGCGCTTCCGGCGCGGCAACGTGTGGTGGTTCGAGGTTCCGTGGATCTGGCGCTTCCCACTCGACTACTACAGCGGGATCGCGCTCTCGATCGTGCTCGCCGGCGCCGCCACGCTGGTCGAGGGCGACGGTGGGCCGCTTCGCAGCCACCTGTGGCTGCTCGCCGGGCTCGCCGTGCTGACCGGGCTCGCCGTGCTCGCCTCGCCGCTGTATCACCGCTGGTATCGCCACACGCGCCGGGCGGGGGCCGACGACCGTGGGATCACCGATACCTACCCGGCGCCGGCGCCGAACGCCGTCTGGGATGGGGGTGTGCCCGACCTCACCCCGCTCGAGGACGGCCCCGATGGCTGAGGCAGCGGCGGGCGACCCCTTACGGACCAGCTCGCGGCCCGGTTCCCGGTTCGCGATCCGCCTCGATACGCTCGAATCGCTGTTCTATCCACTCGACTCGGCGCCGGTCGCGGAACGGGTCCTCTCGGCGGAGGTGCGCAACCACCTGCTCGACGAATGGGAATGGGTGCGCGACGAGCCGCCGGATGTGCTGACCGTGTGGGCGCCCGAGCATGAGCGGGCGGGCGCCGACGAGGGCGCCCTGCGCGCGACGATCAACTCCAGCCTGCGCGCCGCTTCCGGGCCGCTTCGGGTAGCTGATCCCTTGCCGCGCAGCGAGATGATCGCCGCCAGACTCGGGGTCGCGTTGCTGTTCGCTTGCATCGTCGTGTCCGCGGCGCTGGACAGGCTGAGCGAGGACGTGATCGTCGAGGGAGTCTCGCAGGGGATCCTGGTCCTCGGCTGGGTGTCGCTGTGGCGGCCCGCCGAGCGGTTCGTCGCCGGCACGGTCCCGCATTTCTTCAACCGCCGCCGCTACGCCGAGTTCGCCGATATCGGCGTCGAGTTCCGCTGGTACTAGTCGCTTTCGGACGCCTGAGGGCCTCCGCCCCTGCCATTGACCCGCGACTCTGGCCGGGTTAGGCTCGACTGGAACCGCAACCAGGGAGAGGCAACAACCGATGCTCGATCTGCGCCGCGTGAGTCGCTGCCGTGACGATCGCGGCGTGCGGCGGTCGCGTCTGCGCTCTGCCTCGTGTCCCTGGCCCTCGCCGCGCGGGCTGAGGCCTACGTCTATTGGGCGAACAACGGCAGCGCGATCGCCCGCGCCGACCTCGACGGCACCGGCGCGAACCAGAGCTTTATCAGCGGCGCCAACCCGTACAGCCTCGCCGTCGACGCCAACCACCTCTACTGGGCGAACAGCGCCACGAACTCGATCGCCCGCGCCGACCTCGACGGCACCGACGTCAACCTCAGCTTCATCCCTGGGGCCAGCGGCCCCTACGGCCTCGCGGTCGACGCCAACCACATCTACTGGACGAACTCCCTCACGACCACGATCGGTCGGGCCAACATCGACGGCACCGGTGCCAACCAAAGCTTCATCGATCCCGTCAAGCCGACCGGCGTCGCGGTCGACGCGAGCCACATCTACTGGACGGACAACTCCACGAACGCGATCGGACGGGCGAACCTCAACGGCACCGGCGCCAACCCGAGCCTCATCACGGGCGCCAGCAACCCGGGCGGCCCCGCGGTCGACGCAGACCACGTCTACTGGGCCAACGCCGGTGGCTCGATCGGCCGCGCCAATATCGACGGCACCGGCGCCAACCAGAGCTTCATCGGCGGCGCCGACGAACCGCAGACTGTGGCGGTCGACGCCAACCATGTCTACTGGACGAACGGCGCCAACGGTGCGGCGACCACGATCGGCCGCGCCAACCTGAACGGAACCGGCGTCGACCAGGGCTTCATCAGCGGCATCGTCGGCCCATCCGGCATCGCCGTCGACGCCCTGCCCCTGCCACCCGACACCGACCCGCCCGAGACCACGATCACCAAGGACGCTCCGAACAAGCTCGACCAGAGCAAGGTCAAGTTCAAGTTCACCTCCTCGGAGCCCGACTCGACGTTCGAGTGCAAGCTCGACAAGAAGAAGTTCAAGGCGTGCACGTCGCCGCGCAAGGTCAAGCGCCTCGACGCGGGCAAGCACAAGTTCAAGGTCCGGGCGATAGACGCCGCGGGAAACGTCGATCCATCCGCGGCGAAGGACAAGTTCAAGGTCGTCGGCTAGCCCCCGGTGGGGTTCACGCGCGATTCAGGGATCGCGTCTCAGGACGCTCGCCTTCCGATGAAAGCGCCGCAGTTTGCGCGATCAACGTGCTCGGGCTGGCGTGTCGGAGCGTAGCGTCGGGGCCGTGACCACCGTTCAAGAGGCTCGCCCACGCGTCGAGTGGATGCTCGATCACGGCTATGCGTTCGAGAAGATCGAGGATGAGATCGAGGCGATCGAGCACCTCGACGCCGAGGAGCAGTCGGCGCTATGGGTCTGGGCCTGGACGTTTGACGACATGGGGCGTCAGCGGTACACGGCCCGACGGGCCCACACTGCGTCGCGCGCTCGGACTGACTGCCTCGATCGGGCGGCGAGCGTGCTCGAGCAATCCTGAGGGCTCAGCCAAAGCCGCGGCGGCAGCGCTCGCGCGTGTGAACCACTGAGCGAGAGCCACCGGCGAGCTCGGGCCCCGCTCCTGTTACCCTCTCGAACTCGATAACCCCGGTAAAGCCGAATCCTGAGCGCTCCAGTAAGACGCGCCTCAGGAGTGGGGGAACCACCTGTTTGGGGCTAACCCGCCGCACCAGCGGTGGGGGCGCAAGCTCTTTCAGCGCCAGCCCGTCAGCTAACCCCGTAGGCCGACGAAGGAGACCGTTTCCGTTGACCTACGCACCTGATGCGAGCGTGAGGAAGCTGCGCGCCGCGCTCGGCCTCGCGGCGCTCGCGGCGCTGATTGCCCTCCCCTCCCAGGCCCTGGCGGCCGGGAAGGCGACCCGACTCGGGTTCACCGATGAGCCATCGAGCATTGCTCGGGCGGCCCCGGCGGTCCAGGGCACGTCGAAGGTCGCGCGCATCCCGGTGTTTTGGACCATGGTTCGGGCGCACGGCTGGGCCGAGATCGACGCGGCCGTCAACGCGGCCCGGGCGAGCGGCCAGCGCATCGTGCTCACGGTCACCGGGCTCGAGCCCCCCGACCCGGGCGAGTGGGAGTCGTTCCTTCGCGAGCTGCATGCCCGCTACCGGGACCTGTGGGCGGTGCAAGCGTGGGTTGAGCCGAACCTCGAGAACATCGGCGGAGGTCTGTCGGTCGAGCAAACGGTCGCAATCGTGCAGACAGCCCGCCGAGCCCTCCCGGGCGTTCGCGTGATCGGCCCCTGCGTCTCGCCGACGGTGCCGGGAGCCGGCCGATATCAGGCTCGGCTGTACAAGGCGCTGCCGAGGAAGGTCGGGGTGGGGATCAACATCTACAACTACCGCCGCAGGCATGTGGTCGGCGACATACGCGCTGAGTACCTCAAGGCCAAGGCCGACGGGGGCGGGGCCAAGGTCTACGTCACCGAGCTCGGCTTTCACGGTGCATACTTCCCCAACCAGGCGGCCGCCTCGGTGAAGGGCTTCAAGCTGCTGCGGCGACGGGGAGCCGCAGCCGTCTTCTTCTACCGCCTGCTGCCCGACCCCACGGCGACGGCGAGCTGGGAGCTGACCGGCGACTTCAGTGTCTTGAACGGCGACCTTTCGCCGACCCCGATCCTCACGGCGCTGGGCAAGGCGAGCCGCTGATGGTCAAATCCCAGGCTCATACGAGCTGATAACTCGACAAATCGCTCGATCTTCGAGGCGGGTCGAGCCCCACCGGTCAGACGCTCGCGCTGACCGCGCGGGGCAAGCGCCACACCTGCTCACCGCAGGCGGGCGAGAGCGGCGCGAACGCCGGCCCCCGTCTGGGCCAGGTGCTCGTCGCTCTCGTACTTTCGCCGCGGCCAGAAGAAGCCGCGCAGGCCGTCCTTGCGAACCCGGGGCACGACGTGGACGTGGAGGTGGGGGACGCTCTGCGAGACGACGTTGTTGATCGCCACGAACGAGCCCTGCGCCCCCATCGCCTCGGTGACCGCGCGGCTGAGCAGCTGCGCGGCGGTGAAGAAGGGTCCGACCCCGTCCGGAGGCAGATCGGCCAGGGTCTCGTGGTGCTCGCGGGGGATCAACAGCGAGTGGCCGGGAAAGAGCGGTCTAAAGTCGAGGAAGGCGAGCGAGACCGCGTCCTCGAACACGACCTCGGCCTGCGCCTCGCCGCGGGCGATCGCGCAGAAGGCACAGTCCTTATGCATACCCGGCGGCGGCGGGGGCGAAGCCGAGCACGTCGCCGGCCGTCATACAACGACCGTCAACGCTCCGGGATCGATCGCGAGCTCGAGCTCCGTGTGGGCGCCGATGTAGTCGCCGTCGACCTCGACCGGAAACGGCCGCAGCCCGTCCGCATCGTCGCGTGAGATCGACTCGACGCGGGCCGACGTGACGTCGTCGAATTGCTCGATCTGACGGTGACGCGACGCCCGCAGGCGCTCGCTGAGCACCCGGGTGATGATCGAGCCCATGTCGCGCTGGGCTGCGCGGCGAAGGATCCCCACCGCGAGCGTCCCGTCGTCGATCGCGATGCCGTCACAGACGCGGACCGGGCGGCCTCCAAAGTAGGTGAACGGGTCCGAGTTCTGGGCGAGCACCGTGACGCCCTCGGCCTCCCGGTCGCCGACCTCGAGTCGCATCCGGACGGGATTGCGCAGGTACTGCGTGTAGAACGACGAGAGCGCGACCCAGGAGTAGAAGTAAGGGCCGCCGCGCGCCTTGAGCTTTGGTCGCTGGTCGACCCTCATCGCGGCGGTCGCGTCGATTCCCGAGCCGCAGGCGAAGACGAAGCGGCGACCGTTGGCGACCCCGAGGTCGATCCTGCGCGGCTCGAACCGGTCTGCGAGGCCGAGCAGGTGCTCGGTCGCGTCGACGACGTCGTTGGGGATCCCGAGCGTGCGAGCGACGACGTTTGTCGAGCCGCCGGGGAGAATCGTCACCGGCACGTCGGTGCCTGCCAGCCCGTTGGCGATCTCGTTCAGCGTCCCGTCGCCGCCGAACGCAACGACGATGTCGTAGCCACCGTCGCGCGCCGCGTGGCCGATCTCCGTCGCGTGGTTCTGGGACTCGGTCATCACCGCCTCGACCTCGTAGCGGCCCTGAAGCGCGTACACGACGAGGTTCTTGAGCCGGTCCGAGACCGTCGTCGCGTACGGGTTGACGATGACCAGCATCCGCTTCTTCTGCCGGCGCGAGGCGGTCGCGCCCCCGTTGGCGGCCGCCGCGGGGCGCGGGGGAGAGGGGGCCGTGGCGCTCACCCGGGGATCCTAACCTCGGCCTCGACGCCGGTGGCCTCGAAGCGCACGACCTCACCGTCGGATGCTTCGCGCACGACCCCGGCGTCGATCAGCAGGTCGACGTGGCCGACGACCTCGGACAAGGTGAGGAAGGCCTGGGTCACGGCGACGTTGCCCCACAGCTCCTGGGCGAGCTCGTACGCCGTCCGCGGACGCTCGGCGATCAGCTTGCGCAGCTTCTCGGCGCGACGGCGATGGAAGGCGAAGCGCTCGTCGATCAGCGTCACGTGATCGGTGATCGGCTCCCCGTGTCCGGGCAACAGGATCTCGGCCGGCAGCGCGCGGGTACGCGCAAGCGAGCGCAGGTACGTCACCAGCGCCTTCGGCCGCTCCGCGGACCCGTCCAGCGGCCTGGAGAGCAGCGGGTTGGACGAGATGTGGGCGATCAGGTGATCGGCGCAGATCAGGATCTTGCGCTCGGCGTCCCAGAACAGGGTGTCCGACGGGCTGTGGCCCGGGCGGAGCTGAACCTCGAGCGTGCGATCGCGAAGCTCGAGCCGCTCGCCGTCGGAGAGCGGGCGGGTGACCTTGGCGGCGGCGCCCCAGCCGCGAAAGCTCGCCGATACGCTGCGCAGCGCCGCGACGACGTCCTCGGGAATCCCGTTACGGAGCATCAGCCCGCCGGCGAACTCATCGTCGCGCCGGGTGTCCTCGCCATAGCTCTCCACGAACGGCACCACGACGTCGATCGCTGCCACCTCGGCGCCCGAGTTCGACGCCACGATGTCGACGAGGCCGAGGTGGTCGAGGTGCTGGTGGGTGATCACCACGAGCTCGATCTCGTCGACGGCGTGGCCGAGGGCGTCGAGCTGATGCTGGAGCTCGTCGAGCGACTTGCCCGAGTTCGGCCCGGTGTCGACCAGGGTCAGGGGGTCGTCGTCGAGCAGGTAGCAGTTGACGCGCCCGACGGCGAACGGAGTCGGGATTCGCAGGCGGTGGATGCCCGCCTTGCGGGCGTGCTCCAGGGCCTCCTCTCCGGTCAAGAGCGGATGAACTCCAGGATCTCGTCTCGCTTGTCTTCCATGTCCTCGCGCGAGACGAGCGACTCGAGGTTGAGGCGCAACAGCGGTTCCGTGTTCGAGGGCCGGACGTTGAAGTGCCAGTCCGGGTAGTCGACCGAGACCCCGTCGAGCAAGCCGATCTCGGCCTCTGGGTGCTGCTCGGCCAACTGACGCATCTTGGTGGCCGGATCCGCGACCTCCGAGTTGATCTCGCCGGAGATGAAGTAGCGCTCGCGAAGCGCACCGACCAACTCCGACATCGGCTTGCCGGAAACGGACAGCAGCTCCAGCACCAGGAGCGCCGGGACGGTGCCCGAGTCGGCGCACCAGAAGTCCCGGAAGTAATAGTGGCCCGAGACCTCGCCGCCGAAGGCCGCG
Source organism: uncultured Solirubrobacterales bacterium (assembly GCA_963746675.1). Lineage (GTDB taxonomy): Bacteria > Actinomycetota > Thermoleophilia > Solirubrobacterales > 70-9 > WHSW01. Next base: position 136,267 of record CAVVBX010000021.1, on the reverse strand, counting down.
TCGCGCTCCCGCATTGCGATCTTGAAGAAGGCGTGGCCGACACGGTTGAGGTACGAGGTCCCACCCAGATCGCGGACCGTGTCGGGTACCGCACGGCTGGCGCGCACGTCGTAGAGGATCACCGCCCCCGGCCGCCGCTCGAGCACCCGCTGCGCAAGCAGCGCGGTGAGAAAATCGCCGTCGACGAACTGCCCGGTGTCGTCGATGAAGAAGCAGCGGTCGGCGTCCCCATCCCAGGCGATCCCGAGGTCGGCGCCCTCGCCGAGCACCCGGTCGATCAGGAACTGGCGATTCTCGGGAAGCAGCGGGTTTGGCTCGTGGTCCGGGAAGTCACCGTCGGGAACCCAGTAAGTCTCGACCAGGTCGAGGTCGAGCTGATCGAGCAGCGGTCCGACCATCGGGCCGGCCATCCCGTTGCCGCCGTCGACTACCACCTTCAGCCGTCTGACCGCGCCGGGATCGATGAAGGAGAGCGCGTGACGCTGGAAACCCTCGTAGACGTCGGTGGACTCGACTTTGCCTCCACCCGGGGGCTCGGGCATCCCCGCGAGTACCAGATCGCGGATCTCGCCGATCCCGGCGTCGCCCGAGAGCGCCAGTGCACCCTCGCGCACCAACTTGACGCCCGTGTAGGCCTTGGGGTTGTGCGACGCGGTCACCATCGCGCCACCGTCGAGCTCGCGCGAGCCGACGAGGAAGTAGAGCATCTCGGTGCCGACCATCCCGGCGTCGACCACGGTCGCGCCCTCGGCGATGAGCCCGTCGCGAAGCCGCTGCGCCATCTCGGGCGCCTGCAGGCGCATGTCGCGGCCGAGCCCGATCCGCAGCCCCGCGGCCGGCTTGCCACGGAGGTCGCCGAGCACCCGGGCGAAGGCGCGGCCGAGGAGGTAGTTGACCTCGCCGTCCATCTGGCTCCCATAGAGCCCGCGGACGTCATAGGCCTTGAAGATCCCCGGGTCGACGCCCGCCACCTCCGCAGGCGAAGCCGAGGAGGTGTCCGGTGCTCTTCCGTCAGTCAAAGGCGCCCCGCAGCGTCTCGTAGCTCTGCTCGAGCGACTGCGGCATCACCCGGGTGTCGGCGAGCACCGGCATGAAATTCGTGTCGCCGCCCCAACGGGGAACGACGTGCATGTGGATGTGGTGCTCGACGCCGGCGCCCGCAACGCGTCCCTGGTTGAAGCCGACGTTGTAGCCGTGCGGTGCGTACTTGTCCTCCAGGGCCAGCATTCCCCGCTTGGCCAGGCTCATGATCTCGGCGACGGTCTCCGCGCCGAGGTCGGTGATCGAGCCGACGTGCTCGAAGGGTGCCACCATCAGATGTCCGTTCGTGTACGGGAACAGGTTCAGGATCACAAAGCAGCGCTCGCCCCGGTGGACGATCAGGTTCGCCTCGTCGTCACCCTCGGCCGGCTTGGTGCAGAAGATGCACTCCTGCTCGTCGTCCTTGGATGCGTCCTTGATGTATTCGAGGCGCCAGGGCGCCCAGATCCGCTCGCTGGCCACAGCGACGCATCCTACGGATGCGGCTCGGCTCGCCGCCCGGCCGGCCCGGCCCAAACCGGCCGCGCCTCGAGTCCGGATATCTCGACGACCTTGTCCCGCGAGCGCTCTCCGACGACGATCCGGACTCCCGACCGGGGTACCCCGGCCCGTTTCGCGATCAAGCGGCACAGCGCGACGTTGGCCCTGTCGTCCACGGGTGGCGCCGTCACCCGCACGAGCAGCCGGCCCGCTCGCTTGCCGACGATCTCGTCCCGCGCGGCACGCGGCTGCAGCCTGATCTCGATGCGCGCTGTCAGAGCCAGCCGCGGCGGCGGAAGTAGACCAGCATCCCGACCAGGAGCACGGCCATCGCTCCGACGATCACCCAGAAGTCGTCCGGATCACCCTCGCCGGGGACGCCGACGTTCATGCCCCAGAGGCTCGCGATCAGGGTCAACGGCAGGATGATGACGCTGAACGCCGTCAGCACCCGGAGGATGTCGTTGAGGCGGTGGGAGATGTAGGACTCGTTGGTCTCCTCGAGTGCGACGACGACCTCCTTGTAGTTCTCGAGCATGTCCCAGATGCGCTCGTGGGCGTCGGAGATGTCGTCGAAGTAGATCTCGAGCTCGCCCCCTTCCGGGGCCAGGAACGGCTGCTCGAGCTTCTCGAGGTCGTGGAGCACGTTGCGCTGTGGCCGGATCACCTTGCGGAAGTTGATGATCTCCTGCTTGACGTTCGAGATGTCGCGGACGATGTCCTCCGAGCGGCTCTCCTCGAAGATCTCGTCCTCGAGCGCGTCGAGCTTGTTGCCGATCTTGCGCAGCATCGGAAAGCAGTAGTCGAAGGCGTCGTCGATGATCCGGTAGAGCAGGTACCCGGACCCGCGCGAGAACAGCTGCTCGCGCAGCTCCTGCTTCTGGCGGCAGCGCTCGTACAGGTAGGAGATCGGCTGCAGCGGGGTGTTCGGGATCGTGACCAAGAAGTCGCGGCCGACGAAGATGTCGAGCTCGCCCGCGTTCAGGCGCTTGACCTGGCGGTCGAAGACGGGGAAGTGCAGGACGATGAACAGGTAGCTCGGGTACTCGTCGATCTTCGGTCGCTGGTTGCGCGAGAGCACGTCCTCGAGGTCGAGGGGGTGGAAGTCGAACTGCTCCTCGAGCCAGGCGCACTCGAGCGGCGATCGGCTGCTCGATGTTGACCCAGCGCAGACCCGAGGCCTGGATCGTCTCGACCTGCGGGCTGGCGCTCGCGCGGCTCAGGCGGCGCGACGAGCTCGGCACCGCGGTGGCGGCGCAGCCTGGGCTTGGGAAGGCTCGGCATCGTTGCTCGTCTCGCTCGTCGGCTCGTTCATCGGCCTCACTCGACAGGGTACGCCACGCACCTCGCGTGCGGCGCAAGTCGCTGGCACACCGGCAGCGATCCGCTTGCCATCGCGAGGCACGTTGCTATAGTTCCGCCCACATAACCGCTGCATCCAGAGGGGTGGAGGGACTGGCCCGACGAAGCCCCGGCAACCACCGAAGGTCGCAAGACCGGAGGAAGGTGCCAATTCCAGCAGGTGAGAGAGCCTGGGAGATGTGAGTGGAAGTCCGGCACAGGACCTCTGCTCGCAACAGGCAGAGGTCTTTTTCGTAGGTAGACGATCCGGCGAAGCCGAAAGGAGTCACTGATGGCACCGAAGGCGCTCAGGTGCAAGGAGTGCGGTACCGGCTATCCGCTCGAGGCCCGCTACGTCTGCGAGCAGTGCTTCGGCCCGCTCGAGGTCGCCTACGACCACTCCGGCGCTCGACCCGGCGGAGGCGAGGCGCAAGATCCAGGCGGGGCCGCGCGGGATCTGGCGCTACGCCGACTTCCTGCCCTTCGCCGAGCGCCCACGCGATCCGCTGCGAGCCGGGGCTGACGCCGCTGATTCGCGCCGACCGCCTCGCCGAGCGGCTCGGCCTCGGCGAGCTCTGGATCAAGAACGACGCCGCCAACCCGACCCACTCGTTCAAGGACCGCGTGGTCGCCGTCGCGCTGGCCAAGGCCCGCGAGCTGGGCTTCGAGACCGTCGCCTGCGCCTCGACCGGCAACCTCGCCAACGCGGTCGCCGCGCACGCCGCCGCCGCCGGGCTCGACTCCTACGTCTTCGTGCCCGCCGACCTCGAGGAGCAGAAGCTGCTCGCCACCGGCGTCTACGGGACCCGGCTGGTCGGCGTGCGAGGGAACTACGACGACGTCAACCGGCTCTGCACCGAGCTGTGCGAGACGCGGCCGTGGGCGTTCGTCAACGTCAACCTGCGCCCCTACTACTCCGAGGGCTCGAAGACGCTCGCCTACGAGACCGTCGAGCAGCTCGGCTGGTCGCTTCCCGACCGCGTCGTCTGCCCGATCGCCTCCGGCTCGCTGTTCACGAAGATCGGCAAGGGGTTCGAGGAGTGGATCGAGCTCGGCCTCGTCGACGGCGAGCTGCCGGCCTTCAACGGCGCCCAGGCCGCCGGCTGCAGCCCGGTGGCCGCAGGCGTTCGGCGAGGGCTGGGACGTCTGCAAGCCTCAGCGCCCGGACACGATCGCCAAGAGCCTTGCGATCGGCAACCCGGCCGACGGCCTCTACGCGCTCGAGCTCGCGCGCCGGACCGGCGGCTCGGTCGACTCGGTCACCGACGACGAGATCCGCGCCGGGATCCGCCTGCTCGCCGAGACCACCGGCATCTTCACCGAGACCGCCGGCGGCGTGACCACGGCGGTGCTGGCGAAGCTCGCCGAGGCGGGAGCGATCGGCGCCGACGAGCGCGTGGTCGCGATCATCACCGGCGAGGGCCTGAAGACGCTCGACGCGGTCCGCGAGGGCTTCCGCGATGGACGAGATCGACGCCGACGCTCGACGCGTTCGAGGCCGAGGTGCTGGCGGCCCCGGCGCTCGGCGCCTGATCGCTAGATTTCCGCTCGATGCCGGTAACGGTCAAGATCCCGGCCCAGCTGCGGGCCGTCACCGACGGCGAGGACGAGGTCGAGGTCGACGGCGAGACCGTCGGCGAGGCGCTCGACGCCGTCTTCGACGCGCACGAGGACCTGCGCGAGCGGATCACCGAGGACGGCGACCTTGCGCCGGTTCGTGAACGTCTACGTCTCCGGCGAGGACATCCGCTTCCAGGACGGACTCGAGACACGGCTCTCCGACGGCGACGAGGTGACGATCCTCCCGGCCGTCGCCGGTGGCTGGGCACTAGACACAGCGCAGCGGCGGACGTCCCCGTGGCCGATCCTCTGCGGCGGCCGCGGGACGCGGCTTCAGGAGCGAACTCACGCGATCCCCAAGGCCCTGGTCGAGATCGGCGGCAAGCCGATCCTCTGGCACGTGATCCGCATCTACGCAGCCCAGGGCCACCGCCGCTTCCTGCTGCTCAGCGGCTATCTCGGCGAGCAGATCGAGAGCTTCGCTGCGGGCGAGCTCTGGCCCGAGCCGGTCGAGATCGAGTCTCTCGACACCGGGCTCGAGACCAATACCGGGGGTCGCGTGGCCCGCGCCGCCGATCGGCTCTCGGGCGGCACCTTCTGCCTCACCTACGCCGACGGCGTCGCCGACATCGACCTCGCCGCCCAGGCAGCGTTTCATCATCGCCAGGGCGCCGAGGCGACGATCACGGTTGTCCGCCCGCGAAGTCAATGGGGGATCGCGCTGATCGACGATCGCCAGCGGATCACCGGCTTTCGCGAGAAGCCGCGGCTCGAGCAATGGGTCAACGGCGGCTTCCTCGTCTGCGAGCCTGCCTTCCTCGACCGACTGGCAGGCGACCCGGTGCTCGAGCGCGAGCCGTTCGAGCAGACCGCCGCCACCGGGGGACTTGCCGCCTACCGCCACGATGGCTTCTGGGACTGCATGGACACCTACAAGGATGCGGTCACGCTCAATGACCTCTGGGCATCGGGCGAGGCGCCCTGGCGGATCTGGGAGCGTCAGCAGGTGGGTGCAGCGTGAGCGTGGCTCTGGTCACCGGCGGGCGCGGCTTCCTCGGCGGCTGGCTGGCGAAGGCGCTGCTCGAGCGCGGCGACACAGTGGTCTCCTTCGACCGCCGTGGCGCCGGTGAGCGCCCCTCGGCGGCCGGGATGCTCGGGATCGAGGATCGGCTGGTCTCGGTGGAGGGCGACGTCACCGACCCGGGCGCGGTCGCGCAGGCGATCCGCGATCACTCGGTCGAGGCGGTGTTCCACCTCGCCGCGGAGGCGATCGTCGGTGCGGTGGCGGCGTCGCCCGCGTCGGCGTTCGAGTCGAACGTGCGCGGGACCTGGACGGTGCTCGAGGCATGTCGAGAGCGGGGCGTCGAGCGCGTCATCGTGGCGTCATCCGACAAGGCCTACGGCGCCCACGACGCGCTTCCGTACCGCGAGCACTTCGCCCTTCAGCCGACGGCCCCGTACGAGGCCTCGAAGGCCGCCGCCGACCTGATCGCGCGCAGCTACTGGCACTCCTACGCGCTGCCGGTCGCGGTGACTCGGTTCGCGAACCTCTACGGCGGAGGCGATCTCAACCGCTCGCGCTTGATCCCCGAGGCGATCGGCGCCGTGATCGCGGGCCGCGCACCGGTGCTGCGCTCCGATGGCTCACCGGAGCGCGACTTCCTCTACGTCGAGGACGCCGCCGCCGCCTACCTCGTGATCGCCGACAACCTGCACCGCGACGATGTTCGCGGCGAGGCATTCAACGCCGGCGGCGGCCGGCCCCACCGGGTCGGGGACGTGGTCGAGTTGATCGCGCGCCTCTCACGAACCGGGGTCGAGCCCGAGGTCCGCGGCGAGGGCAATCCCGAGGACGAGATCGACCGCCAGTACCTGGACCCAACCAAGCTGCGCGACCTCTGCGGTTGGCAACCCTCGGTTGGGCTCGAGGAGGGCCTCCGGCGGACGATCGACTGGTACCGCGAGCATCCGGACGCGCTTGCCCAACTACCGGGCCGGACCCCGCGATAGGCTGCGGCCGTGGAGGGAGCGCCAGCAGCCGGATCGGAGCAGAGCGAGGCTCGCGAGTACGCGCTCAGCCGGCTGAAGGCCAAGCGCGACTTCAAGTCGCTGCTGGGCTCGGCGGCGGTCGTGAGCGCGATCGTGATCGTCATCTGGGCGCTCAGCGATCGCGGCTACTTCTGGCCGATCTGGGTCATGTTCGGCTTCGGCATCGCGCTGCTGTTCGGGGGTTGGCGCGCCTACGGCCCCAGTCAGGGGCCGATCACCGAGGACGAGATCCGGCGCGAGATGGAGAAGTAGCCGCCGCCCTGCTCGATACGCGCCGGCGACGCGCCCGGCAGGATTCGAACCTGCGACTTCCGCCTCCGGAGGGCGGCGCTCTATCCACTGAGCTACGGGCGCTGAGCGGCCCAGTCTAGACCGCGCATCCGCGCCGGGCGGCGAGTTTGGTCCCCGATCGGGAACTCAGGTGCCGGTCGGCGTCGCGAGCGGGCGGGGCGCCGGTCTAGGCTGCCGACGATGGACATGGACCTCGTCTTCCTCGGCACCGGCGGCTCGGTGCCCACCGCGCGGCGTTCGACCGCCTGCCTGCTCGCCAGGCTTGGCGGCGACCGGCTGATGTTCGACTGCGGCGAGGGCTCGCAGCGCCAGATGCAGCGCTCGACCGGACTCGTGCAGGTCGACGAGATCTTCATCACCCACCTGCACGCCGACCACTACCTCGGGATCCCCGGGCTGCTGAAGACCTATGACCTCGGTGGCCGCGACCGCCCTCTGAGGGTTATCGGACCCCCCGGCACCGTGGAGCTGTTCAAGTCGCTGCGGCGGATCTTCGGTCGGCTCGCGTACGAGGTGGAGCTGATCGAGCTCGAGCCGGGCGAGGCGATCCGCCACCAGGGCTACGAGGTGCGCGCGTTCGCGGTCGAGCACCGGACGGTCGCCCACGGCTACGCGCTGGTCGAGGATGAGCGGCCGGGCCGGTTCGACCCGGTCGCCGCCGAGCGTCTCGGGATCAAGCCCGGCCCCGACTTCAAGCGCCTTCAGGAGGGCCGGCCGGTCGACGGCGGCGCCGGGCCGGTGAGCCCGGCCAAGGTGATGGGGGACCCGCGGGCGGGGCGCAAGCTGGTACTGACCGGCGACACCGCTCCCTGTGAGATGACGCGGGTCGCCGCACACCAGGCGCAGCTGCTGGTGCACGACGCCAGCTTCGCCGACGAGGAGGCCGCGCGTGCCCGGGAGACCGGCCACTCGACCGCGCGCCAAGCCGCCAAGCTCGCGAGCGAGGCGCGGGTCGAGATGTTGGCGCTCGTCCATGTCTCGTCCCGATACGACGTCGGTGCGGTGCTCGCCGAGGCCCGCGAGGAGTTGGGCGGCGCGATCGCGCCGCGCGACTTCGACCTGGTCGAGATCCCGCTGCCCGAACGCGGGACACCGCGACTGATCGAGAGCGGCGCGCGACCCCGCCGCACTCCCGCGGCCGCCGACCAGCCCGCGCCGACGTCCTGATGCTCGACGAACGGCTGGTGCGCCACCTGCACGTGGAGTCTCTGCGCCACCGCGACCTGAACCCCGAGCACGAGCCGCACGTGCTGTTCCAGGCGTCCACAATCGGCGCCCTGCTCGACGGTGCCTACGACGGCGATGTCACCTTCGCCGAGCTGGCCGAGCATGGCGATCTCGGCCTCGGCACCCTGAACGCGCTCGACGGCGAGATGATCGCCCTCGACGGGCGCTTCTACCGCGCCGACGTCGACGGCCTCGTCGACGAGATCTCCCCCGCTGAGCGGACCCCGTTCGCGGCCCTGTCCTGGTTCGAGGCCTCGATCGAGCGAGAGCTCGACGGCCCGCTCGATTACGAGGCGCTGCTCGCCGAGCTCGATCTCGTCGCCGCCGATCCGGAGGCGACCTGCGCGCTGCGAATCGAGGGCGAGTTCGAGTTCGTCCGGGCGCGCTCGGTGCCCCGCCAGCTGCCCCCCTACCGGCCGCTGGCCGAGGTGGTCGCCGACCAGCACGTGTTCGAGTTCGGGGCGATCGAGGGCACCCTGGTGGGCTTCCGGTTTCCCGACTACGCCCAGGGCCTCGAGGTGGGCGGCTATCACCTGCATTTCCTCTCCGCCGACCGCACCCGGGGCGGGCACGTGCTCGAATGCCGCGTCGCCTCGGCGAGGGCCGGGTACGACCTCGCGGGCGAGCTGCACGTCGAGCTCCCGCCGGGCGTCGAGCTCGAGGATCGCGGGGTCGACGATGCGACCCGCGAAGCGATCGAGCGGGTCGAGCGCCGGGGCTGATCAGCCCAGGGGTGCGACCAGGTCGGCGATCTCGTAGGCGAGAGCCTGGGCCTGGTCCTCCTGGAGGAAGTGCTTGGCCGGCAACAGGACCGGGTCATCGACCCCAAGCACCCTGCCGACCTCGCGCATATGGTCGAGCCCGAGGGCCGGGTCGCGCTCGCCCCAGACGATTTGCGCCGGCCACGACCGGCCGGCGAGCCCCTCGTGCAGGAACCGCTGTTTCTCCTCGGTGAGCTCGAAGCCCCGCATGATCCGCAGGAAGGCCCGGCCGCCGTCTACGCGGTGAAGGAGCTCGTGGTACGCGTAGATCTCCGCCGTAGACATAGCCCGCCGGTCGGCGAGGCCCTGACGACGAAACAGCGTGGCGAAAACCGGGCGCGGCGTGGCCCGCAGCCAGAGCTCACCGACGCCGCGAATCGAGAACGGGCGCATCGGCCAGGGGCGGCGGAAGGTCGCCGGGCTGAGCATCGTGTTGAGCGCGGTCAGCGAGAGCACCCGGTCGGGGTTGCGGATCGCCCACTCGCAGCCGATCGGCCCGCCGATGTCGTGGACCACCAGGTGACAGCGCTCAAGCTCGAGCGCCTCGAGCGCCTCGCCCATCCAGGCAGCGAGCCCCGACCACGAGTAGTCGAAGCCGCGTGGGCGGTCGGCGAGACCCAGTCCGGGGAAGTCGAACGCGACCGCCCGCATACCCTGATCGGCGAGCGGAGCCATCATCTTGCGGTACAGGAACGAGCTCGCCGGCACGCCGTGCACGAGGACCACGTTGGGCCCTGATCCCTGCTCGCGAACGAAGCTGCGAACGCCCCCGGCGGTGAACCGGCGTCCGGCGGCGCTGTGGATGTTGATCGCCTGCGCGACCTCGGCCTTCACGGTGGCGAATGATTACCGCAAGCTCGGCGAAAATGCCGCCGCCGTTGCCGGTGTGCACCGTGGCCCTTGCTAGGCTGACCTCGTCGGTTCCTTTAACCAGGTCCAGCGAGGCCAGGAAGGGGCGTGAGTGACAAACCAGCCCGACAGGGTGGTGCTCGACCGCGACGATCTGCGCCGCACGCTCGTGCGCATCGCCCACGAGATCGTCGAGAAGAACCCCGGTTCCAGCGCCGTGGCGCTGGTCGGCATCCATACCAGGGGCGCCGTCCTGGCCCGCCGTCTGCACGCCCTGGTGGGTGAGCTGACCGGCTCCGAGGTCCCGCTCGGCGACCTCGACATCTCCTTCTACCGCGACGACCTGCCCAACCGCGAGCCCGGCGCGCAGCCGGTCGTCCATTCCTCGCACCTGGACTTCGACCTCGACGGCCGCACCGTCGTCCTGGTCGACGACGTGATGTTCACCGGGCGAACGGCGCGCGCCGCGATCGACGCCCTGTTCGACTACGGGCGGCCGCAGCGCGTGCAACTCGCCGTGCTCGCCGACCGAGGCCACCGCGAGCTCCCGATCCGCCCTGACTACGTGGGCAAGAACCTGCCGACGGCGCGCGATGAGCGAGTCTACGTCCGGCTCGAGGAGACCGACGAGGTCGACGAGGTGACGATCGACCGGATGACGGAGAGGGCGGGGATGGCTACCGAGGAGGAAGCATGAGGCACCTGCTTACGATCGAGGACCTCGAGCGCGCCGACATCGATCGGATCATGGACCGTGCCGCGAGCTTCGCCGAGGTCGGTCGCCGTGACATCAAGAAGGTGCCGACCCTGCGCGGCCGGACGATCGTCAGCCTGTTCTATGAGTCCAGCACCCGCACCAGCTCGTCCTTCGAGCTCGCCGCCAAGCGGCTCTCGGCCGATGTGGTCTCGATCAAGGCGGCCGGGTCCTCGGTCGACAAGGGCGAGTCGCTCAAGGACACGATCGCCACTCTCTCGGCCTATGGGCCCGAGGCGATCATCATCCGCCATCCCTACGCCGGCGCCGCGAAGCTGGTCACAGGCTGGACGTCGGCCGCGGTCGTCAACGCCGGCGATGGCAAGCACGAGCATCCGAGCCAGGCCCTGCTCGACGCCTACACGCTGCTCGACCGCCTCGGCTCGATCGAGGGGCGGCGGATCTGGATCGTCGGCGACGTCCTCCACAGTCGCGTCGCCCGATCGTGCGCGCTGTGCTTCCGGATGATGGGCGCCGAGGTCACCCTTTGCGGGCCGCCGACGCTGATCCCGCGCGGGGCCGCAGAGGCGCTCGGTGCGGACGTCGCCTACGACCTCGACCGGCTGGGCGACGCGGATGTGGTCTATGCGCTGCGGATGCAGCACGAGCGGATGAGCGAGTCGTTCGTGCCCTCGATCCGCGAGTACACGACTCGCTATCAGATCGACTCACGTCGGCTCGGGCCGCGGCAGCTGTTGATGCATCCCGGTCCGGTCAACCGTGGCGTCGAGCTTTCGCCCGAGGTGATCGACAGCCCCGCATCGCTGATCACGGCGCAGGTCGAGAGCGGCCTCGTGGTCCGCATGGCGATCCTGTACGAGATCCTCGCCGGCGGCGAGCCGCGCGGCGCCCGTGGTGGCCAGGACGACGCTGATCTGCCGGCGCCAACGCCGATCGGGGAGCCGGCCTGATGGAGTCGTCGACAGCGGGCGAGTGGCGCCCGATCTCATCGCTCGACTGGCGAGGGAGCGACGCCGAGCCCGACGGCGACCTGATCATCGCGGGCGCCCGCGTGCTCGATCCCCGCTCCGAGATCGACGCCCCCCACGACGTGGTCGTCCGCGACGGCCGGATCGCCGAACTCGCCGCGCCGGGCTCCGGCGAGGCTGAGGGCGCCGAGGTCGTCGATGCCGAGGGGCTCTCGCTCTTCCCGGCCTTCTTCGACCCGCACGTCCATCTGCGCACACCCGGGCGCGAGGACGAGGAGGACCTCCAGACCGGCTCCCGGGCGGCGGCGGCGGGCGGCTTCTGCGGCATCCTCGCGATGGCGAACACCGAGCCACCGGTGGACACCGCCGGCGGCGTCGCCGCCCTGCGCGATCGCGCCCGCGAGCAGGCCGCCGTCCCGGTGGGCTTTCTCGCCTGTGTGACCCGCGCGATGGAGGGCGAGGAGCTGACCGAGATGGCGGAGCTGGCCGACACCGGGGCCGTCGGCTTCACCGACGACGGGCTGCCGATCCGCAGTGCCGGGGTGCTTCGCCGGGCGCTCCAGTACCAGCGACTGGTCGGGCTGCCGATCGCCCTCCACGAGGAGGACCCCGAGCTCTCCCGAGGAGGCTCGATGCACGAGGGAATGGTCTCGGCGGCGCTCGGAATCGGCGGCGTGCCCTCGATCTCGGAGTCGACGATGATCGCTCGCGACGCCGCGATTGCCGCCTTCGAAGAGGCGCAGATCCATGTTCAGCATCTCTCGGCGATCGAGTCGGTCGCCGCGGTGGAGGCTGCCAAGGCGGCCGGAGTCCGGATCACCTGTGAAGCCACCCCGCATCACCTGGCGCTCACCGACGAGGCGGTGCGCAGCCTCGACTCACGCTTCAAGATGAACCCGCCCCTGCGCTCCGAGACCGACCGCCGGGCGCTGATCGAGGGTCTGCGCTCGGGAGCCATTGACTGCATCGCCACCGATCACGCTCCGCACTCGTCAGACGAGAAGGAGGTTCCCTTCGAGCAGGCCGCGATGGGGGTGATCGGCCTGGAGACCGCGTTCTCGGTCCTCTACACCAAGCTCGTGCTGCCCGGGGTGCTGAACCTCGGAACGGTGATCGAACGGTTCACCGCAGGCGCCGAGCCGTTCGGCTTCTCGGCGCCGCGGATCGAGCCGGGCTCCGAGGCCAACCTGGTGCTCGTGGACACCGACGCCGAGTGGGACGCGGGCGCCGATGGCTGGGAGAGCCGCTCCGAGAACTCCTGCTTTACCGGAATGCACCTGCGCGGGCGCGTGCTGATGACCGTGGCCGCGGGCCGGGTCGCCTACAGACAGCGCAGCTTCGCGCTCGGGGTCGCCACGTGAGCCCAGCGCAATGACCAAGCTCGACCGGCGGCGAACGGCCCTGGTCGTGATCGACGTCCAGGAGGCGTTTCGCAAGGCGCTCGACGACTTCGACCGGGTCGCCCATGCTGCGGCGGTGCTGGTCGAGGGCGCGGGGGAGATGGGCGTCCCGATCATCGTCACGGAGCAGTACCCGCAGGGCCTGGGTGCGACCGTCGGCGAGGTAGCCGAGCGCCTCCCCGACGGAACCGAGCCGGTGGAGAAGCTGCGCTTCTCGGCCGCCGAGGCGGAGGGATTCGACCTCAGGGGGCGCGACCAGGCCCTTGTCTGCGGGATCGAGACCCACGTCTGCGTCAATCAGACCGTGCTCGACCTGCTCGCCGCCGGGATCGACACCCAGGTCGTCGCCGACGCGGTCGGCTCCCGGAGCGAGGCCAACCGCGAGCTCGGACTGGCCAAGATGGAACGCGCCGGGGCCACCCTGACCAGCGTCGAGGCGGCGTTGTTCGAGCTCCTCGGCGGCTCGGACGCGCCGGAGTTCAAGCGAGTCCAGGCGCTGGTGAAATGAGCGAGCCGGGCTTCATCTGGCTCGAGGACGGGACGCGGTTCGACGGTGACCTGACGGCGAGCGGGGAGGAGGTGACCGGCGAGGTCGTCTTCAACACCTCGATCACCGGCTACCAGGAGTCGGTCACCGATCCCAGCTACGCCGGTCAGATAATCGCCTTCACCTACCCCCTGGTCGGCAACTACGGCGTCGGCGCCGAGGCGATGGAGTCCGACCGTGTCCATGCCCGCGCGGTGGTCATGCGTGAAGGGAAGAACGGCGAGGACGCGTCCGGCGCCGAGGGCGGCTGGCTCGACTGGCTCGACGCCTGCGGCATCCCCGCGATCACCGGGGTCGATACGCGGTCTTTGGTGCGCCACATCCGCGACCGCGGCGCGATGCGCGGCGGGATCTTCTCGGCCGGGACCGCCGAGGCCGAGGCCCGCGAACGGGTTGCCGCCGAGCCCTCGATGACCGGCGCCGACTTCGCTCGCACGGTGAGTCCGGAAGAGGCGGTCGAGGTCGACGGTGACGGCCCGCACGTCGTCGCCCTGGATACCGGGATCAAGCTTTCAATAATTCGGCAGTTCCGCGAACGGAATTGCCGGTTGACGCTGCTTCCGTGCGGCGCCGGCGCCGACGAGGTGCTCGATCGGGATCCCGACCTGATCTTCCTCGCCAACGGACCGGGTGATCCGGCGGCGCTCGGCTACGTCGTCGACACGGTTCGCGAGCTGGTCGGCCGCAAGCCCGTGGTCGGCATCTGCCTCGGCCACCAGTTGCTCTGCCGAGCGGTCGGGCTGGAGACGTTCAAGCTCCCGTTCGGCCACCGTGGCGCCAACCACCCGGTCAAGGACCTCGAGACGGGCAAGATCGACATCACCTCGCAGAACCACGGCTTCGCGGTCCGCCCGCCGGGCGGCGGCGAGACGATCGAGGCCGACGAGCCGGTCCGCTGGCGGACCGACTTCGGCGCGGCCGAGCTCAGCCACCTGAACCTCTACGACCGCACGGTCGAAGGGCTGGTGCTGCGCGACGTGCCCGGCTGCACCGTCCAGTACCACCCCGAGGCGGGGCCGGGCCCGCACGACGCGCGCTATCTGTTCGACCGCTTTCTGGAGTTGGCGGCGTGATCTGGCCGCCCCCGACAGTTGCCCTTGAGGGATCGATCGTGCGGCTGCAGCCGATCGAGCCCGATCACCGCGCCGGCCTGTTGGCGGCCTCGCGCGAAGCCGAGGCCTGGGCCTGGATAGATCGCAGGGTGCCCGAGAGCGAGGACGCGTTCGACGCCTGGTTCGAAGCGAGGCTGGCCGCTTCGAGAGCCGGAGAGGAATGGTGCTTCGTCACCTGCTCGGCGCTCGACGGCAGCCCGATCGGCAGCTCCTCGTACCTCACCGCTCGTCCCGAGCACGATGGGCTCGAGATCGGCTGGACCTGGCTGCATCCCTCCGCCTGGCGCACGGGCGCCAACCTCGAGGCCAAGCTGCTGATGCTGGGGCTCGCGTTCGACGAGCTGGGGTGCATGCGGATTGAGTTCAAGACCGACGCCCGAAACGATCGCTCGCGCGCGGCGCTGCTGGCCCTTCCGGCCACCTTCGAGGGCATCTTCCGCAAGCACATGCTGGTGCCGGTGCTCGGCGTGCGCGACTCGGCCTACTTCTCGATCACCGACGAGGAGTGGCCGGCAGCGAGGGCGAAACTGACGGCGCGTCTGGCCAAGCGCGTGGGGGCCGCCACCGGTGCCTAGGCGCGCCGACATCGAGAAGATCCTGCTGATCGGGTCCGGGCCGATCGTGATCGGGCAGGCGGCCGAGTTCGACTACTCCGGGGTCCAGGCCTGCAAGGTGCTGCTCGAGGACGGCTACGAGGTCGTGCTCGTGAACTCCAACCCGGCGACCATCATGACCGATCCCGAGTTCGCCGACCGCACCTACATCGAGCCCCTGCGAGCCGAATCGGTGGCCCGGATCATCGAGCGTGAGCGCCCGGACGCGTTGTTGCCGACGCTCGGCGGCCAGACGGCGCTCAACCTGGCCAAGGCGCTTCACGACGACGGCACGCTGGAGCGCTTCGGGGTCGAGTTGATCGGCGCCAACTACGAGGCGATCCACCGAGCCGAGGACCGGGAGGCATTTCGGACGACGATGGAGGAAGCGGGGCTGCGGGTTCCGTGGTCGCTGATCGTCGAGTCGGTCGCTGAGGCGGAGCGGGGTCTGGCTGAGGGCAGGATCGCCCTGCCCGCGATCGTTCGGCCCGCGTTCACGCTCGGCGGCCAGGGCGGCGGCGTCGGCAGGACCGAGACCGAACTCGCACAGGTCGTCTCCGAAGGGCTCGCGGCGAGCCCGATCAACCAGGTGCTGGTCGAGGAGTCAGTGCTCGGCTGGGGGGAGTTCGAGCTCGAGGTGATGCGGGACCGAAACGACAACGTCGTCGTCGTCTGCTCGATCGAGAACGTCGACCCGATGGGCGTGCACACCGGGGACAGCGTCACCGTCGCTCCCGCCCAGACGCTCACCGACCACCTCTACCAGGAGCTCCGCGATCAGGCGCTACGGGTGATCCGCGCGGTCGGGGTCGAGACCGGGGGCTCCAACATCCAGTTCGGCGTCAACCCCGAGACGGGGGAGATCGTGATCATCGAGATGAACCCCCGCGTCTCGCGATCCTCCGCGCTGGCCTCGAAGGCCACCGGTTTTCCGATCGCGAAGATCGCCGCGAAGCTGGCGGTCGGGTACGCGCTCGACGAGATCGACAACGACATCACCGGGGTGACCCCGGCCTCGTTCGAGCCGACGATCGACTACGTGGTCACGAAGGTGCCCCGGTTCGCGTTCGAGAAGTTCCCGGGAGCCGAGGGCGAGCTGACCACCCACATGAAGTCCGTCGGCGAGGCGATGGCGATCGGCCGCACCTTCCGCGAATCGTTCGCCAAGGCGATGCGCTCCCGCGAGCTCGACTCCGAGGCCGACCCGCCCGCGGACACCGGGGAGCTGCTGGCGATGCTCGAGACCCCGCGCGCGGACCGCTTCGACCTGCTGCTCGAAGCCTTCCGCCGGGGCGCCGAGATCGAGGATCTCAAGGCCAGGACCTCAATCGATGCCTGGTTCCTGCGCGAGCTGCGCGCCCTGGCCGTCGACGGCGACGGCACCGCGGGACTCGACCGCACCTACCGCTCGGTCGATACCTGCGCAGCGGAGTTCGAGGCCCGGACCCCCTACTACTACTCCGCGCACGAACGCAAGGCGCCGCTCGCAGGCGAGGTCAGCCGCGGCGAGCGCGCCTCGGTGGTCATCCTGGGCTCCGGCCCGAACCGGATCGGCCAGGGGATCGAGTTCGACTACTGCTGCGTGCACGCGGCGATGACGGTGCGCGAATCGGGTCGCGACGCGGTGATGGTCAACTGCAACCCGGAGACCGTCTCGACCGACTACGACACGTCGGACCGGCTCTACTTCGAGCCGCTGACGGCCGAGGACGTGCTCGCGGTGATCGAGGTCGAGAAGCCTGAGGGCGTGATCGTCCAGTTCGGCGGCCAGACGCCGCTGAAGCTGGCGAGGTCGCTGCAGGAAGAGGGCGTGACCCTGCTCGGAACCCCCGTCGACGCGATCGACCTCGCCGAGGACCGCGGCCGGTTCGGGGCGCTGCTCCGGCGCCTCGAGATAGCCCACCCCCCCTACGGCACCGCGCACTCGGCCGAGGAGGCGGCGATGATCGCCGAGGACATCGGCTTCCCGCTGCTGGTCCGGCCTTCCTACGTGCTGGGCGGCAGAGCGATGGAGATCTGCTACTCGCCTGATGCCGTCTCGGAGTACCTCGAGCGCCACGTCAAGGCCGATCAGGAGCACCCGCTGCTGCTCGACCGCTTCCTCGAGGACGCGATCGAGGTCGACGTCGACGCCCTTTGTGACGGCAGCGAGTGCGCGGTCGCCGGGATCATGCAGCACGTCGAGGAGGCCGGCGTTCACTCAGGCGACTCGGCCTGCGTGATCCCGCCGATGAGCCTCGGCGAGTGGATGCTCGAGGAGATCCGGCGGACGACCGAGCGGCTGGCGCTCGAACTCGGGGTCATCGGCCTGATAAACGTCCAGTACGCCGTCGCCGGGGGCAGGCTCTACGTGATCGAGGCGAACCCGCGCGCCTCGCGCACCGTCCCCTTCGTCTCCAAGGCGATCGGCGCGCCGCTGGCGAAGCTCGCCTGCCGGGTGATGCTGGGCGAGCCGCTGTCGGCGATCCAGCTGCCGACCATGCATAACGGCCATGTCTCGGTGAAGGAGGCGGTGATGCCGTTCGCCCGCTTTACCGGAGCCGATTCGATTCTCGGACCGGAGATGAAGTCGACCGGCGAGGTGATGGGGATCGCGGGTGATTTCCCGACGGCCTTCGGCAAGGCCCAGGCTGCCGCGGGCGTCTCGCTGCCCTCGCAGGGAACGGTCTTCATCACCGTCACCGACACCGACAAGGCCGCCGCCAGCGAGCTCGCCGCCCGCTTCCACGACCTCGGCTTCAGCATCATCGCAACCCGCGGCACCGCCCAGGCGATCTCGCGCATGGGGATCCCGGTCGAGGCGATCAACAAGATCGCCGAGGGCTCCCCCCACGTGATCGATTTCATCCGCGAGGGCGCGGTCGACATGGTCATCAACACGCCTACGGGCAGCGGCGCCCGCTCCGACGGCTACGAGATCCGGAGCGCCGCCGTGCGACAGGGCATCGCCTGCATCACGACGATGACGAGTGCCTCGGCGGCGGCGCGGGCCATCTACGCGGCGCGCCAGGGGGGAGAGGCGGAGCCGGTATCGCTGCAGGAGCTGCACGGCGGCCAGACGGGCGCCCCCACCCCGCAGCCCGCAGAGCAGCCATGACCGAGCGCGTGCTGGCCCCGTTCGGGCGGCGGCGCTGCGACGTCGTGGCCAACGAGGCGACCGGCGGTTACCGGGTCGTCTCGGCGCTCGACGGCGTGGGGCCGGCGCCGCGCGCGGGGCAGTTCTACATGCTTGCGGCTGACGGCTGGGGAGGGCAGGACGGCCGCCCCTACCTGCCGCGGGCGTTCTCGGTCGCCGAGGCCGAGCGAAGCGACGATGGCCTGCGCCTGGATTTCCTGCTGGAGGCGATCGGGCCCGGCACCGAGCTGCTCGCGGCGCTTGGCCCGGGTGGCGGGCTGCACCTGATGGGACCGCTGGGCCGCCCGTTCTCCGACCCGGCGGAGCTGGCACCCGAGGCCGCCGGAGCGGTGCTGGTCGGGGGCGGCATCGGGATCGCGCCGCTGGCGTTGTTGCGCCGCGAGCTCGCCGACCGTGGCTTGGCACAGCGGGTGCTGCTCGGCTTTCGCGACCGGGCGCACTCCGGTGGACTCGAACTGTTTCGCTGCTCGGAGGTGCGCACCGCCTCGGAGGACGGCCACAGTGGCCACCAGGGCTACGTCACCGACCTGCTGTCGGTGTTGCTCGAGGGCGACGATGCGAGGTCGGCCGTCGTCTACGCCTGCGGCCCGCCGGCGATGCTGGAGGCGGTGCGGGAGCTCTGCCTCGCGCGCGGGGTCTCGGCCGAGTTGGCGATGGAGACGCAGATGGCCTGCGGCTTTGGCTCCTGTTTCGGCTGCGCGGTGCCGTTGAAGGGCGGCGGCTACATGCGCCTGTGCGTCGACGGCCCGGTGGTCGACGCGGGCGACGTCGACTCCGCGCTGGTGGCGGGGAGCGGGCATTGAGTTCGCGAACCGGGCCCGACCTCTCGCTCGATCTCTGCGGCATCCCGCTCGAGCACCCTGTCCTCAACGCCTCCGGGACCTTCGACGCGATCGCCGGGCGCCGTGCCTTCGGCGACCAACTCATCGAGAGCTTTCCGTTCAGCGCCTACGTCTCGAAGACCATCACTCCGGAGCCGCGAGCCGGAAACCCTCCGCCGCGCCTGTACGAGACGCCTGCCGGGATGGTGAACTCGATCGGGCTTCCGAACCGGGGGTTGGAGGGCTTTCTGATCGAGGATCTGCCCCGGCTCGCCCCGCTCGAGGTTCCGCTGATCGTCTCGGTGATGGCACCCAGCCGGCAGGGCTTCGCCGCCCTCGTCGAGCGGGTCGGAGGCCGCGACGAGGTGGCGGCGATCGAGATCAACGTCTCCTGCCCGAACGTCGAGTCCGGGCTGATCGTCGGCGAGCAGCCGTCGGAGACGCTCGAGCTGGTCGAAGGGCTGCGCCCGCTGACCGGGAAGCCGTTGATCGTCAAGCTGACCCCGAATTGCGCGGACCCGGCGGCGGTAGCGCGGGGGGCGCAGGACGGTGGTGCGGACGCGGTCTCGCTGATCAATACCGTGCGCGCGACGGGCCTCGACCCGGCAACGCTTCGACCCTGGCTGGGCGCGAGCAGCGGCGGGCTCTCGGGACCCGCCGTCAGGGCGCTGGCCCTCGATCAGGTGCGCAGGGTCGCCGCCGAGGTCACGATCCCGGTGATCGGCATGGGCGGCATCGAGACGGGGTCCGACGCGCTCGCATTCCTCGCCCTCGGCGCGACGGCGGTCGCGATCGGCACGGCGAGTTTTCGTGATCCGCTCGCCGGCGCGCGCGTGCGCACCGAGCTGGCCGCGGAGCTCGCGGCTCGCGGGGCGGAGGGGCTCAGGGGGATCGCGCTGCCTTCCACCTCAGGTTGAGGTCGAACCGAATTTCACCGAAAACGCGCTGAATCCCCTTGCGCAGGGCCGCAGCGGGGATATACTCGCCGCCGCCGATGGCCCCCTCTTCCGTCGAGACCCCCACCGCCGTCCCGGAGAGGACCCACGCGCAACGGATGCGGGCCCTGGGGCGGGCGAACGAGATCCGCTCGGCGCGCGCAAAGCTCAAGCGAGACCTCAAGGGCGGCAAGGTTAAGATCGAGAAACTGCTGCTCGATCCGCCCGACTACGTGCTCTCGGCCAAGGCCTTCGACATGATCCTCGCGGTGCCGAAGTACGGCAGGGTGAAGGCGAACAAGATCCTCACCCAGTGCCGGATCTCGCCCTCGAAGACGATCGGCGGGCTGTCCGAGCGCCAGCGGACCGAGCTGGTCCACTTCCTCCGGCGCTAGGGCCGCGCGGACCATCCCAGCCGGGATCCTCGCCCGATGGCCAAGGTCTTCGTCATCACCGGCCCCTCCGGAGTCGGCAAGGGGACCCTGATCTCGATGCTGCGCCAGCGGGTTCCCGGCCTCGAGCTCTCGACCTCGGCGACGACGAGGACGCCGCGAGAGGGCGAGCACGACGGCCACGACTACCACTTCCTCACCGCGGAGGAG
Source organism: uncultured Solirubrobacterales bacterium (assembly GCA_963746675.1). Taxonomy (GTDB): domain Bacteria; phylum Actinomycetota; class Thermoleophilia; order Solirubrobacterales; family 70-9; genus WHSW01. The sequence continues at coordinate 115,839 of CAVVBX010000021.1, read as the reverse complement.
TTCGCAGCCCGGGCTCAGGCGAACGAGTTCCTCGAGCACGCAGCCTACAGCGGCAATCGCTACGGCACCCTGCGCTCAGAGGTGCAGCGCCGGCTCGACGCCGGTGAGTCAGTGCTGCTCGAGATCGAGGTCCAGGGAGCGCGCCAGGTGCGGGCGGCGATGCCCGAGGCGGTGCTCGTCTTCATCGCCCCGCCCGATCCGGCGACGCTCCACGAGCGGCTCGAGCGCCGCGGTACCGACGACGCCGAAGCGATCTCCGAGCGTCTGCGCACGGCCGAGCTCGAGCTCGACGCGCAGCAGGAGTTCCAGCACGTGGTCGTCAACGATGACCTCGAGCAAGCCGCGGCCGAGCTGGAGCAGACGGTGCGCTCGGAGCTGTCGGGCTGAGGACCGCTTCGCTGATCCCTACACTGCCGAAGCGATGATCAAGCCACGAGTCGATGAACTGCTCGCCCGCACGGACTCTCACTATGCCGCCGTGCTTGTGGCTGCCAAGCGCGCTCGGCAGCTGAACAGCTACTACCGAGCCCTCGGCGAGGGGAGCTACGAGGAGTTCACGCCGCCGATGGTCGAGTCCCGGACGGACAACTACCTGACGATCGCGCTCGACGAGCTCGCGGCGGGCAAGCTCGAGTACCGCTACCGGGCCTAGCCGGCGGTCGCGCGCAAGCGGGCGCCCGGGAACGGACCCCCGGCGCGCGTAGCATCCTCGCCATGGCCCGAATCCTTCTCGGCGTCAGCGGCGGAATCGCCGCCTACAAGGCGCTGGAGTTCGCCCGCCTGGCGACCACCAGCGGCCACGGGCTGCGGGTGCTGATGACGCCGACCGCGCAGCGCTTCGTCGGCGCGGCGTCGTTCGAGGGCATCGTCGGGGCGCCGGTGCTCACCGACGAATTCGAACGCGACCCAATGCGCGGCGCGTTCCCGGGAGACGACCCGCCCGCCCACGATCCGATCGGCCATCTCGAGCTGGCCCAGAACGCCGACGCGCTGCTGATCGCGCCCGCCTCGGCGAACACCGTCGCGAAGCTTGCGGCGGGCATCTGTGACTCGATGCTGACGACCTCGTTCCTGGCCTGTACGGCTCCGCGGGCGCTCGCCCCGGCGATGAACGACCGCATGTACGCCGACGCGGCGACGCAGGCCAACCTGGCGTTGCTCGGTGAGCGCGGCGTGCGCGTGATCGACCCGGACCAGGGGGCGCTCGCCTCGCGCGGGGAGCACGGCGCCGGCCGTCTCCCCGACCCCGCCCGCCTGCTGGCCGAGGTCGAGGCGATGCTGCCCTCGCCACACGGCTCCTGGGACGGGCTGCGAGTGCTGGTCACCGCGGGCGGCACCCGCGAGCCGCTGGACCCGGTTCGCTTCATCGGCAACCGCTCGAGCGGTCGCATGGGCGTTGCCCTGGCGACCGCCGCGGCGCGGCGTGGCGCGGAGGTCACTCTGATCGCCGCCAACGTCTCGCTTCCGGCGCCCGCCGGGGTGCGGGTGATCGGTGTCGAGACCACGGCCGAGCTGGCCGAGGCGGTCGAGGGAGGGTTCGCCGACGCGCACGTGCTCCTGATGGCCGCCGCGCCCGCCGACTTCCGCGCCAAATCGCCGGCGGAGAGGAAGATCAGCCGTGAGCCCGGAGAGGGGTTCGAGCTGCGTCTCGAGGCAACCGAGGACATCCTCGCCCGGGCGGCCGCCGAGCGCCGGCCGGAGCAGACCCTGGTCGGGTTCGCGGCCGAGACCGGCGCCGGGTCGGTCGACCGCGCCCGGGCGAAGCTGGAGCGCAAGTCCGTCGACGCGATCGTCTTCAACGACGTCTCGCGCCCCGAGATCGGCTTCGATTCGGCCGAGAACGAGGTCACGATCGTCGAGCGCGCGGGTGAGCACCATGTCCCGCGCGCCTCCAAGGACGTCGTCGCCGAGGCGGTCCTGGACCGCGTCGAGGCGCTGCGCGCCGGGATCGCCAGCGCGAGCTGAACGCCCGCCTACACTGGGTGTGTGGGCCAAAAGGACGACACCTACACGCTCTATCGCCGCGGCCTAGAACTGCTCGAGGACGGCAGCTTCAGCGAGGCGACCGAACCGCTGGCCGAGGTCGCGCGGCGCGCCCCCGAGGAGAGCTCGGTCCGCGAGGCGCTCGGCCGCGCCTACTTTCGCAACCGCCAGTTCGCCGAGGCGGCGGCGGAGTTCGAGGCGGTGGTCAAGAGCCACCCGGTCAACGACTTCGCCCATTTCTGTCTGGGTCGCGCCCTCAGCCTCACCGGAGAGAGCGAGCGGGCGCGCCATCACCTCGCGCTGGCGTCGAACCTGCGCCCCGAGCGGCGCGACTACCGCCTCTACCGCGACCGCTTGCGCGCTGCCTCATAGGATCGGCGTTCGATGAAGGCGCTGGTGCAGCGGGTCAGCCGTGCCGCGGTGCGGGTCGACGACGAGCCGGTCGCCTCGATCGGCCCCGGGCTCCTGGTCCTGCTGGGGGTTCGCGGCGGTGACGGGCCGGCCGAGACGGACCGGCTTGCGGACAAGGTCAGGGCACTGCGGGTCTTCGACGACGTCCACGGACGCATGAACGAGCCCCTGGGCGCGCGCGAGGTCCTCTGCGTGAGCCAGTTCACCCTCTATGCCGACCCCCGCACGGGCAACCGGCCGAGCTACGCGGAGGCCGCGAGCCCCGAGCTGGCCGAGCCCCTGTACGAGCGGTTCTGCGAGCGCCTCGGCGCCTCGCGCGGGGTTTTCGGGGCCACGATGGAGGTCGAGCTGGTCAACGACGGGCCGGTGACCCTGTTGCTGGAGGCGACCGGATGAGCGCCCGCTTCGCGACCGCGATCCGCTCTGTCCAGGCGACCGAGGGCGAGCTGCGGTTCTCGGTCGAGATCGCGGGTCGAGAGCGTGATATCCGCTTCGGCCTCGATCCGCCGATCGTCCCGAACGCGGACGCCACGATCCCGGCGGTGCTGCTTCCGGCGATGACCCAGGGGGCTCCCTTGCGCTTGGAGCAGCCGGTCGACCCGGGACTGCTCCGGAGCCTGCCCGAGCTACAGGCGATCTTCAGCGCCTGGTCCGACGAGTGGCCCTATCCGGACGGGCGGCCTCGCGAGATCGAGATCGATGCGAAGCCGGCCCCGGCGTCGCCGCCGACCGCAGACCGGGGCGTCGCCGCCTTCTTCAGCGGCGGAGTGGACTCGTTCTCGACCGTCCTCAGCCACCCCGAGATCACCCATCTGGTCTTCGTCCACGGCCTCGACCTCCCACTCGAGCAGCCCGAGCTCGCGGTCCGAGTGATCGAGCGTCTGGCTGCCGCCGCCGACCGCCTCGGCAAGTCCTGGATCGCCGTCGAGACGGATGCGCGCCGGTTCGGTGACGAGTTCGTCCCCTGGGTGGGCTACTTCGGCTCGGTGCTGGCGTGCGTGGCCCGCCTCCTCTCACCCGTGATCGGCCGCGTCTACGTCGCCAGCGAGTCGCCCTACCGGGGCCTCTACCGCCGCGGCTCGCACCCGCTCATCGACCATCTCTGGGGGGGAGAGGCGGTCGAGATCGTCTACGACGGCGCCAGATTCACACGCGCGGAGAAGGTCGCGCGGATCGCCGACAGTGAGGTTGCGCGCCAGACGCTCCGCGTCTGCTGGGAGAACCGGGGCTCGGCATACAACTGCTGTCGGTGCGAGAAGTGCCTGCGGACGATGGTCGCGCTCGAGGCGCTGGACGTGCTGGCGAAGTTCGAGACCTTTCGCGAGCCCTTGGATCTGGATGCCGTGGCGGCGATCGCGACGGGCAAGGAGATCGAGCTCGACTTCTGGGAGGAGAACCTGGAGCTGGCGCGTCGCGCCGGGAACGCGAAGCTGGTCTGTGCGGTCGAGGCCGTACTCGCGAACGCCGAGCCCAGGCCCGGGGTCCGGATCTCCGAGCTCGAGGCCCTGCTCGCGGATCGGGACTCGCGGCTGCGCGAGATCGCCGGCTCGGCTTCGTGGCGCCTGACGGCACCGCTGCGGGCCGGCAAGTCGATGCTCGCCAAGGGCCGCCGGCGAGACGGCCGCTAGCTTGCCCCGCGTGGCCGCGAAAACGGGATCCGCGATGACGATCGGCTCCGTTCGAGCGTCCGAGCACGAGCTCCGGTTCACCGCCGAGATCGTGGGAGGCCCGCACGAGATCTGGATGCGCAGCTCGCTTCCGGTGGTTCCGGGGGCCGACGTCGCGCTCGCGCTGACCCTGGTCGTGGCGATGACCCGCGGCGGACGATTGGAGGTCGAAGCTCCGATAGACGAGACGCTCATTCGCCGCATCCCCGAGATCCAGGCAGTGCTCCGGTCCTTCAACATGACCGGTGACTGGACCCCGGCCGGGCCGATGAAGCATCGCGTCGAGGTCGTCTGTCCCGTTTCGCCCCCGCCGCCGCGCCGAGGCGATCGCGGGGTCGCCGCCTTCTTCAGCGGCGGAGTGGACTCGTTCTCGACCGTGCTACGCAACCCCGAGATCACCCACCTGGTCTACATCGCGGGCTTGGACGCCCCGGTCGGCGAGGAGTTCGAGCGACATCACGCTCGGGTGCGCGAGGCGATCGAGGAGATCGCCTCGCGGCTCGGCAAGTCGTTGATCACGGTCGAGACCAACGCCCGCGAGCTCTACAAGGGTCTGCTCGAGGGCCCGGCATTCTTCGGCGGCCTTCTCGCCGCCGCGGCGAGGCTGATGGCGCCCGAGATCGGCCGCGTCTACATCGCGAGCTCGCAGAGCTACGAGTGGCAGCTCGAGAACAGCTCGCACCCGATGCTCGACCATCTCTGGGGAACGGGCGGGCTCGAGCTGATCCACGATGGAGCCGAGTTGACGCGCCCCGAGAAGCTCGCCGGTATCGCCGGCGACGAGCTGGCCCGTTCGGCGCTGCGGGTCTGCTGGGCCGGGACGGGCACGGCCTACAACTGCTGTCGCTGCGAGAAGTGCCTGCGAACGATGGTCGCGCTGGAGACGCTGGGCGTGCTGGCGCAGTTCGAGACGTTCCCACACCCCCTGGACTTGGAGGCCGTCGCGGCGACTCCGCTGCTGGTCCGGCACGAGGTCGCATACTGGCGGGAGAACCTGGAGATGGCACTACGCCGGGGCGCGGCCGACGACCTGATCGAGGCGATCGAGGCCTGCCTGGCGAAGGTCGATCCGGCCACCCGAGCCCAGCCCAGGAGAAGCGATCTCCCCAACCCGAAGGCCGGAAGCGAGAGAATGCTGTTTCTGGCTCCCGGGACGCGGCTCGCGCTGCAGGGCAAGCGCGCAGTTGTGTTCGCGGTCGGGAGCTACGACGGATCGGGGAACTACGGTGACATCGCCCAGTTCCAGGCCACCGTCGAGCTGCTCGACGGGCTCGGCGACGGCGTCGCGGTCGTACCGGTGCTCGAGCTCGGCCAGCTCGCCAGGCACCGCGAGCTTGGGCTGGCCGCGACCACCAACTTCGATCCCGACCGGGTTCTCGCCTTCGATCTCACCGGCGAAGCGGCGGAGCCGGCGGCTACCGAGTTGGGCCTGGTGCCGGCCACGCTTCCAGCCACGATCGGCCATGGGGTCACCTATCTCTACGGAGGCGGCTACCTGAACTCCCGCTGGGCGGAGCGCAAGCTGGCGATGGCAGAGGCCGTCGGGGCGCTCCTCGACCGCACCGGGGTGAGCTCGCATCAGCTGATCTCCTCGGGCCTTCAGATCGATCCCGAATGGGCCCGCGGCGGGGGAGCCAGGTACCGCAAGCTGGTCAGCGGGCTCGATCTGATCGGGGTGCGCGACCCGCTCTCGCGCCATGCGGCGGCGGATCTCGTCGAGGAGCCCGGCAAGCCCCCGGTCGTGCTGTCAGGCGACGATGCCGTCGGCGTGATCGCACCCACGGCGCAGGCCCTCGCCGAGCGCCCGGCCACGGAGACGCTGACCGTCAACGTCCACCTCTGCGGTGAGGGGTGGGTCACCGACGACCGGGAACGCCAGCTCGGGTTCGTCTCGCGCTGGTTCACCGGGCTCGCACGGGCATCCGGCGGGCCGGTCGACGTGCAGCCGGTGATCGCCTACGAAGATTCCAGGATCAGCGAGCGCCCGGCGATCGCCCGGCTGACGGGGACGCTGCGCGACGCCGGCAGCACCAGGGTGGTTGCCGACCCGCTCGTGCTTCGCCCGGCGACGCTCGCCGCGCAGGCGAAGGTGCTTCGGCGGGCGGACCTGACCGTCGGTTTCTCCTACCACGTCGCGCTGACCTCGCTGATGCTCGGTGTGCCCGCCGTCCTTCTGTGCGAGAACGAGTACTACGCGCAGAAGGCCGGTGGCCTGCGGGCCGACTTCTCGCTGCCGGACGAGCTGCTGCCGGCGACCGACGGCGATCCGGCCGAGGCCGCCGCGCGCGCGATCGCGCTGATCACGGACCCGCAGTGGGGACCGGAGCTGCGCGCCGGCCTCGAGGCCGCCTCGCGTCGCATTGGCGCCCGTCGCTCCGATATCGAGGAGCAGCTGTGCGCGCGCCTCGAGCGTGGCCTCGAGCGATCGGGGGTCGCAGTCGACGAAGCCCTTGGGGACGGCTTCGTCGCAGACGCCGACTACCGCCGGCTGCTGCGCGTCCATCAAGCGACCGTGGAGCGCCTGGATCAGACGTCGCGACTCGCCGACTGGCAGGGTTCGCGGCTCGGCGACGTCGAGAGCTCGGCATCCTGGCGCGGGACCGCACCGCTTCGCTTCCTCGCCGAGCGCCTTCGCAGGGGCGTACCTCGCGCCTGAGCCGCGTCCAACGGCGGCTATACTGGGCGCGCTTCCTCACGTACCCGAACCCTGTTGAGTGGTGGGCCCGGGCCCACCCTTTTTTTCGGCAGTTTCCGGGGGTGAGGGGGGCGGAGGACCTACCACCAAGGGACCAATGAGCGACCTCGAAGACCTTCAGCGGACGATCGAAGAGCGGATCGACGACCTCGATCCGCAGCTCGAGCTGATCGCGCTCGAGCGTCCCGGCGCCGACACCTTGAGGCTCTACATCGACCATCCCGACGGCGTCGATCTCGAGCGCTGCGAACGGGCGACCGAGGCGTTGCGAGACCTGCTGGAGTCCTGGTCGCTGGAGGTCTCCTCCCCGGGCGCCGATCGACCGCTGACCAAGCCTGAGCATTTTCGCCGCTTCCAAGGCCGTCGGATCAAGGTGCGCACCGACGATGCGATCTCGGGGCGTCGCAACTTCACCGGGACACTGATCGAGGCCGACGACGAGAGCCTCTCGCTCGAGGCCGACGGGGACGCGTTCCGGATCCCGCTGGCGGGCATCCACCGGTCAAACCTGATCCCCGAGTTTGGAGGTAGCGCTTGAGTCGCGAGATCGTCGAGGCCCTTCGTGGTCTCGAGCAGGAGAAGGGAATCGACGCCGAGACGCTGATGGCGGCGCTCGAGGACGCGCTTCTGTCGGCCTACAAGAAGAGCCCAGGGGCGGCGCGGTACGCGCGGGTCGATCTCGATCGCGACACGGCCGACTTTCGCGTCTTCGAGCTCATCCTGCCGCCCGAATTGGAAGAGAAGCTGCTCGCCCAGGCGGTCGAGGAGCAGGAGCAGGAGATCGATCCCGAGACGGGCGAGCTGCGCGAGCCCGAGGACCCGGAGCTCGACCCCGAGATGCTGAGGCCCTACGAGGATCAGATCCAGACCCGCGACGTGACGCCGGACGACTTCGGCCGGATCGCCGCCCAGACCGCCAAGCAGGTCATTCTGCAGCGGATTCGCGAGGCCGAGCGCCAGATGATGTACGACGAGTACCAGGATCGGGTCGGCGAGCTGATCACCGGGATCATCCAGCAGTCCGACAACCGCTACACGCTGGTCCAGCTTCGCGAGCGGGTCGAGGCCCTGCTGCCACGGTCCGAACAGGTCTTCAACGAGCGCTACGACCACGGGATGCGCGTCAAGGCGGTGATCACCGATGTCTCCGCGGAGGGCAAGGGCCCGAGCATCGTCGTCTCACGGCGCAGCCCCGAGCTGATCAAGGAGCTGTTCGAGCTCGAGGTGCCCGAGATCGCCGACGACCTGGTCGAGATCGTCGGTGTCGCCCGCGAGCCGGGATACCGGTCGAAGATCGCGGTGATCTCCCACGCCGACGGAGTTGATCCGGTCGGAGCGTGCGTCGGGCCCCGTGGCTCGCGGGTGCGGATGGTCGTCTCGGAGCTGCGCGGCGAGAAGATCGACATCATCCCCTACAACGAGGAGCCCGCCCGCTTCGTGGCGAAGGCGCTGTCGCCCGCGCGTGTGCGCGAGGTCCTGGTCGACGACGAGACCAAGGAGGCGACCGTGATCGTCCCCGATGACCAGCTCTCGCTGGCGATCGGGCGCGAGGGACAGAACGCACGGCTGGCGGCGAAGCTGACCGGCTGGAAAGTCGACATCAAGTCCCAGACCGAGTTCTCCGAGGACGACGAGATCGAGTTCGAGGAGGGCGAGGAGGCCGATGGCCGCTGCGGCGCAGTGCTGTCCGCCGGCCGCCGGTGCCCGAACGCCGCGCTCGAGGGCTCGCGGTACTGCGGCCTGCCCCAGCATCAGGCGCTCGCCCGCTTCGCCACCAACCAGGTGACGGTGCTCGCACCGCTCAGCGACGGCGAGGTCGAGCTGCTCGCGAATCCCGACGCCGGCGAGGCCGACGTCGCAGCGCTGGTCGAGCGGGCGGAGAGCGAGCACTCCGAACCCGACGCGGAGGCCGTCGAGGAGATCACCGAGGAGCAGGCCGCGGAGGAGAGCGTTGCGGAGGAGAGCGTTGAGGAGACCGAAGCCGATAGCGATGCCGCTGACGATCGAGCTCCCGAGAGCGACGCGCCGGCTCCCGCGGCGGCCGAAGAGGCGGCGGAGGCTCAGAGCTAGCCTTGGCCCGCAAGCGCGTTCATGAGATCGCCAAGGCCCAGGGGCTGACCAGCAAGGACGTCCTTGCTGCTCTCAATGCCGCCGGCATCGAGGCGACGGCCGCGGCGTCGAGCGTCGAAGAGACGGATGCGCTGAAGGCGCTCGAGGCGGCGAACGGCGCCGGCGCTTCGGCCGCGAAGCCGAAGCAGGCGGCGCCCAAGGCCAAGCCTGCGCCCGCTGCCCAGTCGAAGCCGGAGCCGGCGAATGCCGAGACGCCGATGCGCCCGGTGCGCCCGGCCGGTGACGGCGCCGAGGGCGCGGGGGCCGGTCAGAAGAAGCGCCGCCGCGTCGTGATCGACTCCCAGGCATCGCGCCGCGATCAGCCGCAGGCGCCGCCACGCCGTCCACCCCGTCGCCGCGGCGGCCGCCGCCGCCGACCGCTGCTCGAGGAGCCGCGGCTGGGGCCGCATGTCGAAGAGGAGCAGCCGCCGCTGAAGGTCCCTTCCGGGGCCACGGTTCGCGAGGTCGCGGAGATATTCGGGGTCGGCAGCGCCGACGTGATCAAGCAGCTGATGACGCTCGGAGAGATGGCGACGCTGACCCAGACCCTGTCCGACGAGACGATCGAGGTGCTCGCTGAGGCGCTCGACCGCAAGGTCGAGATGGTCAGCGCCGCCGAAGAGGTCTCCGAGACTCCCGTCTATGACGACGCCCCTGACGAACTCGCCGCGCGCCCGCCCGTGGTGACGATCATGGGTCACGTCGACCACGGCAAGACCTCGCTGCTGGACGCGATACGCGAGACAGAGGTGGTCGCCGGTGAGGCGGGTGGCATCACCCAACACATCGGCGCCTACCAGGTGCATCAGAACGACAAGACGATCAGCTTCATCGACACCCCCGGCCACGCGGCTTTCACCGCCATGCGCGCCCGTGGCGCGGAGGTCACCGACATCGTCGTGATCGTGGTCGCCGCTGACGATGGCGTGATGCCCCAGACCGTCGAGGCGATCGACCACGCGAGGGCAGCCGACGTGCCGATCCTGGTCGCGATCAACAAGATCGACCTCCCCGACGCGAATCCCGACAAGGTCAAGGGCGAGCTCGCGAGCCAAGGCCTGAACCCGGAGGACTGGGGCGGCGACACGGTCTTCGTGAGCGTATCGGCGAAGACGAAGGAGAACCTCGACAGCCTGCTCGAGATGATCGTCCTCGTCTCTGAGGTCGAGGAGCTGCGGGCGAACCCCGACGCGCCCGCCTCGGGAACCGTGATCGAGTCGCATCTCGACCCGGGCCGCGGGCCGGTCGCGACCGTGCTCGTACAGCGCGGGACGATGAACGTCGGCGACTCGCTGGTTGCCGGTGCGCAGTGGGGAAAGGTCCGGGCAATGCAGGACCACACCGGCGTCCGGCTCAAGGAGGCAAGGCCCGGCGACCCGGTCGAGGTGCTCGGGTTCGAGGGTGTCTGCGAGGCCGGCGAGCACGTCGACGTGGTCGAGAACGACCGCCGGGCGCGCCAGCTCGCCCAGGAGCGTGCGCAGCGGCTCAAGTCCGAGCAGCTCGCTCGACGCCAGGCCCGCAGGCTGAGCCTCGATGAGGTCTTCGCAAAGGCCAGGGAAGGCGAGATCAACGAGCTCAACATCGTGCTCAAGGCCGATGTGTCTGGTTCGCTCGAGGCGCTGCAGGACGAGATCGCAAAGCTGCCGCAGCAGGAGATCGTCGTCAACGTGATCCGCGCCGGCGCCGGCGGCATCAACGAGTCCGACGTGATGCTCGCCGCCGCCTCGGACGCGGTGATCATCGGCTTCAACGTCCGGCCGCTGCTCGACGCGCGCCGCGCCGCCGAGCAGGAGGGGGTCGAGATCCGCACCTACTCGGTGATCTACAAGGTGACCGAGGATCTGCGCGCCGCGATGGAGGGCATGCTCGAGCCCGAGGAGGTCGAGCAGACGCTCGGTCAGGCCGAGGTGCTGGAGCTGTTCAAGGCCTCGCGCGTGGGCACCATCGCCGGCTGCTCAGTGACCGACGGCAAGGTGAGCCGCGGCGCAGACGTCCGCTTGGTCCGCGACGGCACCGTCGTCTGGACCGGCAAGATCGGCTCCCTGCGCCGGTTCAAGGACGATGTTGCGGAGGTCGAGTCCGGCCTCGAGTGCGGCGTGGTGCTCGACGGCTTTCAGGACGTCAAGGTGGGCGACGTGCTCGAGGTCTTCGAGACCAAGCAGGTCGAGAAGACACTCGAATAGCGCCTGCGAACCGTCGCCTGGCTTTGTCCTCGCCAGGCTCGGTTCTCGCCGCTATCGCACCTGCGCCTACGCTTGGGTGCCGTGTCCGCCTACGTCTGCATCATCGAGATCCATCTCGACCTGCGCCAGGCGCAAAGCCTGAAGCAGAAGCGGAAGGTCATCAGCTCGCTGAAGGCGCAGATCCGCCAGCGATTCGTCGCCGCGGTGGCCGAATCCGGCGACCACGATGACCGTCGACGGGGCACGCTTCTGGTCGCTCTCGTGGGCGGGGCCGAGGTGAGCACCCGGGCCGATGAGCTGGAGCGCTTCGTCGAGGCGCGCTGCCCCGACGGTTGCCGGGCCGATCGCGACCTGCTCAGCCTGGCCGACATTCGCGGCTGAAAGCCCTGTTATGTTGGCCGGGGTATGGCCGGCGACCGCATGCGGCGCATCGACGAGGTCATGCGCGAGGTGATCGGCTCGGCGATCGCCAGCGAACTCGAGGACCCGAGGATCGGATTCGTGACAGTGACCTCCGTCCAGACAAGCCCCGACCTGCGCTCCGCGCGCGTCTACGTCAGCGTGCTCGGCGATGAGGCTGAGCGCGAGGCGACCCTGGCAGGGCTGCGCTCCTCTCACGGCATCCTGCAGGCCGCGATCGCGCGAGGCGCGCGGATGAAGTACACGCCGAAGCTGAGCTTCTTCTACGACGACGGCCCCGAGCGCGGCGTCCGGCTCAGCCGGCTGCTGGACTCCGAATGAGCGCGCAGGCGACGGTGGCATCCGAGCTCGAGCGCGTCGTCGACGAGCTGCGATCGGGCGAGCGCTTCCTGCTCACCGCCCACGAGGGCCCCGACGGCGATGCACTCGGGTCACTGCTTGGTATGCACCAGCTGCTCGAGCAGCTCGGCAAGGACTCGGTGATGTTCCTCGCCGCAAAGGAGTTCCCGCTGCCTGTCGAGTACCGCTTCCTACCGCTGGAGGAGGTCTTCCACGAGCCGCCCGCCGACGTCGTCGATCGCACTCTCGTCTTCCTCGACTGCGGGAACATCGACCGGATGCCGGTCACCTTCCTGCGCCGCGACGGGGCCAGGGTGCTGAACATCGACCACCACCACGACAACACCCGCTTCGGCACGGTCAACCTCGTCGACACCGAGGCGTCGTGCACGGCCGAGATCGTGTACGCGGTGGCGAAGCGGCTCGGCGCCGAGATCACGCCTGAGATCGCCTCGGCGCTCTACGTCGGCCTGATCACGGACACGGGCAAGTTCATGTACGAGAACACCCGCGCCGACTCGCACCGGATGGCCGCCGAGCTGATCGCGGCCGGGGTAGACGTCGACGACATCTACCGGCGCCTCTACGAGCGGGTGCCGATCGAGAAACTGCGGCTGATCGCCCGCGCCCTGGAGAAGGTCGAGCGCTACGACGAGGGGCGCCTGGCGATCACCTATCTCAGCGCCGACGACTACGAGGCGACCGGCGCCGCTGAGGTGCTGACGGAGGGGATCATCGACTTCGTGCGGGCGCTCGAAGGAACCGCCGTGGCCGCGGTCGTCCGCGACAGGACCGATGCCGGGAGCGCTGCGCGCAAGGTCAGCCTGCGCGCCACCGACGGCAGCGTCGACGTCTCCGCCATCGCCCGGATCCACGGCGGCGGCGGACACCGGCGGGCCGCCGGATTCGGCACCGACATGAGCTACGCCGAGCTGGTCGAGTTCCTGCGTGTCGAGGCCGCGACCCAACTTCGCCGATAGCGGCGCGGTCCTCCTGGTCGACAAGCCGGCCGGGATCACCTCGCACGACGTCGTCGCCCGGATGCGCAACCGATACGACGCCAAGGCGGGCCACGCGGGAACCCTTGACCCGTTCGCCACCGGCCTCCTGATCGTGCTGCTCGGCCGCGCGGCGACTCGCGAGCAGGCACGCTTCATGGCGCTGAGAAAGACCTATCTGGCGCGGGCGCGCTTCGGCGCGACCTCGAGCACCGGCGACCCCGACGGCGAGATCACAGAGACCGGCGCGATGCCGCCGGACGAGCTCGAGCTGCCGACCGGGGAGATTCGCCAGCGCCCGCCGGCCTACTCTGCGATCAAGATCGAAGGGGTGCGCGCCTACCGCCGGGCCCGCCGCGGTGAGCGGTTGCAGATGCCCGAGCGCCTGGTCACGGTGCAGCGCTTCGAGCTCATCGAGCGCAGCGGCGACCGCGCGGAGTTCGAGATCGAGTGCTCTTCGGGAACCTACGTGCGCAGCCTGATCGCCGACCTCGGCGACGCCTACACGGAGAGCCTGCGACGGACCCGGATCGGCCCGTTCGCCGTCGAGGACGCCGACGTGGACGCCCCGGTCCCGCTCACCGATGCGCTCGCCCGCATCCAGAGGGGCCTCTGACAACGCTTCACCGGCAATGACGGCTCCAGATCGCCGCCATCCTGCGTCCTCGGTCGCCCGAATAGCGCCGCTATTCGGGCTCCCTGTGTCCTTGCCTGGCGCCGCCTGGCTCTCGTCATTACCTGGCGAACGTCGTCAGACACCCCACTAGAGTTCCGCCGCGATGAGCATCAAGGTCACCGGTCTGCCAGAGGCGACGCGCCGTTCCCGGGACGTCGCGATCGGCACCTTCGACGGCGTTCACGTCGGCCACCGCCGCGTGATCGAGGGCGCGGACACGGTGCTCACCTTCCAGCCCCACCCGCTGAGCGTCATTCACCCGGAGGCCGCGCCGAAGCTGATCATGCCGTTCGAGATCAAACGCGACGTGATCGATGGACTGGGCGTCTCCGAGCTCGTCGTGATCCCGTTCGACAAGCAGTTCTCAGTGATCGAGGCGGAGGAGTTCTGCTCGGGGATCCTGGTCGAGACGCTCGGCGCCGAACGGGTGGCCGTGGGCGAGAACTTCCGCTTCGGCGCCAAGGCGAAGGGCGACCTCGAGATGCTCCGCGCGCGGCCGGAGTTCGAGACGAGCGTGGTGCCGCTGGTCGAGGTCGACGGCGAGACGGTGTCCTCGACCCGGATTCGCGCCCAGGTGGCAGCGGGCGACCTCGAGGGCGCGATGCGGTGCCTCGGCGCCCCCTTTCTGGTCGAGGGCGAGGTTGTCGCCGGCGACCGGCGCGGGCGCACCCTCGGCTACCCGACCGCCAACCTGGTCCCGGCCGACGAGCTCGTCTGCCCGGGGCACGGCGTGTATGCCGCGTTCGCGAACGGACTGCCGGCTGCTGTCAACGTCGGCATCCGACCGACGTTCGAAACCGGACGGGGCGTGCTGATCGAGTCGCACGTGATCGACCGCGAGATCGAGCTCTACGGCAAGAGGCTGCGAATTGCCTTCATCGCGCGACTCCGCGGTGAGCGCCGCTTCGCCGACGTCGAAGCTCTGGTCGCGCAGATGCGCGAGGACGTCGACCGGGCCCGTCGGCTCTGCGCCGCCTTCTCATCGCCCCGCTAACCTGTCCGATTCGCATGAGCCTGACCAAGGAACAGAAGCAGGAGCTGATCGGCAAGTACGGTCGCTCAGATGCGGACACCGGCTCGGCCGAGGTCCAGGTCGCGCTGCTCACCGAGCGGATCAACGAGCTCACCGAGCACCTGCGCGCCCACAGCAAGGACCACCACTCGCGCCGGGGGCTGCTGATGCTGGTCGGCAAGCGCCGCCGCCTCCTGCGTTATCTCGAGCGCTCCGACCTGGAGCGCTACCGCGCCCTGGTCGCCGACCTGGGCTTGCGTCACTAGGCGCTCGCGCGGGCCGTGATCGAGCCCGGCACCAAGGCGCCCGAGTTCACCCTCCCGAACCACCGGGGAGAGGACGTCAGCCTCGCCGATTTCCGCGGCCGCAAGGTCGTTCTCTGCTTCTATCCGAACGACTTCAGCCCGGTCTGCTCCGATCAGCTCTCGATCTACCAGGAGGTGCTGGGGCAGATCGCCGAGGCGGGAGCGGAGCTGGTCGGAATCTCGACCGACGGGAGCTGGGCGCACAACGCGTTTCGCAAGCACCTGGGGACCGAGATCACGCTGCTCTCGGACTTCCACCCCAAGGGAGAGGTGTCGCGCGCCTACGGCGCCTACCTCGAGGAGTGGGGGACGCCGAACCGCTCGCTGGTCCTGATCGACGATGACGGGGTCGTGCGCTGGGTACACGCGGAGGAGACCCCGCTGACGATTCCGGGCGCGAACCTGATCTTCGACGCGCTCGAGGCGGTCGGTTGAACAGCGAGGCCGACGTCGAGCTGGTCCGGCGCGGCCTCGGCGCGTTCAGCCGCGGGGACTTCGACGAGGCCCTCACCCGCATCCACCCCGAAGTCGAGTGGCACGTCACGCTCCGCCTTCCTGATCTGCCCCCGGACAAGCTCGTCTTCGAGGGCCGCGACGAGGTCCGCGAGCTGTGGGACAAGCTCACCGGCGTCTTTGACTCGATCGCGATCGAGGTCGAGGAGGTGATCGCCCAGCGGCCGGGAGCGGTCGTCGCCCGAGCGCGCTTTCGAGGTCGGGGCACGGGGAGCGGGGTGGAGGTCGATCGCGTGGTCTTCTACGTGTTCGGGATTGATGACGGGCTGCTGCGCTCGATCCGGCCCTTCGACTCCGAGGCCGAGGCGCTCGCAGCCTCCGGCCTCGAGCATGACGCCTGAGCTGACCAGCGCCGGGGTGCCGCCGATCGGCCCGGACGACCACGTGCGCGGCGCCGGCAGGGAGGCGATCGCCTACCTCGACCTCGCCTGCCCGCAGTGCGCCTCGGCGTGGCTCGGGATCCGAGACCTCGGCCTGCGCCTGTGCGTGCGCCACTTCCCGGTCGCCGCCAAGCGCCCTCGAGCGTTACCGCTGCACGCTGCAACCGAGGCGGCGGGCATGCAGCGGCCGGAGGCCTTCTGGGGCATGTGGGACTCGATCTACGCCGACCACGGTCGTCTCGACGATCCGCACCTCTGGGAGCGAGCCCGCCTGCTGGACCTCGACGTCCAGACCTTCGATTCAGATCGGCGCTCGGGGGGGGTCGCGGCCCGGGTGCGCAGCGATTTCGAGACCGGAATCAGAGCCGGGGTGGTGGCCACGCCGACCGCGTTCGCGGGTGGCCGGCGAATCTCCGACCCGGTCGCCGAGCAGCTCGCCGAGCTGGCCGCCGGCTGACCCCGCGGTCACCGCCTGCCGGCTCCGAGTGCGATCGCGGCATCTGTAACATCGCCCGCGTTAGAGAACGAGAGTTCTGTGAAAAGTGGGCAGCCACCCGGGTTGCCGAAAGGAAAATGCGAATACATGAGTATGTTTGAAGTGAGCCGTGTTTCGGCTGAGATCGGTGGCAAGGAGATCTCCTTCGAGACCGGGAAGCTCGCTCGTCAGGCGGGCGGAGCCGTCGTCGTGCGATCGGGTGACACGATGGTCCTCTGCACCGCGACGATGGGCAACCTGCGCGACGTCGACTTCCTACCGCTGACCGTCGACGTCGAGGAGAAGCATTACGCCGCGGGCAAGGTGCCGGGCTCGTTCTTCCGCCGCGAGGCGCGTGCCGGCGAGAAGGCGACGCTGACCGCGAGGATGATCGACCGCCCGGTTCGCCCGCTGTTCCCGAAGGGATGGCATTACGAGACCCAGCTGGTCTGTCAGCCGCTATCGGTCGACCACGTCCACCCCTACGACATCCTGGCGATGAACGGCGCCTCCGCGGCGCTGGCGATCTCCCCGGTCCCCGTCGCCCACTACGTTGGCGCGGTGAGGATCGGCAAGCTCGACGGCGACTTCATCGTCAATCCCGACGAGGAGTCGCTCGAGGAGCTGGAGATGGACCTGATCGTCTCCGGGTCCGACGAGGCCATCCTGATGGTCGAGTGCGGCGCCGACGGCGTCACCGAGGCCGAGGTCCTGGATGCGCTCGACATCGCCCACGGGCAGATCAAAACTCTGATCGGCGCGATGGAGGAGCTGCGCGGCAAGGCGGGCAAGGAAAAGGTCGAGGTCGAGGCCCCGCGGATCGACGAGGGCCTGCGCGAGCGGGTCGAGTCGAGCTTCGGCTCGAAGCTCGACGGGGCGACCCAGGTGCCCGAGAAGCTCGCCCGTCAGGACGCGATCAAGGAGGTTCAGGAGCAGGCCGTCGCCGAGCTCGCGCCCGCTACGGGCGACGAGGGCGCCGACACCGCCAAGGCCGCCGAGCTCAAGGCCGCCTTCGCCTCGCTCGAGAAGGACATCATCCGGCGCCGGATCGCGATCGACAAGAAGCGGCCCGACGGCCGCGCCCAGGACGAGATCCGGCCGATCGAGACCGAGGTCGACGTCGCGCCCCGCGTGCACGGCTCCGCGCTGTTCACCCGCGGCGAGACCCAGATTCTCTCCAGCGTCGCGCTCGGCACGACGCGGATGGACATGAAGGTCGACAATCTCGGCCTCCAGGAGACGAAGCGCTTCTGGCATCACTACAACTTCCCGCCGTTCTCGGTCGGGGAGGCCGGCTTCATGCGCGGCCCCAAGCGCCGCGATATCGGCCACGGCGCACTCGCCGAGCGGGCGCTCGCGCCGACGATCCCCGGAGAGGAGGACTTCCCGTACGTCGTCCGAGTGGTCTCCGACACGCTGGAGTCGAACGGCTCCTCGTCGATGGGGTCGGTATGCGCCTCCTCGATGGCCCTGCAGGCAGCCGGAGTCCCGGTCTCGACTCCGGTCGCCGGGGTCGCCATGGGGCTGATCAAGGAAGGCGACGACTACGTCGTGCTCACTGACATCGCCGGCGTCGAGGACCACCTCGGCGACATGGACTTCAAGGTCGCCGGTTCCGAGGACGGTATCACCGCCCTGCAGATGGACATCAAGATCACCGGGGTCACATTCGAGATCCTCACGGACGCGCTCGAGCAGGCTCGGAAGGGACGCCTGTTCATCCTCGGCAAGATGGCCGAGTCGATCGACGGCCCGCGCGAGGAACTGTCCGAGTACGCGCCGGCGATCCGGACGATCAAGATCGATCCGGAGAAGATCGGCGCCGTGATCGGCAAGGGCGGCGAGACGATTCGCGGCATGCAGGAGGAGTTCGAGGCCGAGATCGACATCGACGACGATGGAACCGTGCGGGTGTACGCACCCAGCGGCGCCCTGGTCCAGGCTTGTATCGACCGGATCGAGTCGATGACCAGAGAGGCGGAGGTCGGCGACCGGTACAAGGGCAAGGTCGTCAAGACGACGACCTTCGGCGCCTTCGTCGAGCTGACCAAGGGCACCGACGGCCTCCTGCACATCTCGAACGTGAAGCCCGGCGAGCGGGTTGGAGCGGTCGAGGACGTCCTCTCCGCGGGCGATGAGCTCGACGTGGTCGTCGCCGAGGTCGACCCCGAGCGCGGCCGGATCGGCCTTCGACTCGCCGAGGACCCGGTCGTCGCCGGCAAGAGCGCGGAGGAGCTGGCCAAGGCCGGCACCGGCGACCCGACAATGGGCGGGGGCGGCGGTAACCGCGGCGGACGCGGCGGACGCGGCGGGCGCGAGGGCGGCCGCGGCGGACGCGACCGCGAGCGGCTCGACGGCGACGGCGAGCGACGTGGGGGTCGCGACCGGCGGTGACGGAGGCTCCGCTTCCGACCGGAATCGAGCTCACGCAGCTCGATTCCGGCCTCAGGGTCGTTACCGAGGGCGTGCCCTCGGTTCGCTCCGTGGCCCTCGGCATGTGGGTGCCGAACCGGCTCTCGTGACGAGGCGCAGGCGCAGGCCGGCGTTTCGCACTTCCTCGAGCACCTGCTGTTCAAGGGCACCGACCGCCACTCGGCGATCGAGATCTCCGAGCTCTTCGACGGGATGGGGGCGTCGACGAACGCCGCGACCAGCAAGGAGACCACGCACCTTCATACGCGCTTCCTCGACGAGCACACCGAGGCGGCGTTCGATCTGATGGCCGAGATGCTTCTCGCACCGTCGCTTCCTCCCGACGAGATCGACTCCGAGCGCGAGGTCGTGCTCGAGGAGATCGCGATGTACGAGGACGAACCGCAGGACCGCGTCCACGACGTTCTCGCCGAGGCGATCTACGGGGACCATCCGCTGGGCCGGCGGGTGCTCGGGCGCGCCGAGGTCATCGGCTCGATCCCGGTGCCCGAGATCGCCGGCTACCACGCCGGCCGCTACACGGCGGAGAACATAGTCGTCGCCGCCGCCGGCCACCTCGAACATGCGCGCATCGTCGATCTGTCGCAGCGCCTGCTGTCGCCGCCGGCCGCGAACGGGGCCGGCGAGCACGACTCGGTGGACGCGCCCGACGCCCAGCGCTTTCGCTTCTACGAGAAGGAGACCGAGCAGTACCACATCTGCTTCGGTGGGCCAGGGATCTCCCGCGGTGACGAGCGGCGCTGGGCGCTCGGGATCCTCGACGCGATCTTTGGTGGCTCGATCTCCTCGAGGCTGTTTCGCGAGGTGCGCGAGAAGCGCGGGCTCGCGTACTCGGTGGGCTCCTATACGGAGCAGTTCGCCGATTGCGGGACGGTCGCCATGTACGTGGGGACGAGGGCCGAGAACGTGGGCGAGGCGTGCGAGATCATCGGCCGTGAGCTCTCCCGCCTGCACGAGCACGGTGTCTCGGCTCAGGAGATGGATCGAGCCAAGGAGCACGTCAAGGGGCGCATGGTGCTGGCCCTCGAGGCCACCGGCGCGCGGATGGGGCGAATCGCGCGCGGGATCCTGTTCGACGTGCCGCTGCTATCGCTCGATCAGATGCTCGAGCGGGTCGACGCGGTCGAGCGCGACGAGCTCGCCGCGCTCGCGCACGAGCTTTATGACCCGGCCGCCCTCGCCGCGGCGTGCGTCGGCGCCGACGAGACTCCGTTCCGAGCCGCTGCGGGCCACGTCAGCGAAACCATGGTGGGCTAGATGACCGATTCGATCCGAGTCGTCGCATCGGGCGCGGCCGGACGAATGGGGGAGGCCGTGTGCGAGGCGGTGGCAGGAGCCGATGACATGGAGCTCGCAGGACGCGCCGACCCGAGCCTCGACCAACCGCTGGTCAGTCTGCTAGGCGACGCCGACGTGGTCGTCGACTTCTCGAACCCGGAGGCGGCGCTCGAGAACGGTCGCGAATGCCTCGAGGCCGGCGTCCACGTGGTCATCGGGACGACCGGCTTCGACCTCGACGAGCTTCGCCGAGCGGCCGAAGCGGCGCGCGGCGCCGGCGGCGGCGCAAATGTATTTGTCGCGCCAAACTTCGCCATCGGTGCCGTGTTGATGATGCGCTTCGCCGCCGACGCTGCAAAGCAGATGCCCGAGTGCGAGATCATCGAGCTCCACCACGACCGCAAGCTCGACGCGCCATCGGGCACGGCGAAGCGAACGGCGGAGCTGATCAGCGAGGCTGGTGGCAACGTCCACGAGCCGATCCACTCGATCCGCCTTCCGGGCCTGGTCGCCCATCAAGAGGTGATCCTCGGCGGCGAGGGCCAGACCCTGTCGATCCGCCACGACTCGATCGATCGCCGCTCGTTCATGCCCGGGGTGCTGCTCGCCGTGCGCCGTGTCGGCGCGCTGCCCGAGCCGTTCACGGTCGGGCTCGAGGCGCTGCTCTAGCTCGGCTCGATGAGCGATCGGACGCCTCCCGTCTCCACCTCCCGCGATACTTCGGCCGATGACTGAGATCCGCGGAGTGATCACGGCGATGGTTACGCCATTCGCCGAGAGCGGTGCGCTCGACGTCGACGCCGCTCGGCGGCTGGCGCGCCATCTGGTCGCCAACGGCTCGCACGGGCTCGTCGTCTCGGGGACCACCGGCGAATCGCCGACCCTGTCCGACGACGAGAAGGCTCGGCTGCTCGACGCCGTGCTCGACGAGGTCGGCGACGAGGCGACCGTGATCGCCGGCACCGGCACCAACGACACCGCGCACGCTGCGGGAATGACGCGGACGGCCACGGAGATCGGGGCGCATGCGGTGCTGGTCGTTTCTCCGTATTACAACAAGCCCAACCGGACCGGCCTCAAGGCTCATTTCGCCGCGGTCTCGGACGCGGCCGGCGAGACCCCGGTCGTCCTCTACAACATCCCCTCACGAACGGTGGTCAACCTGGCGCCGGACCTGCTCGCGGAGCTGGCCGCCGAGAACCCGAACGTGGTCGCGGTCAAGCAGGCCAACAACGATGAGCTCGGCCCAATCGAGGGCCTCGAGGTCCTCGCGGGCAACGACGATGTCTTCCTGCGTACGCTCGAGTTTGGTGGCGCTGGAGGCATCCTCGTCTCGTCGCACATCGTCGGCCCGCAGATGCGGGAGATCTACGACGCCGCGAGCGCCGGCGACCACGCTCGAGCAGCCGAGATCGACGCCGAGCTGCGGCCGATCTACGAGGCGATGGCCGTGACCGTCAACCCGATTCCGGTGAAGACGGCGCTCGAGTTGCTGGGCGTCGTTGACGCGCGCATGCGCCTGCCGATGACCGCCGCCTCCGAGCAGGAGCGCGAAGCGATCAGAACCGCGCTGTCGACGCACGGGCTGCTGGTGGCCGGCGGGGCGG
Source organism: uncultured Solirubrobacterales bacterium (assembly GCA_963746675.1). Taxonomy (GTDB): domain Bacteria; phylum Actinomycetota; class Thermoleophilia; order Solirubrobacterales; family 70-9; genus WHSW01. The sequence goes on along the minus strand of CAVVBX010000021.1, from coordinate 94,355 downwards.
GGTAGCAGCGCCTTGAGCAAGACCGTGCGCATCCTCCCGCTGGGAGGGCTGGGGGAGATCGGCAAGAACATGACGGTCGTCGAGCACGGCGGCCGGATCATCGTCGTCGACACGGGCCTCATGTTCCCGACCGCGGAGATGCTCGGTATCGACCTCGTGCTTCCCGACTTCACGTACCTGCGGGAGCGAGCCGACGAGATCGAGGCGATCGTGCTGACCCACGGCCACGAAGACCACGTCGGTGCTCTGCCGTACGTGCTGCGCGAGATCGGCATGCCACCCGTGATCTATGGCGGGCCGCTGACGATCGGGCTGGTGCGGTCGAAGCTCGAGGAGCACAAGCTCCGCGATGCGCCCCTGACGGTGCTCGAGGCCGGCGAACGAGTGAAGGCAGGCCCGTTCGAGATCGAAACGATCCACATGTCGCACTCGATACCCGACGCTCGCGCGGTGGCGCTGCATACGAGTCTTGGGGCGGTCCTGGTGACCGGTGATTACCGATTTGATCAGACGCCGATCGACGGCCGGCCCGCCGATATCGCGCGACTGGCCGAGCTTGGCACGGAGGGTGTCTTGTGCCTGTGTGGCGATTCGACCAACGCTGATCGTCCCGGCGTGGTGCCTTCGGAGGCAAGCGTCGGGCCGGCTCTGCTCGAGGTGTTCGGGCGCTGCCCCGGGCGGGTAATCGTCACCTGCTTCGCCTCGAACGTGCACCGCGTGCAGCAGGTCATCGACGCCGCGGCGCAGCTAGATCGTCGGGTCGCGCTGGTCGGCCGATCGATGCGCAAGAACTTCAACATCGCCTCCAATCTTGGGATCGCTCGCGCCCCCGACGGCCTGCTGATCCCACCGAAGGAGATCGAGAACTTCCCCGATGAGAAGGTGGTCGTGATCTCGACCGGCAGCCAGGGAGAGCCGCTCTCGGCGCTGCGGCGCATGGCGTTCAAGGACCACCGCGACGTGGAGTTGCACTCCGACGACACGGTGATCTTCTCGGCAACCTCGATTCCCGGCAACGAGCGCTCGGTGAACGAGACGATCGACCGGATCTACGAGATCGGGGCCCGTGTCATCACCGCCGCCGACGCGCCGATCCACGTCTCCGGCCACGGCTCGCGGGAGGAGCTGAAGCTGATGCTGAACCTGACGCGCCCGCGACATGTTTTCCCCTTCCACGGCGACCATAAGCGGATCCACCTCCACGCGGAGCTGGCGGATTCGGTTGGAATCCCCGCGGATCGCATCCACCGCGGTCGCAACGGTCTCCCGCTGGAGATCGACTCAGGCGGCGCGCGATTCGGCAAGCCGACGCGCGCCGGGATGATGTTCGTCGACGGGGTCGACATCGGCGATCCCGACGATGTCGCGCTGCGCGATCGCCGAATGCTCTCAGCGGATGGCGTCTTTATCGTCGTCGCTACGGTCGACTCCGAGGACGGCAGCTCCGTCACGGACCCGGAGATCATCTTCAGGGGCGTTCCGTTCCTCGAGGACGACGAGGCCGACGGCCTGGTCGAGGCCTTGCGCGACGTGGTCGACGACTCGCTCGCCAAACTGGCGGAGGAGGGTGTCACCGAGCCGGTGCTCCTGCAACAGGACCTCCACGACGACATCGCGTCGTTCGTCTACGGCCGGCTCAAGCGGCGACCGATGATCCTCCCGGTAGTGGTTGAGGTTTGAGCACGCGCGGCGTCGGACCCCGGTGGGCGCTCGCGCTCGCGCGTCGCGACGTCGATCGTCATCCCGGCCCAGGCGGGAGCCTCGGAGCGCGTCAGCGCGCGGCTGGCGGCGGCCGCCGCGCCGACGATCCAGCTCGACCCGGTAGCGCGCATCGAGGCCCCCGGCGGGGGCCTGATTCACCGCTACCGGCAGCGCGCCGGCGGGCTGCCCGTGTTCGACGCGGAGGCCGTGGTGGCGGATCCACCCGGTGCTCCGCCGATGCTGGTCACCGACACGACCGCGCGCGGCCTCACGCCACAGGCCACAGGCGGCGCGATCTCGCGCGCGAGCGCGATCCGCGCCGCGACGGCGGCGGCCGAGGTCGAGCGGCTGCGCTCGCCGGCCGCTGCTCGACTCGGCATCGATCCCGCGAGCGGAGCCCTGGCCTGGGAGGTCTCGTTGCCCGCGGGGCGCCCGCTGGGCGACTTCCTGGTCCTGGTCGACGCCCGCCGCGGGAGCGAGATCAGTGCTCGCGATCTGCTCTGGCGGGCGACCGCCTCGGCCGCCCTGTTCGACCCCAATCCGGTGGTCACACAGGGCGCCTACGACGGCCTGCTGGACACGAAGGACAGACCCTCGGCACTGCTGACCGCCCTGCGTGTGCCGGTCTCGCTGCCGCGCATCACCAGCGCCAAGGGCTGCCTCTCCGGCGTCTACGCCGATGCGCGGCTGGGCAAGGGGGCGAGGTCGATTTGCCGCCCGAGCCTCGATTTCACCGGGATCGAGCGCTCCGATGACCGTTTCGAGGCACTGATGTCCTACTACCACGTCGACCGCACCAGGGCCTACGTTGAGAGCCTGGGGCTCTCGGAGGGCCTGGGCCGCAAGCCCCAGCGCGTGCGCGCCAACGGGATCACCGACGACAACTCCTACTACTCCTCGATGACTCGATCGATGACGCTGGGCACGGGGGGCGTCGACGACGCCGAGGACGCCGACGTGATCGTGCACGAGTACGGGCACTCGCTTCAGGATCAGGCCGTCCAAGGGTTCGGCCGGTCGACCGACGCCGGGTCAATGGGAGAGGGCTTCGGCGACTATCTCGCGGCCGCCATGTCCGCGCTGACGACCGGCGGCGAGGCGGCGTTCGACTCCTGCATCTTCGACTGGGACAGCGTCTCCTACTCGCGGAGCGGATGCGGGCGCAGGACCGACAAGCCGCTCGATCTCGAGCGGGCAAGGCGGCGCTGCTCCGACGAGATCCACTGCCTTGGCGAGACTTGGTCGGGCGCCCTGTATGAGCTTCGCACCCTGCTCGGCGACGATCCCCAGGGCCGCTCGGTGATGGACCGCGTGGTCTTGGAGTCGCACTTCATGCTCGGCAAGCGCTCCGGCTTCCGCGAGGCATCTCGGGCTCTGATCGCAGCCGATCAGCTCCTTTACGCCGGCTCCCACGCGGCGGCGATCGAGGCGGAGGCGGTCGAGCGCAAGTTCTGCAAGAGCCCGGGCTGCTAGCCCCACCACAGCGCCCGCCGGAAAATAGGGCGGCCCGCCAAGCCTCAGGGAGGGGAGGGGCTCGGCGGGCCAATTGGCTCAGACTCAGAGCTGGCCAACCTGGGGCCCGTCGAGGCCTGTCCTCGGGGGAGGCGGCTCGACGGGCTGTCTCGTCCTACGGCCAAGACTAGTCGGGTATGTAAACAGACGCTAAAACTCAGGCCGGGGTCGCGGCCGGTTGGGTGGCGAGTGTTCGCTCACCGAGCGGCAGAGTGACCGTGAAGCGCGCGCCACCGGCCGGCGAGCGCCCGGCCTCGACCCGGCCTCCGTGCGAGATCGCCACCGCCTTTACGATCGCGAGTCCGAGCCCGGTCCCGGAATCGGCCGCGAGGTCGGCCGGCCCGCCGCCGCGCACGAACCGCGAGAAGATCTGATCGCCCACCGCCTCGGGGATGCCGGCGCCGTCATCGCAGACTTCGAGCACAGCCTCGCCGTCGCCACTCGCGACGGTCAGCGTGACCGAGGTTCCGGCAGCGGTGTGGCGAACGGCGTTCTCGAGCAGGTTGAGGACGAGGCGGTGCAGGTCGTCGGGGTCGCCGAGCACCGGTACCGCTTCGTCGCTCGCCAGCACGAGCTCGTGACCGACGGCAACCGGGCGCACCTCGGCGAGCGCCTCGGTCGCGATCGCCGCCAGGTCGCAGGCGCGCCGCGGACCCGAGCGCCCGGCGTCGGCGCGAGCCAGAAGGAGGAGATCCGAGACCAGACGACGCATCCGCCGTGACGAGCCGAGTGCTCCGGCGACAATCTCGGCCTCCTCGGAGTCGGACCCGCCCCCCTCGAGCCTCGCCTCGAGCAGCTCCAGGTTGGCGAGGATGCTGGTCAGGGGGGTGCGCAGCTCATGGGAAGCATCGGCGACGAAGTCGCGCTGCGCCTGGATCATCTGCTGCGTCTCCGAGCGCGCGGCATCGAGCTCCCGCAGCATCTCGTCGAGCGTCTGCGCGAGCTCGGCGACCTCGTCCTCGGTCTCCGGCATCGGCAGGCGCAGCGACGGATCACGGGTAGTGGCGATCTCGCGCGCGGCCACGGTCAGCGACGAGATCGGCCGCATTGCCCGATTGGCAACCGCGAGTCCGGCGAGCGCCGCCAGCAGGGCGCCACCGAGCACCCCCGCCGCCAGCAGCAACCAGAGCCGGTCGATGGTCGCGTCGAGCGAGTCGCGCGTCTTCGCGTACTGGATGAAGGTGGCCGGGCGCGTGAGCGAGCTGCTGAAGACCTGCTGCGCAGCGACCTCGTAGGCCCCGACCCGAGTCGTGGCTGCCGGTTCCGGCGGCCCCAGATCCGGATCTGGCGGAGTTCTCGGATACGCGGTGCCGGAGGTGTCGACGATCTTGATGACGCCTTCACCGGCCATGACCGCGTCACGAAAATCCTGGAGGTTTCCAAGCTGGGCCTGGATTGCCAGCCGATCCGCGCTCCTCTGCAGCTCCTCCTCGAAGTCACCCTTGAGCTTGTCCGTCGCCAGCCGGCCGACGATCAGCGCGAAGCAGAGCAGGATCAGCAGGGTCAGGCCCGCCGAGACGCCGGCGATGCGCCAGCGGACCGGCCAGCGGCGAAACGGCGAGCTCACCGCGGAGCGCGCAGGACGTAGCCGGCGCCGCGCTTGGTGTGCAGCAGGCGCGGCTCGTCGCCCTGTTCGAGCTTTCGGCGCACGTTCGAGATGAAGACATCGATGGTGTTCGTCAGCGCCATCGGGTCGTAGTCCCAGACCTCCTCGAGGAGCTGCTCGCGCGAGACCACGAGCCGCTCGTTGCGCATCAGGTACTCGAGCAGCTCGAACTCGCGGTTGGTGAGCTCGATCGGGCGCTCGCCCCGCGTCACCTCACGGGTGTCCGGGTTGAGGCGCAGGTCGTCGACGACGAGGGCGGCGCTGCCACGTGGGGGCCGACGACGCATCAGGGCTCGCATGCGCGCCAGCAGCTCCTGGCGCTCGAACGGCTTGACGAGATAGTCGTCGGCCCCGGAGTCGAGGCCCTCTACCCGGTCATCGAGGTCCGAGCGGGCGGTCAGGATCAGGATCGGGACATCGGACTCGGCGCGTAGCCGGCGACAGACCTCGACGCCGTCGAGGCCGGGCAGGCCGAGATCAAGGATGACCACGTCGGGGATGAACTCCTCCGCCGCGCGCAGCGCCTCGACGCCGTCGGCCGACGAACGGACCTCGTGGCCCTCCTGACGCAGGGTGCGGCGCAGGACGTCGGCAATCGCCTCGTCGTCCTCGACCACGAGCACCCGCCCCGCATGTCCGTCGCTGGCAAGCATGACCCTCAAGGGTAGAGCGGCCGACGCGTTGAGCGCCGGATATTTAGTGCGGGTTTACCGCCGCGCAGGGGTCCGTGCGTGGCCGTCGAAGTTCCAGGCACGGAGCGGGCGTCCGCGCGCTTCGCCATGAGCATGATCTTTCCCTGGTCAAAGACCGAATCCAAGCCGCGGCGGCGCCGCCCGCCGCCGCGCTCGCGCGCCAAGCGGGCGCCGCGCTCGAGGCGCGACCGGCGCGATCTGCGCGAGCTCGCCGAGGGTTTCGAGCAGCGCCACTACGACGTCATCGGCCTCGCCTTGGTGGCAGTAGGCGTGTTCCTGGCCTTCGTCCTCTATCTGGGCTGGGACGGTGGCCGGGTTGGGGGCTGGCTCGCCACCGGGCTCGAGCAGGCCTTTGGACGGGTCGCCTACGTCGTCCCGATTGCCCTCGCCGGCTGGGGCGGGGCGCTGATCGCCCGCCCGCTGCTGCGCGCTCCGACCGCGCTCAACGCCGGTGGCGTGCTCATGCTCGCGGCGCTGCTGCTCGCCTTTGCCGCGCAAACCGCAGGTCTCGGGCCCGACCGGCCGCTCCGCCACGACTTCTTCGAGCAGCGATTCATGGTCGAGCATGGTGGTGCGGTGGGGGAGAGCCTCTACTGGGCGTCGACGACGCTGTTCCAGCGGCTCGGCGCGAACATCCTCGCGGTGTTGATGCTGATCACGGGCGTGTTGCTGCTCACCGGGACCACCGTCGCCGGATTCCTCGGCGCCACCGGCAATGCGGTTCGCCGGGCCGGGACGGGCACCCGTGACGTCGCCAGGACCGTGCGCCGGGGCGGCGATACCACCGAGAGCCCCTGGGGCGACGTTCCCGGTGCCGAGATCGCGGTCACCCGCGCCGACCCGACCGTGGCCTTTGAGACCGAGCCGATCACGTCCGAGATCGAAGAGGCCGACACCGTCGTCGCATCGGGGGGCGATGAGGAGGCGGACGATGCCGACGAGTTCGCCTACTCCGACCCGGCGGCGCGCGACCCCGGACCCGACCTCGACGCGTCGCCGCCCGACCTCGGCGTCACGCCCCAGGGTGAGCGGCGCGACCGCCATGGGGTCACCGCGTCTGATGAGATCGACTATCGCCCGCCTCCGTCGAAGGTGCTCGAGCGTGGCAAGGCCGACCCCGGCCCCGACACCCGCGATCGTGAGACGACCGCGAAGGCGCTGCTCGAGTCGCTGCGCCACTTCGGGGTCGAGGCGCGACTGCTGGGCACCGTCAGCGGCCCGCATGTGAGCCGCTACGAGCTCGCGCTCGCACCCGGGACCAAGGTCTCCAAGGTCGCCCAGCTCAAGGACGACCTCGCCTATGCACTGGCCTCCACCGACATCCGCATCCTCGCCCCGATCCCGGGCAAGAAGGCGGTCGGGGTCGAGGTGCCCAACCAGCGCCGCCGCCTGGTCCGCCTCGGCGACCTGACCGCCGAACGTCCGAAGGGCTGCTCGCCGCTGCTCGCCTGGCTCGGCAAGGATGTCTCCGGCCAGGCGGTATCCGCCGACCTGGCGCTGATGCCGCATGTCCTGGTGGCCGGCACGACCGGGTCGGGCAAGTCGGGATGCATCAACGCGATCCTGACCTCGATCCTGATGCACGCGTCGCCGAACGAGGTCCGGCTGGTCCTGGTCGACCCGAAGCGGGTCGAGCTCAACCACTACGAACGGCTCCCACACCTGCTCACCCCGGTCGTCATCAACCCACGCCTGGCGGCCAACGTGCTGGCCAACCTGATCGGCGAGATGGAGAGTCGCTACGCCGTGATGAGCGAGGCGCGAGCGCGCAACCTGGTCGAGCTCAACCGCGCTCGCCGCAAGGCGGGCGAGTCGCCGCTGCCCCACATCCTCTGCGTCATCGACGAGCTCGCCGACCTGATGATGGTCGCCCCGGCGGAGGTCGAGGACTCGATCATTCGGCTCGCCCAGAAGGCGCGCGCGATCGGCATCCACCTGGTGCTCGCCACGCAGCGACCCTCGACCGACGTGATCACCGGCACGATCAAGGTCAACATCCCGTCGCGGATCGCCTTCGCGGTCGCCTCCCAGGTGGATTCACGAGTGATCCTCGACCAGGGCGGGGCCGAGACCCTGCTCGGCCAGGGGGACATGCTCTTCCGCCCCGTGGGCACGTCGAAGATGAACCGGATCCAGGGCGCTTTCGTGACCGAGGAGGAGATCGCAAGGGTCTGCGGCCACTGGGCCAAGCAGGGCGAGCCGGATTTCGACGAGGAGCTGCTGGAGGCCAAGGAGCCCGAGATCGCCGACGGCGCCGACGGCGAGTTCTCGCCCGACCAAGACGACCTGCTTGCCGACGCGGCTCGGATCGTGGTCGAGTCCGAGACCGCCTCGGTGTCGATGATCCAGCGTCGCCTGCGGGTCGGCTACACGCGAGCCGGTCGCCTGATCGACATGCTCGAGCGGCGCGGGATCATCTCCGGGTACGAGGGCTCGAAGCCACGTCAGGTGCTGGTGTCGCAGTCCGAGCTGCCCCGGCTGCTCGGAGGGATGGCCGATGGAATCATCGAAGCCGCCGCGGACCCGGGCACGGATACCGATCTCGAGCCGGTCGAGCCTTAGACGAACCTCGCGTCCCGGCGGACTCTCGTCGTCAGGGAGAATGTCCTCGATGAGCGTGCGTGCCGGCATCCTGGTCACCGGGACCGAGGTGATCACAGCCCGGATCACCGACCGCAATGGACCCTGGATCTCGCGACGCCTCGGTGAGCTCGGAGTCGAGGTCGCCGACATCCTCGTCGTCGGTGATCGCCCCGAGGACCTCGAGTCCGGCCTGCGCTTCATGGCGAACGAAGGATGCGATCTGATCATCACCAGCGGCGGTCTCGGCCCGACCGCGGACGACCTGACGGCCGAGGTCGTCGCGCGCTTCGCCGGGGTGGAAATGCTCCTCGACGAGCAGATGGAGGAGAGGATCGCGAGCATCCTGGCGGGCTACGCCCGGCGCATGCGCTTCGACCCCGAGGCGTTGCGGGTTGCGAACCGCAAGCAGGCGATGGTCCCCGTCGGCGCCGAGGCGATCGACCCCGCGGGGACTGCGCCGGGGTTGGTCGTGCCGGTCGAGGATGGGCCGACGGTGATCGTGCTCCCAGGCCCGCCTCGAGAGCTGCACGCGATGTGGCAGCCGGCCTTGGCGACCGCAGCCGCTCGGAGGGTGCTCGATCGCTCCGAGGCCTACGGGATGGCGACGGTCCGAATGTTCGGTATCCCCGAGTCGGAGCTCGCCCAATCGCTGCGCGAGATCGGCGAGACGACCGATCTCGCGCCGCTCGAGATCACGACCTGCCTGCGTCGAGGCGAGCTCGAGGTCGAGATCCGCCATCGCAGGGGGGGCGAGCGCGCCCGTGAGCTGCTCGTCGCCGGATTGGTCGAGCAACACCGGCGCTTCGTCTTCAGCACCGACGGCTCGACGATCGATGAGCAGATCGCCGAGCTGCTCCGCGGCCGCAGGATCGGGTTGGCCGAGTCCTGCACCGGGGGGCTCCTCGCGGCCCGGCTGACCGAGCAACCCGGCGCTTCGGAGTATCTCGCCGGAGGCGTCGTCACGTACTCGGATGCGGCAAAGGTCGAGCTGCTTGGAGTGCCCGCCGAGCTGATCGAGCGCCACGGCGCGGTCTCGCCGGAGGTCGCCCGCGCGATGACTGAGGGGGCACTGGCCCGATTCGACGCCGATGTCGCCTGCGCGATCACCGGAATCGCCGGCCCGGGGGGAGGCACCGAGGAGAAGCCGGTCGGGTTCATCTGCTGGTGCGCCGCCGACGCCGAGGGCAACGCGATCGAGCGTCATATCGTCATGCCCGGCGACCGGGTGGAGATCCGCGATCGTTCGACCACGGTCGCGATGCAGATCCTGCGCCGCCTGCTGCGGGGCGAGGACCTACCCGTGTGATGGGCCCACTCGAGCCGTTCAAAGTCGCGATGCCCGAGGCGACCCTCGCCGGGCTGCGTGAGCGCCTGCGTCAAACCCGCTGGCCGGTGCAGCCGGAGGGCCTGGGATGGCAGATGGGGGCCGACTTCGACTACCTCCATGAGCTCTGCGATCACTGGGCCGACGAGTACGACCAGCGCCGTGTCGAACGGGCCCTGAACGGGCTCTCGAGCTGGCGCTGGGAAGGCATCCATCTGATCTGGGAGCGAGCGCCTCGGCCTCCGCCCGCCGGCGAAGCGCCCGAGCCACTGCCGATCCTGCTGATCCATGGCTGGCCCGGCGGCGTGATCGAGTTTCTCGAGCTGATTCCCCTTCTGGTGGCGGCCGGTCACGACGTGATCGTCCCGTCGCTGCCGGGATTCGGGTTCTCGGACCCACCGGGTCACCCGCTCAACGTCGCCGGCGTCGCGGACCGTCTGCGGGCGCTGATGCGCGATGCGCTGGGCTACGACCGCTACGCCGTGCAGGGCGGCGATTGGGGGGCGATCATCGGATCGAGGATGGGCTTCGACGATCGGAAGGCTGTCGCGGCGCTGCACCTCAACGCCCCGGGCGTGCTGCCGATGCCCGGCGACCTGTCCGCGCCCCCGCTCACCGAGCGCGAGCAGGAGTGGGCCCGCCGAGCCCGGCGCTGGCGCACCGGTGAAGGGTTCCACCTCCTGGTCCAGGGCGCGGCCCCCGATGCCCTCGCGCTGGGCCTCGCAGACTCGCCGGCCGGCCTCGCCGCATGGCTGGTGGAGAAGTACCGGCGCTGGTCGGATTGCGGCGGCGAGCTCGAGCGCCGGTTCTCGAGGGACGACCTCTGCGATTTCCTCACCCTGTACTGGGTCACGGACACGATCGCCCCCTCGATGCGGCTCTACGCGGCGGAAGCGCGCGACCGCTGGCGCCTGTCGCCCGGGGAGCGGATCGAGGTGCCCACCGCGGTCGCCGACTTCGCGGCCGAGATCATCCGGCCTCCGCGCGAGTGGACGGAGCGGCTGCTCGGCGATCTACGGCGATGGACCGAGTTCGACCGCGGGGGTCACTTCGCCGCCTTCGAGGAGCCCGGTCTGCTCGGCGGCGATCTGGTCGCCTTCCTGGACGAGATCTGAACGGTCCGCGCGCCTTTCGCGCCGATTCGCCGCGTAGCGTGGCAATGGTGGCGAAGCAGGAGCCCAAGAGCTCGCGGGCGCGGCTGTTCGTTGCCCTCGATCTCCCCGAACGGATCCGCGCCGGGCTCACGCGGTGGCAGACGGAGGAGCTCTCGGACCCGGCGCTACGGCCGATGCGCGAGGAAGCGCTCCACGTCACCCTCTGCTTTCTGGGATCCACGGAGGAGAGGAGGGTGCCGAGGATCACCGAGATCGTCACCTCGATCCCGGCCCGGGGCGTCGGGATGCAACTGGAAGCCGAGCCGTCGCCGCTGCCGAAGGGGAGGCCGGCCCTGTACGCGATCGGAGCCCGCAGCGAAGCCGCGGTCGAGCTGCAGGCGGAGCTCTCGGGCGCGCTTGCGGCGGCGCACCTCTACACGCCCGAGAAGCGCGCGTTCTGGCCTCACGTGACTGTGGCCAGGGTGCGCTCTGAGCGCCGGCCGCCCGAGCGCGGCGAGCGGCGCGGCAAGGGTCGGCCGCGGCGTGTGTCCGAGCCCCCCGGTCGGCTCCCCGACGAGCTCACCGAGCCTTTCGAGGTCGTCCGGATCGCTCTCTACCGTTCGATGCTGAAGCCTCAGGGTGCGGAGTACGCGCGCCTCGACGGCGTTGACTTGCCGTCCGCGTGACAGCGCGGGCGATCTGGAAGAGGTGAATGATTTGGCGGATGCAAAGCAGGCGGACCTGAAGGCGGCCGACAAGGAGGCCCGGGCCAAGAACGCGGCGCTCGACGCCGCCGTGAAGCAGATCGAGAAGGACTTCGGCGCCGGCTCGGTGATGAAGCTCGGCGACAAGACCGCGATCGAGATCGAGGAGATCCCCACCGGGGCGCTCTCGCTCGACCTCGCGCTCGGCATCGGCGGTGTCCCGCGCGGGCGGATCGTCGAGATCTTCGGCCCGGAGTCGTCGGGTAAGACGACGCTCGTCTACCACATCATCGCCGAGGCCCAAGCCCGTGGTGGCGTCTGCGCCTTCGTCGACGCCGAGCATGCCCTCGACCCGCTCTACGCGAAGCGGATCGGCGTCGACACGGACGAGCTGCTGGTCTCCCAGCCCGACTACGGCGAGCAGGCCCTGGAGATCGTCGACGTACTGGTGCGCTCCGGTGCAGTCGACGTCGTCGCCGTGGACTCGGTCGCCGCGCTCACCCCGCGAGTCGAGCTCGAGGGTCAGATGGGGGAGACCCAGGTCGGCCTGCAGGCGCGACTGATGTCGCAGGCGCTACGCAAGCTTGCCGGAAACCTCAACCGGGCGAAGACGGTCTGTCTGTTCACGAATCAGATCCGAGAGAAGATCGGGGTCATGTTCGGCTCCCCGGAGACCCAGCCGGGCGGCCGAGCGCTGAAGTTCTATTGCTCGCAGCGGCTCGACATGCGTCGGATAGAGACCCTCAAGGAGGGCACCGAGGCGGTTGGCAACCGGGTCCGGGTCAAGGTGGTCAAGAACAAGGTTGCGGCGCCCTTCCGCCAAGCCGAGTTCGACATCACCTATGGCGAGGGCATCTCGCACGAGGGCTGCCTGCTCGACCTGGCGCTCGAGAACGACCTGGTGCAGAAGTCGGGCTCGTTCTTCTCCTACGGCGAGCTGAAGCTGGGCCAGGGCCGCAACAACACGAAGCAGTACCTGGCCGAGAACCCAGATCTGGCTCAGGAGATCGAGGCGAAGCTGTTCGCCGAGCTGGGCGTCGACCGGGCTCCGTCGCCGCCGCGCGCGGTGCCCGACGCCGAGCCGGCCGGGGCGGCGGCCGAGGCCGAGGCGGTCAGCGCAGAGGCGGAGCCCGAGCGCAAGGCGGCCTGAGCTCCGGCGCCGAGCCCGTGCCCGACGAGGCGTTCGAGCGCGCCCTGGAGGCTCTCTCGCACAAGGAGCGAACCGCGGCCGAGGTCGGGGCATGGCTGGGCGAGCGACGCTTCTCCCTCGAGGCGATCGAGGCCGTCGTCGAGCGTCTGACGGCGTGCGGCGCGATCGACGACGAGGCGTTCGCGCGCCGCTACGCAGCCGACAAGCGGGATCTGCGCGGCTGGGGACCGGAGCGCATCCGCGAGTCGCTCGCCGGCCGTGGCCTGGACCGCGACCTGATCGACGCGGCGCTTGCGGGCGACCCACACGAGGATCAGCTCTCGCGCGCGATCGAGTTGCTCGAGCGCCGTGGCGAGCGTCCCGTCGACGAACCCTCGCGCGCTCGCGCGCTCGGCTTTCTCGCCCGCAGAGGCTACGGCTCCGAGCTCGCCTACGACGCCGTTCGCGCGTTCGAGCGCAGGGCGGCTTGACCGCAGCGGTGCCGCGCCTCTACGATCGGTGCTGCGGCCACTGCCGCCCGAGGACGCAATTGGCAAGCTGAAACCAGAGTTTTACTGTGACCATCGAAGAGGAGACGATCGCCACCCGGCCCCGCTGAGCCGGCACCGAAACCGGGCGCCCGCGAGACCCCTCGCGTGCCTCGACAGCCAGCCATCTGCCCTTCGCGGCTCGGTCGCGGCGGTCGCCGACCGCCGGAAAGCGGCAACGCGACGCCGGCCCGATCCGGGCCGGGGAGAGGAAGCGATGGGTCAACGTGCGCTCTGGCTACCGTGGCGGCGGGACCGCGCCGAGACCGTCGCCCCGCCGAGCTCGGACGGGGCCGTGGCCCCCACCGCAGGGACAGGCGACGAGTTGCGGGCACGCCGGGAGGAGATCGCCCGGATGGAGGAGCGGGCGCTGCGCGAGAGCGAGTCCCTGGTCGTCCGCCGGGCCGATCTCGAGCGTCGCGCGCAGGCTCTCGAGGACCGCGAACGCAATCTCGATACCGCCACCAACGAGCTCAAGCAGGCAAAACGCGTGCAGCGACGCGAGCTCGAGCGGCTATCGGGGCTCTCCGCGGCACAGGCGAAGCAACTCCTGGTTGCAGAGGTGGAGCGAGACGCTCGCCAGCAGGCCGGCCTGCGCCTGCAGCAGCTCGAGGAGGAGACGCGGCTGGAGTCCGAACGCCGGGCGCGCAACATCCTCTCGGTGGCGATGGCTCGCCTCGCCTCCAAGCACTCCAGCGAGAGCACCACTCGGCTGGTCGAGCTGCCCAACGACGAGATGAAGGGACGGATCATCGGCCGGGACGGTCGCAACATCAGGGCGCTCGAGAAGGTCACCGGCGTCGACGTGATCATCGACGAGACGCCCTCGGCGGTCGTGCTCTCGAGCTTCGACGGCGTTCGCCGCGAAATCGCTCGGCTGACCCTCGAGCGGCTGATCGCCGACGGCCGCATCCACCCGGCGCTGATAGAGGAGACGTACGAGCACGCGCGCGAGGAGATCGACGTCCACATCACCGAGGAGGGGGAGAGGGCGGCGCTGGAGGCGCGCGTGAACGGCCTCGACCCCGAGCTCGTGCGCTTGCTCGGCCAGCTGCGCTACCGCACCAGCTACGGCCAGAACGTGCTCGACCACCTGGTCGAGTGCTCGCAGCTCGCCGCGCTGATGGCGGAGGAGTTGGGAGCCTCGGTTGAGACCGCGCGTCGAGCCGCGCTGCTGCACGACATCGGCAAGGCGGTGACTCACGAGGTCGAGGGGCCGCACGCTCTGGTCGGCGCGAGGGTCGCCCGGCGGCGGGGGGAGTCGGAGGCCGTCGCACACGGAATCGAGGCCCACCACGCCGAGGTCGAGCCGCGCACGGTCGAGGCAGTGATCGTCCAGGCTGCCGACGCGGTCTCGGGCGCCCGCCCAGGTGCCCGGGGGGATGCTCTCGAGCAGTACGTGGGCCGGCTCCGAGACCTCGAGCAGATCGCCTCGCGCCACCCCGGTGTCGAGCGCGTGTTCGCGATGCGGGCCGGGCGCGAAATCCGCGTGGTCGTCGATCCGGGCGCGGTCGACGACGACACCGCGGCGCTGATCGCCCACGAGATCGCCGCGTCGGTGGAGAAGGAGATGGAGTACCCGGGCCGGATCAAGATCACCGTCATCCGCGAGAGCAGAGCCACCTCCTACGCCTCCTAGAGGGCCGGTAGGATCTCGCCCGCATGAATCACACCCTCTTCTTCGTTCTCGGCATCAGCCTCGTCGCCGCGGCGGTCCTCGTCGCCGCGGTCGGCCTTCGTTCGGAGAGATTCCCCGCCTCCAAGGGCCTGCTCGTGGGCGCGACCGCGCTGTTCGCGACCCTGGTCGTGGCGACGGGCGCCTTCGCCTGGCTCAACGCCGAGGATGAGCAGGACGCGCGCGAGGCCGAGCTCGCCAGCGCCACCGAGGAGAACGCGGCCGCCGGCAACGAGGGCCAGGCCGCCGAGGAGGTCGGCTCTCAGGTCGAGGGCGAGGCGTCGCCCGCCTCGGTGGACGGGGCCGCGGTCTTCGAATCGGCAGGATGCAGCGGGTGCCACACGCTCGCCGCGGCGGGATCGACCGCGACCACCGGCCCCGTTCTCGACGATGTCCTCAAGGGCAAGGACGAGGCGTTCATCGAGACCTCGATCGTCGACCCCTCCGCCAACGTGGAGAAGGGCTTCCCGGACGGGGTGATGCCGACGACCTACGGCGACCAGCTCAGCCCCGAGGAGCTCTCCGCCCTGGTCCAGTACCTGGTCCAGTCGACGAGCGGGGGCAGCTCGGAGACGACGGTTCCCGCGGCCGGTGGCCAGGAGCTGACGATCAAGATGGGTGAGTTCTATTACAAGCCCAGCGACGTCACCGCCAAGGCCGGCTCGGTGACGATCACGGCGCCAAACGAGGGCGGAGCTCCGCACGAGCTCGTGGTCGCGAAGACGAACGACGATCCGGCCAAGCTCCCGACCGTCGCGGATGGAAGCGTCGACGAGGCGCAGCTGGACATCCCGGGTGAGGTCTCAGAGGTCGAGGCCGGGACAACCGGTACGGCGACGCTCGATCTCAGCGCCGGCAAGTACGTGATGTTCTGCAACCTCCCCGGCCACTACAAGGGCGGCATGTACGGCAGCCTGACCGTGAACTAGCCCGCCGAACCGGCGCCGAGACCCAGGACGAGCCCGGCGCACCGGGCGAGCGGGACGACGTCGCCCAGTCGTTGACCGCCGCGAATGACCGGCTTGAGGACGTCGGCGCGGCGTGTGTAGGCACAGACGCCGTCCACGTCGTAGAGGTGGGTGCGGAACTCGTCCCAGTCCGGGCGGGGCCAGTCGGGGGCATCCTGGAGGTCCCAGCCGGCGCAGCTCAGGGTCCGGTACTCCATCTCTCCTCCTAACATGGCCCAGGTGGACGGCAAGCGTTACCACGTAACCACCTTCGGGTGTCAGATGAACGCCCACGATTCCGAGCGAATGCAGGGGATGCTCGAGTCGCTCGGCTACGAGCGGGCGGCGGAGCGAGCCGACGCCGATCTGATCCTTTTCAACACCTGCTCGATCCGCGAGGCGGCCGACAGCCGCTTCGTCGCCCACCTCGGCGAGGCGAAGCGGCTCAAGTCCGAGCATCCCGAACGCGTTGTCGGGGTTGGCGGCTGCTGGGCGCAATCCGTCAAGGACGAGGTCTTCGAGCGCTTTCCGTTCGTCGACGTCGCCTTCGGCCCGGGCCAGATCGGCCGCCTGGCAGAGTTCCTGGCCACTGACTCGCTCACGGCGCAGGGCTACTTCGAGTTCGAGGACTTCTCCGGACATCTGCCGATGAGGCGCGAGCGCGAGTTCCAAGCTTGGCTGCAGATCTCACAGGGCTGCAACTGCCGCTGCTCCTATTGCATCGTGCCCTCGACCCGGGGGCGGGAGCAGAGCCGCGACCCGGGCGAGTTGCTCGCCGAGGTCCGAGCGCTAGCCGGCGACGGCGTGCGCGAGCTGACGCTGCTGGGCCAGAACGTCAACAGCTACGGCCGCGACCTCGGCCGGCGGCGGATCAGCTTCGCCGAGCTGCTCGCCCGCGTGGACCAGGTGGACGGCATCGAGCGGGTCCGCTACACGAGCCCGCACCCGAAGGACATGCGCGAGGACGTGATCCGCGCGCACGCCGAGCTGGACTCGGTCTGCGAGCACATCCACCTGCCGCTTCAGTCGGGCTCGAGCCGGATCCTGAAAGCGATGCGGCGCACCTACGACCGCCGGCGATACCTCGACCGGGTGGCGCTGATCCGTGAGCACGTCCCCGACGCCGCGCTGACCACCGACGTGATCGTCGGGTTTCCCGGCGAGACCGAGGCCGACTTCGGCGAGACGCTCGAGGTGGTCGAGGCGGTCGGCTACGACAGCGCGTTCACGTTCATCTTCTCGCCCCGCCGGCAGACCGATGCCGCCGAGCTCGCCGAGCAGATCCCACACGCGGTCAAGAAGGAGCGCATGGGCCGGCTGGTCGAGCTGGTCCAACGCCGCGCTCGCGATCGCGGCCAGCGGTTCGTCGGGCGGACGATGGAGGTGCTGGTCGAGGGCCAGAGTCGAACCGATCCGAGCCGCCTGCGCGGGCGCACCCGCCACAACAAGGCGGTCAACTTCGAGGGCACCGCGGCGGCGGGGCAGCTGGTCGAGGTCGAGATCACCGCGGCGACCTCTCAGACACTGACCGGGCACGAGCGCCTGCTCAGCCGCGTCCGCTGAGCACCGTCGATGCGGGTGCTGGCGATCTTCGGCCCCACGGCGGTCGGCAAGACCGGTGTGGCGATCGCCGTAGCGAAGCTGCTGCGCGAGCGCGGCGAGGATCCGGTCGCGGTCAACTGCGACTCGATCCAGGTCTATGAGGGACTGACCGTCCTCAGCGGCGCTGCGACCGAGGGCGAGCGGCAAGGGCTGGAGCATCGCCTGCTCGGCTTCGTCCCCGTCGCCGACGAGTTCTCGGCCGGGCGGTTCGCCGGGCTCGCGCGCGCCGAGATCGACACCCTGCTGGCGCAGGGTCGGCGGCCGATCGCGGTCGGCGGCACGGGCCTCTATCTGCGCGCGGCGCTGGCCGACCTCGAGCTGCGCCCGCCGGTGCCCGCCACGGTCCGGGCCGAGGTCGAGTCCGAGATCGAACGCCGCGGAGTGGAAGCGTTGTACGGCGAGCTCGCCCCCGAGCTCGCATCCGGCGTTCATCCCAACGATCGCAAGCGAATTGCCCGGCTGACCGAGCTGGCGCGGTTGGGGATCGCGCCTCACTCCTCGAGCGAGGGCCTCTGGACGGAGGAACTCCGTCACCCCACGTTGCTCCTCGGACTGACGCTCGCCCGCGACGAGCTCGATCGGCGAATCGACGCTCGGGTCGAAGCGATGATCAAACGCGGCGCCGAGCCAGAGGCGCGGGCCGCCGACGCCGCCGGAGCGTCGCGCACCGCGCGTGCCGCAATCGGGTTCGAGGAGCTGCTCGCCGGCGATGTGGCGGCAACGAAGGCGGCCCAACGCCGCTTTGCCCGCCGTCAGCTCACCTGGATGCGCAGGATGCCGAACGTCATCTCGGTCGACCGTACGGGCCGCGACGACGCCGACGTTGCGGCCGAGATCGCCGCGCTGATCGCCGACGACGGATGATCGCTCATCTAGGCTGCGCACGGATGAAGTTCGAGAAGTGGCAGGCACTGGGCAACGACTACATCGTGGTCGAGGCCGAGGCGCTGCCCTGGGAGCTCGACAGCGGAGCGGATCATGAAGATCTGCGAGCCACACTTCGGTGTCGGCTCGGATGGGATCCTGCTGCTCTCGCCGGCTGACGACGACACGCACGTCGCCGAGTTGCGGATCTTCAACCCCGATGGCTCGGAGGCCGAGCTGTCGGGCAACGGCGCCCGCGAGGCGGTGCTCTACCTGCGCGACGCCGATTGGACCGACGCCGACACCTTCTCGATCACGACCAAGGCTGGCGAGGTGACCCCGACGATCATCGGGCCGAACGAGGTCTCGATGGCGATCGGCCGCGCCTCGGTGACGTCTCCGGACTATCCGTCCGGCCCCGAGGACGGCACGGGCACGCTCCAAGCCGGCGGACGCGAGTGGAGCTTCCGCCACGTCAACGTCGGCAACCCCCAATGCGTGATCGAGGTCGGCGGCGAGGTGGAGGAGCTGGAGATATCCGCCTTCGGCCACGAGATCGAGGCCCACGAGCTATTCCCCAACCGCACCAACGTCTCCTTCACCAGCGTCGAGGGCTCAGAAGTCCGCGCGCGGATCTTCGAGCGCGGGGTGGGGGAGACCCTCTCCTCCGGCACCGGAGCAAGCGGGGCCGCGGTGGCGGCTTTTCTCGGCGGCGCCGCAAGCCCGATCGGAGTCCGGCTCGACGGAGGTGAGCTCACCGTCGAGATCTCCGACGACCTCGAAATCACCCTGATCGGGACCGCGTCGCGGGTTTACCGCGGCGAGCTCGAGCCGCGCTTCGTCCGCGCGCTCGGTGACGCCTAGCCGGGACGACGCGCCACGAGCAGCTCGGCGAGCCGGGCCGCCACCACTCCGAAGGCGAGGTAGAGGGCGGGCAGCCAGAGCGCGACGCCGAACAGCGAGTCGCTCGACTCGGCGTACGCGGCCAGGTCGAGCCGCACGACGATGACCTCGGCGAGCGGCCCGATCACCGCGGCGACCAGGCCGCAGGCGATCGCCGGCCAGCCGTCGGCGAGCCAGCAGACGATCAGCAGCGCGAGCATCAGGACGAGTGTGGTCGCCGCGCCCTCGGGCTGGTCGTATACGAGTGCTGTGATCGCGTAGAGGGCGAGCACCGCGGCGATCGCCGCCACGCCCTGCCTGGAGTCGAGGTCGGTCCGGGACGGGCCGAGCCGAAGTCGCAGGTCGCCGAGCGACGCGGTCGCCAGCCCGACCAGGATCGGGAACCAGAGCCGGCTGTTCCAGACGGTGGGCAGCGTGTCGTCGATGTAACGAGTGGTCCCGGCGTCGATGTGGGCCGCATCGCCGACCAAGCCGCCGGTCGCGCCGATCGCGAACAGGATGCAGAGCTCTCTGGGGGTCAATCGCATTTGGCCGCGGGGCGGCCAGTATCGCGGAGGCCGGCGTCTCGGTGCCACGGTACCCTCCCGCGACCCATGGCTCTCACCGATCCCTCGAAGCGGCTGGAGGCAATCCAGCCGTACATGTTCGCCGAGCTCGAGCGCAAGGTGGCTGCCAAGCGGGAGGCCGGCATCGACGTGATCAGCCTCGGGATCGGCGACCCCGACACGCCCACCTACCCGCACATAGTCGAGGCGATGCAGGCCGCAGTCGCCGATCCGGGCACCCACCAGTACCCCTCGAACCGAGGAAGGGCGGAATTTCGCGACGCCTTCTCGGGCTTCTATGACCGCCGCTTTGGTGTCGAGATCGACCCCGAGACCGAGGTGATCCCGGCGATCGGGGCCAAGGAGTGCATCTACAACCTCTGCTTCGCGTATCTCGACCCGGGTGACGTCGCACTCGCATCCGACCCGGGCTATCCGGTCTACACGGGCGGCCCGCTGCTCGCCGGGGCGGAGACGGCGTTGCTGCCGCTCGACGCGGCACGCGGCTTCAGCCCGGACCTCGATGCCGTGCCGGCCGAGGTACTCGCCCGGGCGCGGCTGATGTTCCTCAACTACCCCAATAACCCGACCGGCGCCGTTGTCCCCGACGGCCTCTTCGAGCGTGCTGTCGCGCTCGCCCGCGAGCACGAGATCCTCGTCGTTCACGACAACGCCTACTCCGAGACCACGTACGACGGCTACGTCGCACCCAGCTTCCTCGCCACACCCGGCGCCAAGGAGGTCGGCGTCGAGGTGTTCTCGCTCTCCAAGGGCTTCAACATGACCGGCTGGCGCTGCGCGGCGATCCTCGGCAACGCCGACGCAGTCGCCGCCTACTGGCGACTGAAGACGAACGTCGACTCGGGGCTGTTCGAGGCGGTCCAGCTCGCCGGGGCCGCAGCGCTCAACGGCCCCAGGGCCGCCGTCGACGAGATGAACGAGATCTATCGACGCCGCCGTGACCTCGTTGTCGGCACGCTGCGCGAGATCGGGGTCGACGTGACGCCGCCCAGGGGCACGATCTACGTATGGGCGCCGGTGCCGGAGGGCCAGACGTCGACCTCGTTCGCCGAGCTGGTCCTCGAGCAGGCGGCGGTGGTGATCTCGCCCGGTTCGATGTACGGGCCCAGCGGTGAGGGTTTCTTCCGAATCTCGCTGACGACGCCCGACGATCGCATCGCCGAGGCGGTCGAACGGATGCGCGAGCACCTGACCTGCAAGGCCAGCTGAGCTAAGCGGCCGGGAGCCTGCCCTCGGCCTCGAGCATGTCGTGCAGGCCGACCTCGAGCCCGCGAGGCGAGTAGCCGAGCTCAGCCATCGCCTTGTCGTGCTTGGCCCAGAAGGTGACTCCGTCGGCCGAGGAGATCAGCTCGCGCATGTTCGGCGGCTGGCCCATCAGCCTGCCCACCAGCGGCCCGGCCGGGGCGATCGCCTTCAGCACCCCGGTCGGCAGCGCGCGCGACGGGGCTTTCTTGTCCGCGACCCGGGCGAGCGCCCCGATCAACTCGCGCATCGTGGTGATCTGGCCGCCCAACACGTACGACTCGCCGGCGACCCCCTGGTCGAGCGCGAGCAGGATCCCGGCGGCGACGTCCTCGACGTGGACCATGTTCATCCCCAGGTCGGGGAACAACAACAGCGGCATCCGCCCGGCGAGGAAATCGTTCATCTGCTTGCCGAGGGCCGAGTGATCGTCGGGCCCGTAGACACCCCCGGGCTGGACGATCACGCACGGCAGGCCATCGGCAATCAGCCGCTTCGCGATCTGGTGGGCCTCGTACTTTGTCTGCTCGTAGTAGGAGGTGAAATCGGTGCCCGGGTGCTGGTATGACTCGTCGACGACCTGTCCGTGCGTGTTCCCGAACGCGCCGACCGTCGACACGTAGACCACCTTCGGGGTGCGCGCCTCGAGCGCCGCGGTCAAGACCAGCTCGGTGCCAAGCACGTTGGCCTCGTACATCGATCTGTGCTCGTCGATCGGGATGCCGACCTCGTATACCGCCGCTCCGTGGATGAGCGCGTCGCAGCCCTCGAGGCCGGCGGCGATCGCGGCGCCGTCACCGAGGTCCCCGGCGACCAGCTCGCAGCCCAGCGCCTCGAGCTCACGACCTTTGTCGAGGTTGCGGACCAGCGCCCGCACCTGATCACCGCGCTCGCGCAGCCCGCGGACCACATGACCGCCGATGAAACCGGTGCCTCCGGTGAGGAATGCCCTCATCTGGATGCGGAGACTATCCGTGATCGCGTTGGCCGCGGCGCTCGCGACGAGGCCGTCGCAAACGCCTGCCGAGTCGGGGCCGTGCCGTACGTCGGCGATCTCGGCCTTACCGCCTGCCCGATCCACCCTTGACCTGTCCCTGGGCGGCCGCTCGGCGGTCCTACACTTGATCGAGTGCACAACGGCGCCGGCATCCGCAACGCGCGTGCCCGACAGCGGGCTGTGGCGATCGGTGTGATCCCGCGGAGAGCGAGTGATGGCGATCCGCTGACCGAGCTCAAGGAGCTTCTTCGCACAGCGGGCGTGGCGACGGCCGGCGAGTTGATCCAAGTTCGCCCCGAACCCGATCCGGACCGCTACCTCGGCCGCGGGAAGCTCGACGAGTTACGCCGGGAGATCAAGCGCCGCGGCGCCAACCTCGTCGCCTGTGACGACGAGCTCGCACCGCGCCAGGAGCGCAACCTCGAGAAGGCGCTCGACGTCCCGGTGATCGATCGCACAGCGATCATCCTCGACATCTTCGCCGACCACGCCCACTCGGCCGAAGGCAAGCTCCAGGTCGAGCTCGCCCAGCTCGAATACAACCTCGCCCGCATGCGCGGCCTCTGGACCCACCTCGAGCGACTCGGGGCAGGTCGCATGGACGGAGGCATCGGCACCCGCGGACCGGGTGAGTCGCAGATCGAGACCGACCGCCGACTCGCTCGTGACCGGATTTCGGCGCTGCGGCGAAGACTGATCCGGGTCGGGCGAAACCGGGGCTTGATGCGCTCTCGCCGCGAAGCGGCGCATACGCCTGCGGTCGCCCTCGCCGGTTACACCAACGCCGGCAAATCGACGCTGCTCAACGCTCTCACCGGCGCCGGGGTCGGGGTGGGCGAGCGCCTCTTCCAGACCCTCGACCCGACCACCCGAGCGTATGAACACCACGGTCGCCGCTATCTGGTCACCGACACCGTCGGCTTCATACACAAGCTCCCGCACCAGCTCGTCGAGGCGTTCAAGGCAACCCTGGAGGAGACCCGGATCGCCGACCTGATCCTGCACGTCGTAGACGGCTCCGAGCCCGAGGCCGAGCGCACCGACGCGATCGCCGCGGTGGACTCGGTGCTCGAGGAGATCGGCGCCGCGGACCGGCCGCGCCTGCTCGTCTTCAACAAGCTCGACCTGTTGACACGGGAGGAGCGCCACGACCTGCTCGTCGGCGCGCCCGCAGCGATCGGCGTCTCCGCGGCCTCCGGGGAGGGCCTCGATCAGCTCCGCGACCGGATCGAGGTCAGCTTCGAGGAGACCCTGCGCGAGGTCGAGCTGCTGGTGCCCTACGAGCAGGGCGCTCGCCTGTCGGAGCTCTACGAGCTCGCCGGCGAGCTCGAGCGCGAGGAGCTGGCCGACGGTGTGCGCGTACGAGCGCGGATCCCCGCCGCGGTCGCGCATCGCTTCGAGCGCTTCTCGGTCAACGGCGCGAACGCCCGGTGAAGCTTCGCTTCGCGCTGCTCTCGGCGACGGCGACGCTGCCGACACGAGCCCATCCCGACGATGCGGGCGTCGACCTCTACGCGGCCGAAGCGGCGACGATCGCCGCCGCGGGTGGACGCGGCAGCATCGGCACCGGGCTCGCGGTCGAGATTCCGCCGGGCCACGCGGGACTCGTGCTCCCGCGCTCGGGCGTGGCCGCGCGCCACGGGGTCACGCTCGGCAACGCCCCCGGACTGGTGGACTCCGGATATCGCGGCGAGCTGCGCGTCCTGTTGCTGAACACGGACCCTGCAGCCCCGTTCGAGGTCGCGACCGGCGATCGGATCGCCCAGCTGGTGCTGACGCCGTTCATCGAGGCCGACCCGGTCGCCGTCTCAGAGCTCTCGGTGAGCGCGCGCGGCGTGGGCGGATTCGGATCCTCGGGCAGGTGACCGTCAACAGCTACCCCCGGGCCGCTGCCCGGGCCGACTCGTGCGCGGCCCATTCGAGCGCATCGTCGAGTGATGCGAGGTCGGGCTCGGTCCCGGTTCCACGGGCGAGAGCGAGAGCGATCAGCCGGTCGGCCAGGCGGACGTTCTTCGGCAGCAGCGGCCCATGCAGGTAGGTACCGATGAGGTTTCGATGGCGGACGCCCTCGAGTCCGTCCTTGCCGTTGTTTCCGTGCCCGCTGAGCACTCGCCCAAACGGCTCGGCATCCCCGAGGTAGGTGCGCCCACCGTGGTTCTCGAACCCGGCGATCTGCTGAACGCCGTCGCCGAGGTCGGCCTCGATCGCGACGTTGCCGATCAGACGCTCCCCAGGTTCCCGGACGGTCTCCAGATCGACCAACGCGAGGCCCGGGATCCTCTCCTCGCCGACCTGATAGCTGTGACCGAGCAACTGGTAGCCGCCGCAGACGGCGAGCACGACGGCCTCGTCGTCGACCGCGGCTGCCAGCGCGTCTCGCTTGCTGCGCAGCATGTCGCCCGCGACCAGGCGCTGATCGCGATCCTGGCCACCGCCGATGTAGATCAAGTCGTGCTCACCGGGGTCGAACCCCTCCCCGGGGCCAGCGCCGGCGTGCTCGAACTCGAT
Organism: uncultured Solirubrobacterales bacterium; assembly: GCA_963746675.1. Lineage (GTDB taxonomy): Bacteria > Actinomycetota > Thermoleophilia > Solirubrobacterales > 70-9 > WHSW01. The sequence goes on along the minus strand of CAVVBX010000021.1, from coordinate 70,158 downwards.
CCCGCGCCACTCGCAGCGGTGCTGCAGAAAGAGGATGTTGCCGCGATCGGCGTAGATGTTCATCTGCTCGGGGTAGAGAGCCAGCAGTCGCAGCTTCATCGGCGGGTCTCCAGCACGCAGACCGTCGAGCCGACGTGATCGTGGGTGGGAGCGATCTCGATCCGCTCGCGCGGAACGAAACCGGCCACGGCGGCCTCGGCCTCGAACTGATCCGCGTCGAGGTGATCGAGACGGATCGCCTCGATCCGTTCGGAGAGCTCGCCGGACGGGGAGACCAACTGCCGTAGGCGGCGAACCTCGAAGCCACCGTCGATCGCAAGCACCTCCACCGGCAGGCTGGAGTAAACCCAGCCGTCGCGCTCCGCCACGTCGGGCAGTACCGGACCCCTATCCGCCCCTTCCGATGCCAGGTCGGCGGCGAGCAGCGCGGCGGCGAGCGCGCCCGCCGGCCGCAGATGGGCCGCTGCGCGCTCCAGCATCGCCCCGCGGCCGCCGGGCCCACCGAGCAGGTGGACGAGCTGCATCGGCGCCAGCACCGCGGCAAACTCGCGATCGAGGGCGAACTCGCGCGCCTCTCCGACCACGCCATCCAGCCTCAGGCCCGCCGCCGAAGCCCGCCGGCGCAATTCCGCCAACAGCTCGGGCGAGCTGTCCAGCCCGGTTACCTCGTACCCCTCCGCGGCGAGATGCAGCGCGACGCGCCCGGTACCGCAGCCGAGCTCGAGCAGCGGGCCCGCCGCCTCGCCCGCGAGCGCGCTCCACAGCGCCAGGTCGGCGGCGTAGCGCCCGCATTCGACCTCGTGCCAGACAACGTCGCGCCGGGCCGACATCGTCATCGCCAGTACTCCTCGGCCAGCCCGCGCGAGGCGAGCAGCTTGCGCAGCTCCAACAGCGCGGTGTAGGTCGGGAGCGCAAACAACGGGCCGTCCGCCTCCGCGACCGCGCGGTCGAGTGAGCGCTCGATCGAATGCTCGACGATCAGCGCCTCGGGATCGAGCCCCGCGTACTTGAGGCGCAGCGCCATCTCGGGCGCCCGCGAACCGGCGCAGAAGACGCGCCGGGCCACGCCGGCGAGCAGCTCGAAGTCCGCATCCCAGATCCAGGAGACGTCGCGCCCGTCGGCGATCCCGTCGTTGAGCGCGACCCACAGGTCGACGCCGGGGGCGACCCGTTCGAGCGGCGCGCGGCCTCGAGCCGCAACGTGCGCAGGACCTCGTTCGCCCCGGCCGGGTTCTTGACCAGCAGGATCGAGACCGGGACCCCCTCGACCGCAATCGTCTCCACGCGCCCGAACGCGGCCTCGACCGAGGCCAGCCCGGCGACGGCGCGCTCGAGGCCGACGCCGAGGCGCAGCGCCGCGGTCAGCGCCGCGAGAGCGTTGTAGACGTTGTAGAGGCCGGGGAGGGGCAGGACGAGATCGGCGACGCCATCCGGGGTGCGGACGGTGGTCCGCGAGCCCTCCATTCCGCGCAGATCGATCGAGGTGGCGGCAACCTCGGGCTCGGGGCGATCGGCGGCGCAATTGGGGCACTCGTAGTGGCCCAGGTGTCCGACGAAGGCGCGCTCATAGGTGTAAGGGGAGCCGCAGCGGCGGCAGTGCTTCGCATCGTGGGCGTGCTGGAGCTCGGGCAGCGCCTGGGAGGGATCCTCGATCCCGAAGTAGGTGACGCCCTCGCGCCGTTGCAGGTCGCGGTCGCGCCCGAGGTCGGCGATCAGCGGGTCATCGGCGTTGAGGACGAAGCCCATGTGCCCCGCCCGTTGCTCGACCATCTCCGCCCACTCGTCGGCGAGGCGCTCGAGCTCGCCGTAGCGGTCGAGCTGATCGCGGAAGAGGTTGCCGAGCACGACCAGGTGGGGCTCGAGCTCGGCCGACCATCCTCGGCAGCCAGGCCTCGTCGACCTCGAACAGGCCCTCGCTGCCGCGCTGCTCGAGCAACGCCGTGGCGACGCCCCAGCTCATATTCGAACCGGCTCGATTATGGACCGGCTCGCGCCCGTCGGCGTGCAGCGCGGCGGCCACCATGCCGGCGGTGGTCGTCTTCCCGTTGGTGGCGCTGATCACCGTCGAGCCGCGTGACAGGGCACCGCCCAGACGGGACACGGCGTCGGGCGCCAGGCGCAGCAACACGCGCCCCGGAAGGGTGGTGCCGCCGCCGCGCCCGCTGCGTCGGCTGAGCGCACCGGTCGCGCGCGCGACCGCGAGCTTGGCGCGAAACCCGCCACCGCTCACGCCAGGGGCGCTCATCGGGGCACGATCACCCGCAGCGCGCGCGGCAGGATGCGCACCGTCGCCGGCAGGTCGGCGATCTGGTCGCCGTCCGCGTAGACCGCGAACGGCCGGTCGGCTTCGATCCTCACCTCGGCGGCCCTCGAGACGGTCACCTCGTCGTTGTCGACGTGCTTGCCTTCGAACACCTGAGGCAGGTTGGCGAGGAAGCGCAGCTTGCCGACCTGGCCCGTGGTCACCACGTCGAGCAGACCATCGTCGAGCTCGGCGTCGGGGGCGATGAACATCCCGCCTCCGTAGGCCCGGCTGTTGGCAGCCGCCACCGAATAGCCGCTGAACTCGCGGCGCTCGCCATCGAGGGTGAGCGTAAAGCGGGCCGGCTTCCACAACGCCAGGGCGCGCAGGGCGGCATAGGCGTAGACGATCCGCCCCTTGACGCGGGATTCGTTAGCGATCCGGTTTGCGTCGGAGTCGAAGCCACAGCTGGCGATGCAGAGGAAGCGTTCGCCGTTGACCTCGCCGACGTCGATCTCACGCCGATTCCCGACGGCGAGCACGGCGACCGCCTCCTCGACCTCGTCGGGGATCCCGACCACCCGGGCGAAGTCGTTGCCGCGGCCGGCGGGGATGACGCCCATCGGCACGTCCGCTCCAACCAGCGCGCCGCCGACCTGCCCGATCAGCCCGTCGCCGCTCATTACGACGGGAATCACGCCCGCATCCGCGGCCGCGACCGCCTGCGCGCGGCCGTGCTCGATCCCCTCCGTGAACACCCGCCGGTACTCGACCCCCTGTCGGGCAAGGGCCTGCTCGGCCACCGGCAGAAGCTTCCGCGCGCGGCCGCCCCCCGCCGACGGGTTGACGAGCAGCAGGTGTCGCTCACCAGTCGCCATCAGCCTTTGAGACTAGTCAGCGGTCTTTCGGCCCAGGAACCAGGTTCCGACGCCCGCCTCGCCGCTTGCAACCGCCTCGATCCCATGGCGGCGAGAGCCGCGCTCGAGTACCGCCGGCGGGGTGTAGAACGGGGTCCGGGCGCCCCCGCTCGCGACCACGACCAGGTGTCCGCCGGGCCTCAGCACGCGCGCGATCTCGGAGAAGAATGGCGGCACGTTGACCTGGGTGACGAGGTCGAAGCTCTCATCCCCGTACGGCAGCTCCCCCGCATCGGCGACCTTGAACGCGATCCGCCCGTCGGGGTCCAGACCGACCTTGGCCGTCGCCGCACGGATCATCTCGTCGGAGATGTCGACGCCGCGGATGCTCGCGCGCGGGTACTCCCGAGCCAGGAACAACGCTGCCTCGCCGGTGCCGGTGCCGAGATCGAGAACGCGCTCGGGCGTCGTCTCGATCCGCGGCGTGGCAGCGGCAAGGGCGGCCAGGTGCTCCACCGATCCGGCCTGCGTTCGCTGATCCCACCCCGGCGCCGCGCGCTCGAAGAAGCTGCGCATCGCCGGGCGCAGGAGCGGCCACAGCCAGGGCGCCCGCGCAATCGCCGCGTTCAGCGCCCGTCCGCTGAGCCGGATGCGTGTCGGCGGCGGCTCCGGGGCGTGCACGGGCCCATCATGGCAAGCAGGTAGCGTTCCGCCCGATGCGCCGCCTCAGCTCGCTGCTCGCGCTGCTGCTCGCGCTCGTCAGCGTTGCGCTGGGCGCCTGCGGCGACGACGAGGCCACAAGCACGACCTCGGCCGTGGCCGAGAGTGATTGCGCCACGGTGGAGGTGCCGGCCCCGAAGGACGACCAGTTCGACAAGCCCGGTCAGGTGCTCGATCCCGGCGAGCACGCCACCGCCACGGTCGACACGAGTTGCGGCAGCTTCGTGATCACGCTCGACACCAAGCGCTCGCCGCAGACGGCCAACTCGTTCGCCTTCCTGGCCGAGCATGGCTTCTACGACGACACCGCCTTTTACCGGATCGCTCCCGGATTCCTGATCGAGGGAGGCGACCCGAAGGGCGACGGCACCGGTAACCCGGGCTACTCCGTCCGCGAGCCGCCGCCGCAACGCACGACCTATAGAACCGGCCTGGTGGCGATGGGGAAGACCGCAATCGAGCCGCCCGGTACGTCGGGCAGCCAGTTCTTCATCGTCACGGCTCCGGCCGATGCCGGGCTGCCGCCTGACTACGCCGTCCTCGGAAAGGTGACGGAGGGCGAGCACGTCGTCGAGACGATCGGTGAGCTCGGTGATCCCGCGACCGAGGAGCCGCTGCAGCCGGTGACGATCGACAGCGTGGTGATCGACGCTGGTTAGCCGAGCTGTACGCTCGGCACCGATGTCCCGGACCGAGATCGGCGACCGAGCGCCCGACTTCGAGCTCGTCGGCACCGGCAGCAGCACCTACTGCCTGTCGGACTATCGAGGTGGCTGGACGATCCTCGCCTTCTATCCCGGCGACTTCACGCCGGTCTGCACGCGCCAGTTCTGTTCCTACCGGGACGCGGCCGACCACCTCGACGACCTCGACGCGACCGTGCTCGGGATCTCGCCCCAGTCGGTGGACTCACATGACCGGTTCACGGCTGAGCATGGCCTGACCGTGCCGCTGCTCGCCGACCCCGACCACGCCACGGCGCGCGAGTACGGCGTCGTCGGCCCTGGCGGGTTGGTGCGCCGATCGATCTTCATCGTCGATCCGGAGGGGATCGTCCGCTACCGCCACGTCGCCCTGCTCGGCCTTCGCTACAAGGACGTCGAGCACCTCGCGGGCGCGCTCGCGATCGCGCGCGGGAGCTGAGCCGGTGTCCGGCGAGCCGGCGCCCCGTGGTCCCCTGACCGGTGTCGAGGCGCTGCTGATCGACCTCGATGGGGTGCTCTACATTGCCGACGAGCCGGTACACGGCGCCCGCGAGGCCGTCGCGGCGCTGCGCGGCCGAGGTCTGCGGCTTCGCTTCGTCACCAACACCACCGCTCGCTCGCGTGCACAGACGCTCGCCAAGCTCGAGCGGTTGGACTTCGAGGTCGGCGAGCAGGAGCTGGTGACGCCGGCGGCGCTCGCGCGGCGCCACTGCGAGGCTGTCGGCATCGGGCGCGTGGCGCTGATCATGAACGAGGACGTAAAGGCGGATTTCGCCGGGCTCGAGGAGACCGCCGAGCACCCCGAGGCCGTGATCATGGGCGATCTCGGCGAGGCGTTCGGCTTCGCGATCCTCAACCGGGCCTTTCGGATGGTGATGGCGGGCGCCGAGCTGATCGCGCTGCAGAAGAATCGCTTCTGGCTCACCGCCGAGGGACTCTCGCTGGACGCCGGCCCGTTCGTCGCGGCGATCGAGTACGCGTCGGGGCGCGAGGCGCTGGTGGTCGGCAAGCCCTCGGCCTCGTTCTTCGAGCTCGTGCTCGGCGACCTCGGGGTCGGGGCCGGCAAGGCGGCGATGATCGGCGACGACATCGAGTCCGACGTCGACGGTGCGCTGGGAGCAGGCCTGCGCGGCGTGCTCGTACGGACCGGGAAGTACCGCCGTGACTTCGTCGCCGCGTCGGGAATCGAGCCGACCGCGACCGTGGACTCGATCGCAGCCGTGCCGGCGCTGCTCGGCTCGTGAGCGCCGCCACCACAGGGCAGACGCCGTTCACGGTCGAACGCGCCGGGGTCACGCTCGCCGGCGAGGCGGTGGGGGAGGGGGCCCCGATCGTGCTCCTGCACGGCCTGACGGCGTCGCGACGCTACGTCGTCCACGGCTCACGGGTGCTCGAGCGCGGCGGCTATCGCCGGATCATCTACGACGCCCGCGGGCACGGAGACTCGGAGCCCGCCGGGCCGGGGGAGGGCTACTCCTATGCAGAGCTGGCCGCCGACCTCGGCGCGGTGATCCAGCGGATCACCGGTGCGCGACGGTGCGTGCTCGCGGGTCACTCGATGGGAGCTCATACCCTGACCGCGCTCGCGCTCGCTGAGCCGGACCGGGTCGCCGCGCTGGTCGCGATCGGCCCGGCGTTCGTGGGAGTGCCAATCGCCGAGGAGGCGCTTGCCTACTGGGACGAGCTCGCCGACGGGCTCGCAGGCGGAGGGGTGGAGGGCTTCATCGAGGCCTACGACCACGGTCTCGAGCCGCGCTGGCGCGAGACGCTGCTGCGAATCGCCCGCGAGCGACTGGGCGCCCACCGGCATCTCGAGGCAGTCGCCCGCGCGCTACGCGAGGTGCCGCGATCGCGCCCGTTCGAGAGCCTCGCCGAGCTCGAACTCCTCGATCTGCCGGCGCTTGTCGTCGCCAGTCATGACGACGCCGATCCCGGCCATCCCTACGCGGTCGCCGAGGCCTGGGGCGAGCGCCTCCCGCGCGCGACGCTCATCAGCGAGGAACCCGGATCAGCCCCGCTCGCCTGGCAGGGCGGCAGGCTCTCGCGCGAGATCGCCGCGTTCTGCGCGCGGCCCGAGGTGGTCGAGCGGCTCTAGCGGCCCGGCCGGTCGGCGAGCCGGAAGACGAGGCGCAGGCCGGACCAGGTCTCGTCGATCGCGCAGACCTTGTTGTCGACCAGACCGCTGGCGAGCCCGATCTCGCGCACGACGTCCTCGGTTACGTCCGTGGGCACCCCGGAGGCGCGCTTGGGCCAGGCGATCCAGAGTCCGCCGTCGGGAAACACCGAGGCGGCGAGGCGCTTGAGCCGCCGTTCGAGGTCCGCCCGGCGGGTGAAGAAGGCGACGACGACGTCGAGCGGTCCGACCACCCGCCGTTTTATGTCAACCCCGGCGGGAAGCTCGCCGAGCGCGGCGCCGAACTCGGCGGGGGCGCGGCGAAAGGCGACCACGCCGTTCTCTCTGATTCCCAGCTTCGCAGGCAACGGCGTTCCCGAGTACCCGGCCACCGGCTCAGCCTATGCTTTGGGGTGTGATCGACGACGGCAGCGCAGTCCACTACACGGCGGTCGAGCGCGGCACGCCCGTGTACGCGGCCGACGGGACCGAGGTCGGCGAGGTGCACCAGGTGGTCGACAACTACCGCGAGCACATCCTCGACGGGATCGTGATCAAGACGGCGAGCGGCGATCTGCGCTTTGCCGACGCCCCGGAGGTGCGCCGCACGGCCGAGCGCGCCGTCACCCTGGCGATCGGCGCGCCGGCGGTCGAGGCCCTACCGCCGCCGGAGAGCGGCGCCGGCACGTTCAGCGCCAACGTGCGGAGTGGGCGCATGTCACGGCTCTTCGGCCGTGGCTGGAAGCGCGACTAGCCGCGCCGGGGCGAGATGAGGGTCGACGCGCGCGACCACTGTTTGAGCAAGTCCGTAGTCGCCCGGGGCCGGGGTCCGGAGCGGGCACCGATGCCGGCCTCACGGCTGAGACGTACGCTCGCCGGAGATGGCCCTGACGACAACCATTCGGTGGGTTCGCGGCTGCGTCGCGCTTGCCGCGTTCGCGATCGGACTCGCCGGAGCGGGTCATGCCTCCGCGGCCGTGGTCCCGGTGGATCTGGTCGCAAAGCGCAAGATGGTGCGGATTGCCGACGGCGTCCAGATGAAGGCCTGGACGTTCAACGGCACCGTGCCCGGACCGGTGATCCGCGCCCGCGAGGGCGACACGATCGCGGTCACCATCCACAACGCGGACAAGAAGATGGCCCATTCGGTCGACTTTCACGCGGCCCAGGTCTCTCCGCAGGTGGCCTTCGCCGACGTACCGCCCGGCGACACCAAGAGCTTCTCGTTCGAGGTCCGCAAGCCGGGCGTGTTCATGTACCACTGCGGCACCAGTCCGGTGCTGCAGCACATCGGCATGGGGATGTACGGGGCGATCATCGTCGACCCCGTGGCCGGTCGGGCGCCGGCGCAGGAGACGGTGCTGGTGCAGAGCGAGTTCTATGGACACGTCAAGCGCGGCAGGATCCGGCCCAGCTACAAGGCGATGCAGACGCAGGACCCGACCTTCACGGCCTTTAACGGTCGCGCGTTTCGCTATCTGAAGAAGCCGATAGGGATGCCGGTCGGCCAACTGCAGCGGGTATACGTCGTCGCCGCGGGACCGACGCTGGGCAGCGACTTCCACGTCGTCGGAGAGATCTTCGACACGGTCGAGGCCGACGGCAACCCCGCAAACCAGCTCCACGGCGTGTCGACCTACCACGTGCCTGCGGGCGGAGCGGCGATGTTCGAGCTGACCTTCGACCAGGCCGCCAGCTACCCGTTCGTCGACCACGCATTCCGCTGGGCGGACGCGGGCGCCCTCGGCCTCTTCCGGGCTCAGTGAGCCTGGCTGCGGCGCCCAGGTCTACATAACCGTTCTTATCGTGCGTAGGGTCGCTGGTTGAGCGACCACGGCCCCGTGGTAGGTTCGCGTCCATGCCCCCACCGGCCGGCAGACGTCGCTTCGCACTGGCTGCGATGCCGCTGCTCGTGCTTGCGGTGATCGCGGCGAGCTGCGGCAGCGGCGAGGCCGGTGCCGCGATCAAGCTGACCCAGCTTCAGTCCCAGGGCGGTAACACGCTGGCGAAGTTCAACTCACCGCGGTGCACGGTCAAGCGTGGCGACGGGTTCCACGACGGGTTCACGGCGAAGGATCGCAGCAGTAATGGCTGGAGGCTCACGGCCCGTGTCTACGGTGCCTCCTTCGACGGGTTTCACCGCTACCTCCTCGAGTACGGGCACCACGGCTCCGCCGCTTTCTTCGTCAGCTCCGACGACACCAACACCACCGTCTTCACCACCGAGAACGATCCCTTGCCCGGCGGCCCACTGCCTGATCTCACCATCGGCGGGGCGCTCTCGTTCCCCAACCACAGGAAGGTGCTCGGGATCGGCTTTCCGCTGGTCTACGACAGCGCCACGCTCGACCCGCCCCCTCAGATCGCCTCGCTTGTGGGCAAGGCACCCTGCAAGTACGGGCGCTCGAAGGCACGGGCCGGCGCCGCGTAGGCCGGTTCCTCAGTCAGCGAGCTCGCCCCAGGCCCAGAACGCTGCCCCGGCGACCGCAATCCCGATTGCGGTCGCGATCGCGCGCTCGTCGGCCGCCTCGATCGGCGGCGTACCGACGCTGTCGGCGAGCAGGACGATGTAGACGGTGATCGCGGTCGTGAACAGGGCGTACTCGATCGCCAACAGCGCGTAGGTGAACGCTGCGGCGACGACGAGGACGATCGCGGTCAGAACCGGCGATTCCCCCAGCAGCGCCGCCAAGCCGGTCGCCAGGATCAGCCCGGCGACCGTGCCCGCCGCTCGCATCGCGATTCGCTCGAGCGTCTCGTCGCGACCGGGCCGGAGCACGAACAGGATCGTCAGCGGGACCCAGTAGCCGTGCTCACCGAGGTCCACGACCCGGTAGATGGCCACCCCGAGGCCGAGCGCCATCCCGAACCGGACCGCGTGGCGCAGCGCCGTCGAGCGCAAGGTCAGGTTGGCCCGCAACTTCGCCGCGCCGTCACGAACCGCGTGGCGGAACTCCCAGCGGCCCGGCGCCGTGTCGGCGAAGGCCCATGCGACCAGCGCCCAGAGAGCCTGCAGCAGCCCTCCCGCGAAGCCGAGCGCCAGCGCCTCCGGCGCCTCGGAGGCGGTGAGCTCGAGTCCCTGGGAGATCAGCAGGCCGAGCACGCAGGTCACCGCCGCAATCAGGAGTCGCGCGGAGACGGCGCTGCACAGGCCGGCGAAGCCGGCGACGACCGTCATCGCGGCCACGGCCCCCACCGCCGACTGGCTCGAGAGAACCCCGAGGCAGGCCGCGGCGCCGAGCAACGGCGCGACGATCAGCAGCCACCGCGCCCGGATGCGGGCGGGTGCGTCGAAGGCGACGAACCCCGCGAAGAGCGCCGCAGCCGCCAACCCCCCCGCCACCTCGTCGTCGAGGACGAGTTGAGCCAACACCGCGGCCCCGACCGGTAGCGCGACGAAGGCCCCGCGCCGCAACGCCGGTGGCAGCGCGCCGCGAAAACGCCAGGAGCGCGGCACGGGTGGCAGCACGCCGCCGGAGCCGCTCACCCGACGGCTGATGAAGACGCCGCGGCGAGCGCGTTCACGTCGCCCCAGCTTCTGCTCGTGGGTGCGGCGTCGATCACGCAAACTCGCTCGCTCAACTCTCCTTCCCGGCTCGCGGTGTTCAATTCAGGGACGGATCATCGGGCATCCGGGCGAGCAGGGCGAACTGGCCACCCTTACGAGCAAGGACGTCATGCCACAGCGCTGCGGGGTCATCCGGGAACAGCTCGGCCGGCAGCGGCGGCTCGACGATCCAGGCATCCTCCTCGAGCTCGCCCTCGAGCTGGCCCGCCGCCCAGCCCGAGTAGCCGGCGTACACGCGGCCCCGCCGGATCGCCCGCTCGAGGTCCCCTTGATCGGTCTCAGCGGCGACGAAGCCGACATCCGCGGCGACGATCCAGGCGGCCGCGTCGGGATCGTTGAACTCGGCCAGCACCACCAGGGCCTGAGGCTGGACCGGGCCGCCGATGAAGACCGGCTCGTCGGCGACCAGCGCTCCGAGCTCGGGAGCGACCTCGTCGACCGCCGTCTCTGAGGGTCGGTTGAGGACGACGCCCATCGCCCCCTCCTCCCCGTGCTCGGTGATCAGGACGACTGCGCGGGCGAAGCTCGGGTCCAGGAGCGCCGGGGAGGCGATAAGCAGCCTCCCTCGCATCGAGTCTTCCATCGGCCTGATTGTGCCCGCTCGCTACCCTCGATGACTGATGATCTCCGAGGTCGGCGAGTCTGAGTTCATCGACCGAGTGGTCGAGCGCTCGAGGGAGGTCCCGGTTGTCGTGGACTTCTGGGCCGAGTGGTGCGGGCCGTGCCGCCAGCTCACCCCCGCGCTCGAGCAGGCGATCAGCAAGCGCAGCGGCAAGATCGAGCTGGCGAAGGTGGACGTCGACGCCAACCAGTCACTCGCGGCCGGCTTCGGCGTCCAGGGGATTCCCGCGGTCAAGGCATTTCGCGACGGGCAGGTGGCGGCGGAGTTCACCGGCGCGCTGCCCCCGGCCGGGATCGAGGCCTTCCTCGACGGCCTGCTCCCCTCCCCCGCCGACGAGCTGGCCACCGCCGGCGACGAGGCCTCGCTGCGACAGGCGCTGGCGCTCGACCCGCGCCATTCCGACGCCGCGAGCCGCCTCGGCCGCATGCTGCTGGAGCGTGGCGACACCGCCGAGGCGCTCGACCTACTCGAACCGCTCCACGGCGACTTCCTCGCCGAGGGCCTTGCTGCCCGCGCCAAGCTGGCCGGGACCGAGGGCGACGCCGGGGAGGCCACGGACCTGGCCCGTGCCTTCGAGGCCTGGGACGGGGGCGATCACGAATTGGCGCTCGAGGCGTTACAGGAGGCCATGCTCGGCGAGACGGACGCCGACCGGCGCGACCTGATCCGCCGGGTGATGGTCGCCTTGTTCACCGAGCTCGGGGCCGACAACCCACTCGCTCGCGAGCATCGCCGGCGCCTCGCCGCCGCCCTGAACTGACGCTCCCTGAACTGACGCTTGCAGATGAACGACCCCGTCTCCGGAGCAGACGTCCCCGTCGCCTTCTTTGCGGGGCTGGTCTCATTCCTCTCTCCCTGCGTGCTGCCGCTGGTCCCCGGCTACCTGGCGGTGGTCACCGGTGTCAACGTGAGCGAGATCGAGGAGGCGGACTGGCGGCGCGTCCTCGGGCCGAGCCTGCTGTTCATCGCCTCGTTCTCGACCGTCTTCATCCTGCTCGGGCTCGCGGCCACCGCGCTGGGGCAGACGCTGCGCGACAACCAGGACCTGCTGACCGACATCGGCGCCGTCCTGCTGATCGTGATGGGGGTGCTCTTCATCGCCTCCATGTACGTCGCCCGACTCAACCGGGAGTGGCATGTGGATGCGTTGCTCGAACGTGCGGGCAAGGGTGGCCCGATCGTCGCGGGAGCGGCGTTCTCGATCGCCTGGACGCCCTGCGTCGGCCCCGCACTGGGCGGGATCCTCACCCTCGCAGGCATCGACGGCGAGCTCGCCCACGGCGCCTTCCTGCTCGCCGTCTACTCGCTCGGCTTGGCGATCCCGTTTCTGATCACGGCGCTGGCCTTCTCGCGGGCGACGGCGGCGTTCGCCGTGATCAGACGCCATTACCGAGTGATCGTCGGCGCCGGCGGCGGAATCCTGATCGTGATGGGCGTGATGATCCTCACCGGCGCCTTCACCGAGCTCAACATCTGGGCCCAGAAGGTCACCAGCGAGCTCGGGTTGAACCTATAACGCGGCTATAACGCGGCCACCTCCTCGGCTTCGCCTCCGGGGGTGCCGCGGGGGGTGAAACTACCTCCTCGGCTTCGCCTCCGGGGTGCCGCGGTCGGCGCTACACCGGTGGGACCAGGGGTGGGTCGTCGGCGCCGACGCCGACTTCGACCGGCGTCCCGATCGCCTCCGTCTCCTCGATCCCCTCGCCCTCGCCCTCGCGCGAGCAGACGATCCGGAAGCGCCCCGTGCCGATCGCCGGATCGGCGACGATCGGCAGGCCGCGGATCTCCTCCCAGCCGAGGCGCTCGGCCTCGAAGGGGTTCAGGCGCACCTCCGAGGCGGGCCAGGGACAACTCGCGTTGTGCTGGTCGATCGCCCTCGAGATCGCCTCGAGGTTCTTTGCCTCGGCGCCCACGAACCGCGATTCTAGATCGGAGCGCCGCCTCGAGGTCAAGAACCCGTTCAGAAGGCGGCACGGAGCTCGCGGTTTGAGAAGATTCGTGCGATGAGCTCAGACCGCCTCACCGGCCTCGACTCCTCCTTCCTGCACCTCGAGCAGGGACCGGCCCACATGCACGTCGCCTCCACGACCCTGTTCGAGGGGGCCGCCCCCGACTACGAGGACTTCCGCGACCAGATCGAGTCGCGCCTGCACCTGGTGCCCCGCTTCCGGCAGAAGCTTGGCTTCGTCCCCTTCGGCCAAGGCCGTCCGAAGTGGATCGACGACCCGCAGTTCAACCTCGAGTACCACCTGCGCCACACCGCCCTGCCCACACCCGGCAGCGAGGAGCAGCTGCGAATCCTGGCCGCGCGGGTCTTCTCCCAGCGCCTCGACCGCTCGAAGCCGCTGTGGGAGATGTGGCTCGTCGACGGCGTCGAGGGCGGCCGCTTCGCGATCGTGACCAAGAGCCACCACTGCCTCGTCGACGGCGTTTCGGGAGTTGACATAACCACGGTGCTCTTCGACGCCACCCCGGACCCCGAGACGCCACCGGAGTCGGCCCCGACTTGGATCGCGCGGCCGGAGCCCAGCCGGGCCCAGCTACTCGGGGAGGCCCTGGTCGAGCGCGCAACGCGCCCCGCCGAGATCGCCCGCGGCGCGCGCGCCGTCTTTCGGGCGCCGCGGCGAATGGCGCACGCGCTGATCGAAGGGCTCGAAGCCGCCGGAACCTTCGCCCGCACCGGCTTCGGCGCGCCATCCTCGGCGTTCAACGTCGACATCGGCCCCTACCGGCGCTTCGAGATGGTCCAGACCTCGCTCGCCGACCTGAAGCGGATCAAGAACGCGACCGGCGGCACCGTCAACGACGTCGTCCTGGCCGCGGTCGCAGGGGCCCTCGGTCGCTACCTGCGCAGCCACGGTCACTCGACCCACGAGCTCGAGCTCCGCGCCCTGGTTCCGATCAGCGTCCGTGGCGCCGACGAGCATGGAGCGCTCGGCAACCGCGTCTCGTCCTACATGGCGCCGCTGCCGGTCTGGTGCGACGACCCGCTCGAGCGGCTCGGCCGCGTGAGCGCGGCGATGGGTGATCTGAAGGAGTCGAAACAGGCCGTCGGCGCGACGCTGATGACCGAGCTCGCCGACTTCGCCCCGCCGACGATCGCCGGGCAGGCCGCGCGGCTGCAGTCTCGGCAGCGCTTCTTCAACCTCGTCGTCACCAACATCCCCGGGCCGCAGTTCCCCCTCTATCTGATGGGGCACAAGCTCGAGTCGATCTTTCCGATGGTGCCGCTGGCCAAGCGCCAGGCCGTCTGCTTCGGGATCATGAGCTACAACGGCCAGGTCAACTTCGGGATCACCGCCGACTACGACGTGATGAGCGATCTCGACGTGCTCGCCGCCGATCTCGAGGCCTCGCTGAGGGAGCTCGGCGACACGGCGCCGACGGAGCCGTCGGCCTCGAAACGGCGTCGGGCGGCGGGCAAGCAGGCCGCCAAGGCCTAACGCCTCCACGCGGACAAACCGCCCGGGCGAATCCTGTACCGGGGGATAAGGCGGACGCGTCCTCGGGGCCTGAGAATCGCGGCGATGAAGGGGGGGCTCGCCGCTCAGATCGACACCCTCTGGGTGGTCGTCGCGGCGGTGCTCGTCCTCTTCATGCAGGCCGGGTTCCTGTTGCTGGAGGTCGGCTTCTCCCGGATGAAGAACGCCGGGACGGGGGTGCCGAAGATCCTCGCCAACCTGGCGATCGCCGCGCTGGCGTACTGGGCGGTCGGCTTCGCTCTCGCCTTCGGCGGGGCGACCGACGGGACGACCGGCTGGTTCGCCGGCACCGACGGCTTCTTCCTCCATCAGCTCGGCGACCTCTCGCTGCCTGCGATGGCCTTCTCGAGCGCCTCGAACGCCGCCAAGTTCCTGTTCCAGTTCGCCTTCTGCGCGGTCTCCCTGGCGATCGTCTGGGGGACGACGATCGAACGGATCAAGTTCGGCGTCTACCTGCTCTACGCGGTGGTGTTCGCCGCGGTGATCTACCCGCTGGCGAGCCACTGGATCTTCGGCGGCGGTTGGCTGCAGGCCAACTTCGGGATGCAGGACTTCGCCGGCTCGACCGTGATCCACCTCGTCGGGGCGACCGGCGCCTTCGCCGCCCTCTTGCTGCTCGGCCCGCGCGAGGGCAAGTACGGCCCCGATCGGCGCCCGAACGTGATCCCGGGCCACTCGATGCCCCTCGTCGGCCTCGCCGTGCTGATCCTCTGGTTCGGCTGGTTCGGCTTCAACCCGGGGTCCACGCTCTCGACCCTGGACGGGCGCTTCGCCGAAGTCGCGATCGTGACCCAGCTCGGGATGGCCGGTGGCGTGCTCGGGGCGATGGCCATGAACTGGGTGTTGAGCCGCAACATCGACATCGGAATGACCGCCAACGGCGCGATCGCCGGGCTGGTCGCGATCACGGCCCCCTCGGGCTACGTCGAGTTCTGGGTCGCGCCGATCATCGGGCTGGTGGGTGGGGTCATCGTCGCCCTCGGCGTGGTCCGGATCGACCGTCGCCTCGACGACCCCGTCGGCGCCCTCTCCGCGCACGGCCTCGCCGGGATCTGGGGCACCCTCGCGTGCGGTCTGTTCACCGCGCCCAGGCTCGCCGAGTACAACGAGATCGGCCAGGGCGGCCTGATCTACGGCGACGGCTTCGAACAGCTCGGCGTCCAGGCCCTCGGCATCGTCTGCGTCTTCGCCCTCGTGTTCACGATCTCGTTTGCGATCTTCGCCGCGATCAGGGCCACCTATGGGCTCCGCGTCGAGCCCGGCGACGAGCGGGCCGGGCTCGACATCGTCGAGCACGGCATGTGGGGTTACCCAGAGCAGTTCATGCCCGTTCCCGGGGTCGAGTACCAGCATCCGATGCGGTGGGAGCTGCGGCCCGGCTCCCCGCCGATACCTACGCCGTCCCCGATCTCGGGCTCCACCGGAGAACGGTCGTGAGCGGGCAGCCGACGACCGAGGCGGCGCCGATCGCGAAGCTGGAGGCGATCATCCGCTACGAGCGCCTGCAGCCGGTCCAGGATGCGCTCGACCAGCTCGGCGTCAGCGGCCTGCACGTCACCGAGGTCAAGGGATGCGGGCGCCAGAAGGGCTACGTCGAGCGCTACCGCGGCGCCCAGGCGAACATCAGCCTGCTACCGAAGCTCAAGGTCGAGAGCATGTTCCCGGCCGAGCTCGCCGATCCGGTCCTGGAGGCGATCCGCGAGGCCGCGTATACGGGCGAGACGGGCGACGGGCTGATCTTCATCCTCCCGGTCACCCACGCGCTTCGGATCCGCACCAACGAGCGCGGCGTCGACATCCTCCGCCACGACCGACCCGAGGGCTGGGGCAACTGACGCCTGAGCTGGGCGGTAGGATTCCGGCCGATTCGGCGCAACCGCGGGGGGTCTCGCGTGTTGACGCTTCGACAAAGATGCGCGGCCGAGGCCCGCACGGAAAGGAAGCGGATTTGAACAAGGCACGAATGCTGCGGCTGTCCGGCGCTTCGGTCGTTGTGGCGTCGCTGGCCGTAGTCGGCATCGGGGGCGCGGCGACGGCGAGCACGGCGTCGAAGGGCGGCGCCACGGTGATCAAGATGGAGCGCGACGGCAAGGACCTGTTCTTCACCGGGCCGGCGACCGTCGAGCGCGGCACCCAGCTGAAGATCAAGAACAAGACCAACCCGCGCCAGGTCGGCCCACACAGCTTCTCGCTCGTTCGCGACGCGGTCCTGCCGACGACGAAGAACCAGCAGAAGGCCTGCGGCAAGAAGCTGAAGAAGATCTGCGGCGCGATCATCAAGTGGCACGACGTCGATATCCAGGCCGGGACGATCGGCGAGAACCCGGTCGAGGTCGGCAAGAACGGCTGGGACCGCAAGGGCGACCTGAAGCGCAAGGGCGACTCCTGGATCAGCCAGCGCAAGGGCGAGTCGTTCAAGCGCAAGGTGACCGCCCCGGTGGGCAAGACGCTCACCTTCATGTGCGTCGTTCACCCGTTCATGCAGGGCGAGATCACGGTCACGGACTAGGCCCACGGACCACGCACCTGACAGCGGCCCAGGGCTGGGCGGGCGCTTCCCGCGCCGCGCCCTGCTCGCGGCCGGGAGCCGGGGGCGCGCTGGCAGCACTGCTGCCGGCGCGCCTGGCGCCCGGCGGCCTCGGCCTGTCGGCGGCGCAGGCGCTGTCGGCGAAGCCGAAGCCGTTCCGGCGGGCGCTGCCGATCCCGGAGGTACTCACCGATCCCGCGATCGAGCTCGAGATACGCCGGGCAAAGGTGGCGGTGCTGCCCGGCCGCAAGACGACGATGTGGACCTACGGCGGCAGCTTCCCGGGACCGACGATCCGCCGTCCCGCCGGGACGCCGACCCAGGTCAGCTTCGTCCACAACCTTCCCAAGAAGGCCGGCGAGCTCAGCGTCCACCTGCACGGCGGTCACAACACCTCCGCCGATGACGGGCAGCCCGGCGGACTGACCAAGCGCCAGCCCCGCGCCTTCTACTGCGACATCTCCGGCCGCCTGCCTCGCGACCAGTCCGGCAACGACCTGCTGATCCCGCCCGGCGGCCGGCGCACCTACACCTACGAGCTGACCGAGGACGGCGCCCCCGAGCGCGCCGCCTTCCAGTGGTACCACGACCATCGTCTCGAGCGCACCGCGCCGAACGTCTGGAGAGGCCTCGCCGGGATGTGGATCATCGACGACGAGTTCGACGCGGCGCTGCCGCTGCCCCGTGCTGAGCGCGACATCCCGCTGATGATCGCCGACCGCTCATTCGACAGGCGAAACCAGCTCACCGACCCCTTCGGCCCCCATGCTCATGCGCCGAACGACGGCGTCACCGGTCGCTACGTGCTCGTCAACGGCGCCCACCTGCCCTTCCACGAGGTCAGCGCCGCGCGCCACCGCCTGCGGATCCTCAACGCCTCGAACTTCCGCTCCTACAACCTGGCGCTCTCCGGTGGGGCGACGATGACCCAGATCGCGACCGAGAGCGGACTGATGCCGGCACCGGTGTCCAGGAGGAAGATCCTGCTCGGCCCCGGCGAGCGGGTCGAGGTGATCGCCGATTTCAGCGGCGTCGCCGGCAAGCGGGTCGAGCTCTCCAGCGTCCGCCGCGGCGGCGGCCACAAGGACCTCGGCTCAACCGCCTACGTCGGCAAGCTGATGCAGTTCCGGGTCGGCGATCCGATCGCCGATCAGACCGGCATCCCGGCGACCCTGCGCCCGCTCCCGGCCTGGGTCGCAAGCGCTCCGGCCTCGCCCCGGCGCAAGTGGAAGTTCACCGTCGGCGACGGCCTCCTCCCGTCCTGGCTGATCAACGGCAAGACCTTCGATCCATCGCGATCCGACGCCTTCCCGGTGGTCGACACGACCGAGACCTGGGAGCTTCACAACGCGACCGCGGTCGCGCACATGATCCACCTCCACCACACCGACTGGTACATGCTCTCGCGCAACGGCAAGCCGCCGGCGCCCTACGAGGACTGCCTCAAGGAGACCTTCTTCCTCGACCCGGGCGACCGCGTCGTCGTCGCCGGTCACTTCAGCGACCACCTGGGCAAGTTCGTGATCCACTGCCACATGCTCGATCACGAGGATCACGGCCTGATGTCCCAGTTCGAGGTCGTCGCGCCGAGCTAGAGACAAGGCCGCTCGCCCATGACGCGTCCGGTCAGCGCGGCTGCGGCACTATCCGGATGTAGGGTCGCGGCGCCTTCCAACCGTCAGGATAGGTCTCCTTGGCCTCGTCATCGGACACCGAGCCGGCGATGATCACGTCCTCGCCCTGCTGCCAGTTCACCGGTGTCGCAACCTTGTGCTTGGCGGTCAACTGCAACGAGTCGATCACCCGCAGCACCTCGTCGAAGTTGCGCCCCGTCGTCATCGGGTAGACGAAGATCAGCTTGATCTTCTTGTCCGGGCCGATGACGACCACGTTGCGCACCGTCTGGTTGTCGGCCGGCGTGCGCTCTGCCGGGTCGCCCTCGACCTCGGCCGAAAGCATGCCGTAGAGCTTCGAGACCTTGAAGTCGGAGTCGCCGATGATCGGATAGTTCGGCGCGTGTCCCTGGGTCTCCTCGATGTCATTGGCCCACTCGGAGTGGCGGTCGGTCGGATCGACCGACAGGCCGATGATCTTGACGCCCCGGCGGTCGAACTCGGGCTTGATCTTGGCCATGTAGCCGAGCTCGGTCGTGCAGACCGGGGTGAAGTCCTTGGGGTGCGAGAACAGCACCGCCCAGTGATCGCCAATCCAGTCATGGAACCGGATCGGGCCCTCCGTCGTCTCAGCCTCGAAATCGGGTGCCGTGTCGCCAATTTGCAGAGCCATCTTCCCTTCCTCCTTCAGAGATCGCGCATGAATTCGGGCTCGTGGCCCTCGATGAAGACGAAGAACGGGGTCGGAACGCCCTCCTCGGTCGCCTGGCGCGCGTAGTCGGGCGCCGGCTCGTCGCTCTCGGTGAGTGGCTCGTCGGCGTCCTGCCAGAACCGTGCGGAGGGGTTCCAGCGGCGGCGGCGGACCTCCGCCGTGAGCCCATCCTCCGTCAGCACCCGGCCGACGACCCGCTCAGCCTCGAGCGCCGCGTCTGCCGTCTCCGTATAGACGAACATCCGCTCGCCGTCACGGGTGACGATCACGCGCTCACCCAGGCGCTCCTGGACGTCGTCGTCGAGGTCGAGGGCGCGCAGCCGTTCGCCGAGCCCGTGGAGGGCGTCGTGGAGGTCGATCTCGAGCCGGTACTCGTCGCTCGCCATTGCGGCGGACGCTACCAGCCGTCGTGCGGATCGGCTGCTCTCGCCCGAACCCGTCCGCGACGCCGCGTATAGAGAGCGTGATGGAAGGCGCGACCCTGCCCGCCGAGATGCCGGCCTGGCGGCGACACACACACGCCGACGGCTATGCCTACGGCTGGCTGCTGGTCCTGATCCTGGTCTCGCTCGGGTTCCAGATGGGTGCACCCGACGAGGAATGGGCCCGGCTGGTGACGATCGCGCTCCAGAGCGTCACCCTGCTCGCGGCGCTGAGGGTCTCGGGCGCGCACCGCTGGCTGATACGTGGGGCGGCGGCGGTCACCGTGATCGCCGTGCTGGCCGCGGCGGGCCTGTTGATCAGCTCGGGCGAGGTCAGCCAGGTCGCCGGGCGGGCGGTCAGCCTGATGCTCGTCGTCCTCGCTCCCGCCGCGATCGTGGTGGGCATCGTCCGCCAGGCCCGCGCCGCCGGGGCGATCACCGTGCGGACGATGTTCGGGGTGCTGTGCGTCTACCTGCTGATCGGCAGCGCGTTCGCGTTCAGCTACGGCCTGATCTCGGTGATCGGGGATGGACCGTTCTTCGCCGAGATCGACGGCGGCACGCAGTCGGACTTCCTCTACTTCAGCCTCGCGACATTGACCACCACGGGGTTCGGCGACCTCACCGCGGCTACCGATCTCGGCCGTTCGCTGGCGGTCACCGAAGCCCTGATCGGACAGATCTACCTCGTTACCGTGGTCGCGTTGATCGTCTCCAACCTCGCTCCGAGGCGCCGCTCCCCCGCGGGATGAAGTCCGCGGCGGCGCGCCGCCGGCGCCTTGCTCTCGCGGGGGTCGCCACGGTCGCCGTGGCGGTGGGCGCCGTGGTCGGTGCCCGCAGCGACGGCGTCGACGGACCGATGATTGCCGCCTCCGAGGCCGCCCGGTGTCCGGCGAAGATCGCCGCCGACCCCGTCCGGTTGACCGGGCAGATGGTGATCGTCCGCATGGAGGCGGCCGCGACCGACGGGCTGCGGCGCCGCATGCGGCGCGGTGAGATCGGCGGCGTGGTCCTCTTTCCGCCGAACGGCACCGCGCCGCAGGCCCTCGGTCGACAGGTCCGGTCGCTGCGCGCCACGGCGGCGAGAGCGGCGTCGCCCGCGCCGCTGGTGATGATCGACCAGGAGGGCGGCGACGTGAAGCGGCTGCCGAGCCTGCCCCCGGACATCTCCCCCGCCGCAGATGGCCGAACGCGGCGTCACGGCGGCGCGAAAACAGGGCCAGGCGACCGGCCGAGCGCTGGCGGCGCTGGGGATCGACGTCGATCTGGCGCCGGTGCTCGACCTGCCCGCCTCCTCGGACGCGTTCATCGCCCCCCGCGCCTTCGGAGTGGAGCCAACCGCGGTCGCGAGCATCGGCTCGGCCTTTGCCGGTGGGCTCGAGGCCGAGGGCGTCGCGGCCACCGCGAAGCACTTCCCGGGGCTCGGGGCGGCGCCGGTGAACACCGACCTCGCCCCCAGCGCGGTCGAAGCCACGCGCGCCGAGCTCGAGCCTGAGCTGGAGCCATTTCGGGCCGCGGTCGCCGCCGGCTTCGACCTGGTCATGGTCTCGAACGCCGTCTATTCCGCCTACGACGACCTGCCCGCCTCGCAGTCACGCCGGGTGGTCACGGGCCTGCTCCGCGGTGAGCTGGGCTACGGCGGTGCGGTGGTCACTGACGATCTCGGCGCGGGCGCGCTCGCCGGGTCGGGGATCGATGAGGCGCAGGCCGCGGTAGGCGCGGCGAAGGCCGGTGCGGACCTACTCCTGTTCGCGCTCTCCGACGGCGGGGCGGCGCGAACCGCGCTCCTGCGCGCCCTGCGCCGCGGCGACCTCGATCGCGACCGGCTGCTCGCCTCGTGCGCCCGGAGCACCGCCCTCAGGCAGCGGCTCGCTACCTCAGCGTCGCCGTGAAGCCCTGGTTCTCCTTGCGATAGACCCAATCGTTGCCCTGGAAGCCCTTGACCCGTCCGTCGGCGTTGACGATCACCGCGGTGATCCGGCTGAATCGGCCCGGCGACGCCAGCGTCACGGTCCCCTTGCCCCCCTTGTCCAGGAACCTGGCTTGCTTGGTGACCGCCCCACTCAACTGATCGCCCTCGCGAGCGACGAGCGCAAAGCCGGCGCGAACGCCGTCCGGGGCGCGAACCTTGAGCTTGACCTGGGCGCCGACACCATGGACGTCGATCAGCCGATACGCGGTGTGGTCGAGACTCAGGTTCTTCGTCTGACCTTTGTGCACCCCGCCCTTACGCGTGCACGTCGGGATACAGCGCAGCATCAGGGAAGCCGCCGAAGCCGGCGCGCCACTCGGCGGTCGCAGCGGCGAAGCGGAAGAACTCGCGGCTGAAGCCGCGTCCGCCGGCGTCTCGGATCGCCCGGTCGTAGGCGCCTGGGGCGAAGTCCGCCGGATCGACGCTGTCCGAGACCTCCCAGGCGCCGCGAATCGCGCCCAGGCCGAACCCGCCACCGGGTCCGCTGAGCCAGTGGTTCCAGACGCCGGACCCGTAGATCTTCAGTCCCTGGGCCGCGTCGCGGTCGGTGATCGGCGCGCCCGGGCTGGAGGCGAAGGCGCCGACGTAGTTGACGTAGTCGTTGATCTCCGGATAGACCTGCTCCTCGACCCAGACCGCGGTCGACTCGAACATCCACACGTCCTGAAAGCTGTCGTAGCGCTGCTGCAGCAGGTGGTTGAACTCGTGGGCGAAGGTGACCCGCGCAGCGTCGAGCGGATCCGAGAAGCCGTACTCGGAAGCGGCGAAGTCATTGTCGATGACCATGTAGCCGTACTGGCTGCGCGCCGCCCCCTGGCCCGGGTCCGGCGACTCATATCCGAAGATGCCGGCCTTGCCGAGCTGCTTGAGGTAGACGTCGGCGTGGGTGCTCGGGCTGGCGCCGCAGCCCTGGATGTCGGGCTTCGGCGGCAGCCAGCCAAGCGACCCGGGCGCAATCTCGACCGAGTACGAGAACTCGGCGATCTCGAGGATCGCCTCGACGTAGTCGGGCGTCCCGTCGCCGTCATCGACCCCATTGGAATCCGTCGGCTCGGGGGCGTCCGGGAATCCGGGATCGCTGACGAAGAAGACGCAGAAATGAGGGCTTGCGGCGCTCGCCACCGGTGCACCGGGGGGAAGCCGTCGCCGTACTGATCGTCGGCGCCGTCGGTGGGCCGTGCAAGCAGGTCGTGGGCCCGCTCACGATCGTCGCCGTCGAGCGCGGGCAGGGCGGCTGCGAGCGCATTGAGCGCCAGGCTGGGGTCCTGTGCGCTGCCCGCCCCCGAGCCAGGAGCCACGGCCGCCTCCGCAGTTGCCAGCGCCTCCTGGGCGGCAGCGGGTGTCGGCGGCTCGAGCGGTTGCTGGGCAAACGCCGGCGCGGCCACGCCAAGACCCGCAGTCACGATCGCGACCACAGCCCCCAGCCCCCAGCTCGATGATCGCCGCGACAAGTTTGGTTTCCTCTTCGTGAGCATACTTCCAGCCGATGAGTGAACCCGGCACGAGCCTCCGCGTTGCGCTTGCACAGATAAACCCGACCGTCGGTGACATCGACGGCAACGCCTCGCTGATCGCCGAATGGATCGACCGCGCCCGCGACGCGGGGGCGGGCCTGGTTGTCTTTCCCGAGCTGTGCCTGCCCGGCTACCCGGCCGAGGACCTCTACCTGAAGCGCCATTTCGCGGAGCGCAACGTCGCTGCCCTGGCCGAGATCGCGCCGCGGGCGGCCGGAATCGCCGCGATCGTCGGTTTCGCCGAGCCAACATCCGCGAAGAGCGAACGCCGGCGTGATCGGCCCGCCCCCCGTCCCGTGCACAACGCATTGGCCGTGCTTCGGGACGGCGGGATCGCGGCTGTCTATCGCAAGAACCGGCTTCCAAACTATGGGGTCTTCGACGAGGTCCGTTACTTCGAGCCTGGCGCCAAGCCGCTCGTCACAGAAGTCGGCGGGCACGCGATCGGCCTGACGGTCTGCGAGGACATCTGGGAGCCGGGGCCGCCGGCCTCGCTCGAGGCCGCGGCGGGCGCGCAGCTGATCGTCAATCCCTCGGGCTCGCCGTACCTGCGCGGCAAGGGCGCCGATCGCGAGCAGATGTTCGCCGAGCGCGCCCGCGCCTACGGGGTCCCGATCGCCTTCTGCAACCTCGTCGGCGGCCAGGATGAGCTCGTCTTCGACGGGCACAGCTTCGTCGTCGATGCCGAAGGTGCTGTGGTCGCGCGAGCGCTGCAGTTCGAGCAGGACCTGCTGCTCTGGGACCTCGGCGGCGCTGAGCACGCCTCGCCGCGCAAACCGCTGGGGGACCTCGACGAGATCTACGAGGCGCTGACGCTGGGGGTTCGCGACTACGTGCGCAAGAACGGCTTCGAGCGCGTGATCGTCGGGGTCTCTGGCGGGATCGACTCGGCGCTGGTCGCGCTGATCTCGGCCGACGCGCTCGGCGCCGAGAATCTCACCTGCGTCGTCATGCCCTCCCCCCACTCCAGCGCCGAGACGCAGGCGGACGCGCGCGCGATCGCGGCCAACCTCGGCGCCGAGCTGATCGAGCTGCCGATCGAGGCGGCGATGGACGCCTACGGCGAGATCCTCGCCGACGCATGGAGCGGCGCCGGCCTGGCGGCCGAGAACGTGCAGGCGAGGATCCGCGGGAACCTGCTGATGGCGCTCTCCAACGATCGCGGCTCGCTGGTGCTCACAACCGGCAACAAGAGCGAGATGTCGGTCGGCTACTCGACCCTCTACGGCGACATGGCGGGCGGCCTTGCGGTGCTCAAGGACGTGCCCAAGCAGCTCGTCTACTCGCTCGTCCGCCACCGCAACGCCGGCGCCGGCGAGGACCTGGTGCCCGACGCGGTGCTCCGGCGAGCGCCGTCGGCCGAGCTGCGACCCGATCAGCGCGACGAGGACTCGCTGCCCGCCTACGAGATGCTCGACCGGGTGCTGGAGGGCTACGTCGAGCGCGACCTCTCGCGAGAGCAGTTGATCGCCGAGGGCTTCCCGGCCGAGGTCGTCGACGGCGCGATCCGGCTCGTCGACCTCGCCGAGTACAAGCGCCGGCAGTCCCCGCCCGGCATCCGGATCACGAGCAAGGCATTCGGCCGCGACCGCCGCCTGCCGATCACCAACCGCTTCAGCGGCTAGGGGCTTGCGGGTGGGCGCACGTCGCGGAGCGGCCGCACCGCGGTCGTGATCCGCGCGAGTGCGCACAGCCGGTCCTCGTCGTCGCTGATCTCGACGTCCCAGACCCAGGTCGTGCGGCCGCGGTGGCGAGCGCGCGCCTCGGCGTTGACGTGGCCGCCACCGATCGGGCGGAGGAAGCTCACCTGGTTGGATTGGCCCATCGCCACCATGCCGTGCTCGGCGACTGCCTCATAGGTGGCACGCGAGCAGATGGATTCGGCCAGCGCCGCGAATGCGCCGCCGTGGACGATCCCGAACGGCTGACGGACGTCGTCGGTGACCTCGAGCCGGGCGGTGGCGCGGTCGGCGCTCGACTCCAGGTACTCGAGGCCGATCAGCGCGCTGAGCCCGTCTCCCTCCATGTCGCGCTCGCTCACAGTGACCTCAGCCTATCCTTCGCGATCGCGATGCCGATCACTCCCGACCAGCAGGCCACCCTCCAGCTCCTGCTCGAGCGCGGCCAGGACTACTCCGACCTGGCCCGCTTGCTCGGCGTCGACGAGGGCGAGGTGCACGCCCGCGCCCGCGCCGCGCTGACCGAGCTCGGCGGCGCGGACCCCGACCGCAACGTCGGGCTCACCGACTACCTGCTCGGACAGGCGGACCCGATCGGCCGCGCCGATGCCTCGCGCCACATTCGTGAGCATCCCGACGATCGCGCCCTGGCGACGACGATCGCCGATCGCCTGCGCGAGCTGTTCCCCGGCGCCGAGCTCCCGCGTCTGCCCGGGGAACCACGCCGAGCTCGCCCGTCGCGCCGGGCGCCGACGGCCGCCCGCCCGCAGGGGTCCGGCCCCTCGAGCAGGCTGATCTTCGTCCTCGGCGGCGCCGCCGTGCTGGTGATCGCAGTCGTGCTCGCAATCGCCGGAGCCTTCAGCGGTGACGGCTCCGACGACCAGAGCGCATCTGCGTCGGGCACCACGACCTCGACCACGTCAGGGAGCGAGCGCGCGGTGCCGGTGCAGCTCCAGCCCGAGCCCGGCTCGGATGCGGGCGGCGTGGTCGTGTTCGGCCTCGCGACAGCCCAGGACCCGTTCATCGAGTTCCAGGTCCGCAACCTCGAGCCGGCCACCAACGAGACCGCCTACGTGCTCTGGTTCCTCTCCCGCGACGACGCCGGCTTCCCACTGCCGACCCCGTTGCAGGTGCAGCCGGACGGGACCCTGAGCGATCGGATCTCGGTCCCGCCCGAGATCCTCGCCTTCATCCAGCAGGCGAAGACGGTCGCGATCGCGCTCAACGACCGCACACAGCTCGACCGCGACATCAACGAGGCGGTCCGCTCGGGCCAGGGAGCGCTCGACTTCCCCGGCGGCACCGTGCTCTCGGCCCCGATCACCAGGCGCGGCTAGTCGGGGAGCAGCTTGCCGGGGTTCATGATCCCGGCCGGATCGAGGCGCTGCTTGAGCGCCCGCAGTGCGTCGAGGCCGGTCTCCCCCACCTCCGCGCCCATGTAGGGCGCGTGGTCGCGTCCGACGGCGTGGTGGTGGGTGATCGTGCCTCCCGCCGCGACGATCGCCTCGCACGCCGCCTTCTTTACCGCCCGCCACTGCTCGATCTCCTCGTGTGGCCGGCTGCGGGCGACGAATGTGAAGTACAGCGACGCCGCGTCGCGGTAGGCGTGGGAGAGGTGGCCCATGACGATCCCGGGGGTTCCCTGGTCGCGCAGCGCCGCGTCGAGCGCCCCGCCGACGGCTCGGTACAGGTCGCCGAGTCGCGACCAGGTGTGCGAGGTCTCGAGCGTGTCGACCATATAGCCGAGATCCATCAGTGTGTCGCGGAGGTAGGGGCCCTCGAACCGGCCGCGCTCCCAGGCGCGCCCCGGCGCTTCCCCGAGTGCGGCGGCACCCCCGGCCCGCAGGATCGACGCCGAGCGAGCCCGGTCGCGCTGCACCGACTCGCGGGTGCCCTCCCAGCCGCAGATCAGCAGAGCCCCACCCTCGCGGCGACGAAGTCGAAGATAGGCGTCCAGCAGCGTCCGCTTGACGCCGGCGGTCCCCGCCAGCCCGAGCGACACCCGGGTCTCGGCTTCGTCGGAGAGCCTGGTGACGGCCGGCAGCGCATCCGCCTGCGCGAGCGATCGGACCAGCTCGCGCCCGGAGCGAAAGTCGGCCAAGATCCAAGCCTCGTAGCGGCGCGCAGCCGGCGCGGGGCGTACGCGCGCGGAGACCTCGGTGATCACCCCGAGGACCCCCTCCGAGCCGAGCGCCATCTCCCGCAACGAGGGGCCCGCAGCGGTGTGGGGACTGGCCAGCGTTCGAAGCTCGCCGACCGGCGTCGTCATCGCCAGAGCGGTCACAATCTCGTCGAAGCGCCCGTATCCGGCCGAGGCCTGGCCCGCCGAGCGGGTGGCGGCGAAGCCGCCGATGGTCGCGTACTCGAACGACTGGGGGAAGTGGCCCAGCGTGAGGCCGTGCGAGCCCAGAGCCGCCTCGGCCTCGGGTCCGCGCAGACCGGGTCCCAGCGTCGCCGTCAGCGACACGGGGTCTACCTGCACCCGCCGCATCCGGCACAGGTCGAGGGCGATCGCCCGGTCGTGCCGCCCGCTCACCGGATCGACACCGCCTACCACGCTGGTGCCGCCGCCGAAGGGCACCACAGCGACCCCCTCGACCGCGCAGATCTCCAGCAGGGCAGCCACCTGCTCGCCGTCCTGCGGCATCACCACCGCGTCGGGCGAGGCGGCCGGTCTGCCACCACGCATTCGGACCAGGTCCGGGTAGCTCTTACCCGCCGCCCTGAGCAGGCGTTGCTCATCGGCGACCAGCACGCCGGGACCGCCGACCACGGCGGCGAGCGCCTGCGGAAGCGGCTTCGCGGCGGGCAGTGTCACCTGCTCGAGCTCGACCGGTCGGACCGCAGTGGCGAGGCCGAGCTCGGAGCGCAGCATCGCAACCGCGTCGCCCGGCAGCGACAGGCTCTTCTCGAGCTCGCCCCAACCCCACCATTTCCCCGGTGCCGCCTGTGGCCGGTCAGTCGTCGGGATCACCCACCAGCACCCGCTCGATCCCCTCCAACGCCTCGTCGAGGCGCCGCCGCGACGCCCCGCGCATCATCGAGGCCCCGAGCCGCGAGAGCCCACGCAGGGTCTCGTCGCTGGTCAAGGTCACCCGGGTGGCGTCGCCGTCGCCGTCGAGAGCGATCTCCAGGCTCGAGGCCTTGAGGATGCGCTCGAACGGCGTGCCGGCGACTTCCTGCTCCCATGCGTAGCGGACGCCGTTGGTCGAGCCGGTGCAACGGAAATCGGCCCGTACGCCGGTTCCGCGCTCGGTGCCCAGCACCGTGGTCCAGTGCGCCCGCTTGCCGCCGGCGTCGCGGACGTCCTCGACCCGAGTCGTCTTCGGCCACCACCGCGGCAGGCTGTGCGGATCGGAGATCAGGTCCCAGACCTGCCCCGGCTCGGCGGCCACCGTTCGGGTTCGTGAAACGCGCGGCATCGCCAGCGGTAGCGGCGGACGCGGATTATCCGTTGGCTGTGGACTTGAGGCGCCTCAGGTCCCGGACCAGGAGAAGGTGCTTGAGATGGCCGCAAACGGCGGCGAGGCTCTCCAGGTTCTCGACCGCCTCCTTGCGCCGGGCCTGGCTGCGCGAGCGCAACTGGGCGCCGAGCAGCTGCTCGAGCAACGCCGCCTCGCGGTCGGCGGAGGTGCGGAAAACGCGCAGGTTGCGTCCCGCGACGCCGAACTTCGAGAGCTCGGCTGCGGCCCTGACGATCTCGAGATCGGTCTCGTCGAAGACGGTGCGCCCGCCGTGGCGTCCGGGAGCGACGATGCCGAAGTCCTGGAGCTCACGCAGGAACGCCTCACCCACACCGGCCTGCTCAAGCAGCTCCTCCTGGGTGAATGAGGTCACCGGCTCGCCGACCGAGGCCGCGCGGCGCTTCTGGCCCTCGCCGCTGGGGCGCCGGCCGGTGAAGTCGCCGGTCGCCAGCTCCTGCCGGATCACCCGCAGGGGCAGGAACTCGTCGCGCTGCATGCGCAGGATCGCCCGCAGGCGCTCGACGTCGGCCTGGCTGTAGAGGCGGTATCCGCCCGCGGTGCGCCGCGGCGCGAGCAGCTTCTGGTCCTCGAGGTAGCGGATCTTGGAGATCGAGATGTCGTCGAACTCCTGGCCGAGGATCTTCGCCACGGCGCCGATCGTCAGCGCCCGACGCGGACGCGAGTCGCCCTTCGGCGGGGTCGGCGTGGTCGGATCATCGATGACGACGGACATCACTTCTCCAGGTAGCTGAGCTTGTACTTGCCGATCTGGATCTCGTCGCCGTCCTCGAGCCGGTGGGATTCGATCCGTCGCCGGTTCACGTAGGTGCCGTTCAGCGAGCCCAGGTCATCGATGTAATAGCCATCCTGTCGATGGACGAGCAGGGCGTGATTGCGCGAGACGGTCACGTCGTCGAGGAAGACCGCCGCATCGGGGGTGCGCCCGATGCTCATCCGGTCCTGGTCGACGGTGAAGCTCTCCCCCGCGCGCCCACCGCCGGAGCGGATCACGAGCGCGGCGCCGGCCTTGCCGACCTCCTCGTCGATGTCTATCGGCGTGTACTCGCCGGTCTCGTCGACCTTGTAGGTCATCGTCGTCGGCTCGTCCGCTCCCTCGGGTCGCCCGAGGTAGGCACCGCACTTCTGGCAGTAGTTGGCGCCTTCGGGATTGACGAAGCCGCACTCCGGGCAGTGGAGCGCCATCCGGCTAGCTCTCTTCCTCCGCCGAGGGGACCTTGCCGAGCAGGATGTCGGTGAGCTGCTGGACGTCGGCCCCCGTGATCGCCGCGTCGCCCGCTTCGCGCTTGACCTTGAGCCGATTCACCAGCTCGGCCCGCAGGATGTCGATCTTGCCGTGCAGCATCCGGCGGCGGTACGAGACCTCGCGCTCTTCATCGGTCAGCTCGTCGATCAACGATTTGAGCTCGTCGTCGCTCATCGAGCCGATGTCCGGAAAGCTCTCTTCGTACTCCGTGCTCATCTCGCCCCCGGGTCCGACGGTTCCCGGCCTCCAAGCCGGCTTACGCCGATTATAGGGCCGATCCGCAAACTTCAAGTTGAGCTTGAGCGTTTGGGCTCAGGCTTGCGCAGCGTCAGCGCCGCTTGACCTTGAACTTCGCCTTCGCCGGGGTGGGATCGCTGTTGCCGGCAGCGCCAGCGTGGTGCAGCCGACGCCGAGCGCGAGGAGCGTTCTGATCGTGGCCATCGGCGTCACCGTATCGCGGGCGCGGCGTCCGGATGCCGCCCGAGCGCGGCGCGAACGTAGACGACCGTCGCCAGCACCGTGATCGCGACGCCGACCACGAATCCCGCCTCGATGATCCACCAATCGACGACCATGCTCCAGAAGATGCCGCCGAAGACGAGAAAGACGCCGATCCGCCCGATCCAGTTGACCTCGATGTCGATCCCACGCCGAAGCGCCATCTGGGCGAGCACGAGCGTGACCAGCTCGCGCGCGGCGAGGATCAGCAACGCCCACCGCGGGAGGAGCTCGAAGTGCCAGCAGACGACCGCTCCCGACAGCACGGTGAGCCGGTCGACGACGGGGTCGAGCAACGCGCCCATGCGCGAGTACTGCCCGGTCGCCCGAGCCAGGAATCCGTCGACGTAATCCCCAAGCGTGATCCCCAGAAAGAGGAGCGCCGGAGCCGTCGCCCGGCCGTCACCGGAATCGAATGCCAGCACGAGAAAGACGGGAATCGCGGCAAGCCGGACGTAGCCGACGAGGTTCGGGATCGTCCAGGGATGCAAGGGAGCGCCGCGGCGCGTCTCGCGAGGCAAGGGGCCCGAACGGTCGAGCCCGAACAGCCTGCGCCTCGAGCTCATCGGGCTCCTCAGTCGAGCTCGGCGACGATCTCGGCCGCGCGCCTGGCGGCGTCGGCAACGGCGAGTCGCCGCTCGTTTCCGCTGCGGCGCTCCTGGGCCTCCACCTCGCCGTCGGCCAGGGCTTTGCGCCCGACCACGACCCGCAACGGGCAGCCGAGCAATTCGGCGTCAGTGAGCTTCTCGCCCGGCCCGGCGTCTCGGTCGTCGTACAGGGCCTCCACGCCCGCCTCAACGAGATCCTCGTAGAGGCGGTCGGCGGCCGCCAGCGTCTCGTCGCCCGCCTTGCCGAGGGCGACGACATGCACAGCCCAGGGCGCCAGCGCCCGCGGCCAGACGATGCCCTTGTCGTCGGCACCCTGCTCGATCGCGGCAGCGACGATCCGCGCCGGACCGATCCCGTAGCTGCCCATCAGGATCGGCCGCTCGCGACCGTCGGGGTCGAGATAGGTGGCCCCCAGGGGCTCGGAGTACCGGGTCCCCAGCTTGAAGATGTTGCCGATCTCAATCGCCGTCTCGATCTCGATCGGATCGCCGGTCGGAGTGAGGTCGCCCGCCTCCACCGACCGTATGTCGAGCTCGTCAAAGACGAAGTCGCGCCCGGGTTCGACCCCGATCAGGTGGGTGTCAGGCCGGTTGGCGCCGGCGAAGTACCCGGAACCCTGGATCGCGACATCCTTGATCACCGGCATCTGCACGCCGACCGGGCCGATGAACCCGGGTGGACCGAGCTCCGTCTCGATCTCCTCGCGCGTGGCCTGGCGAAAGCCCGCCCCGAGCGCGTTGCGAAGCTTGATCTCGTTCAGCCGGTGGTCACCGCGCACCAAGGCCATCACCATGCCCCGGCCCTCGGCGATCACCGGCAGCGCCTTCAGAGCGGCTCCGGCAGGCACGCCGAGCGCCTCTGAGACCTCATCGACCGTGGTCAGGCCGGGCGTCGGCGCCTCCCGGGGGTGGTCGAGCGGCGGCGGCATCTCCACCGGCTGGGCCCTCGCAGAGGCGACCTCGACGTTGGCGGCGTAGCCGGGCGCGAGCGCGACCTCGTTCTCCCCCGCCTCACAAGGCGCCATGTACTCGTGCGCGCCCGACCCGCCCATCATCCCGACGTCGGACTCGACCTCGTACCAGCGCAGCCCGGCGCGGTCGAAGATTCGCTCGTAGGCGCGGCGATGGAGCTGGTAGCTCGCATCGAGGCCCTCGGCGTCGCGGTCGAAGGAGTAAGAGTCCTTCATCGTGAACTCGCGCGTGCGAAGCACACCGGCCCGCGGGCGCGGCTCGTCGCGCTCCTTGACCTGCAGGTGGTAGAGGATCTTTGGCAGCTCGCGGTAGGAGCGGATCTCGCGCGCGACGTGGAAAGTCAGCGCCTCCTCGTGCGTCATCGCGAGCACGTGGTCGGAGTCCTTGCGATCCTTGAGCTTGAACAGCTCGTCGATCCCGTGGCGACCGGTGATCCGCCACAACTCCGCCGGCTGCAGCACCGGCAGCAGCATCTCCTGGCCGCCGATCGCGTCGATCTCCTCGCGGAGGATCGCCTCGACCCGCTTGATCACGCGGTAGCCGGCCGGCAGCCAGGTCCACAACCCGGCCCCGAGCTGGCGCACCAGCCCGGCGCGCACCATCAGCCGGTGCGAAACGGACTCGGCGTCGGCGGGGTCCTCGCGCACGGTGGGCAGGAAGTAGGTCGACAGCCGCGCCATGAAGCGGCCAGACTACCGGGGGTTGGCCGACCTCTCGCCAGAGCTGGCGTACCGAATCCGCGCCGCTGCGCTGCCGGACGATCGCGAGCCGATGCTCGTCGTGCTCGAGACCGCGAACATGCACCGGGTGCCGTCGCCGGAGATGGACGACTTCGGCGTCGGCCACTGGTTCGTGGCCGAGGACGAGCGAGGGATCGTCGGCGTCGCCGGCTTCCGCCTGCTCAATCGAGACGGCGACTTGGTCGGCAAGACGACCCTGCTCGCGGTCGATCCGCGCGCCCGGGCGCACGGGATCGGTCGCGCCCTGCAGGCCCTCCGGATGAGGCTGATGCGCGAGGCCGGTGCCTCGCGGGTGATCACCAACGCCGACCGCCCCGAGACGATCGCGTGGTACGAGCGCCACTTCGGCTACCGCAAGATCGGCGAGGTGCGCAAGCTGCACGAGTTCGGGCTTCCCGAGGTGGACCGCTGGACGACCTTGGAGGCGCCCCTCTGACCCCGGGGTGGGCCGGTTTATGCCATCCACGCCGGCAGTTCCCGCCCCGGTGGTACGCGGGGACTCAGATCAGCTAGGCGCGGGTGAAGCGCCGCCCGGCTGTGGGCGAGGCCTCCTCGTCGAGCCACCGGTCGCGAGGCCCGGCGCGGTCACGTCGCCCTCGTCCGAGCGCGCGGCCTCCGCCTCCATCGCCGCGATCCGCTCGGGGGTCAGCTCGCCGGCGTTCTCCTCCTCGATCTTGGCCAGCCATTGGGCACCTTCGGCGGACTTCGCGTCGTCCACCTCGACCGCGCCGCGGTCGAGCGACCTGTCGATCTCCACGAACAGGGCGTCGACGAGCTCCTCCTGGGGAACCTTTCGTAGCGGCTTGCCGTGGGCGAAGATCAGACCTTCGTTCTTGGCCCCTGTGATCCCGAAGTCGGCGTGCGAGGCCTCGCCGATCCCGTTCACCGCACAGCCGAGCACCGCGACCTCGATCGGCTCGGTGTAGGCCTCCAGGCGAGTCTCGATCTCGGCGACGACGGAGTCCATGTCGAACTGCAGCCGGCCGCAGGTCGGGCAGGCGATCAGAACCGGTCCGCGCTCGCGCAGCTGCAGCGCCTTGAGGATCTCCCAGGCGACCTTGACCTCCTCCTCGGCGTGAAAGGTGGAGAGGCTGATCCGAATCGTGTCCCCCACCCCGTCGGCGAGCAACGTGCCCAATCCAACCGCCGATTTGAGCGATCCCGACCACTTGGTGCCGGCCTCGGTGATCCCGAGATGGATCGGGTACGGGACGCGCTCGGCCAGCAGGCGGTTGGCGGCGATCGTGTTCGGCACGTTCGTGGACTTGATCGAGACCTTGAACTCCTCGAAGTCGAGCGACTCCATCATCTCGACGAACTCCGCCGCGGCGGTGACCAGCGCCTCGACCGGGTTCGAGCGCTCGAGCTCGTGCAGGTGCTTCGGCAGCGAGCCGGAGTTGACGCCGATCCGCATCGGCACGCCGGCCTCGGTCGCCTTCAGCGCGACCTCGGCGACCTTCTCGCGGCCGCCGATGTTTCCCGGGTTGAGCCGGATGCAATGAGCGCCGGCGTCGATCGCCTTCAGTGCCAGGGTGTGGTTGAAGTGGATGTCGGCGATCACCGGGATCGGCGACCGCTCGACGATCGTCTTCAGCGCCACCGCGTCCTCGTCGCGCGGCACCGCGACCCGGACCAGGTCGGCGCCCGCCTCGGCGACCTTGAGGATCTGCTCCATCGTCGCGTCGAGGTTGGCGGTCTCGGTCTTGGTCATCGTCTGCACGGCGACCGGGGCCCCGCCTCCGATCGGCACCCCGCCGACGAATATCTGCCGCTTCGAGGCCATCTCGGACATTGTGACAGCGGGTACGCCCAACCCGTCAATCCCTGCCAACTGGTTTGTGGCTTGCTCGTGCGGATACCTCGCCATCGCGCGATACTGCGCGGGCGATGTCGCGGGCTCTGCATAGCCGTTGCGCTGGTCGCCGTTCCCGGGTGGACATCGTGTGAGCGGAGAGCTAGGCTGGGCGCATGCGCAGGGGAATGGCGTGCGCGGTGGTACTGGTCGGGCTCCTTGCGCTGCCGGCAGGCGCGCACGCGAACCATCACCTGATGGTGATCAGCGAGGTTCATCCGGGAACCGGCGCCCTGGCCGACGATGCGTTCATCGAGCTTCAGATGTACTCCGCAGGACAGAACGTCGTCAGCGGCCAACACATCTCCTACTACGACTCGAGCGGCGCGAACACCCCCTTCTCGATGTTCATCGCCAACCCCCCCAACGCACAGAACCAGCGCACCATCCTGGTCGGCGACACGGCGGTGGCTAGCCCGGATCTGCTCGACACCAACCTGGATGACGACCTCCGCGGAAGCGGAGGCGCCGCTTGCTTCGAGAGCACCGTCTTTCCCTCTCCGATCGACTGTGTCGCCTGGGGGGCGTTCACCAACACGGCAACGCTTCCGGTTGGCAATCCGGCCCCGGCGATTCCCAGCGGCCAGTCGCTGACCCGCTCGATCGCCCCGGGCTGCGCGACCCTGCTCGAGCAAGCCGACGACACCGACGACAGCCTGGCCGACTTCGCCCTCACCGCGCCCTCACCACGCCCGAACTCCGTCGCACCGACGGAGGAGGCGTGCGGGTCTGGTGGTGGCGACGACAAGGCGCCCCAGACCGAGATCACCAAGGCGCCGAGGAAGAAGTCCGAGAAGACGACGGCGAAGTTCAAGTTCACCTCCTCCGAACCCGGCTCCACCTTCGAGTGCAAGCTCGACGGCAAGCCCTACAAGCCGTGCACGTCACCGCGCAAGGTCAAGCGGCTCGACGACGGCAAGCACAAGTTCCGCGTGCGCGCCACCGACTCGGCCGGCAACACCGACCCCTCGCCGGCCAAGGCGAAGTTCAAGGTCATCACCTAGGGCCGCCTCAACCCGCGTAGAGCCCTTCGATCTCCTCCTCGTACTTCTCGGCGATCGGCTTGCGTTTCAGCTTCATCGTCGGCGTCAACTCGTCGCCGCCGGGAGCCCAATCGGTCGGCAGGATCCTGAACTTCTTGATCTGCTCGACCCGCGCCATCTTCGCGTTCGCCTCGTCGACGCCGCCTTGGATCGCGGCGATCAGCACCTCGTCGGCCGCCAGTTCCTCGGCGCCCTTGCCCTGGAGCCCGTTCTGCTTCGCCCACACCGGCGCGAAATCAGGGTCGAGGACGATCAGCGCGACGTTGTAGGGCCGCGCGTCGCCGATCGCCACCGCCTGGCCGATCAGCGGGCTCGCCGCCTTGAGCTTCGACTCGATGTTGGCCGGCGACATGTTCTTGCCCGCCGCGTTGATGATCAGCTCCTTCTTGCGATCGACGATCTTCAGATAGCCATCGGCGTCGAGCTCGCCGATGTCGCCGGTCGCGAGCCATCCGTCCGGGTCGATCGTCTCGGCGGTCTTGTCGGGCATGTTGCGGTAGCCCAGCATGTTCGAGTCACCGCGGACGAAGACCTCGCCGTCGTCGGCGAGCTTGATCTCGATCCCCGGCAGGGGCGGCCCGACGGTGCCGAGCTTGACCTTGTCGGGCGGGTTGCAGGTCGCCACGCCGCAGGTCTCCGACATCCCCCAGAGCTCACCGACCTGGATCCCGATCGCGTGGAAGAACTCGAGCACCTCGAGCGGCGTCGGGGCGGCGCCGACGTTGACCGCGACCACCTCGTCGAGGCCGAGCGCCTGGCGCAGGTTCGAGAACAGCGCCTCGTCGGCCGCCGCGACGGCGGCCGCGAGCTGCTCGGGAACCTCCTCCCCGGCTTGCTCGAGGCGCACCTTCTGCAGCGCAGCGTCGACTCCCGCGCGTGCCGCCTGGCCCTCCTCACCGGGCACCGCCGCAAGCTTCGCCTCGAGGCCGGCCTTGAGCTTCTCCCAGATCCGAGGCACGGCGAAGAACCATGTCGGCCTCACCCGGGGCAGGAAGTCGATGATCTGACGGGGGTCGGGGCAGATGGTCACCGTGCAGCCGCGAACCACCGGCAGGTAGTAGTGCGCCCCGCGCTCGGCGATGTGCGCCGCGGGCAGCCAGGAGATCACCTTCGCGCCACGCTCCGGGAGGTCGATCATCCCGTCGACGCCCGATGTCAGGCTCATCAGGTTGCGGTGGGTCAGCTGGACGCCCTTCGGCGGGCCGGTCGTCCCGGACGTGTAGATCAGCGTCAGGAGGTCGTCCGGCCCGATCGCGGAGATCGCGTCGGCCGGGTCGAAGCCCGGGTCGATCTCCTCCAGCGACGCCAGCGTGTGGTCGCCACCCTCGCCGTCGATCACGACCAGCGTCTCGATGTCCGGAAGGTCGGCGCGCGCCTTGTTGAAGACGTCCAGGAACGCCGATTCGACGATCGCCATCTTGACGCCAGCGTCCGAGCAGACGTACTGGATCTGCTCGGGCGAGGAGGTCTGGTAGATCGAGAACGGGACCGCGCCGAGCGAGACCGCGGCCATGTCGATCGGGATGAACTCCGGCCGGTTGTTGAGCATCAGCGCGACCGTGTCGCCCTTGCCGACACCGAGCGGCCGCGAGTCCACCGGCGATCCGGGCGACACGCTCGCGTAGCTCGTTCCAGGTCACCTGACCGCGTCATCGCCCTCGCCGGCGACGATCGCCGGATCGTTCCCGAGGCGGTCGACGGTCTGCCCGAACGCCATCGCCAGGTTCTGAGCGTAGAGCTCGCCTCCGGGTCCGCCGCTCGCAAAGCGCTCCGCCGTCGTCGCCTCCATCAGTCTCTCCTCCCGTGGGTTCCCGGCCGTTGCCGGAAACCTACCGCCTGAGCAGGGATGAAGGGGGTTCTAGCGCAACCCGAAGCCCTCGCCCGAGAGGCGGTCGATGTCGTTCGTGAGCCCGATCGCGAACAGCATCAGCACGAGCAGCGAAGCCGACCACCGAGGCACGCTCCATGACCCGGAACGGAACCGGCTTGCCCGCGCACCTTCTCGACCAGGCTCCAGAAGATGTGGCCACCGTCGAGGGGCAGGAACGGGAACAGGTTGATCACCGCCAGCGAGAGGCTGATCAGGGCCAGGACGAGCAGCGCCTGGCGGGTGTCGAACTCGAAGCTCTGGCGGGTGACCTCGTAGCTGCCGACCACGCCCGAGATCTGCTCACGCTGCTCGGCATCGAAGATCCGGCCGACGATCGAGACTGTCTGCGAGCTCACCTCCCACATCCGATCCGCCGACCACGCGGTTGCACCGCCGACGCCGTTGACGGGCTTCGCCCCGTACTCGAATCCGAGCAGCGGCCGGGCCGCCCGGGCGTCGAACTCCGGCCGCGCCTGCACCGCGACCTCCTTTCCGTCGCGCAACACGATCAGCTCAGCAGGGGTCTCCGCGACACAGCCGTCGGTCTGCTCACCGGCGCAGGTGTGGGTGGCGATCTGCTCGCGGAGATCGAGCAGATCTCCGCGCTTGCCGTCGACCGCCAGCAGCCGATCGCCCTTCTCGAGCACCTGGGCGGCGGGCGTGCCGGGCGCCACCCGGACGATCTCGATTCGTGGGCTCCTCCGCCTGGAATGCGAGGAAGAAGAGAATCACGAAGGCGATCAGGAAGTTGACCGCCGGCCCGGCACCGATGACCACGATCCGCTTCCAGACCGGCTGGTGGTAATAGGCGCGGGGGGCGACCTCGGGCTCGAGCTCCTCCTCCGGGTTCATGCCGGTGATCTTCACGAAGCCGCCGAGCGGGATCGCGCCGATCCCGTACTCGGTCTCGCCGCGCTTGATCGACCAGATCTTCGGCGGGAAGAAGAGGAAGAAACGCTCGACCCGCATCCCGACCGCCTTCGCCGCGGCGAAGTGCCCAGCCTCGTGGGCGATGACCAGGAAGGCGAACCCCGCGAAGGCGAGCAGCCAGCTCATGCCGCGGCCTTCGCGCGCGTCGACGAGGCTCCCGGCGACCTCGCGCGCCCGCGCGTCGGCAACGAACAGGTCCTCGAAATGGCCCGCTGGCTGCGAGGTCACCGCATCGAGGGCGCCCGCGATCACCTCCGCGATCGCGGTGAAGCGGATCTCGCCGGCGAGGAAGGCGGCGACCGCGACCTCGTCGGCTGCGTTGAGCACGCATGGCGCCGTCCCTCCGGCCTCACCGGCCTCGCGCGCGAGGCGCCAGGCAGCGGAACGTGTCGGGATCGGGCTCCTCGAAGCTCAACCGGCCGACGGCCGCCAGGTCGAGGGCCGGAACGGTTACGTCGGCGCGCTCGGGGAAGTGCAGGGCGTAGGAGATTGGAACCCGCATGTCGGGAAGGCCGAGGTGGGCGAGCTGGGCGCCGTCGTTGAGCTCGACCAGGGAGTGGACGATCGACTGCGGGTGCACGACGACGTCGATCCGTTCGTATGTCGACGCCGAACAGGTGGTGCGCCTCGATCACCTCGAGGCCCTTGTTGATCAAGGTCGCGGAATCGATCGTGATCCGCCCTCCCATCTCCCAGGTCGGATGGGCGAGCGCCTCGTCGGGCGTCACGTCGGCGAGATCGGTGCGGCCGCGGAACGGGCCCGCCCGAGGCCGTCAGGATCAGCCGTTCCACCGTTCCGGGCGGCTCGCCGCGCAGGAGCTGGAACAGCGCCGAGTGCTCGGAGTCCACCGGCAGGATTCGGCTCCCGGTCGCCTCGGCCAGGGCGGTCACCAGCTCGCCGCCGACCACGAGGCTCTCCTTGTTGGCGAGCGCCAGGTCGATGCCCTCGCTGAGCGTGACGATCGTTGGCCCGAGCCCCGCGGTGCCGACGATCGCGTTCAGCACGAGGTCCGGCTCGCAGGCGACGATCAGCTCGCGCACGCCCTGCATCGCCCGACAGCACCCGCGTCCCCTCGAGCTCCGCCGAGCCCTTGGCCGCCGCGGAGCGATCGGAGAGCGCGACCGCGCCCACGCCGCTCTCACGCGCCTGCCCCGCGAGCCGCTCCCAGTTGCGGGCCGCCGACAGCCCCGCGAGCTCGAGCTCGTCCGAGCGCGCGATCACGTCGAGCGCCTGCTCGCCGATCGAGCCGGTCGAGCCTAGGATCAGAACCCGCTTGGGCATCCGACGCAGGGTAGCGCCGGGCCTAAGCCGTGCCTCAACCCTGCCGCATTCGGCGCGTATGCTCGCCCGCGTGAACTCCCCGGTCGAGGTCGGCGCGCATGTCTCGAGCGAGCGGCCGCTGGCCGACGCCGCGGCGCTGGGCGCCGACTGCGTGCAGCTCTTCCTCTCCGATCCGCAGTCGTTTCACAAGCCGGCCGAGCGGGCCGACGCGGCCGAGCTGCGAGCGAGCACGCTGCCCGTCTACGTCCACGCGCCGTATCTGATCAACGTCTGCTCGCCGAGGAACAACATCCGCCACGGCTCGCGCAAGATCCTCCAGCAGACCTGCGACGCGGCCGCAGCGATCGGCGCCGCGGCGGTGATCGTCCACGCCGGCCACGCCGAGGACGGGATCGAGGCAGGGGCCGGCCGCTGGCCGCGGACGCTGGAGACACTCCACAGCGACGTTCCGTTGCTGATCGAGAACACCGCGGGGGGCGAGAACGCCGTCGGCCGCCGATTCGAAGCCCTGGCGCTGCTCTGGGACGCGCTCTCGGCCTACGCGGGCCCGGTCGACGTCGGCTTCTGCTTCGACACCTGCCACGCCCACGCCGCCGGCGAGGACCTCTCCGACGCGATCGAGCGCGCCGCGGCGATCACCGGCGGAATCGACCTCCTGCACGCCAACGACTCCCGCGACGCCTGGGGCAGTGGCGCCGACCGCCACGCCAATCTGGGCGCCGGCGAGCTCGACACCGGCCTGCTGCGCGCGATGATCCGCGCCGCCCGTGCCCCGGTCGTCTGCGAAACACCCGGCGACCGGGAGGCGATGCGGGCCGACCTCGAGTTCGTGCGAGCCGCGCTCGCCGGGGAGACGGCCGGTCAGTAGCCGAAGGCGACCGCCAGGTAGTAGCCGGCGACGACGGTGAACATCACCGCGTCGAGGCGGTCGAGCAGCCCGCCGTGCGGCCCGAAGATCGTTCCGGAGTCCTTGGCTCGCAGGTCGCGCTTGATCATCGATTCGAACAGGTCTCCCACCGGCGCCAGCGCGGCCACGCACATGCCCATCAAGAGCGCATCGATCCCCGGCAGCCAGTCCTGGTACAGACCGGCGAACCAGAAGCCCAGGGTGCCGCCGACGAAGCCGAAGGCGAGCCCCTCGAGCGTCTTGTTCGGGGACAGAGCCGGGGCGAGCCGGTGGCGGCCGAAGAGCCGCCCGCCGGCGTAGGCGGCGGTGTCGGCAATGAAGGTGGCGACGAGCACGTCGACGAGCAGCGCCGCGCCGTGCTCGGGCAGTTCTCGCAGCAGCACCGCGTAGGCGAACGGAATTCCGATCCAGACGACGCCGAGGATCGTCAGTGCGATCGCCGCTGTGACACCGTCGCGGTCGGGACGCGCGACCGCCGCCGCGAAGACGACCGGAATCGTCGCCACGAGCGCGATCATCATCTGGAACTGGGTGCCGTAGAACGCCGCGATCACAAGCGCCGCGGCGGCCGCGTAGGCGACGAGTGCAAACGGGCGCGCGTCCCGCGTCATCCGGAAGAGCTCAGTCATCCCAACACAGGCGAAGCCGATCATCGCCACCGCGAACACCTCGCCGCCGACGACGACGATCGTCACCGCGATCGCCAGCCACGGCAACGCCCAGGCGATCCTGGCGAGGGTCTCGGAGCGGCTGCGTTTCGGCTTGCGGTCGCCGCCGTCGGGCGGATCGGAAGACTGCTTGCGGCGCAGCGGAGGTGGAACAGACGGGCGGCGCCGGCGAGGCCGCTCGAAGTCGAGCTCGGAGTCGAACGGCTGCGAGTCCTCGATGCTCATCTCCCCCCGAAACGCCGGCGCCGGCCCTCGTACTCGTCGAGCGACGCGCGAAACGCGTCGCGGCCGAAGTCGGGCCAGAGCTCGTCGCGGAAGACGAGCTCCGAGTAGGCGCACTGCCAGAGCAGGAAGTTGGAGACCCGCCGTTCGCCGCTGGTGCGGATCAGCAGGTCCGGGTCGTTCATCTCGGGCGCGTACAGATGTCGGCGAAAGTCGTCCTCGGACTCACCCTCAAAGCTTCGCGATGCGTCGAGGATCTCCGCCCTGCCACCGTAGTTGAAGGCGACGAAGAGCGTGATCCGCCGGTTGCCGGCGGTCCGCTCCTCGGCCCACTCCAT
Organism: uncultured Solirubrobacterales bacterium; assembly: GCA_963746675.1. Classification (GTDB taxonomy): domain Bacteria; phylum Actinomycetota; class Thermoleophilia; order Solirubrobacterales; family 70-9; genus WHSW01. The sequence continues at coordinate 28,753 of CAVVBX010000021.1, read as the reverse complement.
CCGCTCCACCAGCTCCTGGCCGACGCCCTCCCGGCGCCCGATGAACCGCATCCGCACACCCTCGGCATGCAGCTCCGGGGTCTCGCGGTCGATGCGCTGCGCGAACATCGCCATCAATCCCGTCGACCTCGGCCTGCGGGCGCCGCCAGTTCTCGGTCGAGAACGAGAACACGGTCAGCTCCTTGATCCCGAACTCGGCGGCGTCGCGGAGTCGCGCCTTGACCACGTCGGCGCCGGCGCTGTGCCCGTCGATCGCCGGCAGTCCCCGCTCGGCTGCCCAGCGGCCGTTTCCATCGGTGATGATCGCGACGTACTTGGGGCCGCTGACGGAGTTCACGGGGTAGGACCCTAGCCCGGCGGGAGCGGAGCAGCCCCCGGAAGTGTTCGTTCACACCTCGAGGATCTCCTCTTCCTTGGCCTTGAGCAGGCCGTCGATTTCGTGGGTCGCGTCGTCGGTGCGCTTCTGCAGCTCCGCCTCGGCACGCCGCTCGTCGTCCTCGCCAACCTCGCCCTCCTTCTTCAGCTCGCGGAGGTCGTGCATGACGTCGCGGCGGATGTTGCGCACCGCCACCTTCCCCTCCTCGGCGACCCCGTGGACGACCTTGACCAACTCACGGCGCCGCTCCTCGTTGAGCTCGGGGATCTGCAGGCGGATCACGTTGCCGTCGTTGTTCGGGGTCAGGCCCAGATCGGACTCCATGATCGCCTTCTCGATCGTCCCGATCGAGTTCTTGTCGAACGGTGTCAACGTCAGCAGCCGGGCATCGGTGGCCGAGATCTGCGCGAGCTGCTTGATCGGCGTCACGGCGCCGTAGTAGTCGACGTCGAGGCGATCGAGCAGGTGCGGGGACGCCCGGCCGGTGCGCACGGTGGCGAGCTCGTGGCGGCAGGACTCGACCGACTTGGCCATCCGCTCCTTCGCGTCGGCAATGAACTCGTCGGTGATCTCGGACACGGCGCGTCGCCTACCTCGGCTCGCCGGTGGAGACGATCGTGCCCACCCGCTCACCGGAGACGATCCTATCTATGTTGAGCTCGTCCGCCATGTTGAAGACGTGGATCGGCAGGGCGTTGTCCATGCACAGCGAGAGCGCGGTCGAGTCCATCACCCGCAGCCCGCGCTCGATCGCCTCCATGTGTGTGATCTCCGGCAGGAACGCGGCATCCGGCACCTCGCTGGGGTCGGCGTCGTAGACGCCCTCGACGCCGTGCTTGGCCATCAGGATCGCCTCGGCGTGGATCTCGAGCGCCCGCAGGGCCGCGGCCGTGTCAGTGGTAAAGAACGGGTTGCCGGTGCCCGCGGCGAAGATCACCACGCGGCCCTTCTCCAGGTGTCGCATCGCGCGGCGGCGGATGTAGGGCTCGGCGACCTCCGTGACCGCGATCGCGGACATCACGCGCGTGTAGGTGCCCACTCGCTCGAGCGCGTCCTGAAGCGTGAGCGCGTTGAGCACCGTGGCCAGCATCCCCATGTAGTCGGCGGTCGCCCGGTCCATGCCCTGGGCGGCTCCTTCGAGGCCGCGGTAGATGTTGCCGGCGCCGACCACCATCGCGATCTCCACCCCGCGTTCGGTCACCTCGTGGACCTGGGCGGCGATCGTCTCCACGCGCTCGGGATCGGTCCCGTAATCCAGCGATCCCATCAGGGCCTCGCCGGAGATCTTCAGCAGGACGCGTTTGAAAACGGGGTCGGCCATCGGCGCGAGAGCCTATCCGCAGCGCGGCGCCCCGGCTCAGTGCTCACCGACGACGAAGCGCGCGAAGCGAGCGATGCGAACGTTCTCGCCGGTTCTGGTCGCGGCTTCAGCGCGGATCTGCTCGATCGTCTTGCCCTCGTAGCGGTCGGTGCGCACGTGCTCCTGCTCGAGCAGCGCGATCTCCTTCGCCCACTTCTTCAGCTGGCCCTCGACGATCTTCGATACCACCTCGTCGGACTTGCCCTCCTCCTTCGCCCGCGCGGCGAAGACCTTGCGCTCGGCCTCGAGCTCGGCCTCGGGGATCTCGTCGGCCGAGACGTAGGCGGCGCGCGCGAAGCGGCGATGTGGATCGCAACCTCGCGGGCGAACTCCTGGAAGTCATCGGTGCGGGCGACGAAGTCGGTCTCGCATTGGACCTCGACCAAGACCCCGACCTTGCCGCCGGCGTGGATATAGGAGGTCACGACTCCCTCACTGGTCGCCCGGCCCGACTCGCTTCGCCGCCGACGCCTGGCCCTTGACGCGCAGGATCTCGATCGCCCTGTCGGCGTCGCCGCCGGCCTCCTCGAGCGCCGCCTTCGCGTCCATCATCGCGGCGCCGGTGCGATCGCGCAGCGCCTTCACGTCGGTCGCCGAGACCGCCATCAGCTCGCCTCCTTCGGCGCCTGGCCGGCGGTCGGCTGACCCTGCTGGCCCTGGCCCGGCGACTCCGGCCGCCGCGGCGGCGGCCTTCTCGGCCTCCTCGGCCTCCTTGCGCGCCTTCTCCTCGGCTTCACGCCGGGCCTTCTCCTCCGCTTCGAGGCGGCGCCGCTCCTCCTCCTCGGCGCGGCGCTTGGCCTCCGCCTCGCGGTATGCGGTCGCAGCCTGCTCGATGCCCTCGCCGATCGTCGAGACCACCAGCTCGCACGAGCGCATCGAGTCGTCATTGCCGGGGATCGGAAAGGTCGATCGAGACCGGGTCCACGTTCGAGTCGACCAAGCCGATGATCGGGATTCGCAGTCGCTCGCGCTCGCGGACGGCGATCGCCTCGGTCTTCAGGTCGATGATCAGCGCCGCCTGCGGCAGCCGCTTCATGTCCGCGAACTCCGCCGAGGTTGTACTCGAGCTTCTCGAGCTCGGCCTCCATCGACATCCGCTCCTTGGTCGGCAGCAGGTCGAGCTGCCCACTCTCCCTGAGCGAGGTGAGCTCGTGCAGGCGGTCGATCCGCGCCGACATCGTCTGGAAGTTGGTCAGCAGCCCGCCGAGCCAACGCTGGTTGACGTAAGGCATCCCGCAGCGCTCGGCCCACGACTTGACCGAGTCGCGAGCCTGCTTCTTGGTGCCGACGAACAGAACCGATCCGCCCTTGCCGGCGACCTCGGCGGCGAACCGCCGCGCCTCGGCGAGCAGGTGCTCGGTCTGCAGCAGGTCGATGATGTGGATCCCGTCGCGCTCGCCGTGGATGTAACGGGCGCATGCGCGGGTTCCAGCGCCGCGTCTGGTGGCCGAAGTGAAGTCCGGCCTGCAGCAGGTCCTTGAGTCCGGGCTCGGACATCGAGTGCTCCCTTGTGTCGATCTGGCGTTGGTATCCCCGGGGCGCCGACGGGGACCCGGCTTCATTGAGCTGCCGGGCAGGGCCCCGTTTCGCCGTCCCCCGGGGGTCGGTTACCGGTCGGTCGGGAGTCTAGAGGGTGGCCGGCCGGGGAGCGTGTTCACTCACGCGCGAGCCCGCGACAGCGCCGCCTCAAGGTCCGCGGGCAGCTGCGACTCGAACACGATCGCCTCGCCAGTGAACGGATGCGGAGAGCGACAGCCTCGGCGCTGTGCAGGAACTGGCGCTCGAGGCCGTGGCGGCCGACGTGCCCGTAGCGCGGATCCCCACAGACCGGGTGACCGATGGCCGCGAAGTGCGCCCGGATCTGGTGAGTGCGGCCCGTCTCCAGCCGGGCCTCGACCAGGGTGTCGGCCGGCAGCGTCTCGACTACCTCGAAGTGGGTCCGGGCCGCGACGCGGCGCCGCGGCCGCCGCACGGCGCGCTTCTCCGGCGCGCGGTGATCGCGACCCAGCGGAGCGTCGATCGTGCCCGAGCGCGACCGCGGGCGGCCCTCGACCAGGGCCAGGTACTCGCGCACGCACCTCGCGCGCCTTGATCAGCCGCGAGAGCCGGCGGTGGGCCTCCGGATCGCGGGCGACGAGCATCAGCCCGGAGGTGTCGCGGTCGAGGCGATGGACGATCCCGGGGCGCTCGGGCTCGCCGCCGCCGAGAAGCTCGCCGAGGACGTCGACCAGGGTCGGCCCCGCATGACCCGGGGCCGGGTGGACGATCAGCCCCGCGGGTTTGTCGATCACCGCGAGCCGCTCGTCGCGGTAGACGATGCGCGGGTACGCGGTCACTGCGACGCCGCACCCTCCGCCTCGGGCCTTGTCAACGCCGCGAGCGCGATAACGACCACACCGGTTGTGATCGCGACGTCGGCGAGGTTGAACGCAGGCCACAGCGGCGGGTCGAAGAAGTCGGTCACCCCACCGACTCGCACCCGTTCGGCGAGATTGCCCAACGCCCCGCCGGTCAGCAACCCGATCCCGAGCCAGAGCCAAGGACGACCGGGATCGAACGCGAACCAGCCCAGCACCAGCGCGAGGGCCGCGATCGTGATCGCCAGGACGAGCGCGTCGCTGCCCTCGTTGAGAAGGCCGAAGGCGATGCCGCTGTTGGTTACCCGGGCGAGGTCGACGCCGAGCGCGAGGTCGGTGCGCTCCCCCGGCGCCATGGTCTGGATGATCGCCCCCTTGGCCGCCTGGTCGAGGACGACGACCAACCCGCAGACGATCAGCATCCGAGCCCAGGCGCGGGCGTGCGGCGAGGTCACCCGCGAATCAGGTCGACGGCGAACCCGCCGAGGATCGAGAGCACGAGGATGGCCGCGATCGGGCTGATGTCGAGCGGTCCGATCCTGGGAATGAAGCTGCGGAACAGGTTCAGGTACGGGTTCGTGCTCTCCTCGATGAACCCTGTGACCGCACGCAGCGGCGTGCTGTATGGAAGCGGGCGGAACTGCTGGACCCAGGAGAGCAGCACGTTGGCGATGATCAGGATCAGGTAGATGAACAGCAACGCCTCGACGTAGTCGGCGACGTTGTAACGGCTCAGGGCGAGCGGGATCACGGGCGCATCCGATCGAGCGAGGCCGCGACCGCGGCGCGAAAGGCGTCGGCGGCTCCCGCCTCGGCCAGCGCCGCGAGGCCCGCCTCGGTGCTGCCGCCCGGCGAAGCGACCGCGGTTCGCACGGTGATCGGGTCGTAGCGGCGCAGCAGCTCGACCGTGCCGTCGAACGCCTCGACGACGAGCTCGTACGCCTGCTCGGCTTCGATCCCCTCCTCGGCGCCGGCCTCGGCCAGGGTCTGGACGATCACGGCGAGGTAAGCAGGAGTGCAGCCCACGATCGCGGTGGCCGCGTCCATGAGCTCGTCGGGCAGCTCGACCAGGTGACCGAGCTCGTTGAACAGCCCGAGCAGCCGTGGGCCGACGGCGCCATCGCGGGGGTCCAGCGGCGAGTGGCAGATCACGCCCCGCCGGACCTCGACCGCGACCGTGGGCATCAGCCTGACCATCGGCGTCTCACCGAAGAGCTCACGAAGGCGCGCGACGGGTGTAGCCCCGAGCACCGACACGACCGCCTTCGCCTCTCCTTCGAGGAGCTCGGCGACGGTTTCCAGGGTGGCGGGCTTGATCGCCAGGACGACCGCGTCGGAGCCCCTCGCGAGTTCGACCAGCGAGTCCACCGCCTCGCCGCCCGTTTGCTCGGCCAGCGCGGCGGCACGGCCCGAGCCGGCATCGCAGAAGAGCATCGCCTCCGGCCCTCCGTCGCCGTCGACCCAGCCGCGGGCGATCGCCGCCGCCATCTTGCCCGCGCCTGCGAAGCCGACCCTCATCAACGGGCAGCCTAGTGCCGAGAGGCTGCGCCGGCGCCGGGAGCAGCAGCTAGCTCTGGTTGAAGAAGCCCTTCTCGACCAGGCGAGCCTTCTCCTCGGCCGAGACCTCGACGTTGTGCGGGGTGAGCAGGAAGGTCTTCTCGGCGATCTTCTGCATCCCGCCGTCCAGCGCGTACGTGAGCCCGGAAGCGAAGTCGATCAGCCGCTTGGCGAGCTCGCTGTCGGCGGTCTGCAGATTGAGGATCACGGGAACCGAGTGCTTGAAACGGTCGGCGACCTCCTGCGCGTCGTTGAAGCTGGTCGGGGTGACCAGATGGACCTGGACGTCGACGCCGCCGTTGCCGACCGGCGCGAGTACGCGCGAGCGGATCGGCCCCGGGTCGTCATCGGCGAAGATGTCGTCGATCTCGTCGCGGTTGCGGCGGCGCTCGGAGATCCGGCTCACGCTGCCTGAGCTGCGAGGCGCAGAGCCCTCGTAGACCTCGCCGTGCGCGGCCGTGTCCGGTTCGTAGAGGTCGTGCTCGCGGTAGTCGGGATCCTCGGCAAGGCCGAAGTAGACGAGCGCTCGATGCCATGTGTCGCGAAGTGCCATAACGCTGCGGTGTTCGCCCCGTGTGCGCGTATTCCTCTCCCGTGATTATGCCTGGTGGCGGCACTGCAGCTACCGATACAGCGCGGTGCCGAGCCGGATGATCGTCGCGCCCTCCTCCACCGCCACCTCCCAATCCTGGCTGGTTCCCATCGATAGCCGTCCGAGCCCGTGCTCGCCGGCCAGCTCGGCCAGGCGCGCGAAGTGCGGGCGCGACGCCTCCGCGTCGTCGGTGAACGGCGGCATCCCCATCAGCCCGACGACCCGCACCGGACAGCGGGCGATGAACGCTCCCAGGGCCGCCGGCTCCACCCCGGCCTTGCTCTGCTCGCCGAGGTTGACCTCCACCAGCACCTCGGTATCGGGGCCGCCGTGGCGATCGAGCTGCTCCAGCGCCGAGTCGGTGGCGACCGAGTGGATCAGGCGAACCAGCGGCAGGATGCGCTTCAGCTTGCGGCTCTGAAGGTTGCCGATGAAGTCCCAGGTGAAGGCGTCGGCGTAGCGCGCGCGCTTTTGCTCGAGGTCCTGAAGGCGGTTCTCGCCGACCAACTCGACCCCGGCCTCGACCAGCGCCGCCATCTCGGGCTCCTCGACGTACTTCGTCGCCGCCAGGATCTCGACGCCCGGCCCGCAGCGCTCCCGCACCCGCTCGAGGTTGCGCCGCACCAATTCCGGGTCGATGCCACGGATCGGCTCAGCCACGCGCTTCGCTCCAGACGAGGCCGGCCTGCCGGCCGGTGCGCGCGCCGTCGCGGCGGTGCGAGAAGAACAGCTCGGGCTCGCAGCGCGTGCACTCGGCCGCCGAGTCGACATCGTCGACCCCGGCGCGGGCGAGCAGCCGGCGCGCGACCTCGGGCAGATCGAGCATCCGTCCGGTGGCGACCCCCTCCCCGAGCGACCCGAACGCCTCCAGGACCCCCTCGCCCACCTCATAGCAACACGGCCCGATCCCCGGTCCGACCGCCGCCGCGGTCGCCCCGGTGATCTCCACTCCCCGCTCGACGATGCCGGCCGCCAGCCCGCGCCAGCCGCCGTGGAGCATCGCGACGCCGCGTGGCCCGGCGAGCGCGATCGGCAGGCAGTCGGCCACCTGGACGATCGGCGTCAGCGCAGGGTTCGCGGTCGCCTGTCCATCGGATCGCGGTGCCGCGCCTGGGATTGGGTCCGCAAAGGGGTTGGGATCCGGCGCGGCCGCGCGCGCCAGCACCTTCCCCTCATGCATCTGACGGCCGATCAGGACCCCGGCCGGATCGCGGCCGAGCGCCTCGACCAGGCGACGTCGGTTCGCCCGCACCGGGGCGGGATCGTCGCCGGTGAGCAGGCCGAGGTTGAGGCTCGCGAATGGGCCGTCGCTGATGCCACCGAGCCGGGTCGAGAACGCCGCTCGCGCGCCGGGAAGATCAGCCGCGAGCCATCGCACATCGTCACGCCGCCGCCATCTCATCCGCTAAGAGGCTAGTCAGCAGCCGCGGCCTCACCGCGTTCGGGAGCCGCCCCGGCCGCCTCCAGGGCGATCCGAAGCTCATCCTCGGGCGCCGGCGCCTCACCGTCGAGCTTGGCGCGCAGAGCCGAGGCGAGGCCGCGTCCGATGCGCTCGCCCTCCGGAACGCCCGCGGCGAGCAGGTCATCCCCGCTGATCCGCAGATCGACCTCGCGCCATTCACCCACGAACCGGTCCAGCCACTCGGCGCCGAGGGCGCGGGCCAGAGCGAGCTCGGCGCCCGCCCGTCCCCGCGCTGCATCGACCGCGGCCGATGGCGACCGCGGAGCGGCGTCCACGAGCTCGCGGCTGCGCTCGATCGCATCCGGATCCAACGCTGCGAGGACCGCCTCGGGCCGGCTTACGAGCGAGCTCCAAGGCGCGCCGGCGAGCAATCGATCGGTTGCCTCGATCAAGTCCCCGGTCCCCTCGGCGAGTGGAAACACGCCCCACTCGGAGAGGATCTCGAACCCGCGCCGCGGCGCCGCCTCCTTCGCGAGCTTGTGAAGCTCGACGGCGACGCGGTCGGCCGACACCGTATGGAGCTTGGCGGCTCGGATCTGCGCCAAGGTGACGGGCTCGACCTCGAGGTCGAGCCGGGCGGTGTAGCGGGCGGCGCGCAGCGCGCGGGTCGGGTCGTCGAGGAGCGAGCGGTCGTGGAGCACGCGCAGCACGCCCGCGCGCAGGTCGGCCACACCCCGGTGCGGGTCGACCACCGTTGAGGGATCTGCAAGCGGAACAGCGACCGCGTTGATGCTGAAGTCGCGGCGCGCCAGGTCGGTGGCCAGGTCGGAAGGGCGGACCTCCGGCAGGGCGCCGGGATGCGGGTAGGACTCGCTGCGCGCCCGAACGACGTCGATCACCCGATCGCCGAGGGAGACCGTGGCCGTGCCGAAGCGGTCGTGCTCGCGCAACCGGCCGCCGAGCGCCCGTGCGAGCGGCAGGTGGTCGCCGACGACGACCAGGTCGAGGTCGGCCCGCTGCCGCCCCAGCAGGGCGTCGCGGACGGCGCCGCCGACGAGGTAGGCATCGGCGCCGGCGGCCGCTGCGGCCGCGCGCACTCGGTCGAAACCGGGCAGGGCGACGAGACGGCCTGCGAGGCCCTCGGTATCGATCTGTGGCGACGCTCCCATCTACCTGTGCCTGAGCTGCCTTCACCTACCATGACGGGCTTCGCGGATGATGCGCTCCCTGCTCACAAAGTGGCGCTCGCTGAGCGTGCGCGCCCGGGTGCTGATCGCGGGCGGCGCGGCGCTGGTCGTCGCCGGAGGGGCGATCGCCGCGTACAGCCTGCTCAAGCGCGATTCCGACGTCGAGTGCCCGCCGCCGTGCGAGTTGGAGGCCGAGCGGCCGCCGAGGCCGAAGGAGACCGTCAAGACCGTCAACTGGCCGGTCTACGGCTACGACGACCAACGCACGCGATACCTGCCGACCAAGCGCGTGCGACCCCCCTTCGACGCCTCCATATGGAGCTTCCAGGCCGGCAAGCTGCTCGAGTTCTCGCCGGTGATCGGGGACGGCACGATCTTCTTCCAGGACAAGGACGCGCTCGTCTACGCGCTCGACGCCGAGCGGGGCAAGGTCGAGTGGAAGAACGAAATCGGCGACCTCGCCGCCTCCTCGCCGGCCTACTCCGACGGCCGCGTGTTCGCGGTCACACTCGAGCCCGGCGCCGCGGTCGCGGTCAGGGCGCGCGACGGCAAGGTGCTCTGGGAGCGGCCCTTGCCCGGGCGCAGCGAGACCTCCCCCGTCGTATTCGGCCGGAGCGTGATCGTCGGCAGCGAGTCCGGGGAGGTCTTCGCGCTCGACGTCGACTCGGGAGAGGTGCGCTGGCAGGTGTCGACCGCCGGCAACGTCAAGGGAGGTTTGGCGCTCGACGAGGGCATCCTCTACGGCGCTAACTACGCCGGCGAGGTGTTTGCGATCCGGGCCTCGAACGGCGAGTTCGTTTGGCGCGGCAGTACCCAGGGGCTGAGCCTCGGCCGCGGCGGACCGGTCTACTCGACGCCGGCGGTCGCCTTTGGGCGCCTCTACCTCGGCAGCATCGACGGCCGCGTCTACAGCTTCGACGCCGACAGCGGCGAGCTGCTCTGGAGCCATTCGACTGGTGACTGGGTCTACCCCGGCCCCGCGGTCGCCGACACCAAGCGGTCGGAGCCGACCGTCTACATCGGCTCCAAGGACCAGAACTTCTACGCCCTCGACGCGGAGACCGGGGAGGTCCGCTGGCAGAAGGACGTCGGCGGGATCGTCCTCGGCGCCGCCACCGTGCTCGGCGAGGTGGTGTACGTCGGCGTGATCGGTCCCAACATCGGCACTCTCGGCTTCGATGTCAAGACGGGCAAGCAGGTCTTCGAGAGCGAGCTAGGCGAGTACAACCCGGTGATCTCCGACGGCGCCCGCCTCTACCTGACCGGCTCATCGGGGATCCGCGCTTTCGAGCACGAGACCGAAGCGGAGCGCAGGCGCGAGGCGGAACGGCGCAGGCGCGAGCGTAGGCAGAAGGCGGAGCGCAAGCAGCAACGACAACAACGGGGCAACGAAGGGGGCGGCGACGGAGGCGGCGACGGCAACTCGGCTGGAAACTCGGGCTAGGCTCCCGCGAGCTGGGGCGGTTTACCCCCGCTGTGCGGGCACAATCCGGCCCAGCACGGGTTAGCGGTCGGGGCGGCCCTCTACCCAGCCCCTGAACCCGCCGCGACCTCAGGCCTCCCGAACCGGAATGCCCGCCTTCCGCATCGCCGCCTTCGCCTGGCGGATCGAGAACCTTCCGTAGTGGAAGATCGAGGCGGCGAGCACCGCGTCGGCGCGGCCCTCGAGCACGCCATCGACGAGGTGCGCCAGCTCCCCCACTCCGCCCGAGGCGATCACCGGCACCGTGACGGCGTCGGCCACCGCGCGCGTGAGCTCGAGCTCGTAGCCGTCCGTGGTCCCGTCCCGGTCCATGCTCGTGAGCAGGACCTCGCCGGCGCCGCGCTCGACCGCCTCGCGAGCCCAGGAGACCGCATCGCGGCCGTCTACCGGAGTCCGCCCGCCGTCCACGAACACGTCCCACGCACCGCCGCGCCGCTTGGCGTCGATCGCGATCACGACGCATTGCGAGCCGAACACCACGGCGAGATCGGAGAGCAGCTCCGGGCGGGCGAGGGCCGATGAGTTGACCGAAACCTTGTCGGCGCCGGCATCGAGCACCGCCTGGGCATCGGCGACCGAGCGGATCCCGCCGCCGATGGTGAACGGGATGAAGACGTTGTCGGCCGTACGGCGGGCGAGCTCGACGATCGTGTCCCGCCTCTGGTGCGAGGCGGTGATATCGAGGAAGACGAGCTCGTCGGCGCCCTCCGCGTCGTAGCGCTCGGCGAGCTCGACCGGGTCCCCCGCGTCACGCAAGCCGACGAAGTTGGTCCCCTTGACCACCCGGCCCGCATCGACGTCGAGACATGGAATGACGCGCTTCAGCGCCATGACGGCCTCGCGGGCGCTACGGCTTCCCGCGCAGCCTGCCCGCGCGCGGCGCCCCAGGCTCCATGCGCGAAGGCGCCCGGCTCGAGCCTCGCGGCCAGCCGCAGCATCTCCTCGCGCTCGTTCGCGGACAGGTTCGTCCGCGGCCGGCCCTTCGACTGGGCGACCAGCTTCGCCAGCCGCACACGCTCGTCGGGTTCGAGCAGCGTCAGGTGGTGGCGGACCAGCAGCGCCACCTGCGCGATCGCGAGAACACGAAGCCAGAACATGCTCGCTCGAGGCTAGCGGGCCGCGAGCGCGTCACGGCCCTCCGCGACCGTGAACGCGCCCTCGTAAAGCGCTCGGCCGACGATGACGCCTTCGAAGGCGGCCAGGTCCTCGGCTCCGAGCGCGCGCAGGTGGTCGAGCGTCCCGACGCCGCCGGAGTACGTCAGCTTGGCGCCGACGCGATCGGCCACAACCGCGACCTCGCGCAGGCCGTCGATGTCCGGACCCTCCAGTGTTCCGTCGACCTCGACGGGCGTGAAGACGAAGCGCCGCACACCGCGGCGGGCGAGGTCCTCGACGACGCCGGCCGATCCGATCGCCGACTCTCGCTCCCACCCCTCGATCGCGACTCGGCCGTGGCGAGCGTCGGCGGAGACGACGATCCGCTCCCCATAATCGGCGGCCAGCGCCTCGATCAGCGCCGGGTCGGCGAGCGCCGCGGTGCCGAGGATCACCCGCGCGGCGCCTGCGGCGAGCACCGCGGCCACGTCACCCGACTCGCGCAGGCCGCCGCCGACCTGGACCGGCACGCCGACCTCGCAGATCCGCGCCACGTGGTCGATGTTCACCGGGGCGCCCTCCCTGGCCCCGTCGAGGTCGACCACGTGCAGCGCCTCGGCCCCCTGCCCGACCCAGCGCCGCGCCGCGTCGAGCGGCTCCGCGTCGAAGGCGGTCTCTCGATCGTAGTCGCCCTGGACCAGGCGCACAGCCTGCCCGCCGCGAATGTCGATCGCCGGGTAGAGGATCAACGCAGCTCCGCCGACATCCCCTGCCTCGCGTCCGATCCCGCTGAGTCGGCCGCCAGTCGAGCGAAGTTCTCGAGCAGCCGCAAGCCGGCCGCGCTGGATTTCTCGGGGTGAAACTGGACGCCGTAAACGGGCGGCCGGGCGATCGCGCAGGCGAAACGCTCACCGTGCTCGGCGGTGCCCAGCAGGTCGGACCCCCGGCCGAGGCGCGGCGCGAAGCTGTGGACGAAGTAGAACGGCGTCCCGTCCTCGATCCCCTCGGTGAGCTCCGACGGTCGGCTCCAGCGAACCGGCTCCCAGCCAATGTGAGGAACCTTCAGACCGGGCGCCTCGAGACCGGTGACCTCGCCCTCGATCAAGCCGAGTCCGGCTGCGCCGCCGAGCTCGGTTGACGACTCGAAGAGGAGCTGGAAGCCGAGGCAGATGCCGAGCACAGGGGTGCCCGCGTCGACGCGCTCGGCGATCAGCCGGTCGAGCTGGATCTCGCGGACGCGCTCCATCGCCTTGGCGAAGGCCCCCACCCCCGGCAGCACGAGGCCGTCAGCCTCCCTCACCGACTCGGCATCGGCCGTGATCACTGCCTCGGCGCCGACCCGCTCCAGCGCCTTCTCCACCGAGCGCAGGTTGCCCATCCCGTAGTCGAGGACACAGATACGCGCCGCCTCCTCCGCCTCGCGTCCGGGGGCGGCACGGTTTGCAGCGGTCACGAGGTCAGCGTGCCCTTGGTCGACGGCACCCCCGTCTCGTCGGGATCGATCGAAACCGCCTCGCGCAAAGCGCGGGCGAACGCCTTGAAGCAAGCCTCGATCAGGTGATGGGCGTTGGCGCCGTGACGCGCCCCGACGTGCACGGTCAGCTTCGCGTTCGAGGCCACGGCCCGGAAGAACTCCTCGGCGAGCTCCGCGTCGAACCCCGCGATCGACACCGGCGGCAACTCGGCATCGAAGCGGCAGAACGGCCGGCCCGAGATGTCGATCGCGCACTCGCCGAGCGCCTCGTCCATCGGCACCACCGAGTGCCCGTAGCGGCGGATTCCGCTGCGATCGCCGAGCGCCTCATCAAGCGCCTGTCCGAGCACGATGCCGACGTCCTCGACCGTATGGTGGGCGCCGGTCTCGAGATCGCCGTCGGCGCGCGCCTCGAGGCCGAGGCGACCGTGACGGCCGAGAAGCTCGAGCATGTGATCGAGGAATCCGACCCCGGTCGCCACCGAGATCTCCCCGCCGTCGAGCGACAGGTCAAGCGACACGCGCGTCTCGCGAGTCTGCCGCTCGATCTTTGCCGCTCTCGGGGTGTTCGAGGTCATCGCTGGGCCCTCGCCGTTGCCGACTCGCCGTGGACGGGGAAGCCCTCCGCGCCGGCGACCGCGGCGACGTGCGGAGCCAATTCTGCCGCGGCCGACGAGGGTACGCAGACGACCGACGACCGACGCATGAACGCACCCGGCCCGAGTGGGCGGCCGAAGCGAGCCGCGCCTCCGGTCGGGAGCACGTGATTCGAGCCTGCCGCGTAGTCGCCGAACGCCGTCGCCCCGCCGGAGCCGACGAACACGCATCCGGCGACGCGACCGCGCGCGGCCGATTCGTCGGCACCGGTGTAGGCGAGCTCGAGGTGCTCGGGCGCGAACGCGTCGGAGAAGCTCAGCGCAAGCTCGAGACCGGGCGCGGTGACCAGCGCCAGCGGCGCATCGGTGACGCTCGGCCGGTCCGCGGCAAGCTCGGCGGCCAGCTCTCCGATCCGATCCAGCAGCGCTCGATCATGTGAGACCACGACCAGCAGGCTGTCGGGGCCGTGCTCGGCCTGGGCGCAGAGATCGAGCGCGATCCACTCGGGGTTCGCCGTCCCGCCGGCGACGACGAAGAGCTCGCTGGGACCTGCGAGCCCATCGATGCCGACCCGCCCGGCCAACTGGCGCTTGGCCTCGGTCACGTATCGATTGCCGGGTCCGGCGATCATCTCGACGGCGGCGACGGTCTCGGTGCCGAAGGCCAGCGCCGCGATCGCCTGGGCGCCGCCGATCGCATAGACCTCGTCGACTCCTGCCAACGCGCATGCCGCGAGGACCTCCGCGCTCGGCCTGCCGGTCGCTGCGGGCGGGGTGGTGACCGCGATCCGTGGAACGCCGGCCACCTTGGCCGGGACGCAGCACATGAGCACCGAGGACGGGTACGACGCTCGGCCGCCGGGCGCGTACACGCCCGCGGCAGCGACCGGCGCTGACAACACCTCTACGCGCTGGCCCTGCTCGAGCTCGGCGACCGCCGGGCGCTCGAGCACCTCGAGCTCGGCCTGCGCCACGGCAGCGATGTTGGCTGTCGCCACCCGCAAACCTTCGCGGACATCGGGCTCGAGTAGCCCGGGTGCCGCGGCGATCGCGTCGGCGTCGACCCGAAGCTGGTCCGCAACGGCCTCGCCGAAGCCCTCGGCCAGATCGCGGACCGCCGCGTCGCCACCACTGCGAACCCGATCAACGATCTCGCCGACGGCACCGCCCACCTCCTCGAGCGCCGGGGCAAGCGCCCGCAGGCGGGCTGAGAGAGCGCGCGGGTCGGACCCGTCCCACTCGATCCGCTCGATTCTGGGACTCATCGCGCGACCGCCGCCCGCAGGCGCTCGACCACTGCGTCGATGTCGGCGGCGCGGAGCTTGTGCGCGACCCGGTTTGCCACCAGCCGCGCGGTACAGGTCGAAATCTGCTCGCGGATCTCCAGGTCGTTGTCGGACAAGGTCCGCCCGGTGTCGACGAGGTCGACGATCCCGTCGGCGAGGCCGGTCAGCGGGGCGAGCTCGACCGAGCCCTTGACCTCGATCACCTCGGCCTGACGGCCGGTGTCCTCGAAATAGCGCTCAGCCGTGCGCGGGTACTTCGTCGCGATCCTCATCGCGCCCAGGCGACGCTCGGACTCCCCCAGGCTCTGATCGCCTCGACGACCCGCGAGCACCATCCGGCATGCGCCGAAGCCGAGGTCGAGCAACTCGTAAAGGGCGCGGTCGCGCTGCTCGGTGAGCACATCCTTGCCGGTGATCCCGAGGTCGGCGGCGCCAGCCTCGACGTAGGTCGGCACGTCGGACGGCCGCATCGTCACCAGGGTCAGCTCCCCCGTCTCGAACAACAGGGCGCGCGAGTCGCCACGCGCGTCGCCGGTCTCGAACCCAATCGCATCGAGCAGGTCCAGGGATCCCTCGAACAGCGCGCCGCGCGGAACGGCGAACTTCAACGGGCCTTCGCCCGCCGCCGGGGTCGGGTGGGCGAAGCCGCCCGTGCCTCGCATCACACTCCCTCCTCGGCCTGGGCGACATGCAGGCGTTCGAGATAGAGCGCGAAGCCCGCTGCCGGAAGCGGTCGTCCGAACCTGCCCATGACCTCGTCGTAGCGCCCGCCGCCGCCGAGCACATGGCCCAGTGCCGGGTCGTAGACCTCGAGGATCGCTCCCGTGTAGTAGCCCAGGTCCCGGAGCAGGCCCAGATCGACACTGACTCGGTCGGCGACCCCCCTCGAGCGCAGCGCCTCGAACGTCTCCGCGAGCCGGCTGGTCGCGCGCGCGGTCGCTGTGCCGCCGAGGCCGCGCGCCTCGTCGATCACCTCGGGGCCGCCCCGCAGGCCGGGAACTCCCACCAGGGTCTCGCGCTGGGGGGCCGGCAGGTCGAGGCGGTCAACCTCGGCCCGGAGGCCGACGAGGTCATGCGCGGCGAGGCAGCCGAGCAGCCGATCACGCGGTTCGCCGCCGATCCCCAACTCGTCGAGGAGCTGACGGTAGAGGTCCGCGTCGCCGAGACCGATCACGGCACGGGTCAATCCGGCGGCGTCGAGGGCCGCCGCGAGCACCTCCACGACCTCGGCGGTGCCCTCGGGCGCCGATGTGCCGACCAACTCGACGCCCGCCTGGGTGAACTCCCGCATCTGACCACGCTGCGGGCGAACCGCCCGGTAGGCGCGGGCGAGGTAGCAGAGGCGGAAGGGCGGCTCGGCCGCCGAATAGCGGTTGGCGACCAGGCGAGCGATCGGGATCGTCATGTCCGACCGCATCGCGAGCAACTCGCCGCGCTCGTCGAAGAAGCGGTAGGCGAGCGGCGCCCCACCCTCGTCGCCGCGGGCGAGCACCTCCTCGTACTCGATCGTCGGGGTCGCCACCTCGCCGTATCCGAAGCGCTCGAAGACGTCGATCAGCGCGAGCGACAGCCTGCGCAGCTCGCGCATCTCATCCGGCAGGATGTCCCTCGTACCAGGTGGAATCGGGTGCGTCATCGAGTCAATGGAGTCGAAGGGCGAACGGCGGCGAAAACCGAGCAGTCCAAGGACGCAGGCCGATCGGCGAAGCGAGCGTAGTGAAAGCCTACGTGAGCGAGACGATCGGCCGAGGACGCCGGAATGCGACCGTTTGCAGGCGCCGCGCTATGCCGGCACCGGCTCGGTGCTGACGCGCTCGATCCGAGCCCCAAGTTCCCGCAGCCGGTTATCGATCCGCTCGTAGCCGCGGTCGATCTGCACCACGTTGCCGATCTCGGAGGTGCCGTCGGCGCACAGGGCGGCGATGAGCATCGCCATGCCGGCGCGGATATCGGGGCTCTCGACACGCTCACCATGAAGCCGGCTCGGACCGCTGACGATCGCCCTGTGGGGATCGCAGAGCGTGATCCGAGCGCCCATGGCGACGAGCTTGTCGACGAAGAACAGTCGGTTCTCGAACATCTTCTCGAAGATCAGGATGGTGCCCCGCGCCTGGGTGGAGAGAGCGAGGGCGATCGACGTCAGGTCGGCCGGGAACGCGGGCCAGGGGCCGTCGTCGATCTTCGGGATCGCGTCGCCGAGGTCATCCTTGACCTCGAGCGCCTGGTCGGGCGGCACGAGCACGTCGCTGCCCTCGATCATCGATTGCAGCCCGAGCCGTCGGAAGTGCCGCCGAATCGTGACCAGGTCGTTGGGCTCCGCGTCGCGGATCCGCAGCTCGCCCTTGGTCACGGCGGCCAGCGCCATGAAGCTGGCCACCTCGATGTGATCGGCGCAGACGCGATGCTCGGCCCCGGCGAGCTTGTCGCGGCCGTGCACGGTCATCACGTTCGAGCCGATGCCGTCGATCTGGGCGCCCATCTTGACCAACAGGCGGGCGAGGTCTTGCACGTGCGGCTCACAGGCTGCGTTGGAGATCGTCGTCGGGCCCGGGGTGAGCGCCGCCGCCATGAGCGCGTTCTCGGTCGCCATCACCGAAGGCTCGTCCATGAAGATCCCGCAGGGCCGGAGCCCGCCCGGGGGCCTTGAGATCAGGATCTCCCGGTCGCCTTCG
This sequence comes from uncultured Solirubrobacterales bacterium, assembly GCA_963746675.1. Lineage (GTDB taxonomy): Bacteria > Actinomycetota > Thermoleophilia > Solirubrobacterales > 70-9 > WHSW01. The sequence continues at coordinate 11,316 of CAVVBX010000021.1, read as the reverse complement.
ACGCCGGCGCCCATGTCGCGAAACGCGTCGAGGTGCGGATCGAGGCGCCGGCGGCCGATGAAGTCGCCGCCGGGCGGCGGCATCCGTGCCTCACCGAAGCGGGCGAGCAGCGGCCCGGCGAGCAGGAAGGAAGCCCTGATTCGCGCCGCGAGGCCCTCGTCGAGAGCCGTGTTGGAGACCGCGTCCGCGTGCATGCGGAGCTCGTTCTCGGATGTCCAGTCGGCCTTGACCCCGAGGCCCTCGAGCACCGCCACCTGCGTCTCGGTGTCCCGAATTCTCGGCACGTTGGAGAGCACGACCTCGTCCTCGGTCAGCAGGCATGCAGCGAGGATGGGCAGGGCCGCGTTCTTGTTGCCCGCCGCCGTGATCTCGCCGGACAACGGTGGCCCGCCCTGGATGACGAACTTCTCCATCGGACGGCTAGATGACTGATTCCTGATCAGCGTGTGCCCAGGGGCGCGCGGGACCGAGCCGGGGGTGGCCGGCGGGCGAAGCGCATGCCGGTGGGCATGTGCGAGTCCCGACGGGCGCGACCCGGCGACGGTATCCGTGCGTCATCTGGGTGCGCGGAGATCGGGAATCATTCATCTAGGGTAGACGACGCCTTATGGCCGAGCCGACGCGGGATCAAGCCTGGGATCTGGTCTGCGAGTGGGTGCAGTCCGACTCGCTGCGAAAGCACCTGCTAGGGGTCGAAGCGGCGATGCGCGCCTACGCCCACCGCTACGGCGAGGACGAGGAGCTCTGGGCGGTCACCGGGCTCGTCCACGACCTCGACTACGAGCGCTACCCCGACCTCGGCGACGCCGAGAACGGCCATCCCAGGACGGCGCTGCGCCTGCTCGAGGAGCTCGACTGGCCGCAGGACGTGATCGACGCGGTCGCCGGCCACGCGACCTTTCTCGAGGTCCCGCGCGAGACGCGCATGGCAAAATCCCTGTTCGCCGTCGACGAGCTCTCGGGCTTCGTCGCCGCATGCGCACTAGTACGGCCGACCGGGATCGAGGGAATGGCGCCGAAGTCCGTGAAGAAGAAGCTCAAGCAGCCCTCCTTCGCCGCCGGCGTCAACCGCGACGAGATCCGTCAGGGCGCCGAGGAGCTCGGGGTCGACTTCGACGAGCACGTCGCCTTCGTGATCGCTGCGATGGCCGAACGCGCCGACGAGCTCGGGCTCGGTCCGCGCGAGGAGCCGCCGGCCGGTTGAAGCGCCGCTGGAAGATCCTGATCGGCGCCGCGGCCGCGATCGCCGTGCTGCTGGCCGTGAACACGATCATCGTCAACGGCGAGACCAAGGAGGCCGGGGTCACGATCGAGGGCGGCGAGATCCTCGAGCTTCCGGGTGGCTCCCTGCAGGTGCTCGACGAGGGGCCGCCGCACGGCGCGCCGATCGTGCTCCTGCACTGCTATTCGTGCTCGCTTCACTGGTGGGACGGGATGGCCCCGATCCTGGCTCGAGACCACCGCGTGATCAGGATCGACCTGCTCGGGCACGGGGGCTCGCAGAAGCCCTCGACCGGATACGCGATCGAAGACCAGGCGGCGCTCGTCGCCGCCGCGCTCGACCAGCTCGACGTCCAGGGTGCGGTCGTCGTCGGGCATTCGATGGGCTTCGACGTGGCGACCGCCCTCGCGGCCCGCGCGACCCAGCTCGTCGACCGGCTGGTCAACATCGACGAGGGGCCGAGCGAGGACGCCTGCTCGGCACCGTTCGTCGCCAAGCTCGGCTACGCGCCGGTGATCGGCCAGGCGATGTGGCGACTGACGCCGGACTTCGCGGTCAAGCAAGCCTATGGAGCGGCGTTCGCCCCGGGCTTCGACCTCGCCGACGGCTTTCCGAACCCCGATCAGGTCGTCAACGACTTCAACGCGATGACCTACACCGCGTTCCGCGACGCTTCCGAGGCCAACACCGACTTCGTCAAGGAGATGCCGCTCGAGCAGCGGCTGCGAAGCGTGCCCGTGCCGCTGCTGAGCATCTTCGGGGCCGAGGACCAGCTCTGCGATCCGGGCGAATCCCAGGCGGCGTACCGCACCGTACCGGGAGCCCGTCTGGCCAAGATCGAGGGCGCCGGCCACTCCCCCAACGTCGAGAAGCCCAAGGAGACCGCGGCGTTGATCGAGGAGTTCGCCGCCGACGCCGGCGACGAGACGATCGAGGCCCCGCCGAAGGACGTCGGCCGCGGCGCTGGCAAGCCCAGCCGCAAGAACAAGCCGAACAAGAACGGCGGCTCGAACGCGGGCGGTTAGCGCCAGAGGATGTTGCGGATCAGCCGCAGCACCTACTGCCACCTACCCCCGGCCTTGGCCCACTCGGAGAGATGGTCCACGGAGCAGAAGTCGTCGGCGATCCGGTGGTCGCCGCGATGACGAACGAGCAGCACGTGGACCTCGCCGAGCTCGGCATCGCAGTGCGAGCAGCGCCTCGACGGCGGCTCGACGTCCGGCGGCTCGGCCATCGCCCCGGCCTCCCAATGAGCGCCCTGGATCGCCCACGGGACCAGATGCTCGAGTCGGCAGAAGACGGCCCGCCGCTCCCCCGCCGGCTCGTAGGCCCGAAAACCGTCGTCGGCCTCGACTCCCTCACCGCACCACGAGCAGCGCTCGGGGGTCATCGGGTCGGATAGCCTCGGCCGCGCATGGGTGGGCTGAGGATAGTCGCGCTCGAGGGCGACCAGACGGGCCAGGAGCTGCTCGAGCAGGCGCTGCGGGTCCTCGACTCGGAGCGTCCTCGGGGTCGAGCTGGAGATCGTCCGCTTCGACCTCTCGCTCGAGAACCGCCGAGCGACGGCCAACGAGATCTGCTCGGAGGCCGCGGAGGCGATGCGTCGAGACGGGGCTCGGGGTCAAGGCGGCGACGATCACGCCCGAGGGCGCGGGCGACGTCGGCAGCCCGAACCGGATCCTGCGCGAGGCCGTCGACGGCAAGGTGATCGTCCGCACAGGGCGGCGAATTCCGGGGGTGACCCCGGTGGCCGGGCGTGCACCACCCGATCTCGATCTGCCGAATGGCGGTCGGCGACGCCTACGGTGCCGAGGAGCGCCGCGAGGCGGAGGGAGACGACGAGGTCGCTCTGCGCACCGAGACGAATCCGCCGCTCGGATTGCCGAGCGGTGGCCGAGTACGCGTTCCGCGAGGCGCTGCGAATCGGCGGCAAGGTCTACGGCGGGCCGAAATGGACCGTCAGCCCGGTCTACGAGGGGATGCTGAAGGAGGAGATGGACAGCGGCCGCCGAACGCCATCCCGAGGTCACCTACGAGCCGGTGCTGATCGACGCCACCCTCGCCGGGCTGGTCAGCGGCGCCGCGACGGAGGCGCTGGTGATCCCCTGCCTGAACCGCGACGGTGACCTGCTCTCCGACCTCGTCCTGCCCCTGTTCGGCTCGATCGCCGGCGCCGAATCGGTGCTGCTTGCGCTCGACGCCGAGCTGCGCCCCAGCGTCGCGATGGCCGAGGCGCCGCATGGCACCGCGCCGGCACTCGAGGGCAAGGACCTCGCCAACCCGATGGCGATGATCCTGGCCTGCGCGGCGGTGCTGCACTACGCAGCCGCCGAGACGGCCTCGCGGGCCATCTACGAGAGCGTGCTCGAGACCGTCGCCTCGGGCACCCGCACCCCCGACCTCGGTGGCCACGCGGGCACCGCCGAGTTCACGGACGCGGTGATCGCCGCGATTGCCCGCAAGCTCGATATCTGGTCGAGCCTCCCGAGCCCGGGATAGGATCGCGCTGGGATGGCGGTTTACCGCCCGATCTCAGAGCGACCGGCTGGGGGCCTGCTCGCCACCGGCGGCGACACGACGCCACTCGGTGATCTTGCCCTCCTCGATCACGAACGCGGTCTGTGCCGTTTCACCGGTCCCCGGTCCGCATAAGCCCAGGCCGGGGCGCTCGGTGAGGCGGAAGGTGGCGACGATGAAGTCCCCCTCGGGCGTCGCGTTCGTGAGCTCGGCCCCGCAGGGAAGCGAGGAGTTGAACAGCCGGGCGTCATCGAGGTTGCGGATTCGGAGCACCGGCCCGTTCTCAGCCACACTCGGGATGGCGAAGAAGGCCGCCGCCGCGTCGACGTCGCCCTCGCTCAGCGTCATCGCCCACTCGTTGATCACCTGAGCCTCAGCGGGATCGGCGCCGCCGGGAATCTCGGGATCGTTGCCGCCGCAGGCGGCGAGCGCGAGCGCAACGATCAGGCCGAGGGCGAGCGAGTGCCTCATTCGCGGACCAATTCTGACGATGACGTGACCCCGCCTTGACATCCCGCGCGCCTTATACGAACATATGTTCGCTCCGATGCTGATCGCCTGCGCACTCATCCCCCGGCTCTCGCTGACCAGCGCGCTCGAGGACCGGCGTGAGCTGCTCGGCAGGCCGGTCGCCCTGGCGCCCGAGGCCGGCGGCCCACAGGTCATCGGCGAAGTCTCCGGGGCAGCGGAGGCATTCGGCCTGCGAGCGGGGATGCGGCTCGCCGAGGCGCTCTCACGCTGCCCCGCCCTGGTGCTGGCGCCGGCCGACCCGGTGCGCGCCGAGGCCGTCTGGGAGAGCTCGTTGCGCCGGCTGGAGGCGATCGGCGCCGCGGTCGAACCGGCCCGGCCGGGCCAGGCGTTCTTCGCCCTCGAGCCACTTCGCGCCCTCTACGGCGGTGCCGTGGTGGTGCTCGCGAGGACGCGAAGGGAGCTTGGGCCGCCGGCTCGGCTCGGCGCCGGGCCCAACCGGCTCTGCGCCCACGCCGCCGCGATCCGGATGCGCGCCCGGCGACCGGCGCTGGTTGTCGACGAACGCGCGGGGCGGCGGCTGGTGGCCGAGCTGCCGGTGGGAGCCCTGCGAGACCGGCTCGGCGACGAGTGGGCGTGCGCCCAGCTCCCGGACACCCTCGAGCGCCTGGGGGTGCTCACCCTGGGCGAGCTCGCAGCACTGCCCGCGGCGGCGGTCGCCGACCGCTTCGGAGAGCCTGGGCTGCGAGCGCTGCGCCTGGCCCGTGGAGCCGAAGAGCCCCTGCGCCCCCGCCGGCCGCGCGAGGAGCTGGTCGAGCGGATCCAGCTGCCCGAGGCGGCCTCGGGCCAGCAGCTCGAGCACGCGCTCGCCCTGCTGGTCGAGCGTCTGCTGGCGCACCCGATTCGAGCGGGAAGGACGATCCGCGGTCTTCGGCTCGAGGCCCGGCTCGCCGCCGGCGGCGGCTGGCGCTCCGAGGTCGTACTGCGAAGCGCCAGCGCGAGCGCTGAGCGACTGCGGCTCGCGATCGTGCCACGGCTGAGCGAGCTGCCGGGCCCGGCCACCCGGCTGGGGTTGAGAGCGCTCGAGCTCGGGTCCGAGGCCGGCGACCAGGCGCCGTTGGCGCGCTCGCCCGAGGAGGAGCGACGCAGCCGGCTGGCCGAGGCGGTGCGCCAAGCACGGGCGGCAGCGGGGCGCGACGCCCTGCTGCAGGTGATCGAGGTGGACCCACGCTCGCGGGTGCCCGAACGGCGGGCGATGCTCACACCCTGGAGCACGCCCGGAAATTCCCTTGACTAGGCCCCAGGTCTACTGGCCGAGGCCGATCGAGGTCTTGGCGGGAGAGGACGGCGTGCCGCAAGCCGTCGGCGCTGTCGAGGTCGAGACGGTGTGCGAGGAATGGCTGATCGAGGATCGCTGGTGGACGCCTGCGCCCCTGCAAAGACGCTATTTCGAGCTGGTGCTTTCCGATGGCCGCAACCTGGTCGTCTTCCGCGAGGCCGGCCAGGGAGCCGAGGGCCGAGGCGGCCGGTGGTTCGAGCAGCGGGCCTGATGGCGTACGTCGAGCTGCACAGTCACTCGGCCTACTCGTTCCTCGACGGCGCCTCGCTGCCCGAGGAGATCGCGGGCGCCGCCGCCGAGCACGGCTACGAGGCGTTCGCGCTCACCGACCACGACAACGTCTGCGGTGCGATGGAGTTCGCGCGGGCCTGCCGGGGACACGGCGTCCGCCCGATCTTCGGCGCCGAGCTCACGGTCACGGACCATGACCGGGTCGCGGCCGGACGCGCCCCCTTCCACCTCACTCTGCTGGTCGCCGACGCGACGGGCTGGCACAACCTCTGCCGCCTGCTCACCGAGGCGCATGCGGACACGCGCCCCGACCCGGCCGCGACCCCCTGCCCCCCTCGCTTGCGCTCGACTCGCTGCTCGAGCGCAACCGGGGATCGGTCTGTCTCTCGGGCTGCGCTCGCGACGGCGTCTTGGCGGAAGGCCGAGAGCGACGCCAGCCCCGGCGGCTGGAGGCGCTCGCGCGGCGCCTGATCGCCGGCTTCGGCCGCGAGCGCTTCCGGATCGAGCTGCAACGGCCGTTCTGGCGCCGCGACCGGGCACGCAACCGCCACCTGGCCCAGCTCGCGGAGCAACTCGGCGTCGCCACCGTCGCGACCGGCAACGTCCACGCCCATAGCCACGACCGGGCGCGGCTCCAGGACGCGTTCGTGGCCGTGCGCTCGCACACCACACTCGAGGAATGCGAGCCCGACCGGCGCGGCAACTCGAGCTCGGTGCTCACCTCTCCGGAGGAGATGGCGGCTCGCTTCGCCGACCACCCAGAGGCGATCGCCGAGGCGGCGCGCTTGGCGGAGCTGCTGCGCTTCGACCTCACCCGCGAGCTCGGCTACCGCTACCCGGGCTCCGAGAACCCCGAGGCCGACCGCACCCTGGCGGAGATCTGCCGCGGCCGGTTCGAGCTCCGCTACGACGGCACCCGTGAGCGCCCCGAAGCCGAGCGCCGCCTCGACGAGGAGCTGCGGGTGATCCGCGGGCTCGGGCTCTCGGGCTTCTTCCTGCTGCACTTCGACCTGCTCGAGCAAGCGCGCGAAGTCGCGGCGGAGGTTCGCGGCCCGGATTCGGCGCGCGGCCTGCTGCCGCCCGGCCGCGGCCGCGGCTCGAGCGTCACCTCGGTGGTCTGCTACCTGACCGGCCTCTCCCACGTGGATCCGGTGCGGGCGGGGCTGTTCCTCGGACGCTTCCTCAACGACGAGATCACCGAGATGCCCGACATCGACCTCGACTTCCCGCGCGACATCCGCGAGCTGCTGATCGCGCGCGTCCACGAGCGCTACGGCCACCAGCGTGCAGCGCTGGTCTCGGCCTTCGCCGGCTACCGCTCGCGGGGCGCGGTGCGCGACCTCGGCAAGGCGCTGGGGCTGCCGCCGGGCGAGATCGAGCGTGTCGCCGGGATCGCCGATTTCCACTCGCGCGGCAACGAGATCGAGCGCGACATCGCCGAGGCGATCGGCGCCGGCCGGGCCAGATCGCCACGCTGGCGCTGCCTTGCCGGATTGGCACGCGAGGCCTGGGGGCTGCCGCGCCACATCTCGCAGCATCCAGGCGGGATGGTGCTCTCGACCCGGCCGCTGATCGACCTCTGCCCGGTGCAGCCGCGCAGCGATGGAGGGACGCCAGATAGTCCAGTGGGACAAGGACTCCTGCGCCGACGCGGGCTTCCTCAAGATCGACCTGCTCGGGCTGGGGATGCTCTCCGCGGTCGAGCGCTGCGTCGAGTCGATCGCCGAGGCGCGCGACGAGAACGGATCGACCTCTCGCGGATCCCGCTCGACGACCCGCAGACATTCGAGGCGATCCGCCGCGCGGAGACGACCGGGGTGTTCCAGATCGAGAGCCGGGCACAGATGCAGATGCTCCCTCGCAGCCTGCCGGAGACGATCGGCGACGTGATCGTCCAGGTGGCGCTGGTACGGCCCGGGCCGATCCAGGGCGGCGCGGTGCATCCCTACCTCGAGCGCCGCAGGCTGATCCGCGAGAACCCCGGCTACCGGGTGCCCTACGAGCACCCGGACCTCGAGCCGATCCTCTCCGACACCCTCGGCGCGATCGTCTTCCAGGATCAGGTGATCCAGGTGGCGATGGCGCTCGCCGGCTTCACCGCCGGCGAGGCCGAGGGCCTGCGGCGGGCGATGAGCCGCAAGCGCTCCGAGGCCGCTCTCAGCGCCTATGAAGAGCGCTTCGTCGCCGGCGCCGAGGCGCGCGGGGTCGGGCGGGCGCTGGCCGAGCGCGTCTTCGGGCAGGTTCGTGGCTTCTCGGGATTCGGCTTTCCGAAATCGCACGCGGCCGCCTTCGGCTTGCTCGCCTACCAGTCGACCTGGTTGCGGGTTCACTATGGCCCCGAGCTGCTCTGCGCGCTCTTCAACGAGCAACCGATGGGCTTCTATCCGCCCGACTCGCTCGCGCACGAGGCACAGCGGCGGGGGATCGAGGTGTGCGGTGCCGACGTCAACGCGAGCGCGGTCGAGTGCACGGTGGAGCCCCGAACCGGCGAGCAGCCGGCGGTGCGGTTCGGCCTCGGGTACGTCAAGGGCGTCGTCGAGGATCAGGCTTGCGCCCTGGTGGACGAACGCGCGCGGGCCGGCCCCTACCGCGATCTCGCCGACCTCGCGTCGCGCTCGGGTATATGCGCCGACGGGCTCGAGCGACTGGCCTGGTCGGGGGCCTGCGAATCGCTGGGAGTGGCAGCCGCCGCGACACCTCGACGGGAGCAGCTATGGCAGTTGGGGATCGCCCGAGGCGGCGAACGGACGCGCCGCCACAAGCACGCTCAGCTCGCGCTTCCGCTTCCGCTCCCGGCGCCGCCCGACCTGCGCCCGCTCGACTCCTGGGAGCAGATCGTCGCCGACTACTCCTCGACCGGCGTCACCCTCGGCGATCACCCGGTCGAGGTCCTGCGCCCCGGACTCGAGGATGGCTTGGTTCGAAGCGACGACCTCCGGGTGCTCGCCGATCGCAGTGAGGTCGCCGTCGTCGGGCTGGTGGTCGCTCGCCAGCGCCCGGCGACCGCGAAGGGGGTCGTCTTCATGTTGCTCGAGGACGAGGCTGGAGTGGCCAACGTGATCGTTCCCCCGCCCGTTTACGAGCGCTGCCGACTTGCGGTTCGCACAGCATCATTCGCGCTCGTCCGCGGCCGCCTCGAGCGCCGCGAGGGAGTGATCAACGTCGTCGGGACATCCGTAGGAGCCCTCGCAGTCCCCGATCGCGCCGCCGCCGAGGTGCGCAGGATCGAGGCTTCGACCGGGCGCGAGAGCGGGCACGTCCCGGGCGTTCCCGAGCAGGAGCTCGCCGCCGCGGCGCCGCGCGCGCACAGCTTCGGCAGGCGTGGCTGAGCGCCGGATGCAAGATGCCTTGCAGAACATATGTTCTGTCCGGGAGCATTCCTAGCCTGCCCGCGTGATGACGAACAAGAAAGACTTTGCCCAGCGGCTCCTCGGCGCGGTCGATCTCGCGATCGACTTCGCCACCCTGGGCGAATACGGCCTCGAGCCGTTGCCCGCCGGCGGGCCCCGTCGTGAGCGGCCCGGTCCTCGGACCGGATGGGAGGCGCTCGCGACGGCTCGTCGCGGCGGGTGCGCCGTAGACGTCGCCTACCAGCGCGGCGCTTACTGACCGTCAGGACGGTCGGGACCGTCGGCGCCCCGATTGGGGCGCTCGCCGCCTTCGCGATCCCGCCCTTCGCGGTGACCGCCGGACCGCTCACGCTTCTCGCGTGGCTCGCGCTCCTTGCGCGGCGCTGACGACGCCGACGCGGTGGACGACGCCGGTTTCGCCGCGCGAGAAGCGACGATGCGGTCGTAGACGAAGAGCAGGACCATGCTGCCGATCACGGCGCCGATCAAGCCACCAAGATCGAACATCTCCGTATCGCCGATGCCGAGCAGCTCGGTGAAGAAGAAGAAGCCCACCAGGGCTCCGGCGATGCCGAGCAGCAGCGTGGCGAGGAATCCCATCTCCTGCTTTCCGGGCAGCAGCGCCCGAGCCAGGAAGCCGGCCAGTAGACCCAGTATCACCGCACCAATCATGCGCGGCAGGCTATCCAATCTCGCACGTCCGCTGCGGCGATCGCGTCAATCCTCCCGCCCGCGTCAGTCGGCCTGCCCGCGGTCGATCGCCGCGATCATCGCCCGCCCGACCGCGAGCGCCCGGGCGAGCGTCGCGAGGTCGAGACGCTCGACGGTGTCGGTCGGCTGGTGATAGTTCGGAATCCGACCTTTGTCGCCGGCGACGAAGGTCAGCGCCCGCCCGCCGCGCGCCAACACGGCCGTCGCGTCGTAGGTGAGCCCGATCGGGCCGTCCGCGGGTTCGAGACCGAGCTCCGGGCGCTCGCTGCGGAGCCGTTCCGCGAGCGCGACCAGTGACCGATCCGCCACCCACTTTCGCAGCAGCCCTTCGGCGGGCAGATAACGCAGCGTTGCGGGCGCGCCGACTCCGTCGAAGTTGAGGAACAGCCACCCCGATGTGTCATGACCGCGCAGATAGGCCTGCGCGCCCAGCAGGCCTGACTCCTCGCATCCGTTGACGACGACGACCAGCCGGGTCGACTCCAGCCGCATGGCGGCCGCCTCGGCGGCGAGCTGGACCACGACCCCGACGCCCGACGCGTTGTCGTTTGCGCCCGGTACGTCGACGCCGCGCCATTCACGCTCGACCAACAGCGCAAGCCCGGCGACGCAGACCGAGCGCGCGGCAGCGACCATCGCCCGCCCGACGCCGGTGCGAGCCAGGATCGGCTCCGCCGGCAGGATCAGGGTCGCCACCGATTGGAGTGCGATCCAACGGCTCAGGAGGCCCGCGAACCGGGGATCGAACAGCAACCCGCTGCGCGACGTGTCCAGGTGCGCCATCAGGCATACCGTTCGCTCGACACCGCCGCCCGGCTCAATCGTCGCCGTAACGTTGCAGCTCCGCGCCCGCGAAAACAGGCGCGATAGAGGCGTGTGCACGAGGCTCCCTTCACCGATTAGCGCAGCGGCCGCTACAGCCGATAGCGCACCCCGAGCGGCGCGCCGGCGCCTCGGCAGCGCGGCCGGCGCGCTCGCCAGCGCCGCGATCAAGCCATAGGGATAGCCGAAGCTGGAGTAGCCGGCGAAGGGTTGCGTGACCGCATCGACGCCGGTTCGTCGCAGCTCGTCGCGGACGACCTCCGCCGCCAGGTGCTCGGAACGCGATGTTGGCCGGCGTCCACCGATCTCCGCCGCCAGCGCCGAGGCCACCGAGAAAGCGCGCTCGGTCGCGGACCCATCAACGGCGGCGGCTTCGTCGGTCACCGCCGCGATCCTAGCCCCGAGACGACGAGAGCCGCCCAAAGGCGGCTCTCGCGAAAGAAACGGCGGCGACCTACTCTCCCAGGCCGTTGCCGGCCAAGTACCATCGGCGCTGAGGGGCTTAACTGCTCTGTTCGGAATGGGAAGAGGTGTTTCCCCCTCGCTATGACCACCGAAATCGGGTGAGACCGCACGACTCCCACGGAGCCGCCGGCACCCGGTGGGGCTTGAAAACTGCACCTCCGGCCTCAGTACTGGGGCATTCAAAAACAACG
>CAVVBX010000020.1:0-299288 GCA_963746675.1 uncultured Solirubrobacterales bacterium | reverse complement strand
TCCCGCAGCGCAAGAAATACGGAAGCCGGCCGAGCGGCGCGGCGACCGCGGCGACAGTGGGCTCGCGATAGGTCTCCCCTCCTGGCGCCTGGTGCTCCCAGCGGTCGCGATGCCTGCCGCCCGCTTCACCAGCTCAGCCTATCCCTGAGGCGGTGCCGAGGTGAACCGATCGAGGCAGGTCTGGGAGCAGAAGTAGTGTCTAGCGCCTGCTCGATCGACCGTCGACCTTGGCCCGGTCGACCTTCATGCCGCACACCGGGTCGGTGACGCCGCGACGGATGGTGAGTGGAAGAGCGCGGCGAAGACGACGTCGCCGATCACGTTCGTGAACCAGCTTGTAGTCGAGCGCGACCGAGCCGAAGATGTCGTCGCGCGTCGGTCGCGGGCCGGTCCGGGGATCAGGTCGGCGACGCTGAACAGCGCGTCGACGATGAGCGCCGCAGCACCATCGTCACGAACATCAGCGCGATGATCCGCCGCGCGAAGGCGGTGCCGTAGTACTTGCGGTAGACCAGCACGATCGGCACCACGATCAGGTCGGCGAAGATGAACGCGATCACCCCGGCGAAGCTGATGCCGCCCGACCACAGCACCGCCGCCAGCGGCACGTTGCCGACCGAGCAGACGAAGCTCAGCACGGCGATTAGCGGACCGACGAGCACGTTCTCGACCGCGGTCACCACCGCGGGCGCGTCCTCGATGAACAATGCGTTGAAGAAGTCGTCGCCGAGCAGCCCGATGAAGCCGGCGAGCAGGAAACCGAGCGTGATCTCCTTCCACAGCATCTGCCAGTCGCCGCGGAAGTTGTGGGCGACGTCCGACCAAGCGTCGGCCGATCTCAGCCGCCGGCGCCAGGAGAGCTCGGAGCCGGCCATGTGATGCTGGTGCCCCGCCTGGGACTCCTGGGCGTGCTTCCTGGCGCGCTCCTCGAGTCGCGGTGAGACGAACAGGCGCAGCATCAGCGCCATCAGCCCGATCATCACCAGCCCGCCGATGTACTCGGCGAGAGTGAACTGCCAGCCGATCAGGACCCAGAGGACGAGGCCCAGTTCCCAGACCAGGTTCGTCGAAGCGAACTGGAAGGCGAGCGCGGTAACCGCGGAGGCGCCCTTCTGAAACAGCGACTTGGCGATCGCGATCGCGGCGTATGAGCATGACGAGGACGCGGCACCGAGCCCCGTCGCCTTGGCGATCGGAACCAGGCCGCTGCCCGAGAGCGCGCTTTCGATCCGCTCGCGCGGAACCCACGCCTGAACGATCCCCGAGATCGCGAACCCGAGCACCAGCGCCCACCAAACCTCGTAGGCCATCAGCAACGACTGCTTGAGGCCCTCGGCGACCGTGTCGACGAGCTCGCTCACGGGGCGCTCCTGACGAAGTGGATGCCGACTCTGCTCATACCCGCCCAGGGTATACGAGAGGCGACCGCCGTCGGCGTCGTCCGTCATCCTCGCCACGGTAGGAACACATGAACGGCTCCGACCGGACACCCACCGCCGTTGCACGCAGCCTGGTGGCTGTTCTTGCGGTTGTCGCTCTCGCCTTCTTCGCCTCGGCCGGTCCGAGCGCGGGCACGACGGATCCCGCAGCGCCCGCGGCGTTCTCGCAGCAGCTCTCGCGGATCGTCTCGGCACGCGTTGAGCACACCCGGATCTCGACCGTGCGTCACTCGAACGCGCGCCGGATCGGCAGGTCGCTGGCGAGCCTTCGCCCGACATGGGTCTCGGGCCTGATCCGCTACGCGAAGGGCCAGCACCCCAACCACACGGAGGTCCGTGTCTGGCGCGAGATCACGCGCATCGTCCGTACCACCAGCCCGCAGGCGCAATTCGACGTGACCCTGAACGCGAAGCAGTATCGAAACGGCGGCGAGCTCCAGCGGATGATGGAGCGCGTGCGGGCAGAGCTCGGCAACGACGGCTGGTTCCTCGACTTCTTCTCGGCCGCCTACCGCAAGCGCCCGCGAATGATCAGGGCCGCGATCGCATCGGCGCACGCCCACGGCGAGTGGATCGGAGGCAACGTCTTCGGGCTCTCGAAGAAGCGTCCGATGCCACTGCGGGCGGACTTCCTGGCCGTCCAGGACTTCCGCTTCAGGCTCGAGCTTCCCGCGGTGGGCAGGCTCTCAACCCAGATGCCCATCGTCTACCACCTCCACAACGACCCCGACCGGGAGCGCGGCGGCGGGTGCCGCTTCATCGAGCGCTTGAGCACCGCCCGGCGCCGTGCCCTGATCCGTCACCGCGCAGTGCAACAGGCCCGGTTCGGGTTCCGCGTCTCCTACCCCGCGCTGTTCCCGGAGTGCAAGCGCAAGCGCCCCGGCCCGATGGACAGCTACGTCCTCTACTCGTACAACGCCTTCCGCGATCCGCCGATGGCGGAGACGATCCTCGGGCTCCTCGACCGCTACGACTGAGCCGGGACCGCGGCCTCAGCGTGCCCGGAACTCAGCGTTGGCGAACGGCACGTAATTGCGACACGGCTCGCCGCGCAGGCCGGGGCACGGCGGCAGCTCCGTCGGCGCCTCGATGCCCGGGACCACCGGCAGCAGCAGCCGCGACGGCAGCCCGCGCGAGTGCGCCACCGCAACCCACGGCGTACCGCCCGGCTTCGCCTCGGCGAAGGCCCAGATCGGCTGGTCGCCGCCGGGCGCCGAGACGGTGACGCGGATACGCGAGCCCTCGCGATACAGATGGCCCTCGTAGTAGAGCGGGATCGTCACCTTCACCCAGCGTCCGCTGGGAAGCGTCCTCGCGTCGTTCTTGCGATAGCTCGGCACCGGCTCGAGCAGCGTGCTCTGCTCTCGGTCGAGCTTGCGCGCGCCGGTGCGCAGCCAGCCGCTCTGCACGAACGTCTCCTTGCCATCGGGGCGGACCTCGGACACGGTCGCCTGCAGGTCCACGTTGCGCGCCGACGAGCGCACCCACACCTGCACCGCCCCGGCTCCGACGACCGCCGTGTCCGAGCCGAGCGGCGAGCTCACGTAAGAGAGCGCGCGTCCGGCGGCACTCTGCGTCCAGTCATAGTCGGGGGAGGCCGTCCAGAGCCCGTTCGGCCCCAAGCCGGTGTTGCCGGTGAAGTCGGTCGGCGGCCGCGCGGTGCTGTCCCACTCGAACTGGTCGGCGCCGTACTTGCCGGGCTCGCCCTTGAGCTTGCCGTCGCTCGCCAGGTACCACGAGCGCGCCTCCGTCCTGGGCGCCGGGAAGCGCTTGAACGAGCGCTCGAACGAGGCGATCGGGGCGCCGGGCGTGGCGCCGGCGCCGTTGTCGAACAGGACCCGCACCGGCGGCAGGTCCTCGAACGCCGCCCGCGCCGAGTCGTAGTCGGGCTGTTGCTGGATCGGATCCTCGGGCAGGGTGACGCCCGGCACCCCCATCACGGCCGCGTAGAGCGCCGGCACGGTCGCCTGCAAAGCGGCTGAGAGCCTCGGTTGTCGCCCGGCGACGTAGAGCTCGAGGAAGTCGTACCAACGGTTGAACGTCGCCGGGTCGAGCGAGTCGATGTGGGTGCCGTTGGTGAACGTGAACCACTTGCGCTTCGTGCCCGTGAACTCGCCGGCGAGAGTCGGGCAATGGCCCCCGGTCTGCTCGTCGGTCCACTGGCAGGCGAGGAAGACCGGCACGTCGATCTCGTCGACGAACGTGATCGGCGCCAGCGGGTCGACCACCTTCGGGCGGTAGTAGGTGTTGCGCGCGGTCTTGGCGAGCAGGTTGACCGCCTCCGGGTGCAGGTCCTGGTTGGCCTTGCAGATCTCGTCGCCCCCCTGGATCCGTTGCCACGCCCATGGCTGGCCCGTCGTCGGTCCGGCCGGCTCGGCGTCGTGCACGCGATCCTCCGCCCACGCCAGAGCGAAGCCCGTGTTGAGGATCCCACCCGGATACAGCGTCGTCAGCGTGTTGTCGATCACCGACAGTGGGGTGATCGCGGCCAGGCTCGGCGGCCTGGTGGCGGCGACGAACAGCTGGCTGATGCCGCCGAAGGAGATCCCCAGCATGCCCACCCTGTGGTGGAGCGCCCACGGCTGATGGGCGGCGGTCTCGACCACGTCGTAGCCGTCGAGCGACTGCAGCGGCTCGAAGAAATCGTAGGCGCCGCCCGAACAGCCGGTGCCCCGCATGTTCACGTCGACGACCGCGTAGCCGAGTAGCTCGGCGATCGGCTGGATCCCGCTCTGGGGCCCGGCCGGGTTGGCATAGCCGTAGCCCGAGTACTCGACGAGCGTCGGGTAGGGGCCGTCCTCGGGTGGGCCCGGCAGATGAACGTTGATTGCGAGCTTGGTCCCGTCGCGCGTGGTCAGGTAGCCGTAGCCGCCGGCGGGGAGCGTCTGGTCGTAGACCGCGGTGCTCGGCGGTGCCGAGCGCCGGCTGAGCACGCGCAGCGCCGGCGTTTCGGCGCCATCGGCGCCTCGGACCCGGTAGCCGCCTCCACGCTCAACGCGGCGGAAGACGATTCCGCCGAGCTCGCCGGCCCGTTTCGAAGCGACGACCTCTCCACGGCGGAGGAGCTTCACGCGCTCGCCCGGGCTCGCCCCGGTCACCTGAACCTGCTCGACGCTTCCGCGGGCGGTCAGCGGAGTGGGCTCCGAGCGGGCGGAAGCCGCGGGCGCGCAGACCAAGGCGCCGACGACCGTCGCCGCGAAGACCCCCGCCAGTCGCCGGCCGCGAGCGCTGACCCCGTCCCAGGGCACCATGGCATGGGACTCTCTCACGTTTCGGGCGCCACCGTCGGGACCGCGGCGGCGATCTCCTCGGCGGCGCGCTCCCCGGACTCGACCGCGCCCTCGAGGTAGCCCTGGTTGGCTGTCGCGGTGTGCTCGCCCGCGAAGTGGATTCCGCCCTGGGGCTTGCCCGCGTAGCCGTAGTAGCGCGTGTACTGGCCCGGCAGGAACGCGGCGTAGGAGCCCCGCGCCCACGGATCGGCGACCCAGCGGTCGGTCCAGGCGGTGCCGTTGAAGCCCGCGGCGATCCCCTCGATCCCGGTGCGACCGCGCCGGCTGAGGCTCGCCAGGTTGCGCCTCACCTCGCGCGGCACGGTCGGGGCGTGTGGCGCGGGAGCGATCAATCCTTCCGCGCCGGAGCGGCCGCCGAAGTAGCTGGTGACGATGCTCGAGCGCCCCGGCTCGCCGAGCGTGCTCTCCCAGGTGAGCAGGAACGGATCGTCGCTCGCCAGGTAGCCGTTCCAATCGCCGTACTGATGCGGGCGGCGGTCGAACTGCATCAGCACCTTCGCGTTGGTGCCCATCCCCAGCTCGTCGATGCAGGCGCGCTTCTTGCGGCTCAGCCCGGCGTCGGTCAGCTCGACTCGGCGCAAGGTGGCGAACGGGATCGCCAGCACGACGCGGTCGGCGACCACGTCGGCGGCGATCCCCGAGAAGCGCAGCCCATGGCTGCCGTCGCCACGCGCGTACAGCGCCTCCAGCGCCGCACCCGGGCGGATCGTGCCGTCGGGAAGCGCGGCCGCGAGCCCGTGGGGAATCTGGTCGTTGCCGCCGTGCACGTGGTAGCGCTCGTCGGCACCGGGGGTCGCTTCAACGTACTCGTAGAACAGGTTGAGCGCGCTGAGCCGGTCGGCGTCGAGGCCGAACTCGCTCGCCATCTCGGCCCAGACGAGCTGGCCCTGCAGGCCGCGGCTGCCGCCGGGGATGCTCTCGTCGAGCCAGTCGGCGACCGAGAGCTCGTCGAAGGCGCGCGCGGCCCGGGTCGCGTCCGCGTACCCGTAGGCGCCCACCCGCCGGGCGGCCGCCTCGATCCGCCGCTGGAAATGCCGCCGCTCGCGGCGCAGCTGCGAGCGGCGGCGCCGTGCCCCGTTCAGCCACAACCGCGGGCTGCCCGGATTCGGGGCCGCGTAGGTGTCGGTGAGCTCGAGGCCGAACTGCCTGGCCAGCGTGCGCATTCGCCTGTGGCGCGAGTCGATGAACTCGCCGCCGTGCTCGGCCGTCTGGCCGTCGGCGAACCCGCGCGCGGTCCAGCAGCGTCCGCCAATCCGGTCGGGGTTGGCCTCGTAGATCGAGCTTGCGTAACCGCGCTGCTGGAGGCGATACGCGCAGCTCAGACCCGCAAGTCCCGCGCCGACGATGACGATCCGCGGGCCGGATTGCGCCCGGGCGTCGCGTGAGCAGGAGAGGGCGCCCGGCACGAACAGCAGCGCCGCCCCGCCGGCGGCGCCCCGCTGCAAGAGCTCACGCCTGGAGAGACCCTCCGCCACCCGGCCAAGTGTAGATCGAGCCTCAGCGGTGCCGACGCGCAGCTCGCGGGCGGCTAGTTCGCCCCTCGCCGCTTCAGCCTGATCGTCAGCTTCTTGACGTCGACGTTGCCGATGCCGTCGACCAGCCTTACGGTGAGCTCGGCGGTTGCCTGCTCACCCTCCTCGAGCGCTCGGGCGATCCTGCTTTCGTTTCTTGCTCCTCTCGGCTTCAGACGCAGGACCTCGGTGTCGCCGGGACGCACGAATTGAGTCCTCGGCGGCAGCTGCTTGAGCCTGAACGAGCTTCGCTTGCTCGCCCCTACCACGAGATTGCCGGCGGCCCGGGCGGTCAGCCGCTGTCGGGCCGCCACCTTGACCCGCAGCCGGATCGCGCTGCGGCGCTGCCGTTGAGATCTCTTCGCCTTGACCTCGCCGATCGGCCCGGGCTCCCCGAGCGCGACGTTTAGCGCCCCCGCTTCCTCGATGAAGCCCTGATCGATCCCGGAGCCGTCGACGTCGGCGTGGCCGATCCCCCCCGTATCGAGGTCTGTCCAGTAGATGCCCGTGTCGTCGACGGCGAGCCCCCAGGGGTTGCTTGCCGGGGCGATGAAGCTCTGGTCCACGCCGAGGCCATCAAGGTTGGCGCGGCCGATCGAGTCGGCGCCGAAGTTCGTCCAGTAGACGTGTGCGGCGTCGACCGCGACCGCGGCGGGCAGGTTGACCCCGTTGATGAAGCTCTCGTCGATGTGGGTCCCGTCGAGATCGGCGCGGGCGATCGTGCCGTCGATGCCATCGGCCCAGTAGATGTGGGTGGCGTCGAGCGCCAAGCTCGCCGGAAGATCGGTGCTGATGAAGCCCTCATCGATCTCCGAGCCGTCAAGATTGGCCCGCCCGATCGAGTTCCGCTCAACCCAATAGACGTGCGCATCGTCGACTGCCACCGAGGCCTGCCTGGAATCGGGGAGGCCGCCGATGAAGCCCTCCTCGAGATCGGATCCATCGAGACCGGCGCGGCCGATCAAAGCGTCGCCGCCCCAGTAGAAATGTCCAGCGTCGGCGGCAAGACCGAAGGTACCGGCTGCCGTCGCGTGGATGAAATTCCACTGCGGATCGGACCCGCTGAGGGGAGCACGGCCGATCGTGCCGTTGAATCCGGTCGACCAGTACAGGCAGCACTCGGCCCTTGCGAGCGAAGGAAGGGCGAGGGCGACCATCGCCAGGACGCCAAGAAGCAGAAGCATCGAGCCCCGCGGTGCTCTTGGACGGGCTGCTACTGCCGATTGACGCATGAACCCTCTGGCAAATCCCGGGCGCGAGCGAAGGGCAGGCCTGCTCGGGCGCTCACGTCACCTCGGTGAGGAACTCATCGAACAACTCAACGTAACGGTCGACGTCGTCGGCGCTGTGGGCGATCGAAACCGTGGGGCCCAACCACCAGCCCGACTCCCAGACGCCGCGGTTGGCCATGAAGACACGGATCAGCGCCCGCAGGTCCGGGTCGTCGGCGGCCCGCGACGCGGCGCCGTCGCTGGGTGGCTCGGGCGTGAAGAAGTAAGAGGCGTGCGCACCTTCCTGCGCCACGCTCCACCCGAGCCCGACTCTCCCTATCGCCGTCCTCATCCCGGCGGCCATCCGCTCGCCGAGCGACGCCGTGCCTGCGAACGCCTCCTCGGTGAGAACGTCGAGGAGGGCGGCGCGCCCGGCCGCCATCGAGAGGGCGTTCGCAAACAGCGTGCCGCCGGTCGCGACCTCGTCCACAACGACCCCTGACACGGCCCGCGACTCCTCGGGCGGTGCGATCAGCGAGGCGATCTCGTCGCGCATTCCGTACGCGGCGAGAGGGACGCCCGCCGCGATCGACTTGCCGAGCGTGAGAAAGTCCGGTTCAAGCCCCCAATCCCGGGCGAGGCCGGCGTAGGCGCACACGAGCGTGTGGGTCTCGTCGATCGCGAGCAGGGTGCCCGCGTCGCGCGTCGCTCTGCGCAGCTCCTCGTGGTATCCCGGCCGGGGGAGAAGGAAACCGGCGTTGGTCATCGCAGGCTCAGCCAGCACGAGGGCCACGTCGCCGGGCTCGAGCGCGGCCTCGAGCGCGGCGACGTCGTTGAACTGGACGATGCGTCCCTGGGCGGCGATTCCCGGAGGTAGACCCCGGCTCTCGGGAACCACGCTTCCGTCCTCCTGGACCACGAGCGTCGCGTCCCCTTCGCCGTGGTACTTGCCGTCGAACATCAGCACGATCTCCCGCCCCGTCAGCTCGCGCGCGAGGCGGATCACCTCGGTGTTCGCCTGCGTGGCCGAGAGCGTGAACTGCCACATCGGCAGCGCGTAGCGCCCGGCGAGGTGCTCCGCGACGGCAATCGCGTCCTCGGTGGGCAGCAGGAACTGGTTGCCGCGCTCCATCTGGCGGGCGACGGCGTCGATGACGGTGGGCGGTGCGTGACCACAGAAGGCGCTCATGTCAGCCACGTACATGTCGAGATAGGTGTGCCCGTCGACGTCGGTGAAGCTGGCGCCCTCGCCGTGAGACACCCAGGCAGGCGGGTGTTCGTAGAGGTCGTCCATCCACGCCATCGGCACCCCACGCGGCATCGAGCGCCGCGCCCGCGCTTGGAGGGCCAGCGACAGCGGTCGTTCGGAAACGAAGCGAGCGTCCTCCAACTCGTGGAGCTGCCGCACGCGTTCGAGGTCGATGCCGGTGAGTTCGGCCAAGCTGACCGACACTACCGCCTACTCGGTCTCTGGATCGGCGAACTCCCTCGCGATCGCCTGAACGGCATCCAATCGGGCGAGGAAGTGGTCGAGCAACTGCGGGTCGAAATGGATACCGCGTCCCGCGACCATGACCAACACTGCTTCATCGACGGGCAGCGGCGCCGCGCGATAGGGACGATCGCTGGTCAGCGCGTCGTAGACGTCGGTCACGGCGACGATGCGGCCCGCAACCGGGATGGCATCACCTTCTATTCCCTGGGGGTAACCGCTGCCATTGACCTTCTCTTGGTGGGTGAGGGCAATTTCAGCTGCCAGCTTCAGCAGTGGGGAACTGGATGCGGAGAGGATGTGATGACCGATCTCGGGGTGGCGCTCGACGAGCTCGCGTTCGTCCGGGTCGAGTCCGCCGGGCTTCAGGAGGACGGAATCGGGGATCGCCACCTTTCCGACGTCGGACATCGGCGCCGCCAGGCCGATCGCCTCCACCTCGTTTCGACTCATCCCGCTGGCTTCGGCCAGGAGCGCCGAGAACTCGCCGATGCGGCGAATGTGAGCTCCGGTTTGCAGATCTCGCCGGCCTATCGCCTCACTCAGGCGCTGCAGCAGCTCCGCTGCCTGCCCGTCGGCTGCGCACGCCTCTCGCTCGAGCCGCGACGTCGCGTCTCGGACTTCCCGGACTCGGCCCCGCTCCTGCTCGCGCTCGGCCTCGGTGGCACGTTTGCGGCGTTGTCCCTCCCGAAGGGCGCAATCCACGTTGATCAGCAGCTGGTTGAGACTGAACGGCTTCACCAAGCAGCCGTCTGCGCCGAGGATGGCAGCGGCGTGAGCTACGTCGGTGCCATCGATCGCGATGACCAGCAGGACCGCGATCTGGTCAGGGGCGGCTTCGATCTGTCGTACGAGCGTCAGCCCGCTGTCCCCGGCCATCCTCGGATCGCACACCACCAGGTCGAGCCGGTCATTCTCCAGCGCCTCTTGGGCCTCCTGCAGGCTCGCCGCCTCGACGCACTCATAGTCGGCCGAGCTGAGCATTGCGGCGACCGTTCGCCTGATCGCGGCGTCGTCGTCCGCAATCAGTATCCGCTCACCGGCCACGACTCATCCAGCCCCTTTCTCCGACCTCGGCGCCTCGTGCAGCTCCGCCGTGGACATCCGCAAGCTCTCCGCCAAGTCGCCGTGGGCGTCATGCCTGCCGGCCGCTGCGTCATGGCTCCGTTCGGTCGTGCCGACCCTACACCGGTGTCACGGCCGTCTGTCCAATGGGGGTGCGGGAGCCCGCCTCGGCGGCGGGCTCCCGCGATCAGCTCAGACTGCGGTCCGCTCGTCCTCGCCGAAGACGACGATCCCGTGGACGACGTAGATGCAGAGCGCGAACATCACCAGCGACCACCAGGGGTTGGCTCCGCCGATCGAGAACAGTGCCCCGATCGCGCCGAGGCTTCCGCCGACGATGGCGATCACTCGGCCGTAGGTGCTGCCCGACATCAGCGAGAAGCCACCGGTGAGTTGAATCACCCCGAGGATGATCAGTACCCAACCGAGCGTGTTCAGGTTGCTGAGGATGAACCTGGTGTCGTTGACGAAGTAGTTCGCATCGTCCAGGGCGCCGAAGCCGTAGATGATGTTGAGCGTTCCGAGGATCAACAGCATGAATGCTGCGAAGACGACTCGACCCGTCCCTCTCATAGTGAGACTCCTTCTGTTAGTCGGCCACTGTTGCGTGGCCTGTGTGCGTAACTCGCCCGGTACTTCTACGCCGCGTCGCCGCCCCCTGCTTGAAGGCAAACGTCGATGCGCCCCTGAGCGTCCCCGGCGTCCTCAATGCGCACGGAGCCTGGTCACTCCGCGGCGGAAGCGGCAAGTGCCGCGGGCAACTCGTTGCGCGACCGGATCTCAAGCTTGGTGTAGGTGTTGCCCAAGTGCTTCTCAACCGTCTTTCGAGTGACGAATAGCCGCTGGGCGATCTCGACGTTGCCGAGGCCCTCCGCCGCCAGTCTCGCGGTGCGAAGCTCGCTCGCGGTCAGCGAGTCCACGCCCGCGCGAAAGACGCTTCGAGGACGCGAACCTGCCGCTGCGAGTTCCTCTCGGGCGCGGGTGACAAGGCCGCCGGCGCCGGAAACGTGGGCGAGCTCCAGCGCTCGGCGAAGCGGCTCCCGCGACTCGCTGCGCTGACCGCTGCGACGCAGCGCCGCTCCCAGCTCCAGCTGTGACCGCGCGAGCTCGTGCGGCGGGCCGCTCGCCTCGAGGGCGTCGACCGACTCGCCCAGGGTCTCGATCCCGCGCCGCTTCCCCTCGATCGAGGACCTGGCGCGGAGCATCGTGCCGATTACGTGCTGCGCACCGAAAGCGCGGGCCCGCCTCTCACCCTCGGCGATGATCGGCCGGGCCTCGGCGGTGCGGTCGAGCGCGGCAAGCGCGGGCACGACCTCTTGGCGCCAGGGCACCGCCGCGGGGTTCAATAGGCCCATCTCGTCCAAGTCCTCACCAACCGCGATGAGGTCTTCGGCTCCGCTCTCGAGCTCGCCTCGAGCCAGACTCAGTATGCCTCGGATCTCGAGCGGGATAGGCGACATCGGCACGACGCTGAACGGCGCCGAGAGGTCCCATTGACCAGCCAACTCACCCGCCTCATCCAGTTGGCCTCTCGCAATGAGCGTCGCCAGGAGGTTGCTGGTCGCGGCCCACGCCGGCAGTGATACCGGCGCAAGGTCTCTGATGATGTCCCATGCCGTCCGGGCCTCTGCCTCGGAGTCGGCCAGCTTGCCCGCCAGGCGATCGGTCTCGGCCAGCAAGCTCTCTCGGTAACTGGCTACGTGTACGAGCCCACTCGATCGGGCGCTTTCCCACCCTCGAGCGGTTGCCTCTCGGGCCGCCGCCCACTTTCCGCTCCAGGCGAGCACCTTCCCCGCGATACCGGGCACCGCGCCCCGGCCCGCCCAGGGCGGAGGCGGAAAGGGAACGGCCAGGTCAACGACCTCGCCGACCGGATGGCACGCCATGAAGCGGTCGAACGACAGCGCCTGGCGGACCAAGAGCTCGCCCCGCGTGGTCGTTCCTGCGTTCGCCGCGACCGAGGCGATGTGCGCCGAGTCCTCCGGGTGGCGACCAACGTTCATCGTCCTCAGGCAGGAGAGCGAGGCCTCGGCCGGCAGCACCTGTTCGACGCGCTCGGCGGGAATAGCCTCCACCAGCCGGCCGAGCCAGTGGACGGCCCGCTCGAGGTTCCCACAGTCGAAGTAAGTCCAAGCGGCATCCTCGAGCGCCTCCAGCTGAAGCTCGGGGTCCTCTGTTCGCTCGGCAACGGACACGAGGACCTCCGGAGCCTCGATCGGGTTTGACCCCCAGAGCGCGCGCCCGAGCTCGTAGGTCACCTCGACCTCCTCTGCCGCGGGCTCCTTGAGTGCCCGCTCCAGGTAGCGCTGCGCAGCGTCGGGGGCTCCCGCCCGCATCGCCTCGCGAGCGCCGTCGCGTAGCTGCCGGACAACCCACTGATCCCCGTTTGGGGCGCACGCCATGAGGTGCGGCGCGACATCGCGGGCGTCGCTACCGGTCGAGCTCAGCAGCTCCGCGGCCCGGCGATGGGCGTCCGAGCGACCCTCCTCTGAAAGCTCACGATAGATGGCCGTGCGGACCAGCGGATGAACGAAATCGATCGGATGTCCCGGCGCCAGAATCTCGGCGTCGCGAAGCCGATCGCAGAGGTCTCGGGCGCGATCGTCGCTGACCTGGGCCAAGCTCGAGGCATGGCGCAGCTGCGGCGCGCCACCGAGTACCGCAATCGCTCGCGCCAGTGAGCCGGCGTCCGCTCCAAACCGGTGCAGGCGCGAGAGCGCCGAGCGGGCGACCGACTCCGGGCCCAGCGAGAGCAGCTCGCCCGCGGCTTTGGTATCTGGCCCAACCGACTCCGCCCGCAGCGTGCGCATCACCTCGGTGAGCAGGAACGGGTTGCCGCCAGTGGCCGTGCTGCAAGCCTCCGAGAACTCAATCGATGGCTGGCGGCCGAGTTCAGCCGCGATCAACTCCTCGACCGCTGCGTCGCTCAGCGGCGAGGGCCGGCGAACTTGGCTCGCATCGAGCCGTAACGACTCCAGTTCCGCGGGCTCATCCGCCTCGCCGGTGCGCGCGCCGACGATGGTGAGCGCCGGGGTGTCGGGCGCCCGACGGGCGAGGTAGTCGAGCCAGCGGAGCGACTGGCTGTCCGCCCAGTGGGCATCATCGACCACCAGCAGCACGGGCCCACCTTCACAGATGTTCACCAGCAGCCAGTAGAGACCGTGAATCGGTGCGAAGGGATCGGCCTCGGGCCTCGGTCCGCCGGAATCTGCCTGGCCGAACGCGATCAGCGACAGGGCGGCGCTGCCGGTCAGCAGCCGGGACCGCTCCGCTTCGCCGGCGCTCTCGATCAGCGGCTCCAGCAGTTGGCGCACGACCCCGAACGGCATCTCGCGCTCGAGCTGTCCCGCGCGAGCCGCACGAACCGAGACGTTCCGTGGCCGGACGCCGTCAATCGCCTCGGCGAGGAGCCTCGTCTTTCCGATACCCGCCGCGCCCTCAATCAGCAACATCGACCCGTGGCCCTCGATGAGGCGATCCATGGCGTCTCGCAGGACGGCCAGCTCGTGCTCGCGTTCGAGCAGCAAGGCGTGGTTTCTACTCGATCCCATCACCGGGTGGGTCGCGCGGCCGAAGGTCGCCTACGAACCGCAGAGCCCAACCCCGGCTTTGAGGTCGCGCCTCGGCCTGAGAACCACCGCAGGCGCCGCAGAAAAGAGTCGGGTGCCTCCCCACTGCGAAGCCGGATGCCCGCTGAGAAGCTCGCATAACAGCCAATTCCGGCTGAGATGAGCGTCTACAAGGAATCGAATGGAGTCCAAATGATCAACGCGACCCGCAGGTTCTCCCGCCCCCTCGTCATCGTCACATCGGTCCTGGCCGCGATCGCAGCCGCCGCGCCCGCCGGGGCGACGACGAGCATCGAGCACATCGGTCCCAACAGCCAGCGCGTCTTCACCTGCGACCGTAACTATCGACCGCTCTCCGGCCAGCGTCCGGGAGCGCTTCGCCTCGAAGGCACGGCGCTGCGCCCCCTGTCGGTCGAGATCCGCCCCCTGCGTCATAGCACGGTTCGGGTCTACGACTTCGGGTCAGGCGTGAGTGTTGTCGAGGGACGTATCTACCGAGTGGTAACCAACGAGGGTGCTGGCCGCCTCCGCTACCGCGATCGCTGCTAGCGACGGGCCTACCAAGCGGGCCGACAGGACACGGCCCGTGTCCCACGACAGAGAGGTCCGCATTTGCGGGCCTCTCGCCATTAGCGGGAGCCGCTCGGCGTTCGCGAGCTCCTACTTGACGACCTCGTAGGTGAAGTCGTATTCGGTGCCCTTGTCGTTGCGCGCGTGTAGCGTCATCTGCCCGCTTGCCTCCTTGTAGTCGTCCGTGCCGCCGGTGATCGCGAGCGTCGAGTCCTTGGCGTCGTAGAACGGGCCCTCGACCGTCAACTGGCCACCGTCCAGCGAGGCGGTCCAGACGCACTCGAACGCCTTGCCGACCGCGGTGCGCATGCACATGCCGTTGTCGGTGCCGACCTTGTTCTGATTCTGCTCGTCGTAGAGGTTGTTGGCAAATCCGAGCACGTCGCCGATCGAGTCTTCCTCGTTCGCTGGGCCAACGTGCTGAAGGACGTCGGTGTCGGCGTGCTCGACCACCTTGATCGTGGTGGTGCTGTCGTCGTCTCCACAACCGACGGCGAACGCGCCGATGGCGAGCAGCGCCAACGGAAGCGAGTAACGAATTCTCATGTCCTCTCCCTTCGTGAATTTCGCGCCGGCGCTGATCCGACGGCGCGCTCGGTAAGCCCGCACCTTGCGCTTCGCCCCTTGACGCGGTCGGAGTGAGAGTCACCGGGCACCGGCTTGCCGTCCGGGTGGTAAGGCAGCACATTGGCTAAGGGCTCTTGTGACTCCTCCCGTTCGTCAGACCGTGTCGATTCACACTATCGCCGGATCGACGGTGAGGCAAGCGAGCCGAACGGCGGTACCCGAACGCGCGGCCGCGAGGAGGTAGCGACCTGAGGCGGGGCACAGCCCTCGCGTGCTCCCCCGGACGGGTCGCGGTTAGGATGATCCCGGCAGGGGATGAACCGGACACGATTGAACGCCGCGAGTGGCCACTTTGGCCTGCCCATCGCCCTCGGCACGGCGATCCTGCTGCTCGCAACGCCCGTGACCACCGCGGCCCGCGCCGACTGGATCGCTCCGAACTACCCGAAGGCGGTCAAGATCCAGGTTCGCGAGCACGGCGCCGGGACCTATCGCTACTACTGGGTCGAATCGCCGACGGTGATCGAGTACCCGACGAACGATCGGGTGTCGGCCGATTTCTCTTGGCGGTCGCGCTTCGGCAAGCTCAAGCTCTCGCACTACCCCGGCTACCACACGGTCCGAGACTCAAGGTGGGTCGCGGGCTCGGCTGCGAGCGGCTCGTGGTCGTTCGGGACCACGGGCTTCGACGACGCCTACGTCTACGGCGCATGCAACCACGCCGGCACGGTGACGGGCACGATGAGGGATGCGAGCAGCCTCTCCGGAGGGGTCGAGGGTGTTCTCACGCGCCGGGGGCTGAAGTTGGTGGTCGATCCCGGGGGTTTCGTCGTCGACGACCCCGGAAGCCGTCAAGAATCCTGCTATCTCGAGCGTGACTGGGGCCTGAACAACCTGTTCACGCAGTTCTCCGACCTCGTTCTCGACTGCTCGCAGGCTCTCTTCGACTTCTGCCCCGCAGGAGCGACCGCCGCGTTTCTCTTCGTTCCCGCCGACGAGCTCAAGCGGCACAAGCGGCTCGTGCTCGATGTCGCCAACACGGACCAGCCCTCGCTGACCCCCGCGGCCGACTGCGCCGAAGGCTTTCTCGACACGACCTGCGCCCAGTCGTTTGCGTGGAACGCCGAGCTGACGCTCGTCCAGAGCCGCGGCAAGGCCCCGGGCCCGCGTTCGGCGGCACGACGGTGACGGATCGAACCTCGAGCGCTTGGTCCTCAACCGGCCCCTCGATCCAGTCGCTGCACCGGGCCCAGTAGCAATTCCTCCCTGGTCTCACTCCGCGTCAGCTTTGCGAAGGCAACTGAACCTGCGGCACAGGCACCGTTCAGATCGGGGGGCCGATTCCTCGCTGCTATCACTCACGCGACCGTCGAGCGAGCACGCCTAGAGACGTAGGGCGATCGGGTAGTTTGGGCGTAGCAGCACCCAAGCGACGAAAGGTCAACATGCGTTCATCGAAGGGTGCGGCACTCGCTCCACTCACGGGTCTCGTGGCGGTGGCGCTTCTCATCGCGGGCGTGCTCATCTCGAGTGAAGCACCAGACACCGGCGAAGGCGGCCAGCAGATCCTCGACTTCTACGTCGACAACGACTCCGAGCAGACCGCGGGCGCGATCCTGTTGGCGTACGGCTCGCTGTTCCTGGTGTTGTTCGCGGGCGCGCTGCGCTCAGGGCTGCGCCGCAGTCAAGACGACGTCGAGGGTCCGGCGACGCTGGCGTTCGGCGGCGGCCTCTTGATGGCCGTGGGCCCGTTGATCCTCGCCGGCACGACGTTGGCGCTCACCCAAAATGGCGACGCACTGGACCCCGTCGCAGCGCAGGCCATCAACGCCCTCAATGACCGCATCTGGATCATCCCGTTCCTCGTCGGTCAGTCGGTGCTCCTGCTCGCGTCGGGCGTTGCGATCCTCCGCGGTGGCGCACTGCCGTCGTGGCTCGGTTGGGTCGCGGTCGTCCTCGGGGTCGTGTCGACCACGCCCGCCAGCTTGCTCGCATTCCTCGTCACGCTCCTGTGGATCGTCGTCGTCGCAGTGCTGCTGGCGCGCCGGGCGTCTCGTCCGGCTGGTGAGGCGCCGCCGGCCGCCGCGGCGGCCGGCTGACGGGCCCGGTCTCCCTACCGAGGAGAGGGCAAGACCCGGCCCTGATCCCGCGACAGTTCCACGTCGCGCGCCATCTGAAACACCGAAAGCCCGCTTCCAGAGCGGGCTTCAAACGTCGGTCTCGCCACGGACCAGCGGACTACTCGACGGTTGTCGTGTGCGTGTCGGAGTCGTTGCCCGGATCGAAATCGGTGGTCGGGGATACGGAGTCCAAGCGGGCATCGAGCTGCACCGTTCGCGGCGGGTCGCCCTCGACGACGCAGTCGAACGGCTGCGATACGACTCGCGACGCATCGACGACCAGGCCGGCCTGCGGGCCGCCAACAAACCCCAGGTTGTCGCACTGCAGGTGACTGTTGTCCGAGTCAAAGAGGAGCGTGTAGCCATCGACGGCGGAGGGGCCGTTGTTGGTGACGGTGACGGTGAATGTGATCACGCCGGGCGGCGCCGTGTCCGGGCCGCTCACGTCGACCGAGAGATCGGCCTCGCACGTCGTCACCGTTAGGTCGTCTCCCGAGCCCGGTTCGCACCGGTCGATGTCGGCCCCGCCGGAGAGGTCGTCGTCGTCTTCCTCGCCGAAGAGGTCGTCATTGCCGTCATTGCCGAACAGGTCGTCGTCGCCTTTCGAGCCGAAGAGGTCGTCCCCGCCGTCGCCGCCGAAGAGGTCGTCGAGGTCGGGGCCGCCGAAGAGCCGGTCGGCGCCTTGCTCGCCGAAGAGCTTGTTGAACCCGCCTCCGCCGTGGAGGTCGTCCCCGCCGTCGCCCCCGAGGAGGTCGTCGTCGCCCCCCTCGCCGAAGAGCGTGTCTTGTGTTGGTCCAGGCCCGCCCTCGATCTTGTCGCCATCCGGTCCGCCTTTGATTGTGTCGCCGCCGCCGCCGCCGCAGATCCGGTCGAAGCGCCCCCGCCCGTCGATCTTGTCCCGGCCGCCGCCGCCGATGATCACGTCGCGGCCCGCGGTTCCGCGCAGCGTGTCCGCTCTCGCGGTGCCAACGATCGTGGCGCGCTTCCCGAAGCATCTGGGCGCGGCCGCACCCGTGCTCTGGACGGGCAGGGCGAGCGCGAGTGCCAGGAGCAGCGTCGCGCCGAGGCCAAGCCGGGCGATAGACCGGCTCGAGGGCTTTGGGATGTGGGTCATCGAGTCACGCCCTGGCACCTGCGAGGCGTGATCTCAGTGTGCCCTCGTGCCGTTCATCGCTATCCGGAGGCCACGTTACTCCAGATCGCAACCTCCCGGGGCCGTAGCCGCGAGACGAGCACGTCGGGATCAAGGAGGATCGGTCGGAACGTCCCTGAGCGTCCCCGGCGTCCCCATCGTCCACAGGGAAAGGCGAATGGTCCGCGATTGACCAGCGCAGGACGCCTCCACCAGCTCGAGCGGCGATGGAAGTCGGCTGAGAATCAGCTGGATCGGGCGAAGGCCAAGCAGGGCCAACTCGCCCCTCGTCGCTAGGGAGCAGACTCGGCAGCGAGACTTTCGGGCGCGGGAGTGCGAGGGTCTAACCCGTGACCGGTATTCGAGCCCAGGCCTTCGCTTTGGCCGTCGCTAGGGCACGGTCGTCGGCGTGATCCTCGGACTCGCCCTGGCCCTGACTTGTGCCGTCGCGACGAGCGTCGCCTTCTTGCTCAAGCACCGCGGCGCGGTCCTTGCGCCAGCGGTCCGGGTCCAACACCCGCTGCAAAGCGCGGTCGGCCTCTTTCGCTCTTGGTGGTTCGCGATCGGCTGGATAGTGGCGATCGGGGCCTGGGCACTTCACGTCGGCGCGCTCGCTCTCGCTCCATTGTCGATCGTGCAGGCCGTCCTCTCCGGCGGGCTGGTGTTCCTCGCCGTCTTCGCCGAACGCTTCTTCGGCTTTCGACTCGGCCGCCGCCAGTGGACCGGCGTGATCGTCACGGCGACGGGGCTTGTGATCATCGGGCTGACCTCGGGTTCGGACGAAGGCGAGCCGCGGCGTTACGCCTTGGCAGCGTTGATCGTGATCGAGTGCGGCGTCTTCATCGTCGCCACCGCGGTCGCCGCGGCCTCCACTCACCGCCGTGTCCCGCTCGCTGCGCAGGGTCTGCTCCTCGGCGCTTCCGCCGGTGCACTATTCGGCGTCTCCGACATCGCGATCAAGTTCTTGGCCGACGCGGTTGACGGTGGGGTGCTCGAGTTGATCAGCCCCTGGAGCGGGGCAGCCCTGGCCGCCTCGGTGATCGCTTTCTATGCTTCGGCCCGCGGCTTGCAGATTGGCCCGGGGGTCGAGGTCATCGCCCTCACCTCGGTTGCTGCCAACCTGACCGCGATCGTCGGCGGCATTCTGGTCTTCCGTGACCCGATCGGCACCGGGGCGCTGGAAATCACCGGGCGGATGCTCGCGTTCTGTCTCGTGGTCGCAGGGGCGGCTCTGATCCCGGCCCCGGTCCGAGCCACCGAGGCAAGGTCTGACGCCTCCGGCGGGCCAAGCACGGAGGCGCCGGTGTCTAATCCCTGACGTCACGGGGCGCAGTCCGGGTTCGCTCGGAGCCGCTGTCGCTTATCTCGCCGTGACGCGCTGATCCGTGACGACCGCCAGTCGCTCAGGTCCCCCGTTCGGCCCCGAGCAGCTCCTCGATGTGCTCGAAGTACTCCAGCAGGCGGCGGATCTGGAGGAACTCGTCCATCACCCGCTGCTGGGCCGCACGGCCGATCCGTGCCGCGCGCTCCGGCTCCGCCAGCAGGACGTCGATCGCCCTGCCGACCGCCGCGAGATCGCGGGGATCGTCCACGAGCAGCCCGCTCTCGCCGTCAACGATCTGATCCTGGATTCCGCCGACCGAACCGGCCACCACCGGCTTCTGCTTCCACATCGCCTCGGCGACAGTGAGTCCAAATCCCTCCGCGACGCTCTTCTGGACGATGATGTCCGCGCGGCGCTGCAGCGCGTTGACCATCGCCGCATTCTCATCGAGGTCGTCCATCGGCAGGCTGGCCAGGTGAACGCGCCCGCGAATCGCATCGGGCACCCGCCCGAGCGCGGCGCGCACCTCGTCCAGAGCTCCCGCACCCTCGGGGTCGTCGTCGACGGCCCCAACGTCGGGGCCCGCTATCACCAGGTGCGACGCTTGGTCGACCACGTGTTCGGCGAAGCAGGCAAGAAGGCCGACCGGGTCCTTGAGCCGGTCCCACCGCGACACCTGGGCGACCAGTGGAGTCTCGGCCGCAAGCCGGTCCTCCTGCACGATCGTCGCCTTGCGGTTGACCCGCGCCGGGGTTCCATCGCTGCGGTGGTAGGTCGGCGCGGGGAGGGAATCGTCCGGGCCGAGACCGATTGTGCCAAGCACCGAGGCGACGGTCTCAGCATCCATTTCCTGATTCTTGGGAGAGAAGGCGTCGATGGTCGGCGGCAGGATCCAGACCCGCTGTCCTTCCAGCCCGTCCCAGACGAACCGCTGGCGCGAGAACACCAACGCGTCTGCCCGGTCCAGCTCGGGGCGCAGAAAGTTCCAGGCCCCCCGCACGAGCTCGTTCGGCTGGTCCACCCCCACGTGGCAGCGCCAGACGACCGACGCCCCGAGCTCGCGAACCCGCCTGACCATTCCGGCCGTCTGCGGATCGTGCAGGAACACGACGTCGCCGCGGCGCACGAGGTGGGCGAGCTCACCCCCGACATCGGCCAAGGTCGACTGATAGACGCGCCTCTCCCCCTCCCCCAGCGCTCCTCCGTCGCCGGGATCGCCGTGCAGGTGGTTGTGTAGGCGCTTGGTGACCTCGAAGAACCGCGCATCTCCACCCGCCACCATCCAGCGGACGTCGACCCCGGCTCCACGCCCGTATGCGAGGTACGAGCGGAGCATCTCAGCCACACCCCCGCCGCGCGCCGTGGAGTTGAGGTGCCAGACGACCCTTCCCTTCAGCGCGGACCGCGCCCGTGTGATAGCCGGCTCCAGCGCGTCGAAACTGTCGCCGATCAACTCGCGGAAGCGCTCAGGGGGCAGGACCTCCAGGTGAACCTCGGTCAAGCCCACGGATCAGCCACTCCAGCGGTCGTACAGGGGAAGCTGCACGACGCGAGCGGTGGGCGTCAGGAGCCCCTCCGGCACCCCGCCGTCGAAGCCTCCGACTATCCGCCGCATGGTCACCTCCGTGTTGTCGCCGAGCCGGGCTCGGGCGATCCTATGCGACCCGGTCCGAGAGGTCGGACGGCGTGCCCTTGCAGCGCGCCTCGCTCGTCAGCGCCGAGGGCTAGGCGGAGGACCAAGCGCTCGGCCAGGAGCGCCGCGGGGCCGCCATCTCAACCCGTACCCGCGCGTCGACCGCGATGATGCCGTCCACGCCGACGATCACCGGGTTCAGGTCCAGCTCGGCGATCTCATGGTGGGCCTCGACCATGGCGCTGGTCCTCAGAAGTAGATCCTGCAGGGCCCCCAGGTCGACCTCCGCAGCACCTCGGTACCCGGTGAGGAGGGGGAAGGTCGCGAGTGAATGAAGCATTTCGTCGACGTCCCGCGATGTCAGGGGGCTGAGCCGCACCGCCATGTCGTTCAGTAGCTCGGCCTCGACACCGCCGGCGCCGCAGGCCACCACCGGTCCGAAGACGGCATCGCCGACGACTCCGATCAGCATCTCGACGCCGCCCTCGACCATCTCCTGGACGAGGAACCGCTCCCGGCTGACGCCCGCGCGACGCAATCCCTCGTCGATCCCGGCGGCGGCGTCGGCGACCTGCTGGCGGCCAGACAGGCCGAGCCGGACCGCGCCGAGATCGGTCTTGTGGACGATCTCGGGGCCGAGCGCTTTCAGCGCCACGCTGCCGCCGATCTCGGCGGCGGCGTCGGCCGCCGCCATTGAGTCGTCGACCATCCGCCACTCGGCAAGGGGGATTTGGTAGGCGTCCAGGAGCCGGCTCAGCCGCTCGAAGTCGAGCCATCCGGCGCCCTCCCCGAGGCCCTCCGCGATGGCGGCCGCAGCGATGTCCGGGCGCACGTCCTCAAAGCTGGGCGGGATCTCGGCAGGACGGCGCCTCCACTCCGCATGGTGCACGACCCGCGCCAGCGCGTGGGCGCCGTGCTCCGGATACAGATAGGTCGGCACGCCGCCCTTGCGGATCATCGCGGCCCGGTCCTTGGTTGACATGAAGACCGCCTGCACCGGGATCTCCCTCGGCAGCTCCTGCACCGCTCGCGCCACCGCCTCTGCCACGTCCTCGGCCTCGATTAGGAGCGGCCGCACGAAGATCACGACCAGCGCGTCGATGCCATCCCAGGCCGCCAGGGTCGAGATCGCGTCCCGGTACTGCCCCGCGGTTGCGGTCGCGATCATGTCGACCGGGTTCCCGAGCGACGCCTCGGGCGGCAGGAACCCACGCAGGCGCTCCTGGATCTGCGCCGGGAGGGGCGGAAGCTCGAGCCCCGACGCCTCGCAAGCATCCGCGCACATGATTCCCGGGCCGCCCGCGTTGGTCAGGACGGCGACGCGACGGCCCTCGGGGAGCGGCTGGTTGGCGAGCATCGATGTGACGTCGAGCATCTCCGCGAGGCTCTCGGTGCGAATCACCCCGGCCTGCTGGAAGAGAGCGTCCACGGTCACCTCGGAGGCCGCCAGCATCGCCCCGGTGTGCGAGCTGGTCGCCCGCGCCCCCGCCGCCGAGCGACCGCTCTTCACCACGACGATCGGCTTCACCCTGCCGACCCGGGACGCCACCCGCGAGAAGCGCCGCGGATCGCTGAACGACTCGATGTAGAGCAGCGCCACGTCGGTGCCGGGGTCTGACTCCCAGTACTCGAGCAGGTCGTTGGCCGTGATGTCGGCGCGATTTCCCACCGACGCGAACGAGGACAGGCCCAGGTTGCGATCGCCGGAGAGCTCGATGAAGGCCAGCCCGAGCGCCCCGCTCTGCGAGATGAAGCCGACGTTTCCCGGCTCCGGCATCCCGGGGGCGAAGGTCGCATTCAGTCGCACGTCGGCGGCGGTGTTGACGACGCCGAGGCAGTTGGGCCCAACCAGTCGCACACCGCCCTCGCGGCAGACCTCGAGCAACTCGCGCTGACGTTCGGCTCCCTCTGCTCCCACCTCGGCGAACCCGGCCGAGATCACGACCACGGTCGGAACCCCCTGCGCCGCACATTCCCTGACCACGTCGATCACGGCCGCCGCGGGGACGGCGATCACCGCGAGGTCGATCGGTGCCGGGACCTCAACGACGCTGCGGTAGGCCCGCACCGACTGCACGACCTCGGCTTCCCGGTTGACTGGATACGCGGTGCCTTCAAAGCCCGCATCGAGGAGGTTGTGGAAAATTTGGCCGCCGACCGTGTCCCGCTCACGCGACGCCCCGATGACGGCGACGGACCGCGGCGCCGTGAAGCGGCCCACCGCAGCGGCCGCCGCGCTTCGATCCCGATCCTCGAACCGCTTCACCGCCTCTGAGCCGAGCGACGTGGGCAGTTCGACGTGAATCGATCCGGGGACCGACCGCACCTCAACCGGAAAGCCGCTCTCCCGGAAAACCCCGATCATGCGGTGGTTCTGCGGCATGACCTCGGCCTCGAAGGTCCCAATGCCACGCTCGTGGGCCACCTCGGCCAGATGGGCGAGCAGGATCGTTCCCAGGCCATGGCCCTGAAGCTCGTCCGCCACCGCGAACGCGACCTCGGCTCGATCTTCCGAGCTGCGGAAGTAGGCGCTGTGGGCGACGGGACGCCCATCCTCCCCTCGGATCGCGATCAGGCCATAGCGGTCCGCGTAGTCGAGGTCCACGGCTCGCCTGGCCTCCTCCTCCACATCGGCCGCCGGCGAGAAGAAGCGAAAGCCCCGTGAGTCTGCGGTCAGGCCGCTGAAGAACTCGACCATTGCGGCCCGGTCGTCCTCGCGCACCGGGCGTACATGGACGCTCGAGCCGTCGCGAAGTATCACGTCAACCTCGCGACCGGCCGGATATGCATCGCTCATGCCGAATCCGTCATTTCCTGTGCCCTCGCCCGGGAATCCTGCGCAGCGCCACCGCATTCGGCGGCTCGGTCTCCGAGATCCTCTACGAAGGTAACCAGTAGTTCATCCCACCTGTCTCTATCCGCTGAGCCTTCGCCGGCGCCCATGACGACTCGGAATTCGTAGATGGTCGGCTTAGAGCCAATATGCCCGGGCCGCGATCGAGCGCGACGACCGCGAGGCCCTGCTCGACCGCGCCTCGTTGATCCCAGTTCCGCGGACCCTCCCCGACCACTACGCACCGAAGTTCCTCGAACGGGCTCGGCGGCTTCACTTCGAGTTCTGGGAGACGCGCTCTGGTCCGACTCGCCGCACGGCATACGGTTGACCGGGCGGTTTGTCGCAGCTAAGGTCGCACGAGGGAGGGCATGATGACCAGATCGCGAGCGCGAGTCGTGAGTGCTGTCGCTCTGATTGCCGTGACTGTGCCGTCGACGCGTCGGCCACCGCCGACGAGTCACACGCGACGTTCGAGTGCAAGTTCGACAAGGAGCCCGACAAGGCGTGCTCGTCGCCGCGCAAGGTCAAGCACCTCGACGAGGGCAAGCACAAGTTCAAGGTGGTTGCCACCGATGCGGCGGGCAACACCGATCCCACCGCCGCCAAGGACAAGTTCAAAGTCTTGGACTGAGGGCGGTCGCCGCGCGATACTGCGCGGACCAACCGTCTGGACCGGGTTCACTTGGCCAGGAGGCGATCCGGCTCGCGGTCGAGCTCGTCGGTCTCGCCCCGAGCCCTGCCAAGGGCACAGTTGCGATTTCGGTATTCGCCGCTTATCCCCTCTTGCTTGAAAACACGCTTTGTTCCCCGGGTTGCTAGCCGGCGGTCCGCGGAGCAAGTGATCCGCGTCTGCGACCTTCCCCCCCATCGCGCGATACTGCGCGGGCGATGTCGCAGGAGAACGTGGAGCTCAGCTACCAATGCGGCGATGCCATCAACAGGCGGAACCTCGACGACCTCCTTGCGCTCACCGACCCCGATGTGGAGTTCATCCCGCGCATCGTGGAGGTGGATGGTGGTGGTTCCTACCGGGGTCACGACGGTGCGCGGAACTGGTGGAGAACGTGTTCAGCGTCTTCCCCCATTTCCACGTGGAGATCGACGAGGTGCAAGACCTTGGAGACGTGACGGTGGCGCGGGTGCGGCTGAGCGGCCAGGGCATGGGCAGCGACGCGCCCACCGAGCAGCAGTCCTGGATGGTCAACCGATGGCGCGACGGGAAGACCATCTGGTGGCGCGCTTGCCGCAGCGAGGCCGAAGCCCTCGAAGCGGCTGGGCTTCAGGAGTAGGCGATGTCGCAGGAGAACGTGGAGCTGCGATCCGCGCGGCCGATGCGTACAACGCCGGGACATCGAAGCCCTCCCGCCCGGATGGGGATCGACTGAAAAGATGAGGCGGCAACCCGAAAGAGAGGAACTGCATGGCGTACCTGACCTTGGTCCGCGTGCCCGGTGACGCCGAGGAGCTGCTCGAAGGCCCGTACCGGACGATGGCCTCGAACATGGCCAACCTCGGCCCTAAGCACGGCTTGATCAGCCACGTTGCCGCTAAGACCGATGACGGTGTGCTGGTCGTCAACCTGTGGGAGTCCAAAGAAGGCAGTGAGGCGATGGCGAAGGCTCCCGAGATCCAGCAGTCCCGTGAGCAGAGCGATGTCCCGCAAGAGGCGGTTCGCTTTGAGCACTACGAGGTCGCAAACGTGGTGACCGGCTGAGCTCGGCCCGCGTCTAGTTCGAGGCCTCCGTAAGCCGTTCGCGAACACGCACCGCTGGCGGCGCCCTACGGCGCCCACTTCGTTCGGGTTTCTCGACCTTATCTCCGTCGCGGGTTTCATCGAATCGGGGCGACTCGGATTTGAACCAGCGACCGCTCGGCGAGGCGTAGGGGGGCCGATCCTTAGGAGAATCGTTAACCCCGCAGCGGCCAGGCCGCCGCCCGCCCGGCTCCCGTATTACCGGACGTGACCCATACAGCCGCACCGCAGCACTGTCCGTCGTCCCCCTCATCGATCGGCGCGCTCGCGCTGTCGGCCTGCGGGTCGAGCCGGCCGATCGACCACCCCGACCGCAGCGGCCACGAGCGGCGGCGAGACGGTGGTGACCGGCGAGCGTAAGCGGCGTCGGCACTGTCCCTCGTGGAACCTCCAACGGCGACGCGCTTTACTCGCCGTCACAGGAGGCGAACGGAACGATCCACTGCACCGGTTCGTGCACCCAGATCTCGACGCCCGTGACCGCAAATGCCCCGACCGGCTCGGCGCGATTGACCCGGCAGGTTGGGGACAGTGAAGCGGCCTGACGGCGCCGAGCAGGTCACGCTCGACGGCGCCCCGCTGTACGCGTTCGCCGAGGACTCGCCGGGCCAGGTCACCGGCGACGGGGTCCAGGACTCATTCGGCGGCAAGGCCTTCACCTGGCACGTGATCGCGGCCGGCGCCGGGACGCAGCACGATCAGAGCACCACCGGCGGCTCGTCGGCCGGCGGCTGGACGGCTACTGAGGCTGGCTCAGTCGATGGCGCTGCGGCCGAGCCGCTGCGAAACTAGTGGCGTGGACCGCAAGAGGGATATCCGAATGACGCGATGAGCAAGCGCGACGACTGGGAGTGTGTGGTCGTAGGCGGCGGAGTCGCCGGCCTGAGTGCAGCGTTGGTCCTAGGTCGCGCCCGGCGGCGGACACTCCTCTTCGACAGCGGCGGACAAAGCAACCGAGCCGCTGCCCATGTCGGCGGAGGTCTCGCCCTCGACGGCACGCCACCAGGGGATCTCTATGCCCGGGGCCGGGCTGAGCTGGGGCCCTACGACTCGGTCGCCGTACGCGACGCTGAGGTGGTTGAGGCCCACCGTGACGGTGACGCCTTCGTCCTCGAACTGCGCGATGGCGCCGACCCAGTCCACACCCAGTCGCTGATCCTCGCCACGGGCATGGACTACCAAGTCCCGGAGGTGCCAGGCTTCGCCGAGCACTGGGGCGGATCGGTGTTCCACTGCCCCTTCTGCCACGGCTGGGAGGTCCGCGATCGTCGGTTGGTCGTCTATGCGGGCGAGACGATGGCTGAGCGCCTTGCGACGCTGGCCCGGGGATGGAGTGACGACGTGACGATGGTCAGGCCAGAGGAGGTGGCCGGGCTACGGGTCGATGATGGGACGGTCCGGGCCGTGGTTCTCCGCGACGGCTCCGAAGTCCTCTGTGACGCGGTGTTGGTCCATGCGCCGCTCCGGCGCCGCGGGCACCTGCCGGAAAGCCTGGGCCTCGAGTTAACCGAGGAGGGTCTGGTGTCGGTCGACGCCCTAGGCCACACGAGCGTGCCAGGTGTCTATGCCGCAGGCGACGTTGCGGTTGCTCCGCAGCAGGTCCCCATCGCTGCCGGCAGCGGCCACATGGCCGGACTGGTCGCGGTTCGCGAGCTCTTGCTCGGCCGCGCGGCTTAGCCCCGGAAACGATCAGATCTCGATGACGAGCTTCTCGATCTCCTCGAGCTTCAGGGCATTCGCGGATCCGTACTCGTCCTGGACGATTGCCTTGATAGCTGCTCACCAACGACCCAATGGCCTATGCCCTTCCCTCCAGAATCGGCGAGGGCCGGAAGCCCTTGACGATGAGGTAGAGGGTGAGCGACAGCTCCCAAGCGATCTCCGGAATCGAGAAGAGGAAGTGCGCGTCCGTCCTGCTCGTAGGCGCCGAAGAGCACCGCAATCGATGAGGCGAAGATCAGCGGGCCGCCAATGAGGCCCAGCATCGCCATCCGCGGTGGAACGAGGCCGGACTTGTACATCAGGTAGCCGAGAATCATCCCGTTGCCCAGTCCGACGCAGAAACCGGGCCCGAGGAGGAACGTCCAGTCGTGAACGGCCACGAGTGATTCAGCGATCGGGACAAGAGACGCGGCCTCTGCCGCTGAGTCCTGCCGGAGCGTGACGATCGAGAGAACGCTGACGATCCCGACCGCGATGATGATGGACTCGACTGTGCGACTCGCGACGTAGCTGAGCGAGAGGGCTTCGCTCTGCCGCCTGAGGACCGGAAATAGCACGGTGGCCGTGGCGATGTTCGCGATCACCAAGAAGATCTCGCACAGCGCACCTAGGGTCACGCGGGTGTCATCGCCGGCGCCAAGTACGAAGTCGGCGTCGTTCAACACAGGGTCGTAAAGAAGCAGCCCCGCGATCGAGGTAACGAACGTGACGGCGAACCACCAACCCGCTATGTGTGCGAGCCGCTGAGCCGACGCGGCACGGGCGCCAACTGCTTCGAGGAGGCCGAGGACATACCCATTCCCATGGTGCCGCGATCCAAGCATGAGGCTCGGACGGGCCAGTCGTCCTGTGCCCGGCCGGTTGCCCCGACGGCAAGGGCTGCTCCGCTCTTGCCACCTCCCTGGTAGGCGACGACTCTCATCCGTCGGGTACCGCCTGGTACCACGGGGCTCACTCCCACGAGCTTCTTGGGCGGCGTGCGATGCCGAAGACCCGCTTCCCAAGCGGGCTTCCGCCTAGTCGGGGCGACTCGATTTGAACCAGCGACCTTTCGGCCCCGAGCCGGCAGGCAGTGGGTGTCGATGGGTCCCTACGCGTCCCCCGCGTCCCCATCGTCCACGGCGGTGGACCTTCTGGACGCATAGGACGCAGCGGTCGGTACCGAGTCGGTACCACGGCCATCGCAGGTTCGAATCGGGCGCCCGATTCGTTTCTCGCTACCACCCTCGGATAGTCGAGCGAGCACGCCTGGCGGCCTGATTTGGACTATCGCTCCCTCGTTCCGAGCTGCAGTGAGCGACTGTTCCCGGCGTCGCGCACTCCGCTCCCCCGCCTCACTAAGAGGGGGAGTGCCGGTCCAACGGGAGCCGTGAGCGAGCTCGAGCTGCCCGCCCGAGACGCCGATCGCGATACCGACGACCAGGATGGCGACGATCACAATGACCAAAGCCTGCACGATGTTCGCGGCGGCGCGTTCGCTATTCAGAGCCTCGCCGAGCGATTCTGGACCAGGGTCGGCACAATCGATGCCTCCGTTCGCCAAGCTGGCCATGAATCGTCTCCTCAAAGCCGGATCTTCTCTTCCAGCCAGGTCTCAAGCACGGGCTCGCCCGGGCGGAAGCCGAGTGATTCTCCCTGCTGGTGGAAGCTCCGAGACTCCGGTAAGGCTTGAGTCCCACGAACGGACGCTGACCGTCACCAGCACAACGAAGCCCAAGCCTGCCGCCGCCGTGTACCACCAGGCGACCTCGCCTGCCGCCGCGGCGATGATTCCAGTGATGACGGCCGCCGAACCGGGCAGCGGGCCGAGTCGAGCTGTGAATGAGGCGCGCGCGTCGCGCAACCGGT
This sequence comes from uncultured Solirubrobacterales bacterium, assembly GCA_963746675.1. Lineage (GTDB taxonomy): Bacteria > Actinomycetota > Thermoleophilia > Solirubrobacterales > 70-9 > WHSW01. The sequence goes on along the minus strand of CAVVBX010000020.1, from coordinate 270,206 downwards.
CGCGCTCCTTCTCGACGTCATCGAGAACGAGCCTCGACCTCAACGCGGCTGTGCCGGGTTCTTCCCATGGCCCGCGGCTGCCGGCCGCCGATCAGAAGGTTCGCCGGGACCCTTGGGTCCTGCAGCAGGCCCGCGCGCCGGCGGACGTGCCGCTCGCTACCCCCGTAACCACGGTGGGAACCGCACGACGCGGATCAAGCCCTTATGAAAACGCACCCGATCCCGCGGGCGCGCCTCCAGCACCTTCGGGCCGAGCACGGTTACGACGTTGACGTAGAGCGGCTTTCGGCGGCCCCGAGGCGTGACCGCATCGCGCCGCATCTCGAGCACTCCCACCTTGCGGTAGCTGCACGTGCCCGGCGGCTTCGTGCAGTTCTGGCCGTTGTTCTCGGAGATCTCACCGAAGCCAAGCGCGTGGGTCTTGACGAAATCGCCCGGGCGCGTCCTCCGCGGCGACTCCGCGAGGATCAGGTAGACGCTCGTGCGGACCGCGTACGGCAGGGCCGAGATGTCCTCGCGGAATCCGGCCGTGATCGCGAGCTGCTCACCCCTTCGCAGCCCACGAAGGCGCTTCGAGATCACCACGCGGCGCTTGAAATCGGGCGGCGCCGCGCGGATGCGCAGCTGCCGGGTGCCGGTCCTGCCGAAGTCAGACGGCACCGTGTCGCGGTAGCGGATGGCGTTGATCCGTCCGCGGTCCTGGGCGATCTTTCCAGATGGTCGCAGGCCGCCGACCACCAGAACCTCGTTCGAGGACGCGCGCGGATGGTGAACGTCGGCGACGAGATTGACGTGGCAGCGGTTGAGCGCGCACGGCAAGCGCTGCGGTGCCTGCGCGCGGAAGCCGGCGTTGCGGAAGACGAGGACGCAGTGGTGCTCGTATTGTGGACGCCGCTGCGTGCACGTCTCGTGGCGGCGCTTGGAGATCGCCATCGTTCGGCGCTTGCCCTTCGCCTTCGCGCTCGGGGCGAGGACGAGCTGCGCCCGCACGTGCGGGTCGTAACGGTAGGGCGAGCGGCGACACCGCGGCTGCGGCGTGTAGCACTCGGTCGTCACCCCCAGCTCCGCGGTGATGCGGACCCGGTCGCCCCTGATGAGGTCGGGAAGACGCGTTGGTCCGAGCGACATCACGACGCGCTTCTCGGCGCCGGCAACGCGCGTGATCGGCATCGTCTTTACCCGCTCGGACTTGTTGCCGGTGGTCGCGACGCGAACGCGTGGGTCTCGCTCGCCTGCGTCGGTCACTCCCGCCGAAGCGCCGCCGAGTCCCGCGACGAGCGCCGACGTCAGCGCGGCGAGCCGGAAACCCGTTAGTTTGCGGCCTCCGACTTCATCCATGATCGGGCCCGATCGTATCCCGTGGCCCGAGCGGCGACATAAGCAAGCGCCGCAAGCGCGGTCGATGCCCACCGGCCAGAGCAAGTGCGGAAGGCGAAGGCAGGCCATGCTGCCGTGGGTGAGCACGTTGACGTGATCGCGTGACTGCGGCGCGGCGAGCTTCGGCCTCGTGTGACATACCAGGTTCACGAACAGCGGCACCTGACTGCCGTGCCGCCTGGGGGGGCCGGCGAATCTCGAGCAGGCCAGCCTTTCGCGACTTGCACGGCGTCGTGTAGGCGCTCTCCCCGTGCGTGCAGTTGAAGCCGTTGCCCTCGGTGAATTGCCCGTTCAGACAGAACGTCACCCCGACGCAGGTTCGAGAACTTGATCGAGTAAACCGATACTCCTGCGAGATACTCCGAGGCGATGTCGCAGGAGAACGTCAAGATCGCGCTGATCGAGGCGGCCTATGAGGCCCTCGCCGAGGGCGGCCTGGACAGGTTTCTCGAGTTTTGGACCGAGGATCTCGACCACCGGGCGATCGAGGGTGCGCTCGACGACCGAGGTCCGCTGCACGGAAGGGAAGCCATGCGGGCCTACCTCCAGGACTGGATGGACACCTTCGACGGGCTCGAGATCCGCCCGATCGAGTTGATTGACGGTGGTGGGAACACCGTCGCCGCGGTGCTGCGGTTCGGCGGACGCGCGAAGCTCAGCGGCGTCGCGACGGATTCCACCTTCGGGGTTGTCTTCTGGATCCGAGACGGAAAGATCGCGCGCGGCCGCGAGTACGCGACCCGGGAGCTGGCCCTCGGAGCCGCCGGGCTGTCGGAGTAGTTCAGAAGTCGCGCTTTGGACTGCCATGAAGAAGGGCCCCCGTTGGTGACACGCTCAGTCGTGTTCATCAACCGAGCACCAAGGAGGCCCAACTCACATGTTGCACGCTGGATTAGACCTGAGCCGACGCAAAGTTGACGTCTGCCTGCTCTCCGATCGGGGGGAGCATCTCGACCAGCTCGCCGTCCCGCCTGACGTCGACTCGCTAAAGACCCTCGCGAGACGAATCGAGCAAGTCCACCAAGAGCCGGTGTCGGCCGTGATCGAGTCGATGACCGGAGCGCGGATCGTGCACGACACGCTCGAGGCCTGCGGCTGGTCGGTCGAGATCGCCGACGCCCAGAAGGTCAAGGGGCTCGCGCCGCTTGCCTGCAAGACCGACAAGATCGACTCGATGGTCTTGGCGGTGCTCAGCCAGCGCGACCTGGTGCCGGCGATCTGGCTGCCGGATCCGAGGGTGCGCGAGGAACGCGAGCTCGCAAGGTTTCGACTGCACCTGGTCAAGCACCGCTCGATGCTCAAGCACCGCATCCACTCGACCCTGATCAACTTCGGCCGACCCTGCCCGGTCACCGACCTGTTCGGGGTCGAGGGACGCGAGCTGCTCGAACGGCTCGAGGTGCCCGAGCCCTGGCGCTCGAACGTCACGGCGAGCGTGGCGCTGATCGACGACCTCGAGACACAGATCACCGAGATCAACCGCGAGGCTCAAGGCCGACCACGCCGACCACCCCTACATCCCGCTGCTTCGCAGCGCACCCGGGGATCGGCTGGGTGTTGGCGTTTACGATCGCAGCCGAGATCGGCCAGATCGAGCGCTTCGCCTCACCCGCGAAGCTCGCCGGCTATACCGGCCTTTGCCCGCGGGTCAACCAGTCCGGCGACTCAGACCGCCGCGGCCCGATCACAAAGCACGGGCCGACCTACCTGCGCTGGGCGCTGATCGAGGCGACCATGCACGCCTTAAAGCACCCCGCCTACTCCGAGCGCTACCAGCGAAACAAGCGCCGGCTGGGCAAGCAGCGCGGCGCCAAGGTCGCCCAGATCGACATCGCGCGGCGGCTTGCCCACGCGATCTGGCACATGCTTTCTCGAAGTGAGGAGTTCGCTCCCCGAGGCGCCGCTTTTCGTCTTGGCGGCCTGACCGCCCCTTTGGACTTGCGCCCGCGAGCGAAGCATCCGATTTCGCCTGATCCTCCCTCAGAGGAGGCCATAGAGACATGAGCGCTGCTCCACACCCCGAAACCGCGAGAGGATCCTGACTACGAACTACCGACCGCTACTTGACACGAAGCCCTTCTTCATAGAGACGAGAAGCCGTACTCCGCGATCAGGCCGGGAGGCGTGCTCGCCCGACAATCCGTGCGTCGTACCTCAGTACCTCAGTGGGGCTGGCGGGCTCGCGAAAATCGCCGTTGACGAGCCGTTGTCCTCAGCTTGTGCTCGTCGCCGATGCTGCGGAAACCGGCACGTGCCTGCGGGAGTGGATTCCCACGCCGGCGAGCGCGGTGATCGCAAGCACGGCGCCGACACCGATCGCGGCGTCGCCCAAGTCGCCCGAGCTCGAGGCCGTCGGACCCGTCGAGATGCTGCTCAGCTCGTGGGACCGATGAGCGAAGGCGGGACCTGCCGGTCGAGCGATAGCCGTCGGCACCACCAGTGCCATCGTTGTCAGGCCGGCCGCCAGCCCCATCGCCAGTCGCTGGCGATTGGAGGGCCGTGACGCCTCGTTCTTCGTGTTGCTCGATAGATCCGTCATCTCCAGCTCTCTTTCCTCGCGGACGATGCTCCCACCGCCGCTCGTCTCTCGTGAACACCTCTCCTGCATCGCGAATACCTTCGCGATCAGTGGCTCCCGCGTCTGTGCGCCTCCGCACGTTGCGCGGCCGAGTGTGCGGAGTCGCACAGTTGCCGCGCACGACGAGTCACAACCGCTACGTCCTCGAGCGGCTCGAGCGCGACCTTGTCCAGCTCCTCGCAGACGAGTAGCCGGTGGGCGCCATCGAGGACACTCCCCCGCTCATCCTTGATGATCGGGTGTAGCTGGCCGTGCCGAGCCATGCTGCGCTTCAGCCGCTGGAACTCTTCGGCTGTGTGGGGTGGGGTGAGGGCGGGATAGTCCGTCATTGGGGCCACGCTAGTCAGCGACCCGGACTCCCGGATTCTCCCCTATGGCGCACCGTTGGCGCACGGGCAAAAGTGTCGCTTTGCGTTGCGGGCTCAACCCGTCGCTGCACCACCCCTGACTGCCGCATCGTTTCATCTAGTCCGAGCGCTGTCGAGCGAAGGCCGTAGGCCGAAGCGAGATCAGCGCTCGGCGGCGTGGTCGAGGTCGTCGATCAGCTCGGCGAGCTTCTCGGCCGGGGTCCGAAAGCCGAGCGTCTTGCGCGGCCGGCGGTTGAGCTTTGTGGCGACCTCGTCGAGACGCTCCTGGCTGATCCCAGCAAGGCTCTGTCGCTTCGGGAAATACTGGCGAAGGAGGCCGTTGGTGTTCTCGTTGGAGCCCCGCTGCCAGGGGCTTTGGGGGTCGCAGAAGTAGAGGTCGACTCCCGACTCGACGCTGAAGCGCCGGTGCTCGGCCATCTCATGGCCTTGATCCCAGGTCAGCGAGCGGCGTAGCTGGGCCGGCAGCGTGGTGATGCTCTGAGCGAGCGCGTCTGCGACCCGCTCGGCCTCGGTTCCCTCGGGCAGGGCGACGAGCTGGCAGTAGCGGGTCTGACGCTCGACCAGGGTCGCGATCGCGGCAGGGCTCTGGCGGTTTCCCATCAGAAGATCGCCCTCCCAGTGGCCGGGGACGGCGCGGTCTTCGACCTCCGGCGGGCGCTCGGAGATCATCACCATGTCGGTGAGCTTGCCCTGGCCAGAGCGCTTTGAGGACTGTGAGCGGGCATAACGACGCGAGCGGCCTCGCCTCAAGTGGCGGGTGAGCTCGCGCTTGAGCGCTCCTCGTCCCTGGACGTAGAGGGCGCGATAGATGGTCTCGTGGGAGACCTGCATCGCCTCATTGTCGGGGTAGGCGAGGCGCAGCCAGCCCGCGATCTGCTCGGGGGAGAGGTCGTCTCGAAGCCGCTCCTCGATGAGCCTTCTGAGCTCAGGGCAGAGCTCGAGCTTTCTTGGCCGCGGTCGGCGCGAACGCATCCATGCCCCGCGGTCGGCAGCGTGGGCGCGGTAGCGGGCGCGCCCGCCGCAGCGGTTGATCTCACGGGCGATCGTCGTGTGGGAGCGGCCGAGTGCACGGGCGATCGCCCGTGCCGAGTGGCCGCCCCGGCGATCCCGCGCGAGATCTCCTCGCGCTCAGAGAGGCTGAGCGCTCTTTCCGCGCGCCGGCGTGCTCTCGGCCGGATACCTCCGAGCGCTCGCAGGTAGAGACTCACTGTGTTCACGCCGAGGCCCAGTTGGCGCCCGATCTCGCGTTCGCTGAGGCCCTGGGCCCGCAGCTCCCAGATCCCGTCCTTCGTTGCCTCGTTCAGGGCATGACCCTTGGGCATCGCCGCACCTCCTCTCGTTCGTCAGCTGGGCGCTGACTCTTCGGTGGTGCGGCGGTGGTTTGAATCCGCCGTCCAAAGCGCAACTTCATCGAACGTCCCGACGGAACCCCTCCAGGGCACATTCCGGGACGTTCACGGCCGTCGTCGAGCGATATCGCCTTCCATGCGGAGTAGCTCCTTTCGCTGCTACCAGCTGAGCCCGAGCTACCAGGCGGCCGGCTACCACCCTTCTACCAGTCTCATCGAAGAACGGTCGTTTCGAGGCCGGACCACGGCCTTCCGTCAGCGCCCCCGACGCGGTCTAACCGTAGTGATCATGCGGCTCCGTCGCGAGCCGTCGCGATGTGCCGGATTTCCTTAACCAATCGGGGCGACTGGATTTGAACCAGCGACCTTTCGGCCCCCAGCCGAATGCGCTACCAGACTGCGCCACGCCCCGTTATCGGCCCCGAGTCTACGGAACAACCGGTCCGGGTCGGAGAGCGGGCGACCGGACTTGAACCGGCACCGAGAGCTTGGAAGGCTCTTGTGCAACCGTTACACCACGCCCGCGCGGAGCCGATGATACCCCCGCCTACAACCTGCTGAACCCCTTGATCAGCAGGTAGGCACCGAAACCGAAGCAGAGCACGACGGTGATCGTTCGGCGGTGAGCAGTGAGCCAATCGCCGGTGCGGGTCAGCACCCGCTCGGAGGTCGTCGGCGCGATCGCCACGACGGCCAGGGGTATGAGCACCAGCGCCATCGTGATCGCGAGCACGACCGCGACCGCGAGCACCTCGTCGGCGCGGTTCACCCCGCTCTCCTCGATCAGCTTCAGCGCCGGGATGTAGAGCGCGAACGTGGTCACGTTCGATGCCATCAGCCCGGAACCCATGGCGACGAACCGCCCGAGCCCCTGGCCCTGGGGCCGCTTCTGCGGCTTCGCCGGCGCCGGTGGACGACTCAGCGCGCGCACACCCAGCAGCACCAGCACCGCCCCGAAGCCGAGATCGATGCAGCCCTTGACCGTGTCCGACGCCTCGGGGAGCGAGAACGCGTGCCCGAGGATCACGGCGACGGCGGTGACCGCCAACAGCGGAATCGCCACACCGGCGGCGTAGGCGCAACCGTGCTTGATCGGATTCGGGCCGGTCATCACGGCGATCCCGCCGAGGAACACGAGCGGGCTGACCGCCGCGCCGAGCGCCAGCGGGATCACCTGTGCAAGTAGCTCGCCGATCCGACGACTCTAGATTGGGCCGCGGGCAGATCCGGCGGGCGTCAGCCGACCGCGAGCCCGAAGTCGACCGTGTAGATGCCGCCCTCGGCGCCCTTGCGATCCGGAGTGCCGGCGGTGAAGCCGACGCCGATCTCCCGGAACGAGTCGCTGAGGATGTTGGCGCGGTGGTCGGAGCTGCCCATCCACGCCTCGACGATCGACGCGGGCGTGGCCCGACTGCCGAGCCCCCAGGCGAGGTTCTCGCCGTACGCCCAGCGCTGCAGGTCGCCGCCGAGGTAGCCGACGCTCCGAAGCCGTGTATCGAGCCCGCCCTCGCCGCTGCATTCGTGCGAGAAGCATCCGGTGCCGTGCATGCGGTCGTTGTGGCGCTGGGCCGCCTTCTGCAACCTCCGGTCGCGGTCGAGGGACGGCAGGCCGGCGTTGTCGCGCTTGCGGTTGATCAGGCAGAGAATCGCGGCGCGCGCCTGGCCGTTGGTGAGCTCGTCGGGACCGGCGCCAGCCCACTGCTTGCAGGCGCTGGCACCCCCGGCGCCCGAAGCGAGCGGCGAGAAGGCCAGGCCGATCAGCGTCGCCGCGAGGGCGACCAGGAGCGCGCGAGCGATGTCCCCGGGCCGAAACGCCATCGGAAGACTCGTCGGCGCGAGCCGGACAACGCTTGAAGTCCGTGCTGCTGCGTCAGTTGAGCGTCCACGGGGCGCAGCCCGGGGTCGCTCGGCTCATTTGACGACTTCGCGCAGGCCGAGGACGACGGCGAACGTGGCGTAGCCCTTGGCGCACCGCCCCTTGACTCGCTCGTCGACGACGCCGACGCCGAGATCGCCGAACTTGCGCTCGAGGATGTTGACCCGGTGGAAGCCGCTGTCCATCCAGTTGGAGACCATCGCCGCCGCGGTGGAGCCACAACCGGTGTTCTCCGCGTACTGCCACGTCTGCGCGCCCTCGAAGTAGCCGGCCTTGCGCACCCGGGCCTCGAGGTCGGGCTCACCCGCGCAGCGGTGCGCGAGGCAGTCGGTGGCGGCCATCACCTTGCTGTGTCTCTGCGCCGCGTTCTGCAGGCTCTCGACTCGAGCCAGGGCGCCGAGGCCCCGGACCGCGCGCTCCTCGTTGAGCAGACAGCGCACCGACCTGCGCAGCTGCCGCCTGCCGACTACATCGGCCGGCTTCTCGGCGCCCGCACACGCCACCGCCCCGGTTCCCGCCGCGACGGCCGCAGCTTGCGGCCGTGCCGCGATAGCAACCGCCGCGAGCAGCGCCACCACGACCGCGGCGAGCGTCGTCGCCACGGCCACCATCCGCCGTCCTGCCTTGCGCTTCAGAGCCATGTCGCGGGTGAGAAAAGCAGCGCGCCCCTGCCGGCGCGCCAACTCCATGAACCCATATTCCGCCGCCGAGTTGCGGCGGTGCGGGAGCGAAGCGGGGCAGCCAGGACTCGAACCTGGGACCTCCGGTTTTGGAGACCGGCGCTACCACCAGCTGAGCTACTGCCCCGGAGGCCTGGAGTGTAGACGCGCCACTCGGTCCTCAATCCGCCGACGGCCGGGAGTGAGCGCGGGCAGCGGGGGGCCGCCGCTTCTACAATCGCAAGGCCCGCGGGCGTGCTGGAATTTGGCAGACAGGCCGGGTTTAGGTCCCGGTGCTCGCAAGAGCGTGTGGGTTCGAGTCCCTCCGCCCGCATCCAGCCTCGACGGACGCCTCGCAGCCCTCGCGTGGCCGCGGCAGCGCATATGCTTGCGGCGATGCAGGTCGAGGAAGCCCGATCGGGCTACGAGCTCTGGCATCCCAACCGGGAGAAGGCCGAGGCGAAGACGATGAAGGCGGTAATCGCCTTCGTCCTCCTCGTCAGCGCGGCGCTGCTGATCATCATCACGATCGGCGGCTGGGAACGGCTGCTGGGCGCCAGCGTTGCGCTGATGTCACTGATCTGGGCGGCCCTGTACATCGGCTTCGCCTTCCTGATCTCGCGCTGGAACCGCGGCGTGCTCCCGGTGGCAGCGTCGCTGGCCATCATCCTCGCGATCTTCGCCGCGATCTCGGCCCCCGAGTGGTTCGCGCGTGCCAAAGACGGCCTCGACTCGCCGGCGCTGCCCTCGGATCTGCTCGGCCTGCTGACCCTGATCCTCGTCCCCGTCCAGCTGCTGCTGATCATCGTCGCGATGATCGGCTTCAACCAGGAGTGGCAAGTCGAGGAGGAGCGCCCGGTCGGCGGCCGCCCGCTGCACGGCGAGGGCGACGACACCGGCGCCGCGCCCCTACCCGCCTGAGCGCACTGCTGCGCGCGCCTAGAAGAGCGCGCCCTGCTCCTCGCGGGGCTCGATCAGCGCCGGCCCGTCCTCGCGCACGTTGTTGACCAGGTCCGAGACCTCACGGGCGACCAGCGCGTCCTCGGGCGCCGGCGCCAGCAGGTCGAGCAGCCGCTCGGGCGACCCGTCCGGGTCGAGCCAGGCGGCCTCCGCCTCACGATCCAGGATCACCGGCATCCGGTCGTGGATCGGGAGGATGAGCTCGTTCGGCCGGCAGGTGACGATCGCGCAGCTGTGCAGAACCTCCTCCCTATCCTTGCGGTGCAGATCCGCCCACAGCCCGGCGAAGGCAAAGAGATCGCTGTCGGGTCGGCTGAGCCAGACCGGGCGCTTGCCGCGCTCGTCGGTGAGCCACTCGTAGAAGCCGTCAGCCGGGATCAGGCAGCGACGTTCCCGAAACGATTCGGCGAAGGCGGGTTGCGTGGCGATCGACTCGGCCCGGGCGTTGATCAGCGGCCGCCCGCCCTTCTCCGCCGCCCAGTGGCCCGGCACCAGGCCCCACCGCAGCCGACCGAGATCGCGGACCCCGTCGACCAGCCGCACCGCGAGGACGGGGTCGGTCGGCGCGATGTTGAAGCGCGGCTCGTCGGCGACCTCGATCGACTCGAGAATGTCGAAGCGGGCGCGCAGACGCATCGGGTCCGGATTGGTCAGCGTGTAGCGCCCGCACATGTCAAATCACCGTAGCGACCGCGTGCACAATGCAGGATCGGCACGGTCTCGGCGCTCCCCGCGCACCACGGGTCACACAGCGGTTCCTAGAGTCGTCAGAATGAGGGATACGCGGCGGTGGCCAAACGGCATAGGCGGCGGTCTCAAAAGCCGCTGTGCGAAAGCACGTGTGGGTTCGAATCCCACCCGCCGCATGGAAACCGATGTACGAACCGGCTGAGGTTGAGCGGGCCCTCGCGCTGCTCCGGGCCGGCTTCAACTACAGCCAGACCTCCAAGCGGGTCGGGATCTCGAGGGCGACACTTCGATGCTGGAACGAGGAGGCGACCTCCGGAGGCCGGCCTTCGACGACGCGCGGGCACGTGCCTGCGTTGTGCCGGTTACCGGTTTCCGGTCCCGCGCGTGACTGACTTCACCTACGCCTACTTGCTCGGCCTTTACCTGGGAGATGGCTACATCGTCAGACATCGTCGCGACGTCTACCGACTCCGTGTCTTTCTGGATCGGGCTTATCCAGGGATAGTCGCGGAGTGCGTCGCGGCGATCACGATCACGATGCCTGCGAGCAAGGTGAGCGTGATCCAATCACCAACGGAGAGGCTCGACGTACCGCACTCATATTCCCGCCACTGGCCGTGCATGTTCCCGCAGCACGGACCGGGGATGAAGCATCAGCGCCGCATCGAGCTCCAGGGATGGCAACGTCAGATCCTCGACCGCTACCCGTGGCGATTCCTGCGCGGCCTGGTCCATTCCGACGGCTGCCGGTCGATCAACACGATCAGGCATCCGAAGAAGACCTACCGCTATCCCCGCTACGAGTTCTCCAACCGCTCGGACGACATCCGCGGGCTGTTCTGCGAGTACTGCGACCGGGTGGGCGTCGAGTGGCGGCCGATGAACCGCTGGACGATCTCAGTCGCTCGCCGCGAGTCGGTGGCGCTCATGGACCGCCACATCGGGCCTAAGCGCTGAGCCGCGGCGCTGCGGCGATAATCCCCGGCTCGTGGACGTCGAGGGGCGCATCGAGATCATTCGCGAGCTGTGCTCGTTCGAGGGCCGGCTCGCGGGCACCGACGCCGAGCGGCGGGCCGCCAACCGCGTCAGCCGAGCGGCTGCGCGAGCTCGGACGCAAGGCCGAGATCGAGCCCACCTACGTCCACCCCCAGTACGGGCTACATCCAGGCCGCCCATTGCCTGCTCGGCTTCGCCGGCAGCCTGGTGGCGATACAGCTCCCCGCGCTCGGCTTCGCCCTCGTGCTGCTCGCCGCGACGTCGATGTACCTCGACCTCGAGTACCGCCTCTACCTCGTGCGCTCGCTGTTCTTTCGCCGCGCCTCGCAGAACGTCGTCTCCCCCGGGCGCGACCCGGGCGCCCCTCGCCTGATCATCTGCGCGCACCTCGACGCCGCGCGAAGCGGCGCCGCCTTCACCCCGGCGCGCGCACGCCGGGTCGCCCGGCTCACCAAGCGCCATCCGGCGCTGGGACCGTTTCGGGTCCTGTTCTGGACGCTCGCGCTGCTGCTGCCGCTGCTCGGAGCGCGGATGGCGGGCGTGGATTCGGTCGCGATCTCCGTGCTCCAGCTCCCGCTCACCCTCGTGCTGCTGGTCGCCATCTTCGCCCTGGTCGAGATCGAGCTCTCGCCGGTCGTGCCGGGTGCCAACGACAATGCCTCCGGCGTGGCGACCGCGCTCTCGCTCGCCGAGCGGCTCGAATCCGATCCGGCCGGGAACCTCGACGTCTGGCTCCTGCTCGACGGGGGCGAGGAGGGGATGCAGGAGGGGATGCGCGCCTTCGTGCGCGCACATCGCAAGCAACTCGAGCCTCAGAGCACCTTCTTCCTCGTCCTCGACACGCTCGGCAACGGCCAGGTTCGCTACGAGACGGCCGCTGGCTGGATCACGAGCTACGCGATGCGACCGTCGCCTGATCGAGCTCTGCGAGGCGATCGCCGACCGCCGACCGCGAGGGCGAGAATCGCTTCGGCGCCGCGCCGCTGCGACACGGGCTCGCCGGGGACTCGGTACCGCCGCGGATCGCGGGCTTTCGCTCGATCGGGCTCACCGTGCCTCGACGCCGACGGCTCCGTCCCCCACCATCGCTGCCCGGCGACGTGCCGGACGACCCTCGACCCGCAGGCGCTCGAGCGCGGCCATGAGTTCGCCCTCGAGCTGATCCGCCGGCTCGATCGCGACGTCGGGCGGGGGACGGGCACCACCGAAGCGCCGAAGCGGCGTCTGCGCCGCCGGATCAGGACCCGCGCCGCCGAATGATAGAAACGGGCGCGTGAGCGACGTCACCACCGCGGACGGCGCGGAGCGCGGCGAACTGCTCTGGGAACCCTCCCCCGAGGCGATTGATCGCTCCAACATGACCCGCTACATGCGCTGGCTCGAGGCCGAGCGCGGCCTGCGCTTCGGCGGCGACTACCACGCCCTCTGGCGCTGGTCGGTCGCCGAGCTCGAGGACTTCTGGGAGTCGATCTGGGAGTTCTTCGATGTGCGCGCCTCGGCGCCTTACGACCAGGTGCTCGGCCTGCGCGAGATGCCCGGCGCGCAGTCGGTTCCCCGGCGCCCGGCTCAACTACGCCGAGAACCTGCTGGCCGGCAAGCCGGCCGAACGGCTCGCGATCCAGCACGCATCGGAGCTGCGCGAGCTCGACTCGCTGACCTGGGGTGAGCTGCGCGAGGAGGTCGCGCTCTGCGCCTCGGCGCTGCGCAAGCTCGGGGTCGAGCCCGGCGACCGCGTGGTCGCCTACATGCCGAACCTGCCCGAGACGCTGATCGCCTTTCTCGCCACCGCCTCGCTCGGCGCGATCTGGTCCTCGTGCTCACCGGACTTCGGCGCCTCGAGCGTGATCGACCGCTTCGCCCAGATCGAGCCCAAGGTGCTGCTGTGCGTCGACGGCTACCGCTACAACGGCCGCGACTTCGACCGCCGCGAGATCGTCGACGGCCTGCTCGCCGAGATGCCGTCCGTCCGCCACACGATCTGCCTGCCCTATCTGGACCCTGATCCCGACCTCTCGGCGCTTCGCAATGCGATCACCTGGGACGAGTTGCTCGGCGCCGGCGAGGCCGGCGAGATCGGCTTCGAGCAGGTCGCCGCCGAGCACCCGCTCTGGGTCCTCTACTCCTCGGGGACGACCGGGTTGCCGAAGGCGATCGTCCAGGGCCACGGCGGGATCCTGCTCGAGCAGCTGAAGAAGCTCAACCTGCACCTCGACGCCCAAGACGGCGACCGCGTCTTCTGGTTCACCACCACCGGCTGGATGATGTGGAACTTCCTCGTCGGCGTACTCGCAACCGAGGCCTCGATCGTGCTCTATGACGGCAGCCCCGGCCACCCCGAGATGGGGGTGCTTTGGGATCTGGCCGAGGATGCGGGCGTGACCTGCTTCGGCACCGAGCGCCAGCTACGTCGCCGCGTGCATGACGGACGGGCTCGAGCCCGGCGAGGGCCGCGACCTCTCCGCGCTGCGCTCAATCGGCTCGACCGGGTCGCCGCTCGCGCCCGAGGGCTTCCAGTGGATCTACGATCACGTCGGAGAGGACACCTGGCTGTTCTCGACCTCGGGTGGCACCGACGTCTGCACCGCCTTCGTCGGCGGCGTGCCGATCCTGCCCGTCTATCGCGGCGAGCTTCAGGGGCGCTCGCTCGGCTGCGCCGTGGAGGCCTGGAGCGAGGCGGGCGAGGCGCTCATCGACGAGGTCGGCGAGCTGGTGATCACCGAGCCGATGCCCTCGATGCCGGTCTTCTTCTGGGGCGACCGCGATGGTGAGCGCTACCGCTCCTCCTACTTCGAGATGTTCCCGGGAGTGTGGCGCCACGGCGACTGGATCGAGATCACATCGCGCGGCACCGCGATCATCTACGGGCGCTCGGATTCGACCATCAACCGATCGGGGGTCCGCATGGGCACGAGCGAGATCTATCGCGCCGTCGCCTCGCTGGATGAGATCACAGACGCGCTCGTCGTCGACATCCCCAGGCCCGGCACCGAGGGTTGGATGCCGCTGTTCGTCGTCCTCGCCGACGGCGCCGAGCTCGACGAAACGCTGACCAAGGAGATCGCCAGGCGGATCCGGGAGCGGTGCTCACCGCGCCACGTCCCCGACCGCATCTATGAGATCGCCGAGGTGCCCCGGACCCTGAGCGGCAAGATCCTCGAGGTGCCGGTGAAGCGGATTCTGACCGGCACCCCGCCCGAGCAGGCGGCGTCGAAGGACTCGCTGGCCAACCCGGCGGCGCTCGACTTCTTCGTCGAGCTCTCGTCCGAGCTCGGATCCTCCTAGCCGAGCAGCGCCTTGGCTCGCTCGCGCGCCTTGGCGACGATCTCGTCGGCCTCGGTCCGGTCGCCCTGGCGGTAGACGACCCGCCCGCCCACGACCGTGCTGGCGACCGCCGAGGCGTCGGCGGCGTAGACGAGCCCAGCATCGAGCGCGCCGAGCGCGAGGCCTGGCGAGTCGAGCCTCACGAGGGCGAAGTCCGCGGGCGCGCCGACGCCCGGCGGCCGGCCCCCGAGCAGCTCGGAGCGCTGCCCGGTGGCGATCTCCCACGCCTCGCCCGCCGTGATCGCCGCTGGGTCGGCTGCGACATGCTTCTGCATCAGCGCGAACGTCTTCACGTCGCTCAGCAGGTCGAGGGAGTTGTTGGAGCCCGCGCCGTCGGTACCGAGCCCGACCTGAGCGCCGGCGTCGCGCGCCTCGAGGTAGGGGAACACGCCGCCGACGGCGAGCTTGAGGTTGGCGACCGGGTTGGTGACCATGGTCGCGCCGCGCTCGGCGATCAGATCGATCTCGTCGCGGTCGAGCCAGACGCAATGCGCGAGCAGGGTCCGCGGGCCGAGCAGCCCGCAGCGGTCGAGGTAGTGGGCCGGCCGTAGGCCCGTGTCACCGAGGCAGGCGCTGACCTCACCCTCGGTCTCGGAGAGATGGATCTCGACCGGGACCTCGCGCTCGGCCGAGATCTCCGCGATCCCGCGCAGCGAGGGCTCGGACACCGTGTAGACCGCGTGCGGCGCCAGCGCCGCCCGAACCGCCCCTTCGCCGGCCTCCTCGATCTCGTCGATCGTCCGCCGGGCCTTCTCCAGCAGCCGGGGCGCGCCGTCGGGGTCCTTGCCGTCGATCAGGGGTGCGCCGACCACCGCGCGCAGGCCGGCGTCCTTGACCGCCCGCGCCGTTTCGGCCTGCTTCCAGTACATGTCCCAGAAGCGGATCGTCCCCGATCGCGCCATCTCCATGCAGGCGAGGCGGGCGCCCCAGTAGACGTCCTCGCGCTCCAGGCGCTGCTCGGCGGGCCAGATGTGGTTCTCGAGCCAGTCCATCAGCGGCAGGTCGTCCGCGTAGCCTCGAAACAAGGTCATCGCGGCGTGGGTGTGCGCGTTGATCAGGCCGGGGACGATCGCGAGGCCGGTCGCGTCGAGGATCTCGTCGCCCGGCAGCGGCTCGACCGCGGGGCCGAGGGCCTCGATCAGACCGTCCGACGCGCGCAGGCCGACGGGCTCTCCATCGAGCAACGCCCCGCTGACCGTCAGTGGCATGGAGGGATTCAAGCAAGCGCGGCCAGCGCGCCCCCGAGCGCCGCCGCGAGCAGGTCCGCGGTTCGCGGCGCGGTTGGCCTCGACCTCCGCCAGGGTGAGCTCGCCCTCCCCGACCCCGTTGGCGAGGTTGTCGATCACGCAGACAGCCGCGTAGCGCAGGCCCAGCTCGCCCGCGACCACGCACTCGGAGGCGATCGTCATCCCGATCACGTCCGCGTGCCCGGCGGCGAAGCGGATCTCGGCGGGCGTCTCCAGCCGGGGGCCACGGGCCTGCCAGTAGACGCCGCCGTCCCGGGCATCGGTCCCCACCGCCGCGAAGGCCGTGAGCACCTCGGCCCGCCACCCCGGGTCGAAGCCGGGCACGCGGTGGGCCGCCGGACCGGCGAGCGTCGTCAGCGGCTCGGCGTCGAGGGCGATGAAGTCGTCGGGACAGACCAGGGCCCCCGGGCCCGGCTCCGGTCGCAGGCCACCGACCGAGCCGACAGCCAGGACCCGGTCGCATCCGGCAGCCGTCAGCCCGCGCATGTTGGCGGCGTGGTCGATGCGGTGCGGGAGGACGTAGGGATCGGTGCCGTGGCGCGCGAGCAGCTCGAAGTCGCCGTCGGGGAGGTCGATGCCCCGAAGCGATCCGCCGCCGACAAGAGCCAGTCGCGCCATCGGTTGAGACTAATGCCGGATCTGTTCCGCAACGCCTTCGGCGGCTAGCCTCGCCCGCCCATGGAGCCACTCGACGCGCTCGCCATCCTCGCCGCCGGCGTCGGCGCCGGCGCGATCAACGCCGTCGTCGGCAGCGGCACCCTGCTGACCTTTCCCGTCCTGATCGCGCTCGGCTACCCACCGCTGACCGCCAACGTCTCCAACAACATCGGCCTCGTCCCCGGCGCCGTTGCCGGGGTCCATGGCTACCGCCGCCAGCTCGAGGGCCAACGACGCCGGATCATCGGGCTCGCCGGCTTCTCCGTCGCCGGGGCGGTCGTCGGCGCGACGCTGCTCCTTGTGCTCCCCTCCTCAGCCTTCGACGCCATCGTTCCGGCGCTGATCGCGATCGCGCTCGCACTGGTCGTCGCCCAACCGCGCCTCGACCGGGCACTCGCCCATCGGCGGCGCCCCGAGCATGAGCACGGGGTCGCCCTCCGCGGGCTGATCGGATCCAGCGCCGTCTACGGCGGCTACTTCGGGGCCGGACGGGGATCCTCCTGATCGGCATCCTCGGGATCGCGATCGACGACTCGCTGCAGCGCCTGAACGGGCTCAAGAACGTGCTTGCCGGGCTGGTCAACTTCACCGCCGGGGTGATCTTCGTCTTCGCCGCCGACGTCGATTGGGGTGTCGCGGGCCTGATCGCCGCCGGCTCGATCGTCGGCGGCGTGTTCGGCGCCCGGTACGGCCGGCGACTCTCGCCGACCGCCCTGCGGGCGCTGGTCGTCGTCGTCGGTATCGGCGCGATCGCCCGCCTGACGCTCGCTTGAGCGGCTGCTTCAGGCCGGCGTGATCGGGTTGCGGCGCTCGGAGAAGCGCCGGTCCTTGGACTCCGCCAGCGTGAACCTGCGGATCAACTCGGCGCGCAGGTCATCGGGCTCGATCACGGCGTCGATCACCATCTCCGAGGCGAGGTGGAGGATGTCGATGTCGGCCGCGTACTCGTCGCGCTTCTCGATCACGAACCGCTCGCGCTCGTCGGGGTCGTCGATCGCCTGGATCTGGTTGAAGAAGACCGCGTTGATCGCGGCCTCTGGGCCCATCACCGCGATCGAGGCGGTGGGCAGCGCGATGCAGCAGTCGGGCTCGAACGCCGGCCCGGCCATCGCGTAGAGCCCGGCGCCGTAGGCCTTGCGGACGATCACCGAGAGCTTCGGCACCGTCGCCTCCGAGACGGCGCTGATCATCTTCGCGCCGTGGCGGATGATCCCCTGGCGCTCGACGTCGGTGCCGATCATGAACCCCGGGACGTCGGCGAGAAAGAGCAGCGGCAGGTTGAAGGCGTTCGCGGTCATGATGAACCGCGCCGCCTTGTCGGCGGAGTCGACGAACAGCACCCCGCCCTTGTACTTCGGCTGGTTGGCGACGATCGCGATCGCCCGCCCGTCGAGGCGCGCGTAGCCGACCACCAGCTCCCTCGCCCAGCGGGCCTGGACCTCGCAGAACGATCCGGCGTCGGTCAATCGCCGCGATCAGCTCCTTGACGTCGAAGGCGGTCTTCTCGTCGGCGGGGACGATCTCGGCGACGCTGCGCTCGGCCTCGGGCTCGGCGGGGGGCGCGGCCGGGGGCGCCTCGCGCCAGTTGGCGGGCATGTAGGACAGGTAGCGCTTGGCCAGTTCGATCGCATCGGCGTCGGTCTCGACCAGGAAGTGGCCGCAACCCGAGACGCCGGTGTGCATCCTCGCCCCGCCCATCTCCTCGAGCGTCACCTTCTCGCCGATCACCATCTCGGCCATCCGCGGCGAGCCAAGGTACATCGACGCGTTGCCCTCGCGCATGATCACCACGTCGCAGAACGCGGGGATATAGGCGCCGCCGGCGGCCGAGGGGCCGAAGAGCAGACAGAGCTGCGGCACGCGGCCCGAGAGCCTGACCTCGTTGTGGAAGATCCGCCCCGCGCCGCGGCGGCCCGGAAACATCGCCACCTGGTCGGTGATCCGTGCCCCGGCCGAGTCCACCAGGTAGATCATCGGCAGCTCGAGCGCCAGAGCACGCTCCTGGATGCGGAGGATCTTCTCGACCGTCTTCGGCCCCCAGGATCCTGCCTTGACGGTCGGGTCGTTGGCCATCAGGCAAACCTTGCGCCCGCCGATCAGCGCCAGGCCGGTGACCACCCCGTCGGCGCCGAGGCCCTCCGCGTCCCAGTTCGCCAACAGGGCCTCCTCGGCGAAGGTCTCGGGATCCACCAGCCGCTCGAGCCGCTCGCGAACTGGGAGCTTGCCCTGCTCGGCGGTCTTCAGGTGATGGCGCTCCGGGCCGCCCGCCAGGGCGGAGGCGAGCGCGCGCTCGAATTCGCTTCCGGAGCGAGTCTCGCTCATCCCCGGGGAGTCTATGAGCGTCGGCGCCCGGAGGAGGTCTATACCGCGCGCAGCGGCGGCTGAGCCTCGGGCTCGTCCACCTCGGCGGCGCCGACCGCGGATGCGAGCACGCCGGCGATCTTGCGCAGCTCGTCGCGCGCGGCGTCACGCCGAGCGGTGAGCTCGACCAGCTCGGCCGAGAGCTGTGCGCGCTGCTCGTCATCTGCCTCCACCGACGCACGCGCGGCGACCTCGGCGCGATCGACCGCCTCGGCGAGCTCGGATGCCGCCTGCGACCGCAGCGCCTTCGCATCCGCCTCGGCCTCGGCACGCACGCGCTCGGCATAGGCATCTGCCTCCCGCGTCACTCGCTCGCTGTCGGCGACGGCCGCCTGGCGCGCCTCCTCGGCGGCCTGCTTGGCTCCCCCCACGTCCTCTCGCGCACGCGAGAGCACCCTGCTCGCCTCCTGGGTCGCCTCCGAGCGCACCCGCTCGGCGCTCTCCTCGGCCTGGGCGAGCAGCTCCACGGTCTTCTGGCTCATCAGCTCGAGCTCGCGTCGCATCGCGTCCGAGCGCGGCGGCTGGGGCGCCTCGACCCGCTCGAGCTCTCCCTGCTCGAGACGGTCGGCAAGCTCCGCCAGGAAGCGATCGACCTCGTCGCGATCGTATCCGCGCCGCGAGAGGGTGAACGAGGGAGTCGACTCAACCGCCGAACTGAACTCGGCGCCCCGGATTCGCGCGATCTCGTCTTGCAAGGCCTGCTTCCCCCTTCTGGGTCACCAACCGCACCGCGGGCACGGTCCACCGCCAAGCCCATCGGCAGAAGCCGGAAAAACCTTACGAGGAGCTGCCGGGACTGGACGCCGGATCGGCCGCCTCCGGCTCCGGTGCGTCCCCGGGCGGGGCCGGCACACGATGCGCCGTCGCGGTCCCGGCGATCCCGCTGGCGAGCCGCTCCAGCTCGGCGAGCACCGCATCGCGCCGCTCCTCGAGGTCCGAGATCACCGCCTCGACGTCGCGCTTGCGCTGGTTCGCGTCCGCGCGAAGCCGGTCGGCGTCGGCCTCGGCGTCGACCCGGACCTGGCGCGCGTAGACGTCGGCGTCGGTGCGCGTCAGGTCGGCGTACTCACCGGCCTCGGCGCGCAGCGTCTCCGCTGTGGCATTCGCGCTGACGAGGCTCTGGCGCACCCCGGCGGAGGCGTCCTCGCGGATCTCCTCGGCGGCCTCGTGAGCGTCGACGAGGATGTCTGCCACCTGCTCGCCCACCCGCGCCAGCTCATCTCGCACCCGCTCGGAGCCGGCCTGCTCCTCGCCGCCGCGCTCGAGCCAGTCCGCGATCTCGACCAGGAAGGCATCCACCTCGTGGCGGTCATAGCCGCGCACTGCGTGCGAGAAAGCGGGGTTGCGAAGCCGATCGATCGGGTGCCCGTCCAAGGCTGCCTCCTGCGGTGGACTCTGGCGAGGGTAGCGCCCCCGCCCGGCCCGCCCTACTCGCTCGGATCCTTTGCGACGGGCTTCTCACCCGAGTAGTCGTAGAAGCCGCGGCCCGACTTGCGCCCGTGGTGGCCGGCCCCGACCAGCGTCCGCAGCGTGTCGGGCTGGGAGAAGCGCTGATCCCCGTACGCCTCGACCATGATGTCGGCGATCGAGGCGAGCGTGTCGAGACCGACGAAGTCCGACAGGGTCAGCGGCCCCATCGGATTGCCGCTGCCGGCGACCACCGCCTTGTCGATGTCCTCGATCGAGCCGACGCCCTCCTCGAAGGCGCGGATACCGTCGAGCATGTACGGCACCAGCAGCCGGTTGACGATGAAGCCCCTGTTGTCGCCGGCGGCGACGCTCGTCTTGCCCAACTTCTCGCCCAGCGCGAACCCGAGGTTGATCGCTTCGTCGCCGCTCTGCGGGGCGCGAACCACCTCGAGCAGCGCCATCACCTGCGGCGGGTTGAAGAAGTGCAAGCCGAGGAACTTCTCGGGCCGGCTCGTCGCGGCGGCCTGGTCGGCGACCGCCAGCGACGACGTGTTGGTGGCGAAGAACGCCTCCGGCTTGACGATCGCGTCGACCTCTCGCCACATCTCGAGCTTGCGGTCGAGATCCTCGGTGATCGCCTCGATCACGAGGTCACAGTCGGCGAGCTCACCGTAGTCGAGGGTGGCGTTGATCCGCCCCTTGATCGCGTCGGCATCCGCCTGCTCGAGCTTGCCCCTGTCGACCGCGCGCGTGAGCTGCTTGTCGATCTTCGCGATCCCCTTGTCGAGCGCATCCTGGTCGATCTCGCGCACGACGACGTCCCAGCCAGCCTGGGCGCAGATCTGGGTGATTCCGTGGCCCATGATGCCGCAGCCGACAACTCCTACCTTCGCAATGTCCATCTGATCGCTAGTCCTCCGGTCGGTTGAAGGGCGGCCGCGGAGCCTACCGCTCGCCGGCCTGACTGCGGCAGGCGAGCGGCATCCGGAAGCGGACCTCCAGCGGGCTCCCGAAGCTCGGCCGGCGCTGGGTGCCGCCATCGCGGTGAAAGCCGAGGGCCCCATAGAAGGCGAGGTTGCGCGGACTCTCGGCGAGCGTCCAGACGATCGCCTCGACGTGGCCGCCGCGGGCCAGCTCGTCGAGCGACGCCTCGACGAGGCCGCGCCCGAGGCCCTGGCGCCAGTTATCGGGATGCACGTAGAGGGCGACGATCTCGCCCTCGCCGGGAGCGGCACCTCGATCCCGGCTCGGGCCGTAGAGCGCCAGGCCGCGCACAAGTCCGTTGACCTCGGCGGCGAGGATCGCGCTGCCGTCCCTCGATGCCCCGGCCAGCCGCTCGGCGATCCGGGCGGGGCGCCACGCGCTGCGCGGATCGACCTCCTCGGGAACAATCCCGCGAAATCCCTCCCGCCAGGCGGCGACCGCGGTCTCGGCGAGGCCGTCGACGTCGTCCGGTCGCCCGGGCCGGATGGCCGCTTTCGGCGGGTGGGGCGCGGTCAAGCCGGCGGGGCGGCGCCAGCGGCCTCGAGCATCTGCTGCATCCGCTCGGCGAGCGCGTGCATGCCGCTCATCGGCCGCACCATCACGGTCATCTCCACGGCGCGGTCGTTGGCGCCGAAGCGCAGGATGTCAACCCCCTGCACCTCGCGCTCGCCGACCCGAGCCTCGAACACCAGCACCGCGGTGTCACCGGTCTCGACCTGGTCCACGTAACGGAAGTCCTCGAACACCTGCACCACGGCACCGAGCAGCAGCTTGATCGCCTCGCGGCCCTGGTAGGGCTTGTAGACGACGGGGCTGCGGAAGACGGCGTCCTCGGCGAACAGATCGTCGAGCTGCGAGAAGTCCTTGGCCTCGGCGGCCGCGCGGAAGGCGTCGCTGCGCATCTCGCCCAACAGCCTACGCGCCCGTCCAGTCGACCGGCCCGGCGCGCAGCACGTGGGCGCCGAGCGGCCTGCCGAGCACCTCCTGGACCGCGCGCGAGGCCTCGATCAGCGCCGGCAGGTCGACCCCGGTGTCGATCCCCATCTCCTCGAGCATCGAGACCAGGTCCTCGGTCGAGACGTTCCCGGTCGAGCCGGGTGGCACCGGGCACCCCCCGAGCTCGCCAAAGGCCGCCTCGAAAGAGTCGATCCCCGCTTCGAGCGCGGCGTGGACGTTGGCGAGGCCCTGGCCCCGCGTGTTGTGGAAGTGGGCGGTGAGCTCGACCCCGGGGAGGCGCTCGCGCGCCTCGGCGAAGAACTCGGCGACCTGGCGGGGATTCGCCATCCCGGTGGTGTCGCCGAAGGCGACCTCCGCGCAACCGGCGGCGGCCAGGCGCTCGGCGATCTCGAGCACGCGCTGGGGCAGGACCTCGCCCTCGTAGGGACAGCCGAAGGAGGTCGAGATCACCCCCTCGCAGCGCAGGCGCTCGGCGCGCGAGCGCTCGATCACCCGCTCGAGACCATCGAGCGACTCGGAGATCGAGCGATTGACGTTTTGCTGGTTGTGGGTCTCCGAGGCGGAGAGGAAGAGGTTGACCTCGTCGAAGCGATCGCGATGGGCGAGCGCGCGCTCGAGCCCGCGCTCGTTCGGGATCAGGACCGAATAGGCGACCCCGTCGAGGCGCTCGTAGCCCTCGAGCACCGCCTCGGCATCGGCGAGTTGGGCGATCACGTCGGCGCGGACGAACGAGGTCAGCTCGATCCGCCTCAGACCGGCGGCGCCCAGCATCCCGATCAGACGCACCTTCTCGGTCGTCGGGATCACCTCGGGCTCGTTCTGGAACCCGTCCCGCGGCCCCACCTCGCGGATCCGCACGCTCGCCGGCAGCTCGCTCACACGGCCAAGGCTACGCAACCCCGAAACCGCGTCGATCAGACCATCCCGAGGCCGCCGGAGACGCCGAGGGTCTCGCCGGTGACGTAGGAGGCGTCGTCGGAGGCGAGGAAGGCGGCGGCTGCCGCGACCTCCTCCGGCTTGCCGAGCCGGCGCAGCTGGGTGGACGCCTTCATCGTCTCGACGATCTTCTCCCCCAGCTCACCGAACTCGAGCGCCCCCATAAGCAGTGGGGTCTCGATCGGCCCCGGGGCGATCGAGTTGGCGGTGATGCCGTGGCGGGCCCCCTCGCGGGCGATGACCTTGGTGAACGCGATCACTCCGCCCTTGGCCGCCGAGTACACGGCCGAGCCCTTCGATCCCACGCGGCCGGCCTCGGAGGCGATGTTGACTATCCGCCCGTAGCCCGCCTCCTGCATCCCGGGCAGGACCGCGTGCGTGCACGCGAACACGCCGGTCAGGTTGATCGCCACGATGCGCTCCCACATGCCGGGGTCGGTGTCGGCGAAGAAGCCGAACTCGTCGGTGCCGGCGTTGTTGACAAGGATCGCGAACGGCCCGTGCTGGGCGACCAGGTCGCGCGACGACTGCGGCTCGGTGACGTCGAGCGGGCTGGGGGCAGCGCCGATCTCGGCTGCGACCTCGGCGGCGCCCTCGACGTTGACGTCACCGATCACGACCTCGGCCCCTTCGGCGGCCAGCCGCGCGGCGATCGCCGCCCCGATTCCGCTCGCGCCCCCGGTGACCAGCGCCTTGCGTCCCTCGAGCCTCATCGCGGCGGGGAGCATACGTAGACTGCCGCCCCGGTGGGCGGCGAAGCGATCCCGATCATCGGCGGCACCGGCGCGCTGGGCTACGGCCTGGCGCTGCGCTGGGCGCGGGCCGGCCACGCCGTCGTCATCGGATCGCGCAGCTCCGAGCGCGCCGCCGAGACGGCGCGCAAGCTCTCCGAGCTGGCGCCCGACGCCGAGATCGAGGGGATGGAGAACTCGCTCGCCGCGAAGCAGGGGCCGGCGGTCCTGCTCACCGTCCCCTTCCGCGCCCAGTCCGAGAACCTCAACAACCTCCGCGAGGCGCTCGAGCCCGGCCAGATCCTGGTCGATTGCACGGTCCCGCTGGCCGCCGCGGTGGGTGGCAAGGCCACCCGGACGCTCGGCGTCTGGCAGGGCTCGGCCGCCCAGCAGGCCCAGGAGATGGTGCCCGACGGCGTTGCCGTCGTCGCCGCGCTGCACACGGTCAGCGCGGCCTCGCTAGCCGACACGGCGACCGAGCTCGACGAGGACGTGCTGGTGTGCGGCGACCGCAAGGCCGACAAGGCGAAGGTCGCCAGCCTGATCGAGGCGATCCCGGGGCTGCGCGCGGTCAACGCTGGCCCGCTGGAGATGGCGCGGATCGTCGAGCAGCTGACGCCGCTTCTGATCTCGATCAACGCCCGCTACAAGATCCACGCCGGGATCCGGATCGGCGGCCTTCCCGAGGCCGAACACTGGGAATGACCGGGCGTGGCGTGGCCGGTATCCGGCCGTGAGCGTCGTCTGCCTGGCCGGCGGCACCGGCGGCGCCAAGCTGGCCGCCGGGCTCCAGGAACTGGTCGGCGACCGGCTCGCCGTGATCGCGAACACCGCCGACGACACCGAGGTCCACGGCCTGCTCGTCTGCCCGGACCCCGACCTGGTCACCTACTGGCTCGCCGGCGAGATCGACGAGCAGCGCGGTTGGGGCATCCGCGACGACGGATTCGCCGCCCACGAGCGGCTCGAGCGGCTCGGCGCCCCCTCCTGGTTTCGCCTCTCCGACCGCGATCTCGCCACCTGCCTCTATCGGACCCACTTCATCGCCGAGGGAGGAACGCTCACCGACGCGCAGGCGCAGATCGCCCGGGCGCTCGGCGTCCAGGCCCGGGTGCTGCCGATGTGCGAGCAGCCGGTCCGGACCCGCGTCCGGACGCCGGCCGGCTGGCGCGGCCTGCAGGAGTTCCTGATCCTCGATCACGGCGAGGCGCCGATCGAGGCGGTCGAGCTGGACGGAATCGCGGACGCCGCGCCCACGCCGCAGGTCCTGTCGGCGCTCGCCGCGGCCGATCTGATCATCGTCGGGCCATCGAACCCGGTGATCTCGATCGGCCCGATCCTCGCCGTGCCCGGGATGCGCGAGGCGCTCGCGTCCTCGCCCGGGAAGGTGGTGGCGGTGAGCCCGCTGGTCGCCGACCGGGCGGTCAAGGGCCCCACCGAAGCCTTCGTCGCCGCGCTCGGGCGGCCGGCGAGCGCGGCCGGGATCGCGTCGCTGTATGTGGGCGTGATCGACGCGATCGTGGTCGACGACGGCGACGCCGATTCCCCGCCCGAGGAGATCCCGACGCTCTCCTGCCCGACCCTGATGGAGGGCGCCGCCGGCCGGCGAGCGCTCGCCGAGCGCGTGCTCGAGTTCTCCCGCTCCCTGTGAGGGCCACGGCGATCATCCCGGTGAAGCGCTTCGGTCAGGCCAAGCAGCGGCTGCTCGAGGCCGTCGACCGCCGCCAACGCGCCGCGATCGTCAAGGCGATGCTCGCCGACGTGCTCGCCTCGGTGTCGGCCTGCGAACAGGTCGACCGCGTGATCGTGGTCACCGGCGAGGGGCGAGCCGAGCGGATCGCCGTCGCGCACGCCAGATCCACCGAGACCCCGCTCGAGGTGCTCCGCGAGCCGGTGGACCACGGCCACTCCGAAGCCGCGCACGCTCGGGATCATCCGCGCCCTCGCCCACGGAGCGCGGTGCGTGGCGCTGCTGCCGGGCGACTGCCCGCTGCTCGACCCGGCCGAGCTCGACGCGGCGCTCGAGCGCATGGCGCCCGGGCCGCGTCGCGATCGTGCCCGACCGTCACGGCAGCGGGACGAACGCGCTGCTGATGTCGCCGCCCGACGCGATCGGCCCCGCTTTCGGCGAGGGCAGCTGGAGCGCCACCGGGACCGGGCCGAGCGCGCGGGGCTTCGGCGGCCGAGTCGAGCCGCTCGACTCGTTGGCGCTCGACCTCGACACCCCCGACGACCTCGGCGTCCTGGCGGACGCGCTCGACGCACGAGCCCGACCGGGCCCCGGCGACCGCGGCCGAGCTCGACGCGCTGGGGCCGATCGGAGCCGGGGAATGAGCGCTCGAGTCGAGATCGTGGCGCTCCAGGGCCTGCCCGGAGATCGCCGCCGGAGACCGGCTTGGCGAGCTGATCGTCGACGCCGCCCGAGACTGCGGGCGACGAGCTCGCCGACGATCAGTCGTGGTGATCTCGCAGAAGGTCGTCTCCAAGGCCGAGGGCCGGATGCGGACGCTGTCGCGAGGTCGAGCCCGGCGAGCGGGCGCGCGAGCTGGCCGCCGAGCTCGGCAAGGACCCGCGCCTGGTCGAGCTGGTGCTGAGCGAGTCGCGGCGAGTCGTCCGGGCCGAGCACGGCGTGCTGATCGTCGAGACGCACGGCGGCTGGATCTGCGCCAACGCCGGCATTGACGCTTCGAACGTCCCCGGCGAGTCGGATCGTGGCGCTGCTGCCCGAGGACGCCGACGCCTCGGCGCGGCGGATCCGCGCTGAGATCGCGGCGGCCGGCGACTGCCGGCCGGCCGTCCTGATCGCCGACAGCTTCGGCCGTCCGTGGCGGATCGGCCAGGCCGACGTCGCGATCGGCTGCGCCGGACTGACCGCCCTCGACGACTGGCGCGGACGCGCCGACTCCCATGGCCGCGCGCTGGCCGCGACCGCGGTCGCGGTCGCCGACCAGCTCGCTGCCGCGGCCGATCTCGTGCGCGACAAGGCGTCGAGCTGCCCCGTGATGCTGGTCGTGGGCGCCGGGCGTTGGCGAGTCGATGCCGACGGACCCGGCGCCGCGTTCGCTCTCCAGCGCCGTGCGGCCGAGGACCTGTTCCGCTAGCCCGGCGTGCTGCTGAGTGCTTCATCCCGACCGGGTCGGGTGCGCCCTCCTCGGTGAACTCGGGAGGGACGTAGGCCGCCCCGGGCGAGCCGCCGATCGCCAGCACCCGGGCGGGCTCGTCCCCGGTGGAGATCTTGCGCAGCTCGCCGGGCCCGACGCGAACCGACGCCGGGCGTCGAGCTCGTGGTCCTCGCCCCCGACTCGCAGGGTCGCGCGGCCACTGACGCACGGTGTAGACCTCCTCCTGCTGGTCGTGGGCCTGGTCGTGCTCGGGGTAATCGGCGAAGTCCGGTGGGAACTCCATCACCGCGATCCCGAACGAGCTGACGCCGAGCCCGGCGCGGACGCGCGGAACCCGCCGCCGAAGATCGCCTCGAAATCCTCGATCCGCTTCACCGTGACGTCAGCCATCGGCGTCCCCGCCGGCACCGACGGTGAACGGGTCCGGCTCGCCCTCGTCCGTGAACTTCGCCGCCTCGAACGCCTGGCCCGGCACCGCCCCGAGGGCGAGTATTCGGACTCCCCCTTCGCCGGTGACCAGCTTGCGGGTCTCGTTCGGGCCGACCCGGGCGAAGACGCCGGGCTCGAGCACGAACTCCTCCCCGCCGGCCTGCAACGTCACGGCGCCCTCGAGGACGATGTAGACCTCCTCCTGACCGCCGGCGGCGTGGTCGTGCTCGGGGTAGCTGTCGAAGTTCGGGGGCAGCAGGATGACCGCCATCCCGAACGAGGTCACGCCGAGGCCCGCGCGGGCCTTGAGCAGTCCGCCGCCGAACGCCGCCTCGAAGTCCTCTGTGCGCTTCACGGTCACGTCGGCCATCGCTCTAGAGCACCACCTCTCTCAGGTTCGGAGAACCGCCGCGCCGCGAACCCTACCCCGCCTCAGCTCGATCGAGAGCCTCGTTGGCGCTGCTCGAGCGGGTACTCGGCCACCTCCACTCGCACCGGCTCCTCGGCGACCAGGGCGAGGAACTCCTCACCGTCGCGCGCGGGTGAGGTTGGCGACCGAGCGGATCTGGCGCTCGCCCCAGAGGATCTCGTAGGGAAACGAGGGGATGTCGGTCATGTGGATGCCCGGCGCAGACGACCGTGCCCGCCGGGCGCCACGGCGCGCAGCGCCGATCGGTACCAGCTCGCCGGCGGGCGCGAAGATGATCGCTGCCTCGAGCGGCTCCGCTGAGCTCGCCCGCCGCGCCGGCCCACTCGGCGCCAAGCTCGCGGGCGAAGCCCTGCCGCTCGGCGTCTCCGGGCCTCGTGATCGCGAACACTCTGCGACCCTGCCGGGCGGCCACCTGGCAGACGATGTGGGCGGAGGCGCCGAACCCGTAGCAGGCCGAGGCGCTCCGGGTCGCCGCACATCCGCAGCGACCGATAGCCGATCAACCCGGCGCAGAGCAGCGGCGCGAGCTCGGCGGCCGAGCCTCGCGTCGGGCAGCGGGAAGCAGTAGCGCTCGTCGGCGACCGCCAGCTCCGCGTACCCGCCGTCGAGCTGGTAACCGGTGAACCGGGCGCGCTCGCAGAGGTTCTCGCGGCCCGAGCGGCAGTACCGGCACTCGCCGCAGGTCCAGCCCAGCCACGGGATGCCGACCCGGTCCCCGGCCGAGAATCGGTCCGCCCCCTCGCCCGCCTCGTCCACCTTGCCGACGATCTGATGGCCCGAGACCAGCGGCAGCTTCGGCTCGGGCAGCTCGCCGTCGACCACGTGCAGGTCGGTACGGCAGACGCCGCAGGCGTGCGACCCGTACCAGGACCTGGCCGGGGCCGGGCTCGGGGTTGGGCGCAGTCCAGGCGCTTCGAGCGGCCGGCCCTGCTGCTCGAGCACGCATCGCCCGCACCGCCGCGAGCTCAGTACGTCTCGACGATCTCGTAGAGGGTCGAGCGCTGGGCCGGGGTGCGGTCGGCCGCCCGCGCGGCGCCGATCAGCTCGGCGGGCTCGAGTCGGACCCCGTGCTGGGAGCCCGCCATGCGGGAGATGTTCTCCTCCATCAGCGTCCCGCCGAGGTCGTTGACTCCCCAGCGCAGGCTCTCGGTCGCGGCGTCGAGCCCCATCTTCACCCAGCTCGCCTGCAGGTTGGTGATCGTCTTGCCGAGCGCGAGCCGGAAGGCCGCCGTGTGCTTGAGGTTCTCGGCGCGGGAGATCTCCTCGATCCCGTGGGTGCGGCCGAGCAGCGTGCTGAAACGGGATGAACGACAGCGGCACGAACTCGGTGATCCCCCCGGTGCGCTCCTGCAGCTCGCGGACGACGCGCATGTGGCGGGCCAGCTCCCAGGGCTCCTCGATGTGGCCGAACATCACGGTCGAGGTCGAGCGCAGGCCGGAGCGGTGGCAGGCCTCGATGATCTCGACCCAGCGCGCCGCCGGGCAGCTTGTTGGGCGAGATCCGCGTCCGGACGCCGTCGTCGAGCACCTCGGCGGCCGTGCCCGGGCGTCGAGCCGAGGCCGCACTCGAGCAGGTAGTCGAAGACCGCCGTCGGGGCGACTTGCCCGAGCGCTCGCACATGTAGTGGACCTCCATCGGCGAGTAGGCGTGCAGGTGGATGCTGCGGCGCCACCTCCTTGGCCAGGCGCAGCCAGCGCGCCGTAGTGCTCGAGCGTGTAGTCGGGATGGATCCCGCCCTGCATGCAGATCTCGGTCGGCGCCGAAGTCGACCGCCTCGGCGATCCGGGCCTGGAAGTCCTCGGCGCTGACGTGGTAGGCGTCGGGCGAGCGCTTGCCCTGCCCGAAGCCGCAGAAGGCGCAGCCGACGACGCAGACGTTGGTGAAGTTGACGTTGCGGTTGACGACGAAGGTCGCGGTATCGCCGGCGAGCTCCGCGCGCAGCTCGTCGGCGGCGACGCGCATCTCGCTCGATCACCTCGGGGCGGGTCTCCGCGAACAGCGCGGTGAGCTCGTCCTCCGTCAGCGCCTCGCCGGCGCGGCCGCGCTCGATCGCCCGGGGCGCCGGGTCGGGATCGACGGTGCGCTCGGAGCGCCGGCCCGATCCCTTGCGCGGGATGAAGCTCCAGTACTTGAGCTTGACCACGTCGAGGACGCCCTGCTCCATCCACTCCGGCTCGAGGTACTGGGGGTAGGCGCAGAGACGCTCGGTGAGCGCGTAGCCCTGCGGCGACAGCCGCTTGCGCACCTGGTGCGGGCTCGGGAACGCCTGCTCGGGCGAGATGTGGTCGCCGTTTGCCGACAGCCCGCCGAGGTCGGTCGCGCCGGCCTCGACCAGGTCGAGCCACCAGTCCGAGAGGTTGGGCGGGATCTGGATCCCGACCTCCGGCATCAGCCGCCGGCACTCGGCGACCAGGCGCTTCATGTCGTCGAGGGTCACCGGCGTCGCCCAGGCGGGCAGCGGCTCGGAATCAATGCCCGCCACCTCCTCGGCCTCGCCTGCGGGGGTGCGGGGGCTGGGCGAGGGCTCGCGGTTTGCCCACCGCTCGGTTGCCGCCTCGTCGGCGATCTCGGCCACCTCGCGGCCGTAGTAGCGCGGGTGCGGGACGTAGTTCTGGAGGATCACCTCCTGGAGGTGGCCGTGGCGCTCGTTGACGGCCGCGAGCGCCTCGAGCGAGGCGACCCGCTCGTCCTCCGTCTCGCCGATCCCGACCAGGATCCCGCTCGTGAACGGGATCCGAAGCTCGCCGGCGGCCTCGATCGTCTCCAGGCGCCGCGCCGGGTGCTTGGTCGGCGAGCCGGCGTGGACCGTCTCCATCAACCGCTCAGAGATCGATTCCAGCATCAGGCCCTGCGAGGCGGTCACCTCGCGCAGCCGGACGAGGTCGGCGCGGTCGAGCACGCCGAGGTTGGTGTGGGGAAGCAGGCCGCGCTCGAGCGCGCGCTCGCAGGCCCAGACCACGTACGAGATGAAGTCGGCGTGGCCGTAGTCGGCGAGGCGCGCTGCGACCTCGGAGTTGACCTCGGGCGCCTCGCCGGTGAGCACCAGCAGCTCCTTGGCGTTGCGGCGCACCGCCTGCGTCGAGCTTGTGCTCGACCTCGGTCGGGCGCGTAGAGGTGCGCCCGATGGGTGGCGAAGGCGCAGTACTTGCAGTAGCAGCGGCAGGTGCGCGAGAGCGAGAGCGTGTAGTTGCGCGAGAAGGTGACGCGCTTCACACCGACAACCTACCGACCCGGTGCGCCGCTGCGGCACCCAGGCGGCGGATCGCCCGGCTACGTCGGCGACGCGCTCCGCGCTACTCGTTGCGCTCGCGGACCTCGGCGTCCTTGACCGCCTGCGCGACGCCGCGGACATCCGAGGTCGGCGGCTCCGCGCCCTCGGCGTACTGCGGCCCGGCGATCACGAAGCGGTAGACGGCGAACGCGACCATCGCGCCGACGATCGGCCCGACGACGTAGACGAGCAGGTCGCTGCCGTCGATCGAGCTGTCGATCAGCGCCGGCCCGAACCAGCGGGCCGGGTTGAACGAGCCACCGGTCAGCGGCCCGAAGATCATCACGGCGAAGCCGAGCGTGGTGCCGATCGCCAGCGGCGCCCATTCCTGGCGCGCGCGCGGGTTCATCGCCACCGCGAGCACCGCCATCACGAGCAGGAAGGCGCCCAGCCCCTCGACCACCGCTGCCGGCGAAGTTCCCGCCGAGCAGCGGCGAGACCTCGACGTTGCCGTAGCCGCCCGCGCGGCCCTCGTCGAGCAGCAGGCCCTTGACCAGCAGCGCGCCCGAGAACGGCGCCCGAGAGCTGGGCGAGGATGTAGACGACGGCGTCGACCGGGTCGATCCGGCGCATCGCCCAGGCGGCCGTGGTCACGGCCGGGTTGAAGTGCCCGCCGCTGACCTGCCCGAGGCCGATGATCAGCAGGAAGAGGACGAACGCGTGGACGAGCCCGACCACGGCGAAGTCCGACCCCGTCTGGGCGGCCGGGCTGGTGGACACGTAGAGCGTCACCACGACGCCGATCACGAAGACCAGGAACAAGGTCCCGATCAACTCCGAGATATACGCCGCAAGACCTCTATCCCGCACTTTCGAAAATCCTCCTCGGTCGGTGAGGGCGCCAGTCTATAGAGGACCTGGAGCGGAGCGCCCCTGCGGGACCGGACCCGGACTCAGTTCGTGCGGCGGCGCCGGGGCGTAGCTCAGCTGCGCCGCGGGGCGTCGTGCTCCATCTGCAGCCTGCGCCCATCGGCGATCACCTCGAGCGCCTCCTCGCGCGAGCGCCAGCCCTCCACCTGGACCTCCTTGCCCTCGAGCTGCTTGTAGACCGAGAAGAAATGGGTGATCTCGCGCTGCATTGCCTCGGGGATGTCGGCGAGCGTCTCGGCGGTATTCCAGCCCGGGTCGTGGGTGGGAACGCAGACGACCTTGTCATCCTCGCCCTTCTCGTCTCGCATGACGAAGAGGGCGATCGGCTTCACCGGGATCACGCAGCCGGCAAAGGTCGGCTCCGAGACACAGACCATCGCGTCGAGCGGGTCGCCGTCGCGTCCGCGATGCCCCATGAGGTAGCCATAGTCGGTCGGGTAGACCATTGACGAGGACAGGAAGCGATCGAGGATCACGTGCCCGATCCCCTCGTCGTACTCGTACTTGTTGCGGCTCCCCTTCGGGATTTCGACGAAGGTGAGCAGCTCGTCCGCGGACGCGTGATCGGCCATCGAGCCAAGCGTATCCGCCCTGATCGGCGCCGTGCGCGATGCGAAGCCTCGAGCCACGCTCAAGAGTCGCCCTCCAGCCGCCGATGGAATCGATGGAGGTGGGACAAAGGTCCCATGCGTAGACGCAGATTTCGAGACAAGGTGGAGGCGATTCCGGCGCGATCGCGGGCACTGATCCCCGCGGCGATGGCCTGCGGGCTGCTCTGGGTGGGAGCGGTGTTCATCGTCCGCCGCGAGATCAACGACTCAGCCCTGATCCCGCTCGGCATCGCGGGCCTCCTGGTGACGGTGCTGCTGCTGCTGCTGATCCAGCGCCAGCACACTCGACTCCGCAGCCTCGCGGCGACCGACGCGCTCACCGGGCTCGTCAACCACCGCGGCTTCCACGAGACCCTTGCCGCGGAGATCGAGCGAGGCCGGGAGCTGCGGCGCCCGGTCGCCCTGGTGGCGCTCGATCTCGACAACTTCAAGGCGATCAACGACACCCACGGCCATCCCTACGGCGACACCGTCCTGAGCGCTGTCGGCTCGGCGTTGCGGGCGACCGTGCGCGCCAACGACACCGCCGCCCGCGTCGGCGGCGAGGAGTTCGCGCTGATCCTGCCGGGTACCGACGCCGAAACGGCGTTCGCGGTCGCCGAGCGGGCGCGCGAGCACATCGCGGCGATCCCGGTCGAAGGCTTCGAGCTCGGTTGCTCGGCCGGACTCGCCGCCTACCCGTCCGACGCCGAGGACGCCTCGGGACTCGGCCAGCTCGCCGACGGCGCGCTGTACTGGGCGAAGCGCGGAGGAAAAGGGCGTACGCGACGCTTCGACCCCGGCCATTCGCCCGCCAACTGGTCGGACCGCCAGCGGGCGCGAGACCGTGTCGCTGCTCGAACGCGGTCGCCCGATTTCCCCGGTCTACCAGCCGATCGTCTGCCTGGCCAACGGCCGCGTCGTCGGCTACGAAGCCCTGGCGAGGTTCCCGGGCTCGAGCATGCGCTCGCCCGACGTCTGGTTCGCGCAGGCGCACGGTTGCGGTCTCGGACCCGAGCTCGAGGCGATGGCGATCGAGGCCGCGCTCGAGCCCATCGGGCGACCCCTGGGTACTCACCTGGCGATCAACGTCAGCCCCTCGGCGCTCTCCACCGATGTCGTCCGCCGAACTCTTGGCGGGAGCCTCGACGGAATCGTGGTCGAGATCACCGAGCACGAGTTCGTACCCGACGACGACACCCTGCAGGCGGCCGTCAGCGAGCTTCGCGAGCGCGGCGCGCAGATCGCGATCGACGACGCCGGCGCGGGCCACGCCGGGCTGAAGCAGTTGATGCGGGTGCGACCCGACATCGTCAAGCTCGATCAGGCGCTGATCCGCGACATCCATACCGACCCGGCTCGAATGGCGCTGGTCGAGTCCTTCGTCCGTTTCGCGCGCGACGTCGGCGCCACCGTCTGCGCCGAGGGAATCGAGAGCCTCGACGAGCTCGCTGTGCTCGCCGACCTCGACGTTCAGTGGGGACAGGGCTACGCGCTTGCCCGTCCGGGCGAACCCTGGGTGGGCATCTCCCCGGAGGCGGCCGAGCTCTGCCGCAATGCACTCGCCGAGTCCTTCAGCTCGATGCCCGTCGAGCGCCACCCACTGGGCTCCAGTGACCGGCGCCTGGTCCACCTCAGCGCCCGGCTCGCGTCCGCGCGCACGCGCGCGGACCTCGAGAGCGCGCTCGCCCTGATCGCCGCAGAGCTCGGTGCGTCGAAGGTCGTGCTCTCCGCCTGGCATGCCTCTGACGCGGTGCTCGAGACCCTGGCCGAGAACGGTGAGCGCACCGACCAGACGGTCTTCGCAGTCGACGAGTATCCGCTCAGCGGCCGCGTCCTGCGCGAACAGGAGGCGGTCCAGGTGGTTGTCGGGGATCCCGACAGCGACCCGAACGAGGTCGAGCTGCTGCTCGCGCTGGGCGAGCGCTCGCTGCTCATGGTTCCGGTGGTCTGCCGCGGCGACAGCCTCGGGATCATCGAGGCATACCGCGGCGATGAGCGCGCCTGGACGCGCGCGGAGATCAACCGCGCCCGCGTGGTCGCGAACCAGTTCGCCTCGGTGATCCCCAGCCTCTCACCGGCCTGGCAGCTGCCCGACCTGACGGCGGCCACGGTCAGAGCGAGCGGCGGGCGCGAAACTCGCGCCTGACCGACTCGGGCCGGCCCCACATCTGCACGATCTCGGCTCGGCCCTCGTGCACGTCGCGGACGATCAGCTCGCCGCCGATCCCCTGCTCGTCGAGCAGCGTCAGCGTGCCCTTGACGGTCTCCGCGGCGGCCGCGTGGCCGAAGCTGTGGGCGACGTTGAGCCGGAAGTGCCACTCGGCCTTGGAATAGGGCTGGGCGTTGACCTGCGTCAGCAGCACAGCCGCGTCGATGTACTGGTCCTCGTCGGCGATCCGCAGGTCGCAGGTGATGTCGGTCCAGTCGCTCGGCAACGAGTCGAGCACCTGCTGGAAGTCGTCGGCGAGGCCCATCGCGCGGAGCCTAACGCCCGCGCGGCTCAGGCAAAGAAGACCTGCTGCAGCAGGAAGACGTTGAGGGCGATGATCAGGCCGCCGAGGACGCTCGCGAGGGCGGTCAACCAGGCCGGGTTGACCATCGAGCCCATCACCTCGCGCCGCCGCGCGATCAGCAGCAGCGGGATCAGGGCGAACGGGATGCCGAACGAGAGCACCACCTGGCTGATCACCAGGGCGTCGGTGGGATTGAGACCGGCGCCGAGCACGATCAGCGCCGGCACGAGGGTGATCGCGCGGCGCAGGAAGATCGGGATCCGGCGCTGGATGAATCCCTGCATGACCACCTGACCCGCCATCGTCCCCACCGACGAGGAGGCGAATCCGGAGGCCAGCAGGGCGACGCCGAAGATCGTCGCCGCGTTGTCGGACACCGCGGTCTGAAGGCCGGCAAAGGCGCCCTCGATGCTGTCGATTCCGCTCAGGCCGCCGACGTTGAACAGGGCCGCGGCCATGATCATCATCGAGAGGTTGACGACGCCGGCGATCGTCATCGCGATCACCACGTCGATCTTCTCGAAGCGCAGGATTCGGCGGCGCTCGTCGTCGTTGCGGCCGACGATCCGCCGCTGGGTGAGCGCCGAGTGCAGATAGACGACGTGCGGCATCACGGTCGCGCCGATGATCCCCGTGGCGAGCAGGATGCTCTCCGTGCCGCTGAACCCGGGCACGAGCAGATGGCCGGCGACCTGGGCGGGATCGGGGTCGGCCCAGAAGATCTCGAAGCCGAAGCACACGAGGACGACGCCGGCGAGCACCGCGATCCCGGCCTCGAGGCGGCGAAACCCCAGCTCCTGCAGCGCGAGGATCGCGAAGGCTCCCGCGCCGGCGATCAGCGCCGCCGGGAACAGCGCGATGCCGAACAGCAGGTTGAGGCCGAGCGCGGCGCCCACGACCTCGGCGATGTCGGTGGACATCGCAATTACCTCGGCCTGCAGCCAGAGCCCGATCGAGGTCCGGCGCGAGAAGTTCTCGCGACACAGCTCCGGCAGGTTCTTGCCGGTGGCGATCCCGAGCTTCGCCGACTGGGTCTGGATCAGCATCGCGATCAGGTTCGCCGCCACCACGACCCACAGCAGCAGGTAGCCGAACTGCGCGCCGGCGGCGATGTTGGTGGCGAAGTTGCCGGGGTCGATGTAGGCGACCGCGGCGATGAAGGCCGGGCCGAGGAAGGGCCAGACCCGGGCCGGGCCCGCGGGCGTGACCCTCGAGCGAGCGCCGGGCGGCCTCGGCGACCGCCGCCTCGCCGGGGAGCACCGTCCTCGACGCGTGGCCTCGCTCGCGGGCGCGACGTCGCGCTCGCGGTGGTGCGTCGTCGCGCTCGCGCGGCGGCGGCGCGGGCGAGCCGGCCGCGGTATCGGTTCCGCGGTTCACCTGCGCCTCCGCGACCTCACCCGCATCGCTTGGCGGCCAGCTCGCCGCCGAGCGCGTGCTCGACTCCCTGCGACCTCGACGAACAGGGGCCCGTCGAACGGCTGGCGCCCGGTGACGCGTGAGCTCGACGCCGGGGCGGATGCCGCGCTCGGCGAGGTAGCGCAGCATCTCCGGATCGCTGTCGGAGACCCGGGCGAAGGTCGCCGCGCGCCCGGGCTCGAGCTCGGCGAGCGGACCGTCTCGTCGGGGGCGATGTCGAGCTCGGCGCTCGGGATCGGATCGCCATGGGGGTCGATGCGTGGGATCGCCGAGCTTCTCGGCGATCCGCCGCTCGAGGTCCTCGGAGATGTAGTGCTCGAGCACCTCGGCCTCGTCGTGGACCTTGTCCCACGGCATCCCGAGCGCCTCGGCGAGGTAGGACTCGATCAGCCGGTGGTGTCGGATCACCTCGAGCGCGACCCGCTCCCCGGCCTCGGTCAGGACCACGCCGTGGTAGGGCCGGTGCTCGACCAGGCCCAACTCGGCCATCCGCTTCAGCATCGCGGTCACGGTCCCCGGTGAGACCCCGAGGCGTCGGCGAGGGCCGAGGTGCCCACCGGTCCGTCCTCGCGGCGCGCGAGCGCGTAGATCGCCTTCGCGTAGTCCTCGACCGCCTCGGTGTTGGCGGCGGAGCGCTCGCCCCTGGTGTGCGATCGCGCCGCCATCAGACGCTGACCAGCAGGCCGGTCAGATAGAGCACCGCGACCCCGGACAACAGACCGATCACCGCCTGGGTGTGGAGGGCGCGACCGGCGTCGTCGCGCATCGCCGGCGTCAGCTGCCAGATCACCTGCACGATCGCCCCGACGCCGACGCCGAAGAGCAGCGCCGCGACGCTCGGATTGAACGCCGCAGCCCCGATCCATGCGCCCAGGATCGCCGGGGCGCCGGCGAGCAGGCCGAGCGTCGCCAGGCGGCCGAACCCCGGTTCCTCGGAGGCCAGTGGCGCGACGATCGCCAGGCCCTCGGTGGTGTTGTGAATCGCGAACCCGACGACCAGGAAGGCCCCGAGCGCGAGCGCCCCGGCGGCGTAGGAGGAACCGATCGCGAGGCCCTCGCCGAGGTTGTGGAGACCGATCCCGATCGCCACCATCAAGGCCAGATAGCCGCCGCCGGCACCGGTCGCCCTCGGCGCGCTCGCGACGCGCGCGCAGATACGAATCGATCCCGGCGAGCGCGAGGAAGGCCGCGATCGCGCCGAGGAAGACGAGCGTGGTGCCGCCGAACGCGTCCGGCCCCGCGCCGGCGATCTCGAGGCCCTCGAGCGTCGCGTCGACGACGAGGAAGGCGAGCAGGCCGACCGTGAACGCGATCAGCGCCCGAAGCCACTCGGCGCCGATCCGGCGCACGAACGGCAGCCACAGCATTCCGAGCGAGACCGGGATCACGCCGACGTAGATCCCGAGCAACGCCATCAGGCCGAAGAAGCCCGCGTCGGCGTCGGGGCGTCTCGGTCGCGACCGGGATCTCGTGTTCGATGGTTCCGCCGGTCGAGGTCAGGAGGACGATCGTGTACGCCTCACCCTCGATCCACGGATAGGCGATCGTCAGCGTCGTCGAGCCCAAGCGACCGATCGTGCGCCCGTCGGCGGCCGCGAACTGCGCGTAGCCGTCGTTGACCGCCACCTGGGCGATCTCGACCGGGTCGGGGCCGTCGTTGCGGACGGTGCAGCTCGATCTCACCTGGGCGCAGGACGGTGCGCTCCACCGCCAGCTCCTCGACCGGCGGGCCCGACCGCTCAGCGAGCCCGGGGCCGCCGAGGACGGCAAAGGCTCCGATCGCAGCGGCGATCAGGAGCAGCGGCAGCAGCCCGAGCAGCCAGGTCGGCATCCGGCCCGCCCCGCGCCTCACGCGGTTGCGCCGCGCGCCTCCATCGCCGTCAGCTCACCTCGAAGAAGCCCATCCAGCCGAGCTCGGCGAACTCGCTGACGTGGGCGTGGAACATGTAGCGGCCCGGATAGGGGAAGCTTCAACTCCAGGATCCCGCGCTGACCCTGGCCCTGGACCACCGTGTCGGTGAACTCGGTCGGCTCCAGCGAGGTTCCGGTCGGGTAGTAGTGGAAGAAGTTCGCGTGCACGTGGAACGAGTTCACGGGGTCGAACTCGAGCACGTTGACGAGGTAGATCCGGACCAGCTCGTCGCGCTTGCACCCGCATCGGGTCGGACATGTAGTGGAAGCCGACGGTGTTGACGGCGTAGACCTCGTTCGAGCCGTCGAAGTTGGTGTCGAAGCCGTTCATCACCATCACCAGTTCGTCCGCGTCAGGCCGGCCGGCCGTCGGGGTCGACGATGAAGGCGCCGTAGAGCCCGCGCGAGATGTGCGACGCCAGCGGGCGATACGTGGCAGTGGTAGAGGTGGAGCCCGAACGGCCGGGCCTCGAACTCGTAGCTGAAGCTCTCGCCGCGCTCGATCATCCCCGCGCCCCGCTCTTCGCCGATCCCCGGCGTCCCGTCCATGAACGCCGGATGGACGCCGTGGAAGTGGATCGTGTGTGGATGCGGCGAGGCGTTCACGAATCTGATCCGCAGGCGTTCGCCCTCGCGGCAGCGCAGGGTCGGGCCGGGGACCCGGCCGTTGTAGGTCCAGGCGGGGTACTTGACCCCGGGCGCCACCTCGATCTCCTTCTCGACCGCGACCAGCTCCCACTCGCGCAGCACTCGCCCGCTCGCCAGGCGGCGTGGTGGTGCCGTAGTCGAAGTCCCGCAGCAGGTCGGTCGGGTTGAAGCCGTTGGCGGCGTGATCGACCTGGCGCCCTGCTGCGAAGGCCGCATGCCCGTGGGTGGCATCGCCGGAGTCCGTGGAATGGAGGCCGTGCGCCATGGCGGCCTGCGCCGGCGCCGCCTGGTCGCCGCCGAGCGCGCTGTGCAAACCCTGGTGCGGGATCGTCTCGTGAAGCAGGGCCAGCGTCGGGGTCGCGATCACGCTGCCGGCGAGCAGCTTGCGGCGACTGATGCCGCGCTTGCGCTCCTCGTCGCCCGGTGTGGGGCGGGCCTGCTCATCCTTTCGGTTCTCCATAACCGAGATTTTGCCAAATCAAAACCAGGATGGCAAGCGGGCAAGGCCCGGATCGCTGCCCTGTCAGAATCGACGGACCGTGGAAGGCGCCACCGAGATCGAGATCGACGGGCAGTACCGCGCCGTGCGCGAGTCCGCGGGGCTGCTCGAGCGCCGCGACCGCCGGCTGCTGAGCGTCTCGGGGCCCGAGGCGGCCGAGTACCTCCAGGGTCAGCTCACCAACGACCTCGAGGCGCTCGCGCCAGGCAGCGGCTGCTACGCGGCGCTGCTCGATCGCAAGGGTCGGATGCAGGGCGACATGCGGGTCCTGCGCACCGACGCCGGATTTCTGATCGACACCGAGGCGGTCGCGGCCGACGGCGGTGCTCCGCCACCTCTCGCTGTACAAGGTCGGCCGCGACGTCTCGATCGAGGACGTCTCCGATGCTCGCGCGATCATCTCGGTGATCGGGCCGGCGGCCGCCGCGATTGCGCTCGACGGCCCGCTCGGCTCCGAGCACGCCCACCGCGACGTCGTGGTCGGCGGCATCGCCTGCCTCGCGGTGGCCACCGATCTCGGCGTCGATCTGATCGCTACCTCCGCCGGACTTCGAGGCCCTGAAACGGGCGCTGCTCGAAGCCGGCGCCGAGCCGGTCGCCGAGCCGGTCGCCGAGATCGTCCGAGTCGAGAGCGGGCGGCCGCGCTTCGGTCGCGAGATGACCACCGCGACGATCCCGGAGGAGGCGGGTATCAACGAACGCGCCGTCAGCTTCACCAAGGGCTGCTACATCGGGCAGGAGACGGTCGCCCGGCTCCACTACAAGGGCAAGCCCAACCGCCGCCTGCGCGGGCTGCGGCTCGCGGCGCCCGTCGCCGCCGGCGAGCCGATCCGCAGCGGCGAGCGCGAGCTCGGCAGCATCGGCACCGCGGTGCTCTCCCCGGCCCATGGCCCGATCGCGCTCGCGATCGTTCGCCGCGAAGCCGAGAGTGGGGATTCGGTGACGGTCGGCGACGGAGCCGAGGCCGAGGTCGTCGAGCTGCCGTTCTGAGCCTCGAAACGGCGCTCGCGTGCCGCGGGTTCGGTTAGGGTTGCGCCCACGATGGGCGTGAGGAGCAGGCTATCGGCGTCGTTCGCGGCGCTCTGCGTCGCGTTCGCGATCTCCGCCTGCGGCGAGGACGACTTCCCCAACGAGCCGCGCCCTCCGTCCCCGATCGCCCTCTCGGCGGTGATCACCGACACCCAAATCAAGGTGAGCCCGAGCACGGCCGAAGCCGTCGGCGCGGGCCTCGCCACGTTCACGATCTCGAATCAGTCGACCGAGCCCGGGGCGCTCATGCTCGAGGGCCCGAGCGACGCCGCCAGCGCCGAGATCCTGCCGGGAGACACCGGCGAGATGCAGACCGAGCTGGTCGAGGGCGACTACGTCGTCTCCAGCGGCGAGGACTTGAACGTCCGCGAGAGCGCGCTCGAGGTCGGACCCGAGCGCGAGAGCGCTCAGAACGAGCTGCTGTTGCCCTAAAGAGAAGGAGGTTCCCATGAGACATGCCCTCGGCCACCGGCCGTCTCCCGCGATGGTGATCGCGACCATAGCCCTCAGCCTCGCCCTCGCCGGCACCGCGATCGCCGGCCCGGAGGCGATCACGAGCGCCCTCAACAAGGGCAAGGTGAAGAAGATCGCCAAGAAGCAGGCCACCAAGCAGATCGACAAACGCGAGGCCGGGCTCTCGGTCGCCAGCGCGGTGACCGCGGGCAGCGCCGAGACCGCGGGCAGTGCCGACAGCTTCGGCGGCATGACCGCGACCCGGATCGACCCGTTCACGCTCACGAACGGGGGCAGCCGCGAGCTCGGGACGTTTGGCCCGTTCACGCTGACCGCGAGCTGCGCGATCAACCAGGTGGCCACCGACGTGGCCCTGGTCACGATCACGACCAACCAGAACAACTCGGCGTTCAAGGGCGAGGACGAGGAGCCGGACTTCGACGTCGGCGACACGCCGGCCTACGTCGACGCCAGCACCCCGACGGGCACTCCCTTCTTCGAGGAGGACGGCGGCGCGGCGATCGCACCCGACGGCACCGAGCTGCTCGGCCACCAGCTCTACGCCGGCGTGAATGTGTTCGGCGCGCCCGGGACCTGCCGCTTCGGCGGGGTGATATTCGCCAGCTAGTCCGCTTCGGCGCCGCCCCCAGCGTCGCCGATCAGCGACTCGATCCGCTCCAGCCTCGCGCGTACCGCTTCGACCATCGCGTCGAGCCCGCCGCGGGCCTTGTCGGAGCTGGTCTTGATCCCGGTCAGGTTCGAGCGGATCGCCTGCGCCTGCTTGAGCGTCGAGAGCGCGTCCTCGGTGGTGTCGCGGACGGCGACCGCGTCGACCTCGAGCTCGCGGTCGCGGGCCATCGCCACCCGCGCGGCGGCGAGCCGGTAGGCGACCTCGAGCACGAACGGATCCGGCTCCTCGCGGTCGACGGCGACGATCATCTTGTTGCCCTCGTACTCGTGCAGCTGTTGGGTGCGCGCGGGCACGCGCTCCTCGCCGGCGACGACGAGGACGGCGAAGCACGCCGCCCGGGCCTCCATCGCGGCGTTGAGCTCGGCCCAGGCGTCGTTGCGAGACAGCCGCTTGTCCTTGGCCTCGAAGACGATCCGGCCGGCGGCGCGGACCCTCGCGCGGCGCCGAGCTCGACCAGCGTGTCGCCCTTCTTGCCGCCGCCCTCGGCGTGCTCGCCGCCGGTGTGGGATGGCGAAGTCGCCGCGCAGCGACGCGATCCGCCTCGAGCGCCGCGTGCGACGCGCTCCTCGAAGCTGAACCCCTTGCGGGTCCCGGCCGCCTCGACCTCGGCGAGCTCGGCCTCGTGGCCCTGCTGGTCGAGCAGCCGGGCGAGGTGCTCCTTCAGCTCGGAGACCTGCGCCTGCATCGCCCGCGACTCCTTCGCGTGCGACTTCGCGCAGGTTCGCCATCTCGGCGCGATAGCGCTCCTCGGACTCGAGTGATCTTGGTTCCGATCCGCACCTGGATCGCGAGCAGCGGGTTGCGAGGCGTCCTCCGCCGAGAGCAGCTTGGTGATCTCGAGCCGCTGATGCTCGGTCGCCGTCGCGATGATCTCGCGTATCTGCTGCTGCACCGAGTCGTTGCGATCCGCGCCGAACGCCGCCGCGATGTGCTCGGCGAGCTCGGAGTTGCCCGTCGAGAGGGTCTCGCTGAGCTCCTGTTCGAGCTCGCCCGAGGCTCGCCTCGACCTCGCGGCGCACGTAGTCGACGTTGGCCGCCGTGCCCTCGTTGTCGATCACCCGGGCGCCGATCTCGATCGCCTTCGCGACCGTCTCCGC
This sequence comes from uncultured Solirubrobacterales bacterium, assembly GCA_963746675.1. Classification (GTDB taxonomy): domain Bacteria; phylum Actinomycetota; class Thermoleophilia; order Solirubrobacterales; family 70-9; genus WHSW01. The sequence continues at coordinate 227,776 of CAVVBX010000020.1, read as the reverse complement.
GGGCGGGCGCCCTCGGCCGGCCTGCTCGCGCACCACGCGCGCCGCGCCGGCGTCCGCGACGGTCAGCCGCTCGATCACCAGCCGGTCGTCGAGCGCGCGGACCGAGGCGTCGGCGGCGGCCTCGTCGAGCGGGAGCTGTGGCTTCTCGGACGCTTCCATGGGACTTACGAAGGTAGTCGGGAGCCCGGACGAGAACCTGACGCCGTCCGCGCGCGCCGCTCGCATACGCTGGCGCCGAGCCGATGGACCCGATCCCAGGCACCCCTCACGCCGGCGACCCTCGGCGAGGAGATCATCTGCGCCGAGCAGCCGTCGGTGCGGTCGCTGCACACCGACGAGCGAGCGGCTGGCGCCGATCGAGCGCGAGCTGCGCGCCGGCTTCGAGCGCCTGGCCGGCCTCGGGCCCGCCGTCTGCGTGTTCGGCTCGGCGCGGACCCGGCGCGACGATCCGCGAGTACGCGCGCGCGCGAGCGATCGGGCGCGCGATCGGCGAGGCCGGGTTCGCCGTGATCACCGGCGGCGGGCCCGGGCTGATGGAGGCGGCCAACCGCGGCGCCCGCGACGCCGGCGCGACCTCGGTCGGGCTCAACATCCTGCTGCCCGCACGAGCAGCGCGCTGAACCCGTACGTGCGACATCGGGCTGACCTTCGACTACTTCTTCGTCCGCAAGCTGATGTTCGTCCGCTACTCGCGGTCGTTCGTGATCCTGCCGGGCGGCTTCGGGACGCTCGACGAGCTGTTCGAGGTGCTGACCCTGATCCAGACCGGGGAGGCGATCGACCGCCCGGTGGTCCTCGTCGGCAGCGGCTACTGGTCCGGGCTGGTCGACTGGGTGCGCTCGGAGCTGATCGCGGGCGGCGGCGGATCTCGGCCGAGGACTTCGAGATCGTCGTCGATCGCCGACGAGCCCGCCGAGATCATCGCGATCGCCTGCTCGGGAACCGACGACGCCGGGTAGCGGGCGCGGACCGCGTCGACGAAGGCCGCCATCCGGTCGGCGAGCGCCGGGTCGGAGATCTCGAGCACGTTCTCGGCGTTCATCTCACCCGAGCGCGAGAGGTTGAACGAGCCGACGAAGACGGTGTCGTCGGCGACGGTGACCTTCGCGTGCATGAAGTCGTGGACCGTCCCGGGCCCCCAGGGGGTCGAGGGCTTGCCCGAGAACTGGAGCAGCTGGAGCGTCTTCGCCAGCAGCGGGATCTTCCAGGCCGAGACCCCGTTGGCCGCCCACTGGCCGTAGACGGCGTCGGTCTGCGGCTCGTCGATCACCCCGGCGATGTCGAGCCTTCCCGCTCTGCCCGAGCTCGGCGAGGGTGCCCGAGGATCGGCGCCGAGGTGATCACCGGCGAGGCGATCCGGACCCGCCGCCGCGCCGCCCCGATCGCCGTGGCGATCGCCTGCGAGAGCGCGGCGCCGTGGCCGGGCGTGAACCAGGCGCGGGCCGTGACGCCGCCGGCGAGCTCGACGACCCGCGGCTCGACCCGGCCCGAGCGCTCGACGTCGCGCGCTCCCAGAGCTCCTCGAAGTTGGCCGGCATAGGCGCCGGCCAGCGGCGTCGGACTCGACCGCCACGAGCACGTTCTCCTGCCGGGTCCAGGAATCGACCGTCCAGTTCGCCGAACCGGTCGAGCACCGCCTCGCGGTCGCGAACGGCGTACTTGTGGTGCATCAGGTCCGGGATCCCCGGGACCGGCCGGGCATCGAGCGGCAGCTCGGCGAGAATGTCGGGACGGGTGGCCGGCGGCGGGTGCAGCTCGGCGGGCCGGCTCGAGTCGACGTTGTAGAGCAGCCGCATCTCGACCCCTCGCGCCGCCACCTCGCGCAGCGCGTCGGCGACCATCGCCCCGGCCGCGTCCGGGCAGGCGCACGTCGTAGAGGGCCAGCTCGAGCGACGCGCTCGCGCCGCGCACGAACTCGGACACCGTCCGCGCCACGTCCTCGGCGCGCTGGCCGCCGTCGGTGAGCGTCTGGACCTTCATCGGACGGGGATTCTTATCGCGTAGCATCCTCGGCGCTCAGCCCCCGACGCGCACAGGAGTGATCTCAGTTGGCCGTAGACGTAGCGGAGGTATCGAAGCTCGACGTGGAGCCCGGCACTCTGCCGGAGACGATGGCGGCGTGGGTGATCCGCCAGGAGCGCGAGGGCGAGCCCAAGGACGCCTTCCAGATCGAGCAGATCGAGGTGCCCGAGCCGGGCGCGTTCGAGGTCATCGTCCGCGTGATGGCGGCCGGGGTCAACTTCAACAACGTCTGGGCGGCGCTCGGCAAGCCGGTCTCGGTGTTCAACTACGGCGACCACCCCGAGCACGGTCACCACATCGGCGGCTCGGACGCCTCCGGGATCGTCTGGAAGGTCGGCGAGGGCGTGACCAAGTGGAAGCCCGGCGACGAGGTCGTGATCCACTGCAACCAGGCCTCCTACGAGGACGTCGAGGTGCACGGGCTCGACCCGCTCGCGGCGCCGAGCCAGATGATCTGGGGATACGAGACGACCTGGGGCTCGTTCGCCCAGTTCACCAAGGTCCAGGCCCAGCAGCTGCTGCCGAAGCCGCGCAACCTCTCGTGGGTCGAGTCGTCGGCCTACGGGCTCACCTACTTCACCGCCTACCGGATGCTGATCGACCGCTGCAAGCTGCAGGCCGGACACAACGTGCTCATCTGGGGCGCCGCCGGGCGGCCTCGGCGTGTTCGCCACCCAACTCTGCAGGGCGGCGGGCGCGAACGCGGTCGGCGTCGTCTCCTCCGACGAGAAGGGCGCGCTGGTCAAGCAGCTCGGCGCCGTCGACTACGTCAACCGCAACGAGTTCGGCGAGATGATGCGTACCGACGCGAACCACCCGGCCGCCGACCCGGCCGCCGACAAGGAGCGCTTCAAGGTCTCGCGCGGTTTCGCAAAGCGGGTCAAGGAGATCCTCGGCGACGCCCCCGACATCGTCTTCGAGCACGTCGGCCAGGCGACCTTTCCGACCTCGGTGTTCACGGTGAAGCCCTTCGGCAAGGTGGTGATCTGCGGCGCCACCTCGGGCTACAACCTCGACTTCGACGTCCGCTACCTGTGGATGAAGCAGAAGGAGATCCTCGGCTCACACTTCGCCAACGCGTACGAGTGCATGCGCGCCAACCAGCTCATGTCCGAGGGCAAGATTCGCCCGGTTCTCTGGCAGGCGATGGACTTCGACGGCGTCCCCGCACGCCCATCAGCTGCTGCACGAGAACAAGCACGCCGGCAAGATCGCGATCATGGTCGGCGCCGACCTCCAAGGACGAGGGCAAGCACGAGGACGGCGAGGGTGCGATCTGGGCCGAGGTCGGCGCCTAGGCGATTGGCATCGGCCGCGTGCGCGGGGATTCGGGATCGATCATCTAGGCTTGGCGACGCCGATGGAAGTCCACTACGTCGAATGGCACATCGTCCCGTGGCGGCGGGACCGCTTTCTCGAGATCTGGCGCCCGGCGCTCGACCGCGCGCTCGCATACGGCGCCCAGAGCGCCTTCCTGACGCGCAACAGCGACGACACCCTGCACATCCGCCAGGTGACGATGTGGGAGGACCGCGGCGATCACGAGCGCTGGTGGTTCTCGGACGAGCTCTCGGCGCTGCGTCAGGAGGCGCTCGCCTGTTACCACAAGCCGGTCGATCAGCACTGGCACGCACAGGTGGCAAACGCCGCCGTGCAGGCCTCCAACGGCAGCGCCTAGCTGCCGATCCAGTCAGGCGGCCAGCGAGAGGCGCTTGGCACTGCTGGCGCTCATCCTCCCGCCCACCCCGACCAGGATCGCGAGCATCTCGGCGGTCGCCGGGGAGCGGGCCTCCTCGGAACGCGTGGCGGCCCAGACGCGACGCTTGGGCGCGGTCGGCTCGGTGGCGCGAACGACCAGGTCCGAACGCAGGGTCGGCAGCGCCAGGTCGGGCAGCAGGGTCACCCCGAGCCCGGCGGCGATGAAGCCCTGCATCACGTGGTAATCGTCGGACTCGAAGCCGATCCGCGGCTCGAAGCCCGCGTCGCGGCACGCCCTGACCACGGCCTCTCCACATGAGCTGGGTCGTGAGCCGCACAGCCACTCGCTGTCGGCGAGCTCGGTCAGCGGCACCACCTTGCGCGCGGCGAGCGGGTGGCGCTTGGGCAAGGCGATGTACATCGACTCGGTGAGCACGAGGGTGCGCTCGAGGTCGCGCTCCTCGGCGGTCGGCACCGACGGGTAGTCGAAAGCCAGCGCCAGGTCGAGCTCGCCACCGCGCAGGCGCGGCAGCGACTGCTCGGGCTCGGCGTCGGCAACGCTGAGCCGCACGCTTGGATAGCGGCGGTGAAAAACCGAGACCGCCTCGGTGAGCACCGTCGCGCTCGCCGACGGGAAGCTCGCCAGGCGGAGCTCGCCGCCCTCCAGCCCGGCGATCGCGGCCAGCTCGCGCTCGGCCTCGTCGAGGCGCGCGATCGCCGCCTCGGCGTGGGCGACGAGGACGCGGCCGGCATCGGTGAGCTTCGGCCCCTCGCGGGTGCGATCGAGCAGCCTCATCCCGACCTCCTTCTCGAGTGTCGCGATCTGCTGGCTGACGGCCGACTGGGAGAGGTAGAGCTCATCCGCCGCGGCCGAGAAGGAACCCCGAGCGGAGACCTCGCGCAGGATCCGCAACCGCTTCACGTCGAGCATAAGGCCACCTTATCAACTGATACAGGTATTGATGTTGCGCTAATACGCTGCCCGGATCAAGCTGTCCCCATCACGGATCCGACCCCGACGCGTTTCAAGGGCAAGTCAGCCACAGCGAGGTGAAGCAGATGAGAGCGCACATCAACAGCGAGATCACGATCCGCCGCATGGACCTCGCCGGCGAGGACCGAGCCGCCGTCTCCCACCTCTCGCAGCTGGACTCGAGCGAGACCCTGCAGGGCCCGGTGCTCGGGCTCGAAGTGGAGGGATCGCTGCTTGCCGCTGTGTCGCTGACCACCGGCGAGACGATCGCCGACCCGTTCAGCCGCACGGCCGAGCTTCGCACCCTGCTCGAGGTCCGCGCGCAGCAAGTCCGCCGTCGCTCCGAGCAGCGGCGCGGACTGCGCGGTGGGCGGCCCGCCACGGCCGCCCCGCGGTCGGCGGATCGCCGCCGGGCTCGATCATCTCGCTGCCGCGCTGGGGCTAGAGCTCAGTGCTGTTCCAGCGGCGCCAGCGTCAGGCCGGCGTCCTCGAGCTGCTGCCAATAGAGCTCGGCCGGCTCGCGAGGCCCGGCCCAGACGATCGCCTGGCCGGTGCTGTGGATCTGCTCGGCGAAGCGGTGGCCGTCGTCGAGGGAGACTCCGGGGATCACGTTGGCCAGCGTGTTGGCGACGTGATCGAAGGTGTTGTGGTCGTCGTTGAGGACGACGACCTGCCAGTTGCCGCCGAGGCCCTCGCCGGGCCCACCCGCCTTCGGCCGCTCGAGCGTCTCGGTTGTGATCGGCTACCCCTCTAGATGATTGATCATCTGGGGTCGCTTAGGGAGCGGGGACCGCGACGGCGATCTTCTTGAAGGTCGCGGCGACGGTGCCCTTCTTCTTCTTCTCGGAGCCGACCGCAAAGCGGATCTTCGCGCCGGAGACCTGGCCCGGATTGCCGTCTTGGACGGAGGCAATCTCCTCTCCGTTGACGTAGGCGGTGATCTTCGCGCCCGAGGTCACCAGACGCAGCTGGTTGCGCTGGTTGAGCTTCTTGATCGCGTCGCTCTTGCCCTTTACCGGAAAGCCGTTTGCGCTCGGGCCGCGCTGGAGCTCGAAGCGCTTGCTCTTCGGGTACACGTGCAGGTAGTAGCCGATGCCACCGCCACCGACGCGGGCGTCGACCTCGATGAAGGCGCCGCCGCGCAGCGGCTTGGCCGTCTTCTTCAGCACCTTGCCCTCGACCTTGACGTCGTAGTTGGGCAGCGCGGCATCGCCCTGGACCGGTGGGCGGAACGAGCAAGTGGTCGGGCTTCGCTTGACCGAGACGAGCATCGACTTGGCTTTCCTGCGATAACGGCGGTCACAGCGCTTGCCGCCGCCGGACTTGATCATCTGCTTGAACTCGGCCCTGCTCGAGAAGTTGTTGTCGTAAACCGTCACCGAGGCCAGTGCGGTGCCGAGCGCAGCGGTCAACAGGACCGCGGCGGCGATCGCGAGCGCGTTGCGTGTGGGCTTGAGCTCTCTCATCCGGTACCGGCCCCGTCGCAGGGTAGCCGCTGGACAACACTGAACACCACCGCGGTCAGAAGGGTGCGGTCGGACAATTTCATCGCCCCTGCCGCGCTCGGCGCACCCGCCAGTAGCGCTCCAGGCCGAGCCAGAGCTGCTCGGGCGGGCTTGCCTCGCGCAGGCTGGCGGCGGCTTCGGCCTCGGCCTCGGCGTCGATCTCGCGCTCGAGCGCTGCGAGGAACGACTCGCGGTCGCTCGGCGCGAGCGCGCTCCGCCCCCTCGCGCAGGCTCATCCGCACGCGGTCGAGCTGCGCACCGACATCCCCGGCGGGTCCGAAATGCGTGAGCTGGAGCCGCTCCGGGCGCATCGCCTCGATCCGATCGACCGAATCGAGCCACGCCTCGACGTCGATCTCGGGCGGTGGGGTGGGCGCGACCGTGTAGTCGCCCGGCGGGATCCGCACCCCGGCCATGTCGCCGACGAACGCGTCGCCACGATCGAGATCGAAGAAGCAGAGGTGGTGGCTCGCGTGCCCGGGCGTGTGCACGACGCGGAAGCCTTCGACCTCCTCCCCGCCCTCGAGCGCGACCACGTTCGCCGCCGGCAGCGGCGCGATCTCCCCCCACAGGGCCGTCATCCTGCGCTCGCCGTAGAGCCGGCCCGCACTGGCGATCAGACGCGAGGGGTCGATCAGGTGCGGGGCACCGACCGCGCTGACGTAGACGCGCATGCGCGGGAAGCGGCGCACGAGCACGCCCGTCGCGCCGGCGTGGTCGAGGTGGATGTGGGTGAGCAGCAGACCGCGTGGCTCCTCGTCGAGCTCGTCGATCCAGTTCTCGAGCGCCGAGGCCGGTCCCGGGTCGACGATCAGGCCGCGCACCAGGTGGGCGGCGATCACCTGCGCGCGACCGCGGTGCATGACGTCGATCAGTCGTGGCACCGCGGGGACGCTACCCGGCCTCGCACCCCTCCTACCTGGGACAATCCCGGCGATGAGCGAGCATCGACTCGAGCGGCCCGATCGCCCCTGGGTGATGAGGACTTACGCGGGGCATTCGGACGCCCGGCGATCCAACGAGCTCTACCGGCGCAACCTCGCCAAGGGGCAGACCGGCCTCTCGGTCGCCTTCGACCTGCCGACGCAGACGGGCTACGACCCCGACCACGTGCTCGCCCGCGGCGAGGTCGGCAAGGTCGGCGTCTCGATCGCCCACAAGGGCGACATGCACGCGCTCTTCGACGGCATCCCGCTGGACGAGATGAACACCTCGATGACGATCAACGCGACCGCCGCCTGGCTGATGGCGCTCTACGTCACGGTCGCTGACGAGAACGGGGTCGATCGCGGCGCGCTGACCGGTACGACGCAGAACGACATCATCAAGGAGTACCTCTCGCGCGGCACCTACGCGTTCCCGCCCGGGCCCTCGATGCGGCTGATCGCCGACACGGTCGCCTTCGCCGTCAACGAGATCCCGAGCTGGAACCCGACCAACGTCTGCAGTTACCACCTCCAGGAGGCCGGCGCGACGCCGGTTCAGGAGATCGCCTACGCGATGTCCACGGCGATCGCGGTGCTCGACGAGGTGCAGCGCGCGCGGGCAGGTGGCCGAGGACGACCTCCCCAAGGTGTTCGGCCGGATCTCTTTCTTCGTCAACGCCGGCGTTCGCTTCGTCGAGGAGCACGCGAAGCTGCGCGCGATGTCCGAGCTCTGGGAGGAGATCGGGCGCGAGCGCTACGGGGTCACCGAGCCGAAGCTCCTGCGGATGCGCTACGGCGTTCAGGTGAACTCCCTTGGTTTGACGGAGGCCCAGCCCGAGAACAACGTCCAGCGGATCGTCCTCGAGGCCCTCGCCGTGACGCTCGGCCGCAACGCCCGCGCTCGGGCTATACAGCTCCCGGCATGGAACGAGGCGCTCGGGCTGCCGCGCCCGTGGGACCAGCAATGGAGCCTCCGGATTCAGCAGATCCTCGCCTTCGAGACCGATCTGCTCGAGTACCCGGACATCTTCGAGGGCTCGAAGGTGATGGACGGCCTCGTCGCCGAGCTGACCGAAGGTGCGCGCGAGGAGATGAAGGTGGTCGCCGACCAGGGCGGCGCGGTCGAGGCGGTCGCCTACATGAAGGCGCGCCTGGTGGAGTCCCATAGCCGCCGGATCGCGCGGATCGAGCGCGAGGAGATCAAGGTCGTGGGCCAGAACTGCTTCACCGAGACCGAGGACTCGCCGCTGACGGCCGGAGCCGACGGCGGCATCCTCACCCCGGACCCCGAGGTGGAGCGCGAGCGCCGCGAGGCGCTCGAGCGCTGGCGGGCCGAGCGCGATCAAGCGGCGGTCGAAAGCGCGCTGGAGCGCCTCGCCGAGGCCGCGCGCGACGACTCCCGCAACATCATGGCGGCGACGATCGAGGCGGCGAAGGCCGGCGCGACGACGGGTGAATGGGCGAACACGCTGCGCGAGGTCTTCGGTGACTACCGCGCCCCGACCGGGGTCGGCACCGCCGCCCCGGGCGGGGATGAGGGCCTGCTCGCGGCGGTCCGCGAGCGGGTCAACCGGCTCACCGAGCGGATCGGCCGGCGGCCGCGGATCCTGGTCGGAAAGCCCGGCCTCGACGGCCATTCCAACGGCGCCGAGCAGATCGCCGTTCGCGCTCGCGACGTCGGCATGGAGGTGATCTATCAGGGGATCCGGCTCACCCCCGAGCAGATCGCGGCCTCGGCGGTCGAGGAGGACGTCGACGTCGTCGGCCTCTCGATCCTCTCGGGCTCGCACCTCGCGCTGATCCCCGAGACCGTTCGCCTCCTCCGACAGCAGGGGGTCGAGGCCCCGGTGGTGATCGGCGGGATCATCCCGGCCGCCGACGCGGAGGAACTTCGGCGGGCGGGCGTCGCCCGCGTGTACACGCCCAAGGACTTCGACGTCAACCGGATCATGGACGAGATCGTCGACCTCGTCTCCGCACACAGCGAAGCAAGCTCGCGTGCGGGCTCGCCGGCCTGACCGGCCGGCGCTACCCTCAAGGGCGATGAGCGAGATGAACGGCGACCGCAGCGCCTGGCTGCGGTGCTACCGCTGCTGGTCCACGCGCTTGGAGGCGCAGGTCCACTACGACGCGATCATCCGCGTCGATCCCGATTCCGGTGAGACCGCGGAGCGCGTCGAGGAGGTCCAGGAGGCCGTCGTCCAATGCCTCGATTGCATGCACGACCAGCCGCATCTGGTGATCGAGGAGAGCCACGTGGTCCCGATCGAGGACCGCTGGGAGCGGATGGTCGCCGGCACGCCCTGGGTCGCCTCCTGCACCGTCACCGTCGATCAGGACCAGGTCGAGAGCTGCTCGGGTCCCGAGGCCGCGGACAGCCTCACCTACGCGGCCTTCGGCGATCCCGGCACGCGCGAGTTCTTCACCCACGTCCGCTTCCACAAGCATGACGAGGAGCGGATCATCGTCCACCTGCTGGTTGAGCTCTACGCCCGCTCGGCCGAGGAGGCGACCGAGGTGCTCGATGAGGCCTCGCGCGGCGTGCTCGAGCTCACCTCGCTGGCCGAGGAGTCGCGCCCGCCCGCGCACGCGGTCGAGCCTCCGCACTGAGCACCGACTTTCGACGAGGCGGCAACTCCGCGTCGAGTTGTCGATATGAATACCGGACCCGTGCCAGGAGGGCGCGGGTGGCATCGGAGTTAGCGGAGGTTCCCCATGCGCATCCCTGGCTGCAGGGTTACGGCGGCGATGGTCGGTGGCGTTTCGGCGCTGGCGCTGGCAGGCGCCGCGACGGCCGGCACCGGACCGATCAAGATTGACGACGGCGCCGGGCGGACTCCGCTGCGCGCGAAGATGGCCTCCAAATGGCAGGCCAAGCCGTTGGCCCGGTTCGGGTTCAGCGACAGCGGCCCGGGGTTCTTGAAGGCGACCGGGGCGGCGGCCGACGCCGGCTCGTCCGTGGCCCGCTTCGCGGTCAGCTGGGCGTTCATCGACGAGCACGGCTTCGAGAATCTGGACCGTGTGGTCAACCTCCTGACCGCCAACGGGATCACGCCTCTGCTCACCGTCTCGGATTCACCCCCGTGGGCCGCCCCCGGCGCGTTCGTCGACGGTCAGTTCTTCATCCGGCCCCCGGACCCCGAGTTCGACGACGAGTTCGCGGCCTTCTACGCCACCCTTGCGGCCCGCTATCCGAAGGCGATCCTCCAGGTCTGGAGCGAGCCCAACCTCGCCTTCTACGGACAGATCCCGCCCGCCCGCTACGTCGAGCTGGTGGAGCGTGCCGCCGCCGCCGTGCACCTGGTCAATCCAAAGCAGAAGGTGATCGGCGCCGCCCCTTCCCCCGGCGACGACGGCCTGGCGGCAGTACCTGCGGGCCGTCTACAGCTCGATCAGCGATCCGAGCATCGCTGTCGGCGTCAATCTGTATCCGCGCAAGGGCCGCAGCCTGAAGCTCGCCTTGAGGCGTCTGAGCAAGGACTTCAAGCGGGTCAAGAAGATCGCCAAGGGCCGGCCGATCTGGGTCACCGAGACGGGATTGGCCTCGATCCAGTTCGGGGTTCAGCGCCAAGCCAAGGGCTCCGCCCAGATCTACAAGATCCTCGCCGGCGGCAATGCGGAGGCGATCATCTTCCATCGCCTGATCGATCCCGAGAGCCCGGTCAACGAGTGGGAGGACACGCTCGGGGCGTTGAGGGTCGACCTGTCGCCAAAGCCCCTGTACAACAGGCTGCGGGCGCTCCGTCTCCGCCACCGTGAAGCTGAGCCGGTAGCTTCCGCGCCTGCGCGAGGGACCTCAGCCGGCGCGGCGGCGGCGGAGAGCGTTCGCACCAGCTCCCGGTAGACGTCGAACGCCGGCTTCGGCGTGTAGTCGTCGCGCAGCAGCCCGTAATGGTGCTGGAGGTTGGGTCGAGCTGGTCCGGTGGTCGCGAAGGTCGAACCAGCGGTAGTCGGTGACGTTGTAGGTGCCGCGGAGACTCGTTGCACCGCGCCGACCATCTGCCGCATCGCCTCGGCCTGGGTCGCGTAGGTTCGCGCCGGCTCGAGCGTCGGGTATCCGTTCTCCTCGACCCTGATCGGCACCCGCGCCGGGATGCCCGGCGATCGGCAGGTAGCACTCGCGCAGCTCGCTGATCGCGCTGACCATCCCGTCCCGGTAGCCGTCCGGCGTCTCGACCGGCCGGCAGCAACGTGCCCGGATAGGCGTCGAGTCCGACCCAGTCGAGCGCCCGCACGAAGCGCTCCCCGCCCGCGCTCGCGATCTCCTCCCAGAACGCGCGCTCGCGCGCCGGCGTCGGTGCGGTAGGCCCAGTTGAAGCCGATCCGAAGCTGGTCGTAGCCGAGCCGGCGCGCCTCCCTCTGGGCCGCGACCACGCCGCGTACGAGCGCCTCGCGCGCGCCCGCGTAGAAGCTGTCGGAGGCGTCGGGCGCGATCGGGGTAGAAGTTGACCTCGTTCGTGACCTGCAGCGCGCTGCACGCCGCGGTCGGCGCCGAAGCGGCGCACCACCTTGCGCACGAAGTCGAGCCAGCGGTCGATCCGCCCTTCCTGGTCGGGCCGCGGGTGGTAGCGGAGCTGCAGCTCGACCTCGTAGCCGCGGCGGGTGTAGCGGTGGGTCAGCTTGAGGAAGTGCGCGATCCCGTCGGGCCCCAACGACCAGAAGAAGCGATTGAGGCGGACGTAGAACGGCGCCCCGCCGCCGGGCGCAAGCCGCTCGAGCGCCTTCCGGGTCTTGCCGGGCGAGTCGGGCACCGGCTCGACCGTCGGCCCCAGCGTCCCCGCGGCGCCCGCCGGGTTGATGCCGAAGCGAAGCCGCGGTGCGCGGCTCTGGCGACGAGGTCGTCCGCGTCGGACCTCGCGGCGCAGGTACCGGCCCGGCGGGTCGGCGGCCTGCGGCCGGCGGCGATCCAGACCACGGCCGCGAGCGCCACCGCGAGCGCGAGCGTGCGCGCGAGCCCGGGACTAGTCGACGTCACCCTCGGGCGCCGGTGCGTCGCCGTTCGGCTTCCTGGGAACGAGCACCGCGCGCTTGAACTCGGCGACCAGCGTCCCGTCCTGCTTGAAGACCCGGGTGTGGACGCGGACCACGCCCCGATCGGGCTTCGACGAGGAGGGGCGCACGTCGAGCACCTCGGACTCGCAGAACAGCGTGTCGCCGTGGAACACCGGAGTCGGGTGCGAGAGCTCCTCGGTGGCGAGGTTGGCGATCGCCTTGCCGGAGACGTCGGAGACCGACATGCCCAAGCGCCAGCGAGTAGACGAGCGGCCCGACGACGACGTTCTGACCCTGCTGGGACTCCGCCGCGTAGACGTCGTTGAGGTGCAGCGGATGGTGGTTCATCGTGATCAGGCAGAACAGGTGGTCGTCGGCCTCGGTCACGGTCTTCGCCGGCCAGTGCTCGTACACGGCCCCGACCTCGAACTCCTCGAGATAGCGCCCGTAGGCGTGTGCTCCCGAGGCCTCACGCTCGGCCTGGTCGGTCGAAAGCTGGTGCTTGTCGTCGCTCATCAGTCGCTGGCTCTCCTCGGGTCGGTGATTGACCCCTCCTCCGCTTCGGCGCGGGATCGTAGCGGCGCGCGCGCTAACGACCGTCGCGCTGAGGCCCTCGAAGCGGCCGACGTCCTCGACCTCGGCGGCGATCGCGTCCTGCACGGCCGGATCGGGCTCGCCGAACGGCTCGATCGAGACCGCGAGGCGGCGGCCGCTGCGCTTCGACGACCAGGTGCCGGCGAAGCGCCCGTCGACGGTGATCGTCGGGCGGACGATGCCGCCGCCGGGCACGATCCGCTTTGGCGTCCTCGGGGGCGACCGCGAAATCGCGGCTGACGTAGCCGAGGTTGTAGTTGTCGTAGGCGCCGAGCAGGCGGACCACGGGGGCCGACGAAGCCCGCCGCCGGCTGCCCCTCGGCGAGAGCAGCGTCTCGTCGCCGACGCGGCTCTCGCTCAGCTCGGCCGCGATCCGTTGGAGGCCCGCCCGGCAGTCGCCCAAGCGGCAGCCCCGCCCAGCGGGAGAAGTCGCGGTCGCTGGCCGGCCCGTAGGCGCGGACATAGCGGCGCGCGAGCTCGGCCAGCGAGTCCTCGCGAGGTCGCGCCACGAGCTCGCCGATCCAATCCTGCGTCCGCACCAGGCACGTCTGACCCCCGCGGTCGGGACCGAGGCAGAGCTCGCCGTCGAGCGTCGCCAGCAGCCAGAGATGGGTCTTGATCTCCTGCGCGGCATCGAAGCCGGCCTCGGTCAGGCGCTCGGCCAGCTCGGGCCGGGTCAGCGGCCCGTCGGCGTCGACCGCCTCATGCAGGAGATCGAGCGCTCCGTCCTGGCGACGGCGATCGAGCCCGAAGTCGGCCAGCCGCTTGCGCGACCAGCGCACGATCGGCGCGGCGAACAGCGGCAGCAGCCATCCCGCGTCGTCGGTCGGGATCAGATGGACCGTCTTTCGCATCAGCCAGGCACGCAGCAACGAGCGCTCCTCGCACCGGGCCCGGTCCACGTCGGCGGCCACGAGGGTCCGGCTGCGGGCCCGGAAGGCCAGTCTCGCGGCCCTGGGCTCCTGCGCCTGGACGGGTCCGGCCTCGCGGGCCACGTCAACCGGGTGGCGGACAGCGGCCGGTCGCTGGTGAAGCTGGGAGGTGCTGCGCAGGACGCCGAGCCGGGCGGGGTCCATCCTGCGCGGGCTCAAGCGCCGCCGATCGCCTGACCGAGCAGGCGGATCACCCTTGCATCGCCCCTGACCTTGAGATGGCCGTAGTGGTAGGCCTCCCGCCAATCGACGAGCTGGCCCTCCTCGGCGAGCAGCGTTGAACATCGTCCGCGGAATAGACAGCCGCACCCGCTCATCCTCGCCCGGTCCGGCGCTGACCTTCGGACCCGGCAGCTCGACCCTGAACTCGTCCGTCTGCGCCGGACCCATGAGCCCGCCCGCCGTCAGCTCGAGCCCGAAGACGAGCTTCAGGCCGGCGAGCTTCGGCACCTGCTGCTGCAGGCGCGAAACCGCGCCGGCGATCTGTTCGCTGTCCGAGGCCACCGGGTCCGACGGAGCGCTAGCGCGCCCTCCTGAGCTGCCCGCGCGCCTCGGTGCGCTCGATCACCTGGCCGACCAGCCGCTGGATGTTGCGGTCGCCCTCGACCTTGATGTGGCCGTGGTCGTAGGCCTCGTGCCAATGCTCGACCTTGCCGTCGGCGACGAGCTCGTTGAAGTGCGAGCGCGGGATCGAGACGTGGACCCGCTCGTCCTCGCCGAAGCCCTTCGAGATCTTCGGCCCGGGGACCTCGACCCGGTAGGCCTGCACGTCGCCGCGGCCGCGCAGCTCGAGCCCGAAGACGAGCTTGAGCTTCGCCAGCGCCGGGACCTCCTGCTGGAGTTGCTCAACCGCGGTGCGGATCAGGTCTGCGGTGCGGCGGCCATCGCTAGATCTTGTTGCGCTCGAGCACCTTCTTGCCGATCACCATCTTCTGGATCTCGGAGGTGCCCTCGCCGATCAGCAGCAGCGGCGCGTCGCGATACAGGCGCTCGATCTCGTACTCCTTCGAGTAGCCGTAGCCGCCGTGGATCCGAAACGCGTCCTCGACGACCTCCTTGCCGGTCTCCGAGGCGAACAGCTTCGCCATCCCGGCCTCGAGATCGGAGCGCTCGCCGGCGTCCTTGAGCCGCGCCGCCTTGGTCGTCAGCAGCCGCGCCGCCTCGACCTTGGTCGCCATCTCGGCGAGCTTGAACTGAATCGCCTGGTGCTGGGCGATCGGCTTGCCGAACGTCTTGCGCTCCTGCGAGTAGCGCAGCGCCAGCTCGAGCGCCCGCTGGGCGATCCCGACGCCGCGAGCGGCGACGTTGACGCGGCCGACCTCGAGCGCGTCCATCATCTGCTTGAAGCCCTGCCCGACGCCGTTCTGCTCGCCGCCGAGCATGCGCTCCGGCGGGCAGCGGTAGCCGTCGTAGACGAGCTCGGTCGACTCCACGCCCTTGTAGCCCATCTTCTTGATCTTCGGCGGCACTTCGAGGCCCGCGAAGTCACCCTCGTTGTGCTCCACCCAGGGCTCCTTCTCGGTGATGAAGCAGGTCATCCCGGTGTAGGGCGGGTCGGCCTTCGGGTCCGACTTCATGAGCACGAAGACGAGGCCGGAGCCGAGGCCGTTGGTGACCCACATCTTCTGGCCGTTGAGCTCCCAGCTGCCGTCCTCCGCCTTCTTGGCCGTCGACTTGATCCCCTGCACGTCGGAGCCGACCTCGGGCTCGGAGAGCGAGAAGGCGGCGCGGATCTCACCCGTCGCCATCCGCGGCAGGAAGTGGTCCTTCTGCTCGTCGGTGCCGAACTTGATCAGCAGGTAGGAGCCGATGAAGTGGGTGTTGACGACGCCCGAGATCGAGATCCAGCCGCGCGAGAGCTCCTCGACGATCATCGCGTAGGTGGTCAGGTCGAGACCCATCCCTCCGTACTCCTCCGGGATCGTGACCCCGAACAGGCCCAGCTCCTTCATCTGCTCGACGATCGCCTCGGGGAACTTGTCCTCGTGGTCGAACTCCTCGGCGACGGGGAGGATCTCGTTGTCGACGAACTGGCGCACCATCTCGGTGATCGCCTGCTGCTCGTCGGTCTTCTCCTGGTACGGCGCGGTAGCTACGGCCATTGCTCCTCGGTCGGTCGCGGGTCGGTCGGCGCGGGCGGAGGATACCGGCGCGGGCTCGGCGGCCCGACGTCTAGACCCGCTTCAGCCCGGCTTCCGCGCAGCCGGCCTCGAGCTCGTCGAGTCCGAACGCCTCGGCGGGGCCGAGCGCGCCCGCGCCCCGCGTACCCTCTGCCGCGGCCTGGGCCCCGCCCCAGGCGAGCGCCCGCGCGGTGAAGTCATAGCCGTTGACGCCGCGCACCTCGACCCTGGCGAGCTCGCGCTCGCCCGCGTAGGCGATCGCGACGATCGCCGACCCGGTCCCCGCCCGGGCCTCCTCGTCCGGGCCGCCGGTGGAGCCGGAGACGAAGCGGTTGGCGAGCGCCTCGAGCCCGGCCCTGACACCGGGCACGCGGGTGATCGCCGCGTTGACGGCACCGAAGACCTGGACGCCGCGCGAGGCCGAGCCGAACCAGCCCAGATAGGCGTTGACCTCGCGCAGCCCGGGGTGGATGCGCGGCAGCGCGAAGTGCTCGGAGGAGCCGACCGAGATGGCCTGCCGCTGCTTGCCGACGACGTCGAATGAGCGCAGCCGGGCGCCGCCGCGCTCGGTGCGGAGCGCCCCGTCACGCCACGCGAACGCCGGCTCGAGCAGCGCCCCGACCGTCGATGCGCGGGTGCCGCCGCTGCTCCCGCCGAGTCCGCCGCCGGTGAAGAAGTAGCCGAGGTCGACCCGGTCGGCAGCTTCGCCCGCCTCGCGCAGGGCCAGCGCCCCGGCCAGATTGCCGGGCACCCAGTCGTAGCCGAACGCGGTCACCAGCCCGACCCCGGCCGCCTCGGCCTCGGGCCCGAAGCGCTCGAAGACTCGGCGAATGAAGGGCGGCTCGCCGGTCGAGTCGAGGTAGCTCGCGCCGGCGTCGATCGCCGCCCGCACGGCAGGGTCGCCCCAACGCGCGAAGGGACCGACGGTGGTGACCAGCAGCGTCGCCGGCTTCGACCAGCGCCCGCACCGAGGCCGGGTCGGCGACGTCGGCGACCGCCGTCTCGAGGCCGCCGAGCTCGGCCGCCAGCGCTCCGACGCGCTCGGCGCTGCGCGCCGCGAGCACCGGCCGGTCCCCGCGCGCCACCATCGCCTCAGCCGTCAGCCGACCGGTGTAGCCGGTGGCACCGAAGAGGATGATGCGGCCGGGCATGCGCCCGCGACCCTACCGGCTGACCTCCGTGGTCGCCACCGATACGGGGACGCGGTCATTGCGGATGACCCCCGGGTCGGGTCCGACATAGGCTCGTGAGTGAAGATGCCAAGCACCACGGTCCAGACGCCCGCGACCATCAACGGCGGGCCGCAGCTCGACGGCGAGCGTGCGGCGCGGCTCGACGACTTCGTCGAGCGGGCACGGGCCGCCGCCGAGGATTTCCGGCGCCTCGACCAGGCAGCGGTCGACGAAATCGTCTGGGCGATGGTCACCGCCGGGCTCGAGAACGCGGTCGAGCTCGCCGGCTTGGCGATGGAGGAGACCGGGTTCGGCGTGTTCGAGGACAAGGTGGTGAAGAACTACATCGCCACCGAGTTCCTCTACGACTATCTCAAGGACAAGCGCTCGGTCGGCGTGATCGAGTCAGACCACGCGCGCAACATCCAGTACGTGGCCGAGCCGATCGGTGTCGTGCTCGCCCTGCTGCCGATCACCAACCCGACCTCCACCGCGCTGTTCAAGTCGATCGTCGGCGCCAAGACCCGCAACGCGATGTTGTTTCGCCCCTCGGCTCGCGCGCCCCGCTGCGCCTCCCGCGCGGTCGAGATCCTGCGCGACGCCGGCGTCGCCGCCGGGCTGCCCGCCGACGCACTGCAGGTGATTCCGGACCCGACCCTCGACGTCTCGCAGTACCTGTTCCACCATCCCGGCGTCGACCTGATCTGGACAACGGGCGGGCCGAAGGCCGTGGCAGCCGCCAACGCGGCCGGCAAGCCGGTGATCAGCGTCGGCGCGGGCAACGCGCCTGTCTACGTCCACTCCAGCGCCGACGTCGGCATGGCCGTCGTCGACATGCTGATCTCGAAGACCTTCGACGCCTCGGTGATCTGCCCGGCCGAGCAGACCTGCGTCATCGACGAGCCGATCTACGACGAGATGCTGGCCGAGTTCCAGCGCATGGGAGCCCAGTTACTGACCGAGGAGGAGGTGGATCGGCTCGCGCGGGCCACCTTCGACGAGGAGGGCAATCCGGAGATGTCGGCCTTGGGCCAGTCGTGCCTCAACCTCGGCGCGCTGGCCGGGCTCGAGATCAGCCCCGAGACGAAGGTGCTGCTGGCGCCGCTCCCCTCCGATCTCGAGCAGCTCCGTCGCCACCCGTTCGTCGCCGAGAAGCTGATGCCCGTGCTCGGGGTCGTCCGCTCGCCCTCGGTCGACCACGGGATCGCCACCGTCGAGCTGGTCACCGAGCACGGCGGGCTCGGCCACACGTCGGCGGTCTACTCGCGCGACGGCGAGGTCGTCGACCGTTTCGCGAAGCGGATCCGGACCGGGCGGATCCTCGTCAACGCCCCGACCGCAGTCGGTGCCACCGGCGGCGTCTACAACTCGATGACGCCGACCTTCTCCCTGGGCTGCGGCACCTGGGGCGGGTCGAACACCACCGACAACATCAACTACCGCAATCTGCTCAACATCAAGACGGTCTCACACCGCCAGACGCCACCGCAATGGTTCCGCGTGCCATCGGACACCTACTTCAACGTCGGGGCGATCGAGAACCTGAGCCAGGTCGAGGCCCGCCAGGTGCTGGTTGTGACCGATGCCGATACCGAAGCGCGCGGTGTTGTCGATGGCCTGCGCCGCTATCTCGGCGACGCCGCTGTGCACGTCTTCTCGGACATCAAGCCGGAGCCGACGGAGGAGCAGGTGCGCGCCGGCGTGGAGGTGCTCGCGAAGATCGAGCCGGACGCCATCGTCGCCGTCGGCGGAGGCTCAGTGATGGACGCCGCGAAGGCGATGCGACTCTTCTTCGAGAGCCCCGAGCTGACCATGCGTGAGCTGGCGCTGCCGTTCCTCGACGCCCGTAAGCGCGTCGCGCATTACCCCGAGGGCGATCACAAGCTGCGGCTGATCGCCCTGCCGACGACCTCGGGAACGGGCTCGGAGGTCTCCCCCGCCGCGGTCGTCACGGTCGGCGACCGCAAGGTGACGCTCGTCGACTACTCGCTCGTCCCCGACATGGCGATCGTCGAGCCGATGCTGACCGCGACGATGCCGCCCGCGGTCACCGCCGACACCGGCGTCGACGCTCTCACCCACGCGCTCGAGGCGCTGGTGTCGATCTTCGCCTCGCCCTACACCGACGCGTTCTGCTTCCAGGCCGTCTACCTGGTCCTCGAGGCGCTGCCGCGCGCGTTCGACGACGGCGACGACATCGAGGCACGGACGAAGATGGCGAACGCGGCGACGATCGCGGGGCTGGCGTTCTCGAACGCGTTCGTCGGCGTCAACCACGCCCTCGCGCATTCGGTCGGGGCCCGCTTCGGGATCGCCCACGGGCGCGCCAACGCGCTCTTCCTGCCGCACGCGCTGCGTTACAACGCCTCGCTGCCGAGCAAGTTCATGCCGGCGCCCGGGTACGCGACCTACGTCGCGCCCGAGAAGTACGCGCAGATGGGCTGGGTGATCGGCCTCGGCGGCAAGACCGAGGAGATCGCCCGCGAGCGCCTCTTCGAGCGGGTCGACGACCTGCTCGACGCGGTCGGGATGCCGCGCTCGGTCGCCGACCTGGGGATCGACCGCGACGAGTACGAGAGCGCCCTGCCGGCGCTGACCCAGACCGCGTTCGCCGATCCGAGCCTGAAGACCAACCCCCGATTCCCGCTCGTCACCGAGCTCACCGGCCTGCTGCGCGCCGGCTACGAACCCGGCTAGCCGAGGCCGCTCACAGCTCCCAGCCGAAGCAGATCGAGCGGTAGGCGGCGGCGGCGCGGATCTCGACGCCCATGCCGCTCACGCTAGCGTTCCGGCCCAACCGACCCAGGAGACGAACTTGCGCAACCCCCGAGACTTCGCCAAGCCGCTCGCGATCGGCGCCCCCGACCCGGTGCTCGAGGTTCCGTTCAAGCCCTCGCGGATGATCCACTTCCTCGACGCCTCGAACGAGAAGATGGCGGCCAAGGCCCCGGATATGGCCCAGCAGGCCGACATCCTTCTCGGCAACCTCGAGGACGCGATCTCGGTCGAGAACAAGGTCGCCGCCCGCGAGGGTCTCGTTCGGGTGGCCAACGAGGTCGACTTCGGCGAGACGGCGCTGTGGACCCGCGTCAACTCACTCGAGAGCCCCTGGGCGCTCGACGACCTGACCACCCTGGTGACCGAGATCGGCGACAAGCTCGAGGTGATCATGGTGCCCAAGGTCGAGGGCGCCTGGGACATCCACTACGTCGACCGCCTGCTCGCCCAGCTCGAGGCCAAGGCCGGCGTCGCGCGGCCGATCCTCGTCCACGCGATCCTCGAGACCTCGCTCGGGGTCGTCAACGTCGAGGAGATCGCCACCGCGAGCCCGCGGATGCAGGGGATGAGCTTCGGCCCCGCCGACCTCGCCGCCTCGCGGCGGATGAAGACCACCCGCGTCGGCGGTGGACACCCCGGCTACCTGGTGATCAACGACCCCGATCCCGACGACCCCGAGGCGCCGCGGGCGACCGCGCAGCAGGACCCCTGGCACTACTCGATCGCACGCATGGTCGACGCCTGCACCTCGGCGGGGATCCTGCCCTTCTACGGCCCCTACGGCGACATCAAGGACGTCGCCGGCTGCGAGGCCCAGTTCCGCGCCGCCTTCCTGCTCGGCTGCGTCGGTGCCTGGTCGCTGCACCCGGCGCAGATCGAGATCGCGAAGAAGGTCTTCAGCCCCGACCCCGACGAGGTCCGGTTCGCGAAGAAGGTGATCGAGGCGATTCCCGACGGCCGCGGCGTCCACATGATCGACGGCAAGATGCAGGACGACGCGACCTGGAAGCAGTGCAAGGTGATGGTCGAGCTCGCCGAGATGCTGGCGCGCAAGGACCCCGAGCTGGCCGAGGCGTACGGGCTCTGACAGGTTGGCGCGCGTTCGGCGCGCGAGGCTCGCCGTTCCCGGAAGCCGCTAGCCCAGCCGCTTTTCCAGCGCCTCGAGCTGGCCGGCGATCTCGGCGGGGAGCTGGTTGCCGAACTGGCTCAGGAACGCCTCGAGCTGGGGGAGCTGGGCGCGCAGCGCCTCGGGATCGATGGTGAGCAACTCGCTCATCGCCTCGGCCGCGATCGAGAGGCCCTCCAGGTTGAGCTCGCCCTCCGCCGGCACCAGGCCGACCGGCGTCTCGACCGTCTCACCCTCCCCGTCGCAGCGACGGAAGATCCACTCGAGCACGCGGCTGTTCTCGCCGAAGCCCGGCCAGAGGAACTTCCCGGCGTCGTCCTTGCGGAACCAGTTGACGACGAAGATCCGCGGCATCCGGTTCGGGTGCTCGCGCGCCATCGCCAGCCAGTGGCCGAAGTAGTCGGCCATGTTGTAGCCGCAGAAGGGCAGCATCGCCATCGGGTCGAAGCGAAGCTCGCCGACGGCGCCGGCGGCGGCGGCGGTCGTCTCCGACGACATCGTCGCGCCGAGGAAGACGCCGTGCTCCCAGTCGAAGGACTCGCTCACCAGCGGCACCACGGTGGCGCGGCGGCCGCCGAAGAGGAAGGCGTCGATCGGCACGCCGGCCGGGTCCTCCCACTCGGGCGCGATCGAGGGACACTGCGCCGCCGGAGTCGTGAAGCGCGCGTTCGGATGCGCCGCCGGGTCGTCGGAGTCGGGCGTCCAATCGTTGCCCTTCCAGTCGATCGCGTGGGCGGGGGGCTCCCCGGTCATCCCCTCCCACCAGATGTCGCCGTCGTCGGTGAGGGCGCAGTTGGTGAAGATCGAATTGCGCTCGATGGTGTCCATCGCGTTCGGGTTCGTCTTGTGGCTGGTGTTCGGGGCGACCCCGAAGAAGCCCGCCTCCGGGTTGACCGCGTACAGGCGCCCGTCGGCGCCGAACTTCATCCAGGCGATGTCGTCGCCGATCGTCTCGACCGCCCAGCCGGGCAGGGTCGGGATCAGCATCGCGAGGTTGGTCTTCCCGCACGCCGACGGGAAGGCGCCGGTGACGTACTTGACCGCTCCCTCGGGCGAGGTCAGCTTGAGGATCAGCATGTGCTCGGCCATCCAGCCCTCGTCGCGGGCCATCGCCGAGGCGATCCGCAGCGCGAAGCACTTCTTGCCCAGCAGCGCGTTGCCGCCGTAGCCCGAGCCGTAGGACCAGATCTCGCGGGTCTCGGGGAAGTGGACGATGTACTTGTTCTCGGCGTCGCAGGGCCACGGCACGTCCCGCTCGCCCTCGGCGAGCGGCATGCCGACCGAGTGCAGGCAGGGAACGAACTCGCCCGCCTCGCCGAGCACGTCGAGCGCGCCCTTGCCCCATCCGGGTCATGATCCGCATCGAGACGGCGACGTAGGGCGAGTCGGTGAGCTGGACGCCCACGTAGGCGATCGGTGAGCCCAGCGGACCCATCGAGAACGGGACCACGTACATGGTCCGGCCCCGCATCGAGCCGCGGAACAGGCCGGTGAGCTGCTCGCGCATCTCGGCGGGGTCGCGCCAGTTGTTGGTCGGTCCCGCGTCCCGCTCGCGCTCGCAGCAGATGAAGGTGCCGTCCTCGACCCTGGCGACGTCGCCGGGGTCGGAGCGAGCGAGATAGGAGTTCGGCCGCTTGGCGTCCGAGAGCTTCTCGAAAGTGCCCGCCTCGACCATCTCCTGGCACAGGCGGTCGTACTCCTCGGCGGACCCGTCGCACCAGTGAATCGCGTCGGGTTGGGTCAGATCGGCGATCTCCTCGACCCAGGCGATCAACTTCGGGTTGTCGGTCAGGGTCTCGGTCGGGGCCGTGGTCTCACTCAAGGTTGCGGCTCAACTCCTCTCTCGGGCGCTTCGTTGAAGCGCGCAATGTCCGACGCATGGCGCCGGGAAATAGGGCCGCCATTGTGGCGCACGCCGCACCGGCGCGGCGCCAGCTCAGGTTTACCCGTCTCGGCTCACCAACGCATCAGCAGGGACCACGGATGCGCGATCAGGGTGGACCACGGACACGCAACGCTCCAGCTCGGGCGTGACCCTACCGCCGCCCACCGGATCACTAGTCTCCTGCGCCGCACCGATGCGCTTCTACGAGTACGAGTCACGCCGAATCGTCGAACGGGCCGGAATCCCGGTCACCGACTACGGCTTCTGCACCACCGCCGGCGAGGCCCGCGAGGCAGCCGAGCGGATCGGCGGCCCGACCGTGATCAAGTCCCAGGTGCTGACCGGCGGGCGAATGAAGGCGGGCGGGGTCAAGTTCGCCGACTCGCCCGACGAGGCCGAGGCGCACGCGGCCGAGATCCTGGAGCTCGAGATCGGCGGCCACATGCCGGTCGGCGTGCTCGTCGACCCGAAGGCCGAGATCGAGCAGGAGTACTACGCGGCGGTGCTCTGGGACGGGCGCGCGAAGCGGCCGATGATGCTGTTCAGCGACATGGGCGGGATCGACATCGAGCAGGTCGCCACCGAGCATCCCGACCACGTCGGCCGCGGCCACCTCTCGAACCTTCACCCGATCGCCGACTTCGAGGCGAAGCAGGCGGTCGCCCGCTGCGGGATGACCGGCTCCGAGCTCAACCGCGCCACGGCCGTGCTCGCCCGGCTCGCCAGGCTGCAGCGCGACTACGACATGACCCTGGCCGAGATCAACCCGCTCGCCCGGCTCGCCGACGGCTCCTTCGTAGCCCTCGACGCGCACATGGAGATGGAGGACGAGGCGGTCGGCCGCCACAAGGCGATGCTGGACGAGATCGGCGTCGACCTCGACGAGCCGCGCGAGCTCTACGAGCCGTCGGAGTTCGAGCGCAACGTGAAGGCGATCGACGCCGCCGACCATCGCGGCGTGATCCAGGGCAAGGACCACGGATTCGACGGCAACCTCGGGCTGGTGATCGGCGCCGGCGGCGGCTCGCTGACGCTCACCGACGCGGTTCGCTCGCAGGGTGGCAAGCCGGCCAACTACGCCGAGATCGGCGGTAACCCCTCGGTCGCCAAGTCGAAGGGCCTGGCGATAGAGGTGCTTCGCAAGCGAGGGAGTCGAGAAGATCGCGGTGATGATGTCGATCGTCTCCAACACGAGGGTCGACATCGTCGCCCGGGGCGTGATCAAGGCCTGCCTCGAGCTCGGCAAGGATCCCGCCGAGACGATCGCGATCTTCCGCATTCCCGGGGCCTGGGAGGAGGAGGGCGCGAAGATCCTCTCCAAGTACGGGGTCGAGTTCAGCGACCGGTCGGTCTCGATGTGGGAGGCGGCGGGGCGAGCCGTGAGCAAGATCCAGGAGGACGCATGAGCATCCTGCTGCACGAGGACTTCACCTTCATCGTCCAGGGGATCACCGGCCGCGAGGCCGTCAACCTGACCCGCGAGTGCCTCGACTTCGGTTCGAAGATCGTCGGCGGTGTCACCCCGGGGCGAAAGGGCCGCGAGGTCCACGGCGTGCCCGTGTTCGACACCGTCGAGCAGGTGGTCGAACACCACGGCTCGGCTCCGGACGGCGCCGTCGTCACCGTCCCCCCCGCGTTCACCAAGGACGCGGTCATCGAGGCGATCGAGAACGGCGTCAAGCTGATCGTCGTCGTCACCGAGCGCATCCCGCGCGCCGACGTCGCCCAGATGGTCGAGCTGGCCGACGAGCGAGGCGCCCGGATCATCGGTCCCAACTGCCTCGGGCTGATCGTCCCCGGCGTCGCCAAGATGGGCGGCATCGGCGGACCGGCGAAGGACGCCGCCAAGGCGTACTCACCCGGCCCCGTCGGGCGTGATGTCGCGCTCCGGCGGGATGACCACCGAGATCTCCTCGACCCTGACCGCGGCCGGCCTCGGCGTCTCGACCGCGATCTCGATCGGCGGCGACGCGATCATCGGCTCCACCTACGCCGAGCTGATGCCGATGTTCGAGGCCGACGAGCAGACCGAGGCGATCGTGATCTACACCGAGCCCGGCGGGCGGATGGAGGCCGAGCTGGTCGACTGGCGCGACGCCAACGACTCGCGGCTGCCGATCGTCGCCTTCATGGCCGGTCGGTTCATGGACGACGAGGAGATGCAGGGGATGAGCTTCGGCCACGCCGGCACGATCGTCGAGGGCAAGGAGGACTCGGCGACCGAGAAGATCGCCCGGCTCGAGGCCGCCGGAGTCCCCGTGGTCGAGCGGATCGACGAGATCCCGGCCGCGGTGAAGGCAAAGCTTGGGATGAGCGCCTGATGGCCGAGCAGCACGGAGTCTTCATCGACGTCGAGGTCGACGAGTCGATCGCCGGTGACGGTGAGCTCGCGGCCAAGCTCGAGGAGGTCTGCCCGGTGAGCATCTTCAGGCGGCTCGAACGGGCGCGTCGAGGTCGTCCGCGAAAACCTCGACGAGTGCGTGCTCTGCGAGCTCTGCCTCGAGGTGGCGCCGGCCGGCAAGCTCGCGATCCGCAAGCTCTACGACGACACCGAGCTGCGGCGCTGACGATGCGCTCCGGGCCACTCGCGATCGTCGCCGCCGGCCTGCTCGCTCTCGCTCTCGCCGGCCCGGGGGCTGCGGAGAAGCCGGCGCCCAAGCCGAGGCCGAAGCTCGAGCTGCGAACCCAGACCCAGGAGGCGGTGCTGCGCAACGACGCGGTCAAGGTGCGGGTGACCTCCAGGCGCGGCAAGAAGGCGCGGGTGAAGGCAGGGCTGGTGGTCGAGGGATTCCCCGACGACTACAGCTTCAAGCTCGGCCCGGAGTCGCGGCGGCTCCGCGAGCGCGAGGCGAAGCTGAAGCTGCCGCTGAGCGCTCGCCAGCAGGAGGTGCTCGCCTTCGCCGAGCAGGCCTGCGACGGGGCGACGGTGAAGCTGAAGGGCAGTACAGGGCGCTCGAAGGCGAGGCTGACGACGTCGCTGCCCCCGAAGGACTGCGCTCGATAGGCACACCGCGCTGATGGCTCCCCTCCCGATCCGGGCGTGAACTTCACCACGGACGTGCTCGAGCGGTTTCCGGCGTCGAAGCCGGCGCTGGTCGCGATCTCGCGCGACGGCGAGCGGCGGGTGTGGCACTTCGGTGAGCTGATCGCGATCTCGGCGGGGCTAGCGGGGGCGTTCGCCGCACGCGGGGTCGGGCGCGGCGACATCGTGATGATCCTGGTCGGTAACCGGGTCGAGTGGGTGCTGACGATGCTCGCGTGTTGGCGGATGGGCGCGGTCCCGCTGCCGTGCAGCACGCAGCTCCGCCGCCCGGACCTCGAGCTGCGGGCCCGGGTGGCGAGCCCGGCGCTGTGCGTGGCCGACGAGGAGCTGCTCGCCGAGCTCCCCGACGGGGTCGCCTGCATGACGATGGCCGACGTCGCCGGGGTGCTCGACGAGGATCGCCCCCAGGAGACCCCGGCCCCGGTCGCCGACCTCGACCCGGCCGATCCGGCGCTGATCGTCTTCACCTCGGGTACCACCGGCGAGCCGCGCGCAGCGCTTCACGCGCAGCGCTATCTCCCGGGCCAGCGCGCCCAGGCCGAGCACTGGCTCGGCGCGCGCGACGGTGAGCTGGTCTGGTGCACGACGGCGACCGGGTGGTCGAAGTCGGCGCGCAACGTCTTCCTCGCCCCCTGGCTCTGCGGCGCGGCAGCGATGATCGTCGACGGACGCTTCGAGCCCTCCGAGCGGCTCGAGCTGATCGGGCGCGAGCGGGTCAACGTCCTCTGCCAGGCGCCGACCGAGTACCGGGTGCTCGCCAAGCACGCGCAGCTCGGTGAGCTGCCCTCGCTGCGCCGCATGGTCTCGGCCGGGGAGGCGCTCAACCCGGAGGTGATCGAGACCTGGCGCGACGCGACCGGGCTTGCGATCTGCGACGGCTACGGCCAGACCGAGACCGGGCACCTGACCGGCAACCTCGCCGGCGACGAGGTCCGCGAGGGCTCGATGGGCCGCGCCCTGCCCGGCTTCGACCTGCGGATCGTCGACGACGAGCTCCAGGTCCGGGTCGCGAGCTGCCCCACCTTCTTCGATCGCTACCTCGACGGCGAGCCGTTCGAGGGCGAGTGGTGGCCGACCGGCGACGTCGTTCGCGAGGACGACGACGGCTACTTCTGGTACGAGGGCCGCAACGACGACCTGATCGTCTCGGCCGGCTACCGGATCGGCCCGTTCGAGGTCGAGTCGGCGCTGCTCACCCACCCGGCGGTCGCCGAGGCGGCGGCGGTGCCGGCGCCGGACCCCGAGCGCGGCTCGGTCGTGCGGGCGATCGTCGTCCTGCGCGACGGCGCGCCCTCCGAGGATCTGGTCCGCGAGCTCCAGGAGCACGTCAAGGCGGTCACCGCCCCCTACAAGTACCCGCGCATCGTCGAGTTCGCCGACGAGCTGCCGAAGACGGCGAGCGGGAAGATCAAACGGTCCGAGCTGCGCGCGACTTGACAAACCGGGGCCGTTCGGGAAGGGTGCCCCGGATGGGACTCGGCAGGGACTCACGGGCTTCACCGGCGTTCGTCGTCGCCGTCGTGGCCCTGGTCGCCGCGCTCGCGGGAACGGCGATCGCCGGCCCCGACGCGCTCACCGGGCGGTCAGCAAGTCGAAGGTGAAGAAGATCGCCGACAAGCGGATCGACAAGGCCGAACCCGGGCTCTCGGTGGCGAACGCGGAGGCGCTGGGCGGCAAGCCCGCGAGCGACTTCGCCTCGTCGGAGGTCGAGCCCTACCACGAGGTCGGCACGCCGGGCGAGCCCGGGTTCCAGAACAGCTGGATCAATTTCGGCGCCGGAGCCAGCACCGCAGCGTTCTACAAGGATCCTCTGGGCGTCGTCCACCTGAAGGGCCTGCTCTCGAACTCCCCGGGCGCCGTCGCGAAAGTGGCTTTCACCCTGCCTCCCGGATACCGACCTGCCCAGGTGCTGTTCATGCCGACCAGCGGCGACCCGACCGGCAGGACCGGTGTAGACGTGCTTACCAATGGCGACGTGCGCCCGGCCTGCCAAGGCGCCGACCCGTGCAACCCCGGCATCGACGGCCTCACGTTCAGAGCCGACGGCTGACGCCGCGGCGTCGCACCTACTCCTCCTCCCCCTCGCTCGCCCGCCGCTTGACCACCTCGTCGAGCTCACGGACGACGTCGGGATCGCGCAGCGTGGTCACGTCGCCGAGCTCCCGGCCCTCGGCGATGTCGCGCAGCAGCCGGCGCATGATCTTCCCCGAGCGCGTCTTGGGCACGTCGGCGGTCCAGACGATCTGCTTCGGGCGCGCCAGCTTGCCGATCCGCTCGGCGACCTGCTCGCGGATCTCCGCGACCAGCTCGTCGGTGCCCTCGAGGTCTCCCTCGAGGATCACGAAGGCGGAGATCGCCTGGCCGGTGTCCTCGTCCGGCTGGCCGATCACCGCCGCCTCGGCGACCTTGGGGTGGCAGACGATCGCCGACTCGACCTCGGCCGTCGACAGCCGGTGCCCGGACACGTTGACCACGTCGTCGACCCGGCCGACGACCCAGAAGTAGCCGTCCGCATCCTGGCGCGCGGCGTCGCCGACGAGTAGATGTCGGGGCGCCGAACTTCGAGAAGTAGGTCTCGACGTAGCGCTCGTCGTCACGGTAGAGCGTGCGCAGCATCCAGGGCCACGGTCGGCGCAGGCCGAGCAGCCCCTGCTCGCCGTCCGACCTCGTTGCCGTCCTCGTCGAGCACCACGGCATCGATCCCCGGCAGCGGCCTGGTGGCCGAGCCGGGCTTCGCGACTGTGATCCCGGGCAGCGTCGAGATCATGATGCCCGCCGGTCTCCGTCTGCCACCAGGTGTCCACGATCGGGCAGCGCTCGCCGCCGATCACCTTCCAGTACCAGAGCCAGGCCTTCGGGTTGATCGGCTCGCCCACCGTGCCCAGCAGCCGCAGCTTCGAGAGGTCGTGCTTGCTGGGTCTCGGCCCCCCACTTCATGCAGGCGCGGATCGCGGTCGGCGCGGTGTAGAAGATCGTGACCCCGTAGCGCTCGCACAGCTCCCACCAGATGTCCCTGGTCGGGGTAGTCGGGCGCGCCCTCGTACATCACCGAGGTCACGCCGTTCATGAGCGGCCCGTAGACGATGTAGGAGTGGCCGGTGACCCAGCCGACGTCGGCCGAGCACCAGAACACGTCCGTGTCCGGCCGCAGGTCGAACACGTAGCGGTGGTCCAGGCCACGTGGCTCAGATATCCGCCGGTGGTGTGCTGGATGCCCTTCGGCTTCGCGGTCGAGCCCGACGTGTAGAGCACGAAGAGCGGATGCTCGGCGTCGAGCTCGGCCGGCGGGCAGTCCTGGAGGCGGCCGCGATCGCCTCGTCGTAGAACAGGTCGCGCCCCTCCTTCATCTCCACCTCGGCGCCGGTGTGGCGGACCACGATCACGGTCTCGATCGAGGGCACGTCCCCGAGGAACTCGTCCACCGCGGGCTTGATCTCGGCCACCTTGCCCTTGCGGCGCGCGCGCGTCCACCGTGATCAGCGCCTTCGCCTCGGAGAACTCCATCCGCTCCTTGACCGACTCCGGCGAGAAGCCGCCGAACACCACGTTGTGAGGCGCACCCACCCGCGCGCAGGCGAGCATCGCCACCACCACCTCGGGGATCATCGGCAGGAAGATCCCCACCACGTCGCCGGCCTCGACGCCGCGATCCTTCAGGACGTTCGCCAGCCGCTTGGTGTCGCGCAGGAGATCGGCGTAGGTCACGTCGCGCTCCTCGCCCTCCTCGCCGCGCCAGTGGTAGGCCACCCGGTCGCCGAGCCCGGCCTCCACGTGGCGGTCGAGGCAGTTGTGCGAGGCGTTCAGCTTGCCGCCGGTGAACCAGTTGTAGAAGGGCGGGTTGGAGTCGTCGAGCACCTGGTCCCAGGGCTCGACGAACCAGTCGAGCGCCCGGGCCTGCTTCGCCCACCAGGCCTCCGGATCGCGCGCGGCCTCGTCGTACACGACTCGTCCGAGATCAGCGCGTTCCTCGTCGAACTCCGCGGGCGGCTCGAACGGTCGCGCTCGAGCAGCTCGCCGAGCTCGCGCTCGAGGTTGGTCTCGGGGGTGTCGGCGTGCATCGCTTCTCCTTCGTCGCGAATTGCGTGGGCCAAGGTCGTAGCGGCACGCTATCCATTACGGGGTGGCCACCATCTCCAACCGGCTCTCCACCTCGCAGGCAGCCTTCGCGGGAATCTTCGTCGTCACCGGCCTCGGCCTGCTCTCGATCGGCGCCACGCTGCCAGTGCTGCCCCGGTACGTGACCGGCCCGCTGGGCGGCGGAGAGATCGAAGTCGGGATCGTGACCGGGGCGTTCGCGATCACGGGTCTCGCCTGCCGGCCGCTCGCCGGCCACCTCGCCGACCGCCGCGGGCGCAAGCGGGTGGTGATCGCCGGCGCACTCGCGACGGCGATCTCCGGCCTGCTGCTGTTCATCCCAGCCGGCGTACCGGGGTTGATCGTCTCCCGGCTGTTCCTCGGCGCCGGCGAGGGCGCCGTCTACACCGCGGGTTCGGCCTGGATCGTCGACCTCGCACCGCCCGACCGTCGCGGGCGCATCATCGGCCTCTACGGGCTCGCGATCTGGGGCGGCTTGGCACTTGGGCCGCCACTGGGCGAGCTGATCCTCAACGCGTCCAGCTATGAGATGGTCTGGGCGTTTGCGACCGCCGCGCCACTCGTCGGGGCCCTGGTCGCAATGCGGATCCCTGAGCGCTTCGTCCCTCGCAACGATCTCGAGTTCGAGCGGCGCCTGCTCGCCCATGAGGCGCTGCGGCCGGGGCTGGGGCTTTCGCTGGCGATCGTCGGTTACGCGGCGATGGCCGCCTTCGTGGTCCTGCACCTCGACGAACTCGACATCGGCCACGGTGCCGCCGTGTTCGCAGCCTTCGCCGCCACCGTCGTCGCCACGCGGGTGTTCCTCGGCTGGCTTCCCGACCGCTACGGACCGGTTCGCTGCGCGGTCGGCGCCGGGATCGTCGAGGCGCTGGGGCTGCTCCTGATCGCGGGCGCTCAGAGCATCGGCGCAGCCGTGCTCGGCGCGGTCGCGATGGGCGCCGGTTTCTCGCTGCTCTTCCCCTCGTTCGCGCTGCTGGTCGTCAACCGGGTACCGATCGAGCGCCGCGGCGTAGCGATGGGCACCTACACCGCCTTCTTCGACCTCGGCATGGGCGTCGGTGGACCACTGACCGGCGCGGCCGCCGCGCTCGGCGGGTACTCGGCGGCGTTCGCGCTCGCCGCCGCCTGCGCGCTGTCAACCGTGGTGGTCGCGCTCTCGCTCAGAAGAGTCTCGGCTGCGCTGCCTGCGCCGGCGACGCCGTAGCAGCGGCCTCATGCTCAGTCCTGACCTCGGCGGTGAACCGTCGCGACGTCGAGCCGCCGCGGGCCATACCCGACAGCCGGCGCGCCTCGTCGGGCGGCAGATAGGCGCCCCCGCGGTACAGCTCCTCGTAGCGCGCCACGAGATCGGGCCGGTACTGGCGCAGCCAGTCGAACCAGATCTCCTTCAGCTCGCCGCGCAGATGCAGTCCGACGCCGCCGATGCTCTGCGCACCGGCCTCGCCGAGCAGCTCGACCAACTCCTCGACCTGTCGCGGGTCGTCGTTGATGCCAGGCATCAGGGGCGCGATCAGGACTCCGGTCGGGATCGCCGTTGCGCGACAGCTCGGCGACGGCCTCGATCCGCGTTCGCGGATGGGGCGTGTGCGGCTCGGTCGCGCGCCAGGCCTTCTCCTCGAGCGTCGGGATCGAGAGGTTGGCGACGAACTCGGTCCGCTCGGCAAGCTCCCGGAACAGGTCGAGATCACGCAGCAGCAGCGGTGACTTGGTCAGCACCGAGCACGGGTTGGCGAAGTCGCGCATCGCCTCCCAGACCCCGCGGGTGAGCCGGTAGCGACCCTCGACCCACTGGTAGGGGTCGGTGTTGGTGCCGAGGGCGACGTGCTCACGACACCAGGCTGGCCGCGCCAAGCTCGGCCCGCAACAGCTCCGGCAGGTTGACCTTGACCACGATCTCGCGCTCGAAGTCCTCGCGGGCGTTGAGGTCGAGGTAGGTGTGGGTGGGGCGAGCGAAGCAGTAGACGCAGGCGTGGGTGCAGCCCCGGTAGGGGTTGATCGTGTACCGGAACGGCATCCGCGACCGCTTCGGGACCTCGGTTGATCGCCGAGCGCGCGTTGACCTCGTAGAACCGGATGTCCAGCGCCTCGGGGACATCGAAGGTGCGGACCACCGCCGGGTCGCGGTAACCGGGCAGCCTCGCGCGCTCGTCGCTTTCGATTGTCAGGTTCTCCCACCGCACGAACACATGTTCGCATGCCCGGACACCGAACTTCGCGGAGTCGCGAGCGGATAGCGATCGCGCGGCCGCAAGGTCCGCGCCGGACCGTCGGCCGGCCCGGCTAGAGCCTGCTCGTGTCGAGCTCCGTAGGGACAACGGTCAGCTCGAGCTCGGAGCCGTCGCGAACGACCGCGCCGAGGTGTCGCGGTCGATCAGCTCGGCGACCATCAGGCGCTGGAGGTCGGTGGCGTCCTCGACCGGCACGCCGTCGAGCTCGACGATCACGTCGCCGACGCGCACGCCGGCCCGCGCGGCCGGGCTCCCGTCGACGACCTCGACCACCTCCACCCCGGCGCTCGGCGCCGGTCGCGCTGCGTGCGCGCGGCGGCAGCGGCCGTGGGCCGCCGGCGATGCCGAGATAGGCGCGGCGAACCCGGCCGTCGCGAGATCAGCGCGGCGATGATCCGCTGCGTGGTCGCGTTGACCGGCACCGCGAGGCCGAGGCCGATCGCCGGCGACCGCGGTGTTGACGCCGACCACCCGGCCGCGCCCGTCGGCGAGCGCGCCGCCGGAGTTGCCCGGGTTGAGCGCCGCGTCGGTCTGGATCACGTTGTCGATCACCCGCACGCCCGCGCCCGGCCGCGGCGGGCAGGGCGCGGCCGAGCGCCGAGACGACGCCGGCCGTGACCGAGCCGGCGAAGCCGTGCGGGTTGCCGATCGCGACCACGAGCTGGCCGACCCGCAGCCCCTCGGCGTCGCCGAGCTCGGCCGGCGTCGAGGTCGCCGTCCGTCGGCGCGGACGACGGCGAGGTCGGAGAGCGGGTCGCGTCCCACCGACCTCGAAGCCGCAGCTCGCGGCCGTCGGCGAACGCGGCCGAGCCGCTCGCCGCCGTGCCGGCCGACCACGTGCGCGGTGGTGAGCATGAAGCCGTCGTGGGTGAGCACGACGCCGCTGCCGGCGCCCGCCGGCACGCGCGCCGCGGCGGGTCCGGCGCTGCACCCGCAGGCTGGCGACCGAGGGCGCCAGGCGCTCGGCGACCGCCGGAGACCGCGCGCGAGTAGGCGTCGAGCGCCTGCTCGTCGGTGGGCAGGTCGAACGCGCCGTCGCTGAACGGA
The DNA here is from genome assembly GCA_963746675.1 of uncultured Solirubrobacterales bacterium. Taxonomy (GTDB): domain Bacteria; phylum Actinomycetota; class Thermoleophilia; order Solirubrobacterales; family 70-9; genus WHSW01. Next base: position 194,640 of record CAVVBX010000020.1, on the reverse strand, counting down.
ACGTCGAAGGCGGACGGCGGCTCGGGCTCGCGCGCCGCGCCGGAGCCCTCGATCAGGCGTAGGGAAGGCATCGACTCAAGGGTAGCCAGGCGACGTCGCCGGCTCGGAAGGCCCGCCTGCGTGCCGCCTACTCGCTCGCCCCCGCCGCCGTCACGGCAGCGACGAGCTCGGCGGCCGGCGGCAGGACCTGCGGCGGCAACGCGTGGGCGGCGTCGGACTCCAGGTAGGAGACCGAGAGGCGCGCTTCGGTGAGCAGATCCCGGGCACGGCGACCGAACTCGACCGAGATCACCGGGTCGTTGCGACCGTGGTGGATCAACACCGGCAGGCCCTCGCGGCCGTCGAGCGCCGGCGCCCAGCCCTCCACGGTCGGCACGAAGCCGCTGAAGCCGAGGATCGCCGCGGGCGACGGCCGTCCGGTCCCGAGGCCGACCGCGTAGGACATCACCGCACCCATCGAGAAGCCGCCGATCACGGTTCGCTCCCAACCGATCTCGCGCTCGGCGAGCAGGCCGTCGAGAAAGCTGGTCAGCAGCCCGTAGCTCGACGCGAACGTCGCCGCGTCGGGGTGGCCCACCCGCTCCACGAGGTACCAGTGACGTCCTCCGGGGGGCACGTTGGTGAGCGGGGCGCCGGTGCTGACGCCGAGCAGCCGTCGCCGCGGATCGAGGACGTCGATCAGGCCGAAGAGGTCGCGCTCGTCCGTCCCACGCCCGTGGTTGAGGACGAGAGCGCCCCGCGGCTCGTCCACCGGCTCGCGCAGAACGTGGACGAGGCCGTCGCTCATCGGCGCGTCGCGGCGCGCGGGTTCTCGACCGGGACCAGCACCGCCTCGATCTCCTCGCGGCGATCCTCCAGGAACGGCGGCAGGATCAGCTTCTCGCCGAGGTGCTCGGGATCCTCGTCGACGCCGAAGCCGGGACCGAGCGTGGCGATCTCGAACAGCACGCCGCTCGGCTCGCGGAAGTAGATCGAGCGGAACCAGAAGCGGTCGATCACGGGCGTCGGTCGGGCGCCGCCGGCGAGCGCACGCTCACGCCAATCCATGTGCTCGTCCATCGTCGAGGCCCAGGCGATGTGGTGCACCGTCCCGGCGCCCTCGAGCCCCCGCTCGCTGGGTGGTTCGTCGTAGTGCCAGGTGCCGCCGCGCTCGGAGCCGCGCACCTCCCATCCCTCCTCGGTGGGCTCGAACTCGAGGGCGTCGAGCAGCGGCGCGCTGCGCTGCGGGCTCGGACCGAGTAGGCGCGGGCGAAGTCGAACCCGCGCAGCGCCATCTCGGCGGGAACCTCCGGGTGGTCTGCGATCAGGGGCGGGTCGCCGCTCGCGTCGATGACGAGCTCGTGCTCGAGCCCCTCCGGATCGGCGAAGCGCAGGCTGGCGTCGTCGCGCTGCTGACTCATGCCCCGCCGCGCCGAGGCGCTGCGCCCAGAAGTCGAGCGCCTCCGCGGAACCCACCCGCCAACCGATCCGATGGACCATCCCGACGCCGGCGCGACCTCGCGGCGCACCCCGGAACTCGAAGAAGGTCAGGTCGGCGCCGGGGCTTCCCTGCTCGTCGGCGTAGAACAGGTGATAGACGCTCGGCTGGTCCTGGTTGACGGTCTTCTTGACCATCCGCAGGCCCAGCGTGCCCGCGTAGAAGTCGACGTTGTGCTGCGCGTCGCCGGTGATCGCGGTGATGTGGTGGATTCCCTCGAGCTTCATTTCTGTCCTCCTCCGTTTGCTTTCCAAGTAATTGTGTATGCAACCAAGCCTGGTCGGCAGGGTGAGAGTTGGACGCGCCGGCCGACTGACGACCGCTACCCTGCCGGTCATGACAGTCGAAGCCACAGCCCACGGAACGTCCGCCATCGACCGCGACAAGCTCGCCGAGCTCACCGAGCGCGAACAGCGCAAGCTCGCCGACCGAACCCCGCAGTCCAAGCAGCGCCACGAGCGCGGGCTCAAGGTGATGCCGGGCGGCGTCCCCTCCTCCTTCCAGCTGAACGATCCATGGCCGATCTACCTCGAGCGCGGGGTCGGGCGCCCGCGTCTGGGACGTGGACGGCCACGAGTACGTCGACTTCCACAACGGCTTCGGCGTCATGTGCATCGGCCACGCGAACCCGGCGGTCGGCGCCGCGGTCAAGGCCCGGCCACGACCAGGGCACCCACTTCGCCGCCCCCACCGACGGCTCGATCATTCGTCGCCGAGGAGCTCGCCGACCGTTTCGGACTGCCGCAGTGGCGGTTCACCAACGCGGGCACCGAGTCGACGATGGACGCCGTGCACCTGGCACGCGGGGTCACCGGCCGCGACATGATGCTCAAGATCGAGGGCTCCTACCACGGCCACCACGACGCCGTGATGGTCTCGGTCTACCCGCCGCTGGAGGCGCTGGGCGACCGCGACGACCCGCGCTCGGTCCCATACGGCGACGGCTACCCGCTGGCGGTCACCGAGCTCACCCGCGCGGTCCCGTTCAACGACGCCGACGCGCTGGAGAAGGTGCTGGCGAAGCTCGAAGGGCAGGTCGCCGGGCTGATCATGGAGCCGGCGATGATGAACATCAACATCATCCCACCGGTCGAGGGCTACCTCGAGCGGGTCCGCGAGCTGACTCGTCGAGCACGGCGTGATGCTGATCTTCGACGAGGTCAAGACCGGTGCGACGATCGCTCGCGGCGGTGCAACGCAGCGGTTCGGCGTCAAGCCGGACATGGTCACACTCGCGAAGGCGATCTGCGGCGGCTACCCCGGCGGTGCGATCGGAATGACCGAGGAGGTCGCCGCGGCCGTCGACGAGGGCCGCGTGCACCAGTACGGGACCTTCAACGGCAACCCGCTGGTGATGGCCGCCGCCGAGGCGACGCTGACCCAGGTGCTGACCGAGGACGCCTACGCGAAGCTCGAGGAGTCGAACAACTGGCTGCTCGGCCGCTGCGACGAGATCATCGAGCAGTACGGGCTGCCCTGCTACACCGAGGGCTTGGGCGCGAAGGGCTGCGTGATCTTCTCCGCCGAGCCGCTGCGCGAGTACCGCGACTACCTGACCAAGGTCGACGACGACCTCTCGAGGCTGGCCTGGCTCTACCACATGAACAACGGCGTCTTCATGACTCCCGGCGCGGAGGAGGAGTGGACGATCTCGATCGCCCACACCGAGGAGGACCTGCAGCAGTTCGCCGGTGCGCTCGAGGCCTTCGCGCGCGACCTCACCGGCGCCTAGCCCCGGCCCCTCTCACATCTGATTGGGCTGATCCGCGCGTTCGAACGGCAGGCACGGGTTCAAACGATGGTCGGGTCCGCCTCGCGGATCCGTTGTCGCCTCACGGTCGCCATGCGACCACAAACCCGACACGCCCCAACACCGAACGTCGCGGACGGACTCCCATGCCGTGTAGTCCGGGACGTTCGGCCGGTGTTGAACCCAGGTCTATACACCGTGATGCCCCGCCGCGAGATCGCGATCGCTCGCGAGTGCGTCCGGGCTATGGTCTGGGGCGATGTCCAAGCGCCTCGCCGGCCTCGAACTCGAGACCCCGCCCGAGCGGCGCATGCGGCTTGCCGAGCGCCCGCGGGCCTGCTGATGCGGCGATGAGCGACGAGGTCGAGGAGCTGAGAAGGCGCGTCGCCGAGCTCGAGCGACGGGTCGCGGTGCTGTTCCAGCAGACGGGCGCAGCCGACTGGGAGCTCGAGGCGAAGGCCGCGCCCCCGGTTTCGGACGAGGTCCGGGGGATGGTCGAGGCCGGCGAGACCAGGGCCGCGGCGAAGCGCTACATGCAGGAGACCGGGGCCGGCGTCGGCGAGGCGACCGCGGCGCTCGGCGAGCTGGCGCGGGAGCTGCGGCGAGAGGGCTGAGGCCCGGGGGCTCGGGGTCGCGGGCGCCCGCCTTCGGTTCCCTATCGTTCATCCGGTGACGAAGCGAGCCGAGCAGCTCGAATTCGACGCCCCGCCTGACCAGGCGCTCGCTGCCTGCCGGTCGGCGATCCGGAGCCTCGAGTGGGAACAGCGCGGCGTAGGCGAGCGCCGGCTGGCCGCCAGCGAGGATCCGGCGAAGCTGTGCTGTCACGACTGGCCCGCCGAGATCGAGATCGAGATCGACCCGGCGCCCGGGGAGCGCAGCGCGGTCACCCTCGCCGGCTTCGTGCCCGGTCTCGGGCCGATCTCCTCGCGTCATCTTCGGGCCAGCCTCGCGTTGCTCGAGGGCGCCATCCGACGCCAGCTGGGCTGAAGCCGGATGCCCAACCGGCTCGCCGACGAGACCAGCCCGTACCTGCTCCAGCACCGCGACAACCCGGTGGACTGGTACCCGTGGGGGGACGAGGCGCTCGAGCGTGCGCTCGAGCTCGACCGCCCGATGCTGCTCTCGATCGGCTACTCGTCGTGTCACTGGTGCCACGTGATGGAGCGCGAGTCGTTCGAGAACCAGGAGATCGCGCGATTCATGAACGAGCATTTCGTGTCCGTGAAGGTGGATCGCGAGGAGCGTCCCGACGTCGACTCGATCTACATGGAGGCGATCCAGGCGATGACCGGCCACGGAGGCTGGCCCCTGACCGCGTTCTGCGATCCGCAGGGAGTGCCGTTCTACGGTGGCACCTACTTCCCCCCGGAGCCCCGCCAGGGGATGCCGAGCTTTCCGATGGTGATGGAGGCCGTGGTCCAATCCTGGGGCACACAGCGGGAGCGGATCCGCGAGTCGGCCGGGCGGATCCGCGCCCAGCTCGCATCCGTGGGGCGGATCGAGCCCTCGGCCGAGCCGCTCGCCGAAGGGATCGTGGAGGGGGCGGTGAAGGGCCTGCGGATGCTCGCCGACATGCGCCGCGGCGGTTTCGGGCAGGCGCCGAAGTTCCCCCCCGCCTCGGCGCTCGAGCTGCTGCTCGCGCGCGGGGTCGACGACGCGGTCGAGGTCACCCTGGACGCGATGGCGGCGGGGGGCATCAACGACCAGATCGGCGGCGGCTTCGCCCGCTACTCGGTCGACGACGTGTGGCTCGTGCCGCACTTCGAGAAGATGCTCTACGACAACGCGCTGCTCGCCCGCGCGTACCTGCACGGCTACCAGTCCCAGGGGCACGATCGCTGGCGCCGGACGTGCGAGAGCACCCTCGACTGGATGCTGGCCGAGATGCGGGGGCCCGAGGGTGGCTTCTTCTCGGCGCTCGACGCCGACTCCGAGGGCGAGGAGGGGCGGTTCTACGTCTGGACGGCGGAGGAGATCCGCAAGGTGCTCGGCGACGCCGGCCTCGCCGACACGGCCGGCGCGGTGATCGCCCACTACGGCGTCAGTGAACGAGGCAACTTCGAAGGCCGCAACATCCTCCATCTGCCCGCCGGCGCCGGCGCCGAGCCGCCCGCGCGCCTCGATCAGGCTCGCACCGCCCTCTACGACGCCCGCGCGAAGCGCGTCTGGCCCGGGCTCGACGACAAGCGGATCCTGTCGTGGAACGCGCTCGCGATCGCCGCGCTCGCCGACGCGGGCGGGGTGCTGGGCCGCGCCGACTACCTCGACGCGGCCCGGGGCTGCGCCGACTTCGTCTGGGAGCGGATGCGCGATCGCGACGGCCGCCTGCTGCGGACCTGGAAGGGAGGCGAGGCCAAGCTCAACGCTTACCTCGAGGACCATGCCTACCTGCTCGAGGCGCTGTTGACCCTGTATGAGGCGACCTTTGAGATGCGCTACTTCGACGCCGCGCGAGAGACCGCCGACACGATGATCGAGCGCTTCGCCGATCCCGAGCGCGGCGGCTTCTTCACCACCTCCAACGACCACCAGCAGCTGATCGCTCGGCGCAAGGACATCGACGACCACCCGATCCCTTCGGGCAACTCTTCCGCAGCGCTCGGGCTGCTGCGGCTCGCCGCCCTGACCGGCGAGCGTTCCTACGAGCAGCACGCCGTCTCAGTGTTCCGCCTCTTCGCCCGCACGGCCGCCGGTCACCCCAGCGCGGTCGCCCACCTACTGCGCGCGCTCGACTTCCATCTCGCCACCGTCAAGGAGGTGGCGCTGGTCGCCCCGGCAGGCGGCGACGGGCTCGATCGGCTGGGGGATGTAGTGCGCTCGGCCTTCCGCCCTCACCTCGTGCTCGCAGGGGGGGCCGAGGGCAGCCGGCGACCGGAGCTGATGCTCGAGCGCAGCGCCGTCGACGGCCGGGCCGCCGCCTACGTCTGCGAGAACTTCGCCTGCCGGGCGCCCGTCACCACGCCGGCCGAGCTCGCCAACGCGCTCGATCGCCGGGCATGAGCGCGACGGCGCCGGCAGACACCGGCGCCGTCGTCGCGTGCCCTAGGTCAATGATCTAGTACGGCAGCGTGTAGCTCGCCGAGAGCGAGGTGAACGCAGCCGCGGCGGCGGTGTTCGGGTCGTCCTGGATGACGACCTCCCCGCTCGGCGCGATGAACAGCCGACCGGTGAACCCGCCCGGCCCCATGTTGACCGGGACGAACACGTTCACGCTCGGCCTCATCTCGGCCGGGACCGTGAACGGGTTGAACGACGTGCCCGCCGTGCGCATGATCGCCCCGTGCAGGTGCACCGTCCCGTCCGCGCCCAGTGCGATGCCGGGGGCGCCTTCGGTCGCGGCGTTGAAGGGCACCCAGCCGTTCTTCAGGGTCAGCGCCGTGAAGTTGAGGTCGGGCAGGTCGTCGGCCGTCTTCGCCTTTGCGACGCTCAGGTTCGGCTCGGCCTTCTTGATCTGCTTGTTCGCAATCGTCTTCACCTTGCTCTTGCTGAGCTTGGCTACCGGATCGGCGGCGACCGCCGTCCCGGCCAGCGCGAACACGAGTGCGATCGCCGCCAGGACCATCGCCGGCGAAGGACGATTCGAACTTGATCTCATCGCAGTTCCTCCCTTTGTCGTTGGGGACACACCCTACCCTGCCGGCCCCGGTCAGCGAGCCGGGCGGGGTCGCGGCGGCGCTCGACGGGTAGATTTCAATCCATGGCCACCGAAACGAAGTCGAAGTCGAAGACGGCGCGCAAGAAAGGCGCGAAGACGATCGCCAAGGAGTACTTCGAGGCGGTCGGCAACCAGGACGTCGACGCGATGATGTCGATGTGGGAGCCGGGCGGCAAGGGTTACATCTACGGCATGGTCGACCTCGAGGTGCCCGGGACCTACAGCGCCTGGTTTCGCAATCTGTTCGCGGCCTTCCCTGATTTTCGCTTCGAGGTTCTCGACATCGTCGCCTCAGGCGACCAGGCGGCCGTGCGCTGGCGAGCCACCGGCACCTTCAACGGCCCGGTCAAGTTCGAGGGCCTGAGCCCGACCGGTGCCCGGATCGACGTCGAGGGGATCGACATGCTGACGATCCGAGACGGCAAGATCTGCCAGAACCTCGCCTACACCAACGGCACCGAGATGGGGCGCCAGATGGGCGCGATGCCGCCGGCCGGCTCGGCCGGCGAGCGGCTGATGCTGGGCTCGGTCAACGCCCGCACCGCCGCCACCGACGCGATCCGCAAGCTCCGCGACCGCCGCTAGCGGCGGCGGTGGTTCCTCGTCCTCAGGATCGCCTCCATCCCGCGCCCGCGATGATCCTGGATCGAGCACCAGAGCACGTACGTGGAGTGCTTCTTGAGCCACAAGTCGAGATTCTCGACCGCGCCGGGGCCGAGCTCGCCGGTGCCGAGCTCGTCGCCGACCGGCTGACCCACGGAGAGCCTCTGCAGGCGGAGGTCATGCGGATCCTCGCCGTTGTTGAGGAACTGCACGATCACGCGTCCGGGGCGAACCTTCTGTTTCGACAGCGTCAGGTCGAACTCGGCGCCGCTGACCAGGACCCGGTCGGGGTCGGGGTCGTCTGGCTTTGCGGAGGCAGCGAACGGGATGGCGAGCAACGCTGCGAGCGCCGCAACGACGAGCGTGGCGCGCGCCATCAACCGATCAGGGCCGGGCGGGAGAAGGCGCCGGCGTCGGGGATCACCGCGGCGGCGTCGAGGTTGAACCACTGCTCGATGATCGAGCAGTAGAGGCCGCGGAAGTCGGAGGTGTTGCGGAGGTTGTCGTCCTCGTCGAGCTGGGCGAGCCCCGGGAACTGCCCGATCATCTCGCCGCGGACGTTGGTGCCGATCACGAAGCCGGTCCCGGCGGCGCCGTGGTCGGTGCCCGAGTCGTTCTCCTCCGGGCGGCGCCCGAACTCCGACCAGACGAGGGTGATCACCCGGTCGGCGAGCCCGCGGGCCTCGAGGTCGGCCTGGAAGGCGGCGATCGAGTCGGCCGCGACCTGAAGGTCGCCGCCGAACGACGACTCCTGGCTGTCGTGGGTATCGAAGGAGCCGGGGGCGGAAATCGCCGCGCAACGGATCGGCAGCCCCGAGGCCAGCATCGCCGCCAGCGCCGAGAGGTTCTCGCCGAACCACGAGCCATCGCCGGTCGGGTAGGCCACCGGCGAAACGATCTCCTCGCCCGAGAACGGGTCGAGCTGAGCCTTGAGCCGCATCGACTGCAGGGCCGCGTTGCCGGCGAGCGCCCGCCCGGCGTCCTTGCCCTGGCGACCGCCGATCTCGGCGACCGCACCCCACAACAGGTCCTCGGGCTCGCCGTAGACACCACGGGCCCGGATGTCGTACGAGGGCCCGTCGACCGCGGCCACCGGCACCGAGGCGGTCGCCAGCGCCGGCGACAGGTTGCCGTCGAGCGAGAGCCCCTGGAGCGGGTTGTCCGGGGTGCCGATCACGTCCAGGACCCTGCCCATCCAGCCGGTGACCTCGTTCGCCTGCAAGCCGCCCACCTCCCAGTAGTGGCGGGAGGTGAAGTGCGACTGGTCGGGGCTGGAGTAGCCGACCGCGGGCAGGACCGAGACCTTGCCCGCTTGATGGAGCTGGTCGAGCGCCAGCGCCGAGGGGTGCCAGCGAAGGCTCGGGTCCTCCCCGAACGGCGTCCCCTCCGCGGCGCCCAGGGCGAGGCTGGGGCGCAGCGATTGGTAGATGCCGTCGCCGGTCGGCGCGAGCACCGAGAGCGAGTCCACCCCGCCGTCGAGGAAGACCGAGACCAGCACCCGGTCGTCGACGCCGGCCGCCTCCGCGATCCCGGCCTGCAGGTCGCCGAGCCGCAGCCTCGAAGCGCCGTAGACGGAGAGCATCGCGGCGCTCGAGCGCAGCAGGAAGGAGCGGCGGTTGAGGCCGGTGCCGGCGGGGACCGGCATCCCGCGCTCGATCGGCGGCAAACCGTTGCCCGCCTCGGCGACGGCGCGGCGGACCAGGTGGGAGCGGGTGAACTCGTCGCAGTGGTTGCAACCCATCTGGTCCTCAGCTCGTCTGCATGTCGGGGGAGGACGCGATCAGCAGCCGCAGCCCGTTCTGCCGCAAGGCCCGGTAGGTGCTCTGCTGCCACTCCTCTGTGGCGACGCTCTCGACCGCGGACGCGTAGCGCTCGAGCGCCTTGCGCGTCCCCGACGAAACCGGCGGGTGGCCCCAGAACGCCAGCGCCCGCTTGACCGCGAGGTTCGGGCCTTCGGTCTCGTCGTAGGGCGCCTCTTCATCGACGACATCGGGCTCGACGATCAGGTTCGCGGCGAACCAGCGGCCGCGGAAGGTCGACGTGTCGAGCCAGCGATCGTCGTTCCAGCCGGAGACGTTCGGGGGGCGGAACAGTCGCTGCCCGGCGAGCTCGGAGACATAGGTGTAATCCTCGCTCGCGATCCCGCTGCGACGGGCGCGCAGAAGCCCGGCGATATAGACGATCGGTGTCTTGACCATCGCCGGCCCGCGATAGAGGGCGGGGTGCATGAGGATCGCCTCGACCACCGGGCGGATCGCGTGCTTGTGCTTGACGTAGAGCCTCTCGAGCGCTTTGCGGGTCTTGCGGTTCGGAGGGGTCGGGATGAAGTAGCTCCACAGCTTCTCGACGAAGAACTTCTTGTGAGCCGGGTGCTCTACGCAGAGGCGGCACGAGTTGGCCCAATCGAAGTTCCCGGACTGCCCGAAGATCGTCTTCTGTCCCTGGTCGTGGCGGTTGGGGTCGAATCGGAAGTCGGTGAGGCCGACGTCGTCGACGTAGTCGGCCCGCCAGCCGGTCAGCGCCCGCGCCTGCTCGCGGACGTCGGTCTCCGAGTAGGGATAGCCGGATTCGTCGGAGGCGCCGAGCGTGAACAGCTCCATCATCTCGCGGCCGTAGTTCTCGTTCGGCGCCTGCTTTCGGTTCTCGATCCCCGAGAGCCAGATCAGCATCGCCGGATCCGCGGTGACATCGCGCAGCAGATCCAGGAACGAGCCTCGCCCGCGGCGTCGAAACAGCTCCGCCTGCCCGATCGAGAGCTGCTGGGAGTCCACGTCGGCGGTCGCGAACCAGTCGTGCCAGATCAACGCCATCCGCTCGTCGAACGGGCGCGTGGTGCGGACCATCCGATCCAGCCACCAGAGCCCGTCATGGCCGTAGGCATCCAACGGCGCGATCGGAAGGCCGTCCTCGTCGGTGGGCTCGGGACCGCGCAGCGCCGCCTTGGCCCTCGACCGGGTCAGCGAGCGGACGGCTCCCTTGAGGTTGTAGGTGCGCGCCATCTTGCGCGCCTGGCCGGGCTTGGGTCCGAAACCGGCACGCCAGAGAAGGCGTTCGGCTTCACGTTCACCGAACTTCCCGCGATAGACAGGCACGTCCGCCATCCGCCCATTCCATCGGCTCGTCCGGACGAAACCCTTTAGCGACGTGGACGCTCAGAGAATCGAGAGGAAGCGCTCGATCTCCCAGGGCGTGACCTGGACGCGGTACTCCTCCCATTCCTCGCGCTTGATCTCGATGAAACGCTTGAAGGTGTGCTCGCCGAGCGTCCGCAGCACGAGCTCGGACTCGGCCGCGATCTCGATCGCCTCGCCGAGGTTCTCGGGCAGCTCCTCGATCCCCCGCTGCGCGCGCTCCTCGGGTGTCAGGTGGTAGAGGTTCTGCTCCATCGGCTCGGGCAGCTCGTAGCCCTGCTCGATCCCCTCGAGCCCGGCGTGCAACATCCCCGCGAAGCACAGGTAGGGGTTGCAGGCCGGGTCGGGGCAGCGCAACTCCGCGCGGGTCGCCCGCTCCTTGCCGGGGTGGTAGAGCGGCACCCTGATCAGCGCCGAGCGATTGCGCCGCGACCAGGCGAGGTAGACGGGCGCCTCGTAGCCGGGCACCAGGCGCTTGTAGGAGTTGACCCACTGGGCGAACAAAGGCGCGATCTCGCGCGCGTGGCGCAGCTGGCCGGCGATGAACGACTTCGCCGTCGCCGAGAGGTAGTACTGGTCGTCGGCGTCGTAGAAGGCATTGCGGCCGTCCTTCGACAGCGATTGGTGGACGTGCATGCCGGAGCCGTTCTCGCCGAACAGCGGCTTCGGCATGAAGGTGGCGTGCCAGCCGTACTTCATCGCGTACTCCTTGACCACGATCCGGTAGGTCATGCAATCGTCGGACATCGCGAGCGCGTCCTTGTAGCGCATGTCCACCTCGTGCTGGGAGGGGCCGACCTCGTGGTGGGCGTACTCGACGTGGATCCCGAGCTGCTCGAGGGCGAGGATCGTCTCGCGGCGGACGTCGGATCCAGCGTCGAGGGTGGTGAGGTCGAAATAGCCGCCCTCGTCGAGGATCTCGGGGGTGCCACCCTCCGGCCGGGCGCCCTTGAAGTAGAAGTACTCGAGCTCGGGGCCGATGTTGTAGGCGTCGAAGCCGAGGTCGGCGGCGCGCTCGAGCGCCCGGCGCAGGATCCAACGCGGGTCGCCCTCGTAGGGCTCGCCGCCGGGCACCTGGATGTCACAGAACATCCGGCCGGTGGCCTTCGCCTCCGGGCGCCAAGGCAGGATCGCGAAGCTCGACGGGTCGGGCATCGCGATCATGTCCGACTCCTCGATCGGGTTGAAGCCGGTGATCGACGAGCCGTCGAAGCCCATCCCTCCCTCGAACGCGTCGTCGAGCTCGGACGAGTTGATCGAGAACGACTTCAGCTGCCCGAGAACGTCGGTGAACCAGAGCCGGATGAAGCGGACGTCGTGCTCCTCGACGGCCTTGATCACGTCGTCGGCGGTCTCGGTGCGCAGGGGCTGCTCGGCCATGTGTCCTCTCCCGGGGTGATCCGTTCGTGGGGCGAGCGCGAAATCTATCCCGGAGCGCACACTGTTGGCGTCTGCGCTACTCTGACTTACGGCAAGTAAGTAACCGGCTAAAAGTAAAGTAAAGGCGGGCTAACGGCCAGGTAAACGCCGGAGACCTGGCCTCAGCCGACGGAGGGAGACCGATGACAGTCAAGACGGACATCAGCCGCTTCCACATCCACGACGAGCTCACCGCCCCGCAGGGCAGCGTCAAGATCCTCAAGGGCGTGCAGGGCGCCGGAGGGTCGGTCTCGAAGTTCATCGGCGTGCTCGCCGGCGCGCCGGCGGCGCTTCGCTCCTACGCCCGCATGCGCCACGAGCTCCGCGGCGGCTCGCTGCCGCAGGCGACGCGGGAGCGGATCGGGCTCGCGGTCGCCGAGCGCCGCAGCGATCCCTACTCGATCGCCCAACACGCGCGCACCGCGCGAGCGGCCGGGCTCGGTCTCGATGAGGTCTCGCGCGCCCGCGGTTTCAAGTCGGCCGACCCCAAGGAGGCGTCACTACTCGCCTTCCTCGAGGCGCTGGCCGCGACCGACGGTCGCCCGGCGGCGCACCTTGCCGAAGAGGCGCGGGAGCATGGCTGGACCGACGAGGAGCTGCTGGAGGCCGTCGCGCACCTGGCGATGAACGAGTTCCAGAGCCTGATCGCCAACGCCGCCGCGCTGCCTCAGGACCAGGCCGACGCGTCGGTGCTGCCGAGCGCGGCCTGAGCCGGCCGGCGCCAGCGCCGGCTACCTGGCGATCCTCGCCACGCGGACTTCGTCGGTGTACTCGAACCCGAGCGCCTCGGCGGTCGCCTGGGTGAGGTCCCACTTGGCGCCGTTGGCGTACGGACCATGGTCGATCACCGTCGTGCGAACGTAGCTGCCCTTGTAGCGCAGGACGACCTTCGAGCCACACGGCAGCGTCTTGTGGGCCACGCCGACGGTCGTGCGGGTCAGCCGCTGGCCGCAGGCGGTCCGGTTGCCGAAGAAACCTGGTCCGTACCAGGTGGCGAGCTGGTAGGGCATGCTGGAGACCAGGGCTGAGCTGGTGCGGCGGTCGACGACGCCATCCATGGCGAGGTCCGAGTCGCGCTGGAACTCGCGCACAGCGCCCTCGGTCGGTGCCGTGAAGTCGTCAGCGAGCGGAGCCTTGCGGTAGTCCCTGGACTTGAGGATCCAGTTGAGCGTCTGGACGTCGCCGCCGCAGTCGCCGACGCGCAGCGTGCGGCGGCCGAACTCCCTGTCGGGGCAACCCGGAGCACCCGACTGAGCCGCGGTATTGCCGCCATTGCCGCCGATCCCGCCCGAAGAGCCTGCCTGGGCGCTCGCCGCGCCGGCGATCATGGCAGCGACGGCGAGCCCCACCGCCCACAGGGCGAGGCGATCGGGGCGCTCGGCCAGGCGAGAGCGCCGGCGGACACGATCTCGGTTGTCGGTCGCCGCAGCGCGGCGAAGGCGTGACTGCTCCATTGCTCTTTCGATCGCTTGCGGGGTTAGCTGACGGGCTCGCGCCGAAAGAGATGGCGCTACGCGGCAGATGCCGGCGATTCGCCCCGAAACCAAAGGGGTCCCCCTTGAGGTGGGTCCCCCGCTCCCCGCGGTATGAGGCGGGGATTCAGCGGGCGGCAGCCTACCAGAGCTTGAGACGGAAGTTGGCACTTCGTGAGGGCTGTGTGAATGCGTATTTGTCGCTGACAGCGGCGAACCCCGGGTTGTACGCAGCCCCGCCGTAGGATCGAGTCGATGGGAGCGGCGGTCGTCACCGGTGCCGGACGCGGGCTCGGGCTCGGGCTCGCCCGAGAGCTGGCACGCCGTGGCCTGGCCGTCAACGTCACCGACATCGACCCGGAGGCGGCCGGCACCGCGGCGGCCAACCTCGGCGGCTCGGCTTGGGGCTCCGGCCTCGACGTGCGCGACGCGGAGGCGTGTAACGCGGTCGCGGCTGCGGCGGCGAAGCGGGTCGGAGCACTGGACGTCTGGGTCAACAACGCCGGGGTGCTGACCACCGGCCATGTATGGGAGCACGACGAGACGTTGCGGCGGACGCTGTTCGAGGTCAACACGCTTGGGACGATCAACGGCACGCTGGCCGCGCTCGAGCTGATGCGGCCAGCGAACCGCGGACACGTGATCAACATCATCTCGCTGGCCGGCCTCGGCGCCCCGCCGGGCGAGGCGCTCTACGCGGCGACCAAGCACGGCGCGATGGCATTCACGCTCGGCACCCTCGCCGACCTGCGCCGCTCCGGCTCGCGCGCGATCCAAGTGTCGGCGGTGTGCCCGGACGGGATCTGGACGCCGATGCTCTACGACAGGCTCGACGACCCCGACGCCGCGCCCTCGTTCTCCGGCGTCCTTCTGCGAGCAGACGACGTCGCCGAGCGCGCGGTCGCCCTGCTCGACCGGCCGCGGGCGGTGCTGACGATCCCGCGCTGGCGCGGCGGGGTCGTGCGTGCCTTCGATGCCTTCCCCGGCTTGGCGACGCGTGTCCTGCCGATCTGGATGCGCGACGCCCAGCGCCGCCAGCGCCGCTGGAAGAAGCGGATCGAGCGTGACGGCGGACCCTGACCCGCACACCCCGAGCCCCTGGCGGGTCGCCGGTGCGATCCTCGCCCTCCCGTTCGCCGCAACAATCCTCGTACCCGGCGTGATCGTCGCCACCGCCGGCACCTCGATCGGCTGGGGACTCGAGAGCGGGCCGAGCGCGCTGCCGGTCGCCGGTGGCGCGGCGCTGGTCTGCGCCGGGCTCGGGGTCTTCGTCGCCACCGTGCGGCTGTTCGCATCGGCCGGCCGCGGCACGCTGGCGCCCTGGGACCCTCCGCAGCGACTCGTCGTCCGCGGCCCCTATCGATACGTCCGCCATCCGATGATCACCGGCGTCGCCCTGATCCTCGCCGGCGAGGCCCTGGCGCTGGGGTCACCCTCGATCGGCATCTGGCTGGCCGCCTTCGTCGCCGCCAACGCCATCTACCTGCCACTGGTCGAGGAACCGGCCTTGATGCGCCGCTTCGGGCCCGACTATGAGCTCTACATGGCGAACGTCCGCCGTTGGATCCCACGGTCGCGGCCGTGGCACCAGTCACCCGCTGACGCGACCGGGGACGTAGAAGGGGCCCCGTCGCCGGGGCCCCTTCCGTAGCTGGCCTGTAAGCCGGATTCTGTCTCGTACAGCCATCCATCTCGCCGGTACCTCGGTACCGGCTGGGCTCTCGCCCTGCGGCCTACCTGGATCTCGCCGGGCCGGGTCATCGATCCTGCTTGGCCTTGCACCGGGCGGGGTTTGCCTGGCCGTCGCGTCACCGCGACGCCGGTGCGCTCTTACCGCACCATTTCACCCTTGCCTGTTCGCACCTCACGTGTTGGTGCGTCATCGGCGGTGTGTTTCTGTGGCACTTTCCCGCGGGTTTCCCCGGGTGGGCGTTACCCACCGCCCGCGCCCTTTGGTGTCCGGACTTTCCTCGAGAGTTCAACCTCCCGCGACTGTATTGCCAGCCCACTGAGTGTAGGAAGTCGGACGGGTTGCGTCAATGCGGCCGAGGGAGGATGATCCGGCGATGGCAGAGCGCGTCGTCCGTGGAGCTTGCCCGCACGACTGTCCCGACACCTGCGCGATGCTGACCACGGTCGACGCGGACGGGCGCGCCGTGGCGATCGGCGGCGATCCCGAGCACCCGATCACCGCCGGCTTTCTCTGCGGCAAGGTCTCCAACTATCTCGACCGCGTCTACTCCGACGACCGCATCCTGCAACCGCTGATCCGCACCGGGGAGAAGGGCAGCGGGGACTTCCGGCGCGCCGGATGGGACGAGGCCATAGACGCCGCCGGCGCCGGCCTCGAGTCAGCGATCGAGGCTCACGGCGCCGAGTCGATCCTGCCCTATAGCTACATGGGCACTCAGGGAGCGCTACAGGGCGGCTCGATGGCCGACCGGTTCATGAACGCGATCGGTGCCACCGAGCTCGTGCGGACGATCTGCGCCAGCGCCGGAATAGCCGGCGTACTGGCGACCCAGGGCCTGTCCCCCGAGGTCGATCCGGAGGAATGGGCGAACGCCCGTTACGTCCTGGTCTGGGGCTGGAACCCGATGTCGACCGCCCCCCACCTGTGGCGGAAGATCCTCGATGCGCGCCGCAACGGCGCCCGGCTGTGCGTGGTCGACCCGTTCCGCAGCCGCACCGCCCGCGTCGCCGACGAGCACCTACGGCCGCTGCCGGGGACCGATGCGGCACTGGCGCTGGGGATGATGCGCGCAATCGTCGACGTCGGGCTGGCCGACGAGGAGTGGTGCCGCGCCTACGCCGACGGCTACGACGAGCTGCTCGCGCGGCTCACCGAGCACCCGGTCGAGCACTGGGCCGAGCGCTGCGGCGTACCGGCCGACGAGGTCACCCGGGTCGCGCTCGACTTCGCCCGAACCCAGCCCGCGCTGGTGCGGCTCGGGGTAGGCGCTCAGCGCCATCTCGGGGCGCCGATCGCCTACAGGACGATCGCCTGCCTGCCTGCCCTGGTGGGCGCCTGGCGGCACCGGGGCGGGGGCTGCTCCTATATCCCGACTGCGACGGCCAACGCCGTTCCCAGGGACGCCTTGGAGGGAGCGGAGCTCCGCCGGGCCGACGTTCGCCGGATCAACATGTCGCAACTGGGCCTGGCGCTCACCGACCCCGACCTGGAGCCGCCGGTGACAGCGCTCGTCGTCTGGTCGTCGAACCCGGCCCAGATCGCGCCTGACCAGCAGCGGGTGCTCGCCGGGTTGCGGCGTCCGGATCTGTTCACGCTCGTGATCGAGCAGTTCATGACCGATACCGCGCGGCACGCCGACGTGATCCTGCCGGCGACAACTCAGCTCGAGCACCTCGACGCTCTCTTCTCCTGGGGTCATCACTACTTCACACTCAACGAGCCGGCGATCGAGCCGCTGGGCGAGGCCAAGCCGACGACCGAGGCGTTCCGGCTGCTCGCGGCGCGGATGGGCCTCGACGACCCGGCCTTCGCCGACAGCGACGAGGACCTGCTTGGACAGCTTCTCGCGTCCAGCCCGGGCGGCGTCTCGCTCGAGCTGCTGCGCGAACGGGGATGGCAGAAGATCGACCTCGGCCAGGGCCCCACGCCTCACGCCGAGGGTGGCTTCGGCACTCCCACGGGACGGCTGGGCCTGCGAGCCGATTGGCTCGCCGATGCCGGCGTCGACACGCTGCCCTTCTACGACGCCCCGGCGGAGGCCGACGGCGACGGCGACGGCGGGCGCTTCCCGCTCGCGATGGTGACGCCGAAGACGCACCTGTTCCTCAACTCCAGCTTCGCCAACCAGAGCCGCCAACACTCCGCCCAGCCTGAGCCGTACGTGGTGATCAGCGAGCAGGACGCCTCGGCCCGTGGGGTCGAGAGCGGCGCGATGGTGCGGGTGTTCAACGATCGCGGCTCGTTTCGGTGCCGCGCCGAGGTCTCCGACGACGCCCGGCCCGGCGTCGTCGTCGCGCCGATGGGCTGGTGGAGCGCGGACTACCCCGACGGCCGCAGCAGCCAGGCGACCACTTCCCAGCGCCTCACCGCGCTCGGCGAGGCGCCGACCTTCAACGACAACCGAGTCGAGCTTCAGCCGGCCTGAGCGGCGGCCGGCCAAGCAGGACTACGAGAGTTCAGACCCGCAGCTCTCGCAGCCGTCGCGGAGCACGATCCGCCCGCCGCACGCCGGGCAGCAGGCACTGCCGTCCCGGGCGAGGTCCTCCCAGATGCGGACGATCACGTCCTCCAGCGAGCGCCCACCCGGCTCGGGCCTGAACAATCGCTGCGCCGGGCCCACCGCGGCAGCGCTGCCAGCGGCGAACACTGGGCGCTCCCGTGTCGCGGTCGATGCCACTCAGACCTTCCTGAACACCCCGACCACGCGGCCGAGCAGGTGGGCGTCCTTGGTGCGGATCGGCTTGTAGGCCTTGTTCGCCGGCTCCAGCCGGACCCGGTCCTTCTCGCGGTAGAAGCTCTTCACCGTCGCCTCGTCGTCGATCAGGGCAACGACGATCTCGCCGTCGTCGGCGACCTCGGTCGGTCTGACGACGACGAAATCGTCCTCGAGGATCCCGGCGCCGATCATCGAGTCGCCCTTGACCCGGAGGATGTAGTCGCCGGTCTCGCCGCCGATCACGTCCGGCACCTCGAGGTACTCCTCGATGTTCTCCTCGGCGAGAATCGGCTCGCCCGCCGCGACCTGGCCGACCAACGGCAGCCCGGGCGCCTTGATCACCTTCTTGGCCTTGTCGACCAACACCTCGATCGCCCGCGGCTTGGTCGGGTCGCGCCGCAGCAATCCGATCTTCTCCAGGTTGGCGAGATGTGCGTGCACGGTGGAGGACGAGTGGAGGCCGACCGCCTTGCCGATCTCCCGAACGGTCGGCGGGTAACCGTACTTGGCGGCGTACTTGCCGATGAAGTCGAAGATCTCCTTCTGGCGCTTGGTCAGATCCACGGTCAGCTCTCTCCTTCGCCTGGCGCTTGGTGGGTCGAACACACGTTCGTGATAGTAGACCTCCGCGCGGACGGATGCAAGCCGACCGGCGCCAGCCGCGGGCTAAGCAGGGCCTGCGTCTAGAATCGCCCTTCCCTCAAGCGGCTGTGGCGGAACTGGTAGACGCGCAAGGTTGAGGGCCTTGTGGCCCTCACGGGCCGTGGAGGTTCGACTCCTCTCAGCCGCATTACTCTCCCCGAAGTCCCTGCAAGTCCTATCTTTTGTCGCCTGCCGAACCCCGGCGGAGCGCCGCGTGAACATCCGGAGCAAGCGCGCGGGCACCGTCTTCTGCGACACCCGGCGCCCGTTAACCACTTCAATCGCGGTACCCAGCATCAGCTGGTTAGAGCCGCAGATCATAATCCGACTATCGCCGTGACGGCCCGCCCTCGAAGTGACCCATCTGAGCGAATCTCGCCCCAATAGTGCTCTCCCCGCAAACGAAAGAGTCTGCTCGACCGTACATTGACAGCCGGTCCCTCCCTAGCGGCGCGGGCGAGACCGAGATGGTCGAGCGGGCGTTCGAGGCGGGCACCAATCCGAGCACCAATCTGAGCGAAACTCGGCCGACCTCAGAGCACCGAGCAGGCTCTCACAAGCCGAGTCAGCCTGAGCTCCGCCGGCTCGCCAAGGCCGTGAGAGCCTTGTGGTTCCCTCACGGGCCGTGGAGGTTCGACTCCTCTCAGCCGCATTCGGAGGTGGCTCATCCGAGCCTCCACGGAGGCCGGGATGAACAGAACTAGATCCAGCGGCTCGGATCCCCTCGCACGGGCGCGAGCACCTTCCTGCGCAGCTGACGGAACTGGCTCCCTGTCGATCGTGGTTGGGGACGCTGGCTGCGGCCCGATCGACTCCGATGGAGCCGGTTCCATGCCAGAGGCGTCCGGGGATCGTTTCGAAACCCGTCGCAGCGCCGCCTGACCGGCCGCGAAGTAGCCGCACATGCCGTGGACGCCGCCGCCGGGCGGCGTCGACGACGAGCAGATGAAGAGGCCCGGAGCCGGCGTCGTGTACGGGTCGAGGCGCGCGACCGGGCGCGTGAAGAGCTGGCGCAGGTCCTCCACCCCGCCGTTGATGTCGCCGCCGACGTAGTTGGCGTTGTGGCGCTCCATCTCGGCCGGCGATCATCGCGTGCCGAGCGAGGATCGAGGTCGCGGAAGCCGGGCGCGAAGCGCTCGACCTGCGCCTCGATCGCGGTCGGTCATGTCGACGGTCGAGCCGTTCGGGCACGTGGCAGTAGGCCCAGGCGGTGTGCTTGCCCGCCGGCGCCCGGCGTCGGGTCGAAGAGGCTCGGCTGCGCGAGCAGCACGAACGGGCCGCTCGGGCGTGCTCGCCCGCGCTGCACGCGCCGCCTCCGACGCGGCGATCTCCTCGAGCGTGCCGCCGAGGTGGACCGTCGCCGGCGCGCGCGCACTCCGGGCGCGCCACGGGATCGGCGCCGTCGAGCGCCCAGTCGAGCTTGAAGACGCCGGGCCCGTAGCGGTAGCGGCCAGGCGGCCGGCGATAGCCGCTCGGCAGCCGGTCGCCGGCGATCGCGAGCAGCTGGCGCGGCGTCACGTCGAGCAGCACGGCGCCGGCGCGGCGGCAGCTCGTCGAGCGACGTCGACGCGCGCCCGGTCTCGATCGCGCCCGCCGAGCGAGCGCAGGTGCGACGCCAGCGCGTCGGCCAGCCGCTGCGAGCCGCCGCGCGGCACCGGCCAGCCGACGCGTGGCGCGCTGATCGCGAGCACGATGCCGAAGGCGGCGCTCGACCGGCTGCGTCGAGCGGCAGCATCGAGTGCGCGCGCGCCCCGGCGAACAGCGCCCGCGCGCGGTCGCCGCGAAGCGCGATCGCGCGAGCCCCGCGGCCGAGCGGAGCCCGCTGAGGCCGAAGCGCGCCAGCAGCGAGCGGATGGCGCGGCGGGCGCAGCGGTCCGAGGAGCTCGGCTCGATGAGCGCGTCGGCGTTGCGCGACGAGCGGCTCGAAGAGCCGGCGATAGGCGCGCGCGTCGGGGCCGAGCCCGCGCGCCGTCTCCGCCACCGAGCGCTCGAGCATCACCGCCGACCCGTCGTCGAGCGGATGCGCCAGCGGCGCGTCGGCTGCACCAGCTCGAGCCCGTGCTGCTGCCAGCGGGCAGCCGGCGCAGGAACGGCGAGAGCCGCGCGAGGGCGTGGACCGTCGAGCAGGTGTCGTGGACGAAGCCCGGCAGCGTCAGCTCCTCCGACCGCGCCCCGCCGCCGACGGTCGTCCGCGCCCTCGATGACGGTGACCGTGCGACCGGCGCTCGGCCAGCACGATCGCCGCCGCGAGCCCGTTCGGGCCCGCGCCGACGACGACGGCGTCGTGGCGCGGCCTCAGGCAACCGGGCGATCGCGCGTGAACGGCGCTTGACGGCCCGCGCCGGGAGCTCCGAGCGTGTACAGCGTCGAGCGGATGCGGAGCTGTGCCAGACGTTGCGCCACTTGGACCACTGGCGCTTCTGGTCGACGCAGACGACCTGCGTCTCCACCTCGCCGTCGTGATCGAAGTGGGCGGCAGCGCGCGTCAGCGTCTGTGCTGCCAGAAGCGGTCCTCCTGCTTGTGGCCGCCGAGCGTCAGCCCGAGCTCGAAGATCGGGTCGCTGGCGCGCATCAGCACCTGGGCCTGGGCGACCGTGTCGCCGTCCGCCTGCGTCGGCGCTGAAGGTGATCCAGCCGGCGAACATGTGGCCCTGCGGGCGTCATCAGCGTGAACGACTCCTCGTCGGCGTAGCAGCACCATCACGCCGGTCGAGAGCTTCATCTTGCCCGGGCAGGGCCATGTTGAGCAGCGCCACCTCGCCGGGCTCGATCCCGGTGAGCGGCGCGTAGAAGCGGTTGCCCTCCGGCCAGAAGTCGCGGGAAGCGCTCGCTTCCAGGTCGCGATCAGCTCGGCTGGCGAGACCCGCTCGGGCCGGGCAGCCGCACGCGGTAGGTCTTCTGCCACATCTTGCCGAAGCCCTGGATCGGCGAGGTCAGCCGCCTGCCGTCGACGTTGATGTTGACCGCGCCCTCGGGACGTCGGTGCACGCTCAGGCGCGACGACCGACTTGGCCCAGCTCGTCGCGTCGCGCGCGGCGTGCTCGTCGCTGATTCGCTGGCGTGTCGCTCATCACTTCCGTCTCACGGCTCGCCGGCCGCGGCCGAGCGCCGCGGCCTCGGAGTCGTGGATGCCGATCGCCTCGTCGAGGCGGGTCAGCTCGAAGATCTGCCGGTAGTGGTCGGTGAGGCCGTAGGCCAGCAGCCGCTGGTGCTGGCGGTGGGCGCGCACGAGCAGCGTGACCAGCAGCCCGATGCCGCCGACTGTTCATGTAGTCGAGCCCGCTGAAGTTGAGGACGACGGCTTCGACGCCGTCGCCGCTCGGCGCGACCGTACGCGTCCATCAGCGCGTCCTCGCTCGCGGCGGTGATCTCGCCCCTGATGTCGATGACGCGGCGCGCCTCGCGAGGCCGCGCGCACGTCGAGACATGGTCGCGCTCAGGTCATCGTCTCCTCCCAGTCCGCGGCGCGTCACGGCGCCGTCCTCGGTGTCGAGATCGGTCATGAAGTCCGCGAGCCGGGTGATCTCGAAGATCTCGCGGTAGTGGTCCGACAGGCCGCAGGCGGCGACCTCGACCCGCTGCGCGCGCGCCTGCGCCAGCAGGCCGACGATCAGGGCGATGCCGGTGCTGTTGATGTAGTCGACGCCGGCGAAGTTGAGCAGCGACCGCGCGTGGCGCTCGCCGCCGTGGCCTCGCGCATAGGCGTCGTCGAGCGCTGCTCGGCGCTGCGCGTCGATGTCGCCGCGCAGGTCGATCACCGCGCGCCGTCGCGCTCGCGCACGCTCGCCTCAAGGTCACATGGTCGGCCATCCTCGTCTCTCCTCTCCAGGCGCATGATCGAGCTCGAGCGTGTGTCGGTCGCTCGTCGCCGGTCTCACGCGCCTCGTCGACCATGTTCTCGATCAGGAACAGGCCCCAGCCGCGCGGCGTCTGCTGCGCCTGCGAGCTTCGCCTCGAGGTCGGGCGCCTCGGCTCGGCGGCTCGCCGGCGCGCCGCCGTGGTCGGTGATCTGGACGCGCACCGCGGTCGGCGCGCGTCGAGCACGCGGATCGTCGACCGGCAGCTCGGCGCCGGTAGCTGGTTGCCGTGCTCCATCGCGTTCATCGTCGCCTCGGCCGACGGCGGTCTTCAGGCGCTCCAGCCGCGCGCCGGCTGAGCGCCGAGGCCGGCGACCGCCTGCTGCGACGCGCGCCATGGCCTCGCGCTCGTTGCCGGGCTCGCTCGGGCACGCTCGAACTCGGTCGAGCACGCCGCGGTACGGCGACCCCGGCTGCCGCGCTCGCCGAGCGCTCGAGGGTGACCAGCGTGATGTCGTCCTCCTGCTCCCCGTCCGGCCCGGTGAAGCGCGCCAGCTCGGCGAGCACGACGGTCGATCAGCTCGGCGCCCGCCGGGCGCGCGGCCGACGCGTCTGCTTCAGGCGCGGGAAGCCGAACATCTCGCCGCTCGGGGTCGTGCGCCTCGACCAGGCCGTCGCGAGTGTAGCAGCACGCTGTCGCCGGGCTGCGAGCACCGTCTCCTTCTCCTCGTAGCGTCATGCCCGGCATCAGGCCGAGCGGCATGCCGGTCGCGCGCAGCTCGCACGACGCCGTCCGGCGGTCTTGACGTAGGGCAGGTCGTGGCCGGCGTTGGCGAACCGCAGCCGGCCGGTCGCCGGGTCGAGCACGGCGTAGAGGCAGGTGACGAACATCTTCGCGGGCATGTCGGGGCAGAGCAGCGTCGTTGACGCGCTCCAGCACCTCGCCGGGCTCGATCAGGCGCTGGGCCGAGGCGCGCAGCATGCTGCGGGTCGTCGCCATCACCAGCGCGGCCGGCACGCCCTTGTCGGTGACGTCGCCGATCACGAGCCCGAGCTGGCCGTCGGGCAGCGGGATGAAGTCGTAGAAGTCGCCGCCGACCTCGCGCGCCGGCTGGTAGTAGGCGGCGACCTGCCAGCCGGGCAGGTCGCGGCAGCTCCTTGGGCAGGAAGTTCTGCTGGATCAGCCGGGCGACCTCGCAGCTCCTGCTCGATGCGCTCCCGCGTCGCGCGCCTCGGCCTCCTGCTCGCGCACGAGCTGGCCGACGCGCACCGCCGGCGCGGCCTGGGTGGCGAGGTTCTCGAGCAGCCGGCGGTCGTCGGCGGAGTACTCCTGCTCGGACAGCCGCGGGCCGAGGTTGAGCACGCCGATCAGCTCGCCCTGGCTGACGAGCGGCACGACCAGCTTGACGCCGGCCGCCTTGCAGCGTCGGCGAGCGCGGGCGAGTCGAGCTCGAGGCTCGTCGATGTCGACGGCGCCGGCGGCGCTCTGGAAGTAGGCGAGCAGCGGGTCGTTGGGGGCGATCTCCACCGGCGCCTGTGGGCCGGCCAACGCTCGATGCCCCGCGGCCGCGGCGCTTCCGGCTGAGGCGGGCGCCGGCTTCGTGCAGCCTCGCCGCGACCTTCACGAACATTCTGTTCAAAGCTGCCATCCGGAGGCCTTGGACGTTACGTTGTTCTCGGCCGGTTGCCATCTGGCTTTCATTTCTACGCCAGCGGCGTCCTGGATCCGTTACGGCGCCCGAACGCCGTAGACCTCGACGGCATTCGCCTTGCCCCCGGAGTTCCAACGAGCCGCGATGCGCGAGCCGAGGGACCTCGGCTTCGAGCAGGGCGCGGGTTCGCTTCGGTCACCAGCAGCGTCTCCCCCGACTCGCCGGTGGCGTCCTGCACGCGCGCCGCGACGTTGACGGGGTCGCCGATCACCCCCAGCTCGGTGAGATCTCCTCCGCCAACCGTCCCGACCAGAACGAGCCCGGAGTTGACGCCGATCCCGATCCGGCAGCGGTCGCCGAAGTGAGACTCGACCGAGCCCAGGATGCTCCCGGGCCGCCGCGAGCGCCGGCGACACTGATCCATTCGGCGACGCCCTGCGGAAGGCTGTCGGTCCTCAGACCCCAGCGGAGCAACGCTGCTGGACGCGAGGACGACCGCGAACAGCAGGCCGATCGCGGCCAGCAGCCATCCGATCGGATTGCCGGGCCTGCGCATCACGATCAAGCCGCCGACGATCGAGAAAACGGCGATCGGCAGCACGAACGAGATCCCCGCCCAGGAGTCACCGCCGTTCGTCAACTCGCCCGGGGTCGCGACGACGGCGGCGATCCCGAGCGCGACCAGGACCGCGGTGGCGATCACCATGCTTGCCGCCAGCCACGAGCGACGGCGGCTCATCGCGCAGCCTCCCGAAGCCACAGCGAGACATGGGAAGGCTGCATCGCCTCGTCAACGACGGTGCGCAGTTCGGCGGTCAGCGCCTCAAGGTCGACCTCGTCACGTAACCGCGCCGAGAACGCGGTCAGCGTCCGCCCGGCGTCGTACTTGCGCCGATAGAAACGGCGGTCGACGATGCCCTGGATGCGCGCGCGGGCGGGCCGGAAGAGCGCTGCGACCGCGAGCGTCGAGGCCGCCACCGCGAGGCCCGGTCGCCGGTCAGACCGTTGAGAAGCAGCTGCAGGACCAGCACGCTGCCGAGGTACGTGGCCGCCAGGAACCACGGTCAGCGCGCCGTAGACGAGCGTCCGGTTGATGACGACGTCGATGTCGTAGAGGCGGTAGCGCAGGATCGCGACCCCGGCCGCTAGCGGAAGCCCGAGAACGCTGAGCATGATCGCGGCGTTCGAGACGGCCTCACCCCAGACGTCCCAGAGGACGAGGGCGAGCGGGAAGATCACCGCCACGATCGCTCCCGTGAGCGCCAGCCATTTGATCTGCAGGCGCTGCTCGCCGGTCGCGCGGCGGAACCTGACGATCAGCGACACCGCCGAGCCGCCGATGCCCACGATCATGGCCAGGAACGACAGCCCGGTGAACGGATCGAGCACCGAGCTGGTCACCCCGTGGGTTCATCAGCTGCGGATAGTCCAGCGGCCCCGGGGTCAGGCCCTGCGTCACGAACCCTCCCGCGATCCCCAGCGCGGCGCACCATGCGATCGGCCGCCAGCGTGCTGAGGGCAGGTGGCCGTCCGGGAACAGCAGGAGGAGGACGTCGCGGGCACGAGGATAGGGTCCAGAGAGGTCCCGTACCACGCCGCGGTCTGGCGAGCGCCTCGGAGCCTCCGTTACCGCCGACCCAGTAGTCGGCGTATGCATGGGCGACCTCTGCGAGGCCCGCGGTCACCGCCACCGAGAGGAAGATCCAGCCGATCGCGTTCCCGGGGTGACGAGTCGCGATCATGGCGCCGACGCCCGCGAAGACGAGCGCGATCGCCCAGATGAAGAAGCTGAGCGAGACGCCGGAGCCGCCCGCCGCATAGACCACCGTGCTGGACACCAACAGCGTGAGCGCGAGCGCGACCAGGCCCCACGCCAAACGCCGCGCGGTTCGGTGGCTCATCTGCCCACCTCCGCGCCCCGCAGCCAAAGCGACACATGCGCCGGCTGCATCGTCTCGGTGACGACGCCGCGAAGCTCGGCGCCAAGCGAATCGAGAGCGACCTCGTCGCGCAGGCGCGAGCCGAAGCTCTCGAGCGTTTGCTGAGCGTCGTAGCGGCGGCGGTAGAAGCGCCGGTCGTAGTCCGCGTACCGGTAGGCGAGATCGCCGACGCCGACCAGGAGGCCCGTCAGGCAGAAAATCCAGCCGATCGGCTTCTCGGGCACTCGAGTAGCCACGAGCGCCCCGGTGGTTGCGAAGGTGAGCGAGGCCGCGAGGAGGGACAGCCCGCCATAGCCGCCGAGGCCGAACGAGTCGCCCGGGGGTCGACTCTCCCACCCCGTTGGCGAGCAGGAGGAGCGTCGATACAGCGACCAGCGCCGTCAGCCCGCACAGCCCCCACGCCACGGCGGCCGCTCTCTCCCTCACGAACACGTGCCCAACATCCGGTCCCATTCTCCCCTCCAAGGGCGGCGATGCAAGTCTCGGGTCACGCGCCCGTTCTACCGGACTGGCGTCCGGGAACCGTTACGAAACCACCGCGCGGACGGGTATCGTCGCGCCAGTGTCCGTGAAGGTCGCCCTCGAGGGCCGCCCCGGTCGAGCGAGACGGCGAGCCGGTCCGCTTCGACACCCGCAAGGCCGTCGCGCTGCTGGCGCACCTTGCCCTCGTCGACGGCCCTCGTTCGCGCGATTCGCTGTGCGAGCTCCTCTGGCCCCGGCACGACCCCGATCTGGCCCGCGGCGCGCTGCGGCGCACGCTCTCGACCCTGCGCGGCGCGATCGGTGAGGAGTGGGTCGAGACGCCCGGGGACGCGATCGCCCTGCGGAACGGAGCCGAGCTCGAACTGGATGTCTCCGATTTCCGCACGCTGGCGGCGGAAGGGTCTTCTGCCGAGAGCCTGAGCGAAGCGGTGGAGCTCTTCTCCGGCGACCTCGAGGGCTTCGCGATTCGCGACAGCCCGAGTTCGACCACTGGCAGAGGAGCGAGGCTGATGGCCTGCGGCGCGAGCTGAGCTCGGCCCTGCGCCGCCTGGTCGAACTCCACGGCAAGCGCGGAGACCAGGAGCGGGCGCTGCGGTTCGCGGAGCGTTGGGTCGCGATCGAGCCCCTCCACGAGCCGGCGCACCGCGAGCTGATTCGGCTCTACGCCCTCACCGGCGACCGCGGTACGGCGCTGCGCCAGTACAGGCAATGCGTGCGCGCTCTGAGCCAGGAGCTCGGCGTCGCTCCGCTGGAGACCACCGCCCTGTTCGAGCAGGTGAGCGAGGGGACGCTGGCGCCGGCGCCGGCGGTACTCCCGGACGCCGAGCGCCGGGCGGTCTCGGGGGCGCCGCGGGAGTTACCGCTGGTCGGGCGCGACCCCGAGCTCCACGCCCTGCTCGAGCGCACGGCGCGGCCGCCGAGAGCGGCGTCCTCGCCGTGGTCGAGGGCGAGGCGGGGATCGGCAAGACGCCGGCTGTGCGTTGAACTGGCTTCAGCCGCACGCGCGAACGGCGCCGTCGTCTTGGCCGCTCGGTGCCACGAGGACGAGGCGGACTGCCGTACGCACCGATCGTGGAGCTGCTGAGCGGCGCCGTTCGAACCGCCGACCATTGGGTAGACGACGTTTCGCCGCAGGGTCTCGCCGATGCCTCTCACCTGCTCCCGACCTGGGGAGGTTGCGCCCGGACCTGCCGAAGCCCCACTCCCTTTCGGCCCCCGGTGCCCAGGTCCGGTTGTCTGGACGCCGTCGCCGCGGTGCTCGACGCTGCCGCCGGCGGTCCGGCACCCGGCGTGCTCTTCTTCGACGACGTCCACGCGGCCGACGAGGCCACCCTCGACCTCCTCGCCTACCTGGGACGAAGGCTCGACCGGCGTCGGCTGCTCCTGCTGTTGAGCTGGCGCAGCGAGGCCGTGCCGCCGGACCATCGACTTCGCCGGCTTCGAATCGAACCCGAGCACGAGCGGACCGACCGCATCGTTCGGCTCGATCGACTCGACCAGGCCGAGGTCAGCGCGCTCGTCGGCGCCGCCGACCCGTCCAGCACGGCCGAACTGCATGAGCGAGTGTTTCGCGAGAGCGAGGGCCTGCCGTTGTTCGTCGCCGAGTCCGTGCTCGCAGTGCAGACGGGCGATGAGACTGCGGGCCAGGCGGTTCCCGCCGAGGCGCGCAGCTTCCTCGGCGCGCGCCTGGGCGGGGTCGGGGCGGTCGCCCGCCAAGTGCTGGGGGCCGCCGCGGCGATTGGTCGCTCGTTCGACTTCGACGCGGTGCTGGCGGCGAGCGGACGCAGCGACGAGGAAGCCGTGGCCGCACTCGAGGAGCTCGTCGAGCATGGACTGGTGCGCGAGCCCGGCGCGGCTGAGGCGCTATACGACTTCTCCCACCAGAG
This sequence comes from uncultured Solirubrobacterales bacterium, assembly GCA_963746675.1. GTDB lineage: Bacteria > Actinomycetota > Thermoleophilia > Solirubrobacterales > 70-9 > WHSW01. Next base: position 166,324 of record CAVVBX010000020.1, on the reverse strand, counting down.
GCTGCGCCAGCTCGTCTACGAGGAGACGTCGCCGGCGCGCCGCAGGCTGCTTCACCAACGCATCGCCGCGAACCTGCCACGAACGGACGACACGGCGGCCCTGGTCGCGCAGCAACTGCCTCGGCTCGCCGGCGAGCCCCGGGAGGCCGCCGAGCAATTTCGGATCGCCGCGAAGCACGCCGCATCGCTGCTCGCCCATGCGGACGCCATCGCCCACCTGGAGACGGCGCTGGCGCTCGACGCCGTCGACGCGGCGGCGGTTCATGAGCGGATCGGCGATCTGCGCACCCTCGTCGGCGACTATGGCGGCGCGCTCGCAAGCTACGAGACAGCAGCGGCCGAGAGCGAGGGACGGGCGCTGGCGGCCCTCGAGCAGAAGCTTGGCGGTGTCCACGGTCGGCGCGGCGACTGGGAGCGCTCAGAGGCGCGGCTGGCAGCCGCCCTCGACGCGGTCCCGCCCGGAGACAGCGGATTGCGAGCCCGAATCGTCGCTGATCTTGCGCTCTCGCTCCATCACGCGCGTCGTAGCGACGAAGCTGCCGCGACAGCGAACGAGGCCCGCGAGCTGGCCGAGGCCGCGGCTGACGGGCGCGCACTGGCGCAGGCCCACAACATGCTCGGCGTCCTGGCCCGGACCGATGGCGACCTGAGGACAGCGCGAACGGAGCTCCAGCGCAGCATCGCGCTCGCCAAGGAGCTTGACGAGGCACCGGCCGAGGTCGCGGCGCTCAACAACCTGGCGCTCGCCGAGCGCGACGCCGGCGAGCTCGATCGAGCGCTCGAGCTGACAGGCGCGGCGCGCAAGCTGTGCGCGGCGTACGGCGACCGGCACCGTGAGGCCGCGCTCGAGAACAACCTCGCCGACCTGCATCACGCGCGCAGGCCGCGACGAGGAGGCGATGGCGCATCTGAAGCGGGCGGTGGCGATCTTCGCTGAGGTGGGAGCCGACGACGCCACCCGGCTGCCCGAAATCTGGAAGCTCGTCAGCTGGTAGGCCGTTGTGAGGACTCGCCGCGAGTGCATAGAAGCTCATTGACGACCGCCGGCGGCACCGGCAGCGTGCGGGCTTGGCTCGTCGTCGGTTCGCTGCTGCTGGCGCCGATCGTTCTCTGGGCGGCCGCCCAGCCGCTCGACAGCAGGTTCGCGAGCCCCACGGCGACGCTCGCGAGCCTCGCAAACATCACCGCGCTCGCGGGAACGGCCGCCTTTGCGGTGAACCTCGTGATCGGGAGCCGGATCCGCCCGCTCGTGCGCCTCTTCGGCGGTCTCGAGGCGATGTACGGGGGTCACCGCCGACTTGGTGTGTACGCGCTCGCCCTGCTCGCCGCCCACGCGGTGCTGGCCGTCGGGCATGCCGCGGCCGACTCGGCCGAAGACGCTCTCGGGCTCTTCCTGCCAACGTCCGGCTGGGCTGTCTTCGCCGGCTCCGTCGCACTCGCGTGCATGACCGCCGCGCTCGCGTTGACCTTCTTCGCGCAACTCAGCCACGAGATGTTCGTTCTCGTCCAGAGGGCGCTCGGCGTGACCTTCGCGATCGCGGCGCTGCACGCCCTCGGCGTCCCCGGCACCCGGTCGTCGACGCCGCTGCTCATCTTCCTGGCCGTTCTCACCGCGCTCGCGCTCTCGGCATTCGTCTGCCGCTCGGTTCTCGCGCGGTTCCTGGCGCGCCGCCACCGATACGTCGTCGCCCGGGTGAATCGGCTCGACGAATCCGTCGTCGAGATCAGCCTCGAGCCGTTCTGGGCGAGCGATTTCGTTCATCCCCGGGCAGTTCGCCTTCGTCAGCTTCCGCGAGAACGCAGTCGGCCGCGAGCCGCATCCCTTCACGATCGCGTCGTCACCCCACGCTTCCACGCTCGACTTCGTCGTCAAGGCGCTGGGGGACCACACGACCGCGCTCATGGGCCTCCCGGCCGGCGCGCACGCCGAGGTCGAGGGCGCCTACGGGGCGTTCTCCTATCTCAACGTCCCGAACGTGCGGCAGATCTGGATCGCAGGTGGGATCGGGATCACGCCGTTTCTCAGCATGGCGCGAAGCATCGACGCGTCCGCCTACGAAATCGACCTCGACCACTGCACCGAGGGGCCCGAGCACGCTCACTTCCTCGACGAGCTGTTCGAGTTGGCGGATCGCGTTCCCCAGTTCCGCGTCATTCCGATACGCAAGCGCTCGCTCGGCCGAATCGGCGCTGACGACATCGTCGGGGTGAGCCGCCCGGTTCAGGAACAAGCGGCGATCCTAGTCTGCGGTCCGCCGGTGATGAACGAGAACCTCACGAAGCAGTTCGCCGAGCTCGGGGTCCCGCGGAGCCAGATCTACTTCGAGGACTTCGGTTTCCTGAGACCGATCAGCGGCCGGTGACGGCGACGAACACTTTGTCGAGGGGCAGGCAGGGCAAATGGTCGAGCTTGCATTCGGAGCGGGCACCAATTCGGGCACCAATCTGAGCGAAACTCGACCGCAGTCAGAGCACCGCCCAGGCGCTCTGGACAAGCGGAAGTAGGCCTGAGCCGCAGCCGCTCGCCAAGGTTGAGGGCCTTGTGGCCCTCACGGGCCGTGGAGGTTCGACTCCTCTCAGCCGCATCCTCGAGACCGTCGCTAATGCGGGGGTTTCGCTCATCTGGCCGACCGAGCGGCGTCGCTTCTCGACCAGGGGTGTGGGCCAACGTGGGCCTGTTTGCCGGTCAGTCAGGGCGGAGCCGACGAGGACTGGAACCTGGCTCCGATCCACGCCGAGCCGTGTCATCGGGAGAAGACGGCGGCCGAGGCGAGGGGGGCGTGACCGCTGGGCTACTCCGACAGCCCGGCGGCTTCGAGGGCTTCCGCTCGATCAAGAAAGCTTTGCGCCTGACTGATCAGTCCATCTCTGAACGCGACGAGGTGGCACCACGGCCAGTCCACCGGAGGGGCATCCGCAGAGACCCCGTGGAACCGGGTAATGCCCAGCGCCCTGTCGTCGAGGTCAATGATCTCCTCGACGTCGATCGAGACCTCGTCGTAGATCCAGAGCTCTGTCAACCAGCGGCGAACGTTCTCCTTGCCGCTGTGCCTTCCCCCGCCGGGAAAGCGCGGGTCGCTGATCCAGACGATGTCATCGGTTACCAGCTCCAAAAACCCCTCGGCTCCTCGGGCCTCAGCGAGCTGGTAGGCCCGCCGCACGATCTCCACGTTCTCCTGCGACATCGCCTACTCCTGAAGCCCGGCGGCTTCGAGGGCCTCGGCGCCTGGCCTGATGCTCGAAGATGTAGACGATCTTCCCGTCGCGCAGCTTGAAGTGGACGTAGAAGTGGGGGAACTCGACGACATGGTCTCCGTTGTCGAGGACGTCCTCGGCGTCGAGCTGATGGTCGCCCCAACTGTCGAGCCAGCGTTGCCGGACACGCGTGACGCTCCCGTGGCGGAAGGACGGTGTGCCTTCCTCGAGCGGTGTCCACTCGATCTCCGGGTCGAGGGTGTCCAGCCAGGCGTCGACGTCGTCGTCAAAAGTGCTGATCGACCTGAGCACGACCTCGACGTTCTCCTGCGACATCGCCCGCGCAGTATCGCGCGACGGGGGGAAGGTCGCAGGCCTGGAACCGCCTTCGCCGCAGACCGCCGGCTGGCAGGCTGGGTGAGGAAGCGTGCCGCGGGCGCGTGTTCAAGCGAGAGGGACCAGGCGAGACCGACGAGCTCGACCGCGAGCTGGATCGCCTCCTGGCCAAGTGAACCCGCTCCAGACGGTTAGTCCGCGCGGCATCGCGCGGCGACCGCGCTCAGCCCACGACCTTGAACTTGTCCTTGGCGGCGGTGGGGTCGATGTTGCCCGCCGCGTCGGTCGCGACCACCTTGAACTTGTGCTTGCCGCCGTCGAGGTGCTTGACCGTCTTCGCGGCGAGGTGCAGGGCTTGAACTTCTTCTTGTCGAGCTTGCACTCGAAGGTCGAGCCCCGTTCATCCGATCTGAACTTGAACTTGACCTTCCGCTTGTCGGTCTTCTTCGAGGCGCCCTTGGTGATCTTGGTCTGGGGCGGGTCGGAGTCTGGGGGCGGCCCGAGCAGCGGCTGGTCGGGCGCCGTGGGGTCGATCCGCACCCAGCTGGCCACCGAGGGGACGCCGGCGTCGTTTAACAAGAAGAGCATGTAGTAGCCCGGGGGCGCGACGGCGGAGGAGGGCGGGGCGAGAACGTCGACGCCCTGTCCGGCGACCTTGTTGAGCAGCTTGAGCTCGACGCTGCGCTGGTTCATGTCGAAGGCGTGGGTGGCCGCGCCGGGGGCCATCAACACCGCCCGGTCGATCGCGGCGCTGTCGCTGTGGATGCCGAAGGCGTCGCCCCAGTTGACCGTCTGCGGGGCGGAGTCGATCACCGGCCGCTGACCCTTAAACAGATAGGGCGGGGAGTAGATCTCCGCGTTGTCGGTGAGGCTGAAGTCCCCGTTGGGCTCCTTCGGGTTGTGGTCGTCGCCGGCCGAGAAGACGCGGCCGTCGGGCAGCAGCACCGCGGTGGAGTGATAGGTGCGGTCCTCCTGTTGGGCGGGCCCCAGCGCCCAGCTGTCGGATGCCGGGTCAAAGACCTCGATCTGGCGCGCTCGGCCGTCGGCGTAGGTGATGTAGCCGCCGCTTTCCTCGTCGATGCCGCTGCCCCCTCCGACCGTGACCATCGAGCCGTCCGGAAGCAGCACCACGTTCGCGTTCGCGCGGGCGACGTTGAGCGGCGCGTCGGCCTTCCAGGTTGGGGGTGTCTCAGCAGCGTCGATGGTCTCGGACGTGGCGGTGGCGGGCGAGAACGGACCGGGGTCGAGGTTCGTGTCGAAGCCGCCCAGCGTGGTCACCGTGTCCGAGCCGCCCGGTCCGCCGGGCCGGCGCACGGCATTGCCGGCGATTCGTGAGCGCGACATCGTCTGCAGGCTCTCGTTCCAGGTGAAGCTGGTGGTGTCGAGGGTCGCCGTCAGCGCCTTGCTCGGGCCGGTGACGATGACGTCGTCGCCGACCGTGAACATGCGCGGGTAGAGGCCCAATCCGTTGCGGTCGGCGCTCGGTTCCTGCTCGATCGTCCCCTGCCCGCCGAGTGTCGACGGCGGGCTGAAGACCTCGATGCTGTCGGTCATCAGGCCGCCGGGCGCCTCATCGCTGAGCCCGCCGGCGACGATCGTGCGCCCGTCGGCGAGCAGGGTCTGGGTCGGATACCAGCGCCCCTCCGCGAGGTCCGGCTGGCGGGTCCAGGTCTCGCTCCACGGGTTGAAGGTGAAGTTCGTCTGCAATCCCCCCCAGTCCGTGTAGGCGTCGTCGGGGAAGGTGTCGGCGTAGATCAGGGTCCCGCCCGAAGCCAGCACCTCGCCGTTGGGCAGCAGCGTCTGACCCGAGCAGAAGATCGGCGCCGGCGCCGGCGGCTGGCCGCCGGGGCCGTCGACGTCGATCACGGGCGGGGCGACGTCGGTGAAGGCACCGGGGCCGGTGCCCAGCGACGGATCCCAGAGCGCCGCCTCACCCACGTTGGGGCGGACACCCCCTCCGGCCGGGGCCGGAGGGCGGCCCCAGAACAGCACCTTGCCGGTCGGCAGCACCACCGAGTGGATCGCGTAGGTCGGGATCGCGAACGGGGCCTGGGTCCATTCGCCGACCTGAGACGGCGGGCCGGCGGCGGCTGGAGCCGCCACGGCCTCGGACGAGTAGGCCATCAACGTGCCGTCGACTCGGACCGTCACCCCGCGCTCGGCGAGACGCGCGCTGCGGCGAGCAGCGGCGTGCTCGGCGGCGTGCTCGGGCCCCAGGAGGGCGGTCTCGATCGCCCTGATGTCGGCCTCGCTGGCGCCGGCGGGGATCAGGTCATCGACGTAATGCGAGGCGGTCGCCGCCGGGACAGCCCAGAGGGCGAGCAGGCAGGCTGAGGCCGCGAGCACGAGCAGCCCTCTTCGAAATCGCGGACCCATGAACCGACCTACAGTAACTACGTACGCGCGTGGTCTCACCTTTCGCCCGCCTAGAGCGGCGGCATGCGTCGCAACGCCCCGGGTCTGCGCTCGCATGAGCCGAATCGCCTCGGTGCGCAGTCGGGGACGAGCCGGCGAGCGGGATCGTCCTCGCTTTGGTTCCGATCAACGGCGCGCCGTTGGTGATTCCTGCCCGCGCCCCGGCCGCAACACCAGCACCTCGCCGGGCGCCGACTCGAGCGTCCAGGCGACGTCGGCGGGTGAGAATCCGTCGGAGCTGCTCGTGGCCGCCGGGATCACCAAGCTGTCGAAGCGCTCCTGGCCGATCAGCGCCTCGAGCGCGTGGCGGGCCGTGCGCCCGCGCTCGATCCGCGAGTCGACGCTGATCCCGGCCCTCGCCGCCCGCTGCTCGATCAGCTCGAGCAGGGCAAGCGCCCCCTCGGCCTCGCTTCCCATCGGCGCCTCCAGCGAGAGCGCCTGCGGGACGATCGCCAGATAGGCGGGCATCAGGGTCGCGTCCTGGGCACGTGCGAGGCGGAGGGTCGCGTCGAGGCTCCGCTCCGACAGCACCGAGCCCAGGAACGGGAACAGGATCCGGCGGGCGCCGGAGGTCGTCTTGCGCCGGCCGAGGCCGAAGCGGCTCATTCCTCGTGCTCCTCGCGCAGCGAGCGGTCGGCGACGATCCGCACGTCCACCCCCGGCAGCTTGCGGATCAGCCGCTCGGGCAGCGACTCGCGCAGCCGGCCGAGGCCCGAGCGCAGCGGCGGCTGGCCGATCAGGACGTAGGTGGTGCCGCGTTCGGCGGCGATCGCGGCGGCGACATCGGCGACGTCGTCGCCCTCCTCGACCAGCATCCGGGCGCCGAGCACCGCGGCCAGCCGCCCGAGCGCGCCGAGCTGCTCGCGCTCCTCGGCCGACGGCTCGGAGCCCGGCGAGGCGACGTAGAGCAGATCGAGCTCGGCGCCGAGCCGCTGCGCCGAGCGCCAGGCGCGACGCACCAAGCGTTGCGAGCTCAGGCGAGGAGTGACCAGCGCCAGGACCCGCTCGGCGACCGCCTGCGGCGCCGCCTCGACCACCTGCTCGCGGGTGCCAACCGGCTCGTCGCCCCGGTGCGGCCGGGCCTTCGCCTCGACCTCCTCGGCGGTCTGGCGCAGCGCCAGCTCGCGCAGCGTCGCCAGGTTCTCGATCCGGAAGAAGTTGTTGAGCGAGGCCTCGATCCGCGCCGGCCGGGTAGATCTTGCCCGCGCGCAGACGCTCGATCAGCGCCTCGGGCGTGAGGTCGATCAGCACCACCTCGTCGGCAGCGGTGAGCACCGTGTCGGGGAAGGTCTCGCGCACCCGCACGCCGGTCAGCTCGGCGACCCGGTCGTTGAGGCTCTCGAGGTGCTGGACGTTGACGGTCGAGAAGACGTCGATCCCGGCCTCGAGCACGTCGTCGATGTCCTCGTAGCGCTTCGCGTGCTCGAGTCCGGGGGCGTTGGTGTGGGCGAGCTCGTCGATCAGCGCCAGCTCGGGCGCGCGCCGGAAGATCGCCGGCAGGTCCATCTCCTCGAGCACGGTGTCGCGGTAGGGCACCCGCCGGCGCGGCAGCCGCTCCAGGCCCTCGGCCTGGGCCTCGGTCTCCGCCCGCCCGTGCGGCTCGAGATAGGCGAGCACGACGTCGCGACCGGCCTTCTGCTCGGCCTGCCCCTCCTGGAGCATGCGGTAGGTCTTGCCCACCCCGGCCGCCATGCCGAGGAAGATCTTGTAGTGGCCTCGCCCGCTTCGCGCCATGCGCGTGTGATTGTGCCCTAGGCGCCGAAGACGTTGTGGATCAGCAGGTCGACCAGCTTGATCCCGATGAACGGGGCGATGATGCCGCCGAGGCCGTAGATGAGCAGGTTGCGGCGCAGCAGCGCCGTCGCGCCGACGGCCCGGTAGCGCACCCCGCGCAGCGCGAGCGGCACCAGCGCCGGGATCACCAGCGCGTTGAAGATGATCGCCGAGATGATCGCCGACTCGGGGGTGCCGAGGTCCATGATGTTGAGCTTGTCGAGCGGTCCGTCGGTGAACTGTTCGCGCGCTGCCGCGGCCGCGACGGCGTAGGTGGCGGCGAAGATCGCCGGCAGGATCGCGAAGTACTTGGCGACGTCGTTGGCGACCGAGAAGGTCGTGAGCGCGCCGCGGGTGATCAGCAGCTGCTTGCCGATCTCGACGATCTCGATCAGCTTCGTCGGATTGGAGTCGAGGTCGACCATGTTCCCGGCCTCGCGCGCCGCCTGGGTGCCGGTGTTCATCGCCACGCCGACGTCGGCCTGGGCCAGGGCCGGGGCGTCGTTGGTGCCGTCGCCGGTCATCGCCACCAGCCGCCCGTCGGTCTGAAGCTCGCGGATCAGCTCGAGCTTGCGCTCCGGGCGTCGCCTCGGCGAGGAAGTCGTCGACGCCCGACTCGTCGGCGATCTTCGCCGCCGTGAGCGGGTTGTCGCCGGTGACCATGACCGTGCGGATGCCCATCGCGCGGAGCTGGTCGAAGCGGTGGCTCATCCCCTCCTTGACCACGTCCTTGAGGTAGACGACGCCGAGCACCTGGCTGTCGCGGGCGACGGCGAGCGGCGTGCCGCCCTCGCGGGCGATCTCGTCCATCGTCCGCTCGAGCTCCGGCGGCGCCTGGCCCCCGGCGGCGGCGACGAGCTCGAGGATCGCGTCGCCGGCGCCCTTGCGCAGCCGGCTGCCGTTCGAGGTCGACGCCGCTCATCCGGGTCTCGGCGCTGAAGGGCACGAACTGGCGTGCGCGGCGAACTCGTGCTCGCGGATCCCGTACTGCTTCGCGAGCACGACGATCGAGCGGCCCTCGGGCGTCTCGTCGGCAAGCGAGGCGACTGCGCGGCCTCGGCCAGCTCGACCTCGGTCGACGCCGGGCATCGGGATGAACTCGGTCGCCTGGCGGTTGCCGAGCGTGATCGTCCCGGTCTTGTCGAGCAGCAGCACGTCGACGTCGCCCGAGGCCTCGACCGCGCGGCCCGAGAGCGCGAGCACGTTGCGGCGCACGAGGCGGTCCATGCCGGCGATCCCGATCGCCGACAGCAGCGCGCCGATCGTGGTCGGGATCAGCGCGACGAGCAGCGCGATCAGGGTGGCGACCGAGCGCGCGGTGCCGGAGAACTCCGCGAACGGGCGCAGGGTGACGACGACGACGAGGAAGATCAGCGTCAGTCCGGCGAGCAGGATGCCGAGCGCGATCTCGTTCGGGGTCTTGCGCCGCTCGGCGCCCTCGACCAGGGCGATCATCCGGTCGAGGAAGCTCTTGCCCGGCTCCTGCGTGATCTCGACCACGATCCGGTCCGAGAGCACGCGCGTGCCGCCGGTCACCGCGCTGCGGTCGCCGCCGGCCTCGCGGATCACGGGGGCCGACTCGCCGGTGACCGCGGACTCGTCGACCGAGGCGATGCCCTCGATCACGGTGCCGTCGCCGGGGATCAGCTCGCCGGCCTCGACGACCACCACGTCGCCCGCTGACAGCTCGCGACGCGGGCCTCTCGCCGCCGTCGCGCAGCCGCGGCGATCGGTCTCGGTGCGCATCGCGCGCAGCGCGTCGGCCTGAGCCTTGCCGCGGCCCTCGGCGAGCGCCTCGGCGAGGTTGCGCGAAGACGACCGTCAGCCACAGCCAGAACGCCACCGTGAAGGTGAACCAGGCGGGCTCGTCGCCGCCGCCGAGCGGCTCGCCGCCGAACGACCTGGATCAGCCAGCCGATCGTGGTGATCAGCGGCGCCGACCTCGACCACGAACATCACCGGGTTGTGGATCATGCGCGCGGGGGTCGAGCTTGCGCAGGCTGTCGACGATCGCGACCCGCAGGATCGCGGCGGTCGAGCAGCGGCACTGCGGGCGGTCGGTCAGCGATGCCTCCTCGTCGAGCGCGAGGTTGAGCTCGAGCACGTTCACGCCGGGCTCGCCGAGCACGCCGAGCGCGCGGTCGGCGGTGTGCTCGTCGATCAGATCGAGCACGCGTCTGAAGATCGAGAGCCTGCGCACCTCGGCGACCCGGTTGGCCTGGATCCGGGCGTTGGCCTCCGAGATGTGCGGGTCGACGCCCGAGGCCGAGGTGGTGACCGCGTCGACGGGCACGTCGGCGAGCTCGAGCCCGGGCGTGTACCGGCCCTCGCGCGTCCAGGTAGGCCTCGGCCTTGTTGGCGAAGTAGCGGCTCAGCGCGTCGTTGTTCGGGCCCGAGGTTGTTGAAGTAGGTGACGTCCGGGGATGTAGCCGGTGATCGAGGGGCGCGGCTGGAAGTAGGCCGGGTCGCGCTCGAGGCCCGGGCCGCGCTCGCCGTCGCGCTTGAACGGCTGGCGCGATCAGGCTCGAGCCGACGACCTCGCCGTCGACCTCGACCTTCGGCGCCGTCGGCCTGGTTCGCCGAACAGCACCTGCGAGACCCCGGTCGTCACGCAGCGGGTAGGCGAGCCCGAGGAGCGACCGTGAGGACGACGATCGCGAGCGCGGAGTTGATCAGGTCGCGGCGCATCTCAGAACAGCTCCGGGGTCAGGCCCTGGACGATCGGTCCGAGCAGGAAGGCGGGGAAGAAGGTCAGCGCGGCGACGATCACGATCACGCCGATCAGCAGCACGACGAAGGTCGGGGTGTCGGTGCGGAAGGTGCCGGGCCCGGCGGGCGCGACCCGCTTGCCGGCCAGCGCGCCGGCGACGGCGAGCGCCGCGAGCAGCGGCACGAAGCGGCCGATCAGCATCGTGCACGCCGCCGAGCGACGTCGGCGAAGGTGATCCCGTAGGCGCCGACGTTGCCCGGCGCGTTCGGCTGCAGGTAGCCGGTGTAGCCGGCGAAGGCGGAGCCGTTGTTGTTGCGCCTGCGAGATGTAGGCGTAGAGCGTCTCGGAGAAGCCCTGCGGCCCGGGGTTGTAGATCGACGGGTCGCCGTAGGGGGTCGCGATCGCGAGCCCGCGGTCACGAGCGCCAGCAGCGGCACGGTGAGCGTGCCGATCAGCACGAGCTTGACCTCGCGCGCCTCGATCTTCTTGCCCAGGTACTCGGGCGTGCGGCCGACCATCAGCCCGGCGATGAACACCGCCAGGAGGACCATCAGCAGCATCCCGTAGAGGCCCGAGCCGACGCCGCCGAAGACCACCTCCCCGATCGCGATCATGCTCATCGGCACCAGGCCGCCGATCCCGGTGTAGGAGTCGTGGGAGGAGTTGACCGAGCCGTTCGAGGCGCCGGTCGTCGCCGCCGCCCACTCGGTGCTGTCGGCGATCCCGAAGCGCTGCTCCTTGCCCTCCAGGTTGCCGCCCGTGGTGCCGTCGGCGGCGGCGAGCTCGAGCCCGGCGTCCTTCTGAGCCGGCGAGCCGTTCTGCTCGGCGGCGTAGCCGACGCCGATCGCGACCACGAGCATGACCAGCATCGCGGCGTAGAGCGACCAGCCCTGGCGCCGGTTGCCGACCATGCGGCCGAAGGTCGAGGTGAGCGCGGCGGGGATCAGCAGGATCAACAGCACCTCGACGAAGTTCGAGAACGCGGTCGGGTTCTCGAACGGGAACGAGGAGTTGACGTTGAAGAAGCCGCCGCCGTTGGTGCCGAGCTGCTTGATCGCGATCTGCGAGGCGCGCCGGGCCGAGGGCGAGCGTCTGCTCGCCCGCCGGTCACGGTGGTGTAGGTCTCGGGCCCGGCCAGCGTCTGGATCACGCCCTGGGAGACGAGCACGAGCGCGGCGACGAACGCGAGCGGCACCAGGATGTAGAGCAGCGAGCGGACCAGGTCCTGCCAGAAGTTGCCCAGCGACTTGCCGCTGCGGCTGACGAAGCCGCGGATCACGGCGACCAGCACCGCCATCCCGACCGCGGCGGAGACGAAGTTCTGGACCGCGAGGCCGGCCATCTGCGAGAAGTAGGAGAGCGTCGTCTCGCCGCCGTAGTACTGCCAGTTGGTGTTGGTGATGAACGACGAGACGGTGTTGAAGCTGACGTCCGCGGTGCCGGAGTCGAAGCCGGCCGGGTTGAACGGCTGGATCCCCTGGGTGCGCAGGATCACGTAGAGGACGACCCAGAACAGGGCGCTGAAGACGATCACCGTGCGCGCGTAGGACTTCCAGTCCTGCTCGCGATCCGGGTTCACCCGCAGAAGCCGGTAGGTGAGGCGCTCGATCGGCCCGAGAATCGGGGTCAGAAAGACCCGCTCGCCGGTGTAGACGCGGGCCATGTAGCCGCCGAGCAGCGGCGTCAGCGCCGTCAGCACGCCGACGTAGATCGCGATCTGGAGCCAGCCCTGCGCGGTCATCTAGAGCTTCTCCCCGCGCAGCAGCGCGTAGAGCAGATAGGCGCAGAGGAGCAGGGAGACGATCAGCATCACGAGCTCGGCGCCGGTCATACGCGGTCCAGCCCCTCGATCACCGCGAAGAAGACGGCGAAGGCGACGATCGCGATCACGATCATGAGCACGTCCATGCTCAGCTCCCGAGGCCGATGATCGCGTCCTCGAGCGCGTCCTCGAGCTCGTCGACGGTGCTGGACCCGAACAGCGGCGAGGCGGGGTCGGTGAGCAGCACGTTGGTCTTGGCGACACCACGGATGCCGACCGCCCGCTCGCCCTCGAGCCGCGCGGCGAGCGTCAGCATGGTGTCGCGCAGGGCCCGTACGCTGGGCGCGGTCGGGACGGCGGCGCTGAGGCTCACCGGTCGATCCGCCTGCTGGACGACGCCGCGCAGGGCGCCGGCGATGCGCCGGCGCGCCGGCGCCGAGCCAAGCTGCTCGGCGCGGCAGGCGAGCAGGGGATCGCTGTGCGGATCTTCGCCGGCGGCGAGCGCCCGGTCGAGGCCGAAGCGCTTCACCCGGGCGGCCAGGCGACGGCTGAGCGGGGTGCGGGCAGCCGGACAGCGTGAGGTGCAGATAGTGGTCACGCAGTTCCATAGATCACAGCTTGAGCCCGGGCGCGTCAAGCGATCGTCAAGATCGCCGTCGCGGGGATAAAGATCGCGTGAAGGGCGGATCGGCTCAGCGGAGAAGCGGTAGCCGATCCCGGGATCGGTCCGGATCAGCGCCGGCGTCCCAGGGCTGGGCTCGATCTTGCGCCGCAGGTTGGCGATGTGGACGCGCAGCACCTGGGTGTCGTCCTGAAATCCCGGCCCCCAGACCTCGCCGCAGCAGCGCCCGGTGGGTGAGCAACCGGCCGCGGTTGAGGACCAGGTGGCGGAGCAGGTCGTACTCGGTCGGCGTCAGGTGGATCTCCTCGCCGTCGCGGCGCACCCGCCGCGCCGGCAGGTCGATCTCGAGCCCGTCCACGGTCAGCACCGGCTCGACGTCCCCGGCGGCGCTCGGAGCGCCGCAGCGCCGCGCGCAGCCGGGCGACCAGCTCGTCGGGGCCGAACGGCTTGGTGACGTAGTCGTCGGCGCCGGCGTCGAGCGCGCGCACCTTCTCGCGCTCGTCGCCGACCGCCGAGAGGACGAGGATCGGCATCTTGCTCCACTCGCGGATCGAGCGGCAGACCTCGACCCCGTCGCCGTCGGGCAGCACGAGATCGACGATCGCCGCGTCCGGCGGCCGGACCGCGACCGCGTCGAGCGCCTCGCGCACGGTCATCGCCGGCGACGACCTCGAAGCCGGCGTCGCCCAGGATCACGCGCAGGGCGCGCAGGATCTGCGGCTCGTCGTCGCAGATCAGGATCCGCTGGCGCTCGCTCATCGCGCCGCCGGGACCTCGCTCGAGCGGCAGCGAGAGCGCGAAGCGTCGCGCCCTGGCCGGGCAGCGACTCGGGCCCGCAAGCGAGCCGCCGTTGGCCTCGACGAACCCGCGCGCGATCGCCAGGCCGAGGCCGGTCCCGCTCGCCCGGCTCCTCCCGCGGTGTGGAAGGGCTCGAAGATCCGCTCCAGCTCCTCCCGCGGGATCCCGGGACCGCGGTCGGAGACCCGGATCGAGAGCTCGCCGCCGACGCGCTCGGCGGTGATCGTCACCGGCTCTGAACCGGCGTGGCGGGCGGCGTTCTCGAGCACGTTGGCCAGCGCGCGCTCGATCTGGGCCGCGTCGGCCTCGAACATCGGCAGGTCGGGGTCGAGCAGCACCTCGAACCCGCCCGGCGGGGCCGCGACCGTCTCCAGCGCCGCCTCGATCAGCTCCTCCGCTCGACGACCAGTCGGCGCGCGGCTCGAGCTGACCGGCCTGAAGCCGCGAGAGATCGAGCAGGTTGTCGACCAGCCGGGTCAGCCGATCGCTCTCGGTCGCGATCACCGAGATCAGCTCCGCGCGCGCCTGGGCGTCGAGCGTCTCCGAGCCGAGCCCGCCGGCGGCGGCGGTGATCGCCGTCAGCGGCGAGCGCAGATCGTGGGAGACCGAGCGCAGCAGCGCCGTCTTGACCACGTTGCTGCGCCGCAGCGCCCGGGTCTCGATCACCTGCGCCTCGAGGCCCTCGCGCTGGCGCGCGGCGGTCAACAGCGTCTCGAGACCCGGGACGACGCGGCGCTCGATCGCCTCGACCGACCTCGGGCTCGGTGTCGCGCGGCACAGCCACGGTGCCCGCGCGCTGGCCCGTCGACGACGATCGGCAACGCGCGCCGGCGGTCGTCGCTGTCGCTCCACCCGAGCTCGACCTCGACCCACGACGAGCCGAACGCCTGCGCGATCCGCTGACCGACCACCCGCAGCGAGTCCTCGAGGCTCTCTCCGCCGAGCAGCACCCGCGCCATCTCGGCGGTCAGGTCGGCCTCGCGTCGGCGCCGCTCGGCCTCCTCAGCGCGCGACCGCGCCGCGCCCGCCAGGCGTCGAGGTGACGACGGCGACGACGAAGAACACGACCAGCGCGACCCAGTTCTCGCTCCTCGGCGATCGTGAACCGGCCGGTCGGCGGGATGTGGAAGAAGTTGAAGGCGGCTGCGCTGAGGACCGACGTCGCGAGTCCGAGCGCACAGCCCCCAGTAGCTTGAGACGAGCAGGACCGGCAGCAGGTAGAGCACCCCGGCGGCCTCAACCGGCATCACCTCCCGCAGCGCGTAGAGGGCTCCGGTCACCGCCGCCACGGCGAGCACCGAGACCACGATCCCGAGGGAGAGCGGACGGGTGGCGGAGCTCGGGGCCATGGCGCGCGGGGCGACGAAACGGGTCAATCCGAGACGAACCGGTAGCCTATCCCGGGCTCGGTGATCAGGTGGCGAGGGTGCGCGGGATCGGGCTCGAGCTTTCGCCGGAGTTGGGCCACGTACACGCGCAGGTAGTTGGTCTCGGTCTCGTAGGTGGGGCCCCAGACCTCCTTCAGCAGCTGACGCTGTGTGATCAGCTTGCCCTGGTTGCGGACGAGGACCTCGAGCACGTGCCACTCGGTCGGCGTCAGGCGGACCGGCGTGCCATCGCCGAGCAGCGCGCGCTTGGCGGACAGATCGAGGTTGAAGCTGTCGGTCTCGATCACCGGCACGTCCTCCGTGCTGGGGATCCGGCGGAGCGCCGCCCGTAGGCGGGCGAGCAGCTCGTCCATTCCGAACGGCTTGGTCACGTAGTCGTCGGCCCCTGCATCGAGCGCGACGACCTTGTCCTGCTCCCCGGTCCGGGCTGAGAGAACCAGGATCGGCACCTCGGTCCAGCCGCGCAACCCCTCGATCACCTCGACCCCGTCGATGTCCGGAAGGCCGAGATCGAGCACTACCGCGTCGGGAGGCCGGCGTGAGGCGGCCGTGAGCGCGGAGCGGCCGTCCTCGGCGAGGACCACCTCGTAGCCACGCGCCGTCAGATTGATGCTGAGCGCACGCCGCAGCCCGCGCTCGTCATCAACGACGAGCACTCGCGTCATTCGGGCCCGGGCGACCCGTCGTTACCGCCGCGCGCCGGATCGACCTTCAGGCGGATGCGCATCGTCAGCCCGCCACCCGGCGTCTCGTCGGCGACCATCGCTCCGCCCATCGCCTCGACGAATCCCCGCGCGACGGACAACCCCAAGCCGACGCCCTCGGTGCCATGATCATCGAGGCGCTGGAACGGCTCGAAGAGGCTGTCCTTCTCTTCGGCTCGGAGGCCTGGGCCGTGGTCGATGACCTCGATCTTGGCGCTCTCCGCACCGGCCTGGGCCACCACCTCGATCGACCCCTCGGCTCCGCCGTGGCGCACCGCGTTGTCGATGACGTTGACGAGCACTCGCTGCAACAGCCCCACGTCGGCCTGCACCAGCGGAAGATCCTCGGGTACCTGAAGGCTGACGCGCCCGACAGCCTGGGGCAGCGCCAGCAGCGCCGCCGAGACGACCTCGTCGAGCGCGATGGAGTCGAGCTGCACGCTGAGGGCGCCTGTCTGCAAGCCGGCTCGCGTCGAGCAGGTTGCGGACGACCGCGTCGAGCCGATCGGCCGACTCCTCGATCGTCGCAAGCAGCTCCTCGCGCTCGTCCTCCGACCAGGAGACATCGGTCTGGCGCAGGCTGCTGACCGCCGCCTTGACTCCCGCCAGCGGCGTTCGCAGGTCGTGGCCGACGGCGGCCAGCAGCACGGTGCGCTGCCGATCCGCCGTCGCCAGCGCTTCCGCCTCCTTTGCCTGCCCGCTGAGCACCCGTCCCTCGTAGGCGGTCTGCGCCGCCGCCCGAAGGCCTCGCAGCACCCTCTGGTCCTCGGCGAACAGGGCGGGCCCCCGGCCCACCATCCGTAGGTGGGTGCCAATCGGCACGTCGAACCGCAGCGGGCGCTTCCCCACCTTCCGGCGCCCAGCCGTACGTGCTCGACGTCGAGCCACTCTCCGGTTCCCCGCTCGCGAGCCTTCAACGCCACGGACTCCATGTTGAAGGTGGTCGCGAGCCTGTCTGAGGACGTCGCGCAGCGACTCCTGGCCGTCCAGGTCGGGGCCGGCCAGAGCCGACAGGGTCGCGGCCTCGGCACGGGCCGGTCTGCCGCCCGGGCTCGTCTCACCGCCACTCGTCACGGCGACGCTGACGAGCGCGGCCACCGCGACGAAGACGACGAGGGCGACCGCCTGATCGGGATCGGAAACCGACAGCGTGTGCACCGGGTCGACGAAGAAGTAGTTGATCAGCAGGGCTGCGGCAACCGCCGACACCACCGCGACGATCACGCCACCGACGACCGCTATCACGACGACGGCGAGCAGATAGATGAGCACCTGGCCGTCGAGCGCGAGCTGACCCTCGAGCGCGTCCAAGAGCAGCGTCAGGAGCGGGAGCACGAGCACCGCCAGCACCAGGCCCGAGAGCTGCCGACGGCGGCTGAGGCCGAAGCGTTCGCGCAGTCGCTTCGGCACCGACTCGTCGAGCAGGTCCTCGCTACGCACGTAGGTGATCTCGGCGTTCATCTCAACGACCCACGGGTACGCTCGTCACGGTCACGTCCGGCTCGAACCGCAGCCTTCCCTTGAGTCGCAGCGCCGTCTGATTGTGGAGCAGGTGCTGCCACCAGTGCTCGACCACATACTCGGGGATCACGATCGAGATCAACTCGCCTGGGTGCTCGCGCCGTAGCTGACGGGTATACCGAACCACGGGGCGGACCGTCTCTCGATAGGGGGACTCGATCAACACCAGGGGAACCGGGATCCCGCGCTCTTGCCACTCGTGCGCCAACGGGTCGTCGACTTCGTCCGCCGACACCTTGACGGCCCGTAGCGTCGCCGAGTTCGTCGCCTGCGCGAAGGCGAGGGCGCGCAGGGTGGGCGCGAGCAGGTTCGAGACGAGCACGACCGTGTGGATGCGTGCGGGTAGAGCGACGCCGGATGCCGACGGCGCCAGTCGCGTCCCTATGCCCGCGTAGTGGCGAGACACCGCCTTCCATCGCCGCGAACACAATCGGTGCGGCGAGAACCACGATCCAGGCGCCCTGCGAGAACTTGGTCAGCAGGACGATCACGAAGACGAGACCGGTGACGATCGCCCCCAGGCCGTTGACCGCCTGCTTGCGGCGAAGAGCGGCGCGCTGCTCTGACGCCGCTTCGGAGAGCAGCTCCGCCCAGTGCCGCACCATCCCCGCCTGGCTGAGTGTGAACGAGACGAAGACGCCGACGATGTAGAGCTGGATCAGGCGCGTCACGTCCGCGTCGAAGGCCACGATCAGCAGGCCCGGCGACGGCGGCCAGCAGCACGATGCCGTTGCTGAAGACGAGCCGGTCACCCGCGGTGCGCGAGCTGCCGCGGCAGGTAGCCGTCCCGTCCGAGCACGAGGCGAGCATCGGGAAGCCGTTGAACGCGGTGTTCGCGGCGAGGACCAGGATCGCCGCCGTGAAGACCTGCACGCAGGTAGAAGCCGATCCCCTGGCCGAAGCGTGGCGAGCGCGATCTGGCTCAGCGCCGTGTTCTGCTCGGCTCCCGGTGGAAGGCCGATCAGGTTGCTCGGATCCTCGGCCATCTGGACATGGGCCGCCTGCGCCAGCGCCGTGACGCCGCCGAACATCGTGATCGCGAGGACGCCCATGATCAGCAGCGTCGCGGCCGCGTTACGGGACTTCGGCTCTTGAACGACGGCACGCCGTTCGACACCGCCTCGACGCCGGTCAGCGCCGTGCACCCGGACGCGAACGCCCGCAACACCAAGGAACACGGTCAGCAGGCCACCGGTCTCCGTCCACCTGCCGCAGGTCGATAGTCGGCGGTCTCGGCCGCTCCGGCCGTCGCCGAGACGCGATCTTGCCGAAGCCCACGGCGAGCATCGCGAGGATGCAGAACACGAAGCCGTAGGTAGGCACGGCGAAGGCGCGTCCCGACTCCTTCACCCCGCGGAGGTTCATCACCGTCAGCAACCGCGACGAACCCCAGCGACAGCGCGACGGCATGAGGTGCCAATGAGGGCATCGCGCTGGTGATCGCGGCGACGCCGCGCGACCACCGAGACCGCGACGGTGAGCACGTAGTCGATGAACAGCGCCGACGCCGCGGTCAGCGAGGCGTTCTCGCCGAGGTTTGCGCGCCTGACCGCGTACGCCCCGCCGCCGTTCGGGTAGGCGCCGCAGGTCTGCCGGTAGGAGGCGATGACGATCACCAGCAGCAGCGACGACCATCAGCGCCACCCACGGGGTGAGGCCAGCAGGCGCGAGCCCGCCGAGCCCAGGACGATCAGGATCTGCTCCGTCGCGTAGGCGACGGACGAGAGCGGGTCCGAGCAGAAGACGGGCAGCGCGAGTCGCTTCGGAAGCAGGGTCTCCTCGAGCCGATCGCTGCGCAGAGGCTCGCCAACCAGAGCGCGTGAGATTGCATCGGCCGTTGATGCCATCGCCTGTTTGTAGCCGCCGGCGATACCCGAATCCGCGCTCTTGACGCGTTCCTAACGGCTCACCTGCGCTTCTTAGCGCCGGCTTGATGACTACTCCGGCGCGACTGCCGTGCGCCAGACGCCGTTCAGCGGCGGCGCCGTCTCGCCCGGCGGGATGCCGCGGACCGAGCGCTCGATCCCGAGCCCGAGTCCGCCCCCCTGTGGCACGGCGGTCAGCAGGGGGTCGTCGCGAACCCGGTCGAGCTCGGCGGGCGAGAGGCGGCCGGCGACCTGGATCGTCCCCTCACCGAGCAGAGAGATCCGCTCCGCCGGATCCGGGACCACGGTGAACTCGAGCTGATCGACACCCGGCCCCAGGCCCCTGTCGGTGCCCCACCAGTCGGTGTTGCGGGCCAGCAGCAGGCGACCGCCACCGCGCTCGCGGAGCTCGAAGGCACCGGTGCCCGCGGCGGCGGCGCGTCCCGGGTCGAGCTCGCCGCCGGCCGCCCGCTTCAGCTCCCGCGGCGAGACGATCCCCAGCGCCGGCGCCGCCAAGCGGGCATCGAAGCTCGGGTCGGCGGCGGGCAGGATGAAACGGACGAGGTCGGGCCGCGGAGCGTCGACGAGCGACTCGCCGAGCAGAGCGCGGCCCTGCGCCGACGCGCGCCAGCGCTCGGCGTTGGCGAGCACGGCGGAGGCGTTGAACGGGGTCCCGTCCTGGAATCGCACCCCCTTGCGCAGCCGCAGCCGCCACACCGTCGCGTCGCTCGACGGCAGCGCCGAAAGGGCCAGACCGGCGAGGCGCCGCCGACTCTCGAACGGGGCGCCGAGCTCGGCGACCAGCGGCTCGTAGATCTGCCGGCCAACCACCTGCTCAGGGCCGGTCTCGGCGAACAAGGGGTCCAGGCTCCGCGGCCGCGCGGGGAGCGCCCACGTCAACAGCCCGCCCGCGCCGGCGTCGGCCGCCGGGGCGGTCGCCGGGCTCGCGGTCTCGTCGTCGCCACAACCCGCGCTCAGCGCCACCGCGAGAGCGGCGAGCAGCGCGAGAAGGCGAGGGTCGGTCAGATCTTCAGCAGCACGAGGGTGTTGAGCACGAACAGGATGCCGAAGAAGACCGTCCAGCGGTCCAGGTTGCGCTCGACCAGGGAGCCGCCGCCGAAGGCGCTCCCGGACTGGCCGATTCCGAAGGCGCCCGAGAGGCCCGCGTCCTTGCCCGAGTGCAGGAGGACGAGGAAGATCAGGACCACCGAGATGATCACCTGGATTCCGCCGAGCACGCGTTACCATCGGCCCGGAAGTGTAGGGGACCGGCGCCCGGGCGACCGGCGTCGAGCGCGGTCAGGGGTTGTCTCGGCGCTCCTCGGCGGGCTCGCCGCGAACTCGATCGAGCTGCTTCAGGACCTCGATCGCCTCGCGGCGAAGCTCCGCGTCCTGGCGCTCCAATCGGCGTCCGACAGCTTTCCCTGCTCGCGATCGAGCTCGGCGTCGCGGATCTCGCGGTACTTGGCCTCCTTGCGCGCCTCGAGGTCGGCGATCGCGGGGTCCTCGGTCGGCCCTCGGCGACGCTCGGCCTGAGCTCCGGCGCGGCGCAGCGGCGCGGTCACGAACCAGGCGACGATCGCGACGATCACCAGCGCGAGGACGATCTCCACGGCCAAGGCTGAGCTCGGTCGGCGCCCGCGCCGAGCCTCAGGCCCGCTCGAGCTCGCGCGCCAGGCGCGCC
This sequence comes from uncultured Solirubrobacterales bacterium, assembly GCA_963746675.1. Lineage (GTDB taxonomy): Bacteria > Actinomycetota > Thermoleophilia > Solirubrobacterales > 70-9 > WHSW01. The sequence goes on along the minus strand of CAVVBX010000020.1, from coordinate 145,551 downwards.
GCGTAGACGTCGGAGACGCGGCGCCGACGGGCCGCGGGCGCCGGCCAGATGGCGATCAGGCCGCCGATCACGGCGATCCCGCCCCCGACCCAGATCCAGCTGACCAGCGGGTTGACGTTGACCCGGAACTGCGCCGGCGGCGTGTCGACCAGGTAGCGCTTCTCGACCGCCCGGACCGCGAGCCCCTGGAGGAAGCCGAGCGCCTGGCCCGCCGGGCGTTGGTCGGCGAGACCCCCCTGGCGAGCCTCTCGAGGCGCCGGTCGGCGCCGTTGATGATCGGGTTCAGCGAGCCGAGGTCGGGCTGCATCGCGGTCCACAGGTCCCCCCGGACCGTGGTCCTGCGTCCCACCTCGCTGGTCGCCTCGCCCTCGAAGAAGCTGCGCACCGGCCCGTCCCGGATTGGGCGCCCGACCCGGCGTAGTAGTTGCGCGACGGATACAGGGTCGCGTAGGGCTTGCCGTCCTTGGTCACCGTCGAGCACCGACCCGAAGGTCACCCGCTGCTCGGCGGGGCTGATCTCGGCGGTCGGCTTCGCGTAGGTGATCCGGTAGTCGTCCACGGTCGCCGACTGGCCGGGGCGCAGGCGAAGGTCGCGGCTGGTCTGGAAGCTCGACGAGGCCGCGACGGCGATCAGCAGCACGGCGACCCCGGCGTGGACGAGGTAGCCCCCGTAGCGGCGGCGGTTGCGAGCGAACAGGGCGAGCAGCGCATTCAGCGTAGGAACCCCCGGCGAGCGACCTGTAGGCGGCGGCACCGCGGCCGAACTCCTGCACCAGCGCGGCCAGGGCGAAGGCGGCGAAGGTGAACAGGGCCAGCGCCAGCGGCTCGCGAGCCGCGCATCGGTGAACGCCGCCACCAGCACGGTGCCGCCGCCGCCGCGACCAGCGCCGGTCGCAAGAGCAGCCGCCTCGCAGCGCCCAGGCTCACCCGCCGCCAGGCGAACAGCGGCCCGATCCCGGTGAACAGGACCAGCAGGATCGCCAGCGGGGCGGTGTAGCGGTCGAACCAGGCGAGCCGCAGCGAGGAGCGCTGGCCGGTGAACAGCTCCGAGATCAGGGGGAAGAAGGTGCCCCAGAAGATCACCGCGGCGAGCCCGACCAGGAGCAGGTTGTTGATCAGGAACACCGACTCGCGCGAGGCGAGCGACTCGATCCGCCTCTCCGAGCGCAGGTCATCGAGACGCGAGACGATCAACGCCGCCGAGCCGATCACGACGATCGCGATCAGCCCGAGCAGCGGCCCACCGACCGTCGAGGCGCCGAAGGCGTGGATCGACTCGAGGATGCCCGGAGCGGACCAGGAAGGTGCCGAGCAGGGCGAGCGTGAAGGTCGCGACGATCAGCGACACGTTCCAGACCTTGAGCATGCCCCGCTTCTCCTGAACCATCACCGAGTGCAGGAAGGCGGTCCCGACCAGCCACGGCATCAGCGCCGCGTTCTCGACCGCGTCCCAGCCCCAGTAGCCGCCCCAGCCGAGCTCCTCGTAGGACCAGAACATCCCCAGCAGCAGCCCGATGCCGAGGAAGATCCAGGCGATCAGCGCGAAGCGGCGCGTCGATCGGATCCAGCTCGCGTCGACGTCGTCGGGCGATCAGCGCCCCGATCGCGAACGCGAACGGGATCGAGAACAGGACGTAGCCGGAGTAGAGCATCGGCGGGTGGATCGCCATCGCCCAGTGGCGCAGCAGCGGGTTCAGGCCGACGCCCTCGGCCGGCGCCGGGTCGAGCCTCGCGAACGGGTTGGCGCCGTCGGCGAACAGCATCAGCCCGATGAAGAAGACGCCCGAGTCCCGGCGAGCACCGCGGTCGCGTAGGGAACCACCTCACGGTGGCGGTTGCGGGTCAGATAGAGGACGGCGCTCGAGGCGATCAGCGAGAGCACCCACGCCCAGAGCAGCAGCGACCCGCCCTGGCTCGACCACAGCGCGGTCAGCTTGTAGAAGCTCGGGGTCGTGGTCGAGGAGTGGTCGGCGACCAGCTCGACCGAGAAGTCCGAGCGCAGGAAGGCTGCCTCGAGCACGACAACCGCAGACGGTCAGCAGGGCGCAGAGCGCGTACACCGAGCGGCGCGACGAATCGACCATCCGGCGGTCGGCGCGGGAAGCCCCGAGCAGGGCGGCGCCGATCGCGTACAGGCAGGCGAACGGCGCGGCGATCAGGCAGGCGGCACCAATCTCAACCATCGTCCAGGCGATTATCGCAACGCCGACCCCCCGGTTACGATCGCGCCCCATTGACCGAGAGGGAGCGATGAACCGAACCCAGCGCCTGTCCGCCGTCGCCGCCGGCCTGATCGGCGCCGCCTCGATCGCCGCCGGCTGCGGCTCGGCCACCGAGGAGGCGAACAACTACGTGGACGACGTCAACGACCTGCAGGTCGAGCTCGTCAACCAGGTCAACGAGGCGGTTTCAGGCGCCCAGCCCGCCGATCCGAACGCCGCCGCGCAGGTGTTCACCGACCTGCAGGACGTCTTCGACACCGCCGCCGACGACCTCGATGCGATCGATCCGCCCGAGGACGTGGCGGACCTGCATCAGCAGCTCGTCGGCTCGATCAGCGACGTGGGCGACCAGATCGGCGACGCCGAGCAGACGTTCTCGAGCGGCAATAGCCAGCAGGCCGCGCAGGCGGCGGCCCAGCTCCAGTCGGCGACGACGGAGCTTCAGACCGAGCTCAACGGCCTGATCGACGACATCAACGCGCAGCTACAGGGATAGCCTCGGCGACGCGTCTCCTGCTCGCCCTCGTCCTGGCTGGAGCGTGCCTGCCGGCACCCGCGGCCCCGGCTGTGCTCGAGCCCGTGCAGGCGGATCGCGCAACCATCTGGGCCGTCGGCGACGCGGCCGACGGCGGCCGGGCAGCGGCCCGCGTCGCCGATTTGATCGTCGCCGACGATCCCGACCGGTTTCTCTACCTCGGCGACGTCTACGAGACCGGCACCGCGCAGGAGTTCGCGGCCAACTACGCCGCCGACTTCTCCCCTCTGGACGCGATCGCGGCGCCGACGCCGGGCAACCACGAATGGCCCAACCGGGCTCAGGGCTACTTCCCGTACTGGGAGCGCGCCAAGGGTCGCCCGATCCGCGACTACTACGCGTTTCGGGTCGGCCGTTGGCAGATCCTCAGCCTGAACTCCGAGACCGCCCACGACCCAGCCTCGCAACAACTTCGGTGGCTCGACCGGCGCCTGCGGCGCTCGCGCCGGTTCGGCGACTGCCGGATAGCGTTCTGGCATCGGCCGCTGGAAAGCGCGGCGACCGTGCATGGGGACCAACCCGACGTCGAACCGCTCTGGGACGCGATCGCGGGACGGGCGCGAGTGGTCGTCAACGGCCACGATCACACGATGCAGCGCCTGCGCCGCCGAGACGGCGTCGTCGAGTTGATCGCCGGCTCGGGTGGGCGCGAGCTGTATCGGCTGGATCCACTCGACCCAAGGCCGCGGTTTGCCAACGACACCGACCACGGCGCTCTGCGGATCGCGCTGAAGCGGGAGAGCGCCCGGCTGGCGTTCGTCACCGAGGAGGGCGCGGTCGTCGACTCGAGCCGCGTCCGCTGTCATCGGGGATAAGCGCGGCTACTTGATCACGACGTGCTCGGGGTCCGCGGCGGCCTCGTCGGCGAACTTCGACGGGCACTTGGTGATCAGGGTGTCCTTCTCGGCCTCGAAGGTGCCATCGCTGACGGTGCCCGAGACGATCACCTCTCGACCCTCGCGGAAGGGATCGGGCACGGTGCCGGTGTAGCTGACCGGGATCGTCGCCGAGGGATCGTCGCGGTCGGCGACCTCGAACCGCAGCTCGGTTCCCGAGTGCTTCACCGATCCCTCGGCGACCGTCCCGGTGAGGTCGTAGTTGCCGCCGCTGACCCCGGCGAGCTCGGAGGGCTGCTTCGCCTCGCTCGAGGCGCTGAACGATGTGTAGATCAGGCCCACGGCAAGCAACACCGCGGCGCCGAGGGCGACAACGAGCCTGATCTTGCGCTTTCGATCGGGGTCCATCGGGTGATCGATGATTATGGCGATCACGTTCGGGTAGCTTGCGGTGATGGCCGACGATCCCGTGCTCCTGATCACCGGCGCCTCGAGCGGGATCGGCGCCGCCACCGCCCGCGCCGCCGCCGAGCGCGGTTTCCGCCTGGTGCTCGGCGCGCGCAGCGAGGACAAGCTCGAGCAGCTGGCAACCGAGCTCGGCGGCGATCAGCGCGCGCTCGGGGTGCGCTGCGACGTGACCGAGCTGGCCGACAACGAGCGCCTCGCCTCCGCGGCGACCGACCGGTTCGGACGCCTCGACGCGGTGTTCGCCAACGCCGGCTTCGGCGCCACGCGCGGCTTTCTCGAGGAGGACCCCGAGCACTGGCGCTCGATGATCCTCACCAACGTCCTCGGGGTCGCCTACACGATCCGCGCCACCCTGCCGCGGCTGCTCGAGCAGGGCCACGGCCACTACCTGATCACCGGCTCGGTCGCCGGCCGGCGGGCGCTCCCCGGCTCGCTGTACTCGGCGAGCAAGTGGGCGGTGACCGCGATCGGAGAGGCGCTTCGAGCCGAGCTGCGCACGATGCACGACCGCAACCTGATCCGGACGACGCTGATCGAGCCGGGGATGGTCGACACGCCGTTCTTCGACCAGCGCCCCGGCCCCGACAACGCCCTGCACGACGACGACATCGCGCGCGCGGTGATCTACGCGCTCTCCCAGCCCGAGCACGTCGACGTCAACGAGATCCTCATACGTCCGTCCAGTCAGCCGACCTGAGAGCGTCCCTGCCGACGGGGCGAAAACCCGCATCGCAATGGGGTTTGGCGCCGACCACCTAGTGGCCCGACGGAAACCGCTTGAGGGCCAACCCGCCCGCCAAGCCGATTAGTCGGCGAGCCCGATGACCGCATCCAACGAGATCGTCGAACCGGCGACCGAGCAGCCGATCGCACCGCTCGAGGATCGCTTCCGCGCCTTCACAACCAGCGCTCCGGTCGGCATCTACGAGCTGACGCCCGACGGCGGCCTGGTGTTCGCCAACGAGCGCTGTCGCGACCTCGTCGGGATCGACTTCGAGAGCGCCGACGGCCTCGGCTGGATGGAGGCGATCCACCCCGAGGACCGCGACCGCGTGATCGCGGAGTGGGCGGCGGCGCTGTCGGGGAACCGCGAGTTCGAGCTCGAGTACCGCTTCCTGCATTCCGACGGGCACAGCGTCTGGGTCGTCGGCAGGGCGACCGCGCTGCTCGACCAGGCGGGAGAGATGAACGGGCTGCTCGGCACGCTCACCGATATCACCGAGCTCAAGCGCGCACAGGAGACGCTCGCCCTGCGCGGCGAGGTGATTCGGAACATGGCCGGCGGGGTCTGCGTCGTACGCGCCGCCGACGGCACGATCGTCTACACCAACCCGACCTTCGACCGCATGCTGCGCTACGCCCCGGGCGAGCTGCACGGCCAGCCGATCCACACCCTGCACCCGTCCGAGCAGGGACCGACCGAGGAGGGCTCGGCGTGCCGGATCATCGACCAGCTCGGCTCGGGCGAGACGGTCAGCTACGAGTCGAACAACGTGCGCAAGGACGGCGTCCGAATCTGGTGCCGCGCCACCACCTCCACCTTCGAGCACCCCGAGCACGGCACCGTCTGGGTCGCCGTCCAGGAGGACATCACCGAGGAGCGGCGCGCGCGCTCGGCGCTGCGCGAAGCCGAGGAGCGCTTCCGGCGCGCGTTCGAGGACTCAGCCTCCGGGATGGCGCTGATCGAGGGCCGCGGCCAGAACGTCGGCCGCTTCCTTGAAGTCAATCCAGCGCTCACCCTGATCAGCGGCTACTCCGCCGATGAGCTGCTCGGGATGAGCTACTGGGACCTGGTCCATCCCGACGAGCTCGAGGCGATGCGGGCGGGCATCGTCGAGCTGATCGCCGGCCGGGCGACGAGCTTTCAGTCCGAGCAGCGGATGATCGGGGCCGGTGGCGCCACGCGCTGGATCGCGTTCAGTGTCTCGCTCGTCCGCGACGAGGCCGGCGAGCCGATCAACGCGGTCGTGCAGGCCCAGGATGTGACCGAGCGCAAGCGAGCGGAGGACGAGCTTCGCCACATGGCCGACCACGACCCGCTGACCGGCCTGTTCAACCGGCGGCGCTTCGGGCGCGAGCTCGAGCGCGAGCTCTCGGCGTCGGCGCGCTACGGCTCGGGCGGCGCGATGCTCGTCCTCGACCTCGACGACTTCAAGGTCGTCAACGACTCGTTCGGCCACGCGGCCGGCGACGACGTCCTGGCCGAGGTCGCGGCGGCGCTGCGCGAGCGCCTGCGCGACAGCGACCTCATCGCCCGCCTCGGCGGCGACGAGTTCGGCGTCATCCTTCCCCACGCCGACGAGCACCGCGCCGTGGAGGTCGCCGAGAGCCTGCGCGAGGTCGTCCGCGAGCTCACGATCGCCGACGGCATCCGAGTCACCGCCAGCGTCGGCGTCTGCGAATTCGGCGGGCACGAGGACACCGCGGCCGGCGAGCGCGTGGTCGCCGACGCCGACGCCGCCATGTACGCGGCCAAGGAGAGCGGCCGCGATCGCGTCGGGGTGCTCAGCGAGGGTGACCCGCGACCCGGCCTCCGAGCCGCCTAGGCTGCGGTTATGGAGAGAGCACGTTCGCGGTCACGCCGTCGAGCCCCCCGTTGCCGAGGCTGGGACCGCCCGGACCGCCAGAGCCGCCGGCGACGTAGGTGATCCCGGGCGGCGCGCCGCCCGTCTGGGCGACCCGCAGAAGCCCGACGCTCGGGCCTCCGGCACCGCCGCCGCCGTGACCGCCGCGCCCGCCGTCGCCGCCTCTGCCGCCATCGCCGCCGCGCTGGTTCGCACAGGCGCTGCCACCGCCACCGCCGTCGCCACCGAGGCCGCCGATGCCGCCGAGTCCGCCGGCTCCCCCCGCTCCCCCGTCGCCGGCGATGACCGTCGAGTTGATCACCGTCGGACCGGGACCGAGGGTCGAGTTGAAGAGGTAGATGCCGAACGATCCACCTGCACCGCCACCACCGGAGCCGAAGTCGCCACCGGAGCCGGCCTCGCCGCCGCCTCCACCACCGCCGCCGCCGGGTGCGCCGCCGCCGCCACCGCCACCGCCGCCACCGCCGGACGCGCCGGCGACGCCATTCGCGCCACCGCTCGACATCCAGAGGCCGCTCTGGACGAAGCCGCCCGAGCCGGCCTGCCCGTTGGCGCCGTTGGCCTGGTCGCCGCCGTCACCGCCGTCGACGCCCGGCCCACCGGCCGCGCCGCCGGCTCCCCCGAGCCCCGGATTGGCGCCGAGGCCGTCGAGGCCGTCGACGCCGCCCGCGCCCCCGGCGCCGCCGTCGGCGCCCTGGTTGCCGACCCCGCCCGCGCCCCCGGCGCCGACCGTCGAGCCGGGACACGACCCGGGATCGCCCGCAACGCCGTCGGCGCCGTCGGAGCCGGGCTCGCCGTCGGCCCCGCTCGAGCCGGGGCCGCCGTCACCGGCCTCGGCCGTCACAGCCTCGAGCGTCAGCCCGGGCGAGCTCACTGCCCGGATCGCGTAGGAGGAGACGCCGATCCCGGTGGCCGAGCCCGATCGCACCCGGACGAGCTGCACCAAGGTCGGCGTGGCGACGCCGACGCCGTTGGCGGCCAGTCCGATGATCGCCTTGCCGGCGGGGGTGTCGTTGCGGATCGTGCTCACGGCGCCCTGCGAGCGGCCCCACTCGGTCGCGCTGATGGGGTCGTAGCCGCCGAAGATCGAGACGCCGGCCGCGATCGACGTCGCCCCGAGGTAGGTGCCCTCGGCGACGTAGACGTCCTTGCCCGCGGCGGCCGCCGTCGCGATCGCGCCCTCCGCGCCGGCAAGGGTCAGCTTCGGCGCCGCGCGAGTGCCGGCGTTGGCGTTGCTCGCCACCGGGTCCTGGTTGTCGGCGAAGATCGCGTCGCCCGCGTCACCGTCGACGCCGTCGCAGTTCGAGTCGAGGAAGGTCAGTTCCGGCGGATCGGCGGCGGCCGGGTTGACCGCCGGGTCGAGCGGGGCGCAGTCCTGGTCGTTGGGGGTGCCGTCGTCGTCGAGATCGGGATCGGGGGCGACGACCACCTGCTGCGCATCGACGTCGCTCGCCCCGAGGTCGTCGGTGACCCGGAGGCGGACCGTGAACGTCCCCGCGGTCTCGAAGACGTGGCTCGCGGCGCCGCCACCGGCATCGGCGAAGTCCTCGTTGCCGTCGAAGTCCCAGTCCTGGGCGGCGAGGCTGCCGTCGGAGTCGGTGGAGCTCGAGACGAAGTCCACCCGCTCGCCGGTCACCGGCGCCGCGGGCGAGAAGTCGAAGCCGGCCACCGGCGGGTCGTTGGCCGTCGCAGGATCGACTACCTCGAGCGGCGCTGCCGTGCAGTTGTTCGTCTCCCTGGTCTCGGCGATCCTCCGGTCGGCGTCGGCGCAGGCGACCACCGAGTACGAGCCGGGCTCGAGATCGTCGGGAAGCCGAGCCTCGATGCCGCCCTGGCTCGCCGTCCGTGGCCTCAGCGCCGCAACCGCGCGCCGGCCGAGCCTGGTGTGGACCGCGTGCGCGTTTCGATCCGCCTTTCGATGCGCCGTGAGGTAGTAGGCGGTCGTGCTGGCGCCGGCCCGAGCCCAGCCCCTGTTCTTGGTCGCATCGTCGAGGGTGACCGTCGCCCCGGGCTCGGCGGAGGCCGGGCTCACCGCGACGCTCTTGACCACCAGGTCGGGGCGCGCATGCCGCCCCGTGGAAGCCGCCGTTGCGACGACGACCAGCAACACCGTGATCGCCGTTCCGCCTCCAAACCAAGCAGTTCTCTTGGTCACCGAGAAAGCGTAACCCCGCCTAGTACATGCGTTGAGCCATGCTCGGCACCACGCAGCGGTTCCGTCAGTCGAGCGCCGCCCAGCGAGCGCAGGCCCGCGCCGCGGCATCGAGCGCCGGGGCCAGCGCCTCCGGACTGCTTGTGGAAAGGCCGCCGATCCTTTGCCGGCGGCAGATCCCCCACCCTTGCACCTGCGCCGGCCCGGTGCGTTGCCGAACGATCCGGACGCGCCAGCCGACCGCTCGCCAGGCGGCGGACCCGGTCAGTCGAGCGCCGCCGCGGTGGCGACCCCCGCCCTGCGCCCGACGACGATGAACGTCTGCGCGGGCGTCAGCGCCATCGGCCAGCGGATCCCGAACTGGGTCGTCCACTTCCCGGGCGGCACCTTGTAGGCGTTCTCGATCTCGAACCGCTCGGCGACGAGCGAGAGCAGGCGCTCGAACGAGATCTGGATCACGGGCGGGTGCCCGCGCAGCAGCGGCGTCCTCGAGAGCCGGGCGAGGGCGCCGAAGAGCTGCCTCTCGACGGCATAGAACCAGGGCGGTACGCATGACTCGGCGACGATCAGCCGCCCTCCGGGCTCGAGCACCCGCTCCGCCTCGGCCAGCGCCAGGCGCACGTTGTCGAGGATGTCGTCGGAGTGCGCGCCGACGAGATGGTGGAAGAGCAGCGCCTCGAGCACGGTGTCGAAGGAGGCATCGGGCTGATCGAGGTCGAGAGCGCTTCCGGTGAGCGCGGTGACGTTGTCAGGGAAGCGCTCGGCCGGTAGGCGATCGAGGAAGAGATCGACCGCGACGACCTCCCCGACGATCGATGTGTCGTATCCGAACACGCCGCCGTTGCCGACGTCAAGCAACCGGTCGGCCCGGAGAGCTCCTGCTCGATCGCGGCCCAGATCAGCTGGAAGGTGTCCAGGCGCATGGAGTCGTGCGCGTGCTGGCCGGCGGCGAAGAAGTCCGCGTTGACCGCCGCCGGGTCGCGTTGCCGGGTCTTCATCGCGGCGAGGTTACCTGTGAGCTACGACTAGCCTGCCTCGTCGTGAGCGATGCAACCCCGGGGTTCGACGCCTACGGCGAGACCTACAGGGAGGCGGTCGAGCGCTCGATCGCCTTCAGCGGCGCCGAGCTCGACTTCTTCACCCGCGCCAAGGTCCGGGTGCTTGCTCGATCTCACCACCCGCAGGGTCGGTGACCCGCGCCGGCTCTCATTCGTCGACATCGGCTGCGGCCCGGGCGAGACCGATCGGATGCTCGAGGGGCGAGTCGGCGGACTTGCCGGAGTCGATACCTCCGCGGCGATGGTCGAGATCGCGCGCGAGCGAAACCCGTGGGCCCACTACCTGGCGAGCGAAGCCGGCGCAGAGTTGCCCTTCGCGGCCGCCTCATTCGACGTCTCCTTTGCGATCTGCGTGCTGCACCACGTCCAGCCGCGGCAGCGGGCCCGGCTGGTCGCGGAGGCTGCCCGGGTGACCAGGCCGGGAGGCGCAGTGGCGATCTTCGAGCACAACCCCTGGAACCCGCTCACCCGCCGCGCCGTCGCCGGATGCGCGTTCGACCGCGACGCCGTGCTGCTGCGGCGTGGTGAGAGCCAACGTCTGCTCCGCGACGCGGGGCTGACCGACGCCGAGGGCGCCTACATCATCTACTTCACGCGTGAGTCAGCGCGGCTGCAACGGATCGAGCGCCTGCTCGGGCGCCTCCCGCTCGGTGCCCAGTATGTAGTCAGCGCCCGCCGGCCCTGAGCCGAACCCGTACTGCGAGGCCACCAGGTAGAGCGGCCTGTGCTTACCCTGCTCGTAGGCCTTGGCGACGTAGAGCCCGATCATCCCGAGAACGATCAGCTGCACGCCGGCGAGGAAGGAGACGAGCACCGTCAGCGAGGCCCAGCCCGCGACCGGCGGCAGGGCGCCGGCGAGCTTCATCACGATCGCGATCACACCAACCGTGAGCCCGGCGAGCGACATCAAGAAACCGAGCCGATGATGATCCGCAGCGGGGCGACGGAGAAGCTCAACATCCCGTCGATCGCAAAGCCGATCATCCGCGACAGCGACATCTTCGTCTCGCCGCCATAGCGCTCGGCGCGTTCGTAGGTGACGCTCGTCTGACGGTAGCCGGCCCAGGCGAACAACCCCCGCAGGTAGCGATCGGGCTCGCGCATTCCGCGCACGACGTCGGCCACCCGGCGATCGACGAGCCGAAAGTCGCCGCTATCGAGCGGCAGATCGGTGTCGGAGACACGGCTCATGACGCGGTAGAAGCCCCTCGCGGTCCAGAGCTTGAACCGGCTCTCCCCGGGCCGCCCGGTACGGACGCCGTGCACGACCTCCCAGCCCTCACGCCACAGCGCCGCCATCTCCAGCGCAACCTCCGGGGGATCCTGCAGGTCGGCGTCGATCATGATCACCGCGTCGCCGGAGGCGTGGTCGAGCCCCGCCGAGATCGCGAGTCTGGTGGCCGAAGTTTCGCGACAGGAAGAGCAGCCTGATCCGTTGGTCCGCCGCTCGCAGCTCGAGCATCAGCTCACGACTTCGATCGGTGCTCGCATCGTCGACGAGCACGAACTCACAGCTGCCATCGAGCTGATCGGCGACGCGCGCTCAGGCGCCGGTGAAGCTCGGAGAGGACCTCCTCCTCGTCGCAGACCGGGATCACGAAGGAATAGGTCGGTTCGGAACTCACGAGAGGATTGTCCGTCATCCTCGCTGGAACAGCGCAAGCCCGCTGTCTTGGGTCCCATCGACCTGCCGGAAGCCGCGAACCCGTCCCCCATCAGCGCTTCCGCCCCGTGATCGAAATCAGCCCGCCCCAGCTCCGGATCCCCGGCAGGCGCTGGAACACCCAGTCGGTTCGGGCTAGCAACCGCCGGGCCCTCCCGACGCCGAGCCGGTTGCACAGATGCGGCGGCACGAAGACCGTCGGCCTGCCCGACAGCTCGAGGCCGGAGCCCTCCGTCCAGCGGCCTAGCTCGGATCGCCCGATAAAGGCCTCCGCGCCCGCCTCCTCGCGCCACAGCGGCCGCCAGCGCATCAACAGGTCAAAGACTGGGCGCAGAGGGGTCCTGTTGTTCTCGACGCCGAGGTAGAGGCCGCCGCCCTTGAGCACCCTGGCCGCCTCACCGAGAGTACGGGCGGGATCCGGGACGTGATGAAGGCTGCCGAAGCAGAGCACGCAGTCGACGGCTCCATCGGCGACCGCAATGGAGTCTGCGTCGCCGACGAAGAAGCTGACGTTCAGCATGCCCCTCTCGCGGGCACGCCTGGCCGCCCGGACCACCGACTCGCGCGAGATGTCGAAGCCTAGTGCGGTGACCCCCGGGCCGGCGATGTCGAATGTGCTGATGCCGTCCGCACAACCGATATCGAGGACCACGGACTGGGGTGCGAGCAGCGGCCGCCACTCGCGGTAGGTCAACTCGCGCAGCGCGATCTGAAAAGGCTGGCGACCAAGCGCGTGATACGAAAACTCGTCCTCGCGCAGAGCGAGGTCGTCGAAGTGCTCCCGCTGGTGCGCCTGGGCGGCGAACGACGGGGCGGGGCCGACGCCACCGGACACCGGGGAATCCAGACCGAGCCCCTCGAGGCGCGATCGGTGTGCGCTGAAGAACTCGGCACGAGCGCCGGCCACCGCGAGCTCCTCGGGGAGTAGGTCGAGGACCGACTCCGAGACCGGATACCAGGCCGAGCATTCACGGCAGACGAGCGCCCCGGTCTCGCAGCGATCCTCATCCGAGGACTCGAACGCGTGTGGCTCCAGCGATCCCCTGCAGGCGGGGCACCGGAGCAGCGGGGCCAAGGCTAGGTCCATGCGAGCGGGCAGGGTAGCGGCGGCGCCCCGCCGCGAGGCCTTTGATCACTCTGCCCGAAGGCCTCACAGGGACGTGGGGGCACCCGGACCGGTCGTCGCGAGAGCGTTGTGGTTATTCCCGCTCGAACAACACCAGCCGGTCGTAGGGAGTGCCGTCGACAGGCCTGAAGCCCGTCTCTAACAGCAGATCGACGAGCGACCCGGGGTCCTTCCCTCTCTCGGGCGGTTCCGGGCGGCTGAGGATGATCTTCGTGCCTCCCTCCCGCTCGAGCGCATCAAGCGCGCGTTCCACCTCACGGGCCGAGAAAAGCGCGAACGCGCTGTTGAACGGGGAGACATTCTCGACCTCGGCGCGCTCGGCGACCCGATGGTCGGTGGGGGTGCCGAAGAGCAGGACCTTCTCGCCCGGGCTCGGTGTGGTCCTCGACGTATCCTCTGAACTGCGGGCGTGTCCGCCTCGGCGGCCCCGGACCGGGAGATCCGCTCGACCTCGTCCCACGGCGGCGAGATCGTGGCGATCGAGGCGATCATGACCCCAAACCCGACCATGGTCGCCAGCGACGGCAACAGCAACCGCCGCAGCGAGTCCCCGCCGCGCTCCGCGCGCAGATACTGGACTACGGTCCAGGTCAGCAACGCGAGCGCCAGCCCCCAGGTGGGAAACAGGAGCATCAGCTGCCAGGGCAGGGACCGGCCGGCGAAGTAAGAGCCCGCGAGCAGGCCGAAGACGCCGGCGTAGGCGAGCATCGCGGTGAGCGTGTTGTCGGCGCGACGCTGTGCGGATCGAACCGCAGCGGTCAGGATCGCTGCCGCAAATGTGACGTAGAGGGCGATGTGGAGCCCCAGCGCCGGCATCGGCTCGAGCCCAAATGACTGGCGCGCGAACAGCCGGGTGTAGTAGACGAGCAGCTCGGGGTTGGGTAGCTCGCCCGTCCTCGCCAGGGTGATAGCCGCGACCAGAGCGACGGCGCCGATCAGCCCGATCGCGGCCTGCCCGAGCAGCCCCCGGAGCCTGCGTCCCCACCGTCGCTGCGATCGGTTCCGAGGGCCAGGGCGCAGAACAGCGCCAGCACGCAAATCGTGCCGAACTCGGCGTTGTTGAGCATCGCCAGGCCGGCGACGAAGAAGGCGAGCCAGAGGGGCACGCGCCGCCCTCGGACGATCACCGCGCACATCCAGGCGACCAAGAACGGGCCCAGGTAACGGCCGGGGAAGAAGGCGAAGTAGCTGCCGTTGAACTCGTGCCGGAGCCCGTCGTCGGACCACGGGAAGAGGCTGAGCGCGACGAACGGGACGTAGAGGGCGAGCGCGGCGAGCGGGCGCCGGGTCACCTTAACAGGACTCCGTAGATGGCGAGGAGGGCGATGACCGACAACGTCACCATCAACACCGATGTGGACGTGATCGAGAGGTCGAACGCCGCCAAGAGGGGCGCGAAGACAAGCGGCAGCAGCTGAACGTACTGGGCGACGTAGTCGACCAGGGGCGTGCGGCCGTTGGCGACCGCGTAGTAGTCCTCCGACTGGACCGGGACGTGCCCCGAGGGGATCGCGCCGCCCTCGGAGACGTTGGCGTCGGTGAACACGGCGGGCAGGAGCCAGAGTGCCGTCAGCACCAGGGCCACGAGTAACACGCCCGCCTTCCAGCCGGCCGAGGTCCGGGCCGGAGCGTCGAGGCGGTCAAACGGCCACCGCCTCGCCAGCGCCAGCAGCGTCAACGCAACCCCGATCGCGACGCCCGCGACAAGCACCGGAACCGAGAGCAGCAGCGGTGCGAAGTAGTCCGGATCGAGGAAGGGGAGCTCGTCGACCTGCGTGACCACGCTCCAGACCAACAGCACGATCATGCCGATCTGCAGCGCGATCACAGCCCCGTCGAAGCGGCGTTCGCCGGGCGCGGAGGAGCCGAACATCGAGCACCGCCACCGCCAACGCGATCGGCGCTGCGACCGCGAGCAGAAAGCGCACCTGCTCGAGCGGCTCGGGCTTGATCAGGGACTGGAACTCGACGAAGAACGGGTCGACCGGATCGGGCACCAGCTCGGAGAGCGGCGGAGCGAGCCAGGCGAAGCAGGCGAACAGCGCCAATATCGTCGGCCACAGCCCGACCCACGCAACGTCCTCTGCCGACAATCGGCTGCGACGGGCGCGCCATCGGGGCGCAGCGGTGGGCGCGGGGTCCATGCGAGCGAGCAGCCTAGCGGCGCAGTCGTACCGCGAACGCGCCGATTCTCGGCCCCGGGAGGCCTCGAAGAGGTTCGGGTCTCTGCTCGAACAGTGGGGTTGCATCAACGGGGAGTTGCTCACGACCGTTATCCGCTGCATAAACAACGCCACGAAGGAGCAGTAATGGAACACAAGGCACTTGCCGTCACCACGACCGTCACCGATCAGGAGCTCGGCAGCTTCGAGGCCTTGGTTAGCGCGTGGGGCGCTGACCGCGAAGGAGAGGGGCTGATCGCCGCCGGTGAGATCGACCGCGAGGCCGACCGAGCACGCGAGCACACGTGCGCTGAGCTGGAAGGCGGCAAGTGACCACGACCCGTGACTCGAGCGTGAGTTCGCGGCGCTCCAGGCCACCTTCGCAACCCCGCACTCGACGAAGGCGAGCACGCCGGCCACGAAGTCGGGACCGATCCGAGTTGCGAGCTTCGAGTGCTGAGGTCTGGCCTACTCCGACAGCCCGGCGGCTTCGAGGACTTCACCCCACGACAAGAAGGACTCCACCCGCGCAACCTTCCCATCGCGGAGGCGCCAGATGGCTCCAATCTCCCGCTCCACCCAGATCGTTCCGCCGCTGAGGTGACCACGGTGAAGGATGAGGCCGACCACGCTATCGCCCCCTCCGTCGATCAGCTCTTTCGTGTCCCAGCGGTAGTCATCGAAGCTGCTCGTCCACTCCCGAGCCAGCCGGGAGATGCCGTCGTGCCCGCTGTAGATGCGGTCTATCGGGCCACTCGGGCGGCGTTTCGAACTCCGGCGTCGGGGTGGTAGTAGTGAAGCCAGGCCGAGGCCTCATCCGGCGCTTCATTGAACTTCTCGACCAGGCGGCGGATGATCTCCACGTTCTCCTGCGACATCGCCTACTCCTGAAGCCCGGCGGCTTTGAGGGCTTCGGATCGTTCAGCGAACTCCCGCTTGTAAGCAACCATGCCGTCGCGGAGGGTCGAAGACATTGAAGGCGCGGACATCGACCTCGATGCCGCTCGCTCGCCCGCGTCCCCATTCGTGCGACGGTCACCACTACCTGGTCGCCCGCATCGCGATGAACTCCTCCGCGACTGGCTTGCCAGCCCCGTCCCTCCCAGTCGCTTCGCCAACGCTCCCGCATCGCCCGAACCTCATCTGGCTCCACGCGTCGAGTCCTTCCTGAAGGACCCCATAGTCCACGTCAGGAGCGAGACATGCCAGGCCCCGGCGTCATCGCCGCGAAGCGCATGGCCTCGTAGAACCTCCGCACGATCTCGACGTTCTCCTGCGACATCGCCTACTCCTCAAGCCCGGCGGCTTCGAGGGCCTCACTTCGGCTCAGGAACATCGCGAACGCGTGAGCGCGCCGTCGTCGACGTCGATAGATGCCCGTAACGAAGCTCCACTGGGTCGACGTCGCTACCCCGAAGACCATGTGCGCTGAAGGATCTCGATCACCACCTGGTCGTCCGCGTCGATGAACGCCTCCGGCTTCCTGAGTCATGCCGGTCGAAAGGACTCGGCCATGCTGCAAAACCAGCGCCGAGCTGCTGGCCCTCGGTAGCTGCCCGCAGTCAGGCGTCGCCGGCGTCCTGAAGCAAGCTGCGAAGTCATCGGCGTGGTCCGCGAACAACGCATCCAAGTCGCCGCGGCGAACGCCTCGTACACCGCTCGCAAGCGCTCCACCGTTCTCCTGCGACATCGCCCGCGCAGTATCGCGCGACGGGGGGAAGGTCGCAGACGCGGAATCGCTTGCTCCGCGGACCGCCGGCTGGCTCGCTGGGGAACAAAAGCGTGTTTTCAAGCAAGAGAGGGACAAGTGGCGAATACCGAAATCGCAACTCACGACGAGGTCCTGAAGATCCTCACCGAACAGGCGCGCGCGGGCTCCGTGACGGCTGCCGCCGCGCTCGAGCGTGCCCTTCGCAGGGCTCGGGCCGAGACCGCCGAGCTCGACCGCGAGCTGGATCGCCTCCTGGCCAAGTGAACCCGATCCAGACGGTTCGTCCGCGCAGTATCGCGCGGCGACCGCGCTCAGCCCACGACCTTGAACTTGTCCTTGGCCGCGAGGGGTCGACGTTGCCCGCGGCGTCGATCGCCCGACCTTGAACTTGTGCTTGCCGTCGTCGAGGTGCTTGACCTTGCGCGGCGAGGTGCAGGGCTTGAACTTCTTCTTGTCGAGCTTGCACTCGAAGGTCGAGCCGGGCTCCGAGGAGGTGAACTTGAACTTGAGCTTGGTCTTGTCGGTCTTGTTCGGAGCGCCCTTGGTGATCTTGGTCTGGGGCGGGATGCAATCGGTCTGCTTGGCGACATCGGTCGGGCACAGATCCTGCGTTTCGTCCCCATAGTCATCGTTGTCCGCATCGGACTCGACGTCGGCCGCGAGGTTGAATCGGAAGCCGGGCTGAGCAAGAAGAGGTCCGGTGGTGCCCACCGGCCCATTTGCGGCCACTCCGACGATGTCGCCCGCATTGGCGGTCTGGAACAGGCACCCGGGAACCATCGCCACCCCCCATCTTCAGACCGATCTGGTCGGCGCTCGAGACCGGAATCCTGACCTCGAACTCGGTCAGGTTGCCGCCGATGGTCCGCTGGTCTTCGGCGATCAGGGTGTGGTTGGCGCCGGACTGGCGGAACACCTGGAGCGCCACGGTTCCGGTCGCCGAACTGCGCCACCGAGTGATCACTCCGCCGCCGGATGGAACGGCATACGGGTTGCCGCTCGACACCGAGAGCTGCGCCCCCATTCCCGGGCCGCAGGTAAAGCTGGCCCCAGCCGTCGGCGGAGACTGCCCAATCGTCACCGCGCCGGAAGCCGCGGCAGGGAGCGCGATGCACAGCGCAGCGGCGATCCACAAGGCAGGCCTTACGCGGCGCAGATTGGGCATCCGATCCCTCTTCCCGGTTGCGGTTCGAGGCGAGCCTATCCGTGGCAGATGGACGCGTCAACCAAGCGACGCCGACCGCGGTGGTCGCGAACCGGCTGGACGTCTTCGAGGCAACGCAAGAGCGGGCGGCAAAGGACGTTTAGGCGACTAGCGGGCCACGCCGCCGGCCCGGTCCGGGGCGATGGACGGCGTGCTCATGGCTCGTTTGCAGGAGAAACGATCTAAGCGGACGACGGGTCTCGAACCCGCGACCTTCGGCTTGGGAAGCCGACGCTCTACCAACTGAGCTACGTCCGCGACGCGCCCAGTCTAGAACGCGCTCAGCCGATCGCCGGCACCCCGGCGAGCGCGAACCGGTCGCCTCCGGCTTGCTTGGCGGAGTAGAGCGCCCGGTCGGCCGCGGCGAGCAGCGCCTGCGCGTTCGTGCGCGGCTCACCGTTGGCAACGGCGATCCCGACCGAGGCGCGCAGCTCGACCATGCCGCCGTCCGGCCGCGGCCGCCTGACCCCACGAAAGGCGTGGACGAGCTTTCCGGCGACGATCGTCGCCGCCTCCTCGCCGGAGTCGGGCAGCAGGACGATGAACTCGTCGCCGCCCGGGCGCGAGACGAAGTCCGCCGCGCGCAGCTCCTCCGCGAGCACGTGCGCGGTCGCGATCAGCAGCTCGTCGCCGGTCGCGTGGCCGTAGGTGTCGTTGGTCGCCTTGAACCCGTCCAGGTCGATCGCCAGCACCGCCAGCGGCGAGCCGGTGCGCCGGATCCGGGCCACCTGGCGACCAAGCTCCTCGTCGAGGCGCCGGCGATTGAAGACGTCGGTGAGCGGGTCGCGGTCGGCCAGCTCGACCATGCGTGCCTGCAGCTCGCGGCGCTCGGCGTCGGCCAGCTCGACCGCACGGGTGGTGAAGAAGACGATCGCCAGCAGCACTGCGATCAGCCCCGCAACCGCGAAGGCGACCCCGACCTCGGTGCTGAACAGGCCTCGATCGACGCCCGCGATCAACCCCCCGCCGGCGATGATCGGGACCACGATCAGGGCCGGGATCAGCCTGCGGATCGTGTGGCCGCCCGAGCCCGGACTGAGCAGCAGGCGCATCCCCGGGCTCTCGGGGCGCGAGGTGAGGATGGCGACGAACAGGGCCACCAGCCCGACCGAGGTCTGGGGCGAAACGCCCGACACGCCGGAGTCGCCGTAGACGTAGTCGGCGCCGTAGAGGAAGGCGATCACCGCCGCCAGCACGACCAGCCCCGAGAGCGCCGCCAGCACGTTGACGGTCAGCGTCCAGACGCTCTCGCGCCGATCGAGGAGGATCAGCCAGAGGCCGAGGAGGACGAACGCCACCGCGGCGTGGGGCGACATCCGACCGGGGTGCAGGTCGCCGCTGTCGTCGGTGAACAGGCCGTCGATGCCGAGGCCGGTGCCAACGATGTACTCGGCCAGCGTCAGTCCGGCCAGCAGCACGACCAGCTCGGCGAGCGCTATCGACGACGCCCGCTGCACGTCGCTGCTGACCGGCTTGCGGACGAGCCACGCCGCCGCCGCCAAGCCGATCATCGCGATCGCGGTGTTCGCCTTCATCCGCGGCGCGTCGGGCACCAGCCCGGTCAGCCAGTCCGCGCCGAGGATCCAGCCGAGCAGCGTCAGCGCCCCGATCGCGGCAGCGATCAGCGCCGCGGTCCCGGTGACGCGCGGCAGGAAGGCGAACCGAGAGTCCTCCGTGTGCATTCCTTGCTCTGTAATGAAACGGGGCGGGCGCTCCGTTCCTGCCGCTCTCAGCGTAGCCCAGGGCGCCAGGGCGAGAACGCCACGCCTCTACGCTTGCCGCGTGAGCGCCCGCACATTCGCCGTCTTCCTTGGCGTCCTCGCCCTGATCGGCCTGCTCGGCTTCGGGCTCGCCTCCAAGGGCGGCGGCTCGCTCGCGGTCGGCGACGCGATCCCCGAACGCGAGCTGACGGTGCTCGGGGGCGAGGACGTGGGCTCGGTCGCCGACCTGCGGGG
This sequence comes from uncultured Solirubrobacterales bacterium, assembly GCA_963746675.1. GTDB lineage: Bacteria > Actinomycetota > Thermoleophilia > Solirubrobacterales > 70-9 > WHSW01. The sequence goes on along the minus strand of CAVVBX010000020.1, from coordinate 125,874 downwards.
CAAGTGGGTGCTGGTCAACGTCTGGGCGTCGTGGTGCGTGCCCTGCCGCGAGGAGGCGCCGGCGCTGCAGCGTTTCTACGAGCGCTACGGCGGCGCGGACTTCGCGATCGTCGGCATCGACACCCAGGAGGCCGCCGAGGACGGGCTCGCCTTCGTCAAGGAGTTCGGCCTCACCTACCCGCAATTCCACGACGGTCCCGGCGAGTACGCCGACGATCTGAAGACGACCGGCGTGCCCGAGAACTTCCTCGTCGACCCCGAGGGCGAGGTGGCGCTGGTGCAGCTCGGACCGGTGACCGAGAAGTTCCTCGAGAACGAGGTCGCGCCGCTGATCGAGGGGAGCTGAGATGCGCGCCCTGATCGCGATCGTCGCGGCGCTCGCACTCGCGCTGCCCGCGGCTGCGCTCGCGCAGGAGCCCCAGGCCTCGCTCCCCGATATCGAGGACGAGGTGATGTGCCCGATCTGCGGCGTCACCCTGGAGCTCGCCACCGAGGCGCCGCAGGCGATCCAGGAGCGCGAGTTCATCCGCGGCCTGATCGCCAAGGGCCTGACCAAGGACGAGATCAAGGACGCGCTCGTAGCCGAGTTCGGCTCCGAGGTGCTGGCGGTGCCCGAGACGCAGGGCTTCGACCTCGCCGCCTGGCTGGTCCCCGGGGTCGCGATCGTGATCGCGGCCGTGGCGATCCTCTTCGCCCTGCGCCGGTGGCGGCGCGAGGGCGGCGGGGGCGATGGCGACGACGGCTTCGCGGAACCACCCGGCGAGGCGCTCAGCGCGGAGGAGTCCGCGCGGCTCGACGCGGACCTGGCGCGGTACGAGCTGTAGGGCCATCAAGCGTCGGGATCCACTCCCGCGGGGCGGGAGCGAGGGCGGACGCTTCGCCGCCCCCGGCCCGTCAGCCCGTCGAGATCGCGATCGCGGCGATGGTCGGGGTCTCGATGCGGACGTCGGGATCGAGCTCCCAGCAGGCGAGGGCGATCTCGTGCGGCCCGGCCGGCAGGGGGTCCGGGGTGACGAGGGTGCGGGCGAAGCCGTTGGTAGCGCCGGCGTTCGTGTCCGACTCAACGTCACCGGGCGTCGCGAAGGCGGGCCGAGGTGCGCCGTCGATACGGATGTCGCAGCCGGCGGCGGAGCCGCTCGTGGTGCCAGCGGTGTACTGGCCGCCGGTGGCGATGACCAGGAGGCGCGCCGACGTTGGCAAGCTCGATGCCGGCCGTCACGCAATCGATCGGGGTGATCGAACTGGGGTCGCAGTCTCCGGCGTCGCCGACGCCGGAGACGGGCGCGAACTTCGAGGCGTTGAGCGACTCCTCGCGCACCTCCTCACCCGTCAGCGAGTTGCGCTTGACGTCCTTGCCCGTGACACCCTCCCGCTGCTTGAGGTCGACGCTTCGCAGGGAGTTGTTCTCGACGTCCTTGGAGGTGATCCGCTCGACGGCGTAGGCGCCGCCCGTCCCCAGCGCTACGAACAGCGCCAGGTAGGCGACGACGGTGGTGTGGTTGGGAGTGCGCTTCATCTGGTCTCAACCCTATGGCGGTTCCGGCTTCACGGCCGAGAACACGGCCGGCCCTTGAGAGTTGCTTACCGGGCGAGCACGGTCACCGTTCGCGGCCGCGAGCGCACGGGCGCCTTGTAGGGCCAGCCCTGCTCGCGAGCCACCTTGACGCGGAACTTGAATCGGGCGTCGGTGTCATAGAAGCGTCCGAATCGGTACCCGAAGCGGTAGCGCCCCGAAGGCTCTGTGTGGAAGGCCTCGCGAACCGTGTTCCAGCGTCCGACGGCCTCCCGGACCTGAAGCTCGATCAACTTGCCGCCGGCCGGGATCCGGGCGCCGAAATGGCCGACCTTGCCGGCGAAGACAACGCGGCCGCCCTCGCGAACCCGCGCCCTCGAGCGGGTGAAGGTTGCCTGGCTGCGAACGGTCAAGCGCCCGGCCGGCTCAGCAGCCTCCTGGAACCGCGACGAGCCCGCGAAGCTGGCCGAGACCTCCCGCGAGGGACCGGCCGGGATCGGCGACGACCAGCGCCCCGCTGAATCGGTGCGAACGAAGCGGGTGCGGCGATCGATCAGCGCGCCGGCGCCGAAGTACTCGTCGACGACTATCTCCTCGCCGGCGAGAGGCTCGCCGGCGGAATCGAGCAGCCGGCCCGAGGCCTCGGAGCCGGTCCCGTATCGGACGGTGCGTGTTCGCGCGCCGCCGGGCTCGAGGCTGGCGGCGAGGTCCACGAACTGACGTAGAGGGAAGGTGAGCACCATCGCGCTGCCGTCGGCTCGGCGAGTCGTCTCGCCGCGGTTGCCGGCCACGTCGGTCGCCTCGGCCCGGAACTCGTAGTCGCCGGGTTGGAGCGCCGACGATTCGACCCTCGCGCGCAGCTCGTCGCTTGAGATCGCCGTCTCCAGCGGCCTCCAGGAGTCAGCACCGACCGCTCGGTAATCGATCGCCCCGGCGGCGACTCCCGAATGCGCCTCTGCGACGCCGGCCGTGACGAGCTCTGGGTCGTCACGGCTCTGCGTGTCCGCGAACGCCAGGGCGGGCGGAGCGTTGTCGACCGACACGGTCCTCGCGGTGCAAGCCGGGCGGTTTCCGGCGAAGTCCTCGGCACAGATCTCAACGGTGTTCGACCCGTTCACGAACGGATAGGCGCCGGTGCTCAAAGCCGCGTCCAGGTCCCCGATCCCAGGACTGGTCGGACACGGGAGCGAAGAGGCTCGACGTAAGGCCCACCAAGCGCGCCCGCCGCAAGTCGGTTGGGCCCTCGCCTACCTCGACGCCGTTGGCCCGACCTACCAACGTCTCAAGCCCGCTGCCGAGATCCGTGGCTTGACCTTGAAGCCGGTGACTCCCCCGCAACCACCCTCCCCCCACGAGGCTCCCCGAGACGCTCGTCACCTGCGGGTCCGACCGATCGGCGAGCACGAGCTCGATGTTCTGGGCGTACGCATGGGCCTGCTCCGCGTAGGCGCAGCCGCCCCCGTCGCTGCAGAGCAGGTGGATGACGAAGGCGACGTGGTCGAGGCCGGTGAAGCTGTGGTTCTGGAAGCCCTCGGCGGTGTCGGGGCCGTTGGCCAGCACCGTCGGCGTGCCCTGGGAGCTGACCGCGACGAGCTGAGCGAGGTGGTGACTGTCGCGTCGCAGGTTGGCGCGCACGTTGACGCCGACTATCGCGGTGCCCGCGGGGGCGTTGAAGCGCCAGAACGCGGTTTGCCCCGCAGTCGCGAAGCCGAAGTTGGTCACCTCCAGCCGCTGGTCGTTTCCGGCGCACCGGTTCGCGGTCGAGTACGGCCCGCGAACCTCGGCCACCGCCTCGGTCGCCGGCCGGCTGTTGACGTGACACTTGAGGACGTTGTAGGTGGCCCCGGCCCCGAGCGCCGGCACGGGCGCGATCATCGCCGCGACCGGCGCGCCCAGAGCGATCAGGGCGAGCGCACGTCGCCTCACGGCCCGAACTCCTGCCCGACCGCCGACCCACCGTCGCTCCCCCCGGTGCCACCTGAGCCGGATGCGGGCGCAGCACCGCTTGCCGCGGGCGCCGCGGCCGCGGCAACCCCGAACTCGCGCTCGACGGGTGGGGTCGACGGGGCGAGCGGGGCTTCTGGCACCGGTTCTGAGGGAGCCTGATTCTCGGCGGCCGGCTGCTCGGCCTGCGTGACCGGGCTCGGCGCCGACTCGACCGACGAGGCCGTCTCGTTACCCACCTGCGAGGGCAGCACGTCCGCCGCCGGAACCGCGACGGCTCGCAGCCGCTCGCGCGGGTTGGGCGCCGCCGTCTCCTGGGCCGGCCGCTCCCCGCCGCCTCCCAGGCCGAGCGGGGCGACCCCGGCCGCGACGCACGCGGTGGCGGCGAGACCGCCGCCGAGACACGCCAAGGCAAGCTTGCCGGCGGCGCCCAGGCCTGCGACCTTGGCCAGGACTCCGGCGCCGGCGGCGCCGGCCCCGCGTGCACCGCTCGTGGCAGCAACCTGAGCGACCGTCTCGTCCACACCTCCGGTGCCGCGGGCGAACACCCCTGCCGCAGCGTCACGTGCGCGCTCGCCGAGCTCGAGGAACCGGTCGGCGAACGAGAGCTGGCCGCCGATGCCATCGACCGCACCGGCCATCGCGACCGCGCCGCCGAGGTCGTGCAGATGATCGCCGAGCCGGGCGACGAAGTCAGAGCAGTCGCGGCAATGCGATAGGTGCGCGCGGGCCTGGCGCTCCTGGTCGGCATCCGCAAGGCCGGAGGCGAAGGCGCGGAGCAGGGGCTCGCGGTCCGCGCACCACGCGCCCCGCTCGAGCACGCGCATCTTCTCCGTCAACTCCTCGACCCCGCGGGTGATCTCCTTCCGATACGCCCGCGGCGACAGGCCCTCGATCAGCTCGCACACCTGCTCGGGCTCGAGTCCCCAGCCGTACCGAAGCAGCATCACTGCCCGCCGCCGGGGTGGAAGCGATACCAGCAGATCTCGAGTGACCCGAGACTGCTCGGCGACGGTCGCCAGCTCCTCGGGGGTGTCGGCGGGATCCGGAACCCGACGGACGAGCTCGAGTGGTGCGGTCGGCTTGCGGCGCCGGCGGCGCAGCTCCTTGCCCGCCTGGTTGGCGACCGCCGTCAGGACGTAGCTTCGGATCTCGTCATCGGTGAGCCCGTTCTCCCGTGTCGCGAGCGCTCGCAGGGTCCCGACCCACGCGTTGGCGTAGATGTCGTCGATCTCGTCGGCTGAGAATGCGCCGCGAAACGCGCGTCGAACCATGTTGCGGGCCGGGCGCTCGAACTCGGCGAACAGCCTCCCGGCGCGCTCGTTCCATGCATTGCCGCCCTCGCCAAGGAGCGAGGCGCGCTTCGGCGCGGCTGATGCTGTCGCGGGCTTCATCCGGCGTCCCGAACGGGACAACCCCGGCGGGAGCCCGCGCGCCCCCCGGCCCGCCGACCGGCGCGCTCGCGCACAGGCGGACCCCGATGCCCTCTCACCCTCGGAAGCTCCATCTTCCTGCCAGTGATCGTAAGAGCAGAAAGCCGACCTGCGGCGAAAGTTCGCAAGTTGCGGACTTTTCTCCTACCTTCAGGCGACCTCGGAACATACGATCGACCGGGTGATGCCTCGTCCGCCGAGACACTGGGGTGCCTCAGTGGCCGCTGCTGTAGCTGCCGTCATCGCCCTCACCCTCGCCGCCCCCGCGCTCGCCACCCCGATCGCCGACACGGGCACCCCCTCCCTGCCCGCCTTCTCGGGCGCAGCGGCGACCGCGAGCAAGATCAAGGATCCGACGATCGCGCCGCAGAACCCGTACATGGCGGCGAACCCGAACTCCAACATCCACAACGACACCTGGATGACCGACGCCTACCAACGGCGCGGGCCGCTGGGCAACTCGCCGGTCGCCGGCTCAGGGGCGACGCCGCCGTCGCTGTGCGCGTCGCTGACCTTCGACAGCGAGGGCCGGATCGTCGCCGTCTGCCCCTCGCTGGTCGCGCCGCCGACGGCGCGGATCATCGACCCGGACACGCTCGAGGTGCTCGGCGACTACCCCCTCCCGGATGCGCCAGATCCCCCGGGCACCGTCAACTTCCAGAACTTCGCCGGCGGCGGCTACTTCTACCTCGACAACAAGGACCGGGTCGTGGTCGCGACCAAGACCGACCACATCTTCGTCCTCGCCGAGACCGCCGGCGGCACCGGCTTCGAGCTGGCGCGCGACTACGACCTGACCTCGGTGCTCGACACCGCCACCGAGCGGATCAGCTCGGCGCTGCCCGACTTCGGCGGCCTGATCTGGTTCGTGACCAAGGCCAACGGCAAGGTCGGCACCGTCGATCGCAAGACCGGCGAGCTGCACCTGATCCAGCTCGACGAGCAGATCCAGAACTCGTTCGCGGTCGACGAGCGGGGCGTCTACATCGTCACCGAGAAGCGCCTGTACCGGTTCAAGGCCAACTCGGCCGGCAAGCCGAAGGTGGTCTGGCGCAAGGCCTACGAGAACTCCGGGATCGTCAAGCCGGGACAGGCCGAGGCCGGTTCGGGGACGACGCCGACGCTGATGGACAACGGCTACGTCGCGATCACCGACAACGCCGACCCGATGGACGTGGTCGTCTACCGCCGCGCCCGCAAGCTGCACGGCGAGAAGCGGGTCGTCTGCACGCAGCCGGTATTCGAGCCCGGCGCGAGCGCGACCGAGAACTCGCTGATCACCGCCGGGCGCTCGCTGCTGGTCGAGAACAACTACGGCTACCAGAACCCGTTCGGGCCGCTGTCCGGCGCTGTCACCGAGCCGGGCTTCGCGCGCGTCGACGTGAACAAGAAGGGCACCGGCTGCAAGCTTCGCTGGAACAACGACGAGGTCCGCGCGCCGACCGTGGTCCCGAAGCTCTCGACCAAGACCGGGCTCGTCTACACCTACACGCGCCCGCCGGACCCGGCCGCGGAGGGCTATTACTGGACCGCGATCGACTGGAGGACGGGCGAGACGGCGTGGAATCAGTACGCGGGCTCGGGGCTGTCGTTCAACAACAACTACGCCGGCCTCGCGCTCGGTCCCGACGGCACCGCCTACCTGGGCGTGACCGGCGGGATCATCGCCCTGCGCGACGGTTCCTGAGCGCGACCGAAAACGCCGCCGCTCAGCAGGCGTGCACGTCGGCCTGCGAGCGCACGACCTCGAACGCCGAGCCCGGGATCTGCTTGAGCTGGTTGAGGTTGTCGTCGTTCCAGCGCCGGTCCGAGGTGCCGCCGAAGAACCAGTTCGAGCCGTTGTCGGCGACGATCATGCCGTAGCGCTTCAGCGCCTCGGCGATCACCCGGGCGTCGCCGTTGATGCCCGAGATGTCGTAGCCCGCGCGCATCCTCAGCCGCATCCCCATCGGCGGCGCGGCGGGGTTGTCCGTGTCGCCGGCGCAGTGCGAGCCCGGGTGCACCCAGGCGTCACGGGTGGAGTCGAAGGTGACCCGGATCGCGTGCTCGACGCGCCCCGAACGGACCTCGTCGTAGCGGATCAGACCGGGGAAGATCGGCAGCCCGGCGGCATCGGCGGACGTATAGCCGTCGGCTCGCAGGGCGGCGCTTCGCAGATCCCAGATCACGCCCGCGTCGGCCTGCCAGCGCTTGCGGGACTTCTTCGGGAAGGCGCGGTAGAGCTCGTAGAGCTTGCACCGGGCGCGATCGTAGGCGAGCACGTGACGGTCGCCGTCGCTGTTCTTGCCGCCCTCGACCGGCGAGCCGAGCGGCACCCGGTACTTGCCGTGGTCGGACTCCTCGCCGTAGGCGGTGAACCGGACCCTGGTGCGCTTCTGTCGCTTGCCCACCACCCGGTACGGAAACCCGTACTCGCGCGGCGAGCCGAAGTCGGGGTGCAGCTCGCTGCCGCCGTGGCCGTTGATGTAGCCGATGATCGCGTCAGAGCTCGGATCCACCGGAGCGTCGGAGACGTCCTGGTTCCAGGCACGCTGGTCGCCCAGCGAGGCGGCGTTCGACTGCACCTCGTCGCCGGGCTCGCCGAAGACGCCGCACTCGGAGCCCAGCGAGGGGTAGGGGCCGAGCGCCGCAGAGGGGGCCACGGCCGCGAGCAGCAAGCCTGCGGCCACGACGGCGGCGGCAACGATGGCGGCACGGGCGAGGATCGCCGCAGCGTAGCTCGCGCTGCGGTCTGTGCGTAGATTCCCGGCCATGCCCCTGAACGCCAGCCGGGTCCACCTCGACCGCTTCGTCCGGGAAGCCGCGGCCTCGGTTCCACCGGGTGCGATGGTGCTCGACGCGGGAGCCGGCGACGGCGCCTACCGCGGTCACTTCGACAGGCTCAGCTACGAGTCGGCGGACTTCGCCAAGGTGGACAAGGAGTACGCCGCCGAGATCACCTACGTCGGCGACCTGGCCGAGCTTCCGGTCGTTGACGACCGCTTCGATCTGGTCGTGATGACGCAGGTGCTCGAGCACCTGCCGGACCCGCTTCGCGTCCTGCGCGAGCTGCGCCGGGTGCTGAAGCCGAACGGGCGCATCTGGGCGAGCTGCCCGCTCTTCTACGAGGAGCACGAGCAACCCTACGACTTCTACCGCTACACCCGCTTCGGCCTCAGCCACCTCTTCGAGCAGGCCGGCTATCACGGGATCGAGATCGAGTGGCTCGAGGGGTACATGGCGACGGTCGGCTACGAGCTCGACGTCGCCAGCCGCGCCCTTCCGCCCCGTGCCCGCCCGCTCGGGCTGCTGCTGCGGGGCGCGAGCGAGCTGGCGGCCCGCAGCGACCTGCGCCGCAAGCGCACCGACCGCGGGCATCCGAAGAACTACACGGTCGTCGCCATCGCCTGAGGCGTCCCGGTCAACCACCGCCGGCGCGATCAGCGCGCGACGTCGATCACGCGCGACGCGGCGAGGAAGAGGTCGCGCCCCTGCTCGGTCTCGGGAGCGCAGGCGACGCTGCGCCCGCCGGGGGCGTAGACGCGGGCGAACGGGCGCCGGGTGAGCCGGCGGCGGCGCAGGTAGGCCGCCGCCTCGTCGGCGTAGCCGGAGACGCGCCCGAGGAGCACCCGGTGCGGCTTCGGGGCCATCAGGCCGCCTCGGTGGCGTCGATCGGCGCCGCCTGCGACCCGCGGGCGAGGTCGCGCAGGACCGAGCGCATGTCGGAGAGCATCAGCGACGCGAGCGTGAAGCGCTCGCTCGCGGCGATCAGCGCGAACCCTTCGTGGCGGACCGCGAACGCCTCGCCGTCCTCGGTGCCGACATGCGCGTGGCTGACCGGCTCGCCGGCTGCCGCGTCGGCGGCCCGAAGCAGCCCGTTCGCGGCCTTCGCCCAGAGCGTCTCGGTCACCGGTCGCGGCGAGCGCCGTGCCGTCGGCGGCGAGGATCGCGGCGCCGCTGAGGTCGGTGGAGATCGCCTGCAGGCGGGCGACGGCGATCTCGGCCTCGGCCGCACCCGGAACGGCTGTCGCGCTGGGGTCTGACACGTCGGCGACAATACCGAGCGTGTCCCTCGGGCGAGCATCGTGGTTGGCCGTCGTCGGCGCCTGCGCGATCGCGACGATCCTGCTCGCCCTAAACGGCTACAGCGGCTACTCGATCACCGCCGCCGCGGTCGGCCTGGCGGCGGCCGTGAACCTGCTCTAGAGCCCGTCGGCCCGGGATCAACCCGCCCGGAAGGGACCCCGCGCCTCCTGCTCGGGCGGGCGCAGGGACTGCTCGGGCTCGGCGTGGATCAGGACCTCGGAGGTCGGAAACTCGGCCTCGATCGCTCCCCGCACCGTGTGGGAGATCGCGTGCGCCTGCTCGAGCGAGGTCCCGGACCTGAACTGGAGGTGAAGATCGATGTAGCGGCGAGCCCCGGCGCGGCGCGCCCGGAGCTTGTGGTAGCCGGCGATCTCGGGTGCCCGCGCGCGCTCGGCTGCGATCGTCGCCTCGATCCGGTCGAGCTCGTCGGGTGGCGGCGCCTCGTCGACGAGCACCCGGCTCGAGCGAGTGAGGATCCGGAAGCCGGCGACGACGATCACCGCGGCAACGCAGAGCGCGGCGATCGAATCGAAGGCCGGCTCGCCGGTGATCTCGACCAGGGCCAGGCCGACGAGCACCCCGAGCGAGGTGAGCGAATCGGCGCGCAGGTGGGCGGCATCGCCCTCGAGCGCCGCCGAGTCGAGCTCCCGGGCGCGCCGATGAAGGAAGGTCGAGACGCCGATGTTGGCGACCGCCGAGAAGGCGATGACCGCGATGCCAACCCCGAGGTCCTGGATCTCCGAGCCGTTGACGAGGCGACGGGTGGCCTCGAAGATGATGATCCCGGCGCCGACCAGGATCAGCATCCCCTCGATCGCCGCGGCGAGGTTCTCCAGCTTCTCGTGCCCGTATGGGTGCTCTCGGTCGGCCGGCTCGTCGGCCTTGCGAACCGAGAAGTAGGCGACGCAGGAGGCGATCAGGTCGATCGACGAGTGGATCGCCTCGGTGATGATCGCGATCGAGCCGGTGATCGCCCCGGCGGCGAGCTTGAGCGCGATCAGGAACGCGTTCGATGCGATCGACAGGCCGGCGGCGCCTGTCTTGGTGCGGATCACGACGCCCCGCCGCCGGTGAGTCCGAGCCCGTCGGCGAGCGCACTGGCGGCACGACCGCGGTGGCTGATCGCGTGCTTCTCGGCCGGGTCGAGCTCGGCCATGGTGCGCTGATCGCCGGGTGGGTTGTCGCTCGCGACGAAGGCCGGGTCGTAGCCGAAGCCGCCTGATCCGCGCGGCTCGGCGATCAAGGTTCCCTCGCAGCGGCCCTCGAACAGGCGCTCGGCCCCGGACTCGTCGACGTAGGCGATCACGCAGACGTAGGTGACGGAGCGGTCGTCATGGGACTCGAGCATCGAGATCAGAAGGTCGAGGTTCTGGCGGTCGGTAGCCCGGGCGCCGGCGAAGCGGGCCGAGTGCACGCCGGGGGCGCCGCCGAGCGCGGCGGCCGCGATCCCCGAGTCATCGCCGATCGCCGGCTCGCCGGTGGCGCCGTGGGCGGTGCGGGCCTTGACCATCGCGTTCTCGGCGAACGTGGCCCCGGTCTCCGGCGGCAGCTCGACGCCGTCGGGCAGTGGGACCAGCTCGACCCCGGCGAGGATCTCGGCGAGCTCGCGGAGCTTGTGCTCGTTGCGAGTCGCGACGACGAGGCGCCGGGGAGTTGCTGTGCGGGGCTCGCTCATTTCCGAGTCATGTGGAGGCGGGCGTCACCCAAGGCGCACGAGTTTGACGGTATGGATCGCCGGCGGTACCCGGGTCATTCAAGGTCACCAGAAACACACCAAGTACCACTTCGGCGCCGAGAGCGATGCCGATGGCCGCTTCCACACCTTCAACGGAGTGGTCTCCGAGAGCGGCAAGAAGGCGGAGGGGACGCTGGGCGCTGAAGGCGGCACCAGCGAGGGCCTTCCCTGCGGGAACCTGTCGACGAACTGGGAGGCGAAGAAGTAGCTCGCTATCCGGGCAGCGGGCCGCCGCAGGCGTCGGCCTGCGCCTCGCGCAGGGCGGCGATGGCCGGCTCGGCGAGCCCGAGCAGCTGGTCGAGCGACGCCCGCGAGACCGGGGTCCGCTCCGCCGTCGCCTGGACCTCGACCAGTCCGCCGTCGCCGGTCATGACGATGTTCGCGTCGACCTCGGCGGCCGCGTCCTCGGTGTAGTCGAGGTCGCAGAGCAGCTCGCCGCCGACGACGCCGCAGGAGATCGCCGCCACCGACCCCGTCAGCGGATCGCGCTCGAGCTCGCCGGCCTCGAGCAGGCTCTGGGTCGCCAGCCGCAGGGCGACGTAGCCGCCGGTGATCGAGGCGCAGCGGGTGCCGCCGTCGGCCTGGAGCACGTCGCAGTCGACGTAGACCGCGCGGTCGGGGAGCGCGGCCAGATCAACGACCCCGCGCAGCGCCCGCCCGATCAACCGCTGGATCTCGGTCGAGCGCCCGTCGGGGCGGCCGCGCTTGGAGTCGCGGTCCTTGCGATCCCCGGTCGACGCAGGCAGCATCGCGTACTCGGCGGTGACCCAACCGCGGCCCTTGCCTTCGAGCCACTTCGGCACCGAGGTCGTGACCGAGGCCGTGCAGATGATCCGCGTCTCGCCCTGCTCGTAGAGGCACGACCCGGTGGCCGTGCGGACGAAACCGGACTCGATCGTGACCGGCCGGTGGTCGACGGTGGTGCGGTCGTGGCTGCGCGTCGACGGCATCGCCGCCAGTCTGTCAGGCGTCAGCTCGGTCGGGCGCCCTGGGTGGGAATCCCTCGCGGCGCCTGCCGTGCGCGGCGCTCCCGACCAAAGCTCGAGCCGACGCCCGCTCTACCCCGCGGCCTGGACGGCCGGGAACGCGGCGAGCGGCGGCTCGGGCTCGGATTCATGCGGTTGCGTGGAACCGCTAACGGAACGAGATCGCGTTGACGGCCGCCTTGATCTTGTCGATGATCGCCTCGGCGAGCTCGGTGCCCTGGGCGGCGTTGAAGCCCTTCATCGCGGCCACGACGCCGACCATCAGCATCGAGACGAGCAGGATCAGGCCGACGTATTCGACCGTGCCCTGGCCGCGCTCGCCGCCGAGGCGCCGGAGGCGCTCGGTAAGGGTGATCGTGGCGAGGTGGCCACGCGCAAACAGCTCTTGCATCACTTTCCTTCCGTCGTTGTGGACGGAGGCGATGCTGGCCCGAAAGAAGTCGCCGATCCAGACCGGGGTGAGTTAGTTCAGGGCCGGACCTGTAACGAGATTCGTGCGGTCGGAGGCTCGCCCAGACGTCAGCGAGGGATCAGGTCGCAAACCTCAGCTAGATCTCGTACGTCGTCAGCTCCAGCTCCACGCCATCGGGATCCTGGAAGTAGATGGAGTGGGCGACGCCGTGGTCTTGGAGGTCGAAGGTGATGCCCCGGCGACGGAGGTCGTCCTGAGCGGCCTCGAAGTTCTCGCGGTCCACCCGGAAGGCAATGTGAGAGACGCCGGCGGGCTTGCCGGTGGGAACCGTCTTGAACAGCGCGAGTCCGCTCCCCTGCGCCATCAGCGCCACAGGGGTGTCACCCCACTCGTCGGCGTGCTCGCGCTCGAGGCCGAGGACGTCCCGGTACCAGCTCTCGGAGACCGCCTGGTCTCCGACCGTGAGCGCGACGTGGTCCAGGCCCTGCACGCGAATTGCCATCTCTCAACCCTAGCCCGGCCCGGCGAGGCCCAGGAGGCCTTGACGACGGAGTGCGAGGTCGAGATCGACGTCAAGGGCGAGGCCGGCGGCAGGCGCTTCAGCTCCTCCCTGAGCCCGAGCATCTACGGCAACGAGCCGACCAGGCTGACTCTGCTTCAGCGCAAGGTGCGCCGCAAGCTCGAGGGCGAGCGCGGGAGAGCGAAGGCGAGGATCACCGCGACCGACGACTTCGGCGCCAGGAAGAGCGCCGGGTTCGAGTTCCGTCTCAAGGGCTGAAGGGCTGATCCCCATCAGGACCGCCGGCGCTCTTCATCTGTGTCTCATTCGCTCCGCGTACAACTGGTCGCAGCAGTCAGCAACGCGACCAAGGAGATGCCAATGACCAAGAGGACCAAGTTGATCGCCGCGATCGGTGCAACCTTCGCGCTCGCCGCGGGCGGAGCCGGAGCTGCGGTCGCCGCCGGAGGTTCCGGTGGCGAGGATCAGGCCGAGGGCCCCGATGTCGCGATCAGCGGCAGCGCGCTCGATCAGGCAAGCGCCGCGGCGCTCGACGCGACCGGCGGCGGGACCGTCAGCGGGACCGAGACCGGCGACGAGGAGAGCTACTACGAGATCGAGGTGACCCGCGACGACGGTAGCCAGGTCGACGTCCAACTCGACCGCGATTTCCAGCTTGTCGGCCAGTCGGCTGACAGCGAGACCGACGGCTGATTCCGACGTTCGGACACTAGGTCCCAGCCGACATCCCGGGACCCATGCGGGCACCGGCCGGCGCGGCACGCACCCGCGCCGGCCGGCTCGCGTTCGGGCAACCGCCGCCGACGGTGAGCCACTCGAGCTACAGCCTCGCCGCCCGCTCGAGGATGGCGGCCATCAGCGCCACCTGGCGGCGGACATCGTGCTGCTCGGCCGCCGACCGCGCCGCCGGGTTCGGCGAAGGCAGGTTCGCGGCGTCGGCCAACGCCACAGCCAGGGCCTCGGTGTCGAGTGGATCGACGAGCAGGCCCGCCTGCGGCGGGACGAACTCGGGCGGGCCGCCGACAGTGGTCGCGATCACCGTGCGCTCCATCGCCATCCCCTCGAGCGTCGCCTGGCCGAAGGGCTCGATCAGCGACGGCTGGCAGAGAACGTCACAGGCGGCGATCCACCTGGGGACATCGGCCTGTGGGATCCGGCCGCTGACGCGCACGTTGGCGCGACCCTCGAGCGCGCCGCGCAGCGGGCCGTCGCCGACGAAGGCGAGCCGGCCATCTCCGAAACGCTCGAACGCATCCGCGAGGCGAACGACGTTCTTGCGCTCGATCAGCGAGCCGACGCAGAGGAAGGCCGGCCCGTCGCCGTCCCAATCGAGCTCGCGGCGCGCGTCGGCGGCGGACAGGGGAGCGAACGCGTCCAGGTCGACGCCGCAGTCGGCGATCTCGAGCTTCGCGGCGGCCGCCGGGATTCGCTCGGTGAGACGGTCCGCCAGCCAGCGCGAGTTGGCGATCACCGCCGCGGCGCGATCAACGACGCGAAGCGTCGCCGCGGTCGCGCCGCGGATGCGGCCGAGGTTGGCGACGTCCTGACCGTGGGTCATGACCACCAGCGGCGCCCGCGACGCAAGTGCGGCCAGCGCCCCGGCCGCGCCGGCCGGGAAGAGGAAGTGGGCGAAGACAACATCGGGCCGCCTGCGCCGCGCGGCGTGGACCGCCGCTCCGACGAGCCCGGCGTACTTGGTCGGCGGCCCGCCCCGGCGGCTGATCGATGCCACCTCGACGTCGTGTCCCAGCGCCTCGAGCTCGCGCCTGACCGGGACGAGGAAGCTCCCCAGGTCGGGATTGCCCGGGCTGGGCCACATCTGGGTGACGAGCAGGATTCGCACGGCGGCGATTATCGCGGGCCGAGCGTCGGGATCTTTCGTAGAGTCAGTGGCGGATGTCACCACGCCGCTTCGGGATCTTCGGAAGGGCCGCGGGCGAGGGCTCCGCCGCGCCGGCAGCCGAGCAAGCCCGGCAACCCGATCCCGATCCCGGGGCAGTCGACCACGCGCCGGAGCCGGCGGTGCCCGACGGCGCGGATATGGCAGAGCGGATCAGGCTTGCCGCCGAGACCGCCGCGCAGGAGGCCGAGCGCCGGTCGATCGACGAGATCCGGGCGCTCGAGGAGGACCTCGAGACGGCGCAGCAGCGCGCGGCCGGCCGCATCCAGGAGGCCGAGGAGAAGCGGGCCGAGGCCGAGCGGCGAGCCGCGGAGGCGGAGCGACGCGCGGCCGAGGCCCGGCAAAGTGTCGCCGAGGTCGAGCAGCGGCTAACGGAGGCCGAGCGACGGGGCGCCGAGCCCAGCCCCGAGGTGATCGCCGCCGCGGAGGACGAGGCGCGCGCCGGGGCCGCCAACTGGCTGCGCGGCCAAGTGGAAGAGATCCGCAAGCAGGCAGACGAGCGGGTGGCCCAGGCGGTCGAGGAGACGACGCGCTCGACCGAGGAGCGCCTGCGCGGCGAGCTCGAGGCCGGGCGAGAGGACCGCGTCTAGCGCGACCGGCGCCGGCGCTGGGGCGGCAAACGCCGGCCTGGATGGCATAAACCGGCCCACCCGGGGCGTCTAGATGCCCCAGGTGCCTCGCAGCCGAGTGAGATGGGGCTCGGCCGCGTCGGCCGCTGCGCGCCGCGGTGGGTCGCCGTCCTCGAGCCCGCCGAGCGTGGCGAGCACCGAGGCCGCGAGCGCCGTCGGCGCGTAGCCGCCCTCGAGGCAGCGAGGACCGGCACGCCGAGCTCCGCCGCGACGTCGCGAATCGCTCGCCGCCATCGCACCGAACGCTTCGGTCTCGACCTCGCAGGAGGCGAGCGGGTCGTCGCGGTGGGCGTCGTAGCCGGCCGAGATCGCGATCAGCCCCGGCTCATAGGCGCAGGCGATCGGCACGACCACCTGCTGGACGAGGGCGAGGAACTCCTCCGACCCGGCGCCGGCGGGGACCGGCAGGTTGACCGTGTAGCCCTCGCCATCGCCCTCGCCCGCGTACTCGGCCCCGCCGCTCCCCGGGTAGAGCGGCCACTGGTGGATGCTGGCGAACAGGACCTCGTCGGAGCCGGCGAAGATCGCCTCGGTCCCGTTGCCGTGGTGAACGTCCCAATCGAGCACCAGCACCCGCTTCGCGCCACAGGCGTCGATCGCGTGCCGGGCCGCGACGGCGACGTTGTTGAACAGGCAGAAGCCCATCGCACGGTCGCGCTCGGCGTGGTGGCCCGGCGGGCGCACGCCACAGAAGGCCGCCCGCTCCTCGCCCCGCGAGCAACTGCTCGGCGGACCAGGCCGCCGCGCCGGCGGCGTGCAGGGCCGCGTCATAGGACTCGGCGACCGCGATCGTGTCCATGTCGATCATCCCGCCGCCCGCGGCGCAGAAGCTCTCGATCGCGGCGATGTGATCCTCGCTGTGGACCCGGGCGAGCTGCTCCCGGGTCGCCGCCGGCGCCTCGACGCGCTCGAGCCCCGGCCAGCCCGCATCCTCGAGCGCCGCCTCGATCGCCACCAACCGCCCCGCGTTCTCGGGGTGTCCACCCGTGTCATGCCGATGCGAGGAGGGATGTGCCAGATACAGGGCCATGCGCGACGGGTACCGTAACCGCGGTGGAGGCAGCCCGCGAGACCGAGGTCGTAATCGTCGGCGGCGGCGCCGCCGGACTCCACGTCGCGCTCGAGAGCGCGGCCGCGGGCGCGGACACCGTGCTGGTCTCGCGCAAGCCGCTCTCGGAGAGCTCGAGCTTCTGGGCCCAGGGCGGGCTCGCCGCCGCGCTGGCGGCCGACGACTCGCCCGAGCGCCACGCCGCCGACACCCTCGCCGCCGGGCGCGGGCTGTGCCGCACGAGCGCCGTCGAGGTGCTCACCAGCGAGGCCCCTGGCGCGGTCGAGCAACTCCAGGCGCGCGGGGTGCGCTTCGACACCGGCCCCGAGCGGGAGCTCGCCCTGGGGCTCGAGGGAGGTCACTCGGCGCGCCGCATCGTCCACGCCGGCGGCAGCGAGACCGGGCGAGAGATCACCTCGCGCCTCGCCGAATTGGTCGCCGCCAACGACGGCATCGAGGTGATGGAGGGGACATCCGCGACGGCGCTGTGGAGCGACGGCGCGCGCTGCGCGGGCGTGGTCACCGACCAAGGGGCGATCGCCGCCCGATCCACCGTGCTGACGACGGGCGGCGGCGCGGCGCTGTGGCAGCGAACGACGAACCCCTGGGGAGCGATCGGCGCCGGTGCGGTGCTCGCCCATCAAGCGGGCGCCGAGCTCGCCGATCTCGAGCTCTGCCAGTTTCACCCCACGGCGCTCGCGCTGCCGGGGAACCCGCGCGACGGGGCGCTGATCACCGAGGCGGTCCGTGGCGAGGGGGCCAAGCTCCTCGACGCCTCCGGCGAGCGGTTCACGGACGAGCTCGCCCCCCGCGACCAGGTGACGGTCGCGATCCTCGACCGGATCGACGCCGACGGCGCGGCGCAGGTCTGGCTCGACCTGCGCGGGCTCGCGCCGGAGCGGTTCCCGAACGTGTTCGCCGTCTGCCGCGAGGCCGGGCTCGCGCCGGATCGCGAGCCGGTGCCGGTGGCGCCGGCCGCGCACTACCTGATCGGCGGCATCGCCTGCGACCTCGACGGCCGGACGACGCTCGAGGGCCTGCTCGCGGTCGGCGAGTGCGCCTGCACGGGGCTGCATGGCGCCAACCGCCTCGCCTCCAACTCGCTCAGCGAGTGCTTCGTCTTCGGCAGCAGGGCCGCGCGCGCGGCGGTCGGCGGCCGGACCGCGGCCGAGCCCCCAGCGCTGCCGAACGGGCGCTTCGAACCACCGACGGTGAGGACGCGCGAGGCCGTCTGGCGCTGCGCCGGGCCGCGGCGCGACGCGGCCGGCCTCGAGCCGTTGCTGGAGGACGCCTATCCGCTCGCGCGGATGATCGCCCGCTCCGCGCTGGACCGTCGCGAGTCGCGCGGCGTGCACCGTCGCGCGGACTTCCCGCTGCCCGATCCGGCGCTCGACGGAGTCCACCTCGCCGTCGATGCGCAGGGCGAGGTTCAGACCCAGCGCTGGATTTGAGGTGACCTCGATGCTGCTCGGGGTGGACGTCGGCGGGACCTTCACCGACGCGGTGCTTCACGACGGGCGCTCTCTGCACTCGGCGAAGGTCGCGACGACGACCGACGACCAGTCGCGCGGGGTGCTGGCGGCGATCGACGCGGTGCTGGCGCGAGCCGGGGCGAACGCCACCCAGGTCACCGGCTTCGCCCACGGGATGACCGTGGGCACCAACGCCCTGCTCACCGGCGAGGGGGCGCGAACCGCCCTGATCGCGACCAAGGGGTTCACCGACCTGCTCGACGTCGGCCGTCAGAACCGCCCGCACCTGTACCGACTCTGCGCCCCGAAGCCGGCGCCGCTCGTCTCCGACGAGCTGCGCTTCGGCGCCCACGAGCGTGTGGGCCCGGAGGGCGTCGTCGAGCCGCTCGCCGAGCCCGAGGTCGAGCGGCTGCTCGCCGCGGCGCGCGAATCGCGCGCCGAGTCGATCGCCGTCTGCCTGCTGTTCTCCTACCTCGAGCCCGAGCACGAGCGCGCGATCGCCGAGCGCCTGCGCGCGGGGCTGCCCGGCATCCACGTATCGGCCTCGCACGAGGTGCTGGCGCAGTTCCGCGAGTACGAGCGCTGCTCGACAACGGTCATCGACGCCTACCTCTCCCCCCTGCTCGGTCGCTATCTCGACCGGCTCACCGAGGCGACGCTCGACCGCGGGCTACCCGCGCTCGCGGTGATGATGTCCTCGGGCGGCGTCGCGCCGGCGGCGGAGGCTGCTCGCGCCGGCGCCTGGAGCGTGCTCTCGGGCCCGGCAGGAGGCGCGGTCGGCGCCGGGCTGCTCGCCCGGCTCTCCGGTGAAGGGAGCGCGCTCGGCTTCGACATGGGAGGCACCTCATGCGACGTCTGCGTGATCGAGGACGGGCGCGTGCGCCGAACCGACTCGCGCCGGATCGGCGGCCGCGTGATCCAGCTGCCGATGGTCGACGTGCACACCGTCGGCGCCGGGGGCGGCTCGATCGGCTGGTGCGACCCGGGTGGCGCGCTGCGCGTCGGGCCGCGCTCGGCGGGCGCCGAGCCGGGACCGGCCTGCTACGGCCACGGCGGCCAGCAGCCGACGGTGACCGATGCCAACCTGCTCCTGGGCTACCTCGAGCCGGGAGCCGAGCTCGCCGGCGGAGTCGCGCTCGACGCGGCCGCGGCCGAGGCCGCGATCGCCAGGCTTGCCGGGGAGCTCGAGATCGCGCCGCTCGACGCCGCCGAAGGCATCGTCCGAATCGCCAACCAGGAGATGGTCCGGGCGTTGCGCGTGGTCACGGTCGAGCGCGGCATCGACCCGCGCAGCTTCGCCTTGCTGCCATTCGGCGGTGCCGGGCCGATGCACGCGACGGCGATCGCCGACGAGCTCGGGATCTCGCGGATCCTCTGCCCGCGCGCCAGCGGCGTCCTCTCCGCGCTCGGGCTGCTGGCATCCGACCGCCGCCGTGACGCCGCCCGCACGGTGATGCTCAGCGGCACGGCGCTGAGCGCCGAGAGAATCTCCGCCGAGGTCACGACGCTGCGCGCCGGGCTCGCCGAGGGCCTCGAGGACGCGCACGCCGAGGTCGTCTACGAGCTTCGCTACCGCGGTCAGGGGTTCGAGCTCCCGGTGGCCGGAGAGGAGGACGCCAGCCCCGCCGATCTCGCCGAGCGCTTCGCCGCCGAGCACGAGCGCCGCTACGGCTACAGGGACCCCGACGGCGCGATCGAGCTGGTGACGATCCGGCTGGCGCTGGTGGAGGGGGGCCCGAGCCCACGGCCCGAGGCCGCGCCCGCGGACCGGATCGAGCGCAGCAGGCGCCGGGCGCGATTCGGCGGTGAGTGGGTCGAGGCATCGATCCTTCGCGGCGAGCCCGCGGAGGGCGTCGAGGCCGCCGGTCCCGCCGTGTTCGAGCTCCCCGAGGCGACCGTGGTGCTGCCCGGTGGCTGGCGTGCGCGGGTTGACGGCCTGGGGACGATCGTGGCGGAGCGGCGGTCGTGAGCGCGCGCCCGGATCCGGTCTCGCTGCAGGTACTGGTCGGCGCCCTGGGCGCGACCTGCGAGGAGATGGGGGCGATGCTGGTCCGCTCCGCGCACTCGCCCAACATCAAGGAGCGCCGCGACTGCTCGACCGCGCTCTTTGACGCCGCGGGTGAGCTGGTGATGCAGGCCGAGCACATCCCCGTCCACCTCGGCTCGATGCCCGACGCCGTGGCCGCGATCGTCGGCTTCGAGCAACGCCCCGGCGACCTCTGGATCCTCAACGACCCCTACGCCGGGGGTACTCACCTGCCCGACATCACCCTGATCTCGCCCCTGTTCGCCGGCGCCGGCGAGCCGCTCGCGTTTGCCGCCAGCCGCGCCCACCACGCCGACGTCGGCGGCCCGACCCCGGCGGGGATGCCCTCGGACTCGACCAGGCTCGAGCAGGAGGGCATCGTGATCGCGCCGACCCGGGCCGACGACGAGATGCTGCGCGAGCTCGCCGGGCGGATGCGCAATCCCGACGAGCGGCTCGCCGACCTGCGCGCCCAGCGCGCCGCCAACCTCGCCGGCGAACGCCGTGTCGACGAGCTGGTCGAGCGGATCGGCGCCGAGGGGCTCGCGGCCGCGATGGCCGAGATCCTCGACTACGCCGAGCGGCGCACACGGGCCGCGCTCGCGAAGCTTCCCGACGGCGACTACGAGGCGGAGGAATTCCTGGAGGGCGGGGCCGGCGGCGAACGCGATCTCTGCTTGCGGGTACGAGCGGCGATCTCCGGTGACTCGCTGCGACTCGACTTCGCCGGCACCGAGGACCAGGTCGAGGGCAACCTCAACTGCCCCCTGTCGGTGACAAAGTCAGCCGCCTTCTTCGCCGTGCGCGTGCTCACCGACCCGGAGGCACCGCCGTCGGCAGGAGCTCACCGGCCGGTCGAGGTGCTCGCGCCGGAGGGCTCGCTGCTCAACGCCCTCCCCCCGGCCGCGGTCGCGGCCGGCAACGTGGAGACATCCAGCCGGGTCGCCGACCTGGTGATCGAGGCGCTGGCCGGGGCGACGGCGGCACCCGCGCAGGGTCAGGGGACGATGAACAACCTCACCCTCGCCGGCGAAGGTGTTCGACGTGGCGACGAACGTCGCCGCGAGAAGCAGGTGCCGTTGAGTGATTGGACCTACTACGAGACGATCGGCGGCGGCCAGGGCGCGTGTCCCGATGCCGATGGCCCCAGCGCCGTTCACGTGGCGATGTCGAACACCCTCAACACGCCGGTGGAGGCGCTGGAGAGCGAGTATCCGTTGCAGGTGCGCGAGCTGGGGCTGCGGCGGGGCTCGGGCGGCGACGGGCGCCACCGCGGCGGCGACGGGATCGTGCGGGAGCTGGAGGCGCTGGCGCCGATGCGCTTCACCCTGATCACCGAGCGTCGCCGCCACGCACCCAAGGGCCGCGACGGCGGGAGCCCGGGCTCACCAGGGCGCAACCTGCTCAACGGCGAGGAGCTGCCGTCGAAATGCAGCGGTGAGCTCGAGCCGGGCGACCGGCTGCGCATCGAGACCCCGGGCGGAGGAGGTAACGGCCAAGCCTGAGCACGCAACATTGCTCACAAACTTGGAATTTGGCACGAGTTTCCCTAGACTGCGTCACCTGCCCGGCCCGAACCGCCCCTCCGGGGCGACGTTCAGCCCGGAAAACACGCACCCAATCCCTCCCCACCCCGAAGCAACCAACAAATGCCTATTGCCTTCAAAGAATGGGCCGTAACGGTCCGCGCCCTGTCAGAAGGTGAGCAACTGCTCACGCTTCGCAAGGGCGGCATCCGTGAGGATGACAAGCACTTCGAGCTCGAGCACGACCGGTTCTTCCTCTACCCGACGTTCGATCACCAGCGCAACGACCTGGTGCGCGAGTCGCACCATCCCGAGCTTCGCCGCGCCCTCGAGGAGGGCGTCTGGCCCGACGAGGAGCCGCCCCCCAGGGCGCTGCTCCAGGACGGCGGCATCCCGCAGCCCGACCGGGTCCGGATCCGCGCCTGGGCCGAGGTCGCGGACCATTACGAGACCGACGACCCGCGAATCGTCGATGCGCTCTCCCCGTTTCACGTCTGGACCCAGGACTACGCCCACAAGCGCCTGCGCTGGAAGCGGACCTATCCGCTGCACGTGCTGCTGCTGCGGGTCCACCGGATCCCACGCCCGGTGACCGTCAGGGTCAAGGACGAGTACCACGGCTGCCGCTCGTGGGTCGAGATCGACCGCGAGTTGCCGTTCGAGGGCACGCCGGTGATGGCCGACGAGGAGTTCGACCGCGCCGCAGCGGCGATCCGCGAGCTCTGCCAAGCCGAACCAGCCCTGGTCTGAGCGCCGCGAGCCCGCGCTCCCTCGACGCGCGCGTCTCGGGCGCGCAACGG
Source organism: uncultured Solirubrobacterales bacterium (assembly GCA_963746675.1). Lineage (GTDB taxonomy): Bacteria > Actinomycetota > Thermoleophilia > Solirubrobacterales > 70-9 > WHSW01. The sequence goes on along the minus strand of CAVVBX010000020.1, from coordinate 103,865 downwards.
GCGCTCGTGCTCGGGATCGGCGGCGGCGGAGACGTCGTCGGCTCGATTGCGATCGCGCGGCGCTGTGAGGAGCTGGGCACCCCGTTCGTGCTCGGCGGGGTCGCCTGGGAGCGACTGCCGATCGATCCGGTGCCCGGCCCGCGCCCGGCGCAGCAGATCGTCGGCGGGGACGCACTCGGCCACCACGCGGTGCTCGCGGGCCCGGACACGGCGACGCCGGAAGGCGTGCGCTTCTCCGAGTCCCATGTATCCGCGCACCTCGGCGCGCCGACGGTGCTGATCGACATCAGCGACGGGCCCGCAGGCGCCGCCGAGGGGATCGGCGCCGCCGCCGGCCTGCTCGGCTGCGACCTGGTCGTCTACGCCGACATCGGAGGCGACGCGATCGCCGACGGCTCGGAGGCCGGGCTGGGGAGCCCCCTCTGCGATGCCGTGATGCTGGCCGCGGGGATGCGCCTGGGGCCGCGCCTGGATGCCGTCATCGCGGTGCTCGGTCCCGGTTGCGACGGCGAGCTCGAACCCGGCGAGGTGCTGGCCCGAGTCGCCGCGCTCGCCGCGGCCGGCGCCTGGATCGGGACCACGAGCGTGGGCCCCGAGCTCGCCGACGAGATCGAGACGGCCGCCCAGGCCACCGGCACCGAGGCCAGCATGCAGGTGGTGCGCTGCGCCCGCGGCGTGACCGGCAGCGCCGAGATCCGCGGGGGCCGGCGCCGGGTCCCGCTGGGCCCGCTCGGTGCGCTGGCGTTCTGGTTCGACCTCGCCACCGCCGGCGTCGAGCTGCCGCTCACCCAGGCGGTGCTCGCCGCCGAAGGCCTCGATGCCCGCCCGCGACGCGCTGGTAGAGCTCGGCATCTCCACCGAGCTCGACTACGAGCTCGATCGGGCGACGCCGCCTCGGGGCGGCGGGTAGTAGCGTCGCCGCCGGTGCGGCGGAGGAGCGACTTCCAAGAGCCGGAGACGACGGTCGCGCCGCTGCGCGGGCGGGATGACTGGCTCTTCCTGACCGGGGACTCGAATGACGTCATCGCTCAGCACACCGGCGCCTTCGTGCCGGATCGCCGCTGGGAACGTCGCTGGTCGCGCCGGTTGCGCGGGCGCGCCCGTCTGATGCGCCGGCTGGGCGCCGCCTACATCCAGCTGGTGGTGCCCGACAAGGAGGCCGTGTACGCGGACCTGCTGCCGCTGGAGATCGTGCCCTCGCCGAGGCGGCCCGTACACCGGCTGATCGAGCTCGCCGTCAGCGCAAACGTCGAGCTCGTCTACCCGCTCGAGGACCTGCGGGCCGGCCGGCGGTCGGGGCCGGTCTTCCACTCAACCGACACGCACTGGACCGGGCGCGGCGCGTACATCGGCTACCGAGCGGCCTGCGATGCCCTCGGCGCGCGCCTGTCCGGGCTGCGAGTGGTGCGGGAGGACGAGATCGGGTGGGTCGAGGACACCCGCGCAGGTGACCTGGGCTCGAAGCTCGACCCGCCGCTGCGCGGAACCGGGGTCCGGGCGAGACTGGATTCCAGCGCGCGAACAATCGAGGACAATCTGATCTACGTCACCGGCCGTCGGCTGGTCACCGAGCGCCCGGGCGAGGACGGGCCGAGCTGCGTCATCTTCGGCACCTCCTATGCCGTGTTCACCCTGCTCTTCTTCGCCGAGACCTTCCGCCGGCTCGTCTTCGTCCACTCGACCGCGGTCGACCGCGAGACCGTGCTCGAGGAGCGGCCGGACGTGGTCCTGGCGATCACCGCCGAACGGGGACTGCGCCGCCCGCCCGACGATCGCGCCGCGCACGATCTGCTCGCGGAGGTGGTGGAGCGAAAGCGCCACGCGGGACAGGTGATCGATCCGCGCGACGTCGAGCTGCACGGCCAGGTACGGCTCCTCCCAGCCGCCCTAAGCTGCGCGGTCGATGGCCTGGGTCGAGACCGAGTCGCTGAGCTTCACCGCCCGTCATGAGACCGACGACGAGGCCTGCGCCCAGCGCACGCTCGATCGGCTCGAGGATCTGCGGCTGCGGCTCGAGGACCGCTTCGAGGACGCGCCCGGCGGCGTCACGGTGATCATCCATCCCTCGCCGGGCTGGCTCGCCGCCGCGCACCCGTTCCTGCCCGGCGCCCGGCTCGCGGCGGCTCCGGCCGGGCGGCGTTACCTCGCCGGTTGGGCGATGGCGTCCGAGCTGCACATCCTCAACGACGAGTACACCGACCGGCGCGCCGCCGGCGAGGACTCGCTGGCCGCGCTGCGGGGCACCGCCGAACGCCTCTACGCCCAGATCGTGCTCGCCGCCAACAACACCCGCCTGCCACCGCCTTGGGGACCGCGCAAGTTCGCCCGCTACGTCCGTTGGGCGTGGCTGATCGAGGGCGGCGCCCAGTACTTCGCCGGTCAGACGTCGCTGTTTCGCGCCGCCGTCAACACCCGCATGCGCCAGGGCAAGCCGCCCTCGTTCCCACCCTCGGCGCGCGACGCGATCATCCTCGGCGGCACGATCTTCGACCTGCTCGAGAACGAACGCGGCCGCGACGCGTGCGCGATCCTGGTCTCGCGGCTGCGCCGCGAGGGCGCCGAGAAGGCGATCGAGCTCGCCTTCGACGCCCGCTTTCGCGAGGTGGAGCGCGAGTGGCGCCGCTACCTGCGCGAGGAGCTGCCCCGGGCCGGCTCGTCCGACGAGCTCGAGCTCGAGGACCCGTTCGGCTGAGCCGCCGGATCTAGAGCGCCAGCCGCGACAGCGCCCAGACCAGCACCGAGGCGATCGCCAGCGCGATCAGGATCCCGCCCAGCAGCCGCAGCGGGCGGGTCTCGCCGGCGCCCGGCTCGAGCTGCGGCTCGGCGGTGTCCGCGAGCAGCTCGCGGGCGACCTCGTATCCGGCCTGCGGAACGAGGATGTCGCGCGGGCCGGCGGCGAGGAAATCGGGCACGTCGAAGCCGCGACTGCGGCGCTCGACGCTGGGGATGCCCTCCTCGAGCAGGATGCCCTGGATCAGCTCCGCCTCGGCGAGGTTGCGCGCGAACGCGGCCTTGACCAGCGCCCCGCCCGTGTACTGGGGCTTCACCTTGCGCGCCCGCTCATGCGCCGCGGTGATCGGCTCCTCCTCGTCGCGACCGACGTAGACGAGCGGCATGTCGCAGTCGGCGCAGAAGCGCTCGGAGAGCGGGTACCTGCGAGCGCAGGTGGGGCAGGCGAGGGGCTCGACGGCGCCGGCGCCCGCCTCACCCGGCATCGAGCGCGACCTCCTCGACCTCGCCGTCGTCGATCCGGAATGCGCGCACGACCGGCTCGCTGTCGGCGAGTGAGCAGATCACCCACAGCACCCCGGGCCACCAGCGGGCGAGGTTGACGTCCGTCTGCGAGGGCTCGGCCTCGCTGTTGGGATGGGAGTGGAAGATCGCCCCGATCTCCTCGCCTCGGCCCTCGATCTCGTTCGTGATCCGGATCTGATCGCGGGAGTCGATCTGGAAGCGCATCGGGCTCGCGAACTCGTTCGCCGCCCGAAAGTAGTCCGTGAACCGGCCGTCGGCTGCGGCGATCATGCCGCAGCACTCGTTTGGAGCGTCGTCGCGGGCGTGGGCGACGAGCTGATCGAGGATCTGGGTGGAGAGCCGCACGGCTTCGAGGCTAGCGCCGTCCCCGCCGACGCGGCTCAGTACCAGGACGAGTCCGGGTCACGCCCGGGCTCGCGCAGATCGCCGCCTGCGCGGCCGAGCAGGTCCGGATCGAGACGGCCGCGCTCCCAGAGCAGGTCGTCGAGCAACGGCGGTGCGATGCCGGTTTCGGCAGCGACGCGCTTGAACGCGGCCCGGGTGGCGGTGCGGACGTCGTCGAGGCTCCCCGGGGCGACGAGGCCGCAGCGCAGGGCGAGCCGCATCAGCACGTTGTCAGCCGAGACCTCCCAGTGCTCGGGATCGCGGACCTCGAGCCAGCCCCGGCGCTCGCAGATCTTCGCCAGCAGCTGCGACTTCTTCGCCAGCGGGTCCGAGTAGGCCTCGAACGCGGCCAGCCGCTCGAGCAGGCCCCCGTACCCGCCGAGGCACGCGCCGGCGGCGGCGAGCAGCCGGCGCGAGTCACCGCCGTAGTCGCGCTCGAGACCCTCCGCCAGGTCACGCCACAGCTCCGCGCGACGGGCGGGATCGGCGACCGTCTCGCCGCCGACCTCGAACATCTCGGCCACCCCGGCGGAGGGGACCCGGGCGAGGCCGGCGGCGGTGAGCAGGCCGGGGCGACGCCTCGCCGCCGCCAGACCGGCGGCCCACATCAGCTCGCTGCCCTCGAACGGGCCCTCACCGCCGACGAGGTGAGCCTGGCGGTAGCCGGTCTTGTGATCGACGGCGCAGAGAAAGATCGCCGCGTCGGGGTCGGGGACGTGAGCGAAATCGGGCGGGTCATATGCCGCGAGCAGCCCTCCCACCCGCGCCGCCACCCGCGCGAACGCCTCGGGGGGACCGGCCCTGTCCATCGGTCACGACGTTATCGCGCCATGCATTGCCGGCGATCCGCGGCCGGCAGGCCATCGATCGCGTAGCCTCGCCGGTCGTGAGGCGCGTTCTGGTCACGGGCGGAGCCGGGTTCGTCGGCGCCAACGTCGGCGTGGCGCTCGCCGAGCGGCACCCCGACTGGGAGGTGCTCGCCCTGGACAACCTCCACCGGCCGGGGTCGGAGCTCAACCTGCCGCGGCTGCAGGCAGCCGCGATCCGCTTCGTGCGCGCGGACGTCCGCGACCGGGCCGCGCTGGAAGAATTGGAGCCGATCGACGCGATAATCGAGTGCTCCGCCGAGCCCTCGGCGCTGGTCGGCATGAGCGGCGACACCGCCTACGCGTTCGAGACCAACCTGGTCGGCGCCTACAACTGCCTCGAACTCGCCCGCCGCGACAGCTCCCAACTCATCTTCCTCTCGACCAGCAGGGTGTACCCCTATCGGGCCCTGTCCACGCTGCGGCTGCGCGAGACCGAGACCCGCTTCGAGCTCGCCGACGAACAGGAGGTTCCCGGCGTCTCCGCCGCCGGCGTATCCGAGGACTTCCCGCTCGACGGCCCCCGGACGCTCTATGGAGCGACGAAGCTCGCCGCGGAGCTGTTGATCACCGAGTACGCAGCCAACTTCGGCGTGCGAACCGTAGTCGACCGCTGCGGTGTGATCGCCGGCCCGTGGCAGATGGGCCGCGTCGACCAGGGCGTGTTCACCTTCTGGCTGCTTCACCATCACTTCGAGCGGCCGCTGACCTACCTCGGCTACGGCGGGTCCGGACGCCAGGTGCGCGACCTGCTCCACATCGACGACATCATCGGCCTGATCGACGAGCAACTCGGCGATCCCGAGCGCTGGGACGGGTTTGTCGGCAACGTCGGTGGCGGACGGGAGTGCAGCCTCTCACTGCTCGAGACGACGGAGATCTGCCGCGAGCTCACCGGCGCGCAGATCCCGATCGAGCGCTCGGACGAGGCGCGGCCCGGTGACGTTCCGCTATATATCTCCGACTGCGCGAAGCTGTTCGAGGCGACCGGATGGCGGCCGGCGAAAGGGGCTCGAGAGGTGCTTGCGGACATCCACGGATGGGTCCAGGAGAACGAGGGCGCCGTGGCGGCCTCGCTCGGGTTCACCCGGTGAAGCTCTCGGTCGTCATCCCCGCCCGCGATGAGGCAGGATCGATCGCGGCGACGCTGAAGGCCACGGTCGGCGCGCTCGAGCAGGCCGGGATCGACCACGAGGTGCTGGTCATCGACGACGCCAGCGTCGACGGGACGACCGCCGTGATCGAAGCGGTCGCGGCCGAGCATCCGCAGATCCGCTGGATCGGCTCACATCATCCGCGGGGCTTCGGATTCACCGTCCGCGCCGGGCTCGAGGAGTTCGAGGGCGACGCCGTGGCGGTGATGATGGCCGACGGCTCCGATGATCCCGCCGACCTCGTCCGTTACCACGAGCTGCTCGAACTCGGCTACGACTGCGTCTTCGGCTCTCGCTTCCTCCCCGGATCGGAGGTCCGCGACTACCCGCGGCTGAAGATGGTCATCAACCGGATCGCCAACTGGTTCGTGCGCATTCTCTTCCGCCACGGCTACAACGACACGACCAACGCCTTCAAGGCCTACCGCCGCGAGGTGATCGAGAACGTCCAGCCGCTGCTCTCCAACCACTTCAACCTCACCGTCGAGCTGCCGCTGAAGGCGTACGTTCGCGGGAACAGCTTCGCGGTGATCCCGATCTCCTGGTACGGGCGGTCATCCGGCTCGACCAAGCTGGCGATGCAAGAGATGGGCAGCCGCTACTTGTTCATCGTCCTCTACGTATTCCTCGAGCATCACCTGAGCCGGGGCGACTACAGGCGGCAGACGCTCACCGGCCCGTCGGCGACCAGCTCGAGCTCCCACGGCTCGGTCGAGCGATCGGCCGGGATCGCGAGCCGGGCGGCGCCCGCCGGCACCGATCCGAGCTCGACCGGGAACGACTCGGACGCGTAGCGGCGCAGGCGCGCCTCCGCGCCGTCGCCCCCGACGTCGAGCACCACGCCGCCGGCCGGCAGCGTGAGAACCCTGGGCTCCCCGCCGTTGCCGGGCGAACGCAGGCAGCTCGGCGGACGGCGGGGGCCGGAGAGCGGCTCGAAGCCAACCCCGAGGGCCGCGGCGAACGTCCTGTCGGCGGCCTCGCGCGCGCCCTCGGGCGCCGTCGCGAGCTCCTCGGCGGATAGGCCGGCGAGCCGTACGCGTCGGCCGCCGCAAGGTAGAGCCCGACGTTGCCGAAGACGCCCGCCCCAGCCGACTTCGCGGGTGAGCACGAAGGCCGGGTCGATCGTGTCGCGGGCGAGCTCGACGGCCGCGAGCTCGCCACGCTCGTCTCCCCGAAGCCGCGGAACATCTCCCACTCCCGGTGCAGGAGGACGAGGTTTCCGACGGTGGCGGCGGTTGCGACCGCGAGCGCCGACTCCGATCACGGTCCGGCTCGGGCGCGCCCCGCGCCAGATCTCGGCCGCGACCAGGAGCAGGAAGACCGCACCGATGAGCTGGTAGCGGTGCGTCGTCGGGTGCCTGAACACGATTCGCGTTCGCGGCGCTCGAGCACCCAGAACGAGAGCGCGATCGCGATCGCGACCCAGGCGCCCCGGGGGACCTTTCCCAGCCGCCGAACACGCAGCGCCATCAGCGACGACACGACGATTAGCAGCGGGCGCGCCCAGTCGAGCGCGATGCTCTCCGTATCGTCCTTAAACACCTCGAGGCCGAGCAGCGAGGAGACGCTCGAGGCGAGCCCGTCGAGAACGTACTGCGGGAGGGTCGCCAGGTTGGCGAACGTGACCACGCTATCCGCCTCGTGTCCCCAGCCCAGCCACCAGAGCCCGTACAGGACGGCGGGCACCGCGACCACGTAGGCGCGCCGCAAGGCGTCGCGACCGGTGAGCAGGCTAACCGCGATCCCGATCGCGAACGGCAGCCAGAGGCTCGAGAAGGTCACCGAGACGGTGAGCAGCGCGCACGCGGCCAGGTCGCCGGGGCGGTCCTCGCGATCGAGCGCCAGCAGCGCGCCGAGGCCGGCCGCCATCGAGCCCATGAAGGCGATCTGGAACGGCCACAGGATGCTGTCCCAGGCGGGCCCGAAGAAGAGCAGCGGCAGCACCCCTGCGAGGGCGAGCCAGGCGCCCACCCGCCGCCGAAGGTACGCGAAGAGCAGCACGAATACCGCGATCACGACCACCGCATCGGTGACTTGGAACGGTCGCGGCGAGTCCATTCCGAAGGCTGCCAGCAGGCTCTTGTAGATCGCCACTGGCGCGATCGCGATGTGCTCGAAGTGCGGCGCGAAGAAGACGTCGGCGCTGACACCCCCGCGGCCGAGCAGGAAGTCCCACTCGTCGAAGGCGAAGGTCAGCTTCGACTCCCAGGCGAGGATCAACGCCGCCCAGGCAACCAGGCCCGCGAACAGCAGGATGACGGGTGCTTCGAGTCGTCGCCTGCGCTCGCTCATCTCCACTTCCTCCGCGCTCAAGCCGTCAGCTCGCAGACGTTCACGGGGCCGGTGGCACGCAAGCCGGCCTGCCACGGCTCGCCCGAGCGGTCTGACGGGATCCGCAAGGCGGTCGGCGCGCCACCGCGCAGGATCCCCAGCTTGACCGGGAACGAGGCGGTCGCGAAGCGGCGCAGGCGAACCTCGGCCCTCGACCCCGGCGGTGTTCGCAGCAGCACCCCCCCGGGCGGCAGGTCCAGCACCAGGTCCTCGTCCGGGCTTTCCTTCGTCGCGGCGGTCAGGCAGCCCTTTCCGATCCGCGCGCCGGGGTCCGGATCGAGGCCGATGCCGAGCGCGGTCGCGAACACCTTGTCGGCGGCGGCCCGGCTGGGCTCGGTCGCGCTCGCGAGCTGCTCGGGGGTGTAGGCGGGGGAGCCGAAGTCGTCGACGGCCGACAGGTAGGAGCCGGCATCGAGCTCACCGAGATAGTCGACGTCGGAGTTCTCCTCGGTGAGTAGAAGGCCGGGGTCCACCCGATCGCGCGCCAGCTCGAGCGCCGCCAGCCCACCGCGCTGCTGCCCGGCCAGCCCGGCGAGCCCGTTGGCGTAGAGCTGGAGCACCCAGAAGTTGCTCAACGCGGCGAGCGCCGAGATCGCGACCGCGGCCACCACGGCCGACCGCGGGACCCGCACCCCGCGCAGCAGCTCCGCGGCGATCAGCAGGAGGAAGATCGCCCCGAGGTACTGATAGCGGCCCGCGTCCGGCCCTCGGCCGATCGCCGTGTTGATTCCGGCCAGGAACCAGAACGTGAGCCCGACGGCGAGCGTGACCAGGAGCCAGCGCGGCGCCCGGCCGAGGCGCCACAGCCGCAGGCCCGCCAGCACCAGCACGCCGATGAGCAGCGGCCGGCCCCAGTCGAGCGAGGTGATCGGGAACTGGTCGCGATCGGTCGCCAGGCCGAGCAGCGACGAGAGGCTGGAGGCGAAGCCGTCGAAGATGTAGCCGGGGCTTCCGAGCAGGCTGTCCAACGACGCCCGGTTCTCGGCTTGCTGGCCGAAGACGAGCCACCAGATCGCAAAGAGCCCGATCGGCAGGGCGGCAACGTACGCGCGCCGCCGGATGTCGCTACCGGTGAGCACGTGCACGAGCACCCCGGCCGCAAACGGGATCCCGACACTCGAGAAGCTCAGTGAGATCAGCAGCAGTGCGCAGGCCACCAGGTCGCCGGTTCGATCCTCGCGATCGAGTGCCAGGAGAGCGCCGATGCCGGCCGCCATCGAACCGAAGTAGCCGATCTGAAACGGCCACAGCAGGTCATCCCAGGAGGAGCCGAAGAAGAGCAGGGGCAGGACGCCGGCGAGGGCGAGCCAGGCGCCCACCCGCCGGCGCAGGAAGACAAAGACCAGGGTGACGCTGGTCAGGAACATCGCCGTCGCCGCGATCTGGAACGGAGTCGGCGAGTCCATCCCGAAGCCGGCGAGCAAGAGCTTGTAGATCGCCACCGGCGCGATCGCGATGTGCTCGTAGTGCGGGTCGAGGAAGACGTCGGCGCTGAAGCCGCGGCGGTGAAGCAGAAACGCCCACTCGTCGCGCCAGAACGTGAGGTCCGAGAGCCAGACCAGCAGCATCAGGCCGGAGGCGAGCAGCGCCCCTGCGAGCAGCAGCGTCGCCGGCGAGCGGCCCCTGAGCCGGTCTGCCACCGAAGCCCGGGGCAGCGGGCGCTCCGACACCGCCCCGCCGTTGCCTCCTGCAACCACGGCGGGAAATCTAGATGAATCGATCGTCTAGCCTGCCGACCCGATGGGGATCGCCGTGATCACGGGATCGGGGGGCCTGGTGGGGTCGGAATCGGTGCGCCAAGCGGTGGCGGCCGGCTACGACGTGATCGGGCTCGAAAACGACATGCGCGCGCAGTTCTTCGGCCCCGACGCATCGACCGCGTCGGTGACCGCGAGCCTGGTCGACTCGATCCCCGAGTTCCGCTCGCTCGAGATCGACATCCGCGACCGCGAGCGAGTCGACTCGGTCTTCGCCGAGCACGCGGGCGCGATCGAGCTCGTGATCCACACCGCCGCCCAGCCGTCGCACGACTGGGCGGCGCGCGAACCGCACGTGGACTTCGAGGTCAACGCGCTCGGCACGCTCAACCTGCTCGAGGCGGCCCGACGACTCACGCCCCGGCGGCCACGTTCATCTTCATCTCGACCAACAAGGTCTACGGAGACCTTCCGAACCAACTGCCGCTCGAGGAGCGCGAGACGCGACTCGACCTCTCTCCGCAGATCACCCGTACCACGGCGGGATCGACGACCTCGATGTCGCTGGACCGCTCGACGCACTCGGTGTTCGGCGCGTCCAAGGCTCGCCGCCGACGTGATGGTACAGGAGTACGGACGCTACTTCGACCTTCGTACCGTGACGCTTTCGCGCCGGCTGCATCACCGGCTCCGGCCACGCGGGCGCCATGCTTCACGGATTTCTTTCCTACCTCGTGAAGTGCGGGCTCGACGGACGTCGAGTATCGCCATCTTCGGCCACCGGCGGCAAGCAAGTGCGCGACAACATCCACGCCGCCGATCTCGCCGCTGCGTGCATGAGCTTCCACCGCGCGCCCCGCGCCGCCGCCGTCTACAACATGGGGGGCGGCCGGGTCTCCAACTGCTCGATGCTGGAGGCGATCGAGGAATGCGAGCGGATCTCCGGGCGCGAGCTAGACCGGACGCTCTCCGACCAGGCCAGGATCGGCGACCACCGATGGTGGATCTCCGACCTCGAGGAGTTCCGCCTCGACTATCCGGATTGGCGGATCACGCGCGACGTCACCGTGATCCTGGAGGAGATCCACGCGGAGAACGCCGAGCGTTGGACCGGGGCGGTCGCCTGAGGCCACCGGGGCGCACGTCAGCGCAGGAGCCGCAGCGCGAGGCGGCGCAGGCCGAGCCGCAGGCGGGCGAACGGCGCCCTGAAGGCAGCCCGAGGCGAGCGCCGCGACGCCGCGGCCGAGCCGTCGCCCGCGATCCTTCCCGCCGCGGCGGTGTTCGAGCTCCCGAGCCGCTCGCGCATCAGCTTCGCGTTCGCGCGCCGCAGCGCGCGGTTCTCGCGCTCGAGCGCCTCGACGCGGCTCTCCTGCGGCGGCTCGGCGGTCATCGGGGGGCCGTCCACTGCACGGCGGTCTCGACGAGGTGAGCATCGATCGCCTGCCGGATCCACTCCTCGCGTGGCGCCGAGAGCGAGCGCATCATCGAGTCGGAGCGCATCCGGTAGCCGATCAGGGGCTCCGGGATCACATGGCCGAGCAGGCCCTGGCGTCGCATCTCGCGATACAGCGTCCAGTCCTCGAAGCCCGCAACGTCGGTGCTGTAGGCGAGATTGGCGAAGACGGAGCGCCGGAACACCGCGACGGCATCGCCCGCCACGTTGAGAGAGTCGACGGCGCGGCTGGAGTTTCCGAGCGGTCGCAGACCCTCCTCGGTGCCTTTCCAGGGCCGTCCGCGCTCGTCGATGTAGCGCAGCCACGATGTCACGTAGGCGACCTCGGGGTCGTCCTCCAGCGCGGCGACGCAGCGGGCGACGAAGTCGGGTTCGAGCACGTTGTCGGCATCGAGCGGGAGCACGTAGTCGCCGTGGCTGACCTCGATCCCGAAGTTGCGTGCAGCGCCGAGACCGGCGTTCGGCTGTGAAATCACGGTCAGATCGTGGCGTGCCTCGAGCTCAGCCAGGATCTCGTCCTCGGGCCTGAAGCAGCCGTCGTTGACCACCAGCAGCTCGCACCGGGGATGGGTCTGAGCCGCCGCCGAGCCGACAGCCTCGGCGACGTGCCGCTCGAGCTCGAAGTAGGGGATCACGATCGAGACCAGGGGCGCTTCGAGATCTCGAGGCCGTGCCGGTCCGGGATCTCGAGCCTCGCAGAGGTCGTGATAGGCGTCGCGGATCGGCCCCGGGTCGGTGAGCGACGCGAACAGCTCGCGCGCGCGACCGGACACGCCGCGATCACGAGCCAGCTCCGGGCGCTCGACCAGCGGCGCGACGACCTGCTCGAGCGCGTCCACCGATGCCCCCGGGGCCAGCCAACCGGTGCTGCCGCCGGCGACGATCTCGGTCATCCCACCCGTGGCCGTGGCGAGAACCGGCCGCCCGCGGCAACCCGCCTCGAGTGCGACGTATGGCCAGCACTCCCAGCGCGACGGCACGACGAGCGACATCGTGGGCGTCGATCAGCGCCGGGACCCGCTCGCGCGGCACGGCCTCGAGCAGACTGACGCGCGTGTCCCCGGCGAGCTCGAGCTCGAGCAGGTCGCGCATCGAGCCCCCGAGCGGCGCCGTGTCGGTGTCGCGCGCCGACCATCGTCAGCCGCCACTCACGGTGCCCCAGCCCGAGCAGCGTGTCGACCAGCGTGCGCACGCCCTTGCGGCGCTCGAGACGGCCGAGGTAGAGCAGCCTCAGCGGTCCCTCGCGTCCGGGCGCGGCGGGCTCCTCGCCGGCGCCCTCCCAGGCGAACGGATGGCGCACCATTCGGGCCGGCGCCAGCTCGCCGCCGCCGTAATAGCGCTCGTACGAGCCGAGGACGTCACCGCCCGCCCACAGCAGAGCATCGGCGTAGCGGAGCGCGTAGCGCTCGAGCTCGTAGGTGAAGGAGCGCTCGAGCTCGCCGGGCAGGAAGCCGTCGAGGACGTCGTAGATCTCGGCCGTCCCATGCGCGCGTACGCAGACGGTGGTGTCGCGCAATGCGGGCAAGCGGGTGCGCTTGGCCTGCGCGGTCACGCAGCCCTCGCCGAGGAAGTCGGCGAACTCGACCAGATCGGGGCCCGAGCCCCCGTACTCGGCCAGCAACGCCTCGTGAACGCGGGCGCTCCACGCGTGCAGGAGGCTGAACGAGCTGCGGGCGTCCCAGGTCCGGGGCTCGCGGACGAAGGCGAGCTTGGCGGCAGGCAACGACTCGGGGCGTGATTGGAGCGCCTCGTCATGCGCGCGCTGATGACGGCTGGTGGTGAAGATCGTCACCTCGAAGTCAGCGGCGAGCAGTCCGGCAAGCGCGCTCACGTAGCGGCCGATGCCGCCGCCCCCGAACGGGGCGACCTCGCGCGAGACCAGCGCGACGCGCGGCTTTCCGCCTACCACCAAACGGTGGACTCGACGCCTTCGAGCTCCTCCACAGGTGTGGTGTATACGCCTGACGAGAGGTATTTCCAACCGTCGTCGGGGACGATGAAGACGATGTTGCCCTGGTCGAGCTCACCGGCGATACGGACGCAGATCGCTGCGATCGCCCCGGCGGAGACCCCGGCGAACAAGCCCTCCTCGTGCAGCAGCCGCTGGGTCCAGACGATCGCGTCGCGGTTGGAGACCATGATCTTGCGGTCGAGCAGCGAGAGATCGATGATCGGCGGAATGAAGCCGTCCTCGAGCGAGCGCAACCCCTGGACGAGCTCACCCTGCATCGGCTCGGCGGCGACGATCCTCGTCTCGGGATCGTTCTCCTTCAGCCGGCGCCCGACTCCCATCAGCGTGCCGCCCGTGCCGAGCCCGGCGACGAACGCGCTCACCTGGTCGAGCTCGTCGAGAATCTCGACCGCGGTGCCGTGGTAATGAGCGCCGGGATTGGCCGCGTTGCCGTACTGGTAGGGCATGTGGTATGAGGAGTCGGCGGCGGCCATCTCGAGGGCCAGCATGACCGCGCCGTTGGAACCCTTGGCGCCCTCCGAGTAGACGATCTCGGCGCCGAACATGCGCAGTAGCTGAGTGCGCTCCTCGGTGACGTTGTCGGGCATCACCACCTTGACCGGATAGCCCTTGCGGCCGCAGATCATCGCCAGTGAGATCCCGGTGTTCCCAGAGGTCGGCTCGAGGATCGTCTGCCCCGGCTCGATCGACCCCTCCTCCTCGGCCGCCTCGATCATCGCCTTGGCGACCCGGTCCTTGACCGAGCCGGTCGGGTTGCGGCCCTCGAGCTTGGCGAAGATGCGCACCCCCGGCTTCGGCGAGAGGCGCGGCAACTCGACCAGCGGCGTGTTGCCGACGGCCTCGACGAGGTTGCCATAGCGGCCTCCACAGGGCCGGTTGAGCGTCGGCTCGAGCATCGCTATAGAAAGTGTAGTAACCCCCGGCATATGCTGGCGGCGGTGAACGGAGACCGACACGAGCATGCCCGCCGATCGCCTCGCGAGCGTCTGCAGCGATGGCGCGCCGAGTTGCGGGAGCAGGGGCCGGCCGAGGCGCTGACGGCGCGCCTGCGCCAACGCGCCGGCACGACCGAGCTCGTGGGCTCGATGCGGGTCCACTACGACGCCGCGAACCAGCGCCTGGATCGGCTCGAGGAGCTGGCCGCGATCGGACCGGTGATGACCTGGATCGAGTACGCGACCCTGGCGACGAACCCGGCGATCTCGGTGATCATGCCGACGCGCAACCGCTCCGAGCTCCTATCGCGGGCGATTGCGTCGGTGTTCGCGCAGACCTATCCCGACTTCGAGCTCGTCGTCATCGACGACGGCAGCTCCGACGACACCACCGAGCTGTTGGAGTCGATCTCCGACCGACGGCTGCGCCCCCTGCGCATCGACCACTCCGGGGTCGGCGCCGCGCGCAACGCCGGCCTCGGCGAGGCTACCGGTGCGCTGATCGCATACCTCGACGACGACAACCTGATGCACCCGGGCTGGCTCAAGTCCGTCGCCTGGGCCTTCGAGCAGCGCCCCGAGACCCAAGTCGCCTACGGCGCGATCGTCATCGACGACGTCAACCGCGCCGACGAGGAGCTGCCCGCGGCGATGCCGCAGGCGTACCTCAACCCCTTCGACCGCGAGCGGCTTGGAGACGACAACCTCGCCGACATATCCGCGATCGCCCACCGCGCGGGACTACCCGAGGCGCGCTTCGACGAGGGCTTGGTGACGATGGCGGATTGGGACCTGCTGGCGCGCCTCTGCGCCGAGCGCGATCCGGTGGTGCTGCCGGCGATCGCCTGCCTCTACGCGACCGACGCGCCCGGCAGGCTGACGGGCGGACCGACCATGGACGACGACACGGCGACGGTGCGCAAGCGGGTCCGGGCGACTCGCGGCGGCCCGTGAGCGCCCGGCGCGTCATCCTCATCGGCCTCGACGCGTTCGATCCGGCGCTCGCGCGCGAGCTTGCCGCGAGCGGGAGGCTGCCGGCGATCGCCGAGCTGCTGGAGACGGGCGCGACCGCCGAGACGAAGAATCCGTACGGCTTCGTCGTCGGCGCGGTCTGGCCGACGTTGTTCACCTCACGGTCGGTGACCGAGACCGGCTTTCACTGCTGGGAGGAGATCGTCGCCGGCACCTATGAGCGCCGCCTCACCAGCCCCAACGAGCTCGGCGCACCGCCGTTCTGGCGCGTGATCTCGGAGTCTGGACGCAGGGTCGCTGCGATCGACGTACCGCACGCCCGCGCGGGGGAGCGGTTCGACGGGATCGAGATCAGCGAGTGGGGATGCCACGATCGCCACTTCGGCCTCGCCACCTCCCCCCCGGAGCTCGCCAGGGAGATCGAAGATCGCTTCGGCCTCCATCCGGTGTTCGGCATCGACGGGCACGCCGAGCGCGAGTTCGCGCCCGACGACTACTTCGCCCGTGCGGGCGACCGGCGCACCCTCGACGAGGAGCGTCGCCTCGCCTCGGAGTTGATCGCCGGCGCCCGTGCCAAGACAGCGCTCTCGCTCGAGCTGCTCGGACGATCCGATTGGGACCTGTTCGTCTCGATCTTCGGTGAGAGCCACGCGATCGGCCACCAGCTCTGGCACGTCCACGACCGAGGCCATCCGGAGCATGACCCCGGGCGCGCCGCCGCGCTCGGGGACCCGGTCGTCGAGCTCTACCGAGAGCTCGACCGCGCCCTCGCCGCTCACCTCGAGTCCGCGGGGCCCGAAACCACCGTCATCGCCCTGCTCAGTCACGGGATGGCGCAGCACTTCGACGGCACGCACATGCTGCACGAGGTGCTGCGCCGGATAGACGCCCGCGACCGCGGCCTCGCGACGGTCGTCGGCGGGGTCGCGGAACGAGCCTACGCAAGGCTCCCGGCCACGGCTCGCCGGGTCGCGAGGAGTCCGATGGCCGCGATGCTTCGCCGCCGCGACGTCGCCGTCTATGAGGGCTTCGGAGTCGAAGAGCGCAACGCCCAGCGCTTCTTCAACTCGCCGAACAACACGGTCTACGGCGGCATCCGGATCAACCTCGCGGGCCGCGAGCCGGACGGGATCGTCGAGCCCGGCGCCGAGCTCGATCGCATCTGCGAGCGACTCGCCGACGATCTGCTCGAGCTCGTCAACGTCGACACCGGCGCGCCGGCGGTCGACCGCGTCACTCGAACCGACGAGCACTACGAGCGCCGCTCCCTCGATGCCCTCCCGGACCTGCTCGTCGATTGGAATCGCAGTGGCCCGATCGAGAAGGTCTGGTCGCCGAAGACCGGCGTCGTGCATGCCCCGTACAGGCTCTGGCGCACCGGAGACCATCGCCTCGACGGCCTGCTGGTAGCCCGCGGCCCAGGGATCGAGGCCGGACCGAAGCCGCCGATCGCCGCCCTCGACCTCGCACCGTCGATCGCCTCCCGCCTGGGGGTCGAGCTCGCCTCCGCCGACGGCGAGCCCGTCGCCTGGCTGGCCGGAGCCCGAGCCGGCGGATAGATTCGGGCGCCATGGCATCGAAGAGGCACTCCCGAGGCGGGTGGCTGCGGCGACTGCTCGACGCCGGGCCGCCGATAGACCTCAACGATTGGTCGCTCGACCCCGGGGCGCTCGAGCTCGTGCTCACCGAGGTCGCCACTGGCCGGCGGCGAATCGTCGAGTGCGGCTCGGGCGTGAGCACGATCCTGATCGCGCGCCTGCTGCGCGACCGCGGCGACGGCACGCTGCACGCCCTCGAGCACGATCGCGACTGGGCAGGTCTGACCCGGCGACGGATCGCCGCCGAGGGCCTCGGCGGCCAGGCTCGCGTGATCGAGGCGCCGCTGAAGCCCGACCGGCTCGCCCAACCGGGGTGCGAGTGGTATTCAGCCGACGCGCTCGACGAGCTGCCGCAGGCCGGGGTCGATCTGCTGCTCGTCGACGGCCCGCCGGCGTCCCCCGGCCTCGGGCTCGAGCGCTCACGCTACCCGGCGCTGCCGAGGCTCGCGAGCCGGCTGGCGCCGGGCGCGAAGGTGATTCTCGACGACGCCGCGCGGTCGGGCGAGCGATGGACGTTGCAGCGCTGGCAGCGCGAGCTCGGCCTGCACTTCGAGCACCCGGCGGACGGGGTGGCGGTCGCGGTCTGCGGCTCCCGGAGCGTCGCCGCTCGCGCTCGCCTGGTCAGGGCGCTGGACGGCCTCGGACCGCTGGCGGCACTCGGGCGTGAGGCGCGGGAATGGAGCGCGGCGCGGCGATCGTGATCTTCGGCTGCCCAACGAATGGGCGCCCGCGCGAGCGATAACACGCCACCTCGGGCCGGGAGATGTATGTTGACCCCAACTCTGGCCTTCGATAAAGGGGAAATCGTGAGAGGAACTCGAACTTGGCTCGTGATCGGGCTCGTGGCGCTATTCGCTACCGGGCTGGCAGTCACCGGCTGTGGCAGCGACGACAGCGGCGACACCACGGCGACGAGCGGCGGTGCAGACGTCACCACGATCACCGATGGCACCCTGCTCGTGGGCGCGGACACCCCCTACCCCCGTTCGAGATCGGCCAGCCGCCCGACATCTCCGGCTATGACATCGAGGTCATGAACGCGATCGCCGATCAGCTCGGGCTGACCGCCGGAGTACCAGGACACCTCGTTCGACACGATCTTCCGCAACGTCGCGGCCGGCCAATTCGACGCCGCCGCGGCAGCGTCGACGATCACCCCCGGCCGGCAGAAGACGGTCGACTTCTCCGACCCCTACTTCGCGGCCGACCAGGCGCTGGTCGTGGCCGAGGGCAACACGGACATCACGTCGACCGACGACCTGGCCGGCAAGATCGTCAGCGCCCAGGACGCGACCACCGGCGAGGCCTACGGGAACGAGCGAGACCGACGCCGCCGAGGTCCGCGGCTTCCCCGAGGGCCCGGACGCGATCAGCGCCGTGGTCACGGGACAGGTCGACGCCGCGATCATCGACCTCCCGGTCGCCGCCGACGCGAAGGAGAAGCAGGGCGGGAATCGAGATCGTCGAGACGATCCCGACCAACGAGTTCTACGGCTTCGCGATGTCGAAGGAGAACCCGGACCTGGTGGCCGCCGTCGACAAGGCGCTGCAGACGATCAAGGACGACGGCACGCTCACCGACCTGTACCAGAAGTACTTCACCACCGATCCGCCGAAGTCGGTGCTCGAGGGGACGACCGAGAACCCGAGCTGACCGAAGCCGAAATCGACGCACGCGAGGGGGCGCCGGTGGCGCCCCCTCTGCGTTACGGATAGGGTCGGGCTCGACCTCGACCCAGGGGAGCCAGATGGAGTTCATCCGCCAGTACTACTTCGACCTCAACGTCATGAGCGACAACTTCAGCCCGATCCTGAACGGGTTCTGGGTGACGATCAAGCTCTCGGTCATCTCGGGGGTGCTCGCCCTGAGCTGGGGGCTGATCCTGTCGGTGCTCCGGCAGCTGCCGGGCAGGGCGCTGGCGCCCGTGCGATGGCTGACGATCGGCTACATCGACGTCTTCCGCGGGATCCCGCTGCTGCTGGTGCTGCTGCTGATCTCGGGCGGTCTGAGCACCCTCGCAGCCCCGATCGGCGGCGAGGTTCTCCCCCGCTTCATCGGAATCCCCGAGTGGTTCGGCGAGCCCTCGCCGTTCTGGTACGGGGTGTTCGGGCTCGACGATCACCTACGGCGCCTACATGGCGGAGGTCTACCGGGCGGGAATCGAGGCGGTGCCGCGCGGGCAGATGGAGGCGGCGCGCTCGCTGGGGATGAGCCACGGCCAGTCGATGCGGTACGTGATCGTGCCCCAGGCGGTGACCAAGGTGATCCCGCCGTTGCTCAACGACTTCATCGCGCTGATGAAGGACACCTCGCTGGTCAGCGTCCTCGGCGCGGTCGAGGTGGTCCAGGCCGGTCGCGACGTGCAGTCGAACCTCTTCAACGGCTCGGGGCTGATCCTGGGGGCGATCTTCTTCCTGATCGTCACGATCCCGCTCGCGCGCATGGTCGACCGCCTGATCGCCCGCGAACAGGAGCAGCACCTCGCGCGGAGGCAGGCCCACCGGCGGTGACGGCACGGACGAGCTTCCGCCTGAGGCCACCGGCCACCAGGTCGCGGAGGCCTGACGTGGAGGCCGCCGAGATGTTGCGCCTCGATGGGGTCTGCAAGCGGTTCGGTGACCTGCGCGTGCTGCGGGGGGTCGATCTCGAGGTCGCGCGGGGGGAGGTCGTCTGCGTGATCGGCCCGAGCGGCTCGGGCAAGTCGACGCTGCTGCGCTGCATCAACCTGCTCGAGCCGCCGGAGGAGGGCCGGATCCTGCTCGAGGGCAAGGAGATCACCGGCGACGCGGCGGTCGAAGGCGTCGACTTCGTCCGCCGCCGGGTCGGGATGGTGTTCCAGCAGTTCAACCTGTTCCCGCACAAGAGCGCGCTCGAGAACGTCTCCATCGCTCAGGAGAAGGTGCTCGACCGGAAGGGCTCGGAGGCACACGAGCAAGGCCGAGGCGCTGCTCCGGCGGGTCGGCCTGGCCGAGAAGGCGAACGAGTACCCGGACCGGCTCTCGGGCGGCCAGCAGCAGCGGGTCGCGATCGCGCGGGCGCTGGCGATGGACCCGCACGTGATGCTGTTCGACGAGCTCACCAGCGCGCTCGACCCCGAGCTGGTCAAGCGAGGTCCTCGACGTGATGCGCGAGCTCGCCGAGGAGGGCATGACGATGCTCGTCGTCACCCACGAGATGGGCTTCGCGCGCGACGTCGCGAGCCGGGTGGTGTTCATGGACGAGGGCGTGATCCTCGAGGAGGGCCCGCCGGCCGAGGTGCTCGGCAACCCGCGGCAGGAGCGCACCAAGCGCTTCCTCGGGCTGGTGCTCGAGCGCTGACGAAGCGAAGGGAGGCCGACCGGGCGTCGGTCGCTATCTTGACGCGCCTTGACCGGCGTCGACCTATCGATCCTGATGCCCGCGTTCAACGAGCGGGCGACCATCGCGCAGGCAATCCGGGGCACTCTCGGAGCCGACCTGCCCGTGGACGAGGTCGAGCTGGTGATCGTCGACGACGGCTCCACCGACGGCACCCGCGAGATCCTCGCCGACACCGACTGGCCGGGGCGCGTGACGGTGGTCGAGCATGAGCTGAACCGTGGCAAGGGGGGCGCGATCCAAACCGCGCTCGAGCACGCCCAGGGCACCTGGTCGCTGATCATGGATGCCGACCTCGAGTACGAGCCGGCCGACCTGCGCCCGGTGCTCGAGCCGTTGGTCGCCGGACGCGCCGAGGCCGTGTTCGGCACCCGCGCGTTCGAGTCTCACAGCGCGTTCAGCTTCTGGTACGTCGTCGGCAACAAGGGCGTCACCTTCGCCTGCAACCTCCTCTACAACTGCTGGCTCTCGGACATCATGACCTGCCACAAGGGCATGCGGACGGAGCTCTTTCGCAGCCTGGAACTGCGCGAGGACGGGTTCGCGATCGAGCCCGAGATCACGGCCCGCCTGTTGCTCGCCGGGGTCCGCATCCACGAGGTGCCGATCGCGTACACGGCGCGCAGCCGCGAGGAAGGCAAGAAGCTCACCGCGATCGACGGCGTCCGCGTGCTTCGAACCCTGCTTCGCTGCCGGCTCGGCCTGCCCGGCGGCGGGGGCCGGCCTCGCCGGCCAGCTTCTAGCGCCGCCGCTTGAGCGCGCGCAGCGGCGCGGTCAGCCGCCAACTCGGGCTGCGGCGCACGCTGTCGAGCTCACGCTCGAGCACCTCGATGCGACGGATCTGGGCGTCGCTGACCAGCCTGCCCTCGCCGACCCGGACGCGGGCGGCGGCGGCCTCTGCCTCGGCCCGTCTGGCGCGCTGCTCCCAGTCGCCCGGCGCGGTCCCCACCGCCGGGGATCCGATCGCTCCACTTCTCGGCCGTCCTGACGTAGGCATCGATCCAGGCCTCGATGTCGCCGATCAGGCCGAGCGAGTGGTGGTGAACGACCCGCAGGTCCGCGGTCACCACCTTCTTTCCGGCCGCCCGCGCCTGGCAGCAGATGTCGAAGTCGTAGCCGTGGATCGGGCCCAGGGTCTCGTCGAAGCGCAGGCGCGCACCGCCCACGGCGAGAGCGCCATCACGAAGCCGTCGATCGAGTCCACCTCGCCGGTTCTGGCGTAGGCAGGGGCGCCGTCGTCGCCGACCCAGCTCAAGCCGGGAAACTCGCCGCCACCGTGCTCGGGGTAGCGGTGGGTGAATGACGCCCAGGTGACCGAGCCCTCCCACCAGGCGATGCTGCGCACGCCGACCGCGCCGACGCAGCCGACGATCGCCACCTGCGGGTCCTCGAGCGCCTCCCTGACCCGCGCGCAGAAGTCGCCGCTGACGATCTCGGCGTCCTGGTGGACTAGCACGAGCGCCTCCAGGCCCTCGAGGCGCTTGGCGCGGTCGAGCAGCATGTTGTAGTTCAGCGACAGCGAGCCGACGCTGCCGTAGGTGAGGATCTCGCTGTCGGGCTCGGCCGCCAGGTGGATCCCCGGCTCGGCGCACCGCTCGTAGGTCTCGGTATGGGTCACCGCGGACGCGAAGGCGATCATCGGCCGGACACTAGATGGTTGCTGCGGATCCAGGCGCATATCAATCATCTAGGCTGCCCGGCGATGACCCTCCCCCGAGAGAGCGATTTCGCCACCGACGGCGACCCGCTCGACCCCTACGATCGAGACCGTTCCGGCTACTCGCTGGCCAACAACCGCGAGTTGGTGTTCGGGTGCTTCGACGCGGCCGGGATCCAATCGGTGGTCGAGGTCGGCTCCGAGTACGGAGCCTTCACGCGGGAACTGCTGGCGTGGGGTGGCGATCGCGCCCGGGTGATCGCAGTCGATCCCTTACCCCAGCCGGAGCTCTACGAGCTCGCCGAGACCAATGCGAGGCTGGAGCTGATCGAGGAGCTGAGCGCGGATGCGATCCCGTCCCTGCCGCCGCTCGACGCCTACGTGATCGACGGCGACCACAACTACTACACCGTCAGCGAGGAGCTGCGGGCGATCGAGAGGGTCTGTGCGGACACGCGGTTTCCGCTCGTGCTGTTTCACGACGTCTGCTGGCCTCACGCGCGCCGCGATTCCTACTACGTCCCCGAGCGGATACCCGAGGAGCACCGCCAGCCGCTCGCCCACGACGTCTGCCTGGTGCCCTGGAAGGACCCCCCCGAGCCGGGGGTGGGGCTGCGCTACAGCTGCGTGGCCGCCCACGAGGGGGGGCCCGGCAACGGGGTGTTGACCGCGATCGAGGACTTCGTCGGCCCGCGCGACGGGCTCAGCTTCGCTCGCGTCCCGGCCTTCTTCGGGTTCGCCGTGCTCTGGCCCACCGACGCCGGGTGGGGGCCCGAGGTCGCCCGGCTCGTCGAGCCGCTGCACGACCATCCGGTGCTCGAGCGCCTGGAGGGAAATCGCGTCGTCCAACTGGTCGAGCGCATCCATCTCGGCGAAAAGGCGAGCAGGGTCTACGCGCTCGAGGCCGAGCTGCGCCCGATGCTCGATTCGAGGGCGCTGGCGGTGGCCGAAAAGCTCTCGGATCTGAGAGCCCGCGGCGGTTGGTCAGCGGTCTCCCGGGAACGTCTGCGGCGCGCCATGCAGGGCGACTGAGCCGCGCTCAGGGCAACCGTCCGGCGACCCGCTCCTTGCGCCGGCGCGCGGCGATCATCGGGCCCTTCAGGGGCCCGGCGAGGCGCTTGAGGACTCGTTGGCGGCGCTCGAGGGTGACGATCCGCTCCCAGAACATCCCCGCCTTGCGGTCGGCTTCGTTGCGAAGCATGCTCAACGAGTCCCTGTCGATTTTCGCCGCGCCGGCCTCGGCCTCGGCGCGACGGGCGCGCTCCTTCCAATCGCCCTCGCGGCCCGCTTTGGCGAGCCGCCCCTCCCACTTCTCCGCGATCCGGATGTGGGCCTTGATCCAATCCTCGTAGCTCATCATCACCTCGAGCTCGTGGTGGTGGGTCACCCCGAGGCCCGCGACGACGATCTGCTTGCGCGCCTCGGTGGCCTGGAAGCAGAGGTCGATGTCGTAGCCGTGCGCGGATGGGTCGATCTCCTCGTCGAAGCGCAGGTTTCGCGCCGCCCAGCTCGAGAGACCAGGATCATCCCGTCTACGGCGGCGACCGGATGCACGCCGGTGACCTCGACGAAGTTGGTCCAGTTGTCCTTCGCCACGGTGCCGCCGCCGTCGCGCTGGTACGCCCACTCGAAGTCGCCGATCACGGGGCCGGGCTCCCACCAGTCGAGACCGCGCACCCGCGGCGCACCCGCGGCGCCGATGATCGCCACCTCGGGGTCGGCAAGGCAGCCGCGGACGACTTCAACGAAGTCCGGGTTGCGGATCTCGAGGTCCTGATGCAGGAGCACCACGGCCTCGAGCTCGTCCCGCTCGGCGAGCTGATCGAGGATCCCGTTGTAACCCTGCGACAGGGTGCTGCCCTCGTTCGGCGCCGCGATCAACACCGAGTCGGCCTCGGCGGCCAGCCGGCAACCCGGGAGCGCGAAGCGCTCGTACTTGTCCTGTGACGTGACCGCGGAACAGAAAGCGATCATTTTCCACATCCCCTCTCCCGGCCCGGCTTTCCATGCCGACCCGACCCGATACCACCCTTAGTATTCCGCTAAATGGGCATTAGCAGGGGTCTCGCCATGCAGGACATCTTTCCGCCGCTCGAAAACGAGCTGCTGCCGTACCGGCATCTCTTCTCCGGGCGGGTCCTCAACGCGGGCGCCGGCAGCCGCGACATCAGCGACCTGGTCGAGGGCGAGCTCTTCAATCAGGACATCAAGGCGGCCCCGCACATCCACTACGCGGCGCCGCTGCACCAGATCCCGGTCGAGGACGGATCCTTCGACGCGATCATCTGCAACGCGGTGCTCGAGCACGTCGAGAACCCCGAGGAGGTGCTGGCGGAGTTCGAGCGCGTCTGCAAGCCCGGCGGGCGTCCTGTATCTGTGCGTGCCGTTCATGCAGCCCGAGCACCTCGATCCGACCGACTATCAGCGCTACACGATCGATGGCCTCGACGCGAGGTCGAGCGTCACGGGTTCGAGGTCGCCGACGTCGGGCGGGGTCCACTCCGTCTACGTCACCCTTGCCTGGATCGCGCGCGAGTGGCTGGGACCGAAGCGCGACCTCTCGGCGCGCGCGCTCGAAGGCGTCCTCTTCCCGGCCCTGCGCTACAAGTGCCGAACCTCCACCGAGCACGTCCACTCGATCGCCTCGGCGTACCGCGTGATCGCCAACCGCGCGTCTGACGTGTCCGACCTCGCCCGGCTGACCGTCGACCTCGTCCTGCGGCTCGGAGCCGAGGGCGTCGTCGCCCTGGGCTGCCGCGCGCCCGAGCGGCTGGCCGAGCTCGCCGCGCGGGTCCCGGTGCTCGCGCTCGATCTCGAGCCCGAGTTGGAATCGGTGCGAGCGCTGGCGCCCCAGGTGCCCAGACGCTTGCCTGGGAGCCGGGCGCGCAGCTGCCGACCGCCGCCCGCGAGGCGGCCGAGAACTCGTTGGTGGTCTGCGACTGCCTGCTGGAGGAGCTCGAGGACCCGAGCCCGGCGCTCGCCGAGCTGCGGCAGCTGCTCGATGATGTCCCGGCGGCGCTGGTCTCGACCGTCGACCGCGAGCTCGTGCCCGCCTCGAGACGCCGGCACGGCGCGCTGGAACGCCGAGGCGCTGCTCGCCCTGCTCGCGCGAGCCGGGCTGGAGACCGTCTGGATCGGCCTCACCGACGCGGCACGGATCGCTCGGGCCGCAGGGCGGGGATGACCTGCGCCGTATCGCGAAACCGCCCGGGCCGAGGTACGCGCGGCGCTTGCCCCGGGGCCGCTGCGGGCTCGGCTT
This sequence comes from uncultured Solirubrobacterales bacterium, assembly GCA_963746675.1. Taxonomy (GTDB): domain Bacteria; phylum Actinomycetota; class Thermoleophilia; order Solirubrobacterales; family 70-9; genus WHSW01. The sequence goes on along the minus strand of CAVVBX010000020.1, from coordinate 78,974 downwards.
CGACCCGGGCGCAAGCCTGCCGCCGGCGAGGCGCCGAGCCCCGCGTGTGCATCGCCAGCTACGAGTTCGTCGGCCCGACCCGAACACGGGGGGATCGGCACGGCGTACACCTCGCTCGCCGAGGCCCTGGCCGAGGCCGAGCACGAGGTGACGCTGCTGTTCACGGGCTGGGACGGATCCGACGGCCGAGCCGTTCGGCCACTGGGTGCGTCGCTATCGCGAGCGCGGGATCGACCTGCAGCGCCTGCCGCAGGCGACCGCGCGAGCGGCTGGAGACAGGGCACCGCCATGCGGTCCGCTCATACCAGGCGTATCGGTGGCTGCGCGAGCTGGAGCGCGAGCGGCCCTTCGACGTCATCCACTTCCCCGAGGTCCTCGGCCACGGCTACTACACGATCTGCGCGCCGCGGCTCGGGATCGCGTTCGAGCAGACGACGATCGCGGTCGGACCGCACAGCTCGACCAGCTGGGTGCTGGAGTCCAACGGGACCCTGTTCCAGGCGCTCGACGACTTCGCCGACGACTTCATCGAGCGCCGCTGCGTCGAGCTCTGCGACGTCGCTGATCAGCCCGAGCGCCTACATGCTCGACTGGATGCGCGCCAGGGACTGGAAGCTGCCCGAGCGCCACTTCGTGCAGCAGTACGTGCGCTCGCGCGCCGCAGCCGACACTGGAGCCGGCGACCGCCCGTCGCAGCGACCGAGCCGACCGAGCTCGTGTTCTTCGGCCGGCTCGAGCCGCGCAAGGGCCTGCGGGTGTTCTGCGACGCCCTCGACCTGCTCGCCGAGCAGCGATCGCGGCGCCGGATGCAAGGTCGACCTTCCTCGGCAAGCGAGCGTCGATCGACGGCGTCGATGCCGGCGACGAGTACCTGCGCCGTCGCCAGGCACGCTGGCCGTGGCCGGTGGAGATCGTCGACGACCTCGGCCAGCCCGACGCGCTCGCCTACCTGCGCTCGCCGGGGCGGCGGATGACCGTGATCCCGTCGCTCGCCGACAACTCGCCGAACACCGTCTACGAGGCGCTCGCCCTCGAGATCCCGTTCATCGCCTCGCGCGTCGGCGGCACCGCCGAGCTGATCGACCCGCGGGACCTGGCACGGGCGACGTTCGACCCCGAGGCGGACCGGCCGCGATCTTCATCCCGCGGAACCGCCGAATTGGCTCAGCGGCTGGCCGACGCCGTCTCGGCCGAGACGCTCGACGTTCCTCGCGCAGCGGTGGACGCAAGCGCCTGCCGCGACGCTCACGTGTACTGGCACGCCGCGGTGATGCCAACCGCGCCGGGCCCCGGCGGCGCGCGCCCGGCGCCGAGCATCGGCGTGGCCGAGCTCGGCTCCGAGCCCGAGACCCACGACGCCGACACCATCCTCTTCCTCCCACCCGGCTCCCTTCTCGCCGACGGGGCGATGGAGACGCTCGAGCGCGCCGCCGGCATCTCCGACGCCGAGGTGATCGCCCTGGCCGTAACCGCGCGCGCGGCGGGTGGCCGTGACGAGGTGACCCGGGTGCCGGTGGGCGGCCCACCAATCGCCGGGCTGCTGCGCCGATGCTTCGGCGATGCGGCGTTCATGATCCGGCGTGACGCTCTCGAGCGGCTCGGCGGCCTGTCGGGCGAGGTGGAGTTGGCGGATCGCGGTCATCACCTGCTCTGCCGTGCCGCCATCGCCGGGATGCGGATCGAGGTTCTGCCGGAGCCTCTGGTGATCGGCTCTCCGGGCTCTCTTGCGCCGATGTCGATCGTCGAGCAGTCGCGTCGGCGCAGCGCGATCCTCGATGCCTATTCCAGCGCCCCCCGCGAGCTACTGGCCGCGATGCCGGTGCTGACCCAGCAGCTGTTCTCGGCCGCCACCGAGCGCGAGCGCCAGTTCGAGGCCCTGTACGAGAACCGGTTCGGTCGCCTCACGCTACCGATCCGTCGCTCGGTCGATCGCGCGCGCCGCGCGCGCCGCGTGCTCGGCCACGGCCGATCGCCGGACTGAATGTAATCTGAGCGCCCGATCGGGTCCCAGACGATGACCACCGAAACCAAATCAGCCGCCGAGGTCCTCTCGGCCCCGGAGACCAGCCCACGCGAGATCTCGATCGACGTCCAGGGCCTCTCGAAGAGCTACATGATCCCGACCCAGAAGCGCGACACGCTCAAGGAGCGGGCCGTGAGACCGTTCGAGCGCGCCGAGTACCGGCGCCTGCAGGCGCTCGACGATGTCAGCTTCGACGTCGAGCGCGGCGAGTTCTTCGGCATCGTCGGCCGCAACGGCTCCGGCAAGAGCACCCTGCTGAAGCTGCTCGGCAGCATCTACAGCGCCGACGCGGGCCGGATCCGGATCGCCGGCCGCGTGGTCCCGTTCATCGAGCTCGGCGTCGGCTTCAACCTCGAGCTGAGCGCGCACGACAACGTCGTCCTCAACGGCGTGATGATGGGCCTCACCCCGCGCGAGGCGCGCCGGCGCTTCGACGAGGTGATCGAGTTCGCCGAGCTCGAGGAGTTCTCCGAGCTGAAGCTCAAGAACTACTCCTCGGGGATGCTGGTCCGGCTCGGCTTCTCGCTGCTGACCCAGGTCGACGCCGACGTGCTGCTGATCGACGAGGTGCTGGCGGTCGGCGACGCGGCCTTCCAGCAGAAGTCGTTCGACGCCTTCAGCCGGCTGCACCGCGAGGGGCGCACCGATCGTGCTCGTCACCCACGACATGCAGACGGTCCAGGGGCACTGTGACCGCGCGATCCTGCTCGAGGGCGGGCGGATCCTGCAGTCCGGCGACGCCGGCGACGTCGCCCGGCGCTACCTGAAGCTGAACTTCGAGCACCGCCGGGCGGACAAGGAGTCCGAGGACGTGCGGTTTCGCGGTGGCGCCGACGTGGCGAAGTTCGTCGACGTCCGGATCGTCGACGAAGCGGGTGAGCCGATAACGAGCCTGGAGGCGCGCCAGCCGATCCGGATCGAGATCACGATCGAGGCGAGGACGCGGATCGAGCGGCCGATGTTCGGCTTTCAGCTCCTCGATGGGGACGGCCTGGGAATCTTCTCGCCCGAGCCGTGGGGGCTGGAGGGCCCGGAGGCGGAGCGGGTGCTCGAGCCGGGCGAGCGGGTGCACCTGCGGGCTCAGGTCGCGAACCCACTGGCCTCGGGTCACTACTACCTCAACTGCGCGGTCGGCCGGTTGGCACCCCAGATGGAGATGATGGCGTTCCGCAAGCATGCCGCCGACTTCGTCGTCTACGGGCTGAAGCCGTTCGGTGGCCTGGTCCAGCTCGACTGCGAGGCTTCGGTCGAACACGAGGGCGGCAAATGAGCGCCGCCGACAGCGCCGCGAGGCCGGGCACTGCCGGCCTGCAGGACATCACCGGGCCCTCGGCGCTCGGCGGCGGGGCGCGGCGCTTCTTCGACCTGCTCTGGCTCACTTCGATCACCGAGTTCAAGCTCGGCTACCACGGAACGGCCCTGGGCTTCGCCTGGTCGTTCCTCCGTCCGCTGCTGCTGTTCGGAGTCCTGCTGTTGGTCTTCACCCAGGTCTTCCGCTTCGGCGACGACGTCAAGAACTACCCGGCGATGCTGCTGTTCAACATCATGCTGTTCACGTTCTTCGCCGATGCCACCGGCAACGCCGTGACCTCGGTGGTGCGGAGCGAGAACGTGGTTCGCAAGATGCAGTTCCCGCGCCTCGTGATCCCGCTCGCGGTGGTGATCACGAACGCGCTCCAGCTCGCCCTGAGCCTCGTCGTCGTCTTCATCTTCCTGATCGGCTACGGGGTCGAGCCGGTCTGGACCTGGATCCTCACCCCGCTGCTGATCGGGGCGATCGTGCTGATCACCACTGCCGTCTCGATGTTGCTCGCCGTCCTCTTCGTACGGGTGCGCGACGTCTCGATCATCTGGACCGTGCTCTCGACGATGCTCTTCTACGCGACGCCGGTGCTCTATCCGATCAATATTCCGCAGTCGCCGTTCAAAGAGGTCGTCATGTGCAACCCGCTGAGCCCGATCTTCGAGCAGGCGCGCGAGTGGATCATCGACCCGACCGCCCCCGGCGCGGTCGAAGCGGCGGACGGCAACCCGCTCCTGGTGATCATCCCGGCGCTGCTGTTCGTGGCGACCTGCGTGCTCAGCGTGTGGGCGTTCAACCGCGGAGCGCCGCGAATCGCCGAGGAGATCTAGGGGCGAGGCGAACGGGCGCGCGCGAGCGTCGCCTCGACCGCCCGCTGAAACCCGGCCAGGCCCTGCTCGGGCCGCAGGCGCTCGGCAGCGACCTCCGCGGCGCCCGCGGCCAGCATGCCGCCGAGGCCGGGCTCTGAAAGCAGCCGGCCGGCCGCGCCCGCGATCGCTCCAGAGTCCTCCGGCGCGACGCTCAGCACCGAGACGCCGTCGCGCAGCAGCTCCTCGCTGGCGCCCACCCGAGTGACGATCGAAGGGGTCCGGGCGGTCGCGGCCTCGAAGGCCACCCGGCCGAAGGACTCAGCGGCGCGAGCCGGGTTGACGATCAGGTCGGCCGCTGCGTAGACGTCGGCCACGCGCTCGACGTGGCCCGGCCAGGATCACCCGTCCGGCGAGGCGCAGGTCCCCGATCAGCGCCAGCAGGCGATCCCGGTAGTCGAGATCCTGAGGCCGTGGAAACGCCTCGCCGGCGATCAGGCAGCGTGCCTCCGGGGCCCGCTGCAGGATCGCCGGCATCGCGCCGATCAGCAGGTCCTGACCCCGGCCCTCGGTCAGGTTGCCGACCGCCGCGAGCAGCGGGGCGCCCGCGGGAATACCGTGGCGGGCTCGCAGTCCGGGCCCGTCACCACCCGAGTGGTCGCCGATCGGCGGGTACACCAGTTCGACCGCGGCGGGCGCACCGTCGAACTGCGCCGCCACGGCCTTCGAGCAGGCGACGATCCCGTCCGCCGTTCGCCCGGTCAGCCCCAGGAGCAGCCGTCCGCCGAGCGCCCGCCCGACGCCACCGGCCGCGAACCGGCGGTCGAAGAGCTCGCCGCAGTAGACCAGCACGGGCAGCCGCTCGAGCGAGGCCGCGATCGCGACCGCGGGCAGCATCGTCGTGACCTGGACCACCAGCCCCGGCCGGCGGCGGCGGATCTCGCGCCGGAACATGCGCACGTCGCGCGCCAGCCGTCGCGACTCGCCGAGGGCGCCGAGCACGCCTCCCGAGGGCATCGTCAGCGCCTCGTAGTCGAGCGCGATCACCTCGCCCGCATCGGCCAGCGATCGGGCTGTCGCCCCCAAGTCCGGGACGACCATGGTCAGCGTCCCGGCGTCGCCGAGCCAGCGCATCTCGGCCTCGAGCGAGCGCGAGGGGCCGCTCGTGTCGGCGAGATGGAAGACGGCGAGCGTGTCCGGGGCGGCGGGGGCTGGCGAGGATCTCCGAGATCGCAGTCGCGCCCGGCGTAGGGCGCGCCGGCGCAGGGTCGAGACGGCGCCGTGCGAGCGCGCCAACGGCAGCTCCGCCGGGTAGCGCTCGAGTGGCTCGGCGCGGCGGTATCCGTGCACCCGGCCGCGCAGGCCCGAGAGGTTGCGATCGATCACCGCCTGCCCCGCGCACAGCGCCCCCTCGCGCAACAACACCGGACCGATCCGAGGCGGTGTCAGGACGCCCCACTTGCGTAGCACGTACCCGCGCCCGAAGCCCATCAGGTAGTTCTTGCGCGCCGAGCCCGATCCGAGCGTGGCCGAGTGCTCGTGATCGCCGATCGCGCCGGCGGCGAGCGCGCAGCGCACCCCGAGGCTGCGCAGGCGCAGGACCAGGTCGACGTCCTCCCAGTAGGCGAACAGGTTCTCGTCGAAGCCGCCGGCCGAGATGAAGGTCCGCCGGTCGAAGGCGGCCGCTGCGCCGGAGGGCCCGACGGGATCCTCGACCGGACGATCGAGGATCGTCACCGGCTCGCCGTTGAGGTAGTCGAAGACGAGCAGCGTCCGGTCGAGCTCCATCCCGGCGCTGTCGATCAGCGATCGGTCGCGCCAGTCGCGCATCACGCCGGCCGCCATCGCGATTCCGGCGGAAGGGTCGAGCGCGGCACTGATCCGCTCGACGAAAGGCGGCTCGACCACGCAGTCGTCGTTGAGCAGCACGAGCGACGTCGCCGTCCGCGCGCTCGACGCCGAGGTTGACGGCCCGGGTGTAGCCCACGTTTCGCTCCAGGCGCAGGATCTCGGCCCCTTCGAGATCCTCGGGGAGCGCGATCGCCTCCGGCGGCGAGCCGTTGTCGACCACGATCGTCTGATGGGCCACCGTCTGCCCCGCCAGCGATTCGAGCATCCGCGCGAGGCGCTCGCCGCCGAGCGTCGGGACGATGACCGTGGCCGAGGGCTCGCCCACCTCTACGGGCCCCTCACCGACGCCTCGATCACCATCGAGCCACCCCGCCCGGCGAGGCCGGCGCCCAGCTCGAGCGCGATCGCGACCGGCGACGAGAGCGCGCCCGCGACGACGGTGACGATCATGTCCCTGGCCAGGGTCGCGCCGGGCGTCGCGCCGAGGTCGCCCTTGACCAGCCGAAAGGCGAAGTCGCGCTCGATGGTGAGCCGGTTGAGCAACGTCTGCCACATGCCGAGCGGGTTCTGCTCGACCAGGAGCTGGCGGATGCGGCCGACCCGAAATCCGGTGCGTTCGAGCAGCTGCGGTCGCCCCGCGCGGCGTGAAGTGGGTTCGATGCCTGGGCACGTCCTGATGGAACCACCGATCGCCGCCGATCCGCGCCTGCAGGCTGTCGAGGTTCGGGATCGCGACCACGATCGTTCCCCCCGGGCGCAGCCAGGCGACGATCCGCCGAAGCGCCGCGACGGGGTCGTCGAAGTGCTCGAGCGAGTGCCAGAGGACGACCGCGTCCTGGCTCCCGGGCCCGACCTCGGCCTCCTCGATGCCGACGTTGGCGACCTCGATCCCCTTCGCCCGCGCCGCCGCGGCGGCGGCGGGCGACGGCTCGATCCCCCAGGCGTCGAGGCCGCGCTCGCGCATCCGCGCGACGAGGTCGCCGTCCCCGGCGCCGACCTCCAACACCCGGGCGCCGGCCGGCAGGCGGTCGACGAATCGCAGCCTGTCGCGCTCGGCCAGGCGGCGCAACGGCCCGAGCAGACTCGCGGCCCAGCCACGGGCGTCGGCGTACGTGCCGGCTTCGTAGAGGGCGCCGGGGTCGTCGGCGTCGCCGATCGTCACCGCCGTCCCACAGCGGTCGCATCGGACCAGCTCGAAGCTCACGTCGCCCGCGAGTTGAGGATCCGACGCGGTCGCCGCACGCCACGGCCGCAAGGCGGCCGCACCGCACGCCGGGCAGATCAGGTGCTCGGAGGCGCCGCTAATAGGCGCCGGATCCGCGCAGGGTGACCGGAAGCGTCTCGGCGATGATCCGCAGATCGCGCGAGAGCGAGAGGTTCTCGATGTAGTCGAGCTCGACCGCCAGCCGCTCGTGGAAGGTGAGGTCGCCGCGGCCGAAGACCTGCATCGGCCCGGTGATCCCCGGCTTGACGCTGAGCCGGAACCGATGCTCGGGCCGGTAGCGCTCAACCAGCTCGATCTGCTCGGGGCGCGGGCCGACGATGCTCATCTCGCCCCGCAGCACGTTCCAGAGCTGCGGTAGCTCGTCGAGGCTGAGGCGGCGCAGGAAGCGGCCGACCCGGGTCACGCGGGGATCCTCGGAGAGCTTGAACACCGGCTCGCGAAGGTCATCGAGCCGGACCACGTCGGCGAGGCGGTCCTCGGCGTCGGCGACCATGGTGCGGAACTTGTGCATCTCGAACGGGCGGCCGTCGAGCCCGGCCCGCGCCTGCGAGAAGAACACCGGTCCCTTCGAGTCGAGCCTGATGGCAAGCGCGATCACCGGGAACAGCGGCGCGGTGACCAGCAGACCGACCGACGAGACGACGATGTCGAATCCGCGCTTGATCATCGCCGTCGAGCGCGAGGGATCCCAGGTCTCGTACTCGAGCACCGGCAGGTCCGCGACGCGCGAGAGCCGCACCGGCCCCGCTCGCCCGTGCAGCGGCGAGATCACGCTCAGCTTCACCTGTCGCTCACGGCACTCGGCGACCAGTCCGCCGACCTCGCCGGGCTCCATCACGTCGGAGGCGAAGATCACGCGGTCGACCTGGGTGACGAGGTCGTCGAACGCCCGTGGCGTGCCGTCGTCGACGAGGCGCAGGTGCATGTCGGGGAACAGCTCGAGCTTGCGACGGATCATCTCGGCGAGATCACCTGCACCGAGCACGGCGGTCAGCTCCGGCGGGGTCGTCCGTCGCCACAGCCAACGCGCCCCGCCCCGCCCCACCAGGGCGACGGCGGTGGCCACCAGCCAGCCCACCAGGGCGGCGGCCGGATCGACGTCGCCGGCGGGGGTCTGGGGCAGGATCAGCGCCAGCATCGCGATCCCCGCACCCCCCCAGGCGGCGATCGCCGGCAACTCGTCGATCGTCAGGTGGCGAATTGCGGCGTGGTCACGGTCGTAGAGGCCGATCAGCTTCGCCAGCACGATCCAGACCGGGAGCAGGACGAGGGCCCAGAAGGCATCGGCGGTCGAGCTTGCGACGACGATGCTCGCCGCGACGGCCGCGATCAGATCGGCGACCGCGAGCAGGCGGCGGCGCAGGGCATCGCGCCAGAAGCGAGGCCTGCGAGCCTCGTCCCGACCGCCCTGATCCGCCTCTAGCGGCAGGGGGACCCTCCAACATTGTGCCCAGAGCCTAACCTCCGCCGTCACCGAAGGGAGCGAACCCGGGCCCGTGGGTGAGCCGGTTCAATGATCTACCCTCCCCCGTCGCTTTGAGCGCAACCACGGCATTTCTGATCTGCGTCGAGCGCGGCAGGCTTGAGAGCGAGGCGGTGCTCCTGGTCGAGAGCCTGCGCACCTGGGGCGGCGCCTGGAGCGAATCGCCCGTCTACGCCTTCGCGCCGCGCCGCGACCACGGCCCCGAACCGGCGACGGTCGAACGGCTGGAGGCCCACGGCGCGACGTTCATCGATGAGCCCCTGGTCGAGCGCTTCGACGAGATCCCGACCTTCAACAAGGTTGCCGTCTCGGCCTGGGCCGAGCGCGAGCTCGATCACGAGACCCTCGTGTTCACCGATACCGACAGCGTCTTCCTCGGCGAGCCTTCGGAGCTCGGCGGCGACGGCTGGGTGGCGGCGATGCGCCCGGTCGACAGGCGGATCGCCGGGTCGCGGGGCAAGGGCAAGAACGAGCCTTTCTGGCGTCGGATGTACGCGGAGCTCGGCGTCACGCAGCGGCCGTTCGCCGAGACGGCCGTCGGCCAGATGCGAATCCGCGCCTACTGGAACAGCGGCCTGATCGCGGAGCGCCGCTCGGCCGGGCTGTTCGGAGCCTGGGAGGACGCCCTGGCGCGGCTGTTCGACGCCGGGATCGTCCAGAAGCGCTGGCCGCAGTTCATGGACCAGCTCAGCTGGGCGGGTGTGACCGCCGACTACCACGACCGGATCAGGGTCCTGTCCCCTGCCTACAACTACCCGCTTCGCCACCGCCAGGCGCTGACGCCGGGCGCTCGCGAGCTCGACCTCCCCGAGATCGTCCACCTCCACTACCGGCTCTGGTTCCACCTTCCCGACGGGCTCGAGAAGGTGAGCCCGAGGCTCGATCCGACCAGCGACCGTTACCGCTGGCTCGAGCAGCGCCTGCCCCTCGAGCCGACCCACGACGACGAGGAGTGATCCGGGCGGGGCGGCCTCTCCCTACTCGCCGCGGAGAACGAATGGAGCGTGCTAACGAGTCGGGTCGAGCGGGTTGAGCCGGCGGGCGTGCTCGAAGCTCGTCTCGGCGGCGGCCAGATCGCCCCCCTCCAGCTCAATGCGCGCTCTGAGCAGGTAGAGCTCGAAGTCGCGCGGGGAGCGCTCGATCGCCCCTCGCATCGCCTCAAGCGCAGCGACGTAGTCGCCGGCGTCGTTCGTACAGCAGCGCGAGCTGTGTCCGCGGCTCGGCCGCCCACGGTTCGAGGTCGCGGGCGTCTGCCGGCGGCCTCGATCGCCGCCTCGAGATCGCCACGGGAGGCCGCGTCACGGCTCGACTCGAGCGAGTGATCGGAAAGCAGCAGCAGGCCGCCGGCGCAGATCGAGAGCCAGGCGACCAGCAGGACCGCGACGCCGCCGGCGAAGCGTCGGCGGCTGCGGACCTCGCCCCACGCCGTCGCCGGATCGGTCGGCACCCGGTCGGTGGGCTGCGTCGCGGGCCCGGCGAGCAATGCCGCGGCGATCATCGCGGGCACGAAGACCGCCGGCAGGTCCCAGGTCCAGTCGACGGCGGCCGCCAGCACGCCCGACCACGAGCACGCCGACCGCCGGGCCGATCTCGGGCGACGGCCCGGGCGCTCGCCGGCGCCGGACGCCGCTCACCAAGGCGGTGGCAAAGAACCCGATCACGAGAGCGAGGCCGACGAGGCCGAGCTCCGCCAGGCTCTCGAAGGCGAGCGAATGGGCGCGGGTCGCGGTCAGCGGATAGTCCCGGTGCTGGAGCCAGTAGGCGCCGTATCCGCCCGAGCCCAGCCCCCCGAGCGGGGCGTCGGCGAAGGCATTCACGGCGACCTCCCAGAACTGGTAGCGGCCGCTTCCACCCGAGCGCAGCAGATCAGGCTGCCCGGAGGTGACCTCGTCGCCGCTGGGTGGCGCCTTGAAGTCCTCGAAGCGCTGAACCGGGTCGAGGGCGACGATCCCCACAACCGCAGCGATCGCGACCGTCACCACAGCGATCCTCACACCGTTGCGCGGAATGCGGGCGACCGAGAGCGAGCCCAGGGGGCGATCGAGGGCGTAGCGAAGCAGCCCGGCCACGAGCACCACGAGCACCGTCAGCAGCAGCATGCCGCCCGCCTCGGCCTCCGCGGGGGGTGCCCCGGGGTACTGGAACAGCTCGTCGCGGCCGCTCGCGAACGCGACCAGCACGGAGCCGGCGGCGACGCCGAGGACCAGGTTCACGATCAGGCCGAGCCGCTTCGGGCCGAAGGCGACCAGGACCGCGAACGCCGCCGCCGCCGCGACGATCCCGCCACGCGAGTCGGTGGCCCAGAGGGCGAGCACGACGATCGGCAGCCCGGCCAGCGCCAGCGTCCGACCGAGGCGATGCGCCCCGGCGGTCGCGATCCAGCCAAGCAGGACGACCGCGGTCGCCATCGCCGCCGCGAGCCCGTTCCAGTAGCCGATCGGGTAGGTGAGACGCCCGCTGGCCGCGGGAAGCGTCTCGCGCAGCGCCGCGTCCGGGTCGCCGAAGGGGCCCGGCTCGAAACGGGCCATCAGCGCGATCGCGCCGACGGCCACGAGTCCGATCGCGATTCCGCGCAACCATGCTCCCGCCTCGGCGCGGCGCGAGGCGAGCACCACGAGCACGAAGACGCCGAGGTAGGCGAGCGCCCGGACGACGTCCTCGAAAGCCAGGCCGTTGTCGCTGGCCCAGATCATCGACAGCGCAATGAGGCCGGCGAATCCGGCGATCAGCAGGCCGGCGGTGATCGCCGAGGTCGGCGGCGGGGAGCGGGGTACCGCCCCCGCCGCAAGCCCGATCACGACAGCGCCCCAGACGATCACCGCCGTCGCGGCATAGACCGTCGGCGCGAAGCCTCCCTCGGCCAGGCCCAGACCGGCGATGCCGACCGCAACCGCCGCCGTGATCCCGTGTTCGATCCTGGGCATGCGCATGCGACGACTAAATCCGGGCAGCGTGTACGCTGATCCCGGGTTCAAACAGGAAGGGTGGCGACGGATGAGGCAAGGCAGGAAGTCTAGGACCGCGGTCGGGCTCGGTTGCGCACTGGCGATGCTCGGCGGCTGCGCACTCGTCGCACCCGGCTTCGCGGCCGCCCAGGCCGCCGTCGACGAGTATCAGCTCGGCGATGTCCCGAAGCCCGATACCGACGAGCCGACCAGCCAGGACAGCGGCTCCTCGGGGTCGTCCGATGAAGACTCCGGGTCGGCGGCAATCCCGGCAAGCGGGGGAGGCAACGGCTCGGGCTCCGGTCCCACCGGCACCGCGCCCACAACCGAGGGCGGCGGCAACGGCGGCGCGGACGAGGGCGGGAGCGGGAGCGGGAGCGGGAACCAGGGCAACGGCAGCGGCAACGCGCAGCAGGGATCGAAGAACGGCGGCGCGGGGTCCTCCACCAAGGCCGAGGAGGCTGCTCTCACGGCAGCCGCCTCGGACGACGGCGGCGCGCCCGTGCTGCTGATCGTGCTCGCCGTGGTCGCCGCTGTCTGCACCGGCATCGCAATCTGGCGGCTGCGGCGGGGGGACGGCGACGGAACCGACCCCGGCCCCGCGCAGGGCGCCGGCGGCGTCACCCCGAGCGAGACCCAGTCACCCTGATGGCGCGGCGGGGAGTGACCCTCCTCGCGGCGACATTCACCGCCCTGGCGACCATGGCCGGGGCGGCCGCCGCGAGCCCGACCTACGGGGTGGTGCCGCAGGATGGCGCCCTGCCGTCCTCGGCCGACCTCGAGCTGATGCCTCGTGCCGGGATCGAGAGCGTGCGCTTGATGGCGAGCTGGGCGAACGCCGAGCCGGCGCCGGGTGTCTACAACTGGGGCGCGATGGACGCGATGGTGCGCGAGACCACCGCGCACGGGATCAGCCCCCTGTTCTTCCTCTATGGGATGCCCGCATGGGCGGCGCGCCAGGATGGCCGCCGCTGCCGCAGTGATCGTTGCGGCGTCTTCGTCCCCCGCACGCCCGCCACCCAAGCCGCGTTCGCGAGCTTCGCCGGCGCCGCCGCGGAGCGCTACGGAGCCGGGGGCGCGTTCTGGGAGCCGGCCACCGAGCCTGCCTCGGAGGCGCCCTGCGCCTGCACCGAGCCCCGGCCGGTCAGCGCGTGGCAGATCTGGAACGAGCAGAACTCGGCCAAGTACTTCGCTCCACAGGTTCGGGTTGAACGCTATGCCTCGCTGCTGAGCCGGGCATCGAGCGCGATCAAGGTGGCGGACCCGAGCGCTGAGGTGATCCTCGGCGGGATGTGGGGACCCGAGTCCAGCCGCAAGGGCTTGCTGACCGTGAGCTCCTACCTGAAGCGGCTCTACAGCGTCGCCGGAATCCGCGACAGCTTCGACGCGATCGCCCTGCATCCGTACGCCGCCACGGCCGGGCAGTCCGTGGATCAGATCGAGGCCGCCCGCAAGCTTGTCGAGAGCCTCGGTGATCCCGAGGTCGGCCTCTGGGTGACCGAGCTGGGATGGGCCGCGGCCGGGCCCAAGGGACACCCATACGTCAAGGGGCTGCAGGGCCAGGCGCGCCTGCTCTCGCAGACGCTGAAGAGATTGAGCCGTCGCGCCCGCAGCTTTCGGCTCGAGGCGGTGTTCTGGTACTCGTGGCGCGACAAGGCCGGAGGTGACGCGATCTGCGAGTGGTGTGGACATGCCGGCCTGAGGGCCAAGGACGGATCGGCGAAGCCCGCCTGGAAGGCGTTCGCTAGGGTGGCCCGCTCGTGATGCCCAGGTGGGGACAAGCGGGACTCGTCGTGACCGCGCTCGCGGTCTGCGTGCTCGCTGCGGCGACCGCAGCGAGCGCCGCCGTGCCGAAGTCGTTCTTCGGCGTCGTCCCCCAGGCCCCGCTGACGACAGCGGACATCGACCGCATGGGCCAGGGCAAGGTCGGGACGCTGCGCTTCGAGCTCTTCTGGGCGGGGGTCGATCCGACCGCGGCGCCGAACGACTACAACTGGGCGGGCCCGGACGCGATCGTCGGGGCGGCCGCGCGCAACGGCATCCAACCGCTGCCGTTCATCTACAGCACCCCGACCTGGGTGGCCAACGGCCTCGACGGCTTCAACTGCGGCGACTCCACCTGCTCGCCTTACGCGCCGAAGGGAGGCGCCGCGCTCGACGCGTGGGCGACCTTCCTGCGCGCCGTGGTCCGGCGCTACGGTCCCGACGGCGAGTTCTGGAGCCTGAACCCGACCATTCCCAAGCTTCCGATCCGCGCCTGGCAGTTGCTCAACGAGCAGAACTCGCCCAGCTTCTACAAGCCGAAGCCCAACGTGAAGAGCTACGCGAAGGTGCTCGAGGCCGGACACGACGCGATCGCCGCCGAGGACCCCGGCGCCCAGGTCATCCTCGGAGGGATGTTCGGGACCCCGCTCGGTGGCCGCAAGCCGGGGATCGCGGCCTGGGACTACCTCGAGAAGCTCTACCGGGTCAAAGGCGTCAAGGGCTGGTTCGACGGCGTCGCCGCCCACCCCTACGGGGCGAGCCTGAAGGGGAAGGTGATCCCCCAACTCGACCTGTTCCGCGACGAGATGAAGGACGCCCGCGACAAGAACACCGGCCTCTGGATCACCGAGCTCGGCTGGGCCTCCGGCGGTCCCAAGAACCCGCTCAACCGCGGCAAGGCCGGGCAGGCTCAGCGGCTGCGGGAGGCGTTCAAGTACTTCAAGAAGAAGCGCCGCAAGCTCAAGATCCAGACCGTCGAGTGGTACTCGTGGCGCGACAACTCCGCCGGCGACGTCGGGCTCTGTGAGTGGTGCCCGTATTCGGGTCTGTTCACCGAGTCGCTTGCGCCGAAGCCGTCCTGGGACGCCTTCACCAAGTTCACCGGCGGCCACTGAGCCCATCCTCGGGCGCCCGAACCCCAGCTCCACCCGGTCGGCGCTGATCGCCGCCGCGGCGGTGCTCGGGGTCGGCATCCTGGTGGGCGCGCTGGCGCTAACCGACGAGTCCCCGAGCGCCGCCCCGCGCTCCTTCTTCGGGGTCGTCTCGGAGTCGCCGCTGAGCACGGGAGACCTCGACCGGATGGGCGAGGGAAGGGTCGGCGCCCTGCGGATGCTGTTCGACTGGGCGACGATCGAGCCGACGCCGGCCGGCGACGACCGAGACTGGAGCGCGATCGACCCCGTGGTCGCGGATGCGATCCGTAACGGGATCGAGCCCGTCCCGTTCTTCTTCGGCACCCCGGCGTGGGTGGCGAGAGGACTCGACGAGTCCGAATGCGCCCGCGAGACCTGCGGGCTCTACGCGCCGCGCACCGCGGCCGCACTCGAGGCATGGCGCCGATTCGTCGCCTCGGCGGTCGCCCGCTACGGGCCCGGAGGCGAGTTCTTCACCGAGCACCCCGCGCTGCCCGAGGCGCCGATCCGGACCTGGCAGGTCTGGAACGAACAGAACTCCGAGAGCTTCTATCTCCCCAGGCCCGACGTGTCCGGGTATGCAGCGCTGGTCGCGTCGGCGGCGCGGGCGATCAGGGCGGCTGATCCGGAAGCGAAGATCATTCTCGGCGGGATGTTCGGGACTCCGTTCGGCGGCCGACCGCCGTCGCTGACGGCCTGGGACTACCTCGACCGGCTCTACGACTCGCCCGGGATCGCCGATGACTTCGACGCGGTAGGAGCGCACCCGTACGCGGCCCAGATGCCGAGCCTGGTCGAGCAGATCGAGCGGATCCACGCTGAGATGGTCGCGGCCGGAGACGCCGAGAGCGAGCTCTGGGTCACCGAGATCGGCTGGTCGTCCGGCCGCGGAGACAACCCGTTCGAGCGCGGCCCGCGCGGGCAGGCCGAGCGGCTGCGCGAGGCCTTCGACTACCTGCTCTCAGTCCGCGACGCCTACCGGATCGGCAACGTAACCTGGTTCGCCTGGCGCGACCTTGGCGGCCCGCCGATCTGCGAATGGTGCTCCAAGGCCGGCCTGTTCGAGGCCGACGAGCTGAAGGCGAAGCCGGCCTGGGACGCGTACGCGACCTACACGGGCGGCGAGTAGCGGCCGCCCGCCATCGCGGGCAGAATGACGACCGTGTCGGCCTCGGAGACAGAGGTGTCGAGGCCGTCGAGGACGCGAACGTCCTCATCGTTGAGATAGACGTTGACGTAACGGTTCAGCTCGCCATCGTCGGAGAAGAGCTGCTCGCGGGTATCGGGGTGGCCGTCGGCGAGCGCGGAGAGCACCTCGCCGACCGTCGACGCCGGAGGCGCTCACCTCGCTCTCGCCGCCGGTGCGCGCGCGCAGCACCGGGGGAATCTTCACGGTCGGCATCGCTGAAACGTAGCGATGCCGTCTAGGCGGGCGAGGGCTCGCGGGCCGGCAGCGCCGCAGAAGAGCTCGTAGTCGGGGAACTTGCCCAGCTCCTCGGCCGGGATCTCGGGCGCGTTGTCGCCGCAGATCGGGCACTCGGGGTCGCGCTTGACCTTGAGCTCGGTGAACCGGGTGCCGAGCGACTCGTACAGCAGCAAGCGGCCGATCAGCGGTTCGCCGATTCCGGCGACCAGCTTGATCACCTCGTTGGCCTGCAGCAGTCCCATCACGCCCGCCATCACGCCGAGGACCCCGTTTGCGCCGCAGCTCGGCGCCAGCTCGGGCGGCGGCGGTACCGGGTACAGGCAGCGATAGCAGGGGCCCTCGTGGGGGACGAAGGTCGAGATCTGGCCGTCGAAGCCGAGGATGGACGCCGAGACGACGGGCTTGCCGAGCCGCACCGAGGCGTCGTTGAGCAGGTAGCGGGTGGGAAAGTTGTCGGCCCCGTCGACGATCACGTCATAGGGCTCGATCAGCTCGAGGATGTTGGAGGCGTCGAGGCGCGCGTTGTGCTCGATCACCTCGACGTCCGGGTTGAGCGCCTCGATCGTGAGCCGCGCGGAGGCGGTCTTCGCGATACCGACCCGCTCGGTGTTGTGGATCACCTGGCGCTGGAGGTTCGAGGCGTCGACGACGTCGTCGTCGACGATCCCGAGCGTCCCGACTCCGGCGGCGGCAAGGTAGAGCGCGGTCGGAGCGCCGAGCCCGCCGGCACCGAGCAGGAGCACCTTCGAGCTCAGCAGCCTGAGCTGGCCCTCGACGCCGACCTCGGGCAGCAGCGTGTGGCGCGAGTAGCGCATCCGCTGGTCCTTGGTCAGTCCGGAGTCGCTTCGAGTCGGCAGGCCGGCGTCCTCCCAGGCGACGATCCCGCCCTCGATCACGCCCACGTTGTCGTAGCCGAGGCTCTCGAGCTGGGCCGCGACCAGCGCCGAGCGGTTGTCGGTGCGGCAGTGCACGAGCAGGCGCTCGGAGGTGTCGGGGGCGATCTCGTCGATCCGCTCCACCACCTCGCCCTGAGGCACGTGGATGGCGCTCTCGAGGTGCGACTCGTCCCACTCGTTCTGCTCGCGGACGTCGATCAGCTTCGTGCCGTCGGCGATCTCCTCGCGCGCCCGCTCGACCGAGACCATCTCGATGCGGTCCTTGAGTCGGTTGATCTGGTCGGAAGCCGTCGCCATCGCTAAATCTCCTAATCCCTATCGGGAATCAAGCCTTTACTTCAGAAAGGATAGCAACGAGGCCCCTCGCCGGTCGAACGTCCCGGACTGCAGCGCATGAGAGCCCGTCCGGGACGTTCGGTGTGGCTACGGCGCGGGCGGGGAAGGCAGCACCGGAGGGGGATCGGCAGCGATCGCCCCGGCCAGCGCGGCGCGGTCGCGGTCGGTCGCGCGCCCGAGCAGCGTCTTGCCGACAAGACGCAGGCGCAGGTTGAGCCGCAGGGCGCGCCAGCCGAGCCACTCGCGCCGCGCGCCGTGGGCGCGGCGAACCGCCGCTCGCCAGTTCAGCGTCCCGGTCGGGCGCCAGCCCTCGCGGGAGCCGTAGAGCAAGGGGGACGAACCCTGGCCGTGGTGGACCACGCGGCAGGCGGTGGGGTCGAACCACGAGCCGACCCCGGCCGCCGTCGCGCGCAGACCGAGGTCGACGTCCTCGCCGTACATGTGCAGCGCCGGGTCGAACGGCCCGAGCCGGCGCAGGACGTCGGTCGGCGCGGCGATGCACGCGCCGTTGAGCCAGGCGACGCGAACCCGGCGTTCGAGCCGGTACGGCTCGGTGTGGGCGCGCAGCGCCTCCGGCTGTATCGCGGCGGGAATCAGCGCCCTCGCCCACGGCCACGGGCCGACCTCCGGGCCGCTCGCAGAAGGCTGAGGGGTGCGGTCGGCGTTGAGCACCCGCGGGCCGACGAGCGAGTCGAGATCCGCGGCGGCCGCGGCGAGCCGGTCGAGCCCGTCGTCGAGCAGCTCCGTGTCCGGGTTGAGCAGCACCGTCACCGGCTCGGACGCCTCGCCGACGCCCCGGTTCGAGCCGGCGCCGAAGCCGACGTTGTCGTCGAGCGCGATCAACCGCCGGCGCCCCTTCCACCGCGAGGCGGCCTCACCGGGCGAGTCGGTCGACGCGTTGTCCACCACGATCAGCTCCGCGGCGCCGTCGAGGTGCTCGTTCATCGACGCGACGAGAGTGCGCAGGCGGCCTGCGCACTCCCACGTCACGACGACTATCGAGTAGCTGATGCGCCCGCGGGGCCGCTCTAGCCGAGCGCCGGGCGCATCTGCCGCAGGCGACGGACGCGCTCCTCGATCGGCGGGTGGGTCGAGAACAGGCCGGCGATCCCGCGGCCCGAGAACGGCTTGACGATGTAGAGCGGCTCGGTCGCCTGGTTGACCTGCATCGGCATCGCCTTCGCCCCCTCCTCGAGCCGCAGCAGCGCCGAGGCGAGCGACTCAGGGTTGCCGCAGAACCCGGCGCCGGTGGCGTCGGCGGCGTACTCCCGCTGGCGAGAGACCGCGAGCTGGATCAGGCTCGCCGCGATCGGGGCGAGGATGATCATCGCGAGACTCGCGACCAGGCTCAACGGCGACTCGTCGTCGCCCCCGAACCACATGAAGAAGTACGCCATGTAGGTGATCATGGCGCCGATCGCGGAGGCGACCGACTGGGTCAGGATGTCGCGATTGCGGATGTGCGCCAGCTCGTGGGAGATCACGCCGCGCAGCTCGTCCTCGGACAGCAACTTGGTGATCCCCTGGGTCACCGCGACGGCGGCGTGCTTGGGATTGCGGCCGGTCGCGAACGCGTTCGGCTGGTCGCTCGGGATCATGTGCAGCGTGGGCATCGGCAGCTCGGCGCGCGTGGTCAACTCGCGAACCATCTGGTAGAGGCCCGGCGCCTCCTGCTCGGACAGCGGCTGGGCTCGCGCGCTGCGGAGCGCGATCTTGTCGCTGAACCAGTAGGCGACGAAGTTCATCACCAGCGCGATCGCGAGGAAGACGCCGGCGATGTTGATGCCGCCGATCAGGTAGCCGATCGCTACCAGCAGACCGCCGAGCGTCGCCATCAGGATCGTCGTCCTGAGGCCGGCGGCGAAGGTGGACTTGCGCGTGGTCGTCATTGCGGGGGCACTCTCCTTGATGCTGCCCGGCTCTCAGCGATAGGCGGCCGGGCCTGAACCTGTATCTGCACATTCTGACGATCCCCGCCGCCCGGCGAATAGGGGCTGGCCCCTATTCGGCCTAGGGGTTTCACCCCTTCTGCCGGATTACTGGTTACGGGGGGCGGCACCGATACCTTGGACGGATGAGGCGCCGCGATCTTCTGACCCAGGTCCTGATCGTCAACCTGCTGCTGATCGTGGCGGCGGTGGTTGCCGCGATCATCGCCTCCAATCCGGACGTGAACCTCAGCGAGAGGCCCGAGGCGGCGCTCGTCCTCGGGTTCGCGGTCGCGTTCACGATCCTGTTCAACGTCTTCCTGCTCGGGCGCCGCTTCCGGCCGCTCGAGCAACTCGTCGACCAGATGGAGCGCGCCGACCTCTCCCGCCCCGGCGCCAACGCCGACGACGCGATCAGCCCCGGGGGACCCGAGGAGGTCGAGCGCCTCCACCAGACGTTCATGCGCATGCTCGAGCGGCTCGAGGCCGAGCGCCGGCGAGCCTCGAGCGCGGCGCTGGATGCGCAGGAGGAGGAGCGGGCGCGGATCGCCCGCGACCTCCACGACGAGGTCAACCAGTCGCTGACCGGATTGCTGCTGCGGCTCGAGGCCGCCCGCGAGAAGGCGCCGCCCGAGCTCGCCGGCGAGCTGGCCGAGATCAGGGCGCTGGCGAACCGAGCGATGCAGGAGCTGCTCGCGCTCGCGCGTCAGCTTCGCCCGACGGCGCTCGACGACCTCGGCCTCAAGGCGGCCCTCTCGAGCCACGTGACAGAGCTCGGGCGGCAAAGTGGAATCGACGCCTCCTTCGAGGCCGACGGCGACATCGCCTCGGTGCCCCAGGACGTCCAGATCGTCGCCTACCGGGTCGCGCAGGAGGCGCTCTCGAACGCCGTGCGCCATTCGGGCGCGGCGCACGTCCGCGTGCAGCTCGAGCGCGACAACGGCTCGGTCGCGCTGACGATCGCCGACGACGGGCGCGGGTTCACCTTCGACCAGGCGTCCCAGGGGCTCGGGCTCGCGGGCATGCGCGAGCGTGCGCTGCTCGTCAACGGCGACCTTCAGGTCGAGTCCCGGCCACAGGTCGGCACAAGTGTTCGGCTTCTCGTGCCGATAGGGGTTACTGATGACAGGATTGAGGTCGGGTGACGCAGACGTGCGGGTGCTGATCGCCGACGATCACGGGATCGTGCGCTCGGGGCTGCGAATGCTGCTCGAGCAGCAGGAGGACATCGAGGTGATCGCCGAGGCCTCCGACGGCGCGACCGCGCGCGACATGGCGATCCGCGAGCGCCCGGACCTGGCGATCCTCGACGTCAAGATGCCGAAGCTGACCGGGCTCCAGGCGACGCGCGAGATCCGCGAGCAGGCGCCCGACGTCTCGGTGCTGATCCTCTCCATGTACGACGACGAGCGCTACCTGTTCGAGGCGCTCAAGGCGGGCGCCTCGGGCTACGTGCTCAAGGCACAGGCGGACGTCGACCTGCTCGAGGCCGTGCGCGCGGTCGAGCGCGGCGAGCCCTTCCTCACTCCCGAGGCCCAGCGGGCCCTGATCAAGGACGTGCTCGGCCAGGGCGCCGGGCGGTCGGACGAGCTCACCCCGCGCGAGCAGGAGGTGGTGAAGCTGGTCGCCGAGGCGCACACGAACAAGGAGATCGCCGAGATCCTCCACCTCTCCGAGAAGACGGTCGAGAACCACCGCTCGAACGCGATGCGCAAGCTCGGCATGCGAGACCGGGTCGAGCTGGTCCGCTACGCGATCAGGCGCGGGCTGATCGAGCCGTAAACGCGGCCGCCGGCTCGCGCCTTCATCTACGCTGCCGGCGATGCCCGACCGGGCGGCCTCATCGCGGCGAGGCGGCTCCGGCCCCGGCACGGGGTGGAGAACGGAGCATCGCGCAGGCGTCTCTCGACGGAACGCGCGCGACCACCTGCCGGAGGTGACCTCGCGGATCGGGCCGGTCGAGCGCGCGCTCGACTTCGGCTCGGGGGTGGCTGCCTCGCCCGGGGGCTGCTCGATGCGAACGCCGTCGCCGAGGTCACGGCCGTTGACGTCAGGGCGCGGCCCAACAGCCTCATCGAGCCGCTCGTCTACGACGGCCGCCGGCTTCCGTTCGGCTAAGGGGCCGTCGATCTCGTCTACTCGATCGACGTCATCCATCACAGCCCAGCGCCGACCGAGACCCTGCCGCGAGGCGCTGCGCTGCGCCGGCAGCCACTTCGTGCTCAAGACCACACCTACGACAGGTTTCGAACCGAGCTGCTGATCGGATTGCTGGACGAGCCCGACAATTGCCGCTTCGGATCCCCAGCGTGGCTGGGAGTGGCTGCCGGCGATCGAAGCGGCCGGCTTCGAGCAGGTCGAGCTTCAGCGATCGCCAACGACTACCAGTTCATCGGCCGTTGGCGGCAAACGGGGCCGCCCGGCTGAATCGGGGTCCGGGTTCCCCCGGCCGCCGCCGAGGAGGATCGCCACACCCCCGGGAAGCGACGCGATCGTCATCGCCGCGACGGAGAGCAGCGAGAACAGCGTCGCATCGGCGGCGCTGACCCCAACCGGGCCTAGCAAACCGACGAAGGCGGCTTCCCGGACCCCGAACCCGGCGATCGAGACCGGGATCAGCACCGCGGTCAGGGCCAGTGGCGCAACCACGGCGAGCACGCCCAGCTGGATCCCGAGGCCGAGCGTCTCGCTGAGACAGCCGGCCGAGAGGACCATGAGCGCCTGAACCGCGAGGCCGAGGCCGACGGTCTCGAACTTGAGGCGCCGATCCCGGGCGAAGGTGAGCAGGGCCGACGCCGCCTCACCCGTCCACGGCCTCACGGCGCCGGGGAGGATCGCACCTAGGCCACCCCCCTTGAGTGCAACGGTCCCGGCGCCGATGCCGAGCACCGCCGCGGACGTGCTCAGCGCCAGCAGAGCGAACAGTGAACCGGGCATGTCGCCGCCCTCGAGCGCAACGCCGAGCCAGGCGAGAACCAGCGAGCAGACGAAGGCGTTGACCCGATCCGCAAACACCGACGCGAACGCTCGCGCGACGAGGGGCTCCTTGGTTGGTGCGATCATCACGGCCCTCACCAGGTCGCCCCCGAACCCGGTTGGAAGCACGTTGTTGGAGAAGGTGCCGACCGCGTACGCCCGCGCGGTCCGAACCGGCCCCGATCGGAGATCCGCGGCTCGAACGAACAAATACCAGCGGATGCCCCCGCCGACCAGACCCAGGAACACGAGCACCACCGCAGCCCCGAACCAGGCCCAAGACGCGTCGGCGAGGGTGTCGCCGACCGCGTCCCATCCGATCTGCGATGCCACCAACGCGAGCAGCACGATACTCACGAGCGCTCGAACCGGCCAGGAGTTGAGCCGCGAGATCAGCCGGCGGTTCGGTGGCGCCTGGCTCACGGCCTCCGAAGCAGCCCGATCGCGGACCCCCCGGCCTCGCTGCGGCGATTCGAGCCGAGGATGATCTGGGGTTCGACCCCGACCTCCTGGGCGAGCTCGATCAGAGCCGGATTTTCGACGTCGTCGGAGATCAGCACCCCGCCCGATCTCAGATGCGGCCACATGGTTCGATACTCGCGCCGCTGGGACGCGTAGGTGTGCAGCGCGTCGTGGAGGAAGATGTCGACGGGGCCGACCTCCTCCGCAAGCGGCCGGAGCAGCTTCCGGGAATCGCCGAGGCGAAGGTCCCAGCGATGCTTGAGCTCCTCCGGGACGGCGGATCCGATCGGGCGATCGGTGTCGTACTGAAGCGCCGGCAGGTCGATGGAGTACAGCCGGCCGCGGCCGTTCTCCTCCATCGCCCTGAGCACCGTGGCCGTGGTGAATCCCACCGCGACCCCCGTCTCGACCATCACCTCGGGCCGCAGGCACTGCACGGTCGCTCCGACGATGCGCAGGAGTTGGTCGCGGGCGTTCCAGGCACTGAGGGGATCGGTGGAATCCGCCTCCGGGGTCCAGAGCTCGGAGATGAGGGCCTCGTATTGCCCGAGCTCGATCCCGAGCGCCTCGCAGACCGCCTCCGGCTCGGACTTGGCGATCGCGCGAAACGGCTCGACACCCGTGTGGTGGCGCCGGTCGAGAAGGAACTCGGGCCCTTGAAGCAGATTGCGAAGGAAGGAGCGCGGGCGGTGGACGAGCGAGCGCCAGGCGCTCGCGGTCGTGAGCTGGCGCAGGCCCGTGCGCGGTGTGGGCGCCGGCGAGCTCACATCACGTCGCCCCCGCGCCCGCGCGCTCGGCCCGATCGCCGAGCAGCGACTCGTAGAGGCGCTCGTGGCGGTCCACCGAGGACCGAAGCGAGAAATGCGCGCGGCTGAACTCCGCCGCGGCGAGGTCGACGGCCCCGCGGCCTTGCTCGAAGCGCCTCCGCAATGCGCGGCTGAACTCGGCCGGGTCGCGCCGGACCAGGTCGACCGACTCGCCGATCTCGACGAACGTTGCTCTGTATCCCGGATCGTCTGTCATCACAACCGGCACCCCGCTGGACAGCGCCTCCTGAACCGTGAGCGGCAGCCCTTCGCCCCGAGCGGGGACGATGAGGGCGTCGACCGCACGGTAGAGACTTCGCAGCTCCTCACGGGGCATGATGCCGCGGACCTCGACCCCGGGCTCTGGACATGGCTCGTCTGACCCGGCCACGACCAGGTCGAATGCCCCGTCGGCGAGGTTGACGGCCCGGATCGCGAGCTCGAGCCCCTTCTTCTTCACCGCGCGCCCCACGAACAGCACCCGCGGTCGCCCATCCCAGCCGAGCCCCGCGCGAAGGCGACCCCGCTCATCCGGCTCCGGCGGGGAGAAGAAGTCGACGTCGATGCCGTTGTCGATCCACTCAATCCTCGTCGCCGGCCCCAGGCCGGCGACGAGCTCGCGCACGGACTCGTTGAAGACGATGGCGGCATCGGACGCGCGCACGACGCTGCGCCCTATGGTGGCGATCGCGGCCCGCTCCGCGAGATCCAGGACCGGATTCCGGTAGGGGACGTGCCCGACGTGCTCGGTGAGAACTCGTGGTATCCGTTTGCGAGCCGCGATCGGATAGGCGGCGAGCGTGGGGAGATAGAGAAAGCCGTGAGCGTGCAGCACGTCCGCCCCCGAGAGCTCGCGATCGAGCTGTCGGACCAGATCGGGGCCACTGATCGGGTACGGAACGTCCAGCCTCCGCTCGAGTGCGTTCAGGCACCGGACATCCGTGCAGAGGTAGCTTGCTGGCGAGGCCGCCGCCTGGCCGGCCGGTGTCAGCGCGACGTGTACCACGTCGTGGCCGCGGTCGACGAGCTCTCGCGCAAGGGCATCGACCATGACCTCGATACCCCCCTGGTGAGGCAGGCGGTAATGGCTGGTGATCACGATCCGCATCGGGGGCCGGCGGGCCGGGGTAGTCAGGAGCGGTCCGGCTCGCCCACGTGCGGTGGTCGCCGCAGGCCGAGCACGGAGAGGAAGAAGGCGCCGAAGATCGTCTGCAGGCCGAGGATGATCAGGGTCAGCCCGACCAGAGCGACCCTTTCCTCCGAGAGGTCGCGCAGGCCGCGCTCGAGCCAGATCGCGAACACCCAGATCTCGATTGCGAGCCCGGCCCCGAGCAGCGCGACGCCCGCGATCAGCCCATGCTCGAGCCGTATGCGCGCGCGCACGGCCTCGATGAGCCCGTCGCGCTCGCCGAGATAGTACGTAGCGAAAGCCCGCGAGAACACGCCGATCTGAATGACCTGGGCTCCAACAACCACCCCGGCAACCGATGCGATCAGCGCATGGAAGTCCCATTCCCGGCCGAAGAGCTCCAACCCGGCGAGGACGACGATCACGCCGATCGTGCCGAGCAGCGACATGATCGCGCCCGGAACCATGAACAGCCAGGTCGGGCTGTGGACGAGCAGGAACCTCAGGTGGCGCCAACCGTCCGAGAACGACGAGAGCTTGGACTCGCCGACGCGCGCGTGGTAATCGATGTCCACCTCGTGGACGTCGAGGTGCAGCTTCGAGGAACGGATCACGTGCTCGGAGGCGAACTCCATGCCGGTCGTTCGCAGGTCGAGGTCCGGTAGCAGGTCGCGACGAAACGCACGCATACCGCAGTGGGCGTCGCTCACGCCAGTGCGAAAGAACAGGTTGAGCAAGCCGGTGAGCAGCGGGTTGCCGATCCGGCGATGCATCCAGGGCATAGCGCCGGGCTGGATACCGTCCATCCGGTTGCCCATCACGAGGTCCGCTCCGGCGCGCAGCGGCTCGACGAAGCGCCCGAGTTGGGTGAAGTCGTAGGTGTCGTCAGCGTCGCCCATGAGGATGTAGGTGCCGCAGGCCACATCGAAGCCGGCGAGATAGGCGGAGCCGTAGCCGCGCCGCGCCTCATGGACGGCACGCGCGCCCGCGGCGGCCGCGATCTCCGGCGAGCGGTCCTCGGAGCCGTTGTCGACCACGATCACCTCGCCGGCAATCTCCTCGCTCTGCATCGTCCGCAGCGCCTTCTCGACCACGATCCGGAGCCCCTCGGCCTCGTTCAGGCAGGGAATGACCACGGACAACTCGAGCGTGCTCGTCTTCGTGCCGGAGGCGCCGGGCGCCTCAGCGATCGTCGCTGTGGCTGTTCGATCGTGGTCCATTGAGATCCGTCCCCGTCCTCGCGGAGGACAGGGTAGCGGTGCAGCGGGGCGAATCAACCGTGGGGCCCGTCGGTGCCCGGTTCCGCGGTCCTTGAGCGGCTGAGAAGGACCCACAGGCCCATCGCCCCGGCGGCGATCACCGGGCCGTCGACCGGGATCACGTAGCGGGCGTTGTAAGTCGAGGTGGCTGCCGCGATCACGATCACAGCGAACCCGACGCCTCCGAGGAGGCCGATCGTGGCCCTCACGAGCCCGCGCGCGAACCAGGCTCCGAGCGCGGCGAGCAGGAAGGCCTGGAGCAGCAGGATCGGGTGGACCCTCAGAACCGCCTGCAGATCGCCCAGCCACACGGCGGATGCGCCGACCTGGAGCCGTTCGTCGTCGTAGTACGGATTGACGTAGTCGGAGAGCAGCTTCGCCTCGATATTGGGCTTCCGGTAGTCGATCCCGACGTACCGATAGTCGGTGCCGCCGTAGAACCGGTCCTGATTGATGGTCGGCACGAAATAGCGTCCGATGTCGGTGACCACGGCCTCCGCGTAGCTGAGCGGCTGGGCGAGGATCGCCGAGCGCCCGAACTCGCCGAGCTGGTCGTTCCCCGTCGGTGGGAAGCCGAAGAGCTGCTGCGCGGGCGAGTCGGGCTGCCACGAGTAGAAGTCGCGGCCCCGGCCGATCGGAGGGCGGGGTGGTCTCGCAGAGGCGTTCCGTCCCAGAGGGCGGCTCGAATTGCTCGCAGTCGGCGAACTGCGCAGCCCTCGAGTAGATGCCCCAACCCTCCATCTGAACCAGGCCGAACGTGCCCGTCTGTCGGTGATTCGCGGCAGAGTACGCGAGGACGAGGGCGACCGCCGGAAGCGCGGCCAGCGCCGCCGCCGCGATCCGTCGCCGCCAGCCGGGGCCGAACGCGAGCAGCGCCCAGAGCGCCAGACCGGGATCAGCGGCGCGCCGATCCCGCGCGACCACGCCGAGAGACCAAGCAGAGCGCCTCCTCCCAGCAGCCAGAGATGTTGGGTCGTTAACCATCGGACCCGCGCGATGCGACGCTGCTCATCGAGCGCCCGAACGCAGCAGTACAGGGCCGCCGAGAGCACGAAGACGAACAGGGCTCCGACATGATCGATTGCTCGAGGTAGATCAGGTCGGCGTCGAGGAGCATGATCGCCGCCGCGGCCACGCCCCGGCCAGCGGCGAGCCCGCATCCGGCGCGCCGCGGCAAACATGAGCAGGGCCGTGACCAGCCCGAACAGGTGCTGGAGCGCGATCGGCACGGCGACCTCACGGAGAGCGTCCCGATGCCCGCGAGGAAGAGCGAGTAGCCCGGCGGGTGCTGCGCGGTTTGCCAAAGGGTTGCCGTCGGCGAAGGCCGCGAAAGGGATCGCGTCCGACAGAGTCGTCGTCGCCGGCCACCACGATGCCGGCGGCGACGATCCGCAGGGCGACGCCGGCCACCAGCAACGTAGCCCTGACCGAGCGCCGCGGCCGTGGCTCGGATCTGCGACCCAGACGGCCAGCTGACGGCGACTGCCCGCGGTCCTTGTTCACCCGCCTCGATGGCAGTCGAGTTCCCTCGACCCGGCGCACGCCGCCACCCGGGCCGCCGCGACAACGGTGGCATAACCGACCGTTTGAGTAGGATTTATTGCGAATGCTGTTCTCGACCAAGGCTGAATACGGCGTGCGCTTGATGGTTGAGCTCGGTCGTCAGACCGCAACCACGGCGTCGGATGATGGCGAACCGGTGGCGCTCGCGGCGGTTGCCGAGGCGGAGATGCTGCCCCTCGCCTACCTCGAGCACCTGGTGGCCAAGCTGCGCCAGGCCGGCCTCGTGACCTCGGTGCGCGGGGCGCACGGCGGCTACCGCCTGGCGAAACCCGCGGCCGAGATCGCGATGATCGAGGTGGTCGAGGCGCTCGAGGGACCGGTCGCGCCGATGGAGTGCTTCCACGCCGACTCCGAGGGTCGGGTGCTCTGCTCGCACCAGGCCGACGGCGACCGAGCGTGTGCGACCAAGCTGCTCTGGACCCGAGTCCACGGCGGCGTCACCAAGGCGCTCGGGCAGACGACGCTGGCGGAGCTGGTCGAGTTTGCGGGCCCGCCGCTTTCCGAGCCGGTCGCCCAAGGTGCGGCCTGAATCACACCAACCGAACTTCGAAAGGAAGAAAGTGGCCGATCTGGAAATCCGCAACCTGCGCGTGAGCGCCGAGGACAAGCAGATCCTCAAGGGGCTCGACCTCGAGGTATCGAGGGGGCAGATCCACGCGCTGATGGGGCCGAACGGCTCCGGCAAGTCGACGCTCGCGAACGCGATCATGGGTCACCCTGAGCTCGAGATCACCGACGGCGAGATCGTCTTCGAGGGCCGCGAGATCACCGAGGCGGACCCGGAGGAGCGCTCGCGCGCCGGCCTGTTCATGGCCTTTCAGTACCCGGTGGCGATCCCGGGCGTGACCGTCGCCAAGTATCTGCGAATGGCGCTCAACGCGCATCGTGAGGCACGCGGCGAGGGCCAGATCAGCCTCAAGGACTTCCGCCGCGACACCGAGGAGGCGATGGAGCTGGTCAACATCCCGAGGGAGTTCTCCAGCCGCTATGTCAACGACGGCTTCTCGGGCGGTGAGAAGAAGCGCATGGAGATCCTCCAGCTGGCGATGCTGCGGCCGAAGATCGCGGTGCTCGACGAGACCGACTCGGGCCTCGACATCGACGCGCTGGGGGTCGTCGCGGAGGGCGTCAACCGGTTCGCGGGCCCCGACATGGGGGTGCTGATCATCACCCACTATCAGCGCATCCTGCACCTGGTCGAGCCGGACTTCGTCCACGTCATGTACGACGGCCGGATCGTCAAGCGAGGCGGCCCCGAGCTCGTCGGCGAGCTCGAGGCGAAGGGCTACGGCTGGATCGGCGAGGAGGTCGCGGCGGCCCTATGAGGCGGAGTCCGACAGGACGGAGCCGAGTCGCGCCGCTGTTGAGGCGCCTGATATGAGGCGGAGTCCGACAGGACGGAGCCGAGTCGCGCCGCTGTTGAGGCGGTGGCATGACCACCGCCACGGCCGCCTTTCCGATCGAGAGGGTCCGCGCGGCGTTCCCGGCGCTCGACCGCGAGGTTCACGGGCGGCCGCTGGCCTATCTCGACTCGGGCGCGAGCTCCCAACGGGTGCTCGCCTCGATCCAGGCGGTGGACCGCTACGAGCGCCGCCATCACGCCAATGTCCACCGTGGCTCGCACACGCTCTCGGCGGAGGCGACGGCGGCCTACGAGGGCGCGCGGGCCACGGTCGCCGACCACGTCGGAGCCGCCGACCGCCGCGAGCTGATCTTCGTCCGCAACGCGACCGAGGCGATCAACCTCGTCGCCCGCACCTGGGGCGCCGCCGGGATCGGGGCCGGCGACCGGATCGTGCTCACCGAGATGGAGCACCACTCGAACATCGTTCCCTGGCAGATGCTCGCCGAGCAGGTCGGCGCCGAGATCGACTGGGTCCCGGTCACCGACGACGGGCTGCTCGACCTGGACGCCTACGCGCGGCTGCTCGAGCGCAGCCCGAAGCTGGTCGCGGTCGCCCACATCTCGAACGTGCTCGGGACCGAGAACCCGCTGGCCGAGATCTCGCGGCTGGCGCACGACGCGGGAGCTTTGGTGCTCGCCGACGGGGCTCAGGCGGCGCCGAAGCTGCCGCTCTCGATGGCCGAACTGGGAATCGACTTCTACGCCCTCACCGGGCACAAGGCCTACGGGCCGACCGGCATCGGCGCACTATGGGCCCGGTTCGACCTCCTGCGCGAGATGCCGCCGTTCCTCGGCGGCGGGTCGATGATCCGCAAGGTGACCAAGCGGGGGAGCACCTGGGCCGACCCGCCCGCCCGCTTCGAGGCCGGCACACCGGCGATCGCGCAGGCGATTGGGATGGCGGCCGCGCTGCGCTGGCTCGACGGGGTCGGCATGACCGCCGTCGCCGCTCACGAGCGCGAGATCACCGCCGTCGCGCTCGCCAGACTCGCCGAGGTGCCCGGGCTGAGGATCTTCGGCCCCCCGCCCTCCTCCGACCGGCTCGGCCCGGTCTCGTTCGAGCTCGAGGGCGTCCACGCCCACGACGTCTCCGAGATCCTCGACCGGCACGGGATCGCGCTCCGCGCCGGCCATCACTGCGCCCAGCCGTTGATGGACCGCCTCGGGGTCGCCGCCACGGCCCGGGCGAGCTTCGGGGTCTACTCGATCCCCGAGGAGATCGACCGCCTGGTCGAGGGGCTGCACGATGCCCGGCGCGTGTTCGGGCTCGACTGAGCGAGCGGCCGTGGACGATCTCTACCGCGAGAACATCCTCGACCACTACAAGCGGCCGCGCAACTTCGGCCGGCCCGAGCGCTTCGACCTCGAGTTCGAGGACACGAATCCGTTCTGCGGCGACGAGCAGCATGTGTTCATCACGCTCGACGACGACGGCCGCGTCGAAGAGGTCGGATTCGAGGGCAAGGGCTGCGCGATCTCGACCGCCGCCACCTCGATGCTCACCGAGGAGCTCGCGGGCAAGACGCGCGAGGAGCTGCTGCGGCTCGAGAAGGACTTCGTCCTCGACCTGCTCGGGATCGAGATCTCGGCTACGCGTCTGAAGTGCGCGCTGCTGGGCCTCAAAGTGGTCAAGTCCGCCGCCCTCGGCGACGTCGCCGACTGGGAGGACGAGGGCGCCCCGGGCGACCCGGAGTCCGAGCGCAGGCGGATCTGACCGCTAGTCGACCGCCACCGTCTTCGACTTCGCCCGCAGACAGACGAAGATCGTCCCCGCGGTGCCCTCCTCGCGCCGTTTCGCCACGGCGTAGTAGGCGCCGGACTTGAGCGGATCGACCTCGACGAACCACTTGCCGTCGTTGCCGGTCTGATCGAAGCCGAGCAGCTTCTTGCCGCCATTGCGCTTCTCCTTGAACAGCTTCACGCGTCGCTGCTCGACGCAGGCGGCGTTGTGGGCCTTCACCTTGCCGTGGAAGGCGGGGAAGCTCTCGCGAATCTTGACGTGGCTGCCGAGCTCAACGGTCTGGCCAGAGCCTCCAGCGAGGGCGATACCCGGGACCGCGGCGAGCGCCAACGTCGTCGCGAGGACAGTCTTGCGGGTCATGGGTCTGCTCCCTCGGTTGGGTTGGGTCTGCTGCGCCCGACCCTACCTCACCGAGGGACGCCCATCGATCAGTCGTCCAGGCCGCTGAGCCGACCACGGGCGTCGAGGCGGACGTTCGGGTCGGCGGCGGCGGTCGCCTGCAGCTCGGCAGCGCGGGTCGGCTGCACGCCCTCGAGCACGACGATCGGAAGCCACAACCGCCCCTTCAGCACCTGGCCTGCAGCGACCGGCTCAGGGTCGAGCGCCTCCGAGGGGAAGATCACGGCACAGAGCCCGCCCTCACCGCGGGTGACCTCCTCCGCATTCTCGCTCAGGAAGGTGACCAACGCACCATCGTAATCGTGGAAGTTGAAGTTGTGGCGCCCGTAGGCCGTCGCTGCCGGGTCCGAGTTCCATGACCTCACGCAGCGTGGATCCGCGGCCGGCGCCGTCCTCTCTCCCGCTCCTCCCGAGCTCAGCTGGAGGATGATGGTCACCAGCGCGCCGAGCAGCAGCGCGGCCCCGATGGCGATCGCGATCCGGCCGCGGGGACGAGCATCACCGGTCTCCATCGGCGGAACGCTATCCGGGCGCAGGGTGCACCACGCCGCGTGCCGCTAAAATCCGACCTCGACGGTAGGAATACTGAAAGATCCGACCGCCCGCAAGAGATGCCGACCGACACCGAGACAATCACCGTGTGCAAGCTCGTCGAGCTTCCCGAGGGCGAGATGCGCCTGGTCGAGGCAGACGGCCGCAAGATCGGCGTCTTCCACTGCACCGACGGCGAGATGTTCGCGATCGAGGATCGCTGCTCGCACGACGACGGCCCGCTCGCCGAGGGTGAGTTCGACCTCGCCTCCTGTACCGTGGAGTGCCCGCGTCACGGCTCCCTCTTCGACGTTCGGACCGGCAAGCCACGCACCCTTCCCGCCTACCGTCCGGTGGACACGTTCGAGGTGCGAATCGACCACGACGAAGTGAAGCTGGAGCTCTGATTTCCTGATGACCAAGCCCCCCGAGACCGCGACCCCTTCCGGCAAGCAGCTGACCGAGTCCGAGACCGCGCTGAAGGGGATCAATACCGACTACGCGGAGAAGTTCGGCTTCCACGACCCCGAGACGGAGTACGCCTACAAGGCCCCCAAGGGCCTCTCGCGCGAGGTCGTCGAGTCGATCTCCGAGTACAAGGACGAGCCCGAGTGGATGCGCGAGTTCCGCCTCAAGGCCCTCGACCACTTCATGGACCGCCCGACCCCGGACTGGGGTGGCAACCTCGCCCAGATCGACTGGAACGACATCCACTACTTCGTCCGCGCATCGGATCGCAACAGCCGCGACTGGAGCGAGGTCCCGGAGGACATCAAGAACACCTTCGACCGGCTCGGGATCCCCGAGGCCGAGCGCAAGTTCCTCGCCGGCGTCGGCGCCCAGTACGAGTCCGAGGTCGTCTACCACCAGGTCAACGAGAAGCTCGAGGCCCAGGGCGTGATCTTCACCGACATGGACACGGCGCTGCGCGAGCACGAGGACCTCGTCCGGGAGTACTGGGCGACGGTGATCCCGCCGAACGACAACAAGCTCGCGGCGCTGAACTCGGCCGTCTGGTCGGGCGGCTCGTTCGTCTACGTGCCGAAGGGCGTCAAGGTCGAGATGCCCCTGCAGGCCTACTTCCGGATCAACACCGAGAACATGGGCCAGTTCGAGCGCACCCTGATCATCGCCGAGGAGGGCTCGGACGTGCATTACATCGAGGGCTGCACCGCCCCGGTGTACTCGAGCGACTCGCTGCACTCGGCGGTGGTCGAGATCATGGTGAAGCCGGGCGCCAACGTGCGATACACGACGGTTCAGAACTGGTCGACCAACGTCTTCAACCTCGTCACCAAGCGCGCCGTGGCCCATGAGGACGCGCAGATGTCCTGGGTGGACTGCAACCTCGGTTCGAAGCTGACGATGAAGTACCCCAGCATCTACCTGCTCGGCGAGCGAGCACATGGCGAGTTGCTCTCGATCGCCTTCGCGGGCAAGGGCCAGCACCAGGACGCCGGCGGCAAGATCATCCACGCGGCGCCGAAGACGACCTCGTCGATCTTCTCCAAGTCGATCTCCAAGGACGGCGGCCGGGCGACCTACCGCGGCCTGCTCGAGGTCGCCGAGGGTGCGACCGAGGCCAAGTCCAAGGTGGTCTGCGACGCGCTGCTGCTCGACGAGGACTCGCGCTCGGACACCTACCCGACGATCCGCATCGACGAGTCCGACGCCAATGTCGGCCACGAGGCCTCGGTCTCGAAGGTCGGCGAGGACCAGCTCTTCTACCTCCAGAGCCACGGGCTCGACGAGGAGGAGGCCTCGAAGATGATCGTCAACGGGTTCATCGAGCCGATCGCCAAGGAGCTGCCGATGGAGTACTCGGTGGAGATGAACCGGCTGATCGAGCTGCAGATGGAGGGTTCGATTGGCTGAGGCGGTCGCGGTCGCAGAGCCCGAGTGGCTTTCGGAGAGGCGCCGCCGTGGCGCCTCTTTGACGCAGGAGCTCAGCCTGCCGACCCAGAAGGACAAGGGCTGGGAGTTCACCGATCTCTCCGGCCTCGACCTCGACTCGTTCGAGCCCGGCGCGGCGAGCGTCGAGGGCCTTGTCGCGTCGTCGAATGGAGCCGGGGGACCGCTGGTGCTGCCTCTCGCCGAGGGCATCGACCGGCTCGGCGACGTGGTTCGCGAGCGCCTCGGCAGCGTCGTGGCAGCCGCGGATCCGTTCGTCGCCCGCAACGACGCGCGCTGGCGCGATGGGCTGCTCGTCTACGTGCCCGCCGGGGCCCGGCTCACCGAACCGCTGCGGGTAACCGTCAGCGCGAAGCCGGGCGAGCTGGACTGGCGGGCGCTGATCGTGCTCGAGGAGGGTGCCGAGGCCGAGGTCTGGGAACGCTACGCGTCCGAGGGCGAGGCGCTGTTCAACGGTGTCGTGGAGATGGTCGTCGGCGACGGCGCCAACCTGCGCTACGTCTGCGAACAGGAGCTCTCCGAGCAAAGCTGGGTCTTCGCCACCCAGCGCGCCGAGATCGGTCGCGACGCCAACCTCGAGTGGGTGGCGCTCGGCTTCGGCTCGGCGCGCGGCAAGGTGCGGATGGAGACCAAGCTCGCCGGCCGCGGCTCGAGCGCCAAGGTCACCGGCGCCTACGCGGGCAACGGCAGCCAGCACCTGGACTACGACACCACCCAGGAGCACGCGGCGCCGGACACGACCTCCGACCTCGCCTTCCGCGGCGTGCTCGCCGACCGCGCGACCGCGGTCTGGCGCGGGATGATCCGGGTCGACCCGGGCGCCCAGCGCACCGACGCCTTCCAGGAGAGCCGCAACCTGCTGCTCTCCAACGACGCCCACGCCGACGCGATCCCGGGCCTGGAGATCGAGGCCGACGACGTCCGCTGCACCCACGCCGCCGCGGTCGCCCAGGTGGACGCCGGGCAGCTCTACTACCTGCGCTCCCGTGGCCTTCGCGAACCGGAGGCCAAGCGGCTGGTGATCGAGGGCTTCCTCCAGGAGCTCGTCGAGCGGGCCAAGGAGGGACCGATCCGCGACGCGCTTCGCGACGAGCTCGAGGCCCGCCTCGAGCGCCTGCTGGCGACCGCTAGCTGAGCAAACCCTCTAGTCGCAATCGTCGGCGGATCCACCCGAGGCGGAGCGCTGGCGACGTTCCCGCCTCATGTTGAGCGCGATCGACGCCAGCACGACCACGAGGGGAATCGCGTAAAGGACCCACATGGCCCAGTGACCGACGTGAGCGACGGGGATCACCGATCCAGTATGGCGCAGGCCGGCGAGGCTCCTACTGGTTCGCCTGCGAGAGCAGGTAGAGGCCGAGCGAGGTGAAGCCGACCATCAGCGCCAGCATCCAGTACTGCGAGCGCGCCGCGACGCGCGTGTCCCCGTAGACCTTCAGCGCGCGGTCGTGGCCGAGCACCAGCGCGGTCACGTGGCCGACGATCAGCGCCGCCACCTGGACGTACCAGATCACGTTGGCGCCGATAGCGCCGTAGTCGATGCCGCTGCCCGCCGTCCCGAACAGGTCGGAGCCGTCCCCGAGTGGATCGGAGAGCAGGAACGTGAACTGGGCCTGCTCCTGGAAGACGAAGAGGCTGAAATAGTGGGCCACCAGGTACGCGACCGCGATCGGGATGAACGCGTGCGCGAACAGCGAACCGAGCCGGCCGGTGGGGATGCTCGCGCGAACCGTGTGCATGCCGTAGATCCCGGCCCAGAAGAGGCCGGCGACGAAACCCAGCGCCAGCCCGAGGAAGAGCGTGTTGCTGACCCGCAGGGCGGCGACGGGCCCGAGGCCGGCGTCGCTGAGCGCGTCGAACGCGGTCGAGATCGGCCCGGCGAGCGCGCCCTCGGAGGCGCCGTCGAACGTCGTTGCCCCGATCGATACCAGCACCAGCGCCACCGAGCCGGGCGCCGAGACCCAGCTCGTCGACCCGGCGAGCGGCTTGCGGCGCCCGAGGACGCCGTCGCGGACCTCGAGCGGGCCGAGGCTGGCGAACATGCCGAAGTAGACCGAGAACGCCTCGCCGCGCTCGAGCCAGCGCTCGCTGCCGAACAGCGCCATGCCGACGAACGTGTAGGCGCTATAGGCGAGCGTGGCGACCGCGACCGTATGCGGGGTCAGGCCGACGGTCTGGAAGCCGGCCGCCCCGTAGACGAGCTCGAGCCACGCGAACGCGACGATCCCGGCGACGGCGGGCCAGCGGCCGAAGCGCTCCGGATAGGTCAGGGGCGGCGGCGGTGATTGGCGGGCGACCAGCTTGAACACCCCGCCGGCGGCGCGGGCGATCGCGCGCCAGGGGTTGAAGGCGCGAAAGACATCGCCGAACGCGACGCTCAGGACGACCATCCCGAGCCAGACGGTGACGAAGACGAAGGTGAGCGAGAAGTTGCGGTCCGGCGCCTCGGTGCCGTTGAGGCCCGACCAGACGACCAGCCCCAGCAAGAAGACCCCGGTCAAGCCGGCGAGCGCCTGGATCACCGGGTTGACGACCAGCTTCGCGAGCCGCGCCGACACAGGTCGCCAGCCGTCGTCCTCGAAGCGGCTGCGATGCCAGGCGACCGAGAGCGCGACGAAGGAGACGATCAACACCAGGGACGCGCCCCAGGCGAACAGCCACTCCGGGATCGGCAGGTCCTGGCGGCCGACCAGCGCGTGGCCGACCACCAGGATCCCGTCGAGTGCGTCGGTCAAGCCGGGTTCACCGTGATCTCGGCGAGCGGCACCACCGACTGCTCGAGCTCGACCTCGAACACGCCCTCGATTGTCGCTGGGACGTCGAACTCGACCTGTCCGCCCGCGGCGACGTCCTGGGAGACGTCATACCCGTGCAGGTGGACCTCCTCATCGACGTCGGATTCGACGATGAACCGGATCGCCGATCCCTTGGTGAACTCGAGCTCCGCGACCCCGCCGACGGGCTGCCCGTCCTTGACGACGATCGTCGCCACCTCGGGCTCAGGCGTCGTCTTCTCGGCGGTCGTCGTCTCGGCGACCGTGGACTCCGCACCCCCGTCGTCGTCACGCAGAACCACGAACAGGACCACCGCGGCTGTCGCCGCTAGCACGGCGACCAGCACGCCCATACGTCTCGATTGCATCTCGCAGACTCCTCTCCGGACGGCGCTCGGCCGTCCGATCTTTAACCGACTACACAAGCCGGCCGCCCGTGTGTGTGGTCAGCCGGCTGCTGCCGCCGGCGGCGGACGAGGCGAGAGCTCGAATCCGAGGACGAGGTGTTCCCGGGCCCGGCGCGCGGCGCGCGGCGCGCGGGTACCGCGGACGCGGGAGCGGGCGACCGATGGGCGAGCTGCGAGAGCAACCCGCAGCTCGATCCGGTCCAACCAGCCGCCGACAAGCGAGGCCAAGGCGCCAAAGGCCATCGCCAACGGCAGCGCGAGCCAGCTCCCGGGGCCGAGAGCTCCGGCGAGCACCCCGTGCTCGGGGTCGAGCATGCCCTCGGCCAGTTCCTGGGCGAAGTAGACGGTCAGCAGGCCGAGGGCGTAGGCGGCCGCACGCTCGGTGGTGTGGCTGGGGTCGAGCGGCGTCGGCATGCAGCGGCGAGCCAGCGTGGCCAGGATCGAGACCGCGATCGCGGCCAGGGTCGTGGCGATCGCGAGCGGCACGAGCAGCTCCAGGTAGCCGTGGGCGTGCCCCCCGGGTCCGGCGGTCAACAGGTAGCGAAGCTGGTGCACCGCGAGTGCGCCGAGCGCGAACAGCGCCGCGGCACGCGCCCGCGAGCCGAAGGTTGGGCCACCGCGCATGGGTAGATCTTAGGAGCGGGAGCTCAAGCGCGGGTCACGGTCGTGGCCGAGGCACGGGTCAGCGCCCGGCGGGGCGCTCCGCCGGCGCACCGTTGTCGATCGACGGTGCGTCGACCGTGTCCCCGCTGAAGACGAAGATGAAGACGGCGAGGATCGCGATCCCGAGGAGGATGCCCAGGGCGATTCCGAGGATCAGGTCACCACGGCGGCGCATCGCGGGCATTATCGCGGGCGGGAGCCGCTCTACGATCCGGCCCGTGCACCCCGAGCGAGACAACATCGCCGCGCCTGCGCTGCCCGGGCGCCTGCGCTGGTGCAATGCGGACCGCTCGCCGAGGATGGCCGAGCTGACCGCGGCGGGTCCGGTGCTGATCCACTTCCTCGACTACGCGCAGCTCAACAGCGTCAGGGCGCTCCCCTACGCGATCGCCTGGGACCGGCGATACCACGATCGCGGACTGACCACGCTGGGCGTCCACTCGCCGCGGTTCCCGTTCACCGGCGAGCGGACCGCCCTCGGCCCCGCGCTCGATCGCCTCGGCGTTCGCCATCCGGTCGCCGACGATTCGCGCTACGGCGTCTGGCACGACTACGGCTGCAAGGGCTGGCCTTCGCTGTTCCTCTGGGCGCAGGGCGGCGCGCTGAGCTGGTTTCACTTCGGCGAGGGCGAGTACGAGGCGACCGAGGCGGCTATCACCGACGAGTTGGCGGCAATCGACCCCGAATTCGAGCCGCCACCGCCGCTGGACCCGCTGCGGGCGAGCGACGCGCGCCGACGCGCTCGTCGCCCCACCGAGCGAGGAGCTGTTCCCGGGGGGATCGCCACGGGAGCCCTGGAGCGCGGCGGACGGAACGGCAACCCTCGAGCTCACCTACGAGGCCGGCGGCGCGCACGCGTCCGTGAACGGCGTGGGCGAGCTGCGGGTGAGCGTCGACGGCGCCGCGGAGCGAGCCGTGGCGGTCGGGGCTCCCGGCCTCTACACGCTCGCCGAGCATCCGCGCCACGAGCGCCACGCGCTGCGACTCGGGGCGAGCCCCGGCCTCGACCTCTACTCGATCAGCTTCGCCGCGGGCGTCCCGTAGGCGGCCGCTCGAACTGGGTCGATCTCAGTCCGCCCCGCGGACTAACCCGGACGCAGATCGGGGCCTGCGGTCTCGATCTGCAACAGCTCGCCGCCCTCGTGGTCAACCTGCAGGGTGGTGTGGTCGAGGCTGAAGCGCTCGTCGAGCATCCGCTCGAGCTCGCGGCGGGTCGCGTGGCAGTCCGTGTCACGGTCGACGAGCACGTGCGCGGCGAGCGCCGGAAAGCCCGAGGTGATCGTCCACACGTGCAGGTCGTGGACCTCGATCACGCCCGGCATCGAGGCCATCGCGCGCCCGACCTCCTCGACGTCGGTTCCCGGCGGCGAGCTCTCGAGCAGGATCTGGATCGAATCGCGCAGGATGCCCCAGGAGCTCGCCAGGATCAGGAGTCCGATCAGCACGCTGACGGCCGGATCGGCGTACTCCCACCCGGTGGTCAGGATCACGAGCGCAGCGACGATCACCCCGACCGAACCGAGCAGATCGGCGAGCACGTGGCGCAGCGCCGCTGAGACGTTGAGATTGTCGGCCGAGTGGCCCTGCAGGATGCGGGCGGCGACCAAGTTCACCACCAGCCCGGCCGCGGCGATCGCCAGCATCAGCCCCGCCTCGACATCGGGCGGGTCCGCCGAACCGGTTGGCGGCCTCGATGAAGATCCAGATCGAGATCGCGACCAGGGTCACGCCGTTGAACAGCGCGGCGAGGATCTCGGCTCGGCGATAGCCGAACGTTCGGCTCGGCCCGGCGGGCCGGCCGGCGAGCCAGGCCGCGAACAGGGCGATGCCCAGCGACGCGTTGTCGGAGAGCATGTGACCGGCGTCGGCCAGCAGCGCGAGGCTGCCGGTGACGATGCCGCCGACGACCTCGACGAGCGTGAAGGTCGCTGTCAGCGCGAGGGTGATCCGCAGCGCCCGGGCCGCTTCGGTCCGGTCCACCCCACCCGCGGTCGCCGAGCCGGCGGTGTGCAGGTGGCGGTGGTCGTGCAACTCAGGCCCGCGCCGCGAGCTCGGTGCGGATCTCCTTCGGAAGCATGAAGCGCACGTCCTCGTCGACCGCGCGCAGTTCGGTGACCTCGCCCGCACCGCGGCCGCGAAAGAACTCGACCAGCTCGGCGACGAGCTCCTCCGGGGCGCTGGCGCCCGAGGTGATGCCGACCGTCTCGACCCCGTCGAGCCACGACTCGTCCACCTGCGAAGCGTTGTCAATCAGATGCGAGGCTGCGCCGTGCTCGCGGGCGACCTCCACCAGCCGGTTGGAGTTCGAGGAGTTGGTCGAGCCGATCACCAGCACCAGCTCGCATTCGCGGGCGAGCTGCTTGACCGCGATCTGGCGGTTGGTGGTCGCGTAGCAGATGTCGTCGGACTTCGGGCTGGTGATCGCGGGGAACTTCTGACGCAGCCGGGCGATGATCTCGGCCGTCTCGTCGACCGAGAGGGTCGTCTGGGTGATGAACGCGACCTGGTCGGGATCGGAGAGCTCGAGCGCATCGACGTCGTCCACCGTCTCGACCAGGACGATGCTGCTAGGAGCCTCGCCGGTGGTGCCCTCGACCTCCTCGTGGCCCTCGTGACCGATGAGGACGATCGTGTAGCCCTGCTCGGCGAACTTGCGGG
This sequence comes from uncultured Solirubrobacterales bacterium, assembly GCA_963746675.1. Lineage (GTDB taxonomy): Bacteria > Actinomycetota > Thermoleophilia > Solirubrobacterales > 70-9 > WHSW01. Next base: position 39,171 of record CAVVBX010000020.1, on the reverse strand, counting down.
CCTCGACGTGGACCTTGGTCACCAGCGGGCAGGTGGCGTCGATCGTCTGCAGGCTGCGCGCCGCGGCGTTGGCGTGCACGCTCGGGGCGACCCCGTGGGCCGAGAAGACGACCAGCTCCCCTTCCGGGACCTCGGTCTCCTCCTCGACGAAGATCGCACCGCGCTCGGCGAGCTGCTCGACGACGTGCTTGTTGTGGACGATCTCCTTACGGACGTAGACCGGCGGGCCGTACATGTCCAGCGCCTTCTCGACTGTCTGCACGGCGCGGTCGACGCCCGCGCAGTAACCGCGCGGGGCGGCGAGCAGGACGCGCTTCGGAGCGCGGGAATGGGTGGCCGGAGCCATCCGCAGAGGGTAGCGCCGCGGAGGGTTGCCTCAGGACGCCAACTCGCCGACCTGTTCGACGAAGGTCGGCTCCGGCCGCCCCTGCAATCCGGCCGCGGCCATGATCTCCGGGACCTCGGCGTCATGCATGAAGGCCTCGAAGCCGGCGCGATCCCAGTCGAAGACCGTGATGATCTCGCCCGGGTCGTCGGCGTTGCGGAACACCCGTGCGCCGCGCGACCCGTGCTCGGCGCGCTTCGCCGCCCCGCGCGTCGTGAACGTCTCCCAGAACCGCTCGAACTCTCCGATCCTTGCCCTGGCGACGACCATCGGGTCCTCCTTCACTCGCTGACGAGTGAAACCTAACGCTCAGCGGATCTCGGGGATCGCGGCCAGCGCCGCCTCGCCGACCGCGTCGAGGCTCTCGGCGCAGACCTTGTCGAGCGTGTCCTGAGGCGTGTGCCAGTACCCGCCCGGTGGCGGCCCCGGCCCATAGTCGAAGTCGATCAGATCGACGGCCGGGATCCCGGCCTCGAGGAACGGGACGTGGTCGTCGCCCACCGGCCCGCTCGCCCCGCGAAAGGGAGCCCGACTGCCGGTGCGCGCCTCGGCGGCGTCGGCGAACAGCCCGTACAGCTTCGGGTCCGAGCTCGCCTCCAGCGGGATCCCGAGCTCGCAGTCGCCGACCATGTCGAACAGGACCATCGCCCGGACGGTCTCCAGCCGCGGCGTTCCCTGCACGCCCCCGCGCCGCGCGTAGGCCGCGTACTGGCGGCTGCCGCGGGTGCCGTCGAGCTCGAACGGGCGGTAGCCCCGAGCCTCCTCCGCGTCGAACAGCACCAGGCTGACCGACGGGCCCGGCAGCGGCCGCGGCAGCGAGCGCGCCAGCTCGAGCACCACGGCGACGCCGGATGCCCCGTCGTTGGCGCCCTCGAAGCCGCCGCCGACGTCGTCCTTGGTGTCGAAGTGGGCGCCGACCACCACGGACCCGGGCTCGGTGCCCTGGATCGTTCCGACCACGTTCATCCACGGCGCCTGCACCGCGACGTCCTCGACCCCCGCCTCGCGCAGCCGATCGGCGATCAGCGCCGCGGCGCTGCGCGCCGCGGGCGAGCCCGCGGGCCTCGGGCCGATCTCCGTCTGCGCCTCGAGGTCGGCGAAGGCGCGGTTGGCGTCGAAGCCACCCTCCTGCACCGCCGGGCCCCCGTCGGCGCCCCCGCACCCCACAAGCGTGGCGACCGCGAGAGTGGCGGCTGCGAGGCGGCGCATAGACGGTAAGTTAGGCGCATGGCCCAGGGGCACATGGACCGCCTCAGCGCGCTCGACGTCTCGTTCCTCACCAACGAGAGCTCGTCGGCACACATGCACGTCGGCGGCGTCTGCATCTTCGAGGGGCCGCCGATGAGCTACGACGATCTGCTCGGGCACATCCACTCGCGGCTTCACCTCGTGCCGCGCTTCCGCCAGAAGCTCGCCTACCCGCCCGCGCCGACCGGTCGCCCATTCTGGGTCGACGACCCGAGCTTCAACCTCGAGTACCACGTCCGCCACTCGGCCCTCCCCGCACCCGGCTCCGAGGAGCTGCTGCGAAAGATGGCCGCGCGGATCTTCTCCCAGGCGCTCGACCGCACCAAGCCACTCTGGGAGCTGTGGCTGGTCCAGGGCCTGACCCGCAACCGCTTCGCCTTCCTGACCAAGACCCACCACGCGCTGGTCGACGGCGTCTCCGGCGTCGACATCGCCACGGTGCTCTTCGACGTCAAGCCCGTTCCCGAGCCCGCCGAGCCCGAGCACGACTGGGCGCCCTCCGGCCAGCCGTCCGGCGCTCAGCTGCTCGCCAAGGATGCCGAGGGCCTGCTGCAGACCCCGGTCCGCATCCTGCGCCGCATCGAAAAGGCGATCGAGCATCCCCGCACCGCGGTCGACCAGATCGCCGAGGCGGCCGAGGCCCTCGGCGAGGTCGGGTGGAACTTCGCCAATCCGGCGCCGACCGTGCCGCTGAACGTCGAGATCGGCTCCCACCGCCGCTTCGAGTGGGTGCGCGGCGACCTGGCGCAGTTCAAGCGGATCAAGGGCGCACTCGGGGGCACGGTCAACGACGTCGTCCTCGCGGTTGCCAGCGGCGCATTGCGAGGCTGGCTGCACTCGCGCGGCATACGCACCGAGGGGCTCGAGCTGCGCGCCCAGGTGCCGGTGTCGATCCGCGCCTCCGACGAGCACGGACACCTCGGCAACCGGATCGCCGCGGTGCGCGCCCCGCTGCCCGTGTACATCGAGGACCCGGTGCAGCGGCTCGAGGCCTGCCGCCGGGCGATGAAGGGCGTCAAGCACTCCAAGCAGGCACTCGGCGCCGAGGTGATCTCTCGCTTCAACGACTTTGCGCCGCCGACCCTGCTCGCCCAGTCCGCCCGGGTGAACTTCTCGACCCGGCTGTTCAATCTCGTGGTCACGAACGTCCCCGGGCCACAGATCCCGCTCTACGTGCTCGGCCGCGAGATGGAGGACATCTTCCCGGTCGGCTTCCTGCCGCCCAACCAGGCTCTGTTCATCGCGATCATGTCCTACAACGGCGGGATCAACTTCGGCCTGCTCGCCGACTACGACGCGGTCGAGGACCTGGCTGAGTTCGCCGCCGGCATCGAGGCATCGCTCGCCGAGTTGCTCGAGGCGGCGAAGGCGGCCGAGGAGACCGCCGCCGAGGGCGCGACCGAGCCCGCGCCCGCCTAGCTCGCCCGCTAGCTCGACCCCGTCGCTTCACGCGGGGCGCTCTCATGCGGGCGCGAGCCGACTCGGGATCGGGCGGGCGACGAAGGGGCGAGGCTCGCTGCCCGCAAGCGGCTCCCCCCTTCGACCCACCCAACGTCGCGGAGGGACTCCGATAGCGGTGCGTGCGGGACGTTGGGGTGGGCGCCTCGACATCCTTGAAGGACTTACGCAGGCCCGCCGCCTCGATCGCCATCGGTCCCGCCATCGGCGATTGGATGTAGCGACGTAGGATGTGCGGGTGGAGTCGATCAATTACCACCTCGAGCTGACCCCGGCCCAGCTCAAAATCACCCACACGGCGCTGCGCAGCCTGCTCGACGACTTCGGCCACGACGAAGGCCAGATCCACGCGATCATCCACGAGCTCCTGGCCAAGCTTCCCGACGAGCACGCGATCCGGGCGATCCAGCTCGACAGCGACCTGGAGCCGCAGTCGCCGGAGCCGGACTCGCCCGGCCCCGGCCCGAGCGCCGCCTAGAATCGCTCAACCGCGTCGCGTGAACGAGCGCCAACCAGCCATGTGCTCGGGCGCGCGCTACGGCTTCCTGGCCGTGAGCCTGCTGCTGGCGATCCTCGGTCTGCCCCCGAGCGCCGTCGCGGAGCCGTCCCGCCCGGTGACCGTGCCGGCGCTTGCGCGCTGGCAGGGCTCGACCGGGGCCTTCGACCTGCGCCGCGACACCCGCATCGTCGTCCGCCTCCACGACAGGGTGCGGATGCGCCCCGAGGCGGCCCAGCTGGCCAGGGACCTCTCGGCGCTCGTCGACCGGCCGGTGGCGGTGAGAGCGAGCCGCCGCGCGCGAGCGCGGATCGGCGACGTCGTGATCCGCAGCGCCCGCGGACGGATGCTCGGTGGGCGCCGGCGGGAGGGTTACGCGCTGCGCATCGACGGAACCTTCTCGATCCTGGCCACTTCGAGGGCCGGCGCCTTCTACGGCGGGCGCACCCTGCTCCAACTCGTGCGCGGCGGCGACCCGATCCCGCGCGGGCGAGCGCGCGACTGGCCACGCTATCCCGAGCGGGGGCTGATGGTCGACAACGGACGCAGGTTCTTCTCCCGTCGCTGGCTCGAGCAGCGGATCATCGAGCTCGCCGGCCTGAAGCTCAACATGCTGCATCTGCATCTGTCCGACAACGAGGGCTTCCGGGTCGAGATCGATTCGCACCCCGAGGCCGTCACCCCGCCCTTCCTCTCGAAGCGCGACGTGCGCCGCCTGGTCGCCGTCGCCAAGCGCCATCACGTGACCCTGGTGCCCGAGATCGACGCTCCGGGGCACATGCGGGCGGCGCTGCGCGCTCATCCCGAGCTGCAGCTCGCCGACGCGGAGGGCAGGCTCCAGGCCGACAAGCTCGACGTCACCGATCCGCGCGCCCGCCGCTTCGTCTTCGACCTGATCGACGAGCTGGCGCCGCTGTTTCCGGGCCCCTACTGGCACACCGGCGGCGACGAGTACCTGGGCCCGTTCGCGACCGACGCCGACTACCTGCGCTACCCGCAGCTCGAGCAGTACGCGGATGCCAAGTACGGCGCGGACGCGAATGGCAAGGACGCGGTGCTGGACTTCCTCAACGCCGTCGGCGAGCGCGTGCGCGAGCACGGCAAGGAGCTGCGCCTGTGGTCCGACGGCGTCGGCGGAGGCGCCGCCCTTCACACCGATCCGCGGTCGAGCGTGATGTGGTGGGAAGAGGGACACTCGCCCTCCCCCGAGGACCTGGTCGCGGCCGGCCATCAGGTCGTCAACGCCGGTTGGTGGCCGACCTACTACGTCACCGGCGGCCCGCTGGAGCGCCTTCGCACCCCGGTCGAGCAGATGTACGAGGGCTGGCAGCCGTGGTCGTTCTCGGGCCCCTACTCCCCCCGCTGGGGGCTCGGCCCGGCGGCGCCGGCCGCCGGGGCGCTGGCGCCCCGACGACCCCCGCCTGCTCGGTGCGTCGCTACAGGTCTGGAACGACGACCCCGTGTCGCCCGATGCGGACCCGGACGCGATCGCAGCCGGGATCGCCCCCCGGCTGAGGGTGCTGGCGCAGAAGACCTGGGGCTCGCCCGAGCTGACGCCCTCCTACGGCGAGTTCGTCGCTCTGACCGCCGCGGTCGCCGGCTGACGCCGCCCGCGCTCAGACCAACGCCGCGCTCAGCAGATCACCCGCAGGTGAAACGGCGCCTGCTCGAGCCCGGCGATGCCGACGTTTCGGATCTCCACATGGACGGCGTTCGGGTTCGCCCCCGCGCCCGCGAGCGTCGCGTAGTAGGGGCCCGGGGTCGTGTTGGCGACCGCGCCAACGTTGGCGAGCCAGGTGCACTCGGCGACTGGCCGGCCGAAGTCGACGTTGACGAGCCCGATCCCGCCAATCTCGGTGACAGACGTGCCCTGCTGCCCGGCCCGTACGATCGCCGCGTCGTCGGGCCCGTTACCGTTGTCGACCACGGCCCAGAGCAGGTTGTCGGCGCTGCCGGCGGTGTCGGCGCTCTTCGCCGTGTCGGCGCTCTTCGCCTTCGCCACCGAGAGGTCGGGCGCCAGCTTGTTGACCTGCTTGGCGGCGATCGTCTTGACCTTGCTCTTGGTGATCTTCTGGGCGGCGACCGCGGTACCCGCAAGGGCGGCGACCAGCGCGATCATCGCGACGATCAGCGCCGGCGAGGGGCGGCGGTCGGTAGTCATTGGAGCTCCATTGCGGCGGATCGGCGGTGACGAGCTAGCAGACCAGCTCCACGTGGAAGGACTCCTGCACCGTGATGCCGCTGGCGTTTCGCACCCGCACCTGGACGGCGTTCGGGTTCGCTCCCACTCCCTCGGTCGTCGCGAAGCCGGACCCCGGGGAGGCGCTGGCGACGGCTCCCTTGGTCGCGAACCAGGCGCAGTCGGTGACCGGCCGGCCGAAGTCGACGTTGACCGCGAAGCCCAACGCCTCGGACGCGGTCGTGCCCTGCTGCCCGGCCCGTACGATCGCCGCGTCGTCGGGCCCGTTACCGTTGTCGACCACGGCCCAGAGCAGGTTGTCGGCGCTGCCGGCGGTGTCGGCGCTCTTCGCCGTGTCGGCGCTCTTCGCCTTCGCCACCGAGAGGTCGGGCGCCAGCTTGTTGACCTGCTTGGCGGCGATCGTCTTGACCTTGCTCTTGGTGATCTTCTGGGCGGCGACCGCGGTACCCGCAAGGGCGGCGACCAGCGCGATCATCGCGACGATCAGCGCCGGCGAGGGGCGCGACGCCCTGCCGCTGCTGCTCTTGGTCACGGAACTCCTTCCTGTCGAGGCCCCCGGTGCCATCCATGGCTCCCCCAGCCAGGCCGTCATCCCACCGGTGCGGCCGGCGCTGCGACCGCGGATCAGGCGCGAACGACGCTATCACGCCTCCCGAGGTGTCAACCGCGCGACGGCACATCACACCGACCCGCTCGAACTACGAGTTCGCCCCCGATATCGGGGTCAACTCGTATCTGCCGGGCGCGGCGCGGCCGGGCGATGCTGCATGACCGCGTCGACCGCATGCGCGGCCAGGGACGGGTCTGAGGGCGGTGGACTGGCGCTTGGGCAGCGCGGGATACTGCGTGGGCGATGTCGCAGGAGAACGTCGAGACCTTCCGCCGGGTCGTCGAAGCCTGGAACCAGCGCGATGAGGACCTTGCGGTCAGCCACATGGCGCCCGACGTCGAATGGGCGCCTGCGGGTCCTGCGGCCGTGGAACGCACCATCTACCGCGGCCGCGAGGAATGTTCGCGCGGGTTTGCCGCGGTTTGGGAGACCTGGGATGAGTTTCGCTTCGAGGAGGCCAAGGTCCATGACCTCGGGGACTCGGTCCTGTGGCTGGGTCATGTCCAGATGCGAGGAAGGACCAGCCACGTCGAGCTCGATCAAGAGTTCGCCAACCACGTCAAGCTGCTCGGCGGCAAGATCGTCCGAGTAGATGCCTTCCTCACCTGGCGCGAAGCCCTCGAAGCCGCCGGACTGCGGGAGTAGGCGATGTCGCAGGAGAACGTCGAAACATTCAAGCGAGCGATTGGCGCGTACAACCGCCGAGACGTCGAAGCGATGGTGGAGGAAGTCGATCCGGAGGTCGAGTGGCGCCCGGCGTGGGGAGAGGCGGCGGTGTATCGGGGACACGAGGGCGTCCGTGAATTGTTCCGAGAAATTGACGACGTGCTCGACGAGGTCCACCTCGATTACTCGGAGACCCGGGATCTCGGCGACCGAGTCGTCGGGATCGGCAGCATCCGCATGCGTGGCAGGGGGAGTGGAGCCGAGACCGAGTCGTCGCTCGCCACTGTGGTCGACATCAAGAACGGTAAGGCGATTTCGGTTCACACCTACCTCGACCCCAACGAAGCCCTCGAAGCCGCCGGGTTGAGCGAGTAGGCGATGTCGCAGGAGAACGTCGAGATGGTCACGCGAGTGATTGAGGCCTGGAACCGGCAAGACCTCGGTGGCTTCCTCGAGGGGTGGCACCCCGAGGCCGAATGGCGTCCAGCGTTCCCGAAGGGCACCGAAGGAACGGGCAGCGTATTCAGCGGCCTTGACGGCGTCGAGCGAGCTTGGCACAACGTGCGAGCGGCTTGGACCGAGTATCGACTCGACGTTCAGGAGGCTCGCTGGTCCGGCGAGGATCTGGTCGTGCTCGGACACATCCACGTACGGGGGGCGACCAGCGGAGTCGAGATCGATTCCGATTGGAGCGCCGTGGTCCGCTTCCGAGACAACAAGGTGATCAGTGCCTGGGATTGGCTCGACCACGGTTCCGCCCTCGAAGCCGCCGGGCTGCGGTGAATAGAGGCGTCGTAGGCTCGCGATGCTGATGAGAATCGCTCGCAAGCTCGCCGCTGCACTCGTCCTCGTCGGGGCGTACGCGCTCGTCGTGCGTCCGCGGATGCTGCGCTGGGGCGCGACGGATGAGGAGGTCGACCGGGCGTACCCGGGCGCCGATCTGATTCCGGACGGGGAGCGCAGCGCGACGATGGCGGTCACGATCGACGCCCCACCGGCGAGGGTCTGGCCGTGGCTCGTGCAGATGGGCACCGATCGCGGCGGCTGGTACAGCTGGGACCGCCTCGACAACTGGGGTCGCTCCAGCGTTGAGCGCATCCATCCCGAGTGGCAGGAGATCTCGCTCGGCGATCGCCTCGCGGGGACCCCGGACGGCAGCCAGTCATGGGAGGTGGCGGCGCTCGAGCCCGAGCGATTCCTTGGGCTGCGTATGTCGCTCGACCTGCGGGGGCGTCCGTTCGACCCTGCCGGACCGCACCCGTCCGCTTACACCGACTCGCTTTGGGGTTTCCTACTGGAGGAGCTTCCTGGAGGGAAGACCCGGTTGATCGTCAGCGGCTATTGGGCCCTTCGCCCGCGCTCGCTGCAGCCCCTCGCGAGCGTCCTATTCCTGGAGCCCTCGCATTGGATCATGCAGACCCGGCAGTTCGCCAACCTGAAGCGCCGCATCGAAGGCGCCGCGATCTGATCGCAGGTGGGTCTGAAAGAAGGCGATGATTCGCTGACGGGCGTCGCGGGCGGCGGCCTCGTCATAGCGAGCCGCGGCCAGTTTCGCGACGACCTTGATCCAGGCCGGCAACTCGTCCGGGTCGGTGATCGTTGAGAAAGCCATGCCCCGCCTCGGGGTAGCGCTTGATGTCGTGCGGGATTCCCGCCTCGCTCAGAATCGGCTCCAGACGCTCGGGAACTCCGCGCACACCGGGCCATCTGTCTTTCGCTCCATAGCTGGCGACGATCGGACAGGCATCTGGGAGGGCGCTCTCGACGTCTTTGGTCAGGCCACCGTAGTTGACGCTCGCCGCGGCAAATCCGTGGTTGGGGGCAAGCATGAGCGCGAACCCCCCACCGAGACAGAAGCCGATCACGCCGACTCTGCCGGTGCAGTCATCGCGGCCCGCCAGCCAGGCGCGCGCCTCGTCCAGATCGCTCAGAGGTCGAGTCCAGTCGCGCATGAAGGCAAGCATGCAGGTCATTCGCCGGCCCCAGTAAAAGAGGTTCGGAGCGACGGCGAGAAAGCCCTCGCTCGCTAGCCAATCCGCCTGGCTGCGCAGATCACGGCTCATTCCGAGCGCGTCGTGGATCACGACGACTCCCGGCCACGGCCCGTCGCCGGGCGGCTGGGCCAAGTAGGAGGGCATCTGGCCTCGGGCCGTCTTGATCGATGCTTCGCTCATGGCTGGCGCGCGCGACGCGCGGATTCTGGCAGTAGCGCGCGCCTGTGAGCCTCCGGGCGCATGCCAGGCACCTGATTTGCCGGGAGCCGACCCACGGATCGGGGTACCCGCGATGACGGAGGGCTGGCGCGAGTTCCTGCGCGAGTCGGAGGAGTTTCGCGAGCGCGCGCTCGCCGAGCTGGCCTCGACGACACAGGGGACTAGGACAGCGGCGGTCTCGCAGCGTCCGGCGGAAGCAGAACCCGCATGATCAAGCGGCTCAGTAGCCGAGCGCGAACTTGGCGTCCTCGGACATCATCTCCGGGGACCAGGGCGGGTCGAAGATCATCTTCGGGTGGACCTTGTCGACCCCGTCGATCTCGCCGACGAACTCGCGCATCTGCTCGGTGACCTGCGGCCCGATCGGGCAGGCAGGGGTCGTCAGGGTGAAGGTGACGTAAATCTCCCCGCCCTCGATCTCGACGTCGTAGACGAGGCCCAGGGACACGAAGTCGAGCCCGAGCTCGGGGTCGATTACCTCCTCGAGCGCCTCGTAGACGGAGTCCTCTGTCACGGCGACCATGGAATCATCGTAGGGGATGCGGCTTCCTGTTGGTCCTCATATTCCTGCTCTCCTTCCTGTCCTGCCGATCGCGGAGATCTACGTGATCATCAAGGTCGGCGAGGCGATCGGCGTGTCTGCCGACGATCGCGCTGCTGATCGTCGACGGGTTCATCGGCGCCGCCCTCGCGCGCTCGCAGGGCAGGCACGGCGTGGGCGCGCTTCAACCAGGCGCTCGGCGAGGGCCGGGTGCCGGCGCGCGAGGTCCTCGACGGGGCGATGATCATCGTCGGCGGCGCCTTCCTGCTCGCGCCCGGGTTCATCACCGACGTCATCGGCCTCGCGCTCCTGCTCCCCTTCACCCGTGCGATCTTCCGCGGGACCACGGCACGGCTCGCCCGGCGCCGCATCGTGATCGCGACGCCGGGTGCCATCGTCGCCGCCCGCGGCCCGGCCGCCGCCGGCCGCCGCCCGGACTACGACTTCGAGGGGACGGCGCGCGAGGTCGACGAGCCCGAGCCAGGAGCTTCCGCCGGGGCCGCCGCATGGCTGAACGCGCGCTCGAGTTCACCGATCCGAGCGGTCGACCGCTGCGGATCGAGTGCGCGCCGACGCTCGCGGGGCCGACCCCTCGGCGCCGGGAGCCGGTCTGGGCGTTCCCGTCGGGCTCGACGGGACGAGTTGGGGGCTCGCGGATGCTCTCGGCCGCCTCGACGACGGCGCCTGCTCGCGCTCGCGGCCCTGCGGCCGCGGGCGCGGGTGGGCACGGCGAGGAGGCCGTTGCCGGGCGCCTGATCGCGGCGGGGACGACCCGGTCGAGTCGCTCGACGAGCCGCTGCTCTCGGTGGAGTACGACCCGACGGGCTGCCGCGACGGGTCGGGGTCGAGATCTACCCGAGAAGGCGGGCTCGCCGCGGCGGATGGCCGGCGAGGCGACCCACCGGAGCAGCGACGACGCCGACTACGACGCCTCTCGATGCGCTCCGCTGCGAGACGTCGGACCGGCCGGGGTCGTGATCGTGCGGCTCGGCTGATCGTGATCGAGGCGATTGTCTCGGACTTCGGCGGCGTGCTGACGACGCCGCTGATGCGCTCGTTCGCCGCCTTTCAGGACCAGACCGGCATCTCCGGCGAAGCCCTCGGGCGCGCGATGGGCGATCGCCGAGCGCGACGGCGAGCATCCCCTGTTCGAGCTCGAGACCGGGCGGATGACCGAGGCGGACGTTCCTCGCCAGGCTGCGCGACGGAGCTCGAGCCGCCGCTCGGGCCACGCGCCCGAGATGCACCGCTTCAAGGAGATCTACTTCGACGCGCTGGACCCGAACGAGCCGATGATCGAGCTGATGCGCAGCGCTCCGCGCGCGCGGCTACCGGATGGCGCTGCTGACCAACAACGTCCGCGAGTGGGAGCCGCTGTGGCGCTCGATGCTGCCGGTCGACGAGATCTTCGAGCTGGTCGTCGACTCCGCGTTCGTCGGGCATGCGAAAGCCCGACCCGCCGATCTACGAGCTCACGGTCGAGCGGCTCGGCGGCGGCATCGCGCCGGGCGATTGCCTCTTCGTCGACGACGTGGAGTCAACTTCGACGCGGCGCGCGAGCTCGGCATGCGCGCGGTCCACTTCCGCGACAACGAGCAGGCGATCGGCGAGATCGAGGCCGCGCTCGGGCCTTGAGTGAGAATCCGCCGCCGACAGCGCGCGGCGTTACGGTAGGCCGGTGAAGCGCGACGCCGCCGTTGAGGCGATCTTCAAGCCGGTTCGCCCGCCGACCACGTTCGAGGAGACCGTCGAGCGGCTCGGCACCGCGATCCGCACCGGGCTGCTGGCCCCGGGCAGCAAGCTGCCGCCGGAGCGCAAGCTCGCCGAGCCAGCTTCGGATCTCGCGCTCGACCCTGCGCCAAGCGCTTACCACCCTCGTCCAGACGGGCCACCTGACGTCGGCGCGGGGTCGCAGCGGTGGCACATTCGTCGCTGAGAGCCCACCGCTTCACGAACGCGAGGAGGACCCGCTCGGCCGCGACGCCTGGGCTGTCCTCGACCACCGGGTGGCGGTCGAGGTCGGCGCCGCGATGCTCGCCGCCGAGCGCAGCGAGCCGGCGGAGCTGGACGCGCTCGACGAGCTGGTCGAGCGGATGGCGAGGCCGGGCGACTTCGAGCAGTACCGGCTGGCCGACATCCGCTTCCACATCGGCGTCGCCGAAGCCGCCGCGTCGCCACGGATGGTGGCGGAGATGACCGAGGTCCAGGGCCAGGTCAGCGACCTAATCTCGCTCATCCCTCATCCCGAGGAGGTGCTCACCTTCTCCAACGCCCAACACCGCAAGCTGGTCGCCCTGATCCGCGAGGGCGATGCCGACGCGGCGGCGGCGCTGATGCGCCAGCACATCAGGGGGACCGAGCACATCCTGGCGGGGCTGGTCTAACGGGCGATACGGTCGCATCGGTGAAGACCGAGTACGACATAGCGATCGTCGGGGCGGGTGACGTCGGCGCCGCGATCGCCCGGGAGCTAGCGCGCTTCGAGCTCCGCGTCGCGCTCATCGACCAAGGCGACGTCGGCGCGGGCACGAGCAAGGCGAACACGGCGATCCTGCACACCGGGTTCGACGCGAAGCCGGGCACCGATGAGGCTCGGCTCGTCGCCCGCGGCCACGAGCTGCTGCTCCAATACGCGGAGGGGGTCGGGATACCGATCGAGCGCACTGGCGCGCTGCTCGTCGCCTGGACCGACGAGCAGCTCGCCCGCCTGCCCGAAATCGCCGAGAACGCCCGCAGGTGCGGCTACGAACGCACACGCCAGCTGCCGGCGGGCGAGCTCTATCGCCTTGAGCCCAACCTCGGCCCGGGCGCGCTGGGGGCGCTCGAGGTGCCCGACGAGTTCATCGTCTGCCCCTGGACGCCGCCGCTCGCCTACGCGACCCAGGCCGTGCTGGCGGGCGTCGATCTGCGTCGAGGCACGGCGGTGACGGGTCTGTCGCGGCTCGAAGCGGGCTGGCGGGTCGAGACCACGAGCGGCGCACTGGCCTCCCGTTGGATAGTCAACGCGGCCGGTCTCCGCTCCGACGAGGTCCACCGCATGGCCGGGCTCGACGGATTCACGGTGACTCCGCGGCGCGGCGAACTGATCGTCTTCGACAAGCTCAGCCGGCCGCTGGTCTCCCATGTCCTGCTTCCGGTCCCGACCGGCAAGACCAAGGGCGTGCTGATTGCCCCGACGGTGTTCGGCAACGTGATGCTCGGGCCGACGGCCGACGACATCGAGTGCAAGGACGACACCGCCTCGACCGCGGAGGGAATCGCTCGGCTGCGAGACCTCGGCGAACGCTTGATGCCGCGGCTGCTCGAGCACGAGGTGACCGCGGTCTACGCCGGGTTGCGAGCGGCGACCGAGCACGCGGACTACCAACTCGAGGCCGATCCCGAGCTGGCCTACGTCTGCGCCGGCGGCATCCGGTCGACCGGCCTGACCGCCTCGATGGCGATCGGCGAGTGGGTTCGGGAGCGCCTCGATGAAGCCGGACTGGCGTTGCGGGAGCGAAGTCGCGGCTTGCCCGAGATCCGGATGCCGAACATCGGAGAGGCGTTCCCGCGCCCTTACTCCGACCCGGAGCGAATCGGCGCAGACTTGGCCTACGGGGAGATCGTCTGCTTCTGCGAGCGAGTGACGCGAGGCGAGATCCGCGATGCGGCATCGAGCCCGGTGCCGCCCACTGACCTCGACGGACTGCGACGCCGCACCCGCGCCCTGATGGGCCGCTGCCAGGGATTCTTCTGTGGCGCCAACGTCGCACGCGAGCTGGCCTCCCATACCGGCCGGGACGCCGGCGAGCTGTGGGAGAGACGAGCGTGACCGCCGAGCACGTCGATGTCGCCGTCGTCGGCGCCGGCCCCTCCGGCCTCGCGGCCGCCACGGAGCTTCGCCGAGCCGGGGCCGGATCGGTGCTGGTGATCGACCGCGAGACGGTGGCGGGCGGCATCCCTCGCCATGCCCACCATCAGGGCTTCGGCCTCCGCGACCTGCGACGGGTGATGTCAGGGCCTGACTACGCCGAGCGGTGGGTCGAGATCGCCGCGCGGGCCGGCGCCGAGGTGCGCCTGGGAACACAGGTGACCGGCTGGAGTCCCGACGGCGACCTCGTGCTCACCGGCCCCGCCGGCCGCGGCACGATCACGGCCCGCGCAGTGGTGCTCGCGACCGGCTGCCGAGAACGCCCGCGCTCGGCCCGGATGGTTGCCGGATCGCGCCCGCAGGGCGTGCTGACGACCGGAATGCTGCAGCAGCTCGTCTATTTGGCCGGCGAACGCGTCGGTTCGCGAGCCGTGGTGGTCGGTGCCGAGCACGTCTCCTTCTCCGCCTTGCTGACGCTCGAGCACGGCGGCGCGAGGGCTGTGGCGATGACCACCGAGCTGCCGCGCCATCAGACTTTTCCGGCGTTTCGGATCGGGGCGGCGGCGCGCTTCCGGGTCCCCCTGCGGACGCGAACCGCCGTGACTGCGGTCCGCGGCGCGCGACGGGTCGAGGCTGTCGAGCTGACCGACCTCGGCTCCGGACGAGTGGAGACGGTCGAGTGCGATCTGGTCGTCTTCACCGCCGACTGGATCCCGGACCACGAGCTCGCCGCCCTGGCGGGCGCCGACCTCGACCCCGGGACGCGTGGGCCGGCGGTCGACTCGCGTTTGAGGACGACGCGCCCGGGCGTGTTCGCTGTCGGCAACCTCCTCCACGGTGCCGAGACCGCGGACATCGCCGCGCTCAGCGGGCGTCACGCAGCCGAGGGCGTGATCGCGTATCTCGGCGGCGAGCCCTGGCCGCGCTCGAAGCTCACGCTGGGATCCGAGGGGGTGCTCCGATGGGTCGTCCCAAACTTGATCAGCGAGCGCGACGGCCCGGCGTCGGTGCCCGCGCGTCGCCGCTTCCTGCTCCGCGCGCGCGAGCAGGTCCGGGGGGCACGAGTGCTGGTGGAACAGGACGGCCGCGTGCTCTGGCGCCAGCGCCTCGCCCGCGTATCACCGGGACGCTCGGCCGCGCTCGGCGCCGAGTGGATCCGACGGGTCGATCCCCGCGGCGGGCAGATCGTCTTGCGCGTAACGTCGGCGCGCTCTGGTCGCCGGCGGGAGCACGGTCGCGGGTGACCGAGACCGAAGGCCGGAGCCCTGTGAGATGCTCTGGCCCCTCGAGCTGGAAGGAGAGGTGATCGGGTGAACACGCTTGCCATCGATCAGGGCACCTCGGCGACCAAGGCCCTGGTCGTCTCGGAGGACGGTTCGATTCTCGGGTCCGCGACCGCCCCCGTAAACCCCGCGCCGGGCGCCGGCGGCGCGGTCGAGCAGGACCCGCAGGAGCTGCTCGACTCGATCGTCTCCGCCGGTCGTCAGGCGCTTGAGGACACGGGGGTCGAGGTGGGCGCGGTCGGACTCGGCAACCAGGGCGAAACGGTGCTGCGATGGGAGCGAGACTCAGGGCGGCCGCTCGGCCCGGCGATCAGCTGGCAGGATCGGCGCGCGGCCGAGGTCACCGAGGAGCTCGGAGGCCACGAGGACCGCCTCGTCGAGCTCACCGGGCTGCCGCTCGACCCATACTTCGCGGCGCCGAAGATGACCTGGCTGCGACGGCGCGAGGGCGACGAGGGCGTGGTGACGACGGTGGACGCCTGGCTCAACAACCAGCTCGCCGGGGCGGCGGTCACCGACGCCGCCACCGCCTCGCGGACGATGCTGCTCGACCTCGGCACGACCGAGTGGTCGGAGGAGGCGTGCGGGCTGTTCGGGCTCGATCCGGCCGACCAACCGCGGATCGTCGACTGCGACGCGGCGATCGGCGAGACTGAGGCGTTCGGTGGCCGGCTCCCGGTGACCGGCTTGGCGGTCGACCAGCAGGCGGCGCTGTTCGCCGAGTCGTGCTTCGCCGCGGGCGAGGCGAAATGCACCTACGGCACCGGCGCCTTCATCCTCGCGACCGCCGGCCAGACGGCCCTGCAGTCGAAGTCGCGCCTCGCCGCTTGCGTCGCCTGGCGGCTCGGCGGCGCGACGACCTACTGCCTCGACGGCCAGGTCTACACCGCCGGGTCCGCGGTCAGCTGGCTTGAGCGGCTCGGGCTGATCGGCGAGGCGGCTGAGCTCGATCTCCACGGGAAGGCCGCCGAGGGGGATCGCGGCGACGAGGCGATCTTCGTTCCCTCGCTGGCCGGACTCGCGGCACCCTTCTGGGCACCGGGCGCGCGTGGCGGCTGGCTCGGGCTCTCGCTGGCGACCGAGCGGGGCGACCTGGTCAGGGGGTTGATCTGGGGCATCGCGGCGCAGATCGCCTCGCTGGCGGGAGCGATGGCCGGTGACCTCGGCCAGCCGCTCGAGCGGCTGCGCGTCGACGGTGGCCTGACCCGCTCCACCTCGTTGATGCAGGCCCAGGCGGACCTGCTCCAGGCCCCGGTCGAGGTCTACCCATCACCCGACGCCACGGCGCTGGGTGTCGGCGCCTTTGCCCGCCTCGGCTCAGGCGCCGCCGGCACCCCGGAAGAGGCGGTCGGCGAGTGGAGCCCGGTCTCGGTGTTCGAGCCGCTGATGTCCGCCGACGAAGCGCGGGAGCGACTCGCGCGTTGGGAGCGGGCTGCGACGGCGCTCGCCGAGCTCGGCTCGACCGGCGACTGAGCCGCGGGGAGCTGGATCGCGGAAGCGCGCGGCCCAGCCGCGCACATGAGAGCTGCGGCCGATCTCTGGCGACCCCTTGACAGCTGTCCGCCAACCGACATAGGGTTGCTCGGATAGGTCGGATGGTCAAACCATTCGTCCAATAACGCTAACGAGCCCGAGGAGGCACTAGTGGAGGCATCCGACCCGCGGACCACGCCGACACGGACCGACGACGAGCAGCGACTCCACGAGCTCGGCTACAAGCAGGAGCTCAATCGCGCGCTGGAGCGGGTTCACCAACTTCGCGATCTCGTTCACGATCATCTCGGTCCTCGCCGGGACGTTCACGACCTTCGCCTTCGCCTGGCAGAACGGCGGCCCGATCGCGGTCTCGATCGGCTGGCCGGTGCTCTGCGTCTTCGTGCTCATGGTCGCCTTCTCGATGGCCGAGCTGACCTCCAGGCTACCCGACCGCGGGCGGCCCCTACTGGTGGGCGCACGACCTCGGCGGCAACGGGCTGGAGCTGGATGACCGGCTGGTTCAACATCGTCGGCCTGGTCGGGATCGTCGCCTCGGTCGGCTACGGCGCCGCCATCTTCCTCAACGCGACGCTCTGGGCCTCTACGGGGTCGACATCTTCGGGATCAACTTCGGCGACACCGAGCACGTCCTCGCGCGAGACCTGGCTCCTGTTCTTCCTGATCCTGATCCTCTACACGCTCGTCAACATCTTCGGCGACCGCGTCCTGGCGCTGATGAACAACGTCTCGGTCGGCTGGCACCTGCTCGGCGTCGCGATCGATCATCGGCGCTGCTGATCTTCGTCCCCGACGACCACCAGAACGTCAGCTTCGTCTTCGGCGAGCGGATCAACAACTCCGGCCTGCACGACGGCTCGACCAGCGACCTCGGCTTCTGGTTCCTGGTCCTGCCGATCGGCTTCCTGCTGACGATGTACACCCAGACCGGCTACGACGCCTCGGCGCACACCGCCGAGGAGACCAAGGGCGCGGCGATCGGCGCCGCGCAGGGCGTCTGGCGCTCGGTCTTCTTCTCCGCCCTGATCGGCTGGTTCGTGCTGCTCGCGTTCCTGTTCGCGGCCACCGACGTGAAGGCGATCAACGACAGCGCCGGCTTCGTCGGCACGATCTTCACCACCGCCCTCGACCCCTGGGCGGCGAAGCTGGTGATCCTGATCGCGCACCGTCGGACAGCTGTTCTGCGGCGCGGCCGGCCTGACCAGCGCCTCGCGCACCTGGTACGCGTTCTCGCGCGACCGCGGGATGCCCGGCTGGGCGATCTTCCGCCGCGTCAACAGCGACAAGGTGCCGTTCAACGCGGTGATCGCGGTCTCGGTCTTCTCGCTGGTCATCGCGATCCCGGCGCTGTTCGGGACCAACAACATCCCGTTCGCGTTCTTCGCCCTGGCCGGGATCTGCACGGTCGGCCTCTACCTCGCCTACATCATCCCGGTCTACCTGCGGCTGCGGACGGGCGACTGCTTCCAGCCCGGGCCGTGGAACCTGGGCGGGCGATACAAGGTGGTCAACATGCTGGCGATCATCTTCGTCGCATCCTGGTCGTCTACAGCCTCGTCTTCCTGCCGTACACGCCGGCCGGACTGCCGTGGAACGACGACTTCGACTGCGACGGTCGTCAACTACACGCCGCTGGCGATCCTGATCCCGCTGATCTTCGGGGTCTGGTACCTGATCTCGGCCAAGAACCACTACCAGGGCCCGGTGCGAGACGCTCGAGGAGGACGAGGTCACGCGGACTGAGCGGTTGAGGACGGTCACGGCGCCGACGGGTAGTAGGCTCGGCTCGATGACCCTCGACGAGCTCCGGAAGGCGATACGAGGAGGGCACGGTCGACACCGTGCTGCTCGTGCATCGCCGACATGGAGGGGCGCCTTCAGGGCAAGCGGCTGACGGCGCGCCATTTCCTCGACGAGGTGGTCGAGCACGGCGCCGAGGGCTGCAACTACCTGCTCGCGGTGGACGTCGACATGAGCACCGTCGCCGGCTACGAGATGTCGTCGTGGGAGCGCGGCTACGGCGACTTCGTGATGAAGCCCGACTTCGACACCCTGCGGCCGATCCCGTGGCACGAGGGCACCGTGGCGCTGATGGCCGACCTCGCCTGGGAGGACGGCACCGACGTGGTCGCCTCCCCGCGGCAGATCCTCCGCCGCCAGCTCACCCGGCTCGCCGACCGCGGCTGGCAGGCGATGGCCGGGACCGAGCTCGAGTTCATCGTCTTCCGCGATACCTACGAGGAGGCGTGGAAGGCGGGCTACCGCGACCTCGACCCGGCGAACCTCTACAACGTCGACTACTCGATGCTCGGCACCGCGCGAGTCGAGCCCCTGATCCGGCGGATCCGCAACTCGATGATGGCGGCCGGGATGCAGGTCGAGAACTCGAAGGGCGAGTGCAACTTCGGCCAGCACGAGATCAACTTTCACTACCGCGACGCGCTCGGCGCCTCGGACGAGCACGTGATCTACAAGAACGGCGCCAAGGAGATCGCCGCCCAGGAGGGGATGTCGATCACCTTCATGGCGAAGTTCGACGAGCGCGAGGGCAACTCGTGCCACATCCACTGCTCGATCGCCGCGCGAGGACGGCGGCAGCGTGTTCGCCGACGACCCGCAGACGTTCGACCGCTTCCTCGCCGGCCAAGTCGCCTGCCTGTCGGAGATGACCCTGTTCTTCGCCCCGCACATCAACTCCTACAAGCGCTTCGCCGCGGGCTCGTTCGCGCCCACCGCGGTCGCCTGGGGGCACGACAACCGCACCTGCTCGATGCGGGTCGTCGGCCACGGCCAGGCGAAGCGCCTCGAGAACCGCCTCCCGGGCGCCGACGTCAACCCCTACCTGGCGCTGGCGGCGATGATCGCCGCCGGGTTTGCACGGGGTCGACTCCGAGCTGCCGCTCGAGCCCCCGCTGGAGGGCAATGCCTACACGTCCGACAAGCCGCACGTGCCGCAGAACCTCTACGACGCCCGTGACATGTTCGCGGCCAGCGAGGTCGCCCGCGACGCCTTCGGCCAGGAGGTGGTCGACCACTACCTGAACCGGGCGAACATCGAGCTCGCCGCGCTCGAGGCGACCGTGACCGACTGGGAGCGGGTCCGGGGCTTCGAGCGCCTCTGATGCCGCGGCCCGTGATCGGGGTCTCGGCGGCGATCGAGAGCGCCCGCTGGACGGTCTGGGAGGACGTCGAGACCAACATCTCGCAGCGCACCTACTCGACGGCCGTTGCCGACGCCGGGGCGCTCCCGGTGCTCCTACCGGCGAACGACGGCGGTGCCGACGCGCCGGACGAGGTCCTGGACCTGCTCGACGGGTTGGTGCTCGCCGGCGGCGCCGACCTCGACCCCGCGGCCTACGGCGCGCTCGCCGGCCCGCGGACCGCCGGCTTCCGCGCCGAGCGCGACCGTTTCGAGCTGGCGCTCGCCCACCGCGCGCTCGAGCGCGACCTGCCGTTGCTGGGTATCTGTCGGGGGATGCAGTTGCTCAACGTGGCGCGCGGCGGCACGCTCGACCAGCACCTTTCCGACGCCGAGACCCATCTCCACACACCGGGCAAGTTCAGCGACCACGAGGTGCGGCTCGAGCCAGGCTCGCTCGCCGCGCGAGCTGTGGGCAACGAGCGCGTCTCGGTGCGCTCCCATCACCACCAGGGGCTGGCGAAGCTGGGACGAGGGCGTCGTCGCCACCGGATGGGCCGAGCCCGGTGAGATCGTCGAGGCAATCGAGATCCCGGAGCACCGCTGGGCGCTCGGAATACTCTGGCACGCCGAGGAGGAGCGACCGAGCCCGGTGATCGCCGCGCTCGCCGCGGCGGCACGTTCGCAGGCGGTGACCGCGTGATCGCCGTCGTCGAGCCCGCCACCGAGCAGGTGATGGCCGAGATTCCCGCGCGCGGGCGCCGAGGAGACCGATGCCGCGGTCGCCGCGGCAAACGCCGCCTTCCCGGCCTGGCGCGCCGTCGCTCCCGGCGATCGCGCCGCGCTGCTTCGCGGCCTCGCCGACAGCGCTCGAGGCGCACGCCGCCGACCTGGCCACCCTCGAGGCGCGCAACGCCGGCAAGCCGATCTCGTCCGCACACGGCGAGATCGCGATGGTGATCGAGTGCTTTCGCTACTACGCGGGCGCCCCCGAGCGGCTGCTCGGCCACACGATCCCGGTCGCCGGCGGCGTCGACATGACCTTCCGCGAGCCGCTCGGCGTCGTCGGCCTGATCACGCCGTGGAACTTCCCGCTCGTGATCGCATCGTGGAAGGTCGCTCCCGCGCTCGCCGCCGGCAACACGATCGTGCTCAAGCCGGCCGAGCTGACGCCGCTGACCGCCCTCGAGCTGGAACGGATCGCGCTCGACGCGGGATTGCCCGAGGGCGTGCTCAACGTCGTCGCCGGGCCCGGATCGGTCTGCGGCCGGCGGTTGGTCGAGCATCCGGACGTCGCCAAGGTCGCGTTCACCGGCTCGACCGAGGTCGGGCGCGGGATCGCCGCCGGCGCCGCGCAGACGATCAAGCGGGTGACGCTCGAGCTCGGTGGCAAGTCGGCGAACGTCGTCTTCGCCGATGCCGACCTCGGGGCCGCCGCGCGGGCCGCCCCGCTGGCGGTCTTCGACAACGCCGGCCAGGACTGCTGCGCGCGCTCGCGGATCCTGGTCGAACGCTCGGGGATCGAAGAGTTCATGGCTGAGTTGGAGGAGACCGTCACCGCGATCAGAGTCGGCGACCCGCTCTCCGAGGAGACGCAGATGGGTCCGCTGATCTCCGCCGACCACCGCGAGACGGTCGCCTCGTTCGTCCCCGCCGATGCGCCGGTGGCGATCCGCGGCTCGATTCCCGAAGGCCCCGGATACTGGTTTCCGCCCACCGTCCTGGCGCCGATGTCGAACGACGACCGAGCGGCCAGCGAGGAGATATTCGGCCCCGTCGCCTGCGTGATCCCGTTCGAGGGCGAGGAGGAGGCGGTGCGGATCGCCAACGACACGATCTACGGCCTCTCGGGCTCGGTCTGGACCGCGCGACGGCGCCCGGGCGCTGAGGGTCGCGCGCGCGCTCGAGAGCGGCGTGGTGTCGATCAACTCGAACAGCTCGGTGCGGGTGACGACCCCGTTCGGCGGCTTCAAGCAGTCGGGCGTCGGCCGCGAGCTGGGGCCCGATGCGCTCGAGCACTACACCGACGTCAAGAACGTCTTCTACGCGACGGGGCGGAGCTGATGGCCGGACCACTCGAGGGCAAGGTCTGCGTGATCACCGGCGCCGCGAGCGGGATCGGGGCGGCGTCGGCGCGCCTGTTCGCCGGGCGGGGGGCACACGTCGCCGGAGTCGACCTCGCCGAAGGCGCCGAAGGAGAGCTCTCGCTGGTCGCCGACGTCACCGACGAGCGACAGGTCCAGGAGATGTACGAGCGGGTCAGCGGCGAGCTGGGCCGGATCGACGTGCTGTTCAACAACGCGGGCATCAACCCGAACGACGATCAGTCCGTGCTCGACACCGAGCTCGACGCCTGGCAGCGGGTGCAGGACGTCAACGTGCGCTCCGTCTTCCTCTGCTGCAAGCACGGCATCCCCCATCTGCTCGCGGCCGGCGGCGGCTCGGTGATCAACACCGCCTCGTTCGTCGCCGTCCGTGGCGCCGCCGTCTCGCAGATCTCCTACACCGCGTCGAAGGGCGCTGTGCTGAGCATGTCGCGCGAGCTGGCGGTCGAGTTCGCCGACCGCGGCGTGCGAGTCAACGCGCTCTGCCCGGGCCCGGTCAGCACGCCGCTGCTGCGCGAGCTGTTCGCCAAGGACCCCGAGAAAGCCGCGAAACGGCTCGTGCACATCCCGATGGGGCGCTTCGGCGAGCCCGAGGAGATCGCCCGCGCGGCGGCGTTCCTGGCCGGCGACGACGCCGGCTTCGTCACCGGCGCCACGTTCTTGGTCGACGGCGGCCTGGCTGCCGCCTACCTGACCCCGGGTCAGGTCGGCTGAACGCCGGCGCCGCGGCGCGCCTCGGCCACGGCCAGAAAGCGGCCGCATAGCCCGCGTCCGAGCTCGTTCCAGGCCGCGATCCGCGGGAGCGTTTCGGCCCGCAGCGCCTCGGGGTCGATTTCGAGCCGCTCGGCCTCGGCCTCGGACTGGTGCTCGTCGATCCAACCCTCGGCGTCGGTCGCGGTGACCTCGGCGTGGAACTGGATCCCCCAGGCCGACTCGCCGATTCGGAATGCCTGGGTACAGGCCGGCGTGCGGGCGAGAACGATCGCGTGACCGGGTACCCCGCAGCCCCAGCTGTGCCACTCGAAGGCCTCGAAGCGCGGCGCCAGCGATCCGACCAGGGGATCGTCTGCTCCTGCGGCGAAGACCTCGACCTCCGACCAGCCGATCTCCGGCTTGGCGAGCCGGTGCGCGTTGCCCCCCGCCGCCTCCGAGAGCAGCTGGGCGCCCAGGCAGACGCCGAGAAACGGGGCGCCCCGCTTCGATCAGCTCCGCCAACAGCCTCTTCTCCGGCCGGCAGCCAAGGGTGGAGATCCTCCTGGTCGACGTCCATCGAGCCGCCGAAGCTCATCACCGCGTCGTAGCCGGCAGGGTCGGCGGGCGGTGTCGGCGTCTCGGCGATGAACCACTGATCGAGCGCGGCACCTGCCGCGGCGATCGCCTCGGCGAACACTCCCGGCCCGGCGTCGCGCTGATGGTTGATCGACAGCAGCCGCATCCGCGAATTCTCCCGCCTGAGCGGCGCCCTAGTTGTCGGAGCCCGCCCGATCCCAGATGTAGAGCTCGGTCGCCTCCAGCGCGAGCTCCATCAGCCGCGGGCCGGAGAGCCACTCGAGAACCGTCTCGAGCGCGCGCTCCTCGGTGACGCCGCGGTCGACGGCCTCCTCGCCGCGGAAACCGGCCGCCAGCTTGAGCGCCTCGCGCCGATGG
The DNA here is from genome assembly GCA_963746675.1 of uncultured Solirubrobacterales bacterium. Lineage (GTDB taxonomy): Bacteria > Actinomycetota > Thermoleophilia > Solirubrobacterales > 70-9 > WHSW01. The sequence continues at coordinate 15,836 of CAVVBX010000020.1, read as the reverse complement.
ACGCCGAGTGACGGAAAGGCGCCCATCAGGTAGTCGCGGTTCGGGATCGGGTGGCCGACGTCCATCGACGCGTGCCATGCGGCGAGCATCGAGATGTCGTGCTCGTCGAGCTCGGAGATCGCCCTCGCGTAGTGGGCCTCGAGCTCGTCGTCGGGGATCTCGTCGACCCAGGCGCGCACCGCCTCGCCGAGCAGCTGACGGCGGGCCTCGCGGCCGATCGAGTCCGCGATCGCGCGCACCGCGTCGGCTGGATCGATGAAACACAGGGACATGGCCTGCCGCGCAAGATAGATCCGTGCCAGGACGTCAAAACGCCACTCGGAAACGCCGAAGGAGCGCACTTGGGCGTCGGTTCTCGGTGCCGGGTCGCGACCTATGCTCAGGCAATGGCAGTCGAGGCGATAGTCGGGCCGCCGAATTCCGGGCGGGCGGGCGAGATGCGCGCCCGAGTCGAGGCGGCGCTCGAGCGCGAACCGGTACTCGTCGTTCCCACCGGCGACGACGCCGCGCAGTTCGAGCGCGACCTGTGCGCGAACCGGGGTGCGGTGCTTGGGGTCTCGATCCGAACCTTTGCCTCGCTTTTCGACGAGGCCGCCAAGGTGGCGGGCGTCGCTCCGCGCCCCGCCCTCAGCCCGCCGCAGCGGCTGGCGCTGGTCAGGGCCGCGGTCCGGGGGACGGACCTGCGCCTGCTCGGGCGCTCGTCGGCACGACCCGGCTTCGCAGCGGCGCTGGCGGCGTTGATCGGTGAGCTGCAGGCGGCGCTGGTAGCGCCCGGCGAGCTCGATCTCGCGGCCCGGGGGGTGGACGACGGCGAGTACGAGCGCGAGCTGGCCGCGCTCTACGCCTCCTACGCCGAGCTTCGCGACCGAGCCGGGCGCAGCGACGAGGGCTCACGCTGGCCGGCGACGATCGCGGCCCTGCGGGAACGTCCCGACGCCTGGGGCGACCGTCCGGTATTCGTCTACGGGTTCGACGATCTCACCCGCGCCCAGCTCGAACTGGTCGGTGCGCTGGCCATCGGGGCGGACGTGGTCGTGGCGGTCAACTACCGCGACCGCGATGCGCTCAAGGCGCGCGCCACCCTGCTCGCGCAGCTCCGATCCGAGCTCGAGGCAACCGTCGCGGTCGAGCTCGAGCATGACCCGTCCTACAGCGGGCACCAAAGCCTCGCCCATCTCGACGCCCACCTGTTCGAGCCGGGAGCAGCACGGACGGACCTCGACGGGGGCGTGGCGATACTCGAGTCGGCCGGAGAGCTCGGGGAGGCGGAGGCGATCGGGGCCGAGATCGCGCGGCTGCTGGCCGCCGGGGAGGCGCCGGACTCGATCGTCGTCGTCGTTCGCGACCCCGACCGGCGCGGCGCGGCGCTGGGCAGGGTGCTGGAGCGGCTCGCGGTCCCGGTCGCGGTCGAAGCGCGCGCGCCGCTGGACCGCACGGCCGTAGGACGCTCGCTGGCCTCGCTGTGCCGCGCGGTCGTGGGCGACGATCCGGCGGAGCTGCTCGCGCACCTGCGCGCCGATCCCTCGACCCCGCCTGGGATCGCGGACAGGCTCGAGCTGCGACTGCGCCGCGAGCGACCGAGGACGGTCGACGAGGCGATCGAGGGCTGGCAGGCGGCACCGCGTCACCTGGCGGCCGTGCGCGCCGCCGCTTCAGCCCCGGGGCGGATGAGCGCCCTGGCCGCGATTGCGCGCGCCCTGGCCGAAGCGCCTTTCGCCGGAGCCGCGCCGCTCGGCGATCGGGCGACGGGCGGCGAGGGCACGCCCTTCGACCCGGTCGAGCAGCGCGCCGCGGTGGCCGCGGCGGAGCTGCTCGACGAGTTGGCCGAGGTCGGCAGGCTGCCCGGGTGCGAGCCCCCGGATCTGCTCGAGGCGGCCGAGGCGATCGAGAGCGCCACCGTGCGACTGTGGAGGGGGGCCTCCGACGGCCGAGTCCGGATCGTCGACCCATACCGGATGCGCGCCGGTCGCGCCCGGTACCTGTTCTGCGCCGGGCTTCAGGAGGGCGAGTTCCCGCGCCGCTCGCCGGGCGACCCGCTGCTGGGGGAGGACCGGCGTCGGCGGCTCGAGCTTGCCGTGCTCGCCCGCCGCGACCCGCTCGACGAGGAGCGATATCTGTTTCACGCCTGCGTCTCGCGCCCGACCGAGCGGCTCTATCTCTGCTGGCGGTCGGCCGACGACGAGGGCGCTCCAGCGGCGCGCTCGCCGTTCATCGACGAGGTCCTCGACCTGCTCGGGCCGGACCCGGAGGAGGCCGCAGCAAAGCTCACCCGCAGGCGCGGGATCGAGCGGGTCGTGTTCGCGCCCGGTGAGGCGCCGACCGACCGCGAGTTGCTCCGTTCGCAGGCGTTGGCGGGGCCGCGGTCCGGCGAGCACAGACCGGGGCCACTTCGGGTCCCCGCGGTGATCGAGGCGCTCTCGGGACGCAGCTTGCTGAGCGCGAGCACGCTCGAAGGATGGCTCGGATGTCCGTACCGCTGGTTCGTCGAGCACGAGCTGGCGCCCGAGCGACTGGACCCTGAGAGCGATGCGCTGCAGCTCGGCGGCGTGGCCCACGACGCGCTCGAGGCCCTCTACCGCGAGCCGCCAGGTGAGGACTCGATCCCGCGTCCGCGCGACCTCGGTCGATGGCGAACCGCCCTCGCCGAGCGACTCGAGGCAGCCGCGCGAGCGAAGGGCATGGATCCCACGGAGCCCGGGGACGCGATCGCGCTCGCCCGGCTGCGGGCCCAGATCGAGGTCTTCCTGCGCGAGGAGTCGGAGCTCGAGACCGATCTACGGCCGCGCCCGGATCTGCTCGAGGCCGGATTCGGGTTCGGCGAGCAAGGGCGGGCGGCGCTCGACCTCGGGGACGCCGAGCTGCGCGGCAGGATCGACCGGATCGACGTCGCCCCCGGCGGACGTGCGGCGCTGGTCCGTGACTACAAGACGAGCAGGGAGGTCTTCGGGCGCAGGGGTTGGGCCTCGCGCGGCAAGCTCCAGCTTCAGCTCTACATCCTCGCGGCGCGAGAGCAACTCGACCTCGATCCGGTCGGCGGCCTGTATACCGCGCTCGGCGCCCGCGACAAGCGCCGTCCTCGCGGGATGACGATCAAGGGCGAGCCCCGCCTCGAGCACATGAGCCTGGTCGCAGGCGACCCTTGTGAGGAGGAGGATTTCAACGACGAGCTCGTGCGGGCCCGCGGGCGGGCGGGCGAGGTGGCGAAGGCGATGCAGGCCGGGCAGATCGGCCGCAGGCCGATCGGGGGCAGGTGCCCTTCCTACTGCACCTTCCAGCCGATCTGCCGGCTCGAGCGCGCCGTGGGACTCGAGGAAGGCAACGGCGAGGAGGACTGATGAGCGACGCGACCCCGACGCCCGAGCAGCGCGCCGCGATTGACGCCCGCGACCGCGACGTGCTCTGCGAGGCGGGCGCGGGCACCGGCAAGACGACGGTGCTGGTCGGCCGCTACTGCGACGCGATCGAGCTCGACGAGCTCGAGATCGACTCGATCCTGGCGTTCACGTTCACCGAGCGGGCGGCGGCCGAGCTGCGCACACGGATTCGCCGCGAGCTCGCGCGCCGGGCGGCAGGGGCGCGCCGGGACGGCGACGCCGGTCTCGCCGAACGCCTCGGCAGGGCCAGCCGCGAGACCGAGGGTGCCTGGGTGACGACCATCCACGGCTTCTGCCGGCGGGTGCTGGCCGCGCACCCAGCCGCCGCCGGGATCGACCCTCGCTTCCGCGTTCTCGACCAGAGCGAGGCATCTCGGCTGCGCCTCCACGCCCGCGATGATGCGATCGCCGAGGTCGCGGCGGTCGACTCCGCGGCCGTGGACGTGATCGCGGCGTACAACTCGCGCCGAATCGGCGAGATGGCGGTTGTCGCGTACGAGCGCCTGCGCAGCCAGGGGATGTCCGAGCCGCGCCTGCCACCCGCCGACCGACCGGTGCGCTCGATCAAGGACCCCGCCGAGGATGAGCCCGAGCTCAGCCCGGTCGACGCGGCCGGGGCGCGCGCCGCCCGGCGAACGCTCGAGTTGCTGGTCGAGGCGTTCGGACGCCGCTATTCCGAGCTGAAGACCGAACGGTCGGGACTCGACTTCGCCGACCTCGAGCTCGGTGCGCTCGCGCTGCTGCGCGGCTCGCCGGCCGTCTCAGCGAGCTGGCGGGGAAGGTTCGAGCATGTGATGGTGGACGAGTTCCAGGACACGAACGCGGTCCAGCTCGAGCTCGTCGAAGGGCTCCGCGGCCCCGAGACACGGATCTTCCGGGTGGGCGACGAGCTGCAGTCGATCTACCGCTTCCGAAACGCGGACCTGGCCGTCTTCCGCGACGAGCGCGAGCGCGCGAAGGCCGACCCCGCGACGGCCGTCCTGCCGTTGACGGGGAACTTCCGCGCCCGTCCCGAGATCGTCGGCGCGGTGAACACGCTCGGCGCCGCCTTGCTCGGCGACCAGTTCACGGCGCTCGCCCACCAGCGCGAACCGCTGCCCGCCGGAGCAGCCCCTCGGGTCGAGCTCCTGCTCACCCTCGACGAGGGCAAGCGCAACGGGTGGAGGGAGCACGCCGAGGCCCTGTCGCCGCCGCCCTCCGAATCCCAGCCGAAGCTCGTCGCCGAGGCGCTGGCACTGGCGGTTCGACTGCGCGAGCTGGTCGATGCAGGCGATGCCAGTCCTCGGGGCATCGTCGTCCTGCTGCGCGCGTTCACCCACGTCGACGCCTACGAGGACGCGCTCGATCGCGCCGGGCTCGATCCATACGTGGTCGGAGGCCGCGGCTACTGGTCACAGCAGCAGGTCGAGGATCTGCTCCGCCTGCTGGAGTGCGTCGCCAACCCGCTCGACGACGAGATGCTGCTCGGCGCGCTCGCCTGCCCCGCGACCGACGCCAGCCCGGATGCGCTTTGGCTCCTGAAACGGGCGATCACCGACGATCAGGCCGAGGACCGGACTCGGCGCTCGCGCCGGCACCTTTGGCCGCTGATCGAGTGGAGGTTCGGGGGCTCCGAGCGCCGGCCGGAGCCCCTCGCGGAGCACTGGCTCGACGCGATCCCGACCGAGGACTGCGAGCGCCTGCGCCGGTTCTGCTCGCTGCTCGCCGAGCTGCGAGCCGCGGCGCCGGTGCTCGGGCTCGACCAGTTGATCGAGCGGACGATGACCGTGTTCGACTACGACCTCGAGCTGCTGCGGCGCCCGCGCGGCGCCGGGCGAATGGCCAACGTCCGCAAGCTGATGCGCCTCGCGCTCGAGTTCGAGGCGCACGAGGGCCGCGACCTACGGGGGTTCCTCGTCTCGGCCGCGGGAGCTGACCGAGCGCGACGAGCGCGAGGGCCTGGCGGCGGTCCTGGCCGAGGACCATGACGGAGTGCGGATCATGACCGTGCACGCGGCCAAGGGCCTCGAGTTCCCGGTCGTCGCGGTGCCCGACCTGGCCCGCGGGCTGGCGCAGGGTGAGCGCCCCGGTGACGTCGTCATCGGGCGCCTCGGCGGCGGGAGCGGCGGTGCTCCGACGGTGCGCATGGGACTGCGGCTCGCCTTGCCCGCGGCGAGGTCCTTCGGCGTCTGGGAGTTCCACGAGCTCAACGACGAGAGCGTCGTCGAGGCCGCCGAGGAGGGCGCCCGCTTGGTCCACGTGGCCGCCACCCGGGCCCAGGAGCGGCTGATCCTCTCGGGCGCGTTCAGGACCGACGACCTGGAGCCCAAGCAACGCGAGGCCAAGGACGGCGCGCTGCGCCGGCTGCTGCCGGTGCTCCGAGAGCTCGGCTGGAACGGCGGCGACGGCGAGGTCGCGATCGAGCCTCCGGCGCCCGCCGACGGCGCCGAGACCCTCGTCGAAGCGCCACGGATAGAGGTCCGGATCAGCGCCCCGGGCATCGAGCGGGCGGAGTTCCTGGCCGCGCGACGGGAGGCACCGCGCGAGCCCACCGGCGTGGCGGCCCCGGCGACGCCGCCGCTCGCCCGACCCGACGCGGTGGTCCCCGCGGGTCACCTCTCCTACTCGGCGCTCGCCGGTTACAAGAGCTGCGCCTACCGCTTTCATGTCGAGCGCATGCTCGGCATGGCCCCGCCCGCCGGCGCCTTCCATCCCGAGGACGCAGCGGGTGATGGCGGCAACCGGGGCGGGACCAATGGCAGCGCCCGGGAAGTGCGTCTCGGGTTCGGCAACGCGGTCCACCGGGCGCTGGAACGCAGCGCCGCGCGCGCCTGGGAATCACCCGGTGACCAGGAGCTGGCCGAGCTCCTGGCAGCCGAAGGGGTCGACGATCCCGCCGAGCAGGCTCGAGCTCGGGCGATGGTCGACGGCTGGCTCGGCTCGTCGTTGCTCACCGAGCTTCGCGGCGCGCGGGCGCGCGCCGAGGTGCCGTTCGCGCTCGAGATCGGTGGGGCGATCGCGCGTGGACAGATCGATCTGCTGGTTGACTCGCCACCGACCGTGGTCGACTTCAAGACCGACCGCCTCGGCGAGGGCGGCCCCGACGACCTCGCGCGCCGCTACGACACACAGCGCGAGCTCTACGCCCTCGCGCTCGCCCGCGCTCATACGAACGGCGATCAGCCGGCGGCGATACGCGCGATCCACGTCTTCTTGGAGGCGCCCGATGAGCCCGTGGTCGAGCGCTTCGACGGCGACCGGCTCGAAGCCGCCCGCGAAACGCTCGAGAAGCTGATTGCCGGGATTCGCGCCGGGCGGTTCGAGCCCACCACCGAGCCCAGCCACTCGGTCTGCTTCGGCTGCCCGGCGGCGGAGCGACTATGCCCGCACCCGAAGTGGAGGCCCGGCTGGGGATGACGCGGCTCGCCGTCTTCGGCTACGGCTCGCTGGTCAATCCGGCGAGCGCGGGCGAGACGCTCGGCCGACGGGTCGAGGCTCCGCAGCCCGCGCGGCTCGAGGGCTACGCGCGCGCTTGGACCCTCGGCCGCGACAACCTGCGCTCGGAGAAGACCTTCGCCCGCCCCGACGGCTCGCTGCCGCGGTTCTGCCTCGGCCTCAACCTCGATCCGGACCCGGGCGCGCCGCCGCCCAACGGGGTCTTGATCGAGGCCACCGAGGACGAGATCGAGCGCCTCGACCGGCGCGAGATGCGCTACCACCGGATCGAGGTCACCGGCGCGATCGCGACCGAGCCGTCGGCCGCCGAGCCCTTCACTGCGGTGTTCGCCTACAGCGCCCGGCGCGAGCACCATTTTCCGGCCCCACCCGAGGACGCGGTGCTGATCGCCAACTACGTGCGCACGGTCGAGTACGCATTCGCCGAGCTCGGCTCCGACCACCTCGAGCTGTACCGCGAGACCACGCGGCCCTGCGCGGTCGAGGTCGCCGAGGCGACCCTCGTTCGCGAGCGAATCCCGGAGGGCAATCCGCGGCATTGGTAAGCGAATCCGGCGCTACGGTTCGCGGATGGGATCGGCCGAGCTCACCGCGGACGTACGGGTCAGCGGCCTCAACCTCCACTACCGCGAGCTCGGCTCCGGCCCCCCGGTGCTGCTGCTGCACGGTTGGCCGACCTCGTCCTACCTCTGGCGCGCGGTGATGCCCGCGATCGCCGAGAGCAACCGGGTTATCGCGCTGGACCTGCCCGGCTTCGGAGGCTCGTCGAAGCCGACCGACGCCGGCTATGACTTCGAGCTCTTCGACACCGCGCTCGACGACTTCCTCGCCGCGCTCGACATCGGCGAACTGGGGCTGGCGGTGCACGACCTCGGCGGCCCAGTGGGCGTCCACTGGGCGCTCAACCGTCCCGGACGGGTGACGAGGCTGGCATTGCTCAACACGCTGGTCTACCCCGAGTTCTCCGAGGCGGTGCTCGCCTTCCTCAAGATGTGCAGCGAGCCGGACTCGCGGGCGTTCATCACCGGCCCGGAGGGGCTGGAGGCGGCGATGAAGCTCGGCGTCGCCGACGAGTCCAAGCTCACCGCGGAGGCGATCGCCGCTGTCCAGGCGCCGTTTCGCAACCAGGAGTCGCGCACGGCCCTCGCCAACGCGGGCATCGGCCTCGGGATCGAGGGCTTCACCGAGATCGCGGCCAAGCTCCCCTCGTTGCAGATCCCGATCCGGTTCGTCTACGGCGCCCAGGACCGGATCCTGCCCGACATCGCCGCGACGGTCGCGCGGATCACGCGTGATCTGCCGCAGACCGAGGTCACCGAGCTGGCGGACTGCGGGCACTTCCTCCAGGAGGAGGAACCGGAACGAATCGGCGCGCTGCTGGCGGAGTTCTTCAGCCGGCCGAGCCCGCGCCCAGCTTCCAAGCCCGCGCCCAGTCCTTGAGCTGCGCCAGCGTCGGCTGCAGCGCGCGACCCTTCTCGGTCAACGCGTAGGAGACGCGAGGCGGGGTCCCATCGTGGACCGAGCGCTCGACCAGGCCCGCCGCCTCGAGCTCTCTAAGGCGCCGTGAGAGCAGCCGGTCCGAGAGGCCCGGCACGCTCGAGGTGAGCTCGGCGAAGTAGTGCGGGCGCTCCGCGAGCGCCCACAGGATCGCGCCGGCCCAGCGTCGCCCGATCAGCTCGATCGCGACATGGAAATCGGGACAGACGTGCGCCGGGCGTCCGTTTCCGCGCGGTGCTCCAACCTCAGCGCACGGCTTTTCACCCGCGGTCTCCACCCTGCGGCTGAGACTAGCGAACGGCTCTCACGGCCCCGCTGCTTGAGCATCGCTGCGGCGAGCGCGATCTCGGTCAGACTGCACATGGGCCGGTGTCCGTGGGCTCGAGGTTGCCGCCGAGGGCTCTCGCGACCTCCCGGTTGGGAACCCCGAGGCCATTCTGGGGCCCGTCTCCGGTGGAAGCGCCGAACACCGTTGCCACCACCCTGCCACCGTCGTTGACCACCGGCCCACCGGAGTTGCCGCTGCGGACATCGGCCCGAAACGGGGTGATCCTGCGCTGCACCGGGCCGCGGCCGTAGGAATCCTGGCTGGTGACGGTCCCGGTGCGCCCGAGACGCGCCGGTGTGAACGTGAGTGGGCCGTTCTCGGGATAGCCGATCACCGCCGCGTCCTCGCCCTTCGGGGCTCGCGAAGCGAGCTCGAGCGGCGCCGGCCCGAGACCGGCCACCGCGAGCACGGCGAGGTCGTTGCGGGGTTCGTAGTGGACCGGCACCGCCTCCAGCTCGTCGCCGGCGCTCGTAATCACGCTGGTGTCGTCCTCGCCGGCGACCACGTGGGCGTTGGTGACGACGATCCCCGGCTGGGCGACCCAGCCCGAGCCGGCGACGCCGAGGCCGCAGGCGGTTCCCAGCACCCTCACCGTGGAGGCTCCGGCTGCGCGAACCTCAGGATCGTTCGCGGCCGCCGTGTCGGGTGTCGCGACATCGGCGTCGGGGCCGCGAACGGTCGGCGTCGGATCGACGCGCCGTAAGACGTTGAGCAGCGGCCCCGACGGCGGCAGCAACCCATTCAGGGCGCCGAGGATCGCCGATTGCTGGACCGCGGCGCGCAACTCGCGGCCCTCGGCATCGCCCGTGTGCAGGGCAACAGCGCCGAACCCCCAGGCCACGAGCAGCGCCAGGGCGGCGAGCAGCAGCGCCCCGCCGATCCCGTCAACGGCGCCGACCGCCCCACCGAGCATCCGTCTGCGAAACGCCTTGCCGAGGCCCTCGAGCGCGACGGCGAGGAACGCGCCGATCAGGATTCCGGTGACGACCGCGACCAGCGGCGCGTACCGCGATTCGGAGCCGTCCGGGAGCAGCGCCGGGCCGATCCGCGCGCCGAGCGCCGCCCCGCCGACGAAGCCGGCGAGCGGCAGCGCGCTGGCGATCAGCCCACGCTGATAGCCGATCGCCCCCAGGGCGAGCGCGAACAGGATGATGCCGGCGTCGACGAGATTCAGCTTGGGCTCGGAAAGCGACTACCTTTTCCCGCGTGATGTACGGGTCGCACAGGCGACGCGGTGGGACCCGCAACGCTACCGGACGGCCGTCGCCAGGTTGAGCCCGACCGCGCCCGCAACCGAGCGTCGCCGCCGGATCCTCACCCGGGCGGCCCCGTTGATCGTGCTCGCCTCGATCGCCTTCGCCGGCGGGGCGGCGGTCGCCGTCGGTCCGGACTCTCCGGAGGCGCAACGCTTCCTCGCCGCCTGGGAGCGTGGCGACATCGGCGCCATGCACGACGAGCTGACGCCCGAGGCACAGTCCGAGTTCCCGCTGGAGGAGTTCAGGCGCATCTACGCGGAGGCTGCCGAAACCGCCACCGTGGCCTCCCTGAGCGCCGGCGAGGTGAGCGAGCGCGACGACGCCGCTGTCGCCCAGGTCGATTTCGACACCTACGCATTCGGCCAGCTCGGCGACCAGCTCTCGCTACCGATCTCCGACGACGCGATCGCCTGGACGCCGAATCTCGTCTACCCCGGCCTCGGTTCGAACGAGCGGCTCGCCCGGCGCACCCGCGCCCCGGTGCGGGCTCCGATCCTGGCAGCCGACCGAAGCGCGCTCGCCAAGGGCCCGGCCGCCGCCCGGACCATCGGCACCGCCGCGGTCGCGGTCGTGGGCGAGGTCGGCACCCCGACCGGTGCCCAGGCCAAGCAGCTCGCATTGCACGGCTTCCCTCCCGGGTCGCTGACCGGCACCTCCGGTCTCGAGCTCGCCTGGAACGATCGGCTCTCCGGCCAGCCCGGCGGACAGCTGCTCGCCACCACGACGGTCGAGGAGACCAAGATCGGCGGCGGGCGCTTGCTCGCGACCAGTGAACCGATGCCGGGCGAGGCGGTGAGGACGACGATCGACCCCGCCCTGCAGGAGTCTGCGGTGACCGCGCTCGGCGGCCTGTTCGGCGGCGTCGCGGTGCTCGACGCGAAGAAGGGCGACGTGCTCGCCCTGTCGGGCATCGCCTACTCGTCTCCGCAGCCGCCGGGCTCGACCTTCAAGGTGATCACGACCACCGGCGCGCTCGACGCCGGAATCGTCTCGCTTTCGGACGAGTTCCCGGTCGAGACCTCGAACTCAGAGATCGGACGCGAGATAGCGAACTCGCACGATTCACCCTGCGGCGGAACCTTCGCGCAGAGCTTCGCCAACTCCTGCAACACGGTCTTCGCCCCGCTCGGTGCCGAGCTCGGGCGGCCCGCAACTGGTCGAGACGGCGGAGCTTTTCGGCTTCAACGAGCCGCCGGAGCTCTTCGATCCCGCAGGCCGAAGCGGCGATCGACCCGCCCCCCAGCACGATCCCCGCCGACTTGACCGAGAGCGTCGAGACCGGCGAGTCCGCGATCGGCCAGGGCCAGGTGCTGGCGACGCCGCTCGAGATGGCGAGCGTCTCGCAGACGATCGCCAACGGGGGCGTCCGGCTGCCTACGCCGATCGCCCGCCCGAAGCGAGCTTCAGCCGCTGGGCGAGCCGGTCGAGGTGACCTCGAAGGAGACGGCCGCCACCGTCAGGGACCTGATGATCGGGGTCGTCAACGAGGGCACGGGGGTCGCGGCGGCGCTCCCCGGGATCGAGGTCGCGGGCAAGACCGGCACCGCCGAGCTCGGACCGACCGCGCTGTCTGCCGGGGACGAGGTCGGCGCGGAGGCGCCGCAGGAGCTGGACGCGTGGTTCACATCCTTCGCCCCGGCCAACGACCCGCAGCTTGCGGTCGCCGTGCTGGTCGTCGACTCCGCCGGCGACGGCGGCGAGATCGCGGCTCCGATCGCCCGCCAGGTGCTCGCCACCGGTCTCGGCGTCGAATGAGGCGGCGTTCAAAGCGGCGGCCCCGGACTGTGAGTGGGACAGTCGCGATCGATCGGTCTTAACGCGGGCGTGTACAGCGTCGATCAGGCGCGACCCATCTTGGAGGAGTTCTTCGGGCTCTGGGAATCCGTTCGACTCGAGGCGGACGAGTTCATCGATGCCGGGGATCTCGTCGTGGTGGCGTGGACGGGCCGCGTCCGGGGCCGTGATGGGATCGAGTTTCAGGCTCGCCCGACATGGGTCTGGACGTTCGGGGAGGGCGCTGTGGTGAGGGCCTGCCTCTACCAGGACCGCGAGGAAGCCCTCGAAGCTGCCGGCGCCTGAAGGCTAGATATTGATTCCATATTCCCGCGCACCCCGAACCCGCACGGATACGGTCGCCTCGCGGTGGGCCGGGTCATGCCCGGATGGATGGCGAAACCCGTCCCAGTACGCGGCGGCGCCTCTCCTGCCGTCGCGCTGGGCCGGGTTGTGCCCACGTGGGCGGCATTACCCGCCCCCACCCGGTCCCGGCGCATCCCGGGGCACGCCAATTCGGAATCGACCAGCTAGATGTCGAGAATCACTTCGCCGGCGGCGTCGAGGCTTGCGATCTCGAGCTTGAGCGGGCGATTCTGACTGACCGTGTCGGCGACGTGGAAGATCAGCATCGAGCCCTGGTTGGGGCCCGTCTGCGCGGTCGTGTCCGGCAGCGGCAACCCGCCCTCGGCCGGCACTACCGCGCCGATCTCGAGCGCGTACGGGCTCTCGCTCCCCAGCGGCTCGTACTCGGTCTCGAGCGTGTCCCGGACCAGGTAGTCCTCGGCCGACGGCAGGTCCTCCCCGGTCTCGTTCTCGATCGTCATGAAGACCCCGAGATAGGCGGTGCCGGGCTCGGGCGGCGGCTGCCCGACCAGGTACTCGGCGTCCTCGTTGTCATCGGGGTTGAGGAACCGGGTCAGCCCGACGTTGTAGGAGAGGTCGGCAACCTCGACCGGCTCGCCCTCGGCAACCTCGGTACTCCCCTCGTCGCTGCCGCACCCAGCCGACGTGAGCCCGATCGCGAGCGCAGCGAGCAATGAGATCAGGATCGCGACGGGGCGGCGGCGCATGGCGGGCGGAAGCATATGCGACAGCTAACGATCGAACGCGGGCACGCGATCGCCCCCCGCAACCGCGACGCGGTGCACCCGCGGCTCATCCTCGGCGATCACCCTGAGCCGCTCGAGCGCACGCTCCCACTCACGGCCGAAGGCGCGCGAGGAGCTGAACATCTCCCGCATCCTGTCGAGGTGGGTCGAGGGCTCGGTCCAGAAGGTCACCGTCACCTCGCAGCCCGCGGCCGCTGGACCCTCGGCTAGCTCCCAGACGGTGAACGCCGGGACGCGGTTCGACCGCCCCCCGCGACCACGCTCCCGGATCAGGTGGGGGCGCTCGGTCTGCTCGATCGCGGTGTCGAGCCAGGTGCCCGACTCCCGCAGACGAAAGCGCGCGGACGCGCCCGGGCCGACCGGGTCCAGCCGGCCGAGCCGGTACTCGGTGAGGAAGTGGTCGGTGAACGACGGCCGGATCGAGAGGTCGTCTAGAAGGTTGAAGACGCGCTCACGCGGCGCATCGATTGCGAGTCTGGCGGACACCGGGCGCATCTCGGCGGCGATTCTATTCGCCTGTGCCCGGCCACTTGGTCATCCAGCGCACTTCCCTGCCGCTCAGCTCAGCCCAGCACGAACCCCGCCGCAAACCTCAGCCCACGACCTTGAACTTGTCCTTCGCCGGACTGGGGTCGACGTTACCCGCCGCGTCGATCGCCCGGACCTTGAACTTGTGCTTGCCCGCATCGAGGCGCTTGACCGTCTTCGGCGACGTGCAGCGCTTGAACTTGCTCTTGTCGAGCTTGCACTCGAAGGTCGAGTTGGGCTCTGAGGACTTGAACGTGAACTTCACCTTGCTCTTGTTGGTCTTCTTCGGAGCGTCCTTGGTGATCTTGGTCTGGGGCGGAGTCGTGCCGGGCAAGGTGTCGACCGCGACATCGCCCGGTTCGCTGACGTTGGCGATGAAGCTCTGGTCGACGTGGGTGCCGTCGAGGTTGGCGCGGCCGATCGAGTGCCGTGACACCCAGTAGACGTGGTTGGCGTCGACCGCGACGCCGTGCGGCGGCTTCTCGCCGCCGCCGATGAAGCTCTGGTCGACGCGGGTGCCGTCGAGGTTGGCGCGGCCGATCGTGTTCGCGTCCAGGTTCGTCCAGTAGAGGTGGTTGGCGTCGACCGCGACGCCGTACGGGCCACTTGCGCCGGTTATGAAACCGGGGTCGACGCCGGTGCCGTCGAGGTTGGCGCGGCCGATCGTGTTCGCGGCCGGGGTCGCCCAGTAGAGGTGATTGGTGTCGGCCGCGACGTCGTACGGGCCGCCGGTCCCGGTGATGATGATGAAGCTCTGGTCGACGCCGGTGCCGTCGAGGTTGGCGCGGCTGATCGAGCCCGCGCCGGTGTTGTCGTCCGTCGTGTCCGTGGCGAAGTTCGCCCAGTAGAGGTGGTTGGCGTCTACCGTGATGCCTGTTGGCCAGTAGGCGAGGGGGATCAAGCTCTGGTCGGCGCCGGTGCCGTCGAGGTTGAAGCGGCCGATCGTCTCGTTTTCGATACTCGACCAGTAGAGCTGGTTGGCGTCGACCGCGATGCCGTACGGGACGATGCCGTACGGTTCGCTGGCGCCGGTTATGAAACCGGGGTCGACGCCGGTGCCGTCGAGGTTGGCGCGGCCGATCGTGCTCCTGCCCTGGTCCGTCCAGTAGACGTAGGCTTCGGCGCCTGGGGCGAGGGCCAGGGGCAGGAGACAGAGCGCAAGCGCGGCGGCGGCGATCGCCAAGGCGGGCCTTAGGCGGCGCAGATCGAGGACCGATGGCGGGGTTGCGTTGGCCTGGGTGAGACGAAACGGATGGACGGACACGGCGTACCTCCCGGTCCCTTTGGGGTGCGGTTCGGGCTCCCCTTGGGGGCGTGGCTTCGGCTGTCTCTGTCGCTGAAGGACAGGCCGTGAAGTCGCCGAGATGCTCTTAGTCCGAGGCGGCCGCGCGAAAAGTTCAGAAGCGGCGGATATGACCTTGTGCGATCACGAGCTTACTGCCGTTGGACGTGTGCTCGCCCGCGCAGGATCTTTCTTCCGAGCCGCCGAGACCGCGGCGGCCGCGGGCGGCAGGCCGGGCACGGAGCCTCCGGACTCGAGCGCTTAGCCCGGCCAGTCGAGGTTGTGGACCTCGAGTCGGTGATCGCCGGCTCAGGGACTGGGCCTCCTTCATCGCTCGACCGAGCCCCTGCCCGATGTCCGGTTACGCCTCGTTCTCGTCGGCGTCGTGAACTGCCCACCCGACGCGCTCGATCAGTTCGGCGGAGCGGTGTCCGCTCTGCAGGTCCGCGGAGCCAATCCGCTCATCGAGCGTGATCGCCCCCTCACGCTCGGCACTTGAGTCGCTCATCACGATGATTCTCGGCATGACCGTCTTCCTTTCGGATTGATGGACCCCTGGGGACCACCGGCCGGTCAAAGCTTGGATGGTGATTGAGGCTCTGACCGAGGGTAGCTGGCCGACACCTCGGCCTTGGCGACGCGGACCTTCCAGGACGGTTGGGCCTGCGCGCTACCGTGGGCATAGCCGCCGGGATCGCTACGCCTCCTGCCCCTCCGAGCGACCGCCCTGAGGAGGCGAAGAAGGGATCGGACATGGCTTCATCGCACCAAGACACCGGCGCCGGGACGAGGCCTGGCGCCGCTTCAAGGAGTGAGACTCCGAGCACGGAACTGGTCCGGCTCGAGGCCGAGGCGCGATATGCAAGTGAGCGCTACCGCCTCTACAAGGCGAAGGCGTATGCAGGACGCCCGACCTCGCCGTCGCGCATGCGAGAGCTCGAAGCGGCCTCCAAGCGGGCCGAGGCTCGACTTCATCGAGCGCAGGCCATCGCGGACGAGAACTCAGGGAGGCGACCGCCGAGCTGACCCGAACTTCCGCGCCCGTCGCTGGTGACTCGTCGCGATGTGCGTCATGACGGGCGAATGACCGAGCGTTCTCGAAAGGGATCGCCTCCCGTGCCGAACGGCGGAAGCCTCCAGAGAGCCCCGGACTGCCGGGAGGTACCGCCCTCTTCCGATAAGGCTGACGCTGCCGCCGCTGATCGTCGGACGGCAGGCGAAGGTCACCTGAGCGAGTCCGATCTCCGCTCT
>CAVVBX010000019.1:0-88916 GCA_963746675.1 uncultured Solirubrobacterales bacterium | reverse complement strand
AAGGAGGAGCTCCGATGAGCAAGCTGATCGTGTCCGAGTTCGTGACCCTCGACGGCGTCATGGAAGCTCCGGGCGGCGAGCCGACCCACCCCCACTCGGGCTGGGTGCTCGACTTCAGCGGCCCCGAGCAACAGCAATACAAGCTCGATGAGGTCCTCGAGGCCGAGTCACTGCTGATCGGTCGGGTGACGTACGGATCCTTCGCGGCCGCCTGGCCGGAGCGCGACGGCGAGTTCGCCGACAAGATGAACTCGATGCCCAAGTACGTCGTCTCCTCGACGCTCTCAGAGCCGCTCGAGTGGAACAACTCGGCCTTGATCCGCGGCGATGTCGCCGGCCAGGTCGCGAAGCTCAAGCAAGAGGATGGCAGGCCGATCCTGCGTTGCCGGCAGCCAGACCCTGGTCCACTCGCTGATCGAGAACGACCTCGTCGACGAGTACCGGCTGATGGTCTTCCCGGTCCTGATCGGCGGCGGCCTGCGCCTGTTCCCGGACTCGCCCGACAAGCGCTCCCTGACGCTGGTCGACACGAAGCCGTTCGACTCGGGCGTCGTCGTCCACACCTACCATTCCGCCTGACGAGCACGGTCCGTCCAAGGCCGCTGCCTACATCCGGTCCTCGTCGCGCCGCAGCGCCTCGTAGACCTCGGGCGCGTAGCCCGCTTCGATCTCGCTCGGCGGCTCTTTGGGGGGCGGCCCCGCCGCGAGCGTTGCAAGGCGCTCCCTGACCGCGGAGGGACTCAGCATGATCCGCAGACGCCGGCGCTCCTGCGCGCTGAGAAAGCCGCTGGCGAGCAGGAACAGAGGAAGCGCCAGCCAGAGGCCGACCCGGGCGAGCAAGCCGACAACGCCCGCGCTCGGCAGCAACAGCTCGCCGGCGGCGACGGTCGCCCCGGTGACCGCGACCAGCAGCGCCAGCCGTCCCCACTCGTAGGGGACCGGGAACAGGCGCTGGGTGAGCACGTACATCAGCGCCAGGACGACCGCGTACGAGGCGACCAGGGCGATCCCCGCGCCGACGATCCCCAACGGTGGGATCAGGACGATGTTGAGAACGACGTTGACGACAGTTCCGGCAAGGGTCGCCGGGAGGTTGAACTCGGTCCGCCCGGTGCGACCGAGCACCACCACCAGCACCAGGTAGAGCGAGTAGAGCGCGATCCCGGTGGCCAGCAGCCCGATCGCTTCGTGAGCCTCGAAGTACTCAGGCGCGGCAAGCAGGTCGACGATCCAGCGCGACAACAGCCACAGCCCGGCGACGCAGAAGGCGCAGACCGCGGCGAACCAGGTGACGATCAGGCTGTAGGCGCGCCGCGCCTCGTCGTCGTCGGCGATCGAGTAGGCGAGCGGCGGGAAGGCGAGCTGGAAGCCGCGCGCGAGCACGTTCATCCCCTGGGCGAACTTGATCGCGAGAGCGTACAGCCCCGCCTCGGCGAGCCCGGCGAGGCGGACGATCAGGATCCGGTCGATGAAGTTGAGCGAGTACAGCGAGAGCTCGGCCGGCATCGTCGGTAGGCCGAAGCGGACCATCCGCCGCAGCAGCGTGATGCTCCGGCACGAACGAGAGCCGGCGCCGTTCCCGCCACAACCGCCAGGCGAGGAAGAGCGGCCCCGGTGCCGAAGCTGCCGAGCAGGATGCCGGCCGCCCCGCTCCTCGACGACCACCAGCCAGACCGTCACCGGCACCGTGGCCAGCACGTTGAGCACCGTGAGCGTGAAGTAGGCGCGCGCGCGCTCGTCGAGCCGCAGCAGGGTGAGCGCGTACTCCCACAGCGTCAGCACCCAGAGACCGAGCACCGCCAGCCTCGCGAGCTCCGGGTCGGGTGCGGTCCAACAGAGCCTCGGAGATCGGCTCGGCGAACACGAGGCAGACCGCCGCACCCGCGGTAGCGGTCCAGAACAGCGAGGCGAAGCTCGTGGCGACCACCTGCTCCGAGTAGCTGCGTCCCCGGCTGACCCGGCCGCCCCGAGGCGAAGCCGAGGAGGCGGGATCCCGGCTGGCCCGGCCGCCCCCGGCGGCGAAGCCGAGGAGGCAGGCGGGACGTTGGTTAGGTAATAGAAGCGGAACAGCGCCTCGATCAGGCCGAGGCGGACGAGGATGCTGGCGGCGACCAGCGACGCGAGCATGACCTCCGCGGCGCCGTAGTCCGCCGGGGTCAGGTACGCCGTGTAGATCGGCAGCAGGACGACCGCGACCAGCTTCGAGAGCACGCTCGAGGCCGTGTACGCGGCGCCCGTCGTCGCGAGGCGGCGCAGGTACTCGAACACGCCTAGATCAGTCGTCGCCGAGGGATCGGGCGGACCCGCGGCGCAGGGCGATCGCCGAGGGCGAGCAACGCCCAGACCGCCGGGTCGATGACGAAGCCCGTGTAGCCGAAGCTCGAGACCACCATGGAGACGAAGCAGGCGGCGACCGCCGTCCGTCCCAGCGTCCTCGCCGGCGCCGCCGCCGAGGACGGTGAGCAACGAGATGACCAGCAGCGCGGCGTAGACGAGAAGCCCGATCGCGCCCTGCTCGGCGGCGACCGTGATCGGCTCCGAGTGCGAGACCGTCGTCCGCGCCCGCTCGATCCGGTCGTAGAAGGCGCGGCCGAAGGCGCCCGAGCCCCATCCCCAGAGCGGCCTATCCTCGGCCAGGTCGAGCCCGCCCTCGATCAGGTCGGCGTGGCCGCTGTCGATGCTGCGGTAGTCCTCGATGTCGCTGGTCGGCGTGCCGCCGGCGATCGCCAATGCCGCGAGGCCGGCGAGGCCGAGGGCGCCGAACGCGAGCGCTCCGCGCCAGCGCCAGCGCAGGATCGCGACGATGCCGAGGCCGGCCAGCAACGCCGCCATCCCGGTGAGCGAGTAGCTGAAGGCGAGCGCGACGAGACAGAGGGACGCGACCGCGCAGGCGAGGCCGAGGTCCCGGCGCGACCCGCCCCAGGCGACGCAGGCGGCGAGCGCGGTGATTGCCAGCGCCAGGTAGCGGGCGAAGATGTTCGGATCGAAGAAGATCGAGTTGACGCGGAAGTAGACGTGGAGCTCGATTCGCGTCGAAGAGCTCGGAGTTGAGGAAGAGGTCGCGCGCGAAGTACTGGTAGATGCCGATCACCGCGCACACCGCGGCGACTGAGGCGACCGCGATCAGGACCCGCGCAACAGCTCTCGCGTCCACCCGATCTCGACCAGAAGCGCGAACATGACCGCGAACGGGACCAGGAAGAAGCCGATGCTCTCGATCGCGTTGGCGACATCCTCCGAGTACGTCGCCTGGATCGCGTAGAGGACGAGGGTCGCCGCCAGCAACCGCCGCAGCCAGACGCCCGCGGCGGCTGGTCGCTCGTCGCTCGCCGCGGCCGCGTCGGAGATCGCTGCGGTCACGAACCCCGCGGCGATCACCAGGTACAGCGGCACCAGCAGGTTCGCCGTCTCGTCGCCGATCTCGACCGGAACGCGCAGCGGCAGCACCGCGACGGCGGCGATCGGGAAGAGCTGCGGCCGGCGCCGAAAGGCCGTCACCAACACGGCGAGGGCGGTGCCGCCGATCACGGCCGCCGCGACCACCTGGAGCGAGCTGCCACGGAAGTCGGCGACACGGGGCTCGTCCCAGACGTTGCCGAGCACGAGCACCGGGGCGAGCGCCAGCGCGATCGCCATCGCGATCAGCCGGGCGCGGCGATCGCCGAGGAGCAGTGCCGTAGCCGCGCTCCCGCAGGCGGCGAGCATCCCGATCGCCTCGAGAGGCGAGGCGTTCAGCCCGAGCTCCCGGAGACCAGGGTGAAGCGCCGCGGGAAGACCATCTCACGGTCCTGAGCGGGCAGCTCGACCAGCAGCCGGTAACGGCCGGGTGCGGCGAGGCCGGCACCGTCAGTACGGCCGTCCCATCGGTATCGAACCGGCTCGCGCCTGGTCAGCGCGACGTCCGAATCAAGGGTGCGAATCAGATCCTCGTAGCGGTCGACGATGCCGACGAACCCATGAGGATCGGACTCGCGAACGAAGAACTCGATCGAGACGCCCCGCGGCAGCGGTCCGCTCTGCGGGTTGAAGACCGCCGGCTGATTCACCCCAGGCTCGAGCAGCTCGAGCACCAGGTCGGGTGTGCGAGCCCGGACCACGAGCACGGCGGTCACCAGCGTCGCCGCGAGAAAGGCGAAGAAGAGCGCCGCGCCCAGAGAGACGCGGCGCGTCAAGAGGCCCGGTCCTCGCCGGCGATCACGACGACGTCGGCGTCGCCGGCGAGCCGGCGCGAGTCGCGGTCCAGCGGTTCGATCGCTCTTCTGTCCACGCCGAGGTCCCTGGCCACCTTCTGCGCCGCCCGCTTCTGCCCCTCGGCGTAGAGGACCACGGTCTCGGTGAACCCGGGGGTCGTGCTGGAGATCCGCCCGGCTCGGTAGCCGCTCGCCTCGACGTCGGAGCTGACCTTGCCTGCAAGACCGTTGACGGATGTGCCGTTGAGCACGGCGACAGTCACATCGGCCCTGTCGATCGCCTCCGCCCTGGGTTGGTGATCACCGCCGCCGCTCAGGATCTCCTCGGAGACCAGGATCGCCGCCGCCCCCAGCAGCAGCGCGAGCAGGCCGATCGCGACCAGCACCCGCGGTCGAGTGGCCGCGGCGGCGAAGCGGCGCCAGCGCGGATGCGGCTCGAGCGCCGCCCGCTCCATCGTGATCCGCTCCAGCGCCGGGCGCTCGTGTGTAACCCGGGTCGCGGCGGGCATCGGCGTCGCCGGCGTCGCCTCGGGCTCGGGCTCGGGCTCGGGCTCGGGCAGCGTCTCGGGCATCAGCTCCTCGAGCTCGGTCTCGGCGCGGTCGAGGATCGCCTCGCTGGCGAGGATGTCGGCGGCGGGGTGGTCGGGCTCGCGCTCCATCCAGGCCCGCATTCGGTGAACGTCCCGGCGCTGGGAGATGTAGAGGGGTATCAACAGTGCGAAGCCGAGCAGTGCGGCGACCGCGACGAAGCCCGTGGCGCTGTCGAAGATCTCCGTGATCTGCACGGCGCTAGAACTCGGCGTCGTCCTGGCCGATGACGAGAGCCAGGGGGGCGCCGCCGGCCAGCTCACGCACCTCGTCGATGATCGGGTTCACGGGTGTCTCACCGAGCTGGTCGGCAACCGCGTCGGCGAGCTCGTTCGCCTGCTCCTCGGCGCCGGGCTCGAACATCACCGTCGTCTCCTCGAAGCCTGATGCCGCGGTCGCCTCCTTGCCGACGTTGAACCCGGCCGGCTTGACGACCTCGTCGGCGACCTTCGCGGCCAGCCCCTCGACCCCCTGAATCTCGGTCCCGGCCGCATCCTCGATCTGGGTCGCGTTGAGCACCGCAACCTCGGTCTTGTCCTTCTTCTCGTGCTCGGCGGCGGCACGCTTGCCGGCGCCGTCGCCCTTGCCGCCCCCGTCCCCGATCAAGCCGAAGCCGCTGGTCAGCACCAGAGCGGCGATCAGTCCGGCGGCGAGCAGAGCGATCAGGTAGCGAGGATCGACCGGCATCCGGCGGTCGAGCTCGGCGTAGCGAATTGCGAACCAATCGCGCACCCCTCTCCACCAGGTGCCGATCCGGCTCGGCGCGGCCTCATCGGCGGGCTCTTCATCGGCGGCTCGCTCTTCATCGGCGACCTCTTCATCGACGGGCTCGACCGCTTCCCCCCGGGCCTCCGCCGCTGCCGCTGCGGCCGTCGCCGCGTCGTCGGCGCGCTCGGGCGCTCGCCCGGCCCACTCGCGCAGACGGCGCACCTCGCGCGCCTGCTGGAAGATCAGGAAGGCGAGAACCGCCAGCCCGAGGAAGGCGGCGATGCCGAGATACGGCCCGATCCGCTCGAGCAGGTCAACCATCTGAGCGCGGAAGTCTTGCCGATCAGGCCATGCTTCGCCGCGCCGAGCCCTCGGCGCCCATCAGCTCGACCACGTGCTCGGCCAACCCGGCCTCGTCCCCGGAGGCGACCAGGGACTCCAGTCGCGTCACCGTCTCCTCCACCCAATCGGGGTCGAGCGCGTTGCACGCGCACGGCACGGACGATCCGCTCGGCGGCGGTCGGCCGCGAGCGCTCGTCGCTGTTGAACAGCTCCTCGTGGATCTTCTCCCCCGGGCGCACGCCGACGATCTCGATCGCGATGTCGGTCTCGGGCTCGAAGCCGGCGAGCTTGATCATGTTGCGCGCCAGGTCGAGGATCCGCACCGGCTCGCCCATCTCGAGCACGAAGACCTCGCCGGAGGACCCGCCCAGGTCGTCCGGCCTGGATCACGAGCTGGACCGACTCGGGAATGGTCATGAAGTACCGCGTCATCTCCGGATGCGGTGACCGTCACCGGGCCGCCCTGCTCGATCTGCTCGCGGAAGATCGGCACCACGCTCCCGGATGAGGCGAGGACGTTGCCGAAGCGGACGATCGTGAACCGAGTCTCGGGGTGGCGCTGGCCCGCCGCCTCGACGATCCACTCGGCCATCGCCTTCGTCGCCCCCATCACCGTGTGCGGGTTGACCGCCTTGTCGGTGGAGACGAGAACGAAGCGCTCGGCACCGGAGGCGGCGGCGGTCTTCGCGGTCACCTGGGTGGCGATCGCGTTGTTTCGCACCGCCTCGAGCGGGTTGGCCTCCATCAAGGGCACGTGCTTGTAGGCAGCGGCGTGGAAGACGACCTCGGGCTTGAAGCGCTGCATGACCTCGAGCATGCGATCGCCTTCCTTGCAGTCGGCGAGCACCGACTCGACCCGGGTGAAGTGCCACTGGCCGGTCATCTCGCGGTCGATCTCGAACAGGTTGTCCTCGGCGTGATCGAGCATCACCAGCAGCCGCGGCCGCACGCGCGCGATCTGCCGGCAGAGCTCGGAGCCGATCGAGCCCCCGGCCCCGGTGACGAGCACCCGCTTGTCCTCGAGGTAGGCGCCGACGCGATCGAGCTCCATCACCACCGGATCGCGGCCGAGCACGTCCTCGACCCGGACCTCGCGGAGCTGGCGCGTGAGCTGGACGCCGCCGCGCAGGAGCTCGAACACGGTCGGCAGCGTGCGCACCTGGATCGTCGCGCTCGCGACACTCGGCGACGACCTTGCCGCGCAGCACTCCCGGGGCCGAGGGAATCGCGATCACCACCTCGTCGGGACGACAGCCGGTCGAGGATCGCGCCGATCTCGTCGGTGGTGCCGAGCACCTTGAGGCCCTCGGTGCGCATTCCGCGCTTGCGCGGGTCGTCGTCGACGAAGCCGATCGCCCGCGCGCCGAGGTTCGGGTTGAGCTTCAGCTCGCGAACGACCATCTGGCCGCCCGAGCCGGCGCCGACCACCAGCACCTCGCGCGAGTCGCGGGCACCGCGACGGGCGGGCCGCTCGGCGATCGAGCGACGGGCGAGCCGGGCGCCGCCGAGGAAGACAGCGGAGAGCAGGAAGTTGAAGATCACGACCGAGCGCGGCAGGCTGTCCGCGTACGGCTGGGCGAGCGTCGAAGATGATCACCAGCAGCGCGCTCGAGACCGCGAGCGCGCGCAGCAGTGGCCACAGGTCGGGCAGGCGGAAGTAGCGCCACCACTGCTGGTGCAGGCCGAAGAGCTCGATCACCAAGGCAGTCCCGAGCGCCGACGAAGACGATCGACCCGGCGAGCATCGTCTCGTAGCGATCCGGGATGCCGCCGGGCGCGTCGAGGAAGCGCAGCTTGAAGGCGAGCGCGAAGGCGGCGGCGGCGAGCAGCGCGTCGGCGCCGAACTCGAGCGCCCGTCGCCTGTAGACCGGATCCAGCGGCCACGACCGCAGGTTGCGCAGACCGGACATCCCGCCGAGTGTACGACTGCGACTGGCGTTTCGCCGGGTAACGTGTCCCGCTCGCATGGACCCGATCACCGACCAGATCCAGCTCCCGATCGCGGGGCTGACCGACTTCATCATCGACCCGCTCGTCGCGGCGGCTGTCGACGTGATCGACGCGCTCGGCTACGCCGGGGTCTTCTTCCTGATGCTGCTCGAGAGCGCCTGCATCCCGGTGCCCAGCGAGGCGATCATGCTGTTCGCGGGCTTCAACGTCTCCGAGGGCGACATGACCCTGTTCGGGATCGTCACCGCCGGCGTGCTCGGCAACGTCGTCGGCTCGTGGATCGCCTACGCCGTCGGCTACTACGGGCGGCTCGAGCTGCTCGAGCGCAACCGGCTGATCCACGTCAACCGCAGGCACCTCGAGTGGGCCGACAGCTGGTTCCAGCGCCACGGCGACGCGACCGTCTTCTTCACCCGCATGCTGCCGATCATCCGCACCTTCATCTCGCTGCCGGCCGGGATCGCGCGGATGCCGTTCTGGCGCTTCACCGCCTTCACGCTCGCGGGCTGCATTCCATGGGTGCTGATGCTGGGCTTCATCGGCGAGCAGGTCGGCGACAACTGGGAGCAGTGGCGCGACTACCTGCATTACGGCGACTACCTCGTGCTCGCCGCGGTCGTAGGCGGGATCGATCTACCTGTTGATCCGGCGACGGCGGGAGCGCGGCGAGCCGGCGCTCCGAGGCCGGCCCCTGACGCTCGCGCGCCCCCGGCCTCACTCCCGGCTCGGGCGCTGCCTGCTCGGCGCCGTCCAGGGGCCGGCCGAGCTGCTGCCGGTCTCGAGCTCCGCCCACCTGTCGCTGCTGCCGTGGTTCGGCGGGTTGGGGGTGGGAGCGGCTCGACCCCGAGTCGCGCAAGAGCTTCGAGATCGCCCTGCACGCCGGCACCGCTGCCGCGCTGCTGATCGGACAGCGGCGGGTGATCGCCGGCGAGCTTGCGCGGCTTCGACGCTCGGCGGGCGTCGGTCGTGCTGCTCTCGTTCGTGCCGCCGGCGATCGCCGGCTACGCGCTCGAGCGACAGATCGAGCGGCGGCTCGGCGGCCCGCGCTCGATTGCCGTCGGGCTCGCCGCCGGTGCGCTGGCGATGATGACCGCCGACCGGCGACCGCAGCAGCGCGGTCCTGGTGACGCCGGCCCCGCCGACGGGCTCGCGCTCGGAGTCGCCCAGGCGAGCGGCGCTGGTGCCCGGGGTGTCGCGGAACGGCGCCACGCTGACGGCGGCGCGCTGGAGGCGCTTCACCCGCGAGCACTCGAACCTGCTCTCGCGCACCGTCGCCCTGCCGGTGATCGTGGGGGCAACCGTGCTCAAGGGGGTGCGTCTGCGCCGCCGCGGGGTGTCAGCCCGGCTTGGGCGCGGCGATGGCCGTCGGCGTCGCCGCGTCGTTCGTTTCCACGCTCGCGTCCCAGACGACTGATCGCCCTGGTCGAGCGCGACCGCGCGCTGTGGCCCTACGCCGCCTACCGACTCGCCCTGGCGGCCGCTGTCGTGGTCAGAATGAGCCGGTGAGCGAACGGGACGCCTACGCGGTCGCGGGCGTGAGCCAACGCGACGCCGACAGCGCCGTCGCGGCGCTGATCGGTCACCTGGCCCGGATCGAGACCGGCAAGCCGTCGCGGGTGGTGCCGCTCCCGGGCCACTACGCGAGCGTGCTGCGAATCGACGACGGCACTCGGGGTCGCCTTCGCGACCGACGGCGTCGGGACCAAGATGGTCGTCGCCGAGCGGCTCGGGCGCTTCGAGACGATCGGCATCGACTGCATCGCGATGAACGTCAACGACCTGGTCTGCGTCGGCGCCGAGCCGATCGCGTTGCTCGACTTCATCCTCTGCCGCCGGGCCGACGCCGAGGTCTGCGCGGCGATCGGCAAGGGACTCCGGCGCGGCGCCGAGCTCGCCGGAATCGAGATCCCCGGCGGTGAGATCGCCCAGGTGGGCGACGTCGTCTCGGGCTGGGAGCTCGGCGGCAGCGCGATCGGGCTGGTCGCGCTCGATGCGGTCGTCACCGGAGCGCGGGTCGAGCCCGGCGACGCCGTGATCGGCCTGCCCTCGTCGGGTCTGCATTCGAACGGTTACACGCTCGCCCGCCGGGCGCTGGGCGAGATCCCGCTCGACGACGACCGGCTCGGGCGCCCGCTCGGCGACGTGCTGCTCGAGCCGACCGAGATCTACGTCCGCTCGGTCCTCGATCTGCTTGCGCTCCGAGGTCGAGGTCCGGGGGCTCGCCCACATCACCGGCGACGGGCTGCGCAACCTGCTCCGCCTCGGCGGCGCCGGTCGGCTACGAGATCGACGATCCGCTGCCGGTGCCCGGCGTCTTCGCGCTGATTCAAGAGCTCGGCGGCGTCTCCGACGAGGAGATGCACGAGGTCTTCAACATGGGCTGCGGGTTCGCCTGCGTCGTCGCGGCGGCCGACGAGCGAGCCGCGACGCGGATCCTCGCTGCCCACCACCCGGGCGCGCGGCGAATCGGGCGGGCCACCGGCGAGGCCGGGGCCGTCTCGCGACTGGCCGCGGGGTCGTAGCGACGCCGGCTCTCTCAACGCGGCTGTTCGAAGATCTCGCTGAGGAAGTGGGTGATCAGCCAGGTCGCGATCCGCGCGGTGCTCGCGGCGAGGTCGTACGGTGGGTTCAACTCCGCGATGTCGAACCCGACCACCCTGCCCCGGCGTGCGATCTCAACGAGCGTCTCGCGAACCTGCCGATAACTCGGCCCGCCGGGCTCGGGAAGCGTCGTGCCGGGGACGAGCGAGAGGTCGAGCACGTCGAGGTCGATCGACACGTAGAGGGCATCGGACTCGAGGAACGAGGCGGCGCACGGTCTCGGCGGGGCCGCGTTCGAGCTCGAGGCTCGTCGCCCAGCGCGCGCCGTACTCACGCATCCCGTCGATCTCACCGCGTACGACGTTGCGGATGCCAAGCGCGGTGACGCTCCGCACGAACGCCAGCTCCGACAGTCGCCGCAGCTGGCTCGCGCCCGTGTACCGCGCGCCATCGAGCTCGTCGCAGAAATCCGCGTGTGCGTCGACGTGGACGACGTCGACCTCGCCGACCGCTTCCATGCCGCGACCCAGCGGGTAGCTGATCGAGTGATCGCCGCCGACCGCGACGAGCAACGCGCCCCGCGCGACGATCCGCCGAACCGCCTCGGTGATCCGGTCGAAGTTGCGCTCGACCTCGGAGCCCTGGATCGCGACGTCGCCAACGTCGGCCATCGTCACGCCGACGAGGTAGTCCCGGTCGGCCTCCACGTCGTACCACCCGCTAGCGCCTCGCTCCGGCGCTGACCCGTAGTCGAACTGCTCCCACGACTTCAGCCTCGCGGCGCGTCGGCCCCGCCGTCTGGCCGGTGCGGTTCCCCGGTTGTGGCGTGCCGGCGTCGTATGGAACGCCCAGGAAGGCGACCTGCGCGTCCAGCGCGTCGAGATCGCGAACGCTCGGCGACCCGAAGAAGGTGCGCGGCGCGGCCCAGACGAGCGCTTCCGACGGGGTCGAGGGATCGATCGGGGCTTGGTCCATCGAGAAGGCGAAACCTACCTCGCCCGGGGTGATGGCAACATGCGTGCCATGAGAATCGCCTTTCTGATCTTCGACAAGCTCACCGCCCTCGACGCGGTCGGCCCCTACGAGGTGCTCTCACGCATACCCGGCGCCGAGGTCTCCTTCGTCGCCAAGGTGGCCGGGCCGAAGCGCGCCGACACCGGCGCGCTGGCGCTGACGGCCGATCTCACGCTCAGTGAGCTGCCCGATCCGGAGATCGTCGTCGTCCCCGGCGGAGAGGGCAATCGCCCGCTGCTCGACGACGACGAAGTGCTCGGCTGGCTGCGCGCGGCGCATCAGACCAGCACCTGGACGACCTCTGTCTGCACCGGCTCGCTCGTCCTCGGGGCGGCGGGGATCCTTCAGGGCAAGCGCGCCACCAGCCACTGGCTCTACCGCGAGGCGCTGGCCGCTTACGGCGCCGAGCCGGTAGCCGAGCGCGTGGTCGAGGACGGCAAGATCGTCACCGCGGCCGGGGTGGCATCGGGGCTGGACATGGCCCTGACGTTGGCGGCGAGGATCGCCGGCGACGACGTCGCCAAGGCGATCCAGCTCGGGATCGAATACGACCCCGAGCCGCCATTCGACACAGGCTCGCCAGAGAAGGCACCACCCGAGCTGGTCGAGCTGATCCGCGGCCTCGAGGGCCGCCAGGTCGTCACCGACGCCGAGGCCGCGCCAAGCTAGGCGAGCTCCCAGAGCACCCCGGTCAGCACCGGCACCGGCTTCAACCGCCACTCGCGCGCCAACGCCCAGAGCTCAGCCTCGACAACCGGCCGCGGGCGGCCGGAGAGCTCCTCGACCTCGCGGGTCGCGCAGCGGCCGAAGCGCTCGATCGCCTCCAGGGGGTCGGCGCGGCGCACGACCTGCGGTTCGGCGCCGGCCGCAAGCGCCGCGTCGCGGTAGGCCCCGTACGGCTGCCAGCCCCAAACCCCGTGCCGCACCCCACCCTCGCCGCCGAACGTCAGCGACGGGAAGCTGACCCGCTCGCGGCCTTCGGTCCGCTTCACCTGCCCGGCGGTCCGGGCCGCCTCGGGCACGGCCCGGACCTCGTCGAGGTCCGCGCCGAAGGCCTCGACGATCGCGTTTGAGCGCAGGTCGATCCCGAACCGGTCGGCGTCGATTCCCGCTGTGCCGGCCTCGGCGATCAGAGCGTCGGCGTAGTCGAGCCTCTTGCGCTCGGTCAACAGCGCCTCGCGGGCCCGACGCATGTAGGCGAGCGCGGCCGTGGGTCCCTGCTCGCGAGCGGCGACCACGGCCATGCAAACGGGGTAGGTGGAGGTGATCTTGGCCTCGGTCCAGAGACGTGGGTCGCACGGCATTCCGCTCTCGGCGGTGACGTCGAGCCAGTGCGCCATCAGATCCGCGAAGCAGTCCGCTCCGGCGCCGATCCTCCCCTCCTCGTCGCGGTAGGACGGTCCGTAGCTACGGGCCAGGCCGCCCATCACCAGCCGCACGCAGAGGGAATCGCCGAACTCCCAAGCGAGCCGCCGCAGCTTCGGCTCGGACGCCCACGACCAGACGCAGGCGGGATCGGTGTAGTAGCGAACCTCGACGGTCATCATTCATCTCCGGCCCGGCAGAACACGGGGCGCGTCCGAGGGTTGAAAATAGAGAGGCGATGAGCGAGGCGACGACAGGGCCAGCCGGTGTGCTCACCGGGACGGTGCTCTCCGGGCGCTACCGCCTCGAGTCAGAAGCTCGGCAGCGGCGGGATGTCGACCGTCTACCTCGCCCGCGACGAGACGCTCGAGCGCTGGGTCGCCGCCAAGGTCCTGCACCGCGAGATCTCCGACCAGCCCGACCAGATCGAGCGCTTCCGCCGCGAGGCCCGCGCGGTGGCCCAGGTCTCGCACCCGAACGTGGTCGCGGTGATCGACGCCGGCGAGGATGGCGGGCGGCCCTACATCGTCTTCGAGTACGTCGACGGCGAGACGCTCAAGCAGCGGATCGACCGGATCGGTCGACTGCCGCTCGACGAGGCGGCCGCATACGCGATCGAGGTCGGCCGCGGGCTTGCAGGCCGCCCACGCGCGGCGGCTCGTCCACCGCGACGTCAAGCCCCAGAACGTGCTCATCGACTCCGAGGGCCGGGCGAAGGTGACCGACTTCGGGATCGCCCGCGAGCTCGAGCAGGACGGGCTGACGAAGACCGGCCGGGTGCTCGGCACGACCGACTACGTCTCCCCCGAGCAGGCGATGGGCCAGGGCGTCGACGCCCGCTCCGACATCTACTCGCTCGGGATTCTGCTCTACGAGATGCTGACCGGCGACGTCCCGTTCCAGGCCGAGAACCTCGTCGGGGTGGCGATGAAGCACGTCAACGAGCAGATGCCCGACGTTCAGCGCAAGCGGCCCGAGGTCTCCTCGGCGCTTGCGGCGGTGATCGAACGGGCGACCGAGAAGAAGGCCGAGAAGCGCTACTCCGACATGGCCGCGATGCTGGACGACCTCGAGAGCGCGCTCGAGGTCGAGGTCGCGCGCGCCGGGCGGCTCGAGCGGTGAGGCGACCACCGTGCTCGCCTCGGTCCCCGATCGCCAGCGCAGGATCCTGACCTCGCGACGCGTCTCGATCGCGGGGATCCTGCTGGTCCTGGCGGCGGACCGCGATCGCGCTGCTGATCGCCGGGCTGACCGGTGATGAGGGTCGCAATGGCGGGGGAGGCGGCGGCGGCACGGGGGCACCGGGAACCGAGGTCGAGCTGCAGAACGCCACCGACTTCGACCCTGCCGGGCGACGACGACGAGCACCCGCGAGGAGGTCGGGCTCGCGATCGACGGCAACCCGGACACCGTCTGGACCACCGAGACCTACTCGGCATCTGCCGAGGTGGTCGACGCCGCGGGCAAGCCGGGAGTCGGCCTGATCGTCGATACACCGGAGCCGGTCCAGGGCGAGACCCTGAGCATCAGCTCCTCGGAGGGCGGCTGGAACGCCGAGATCTACGCGGCGGCGGAGGGACCCCCGAAACGCTCGAGGGCTGGGGTGAACCGGTCGGCGCGGTGAGCGGCGCCGAGGCCGACCAGACGATCGAGCTCGACGTTCCCGAGCCCGCTCGCTACTACCTGATCTGGATCACCAAGCTCGCCTCCTACGACGAGGGATTCCGCGTCGAGATCGAGGAAGTGGCCCTGAACGGCGCCGCCTGATACCAACGGCAGCGTCGCGCGGTGCTAGAACCGGTACGCGCGCTCGCGCCGGTGGCGCTCCACCGCCAGCTCGACGAGCCGATCGCAGAGCTCCGGCGTAGGAGACGCCGGTCGCCTCGAACAGCTTCGCCGAAGACGCTGGTCGAGGTGAAGCCGGGGATCGTGTTGATCTCGTTGACCAGCACCTCGCCGTCGTCGCGGACGAAGAAGTCGCAGCGCGCGAGCCCGGTGCCGCCGATCGCGCGGAAGACCCGGCCGCCAGCTCGCGGACCCGGTCGATGGCCGCGTCGCCGATCGGCGCCGGGACGACCAGCTCCATGCCGCCCTCGGCGTACTTGGCCTCGAAGTCGTACCAGTCCGACGCCTTGGTCACGATCGCGCCCGGCAGCGAGGTCTCGATGCTGGCATCGTCGCCGATCCCGCGTTGCCGATCACCGAGCACTCGACCTCCTGTCCGCCGGCGTCGGCCTCGACGATCACCCGCGGGTCGTGGACCAGGGCCGCCTCGACCGCCGCGTCGAGCTCGAGCTCCGGGTCGGCAACGCGCGAGATTCCGACGCTGGACCCGAGCCGTGAGGGCTTCACCCACAGCGGCGGTGGCCATCGCGGCGACGCGCTCGCGCCAGCCCGGTTCGCCGACCTCGCCGAAGTCCACCTGCGGCAGGCCGTCGAAGGCGAGCAGGCGCTTGCAGACCAGCTTGTCGATCGCCACCGCCGCGGCGAGGACGCTCGGCCCGGCGTAGGCGACGTCGAGGCACTCGAGCATCCCCTGGACGGTGCCGTCCTCGCCGAACGGGCCGTGCAGGACCGGGAAGGCCACGTCGCAGCCGAGCAGGCCGCCGGCGGCTCGCAGCTCGACCTCGTCTCCGTCGGCGGTCCAGCGCCCGTCGCGCTCGATCAGCACCTCGACCACCTCGTGTCCCGCCTCGCGCAGGCCCGCCGCCACCGAGGCGCCCGACTGCAGCGAGATCTCGTGCTCGCTGGAGCGGCCGCCGCTGATCACCGCGACTCGCATCAGGGGGTCGTCGTCGTGTTCGTCGGAGGCTGGATCTCGATCGGTGCGGCGAACTCGCCGACGAAGATGGTCACGGTATCTCCACCGCGCACCCGCGTCCCCGAGGTCGGAGCCTGGTCGAGCACCCTGCCGTCCTCGCTCGCCTGGTCGGTCTCCTGGCGAATGACGTCGACCGAGAGCCCGCGCGATTGCAGGGTGCTGACCGCCGAGTCCTCGGACTGGCCGACGACGTTCGGCACGATCACCGAGCCGGCGCCGGTCGAGACGACGATCGTCACCCGGTCGCCGCGCAGGAGCCGCGATCCGGGTCCTGGGTCCTGGGCGATCACGGTGCCCTCCGGGTCGTCGGTGTCCCGGGTCTCGACGTCGACGATGAACCCGAGCCGCTCGAGCTCGGCCTTGGCGATCTCCTGAGCGTCGCCGAGCACGATCGGGAAGCGTGACCAGGTTCGGCCCCTTGGAGATCGTCAGCGTGACCGTGCGACTGGCACTCGACCTCCGCGCCGCCTGCGGGCGTGCTCGAGATCACGCCGGCCGGGGTCGACGCCGCGCGAGGCCTGCTCGCGGGTCTGGACCAGCAGATCGGCCTTCTCGAGCCGCCTGCGGGCCTGGTCGAGTGACAGGCCGCGCGTCGGCGGCACCTTGACCGCGAGGCCAAGGCTGACCGTAAGCGTCACCGTCGAGCCCTCCTCGGCCTCCGAGCCCGCGCGCGGGTCCTGCTCGACCACGGTGTCCTCGGGAGCGCAGCTCTCGACGGTCGAAACCGAGACCTCGAAGCCCGGCGCTCGAGCAGCGAGCGGGCCTCGGCCTGCGGCTTGCTCGATCACCGCTGGGACGTTGACCTGCCCGGGGCGGGTCAGCGCCCAGACCGCAACGCCGGCGCCGAGCAGCGCGAGCGCCGCAGGATCGCCGCACGCCGGCGGGTCATCCAGCCGCCGCCGGTGGTCCCCTCGGGCGGCGGCTCCTCGCCGAGGGTCTCGCCCGTCGCGGCGGCGGGGTCGGCGCCCAGCGCCGCGCCGGCTGCGGCGCCGGCGAGCGCGCCCGCCAGCGCGCCGGGCGCGTAGGACGCGGTGTCGCCGAGCGAGCCGCCCGAGGGGTCGGCCTCGGCGGCGTCGAGCGCGCGGATGAACTCGTCGGCCGACTGAAAGCGGTTCGCCGGGTCCTTGGCGAGCGCCTTCAGGACCACCGCGTCGAGCGCCGGCGTGACCTGCGGGTTGAGCTCGCGCGGCGGTCGGGGCTGCTCGGAGACCTGCTTCAGCGCCACCGCGACCGGGGTGTCGGCCTCGAACGGCACCCGCCCGGTCAGCGCCTCGTAGAGCATCACCCCGATCGAGTAGAGGTCGGACGCGGCCGTCACCTCGAGGCCCTGCGCCTGCTCGGGCGAGAGGTACTGGGCGGTCCCGAGCACCGAGCCGGTCTGGGTGATCTCCGAGGCGCCGGCCCGGGCGATCCCGAAGTCGGTCACCCGGGCGCGCCCCTCGCGGTCGACGAGCACGTTCTGGGGCTTGAGGTCGCGGTGGACGATCCCGCGCGCGTGGGCGAACCTCGCCCCGGCGAGCACCTGGCGGACGATCTCGACCGCCTCGCCGACCGACAGCCCGCGGTCGATCAGGTCCTTGAGCGACGCGCCCTCGACGTACTCCATCGCGATGTAGTGGCGCCCGTCCGCACTCGCCGCGGTCGAAGACGCCGACCACGTTCGGGTGCTGGAGGCCGGCCGCCGACTGGGCCTCGCGGCGGAAGCGCTCGACGAACTGGGCGTCCTGGGCGAAGCGCTCGTGCAGGAACTTCAGCGCCACCCGCCGGTTGAGCATCGGGTCCTCGGCGAGCCAGACGTCCGCCATCCCACCGGTGCCGAGGCGGCCGACAAGCGTGTACCGGTCGCCGACGCGCTGTCCCTGCTCGAGCCTCATTGCGCCAGCAGACTCTCCATCACCTGGGTCGCGACCGGGCCGGCGACCTCGCCGCCGAAGCAGCCCGTGCAGCGCTCGAGCATCACCGCGACGGCGACCTGCGGATCGTCGGCCGGGGCGAAGCCGATGAACCAGGGCCGGTTGATCCCGGTCTCGACGTCGATCTCCGCGGTTCCGGTCTTGCCCGCGAAGGCGAGGCCGGCGACGGTCAGTCCGGCGGCGGTTCCCTCCTCGGTGACGTGGGTCATCATCGAGGTCAGCTCGGCGGCGGTCTGCTCGCTGACCACCTCGTGCCTGCTGGTCGGGGTCGAGCTCGTCGATCGAGCGGCCGTCGGGGTCGGTGACCTGCTGGACGAAGGTCGGCTTCATCAGCTTGCCGCCGTTGGCGACCGTCGCCGCGACCTCGGCCATCTGCATCGGCGTGGTGAGCAGCCGCTCCTGGCCGATCGCCACCCGGCCGATGTCGATCGCGTCGCCCGCGTCGAGCAGCTTGCCGTCCTCGTAGACGCCGCTCGGCGCCATCTGGACGTCCGGGTAGTCGAGCTCCGGGTCGTTGTAGAAGCCGAAGCGGTTCATGTACTCGACCATCGTCTCGGTGCCGAGCTGCTCGCCGACCTGGGCGAAGTAGGTGTTGACCGAGTGGGTGAGCGCGAAGTCCATGTCGATGTCGCCGAAGGGCTCGCCGCCGGCGTTGGAGAGCGGCACGCCGTCGATCTCGATCCCGGTCTCGCCGCTGAGGGTCGAGCTGGGGTGAACTCGCCCGAGTCGAGCGCCGCCGCCGCGGTCACCACCTTCATCGTCGAGCCGGGCTCGTAGGTGCTCTGCGTGGCGCGGTTGACGAGTGGCGCCCTCAACGCCCTGCTCGGGAGCTCGCTGAATACACCGGGGTCCTCGACCGCGTTCGGGTCGTAGCCGGGAATCGACGCCATCGCCTGCACCGCGCCCGTGGACGGGTCGAGCGCCACCACCGAGCCGGCTCCGTTCGATCCGGCGGTCGTCGCGACCGCGTTCTGCAGCGCCTGGGTGGCGACCCGCTGCGCGTCCGCGTCGAGCGTCAGCGTGATGTCGTCGCCCTCGGGCTGCTGGTCGCGGATCTGGTCGATGATCGAGGCGAACTCGTTCTCGTCGCCGCTCAGCAGGCGTTCTCGGACGCTCGATCCCGGTCTGCCCGACCTCGACGAAGCTGTAGCCGACCGGGTTGCCGAACAGCGAGCCCTGCGGGTAGCGGCGCACGTAGACGGGGTGCTTGCCGCCGCCCTCGGGGAGGCTCTCGGCGACCAGGACCCCGTCCGCGGTCGTGATCGAGCCGCGCTTGATCTGCTGGCTCTCGATCAGCGGGCGGCGGTTCTCCGGGTTGTCCTTGAGCTCGTCGCGTCGAACACCGCCCAGTACGAGGTGAAGCCGACCAGCGTCGCGAACAGCAGCAGGAGCAGCCCGTAGAGGCGGACGATCGGGGCGTTCACGCCGCCAAGCGCTCCAGCTCGGGTCGGCTCCTCGGGCTCCGGCCGCGGCCGGCGGGCGCGATCGGAGATCATCAGCAGCAGCGCGAGCAGGATCATGTTGGCGACCACCGAGCTGCCGCCGAAGCTGACGAAGGGCAAGCGTCACGCCGGTCAGCGGGATCGCCTGGTGACCCCGCCGATGATCACCACCGCCTGCAGCGCGAAGACCGCGGTCAGCCCGGCGGCGAGCAGCTTCGAGAACCCGTCCCGCGCCATCACCGCGGTCTTGAACCCCCGGGCGGCGATCAGGGCGTAGATCAGGATCACCCCGCAGGCGCCGAACAGTCCGAGCTCGATCGTGATCACCGCGTAGATCAAGTCCGTGTGCGGCGCCGGCAGGATGCTGCCGCAGTCGGGGAACGGCTGCTGGCAGTCGGGCGCGAACGGCCCCGGCAGCTTCAGCAGCGACTCGCCCAGCCCGGTGCCGAACAGGCCGCCGTCGGCCTGCGCGAACAGCGACTGCTGGATCTGCCCGGCCCCGACCGGCCGTTGGGCGCGAAGGGGTCGAGCCAGATGTCGACCCGGTCGCCGACGTGCGGGATCGTGCGTGCCCCATCACCCAGGCGCCGAGCGAAGAACAGCACCAGCCCGACGACCACGTAGGAGAAGCGGCGCGGTGGCGACGTAGAGCAGCGCCAGGAAGGCGCCGAAGAACATCAGCGAGCTGCCCAGGTCGCGGATGAAGACCAGCATCAGCATCGACGCGCCCCAGACGACCAGCAGCGGGCCGAAGTGCTTCAGCGGCGGGATCGTCAGGCCGGCGACCCGCCGGGCCGCGACCGAGAGCAGCTCCCGCTTCTCGTGCAGGTAGCTGGCCAGGAAGATGACGATGCAGATCTTCGCCAGCTCGGCGCGGCTGGAAGGAGAGCGGCCCGAGGTCGATCGCGAGGTAGGCGCCGTTGACCTGGGAGCCGGTGCCCGGCAGCCGGGCGCCAGCAGCAGCAGGATCCCGACGGTCGCGATCAGGTAGCGGTAGCGCTCGAGCACGTGGTAGTCGCGCACGAAGACGATCGTCGCCGCCAGAAGAAGGCGGCGCCGAGCGACGAAGATCGACGCCTGCTTGAAGGCCAGCTTGTCGTCGATCCGGAACAGCATCACCAGCCCGATCGCGGCCAGCAGGGCGCAGAGCGGGAACAGGTACGGATCGGCGTACGGCAGCCGAAAGCGCATGAACAGGTGGACGGCGAGGCAGACGGCGAGGAAGTAGCCGCCGTAGATCAGGCTCAGGTCGCCGATCTGGTTCGACTCGACGATGAACACGGCCGTGAACCCGGCGGTCAGCAGGACCGCGACCGGGATCAACGCCAGCAGCTCGCGGTTTCGGGCGCTCACTCCCTTCCCTACTGACTGGATTGCCCCTGGCCGGATTGCCGGCCGCCGGTGGACCCCTGTTGCGAGCCGCCTTGCCGGTTCCGGTTGAGCCCCTCGCCCGCTTGTCCTCGCCTGCCCGTCCGCGTTGTGCGGCGGTGCGGGGAGCGGGGGCTCGGCGGCGGCCTCGAGGTCGTTGAGCAGGGAGACGGCGTCGTCGTGCGAGCGCAGCGTGTGGTCGGTGATGCTCGCTTGGCGGTCCGCGGGCACCGACGAGGCCTGAACCGGGACCGAGTAGACCTCCGAGTAGAGGCTGATGTCGAGCGGGAGGTCGTACGGAAGGCCACGGTAGAGGGCGATCCGGCCGCCCGCGTCGATGCCGAGGAAGTAGACCTGGCGGACTCCGTAGAAGGCCGCGACGCCGATCCCGGCGACGACCAGCGCGACCGCGAGCAGCTTCGCCGCCGTCCGCAGCGGCCGGCGGCGCGGCGTCGGGCGCTGCGGCGGGCTCTCGGCGCGCGGCGGCGGCGCGGACCCGCTCGCCCGTCAGCCCCGCTTCCTCGGCGCTGGGTCCGATCAGGGTGGCTCCGGCGTCGCCGGCCAGATCGCCGGCCTCCTCGAGGCGAAAGGCGACCACCGTGATGTTGTCGCGGCCACCGGCGTCGTTGGCCTCGCGGACGAGCTGCGAGGCGGCCTCGGCGAGGCTGGGCGCCGAGCCGAGCGTCGCCGCGATCCGCTCCTCCTTGAGCATCGTCGTCAGCCCGTCCGAGCACAGCAGGTAGACGTCGCCCGGGCGGGCGCTGAAGGTCATCGTGTCCACCTCGACCTCGGCCTCCGGGCCGAGCGCCCGGGTGATGATCGAGCGCTGCGGATGATCCTCGGCCTGCTCGTCGGTCAGCCGGCCCTGGCGGCGAAGCTCCTCGACCAGCGAGTGGTCGGAGGTCAGCAGCTTCAGCTCCGCCTCGCGAAAGACGTAGGCGCGGCTGTCGCCGACGTGGGCGATCGCGACCTCGTCGTCCTCGACGAGCGCGGCGGTCAGCGTCGTCCCCATCCCGGAGCGGGACGAGTCGTCCTTGGCCAAGGCGTGGATGCGCGCGTTCGCGGCCTCGGCGAGTCCGCGCAGGTAGGCCTCCGGAGCCTCCCCGCCGCGCTCGGCCGACTCGAACGACTCGGCCGCGATCCTCGAAGCCACCTCTCCGGCCTGGGCTCCGCCCATCCCGTCGGCGACCGCGAACACCGGCGCCCTGGCGAAGTAGGAGTCCTCGTTCGCGCTCCGCTGCCGGCCCGTGTCGGAGCGGAATGCCTGCTCGAAGACGCGCAGCATCAGGGCTCCTCGGGCACCTCAAGCTCGAACCGCAGCTCGGTGTCGCCGATCCGGATCTCGTCGAGGTCCGTGAGCTCCGCCTCCCCCGAGAGCGGCCGCCGTTGAGGAAGGTCCCGTTGGTCGAGTTCATGTCCTCAACGTAGTAGGTGGCGCCGCGCGAATAGACGCGGGCGTGGATCGATGAGGCGAAGCGATCCTCGATCCGCACGTCGGCGTCGATCGACCGACCGATCGAGAGCCCGCCGAAGAGGTCGAACCGCTCGCCCGGCGGCAGGCCGCCACCCTGAACGGCGACCAGCCAGGCGTCCGTGGCAGCGGCGCGGCCACCCGGCCCGACGGCGTGAAAGCCCGTCGCCTCGGGCGCCGGGGCGCTGGTGCGGCGGAGCTCGCGCAGGGCACTGCGCGAAACCCAGAACAGGAACAGGTAGAGAACGGCGAGGAAGCCGAACTTGAGCGCTACCGCGATCGGTTCGGTATCCATGGGCGGGTCTATTGCTCGATGTCGAAGGTGAATCGGACGGTGCCGATCACGACCTCGTCCCCGGGCGAGAGCCGCGACGCATCGACCTGGCGGCCGTTCACCTTGACCCCGTTGGTCGAGCCCAGGTCGACGATCTGCCAGTCGCCGGTCGATCCACGGCGCAGCTCGGCGTGGCGGCGCGAGACGTTCGGATCGGTGAGCACGCAGTCGCACTCACGTGAGCGTCCGAGGACCGCGATCGGACCGTCGAGCACGTAGCGGCGGTCGTCGAGCGAGACGATCGCCTTGGTCTCGGTCAGGTGCGCCGCCGGGCTCGCGCTTGCGCGACTTCGCCTGCTTCGGCGGCACGCTGTAGACCATCGTGTGTCCCTGCTCGCCCTGCTCGGGCGACTCGCCCTGGCGGGCCGGCGGCTTGACCAGGCGCGTCTGGATCCCGAACTCGCCGAGGCGCAGGCGCTCGTCGGTCTCGAGGTGGACCTCCGGGCGGGTGAGCAGTGCGTAGTCGTGGCGCCGGGCGTGCTCGAGCAGGTAGCCGGACAGCTCCTGCTCGAGCGAGCGCTCGTATCCCTCGAGTCGCTCCCGATCCTCGGCCGAGAGCCAGACCGTGTACTGGTTCGGCACGTAGACGCGCGATACCGACGCCGTCCGGTGGGCATCCATCTCCTTCGCGAGCTTGCGGGCGATCTCGACCGGCTGCACCTGCGACGAGAAGGCGCGGCTGAACACCCCTTCGACGAGGTTCTCGATCCGCTGCTCGAGGTTTCGCAGGACACTCATGGTCTTGACTCCCGGCTCTCACGCGGCACGGGCACGGCAGACGCCGGGCCGCGCTTTGGAGAATCCCGAATCCTAGGTGGTCAGCGGCCGAGAGCCGTTGGCGCTCCCGTGCCCGTGCAAGACCTGGCCGGCGGCTCGGAGGAGGCCGAACTCGAGCGAGACCGCGAGCGCCGCCGCCGCGACGATCCCGAGCGGATGGGCGCCGAGAGCGCCGTTTCCGACCTGCGAGAGGGCGGCTTCAGTCCCGGCCGCCCAGAGCATCGCCGCGAGCAGGGCGACCGAGGCGTGGCGCAAGCGCAGCAGCATTCCGAGCGTGACGGCCGCGGCGCAGAACACGCCCGCGCCGAGCAGCGACTCGAGGCCGGCCAACGGGGCGAGCACCGTGTCGGCCGCGAGAGCAGGGTCGGCCGCCCACCCGGCAGGCGCCTGGGCCGCGATCCCCAGATCAGGGCCGATCCCGAGAACGAGTGAGCCCGCGAGCAGCCAGGCCCAGGAGCTGATGCCGAGCACCGCGCGAGCGAGCGCCGTCGATCCCGCGGCGCCGAGCGCCGAGGCGGCGGCGCCCACACCCGCGGCGCCGAGGATTGGCGCCGCGGCCGGGACCAGGGCCGAGAGCGGCAGGCCGACGAGCAACGACGGCAGGCAGAGGGCGCAGAGGACGAGTGCCGCGCCCGGGGCGCCGCCGGGACCGGCGAGCAGGGCGAGCGCGGCGGCGAGGCATACGACGCCGAGGATTCGCGCGGCGCGGTGGCGCGAGCGGGGCGCACCGTGGGGATCCTCGGCCTCGCCGGCGGCCGGGAGCGGGCGCTCGGGGTCGAGGGCACCGGCCTCGGCATCGAGGCAGTCGCGCAGCTCGGCGATCGTCGGTCGCAGCCCCGGCTCGGGGTCGAGGCAGGCGTCAATCGTGTCGGTCAACCCCTCCGGCAGATCCGGTCGGCGGGTGCGGAGGGGCGCAACGACGTCACCGATCCGGCGCGCGGTCTCGGCCGGGGTTCGCCCGGCCACCGGATTCGCTCCGGACCAGCATTCGTACGCGGTGAGCGCCAGTGAGTACACGTCCGACTCGGGGCCGGCCCGCTCCCCATCGGCCTGCTCGGGCGACATGTAGGCGAGGGTCCCGACGACCTCGCCTCGCGCGGTCAACGTCGGGGCGCCGGCGATCCGGGCGATGCCGAAGTCCATCAGCTTGGCCCGCCGCCCGCCGGCGGGATCCTCGCCCACGATCACGTTCTGTGGCTTGATGTCGCGATGGACCACCCCCCGCCCGTGCGCGTGGGTCAGAGCCTCGCAGAGGCCGGCGCCGATCTCGGCGACCTCGCGGTCGCACAGCAGGCCGTCACCATGCATGCGCGCGAGGGTTCGGCCCTCGACCAGCTCGGAGACCAGCAGCGCGTGACCGTCGCGCTCCCCGAGCTCGTAGAGGGTCACGATCCCGGGGTGGTTGAGGCGAGCCGCCGCCTGCGCCTCACGAAGGACCCGAGCGGGCTCGGCGCTCTCTACCTCCTTCACCGCCACGGGGCGTTGCAGGCGCTCGTCGAAGGCGCGATACACGGTTCCCATGCCCCCTGAGCCGATCCGCTCGAGGACGCGGAAGCGGTCCATCAGCAGCTCGTCGCCCACCACCTTCTCAGCTTCGCCGAGCGCGCGCCCTCTCCTGCCGGCGTGCCCGCGACGCCGGTGGTCGCCAGCCGCTCACCGGTTGTCCTCCGCGGCAGGGTTCATACTCTGCGCGCCGAAGGCGTCCCAGGTGCATCGTGTCTTTCCTGGATGAGGACGAACTAGATCCGGCCCCGAGCGGCCCAGGCTCCCGGCGAGCGCCAGGGGAGCGCCAGCGCCAGGTTTTCGTGCGCCGGTTGATCGCCGTGGTGGCGGGCATCGGGATCCTGGTCTTGCTGCTGCTCGGCGTCCGGGGTTGCCTCAACGCTCGCCAGGACCGCGGCTTCGAGAACTACCTCTCCGACCTCGACGGGATCGTGACTCAGTCGAACCAGCTCTCGCAGGAGTTCTTCAACCGGCTCGAGGATCCCCAGAAGGGGCTCACCGAGCTGCAGCTCGAGGCCCAGATCACCACCGACCGCGGCACCGCCGAGGGCCTGCTGCAACGCGCCGAGGGACTCGACGCCCCCGGTGACGTCACCGCCGCACAGCAGGAGCTTGTGCAGGCGTTCGAGCTGCGGCGCGACGGCCTCGCGGGGATCGCCGAGGACATCCCGACCGCGCTCGCAAACGACGGCCGCAACGAGGCGATCGCGCGGATGGTCACCGATATGCAGGCGTTCCTGGCCAGCGACGTCCTCTTCGAGCGCGCCCGCGTCGACATCAATGCGGCTGCCGCCGAGCAGGAGATCGAGGGCAAGGTCGGCGAGAGCAGATTCCTGCCGCCTCCCGTGGCGCGGTGGGTCGACGTCGCCCCGCTGACGGTGACCCTGAACGGCTTCGCCAGCGAGACCGGGAACGTGCCCCCCGGGGTCCATGGGGTCGAGCTGGTCAGCACCTCGATCGACAAGACGGCACTGAGCCCCGACCTCGAGAACACCGTCGGGCTCGGCAACGAGCCGCCGCAGATCAGCGTCGACGTTCAGAACGGTGGCGACGTCGAGGAGACGGACGTGATCGTCACCTACTCGCTCAGCGGGGGCTCGGTCGCGATCGAGGGCGAGGCGCCGATCGCGAGCATCGATGCCCAGGGCATTGCCTCAGCGACGGTGCCGATCGACGGCGTTCCCGATACGGGCGTCCCGCTGACGCTGGCGATCGAGGTACTGCCGGTCCTGGGCGAGACGGTGATCGACAACAACAGCTCGTCGTACACCGTCGTCTTCAACTGACCCCCATAAGGTTCGGGCGATGCGAGTCGCCTATCTCGGCCCGGCCGGGACCTTCAGCGAGGACGCCGTGCGCGCCGCCGCCGCGGATACGGCGATCGACCCCCTGCCCGAGCCGACGATCTACGACGCGATCACTGCCGTGCACGAGCGCCGGGCCGACCGTGCACTGGTCCCGTTCGAGAACTCGATCGAGGGCTCGGTGCGCGCGACACTCGACACGCTCGCCTTCGACGCACCCTCGGTGGCGATCGTGGGCGAGCACGATCAGCCGATCAGCAACAACCTCATCGCCCGCGCCGAGAT
Source organism: uncultured Solirubrobacterales bacterium (assembly GCA_963746675.1). Lineage (GTDB taxonomy): Bacteria > Actinomycetota > Thermoleophilia > Solirubrobacterales > 70-9 > WHSW01. The sequence continues at coordinate 63,000 of CAVVBX010000019.1, read as the reverse complement.
CCCGCTGTCCGAGATCGAGGTCGTCCTCTCCCACCCCCAGGCAAGCGCGCAATGCGCGCGTTTCATCCGTGCCGAGCTCACCCGGGCGCAGGTGCGGACGGCGCCGAGCACCGCCGACGCCGTCCGCGAGGTCGCGGCGCGCGATGAGCCCTGGGCGGCGCTGGGGGGAGTCTCGGCGGCGCGGATCTACGACTGCGTGGTGCTCCGCGAGAGCGTCGAGGATGACCCGGGCAACGTCACCCGCTTCGTCTGGATCGCGCCCGCCGGGACCACGGCCGTCGGGGCCGGCCCTTGGAAGACCACGCTGAGCTTCTCCGAGCTGGGGGCGGACCATCCCGGCGCGCTGGTCGACGCGCTGACCGAGTTCTCGAGCCGCGAGCTCAACCTGACGCGGATCGAATCGCGCCCCCTGCGCCGCGGGCTGGGCCGATACATGTTCTTCATCGACGTCGAGGGCGCCGAGGAGGATGCGGCGGTCGCGGACGCGATCGGCGCGTTGCGGTCGAAGGCCGAGAACGTCCGGGTGATCGGCAGCTATCCGATCGAGACGAGCGGGATACCGGGTTCCTGACGGTTGGCCCGCGCCCGGCTCTACAATCCCGCCCACCATGGAGGACCTCGCTGACCCCGAGGTAGGCGGCCGGCGCCGCGCGGTGGCGCGCGTCGGATCGGCCGCAGACCGACACCTGGCGAACGGCAACGGTCGCGTTCGGATCGGCAGCGGCCGGGTCCTGGTACTGAACGCGAGCTACGAGCCGATCAACGTCTGCACGGTCCGGCGCGCCGCGGTGCTGGTGCTGAAGTCGCGCGCCGAGGTGCTGGAGAAGGGCAAGGGCGCCCTGCACTCCGAGCGGCTCGACCTAGACCGGCCGTGCGTGATCCGGCTGGTTCGCTACGTTCGCATCCCGCGCGACGTCCACCGGCGCAAGATCACCCGCAAGGCGGTGCTGGCGCGCGACGCCTACACCTGCCAGTACTGCGGCCACGAGGCCGCTGGGCTGACCGTCGATCACGTGATTCCGCGCAGCCGTGGAGGGGAGTCGGTGTGGGAGAACATCGTCGCCTCATGTGCGCCCTGCAACCGCAGGAAGGGCAACCGGATGCCGCGCGAAGCGCGCATGCATCCCGCGAATCGGCCGAAGCCGCCCGGGCCGACGGTGTTCATCCGCATCGCCGCCCCCCGTGTGCCACTCGCCTGGGAGCCCTATCTGCTGGCCGCCTAGCGGCGCCCGGGGAAAGCGAAGGGCCGCCCCTCGACGAGGGCGGCCCTTCCAAGGTGCGATTTCGGACAGGTCCGGACTCAGCGGCCGGGAGGGACGAAACCCGGCCATCCTGACCCGCCGGTGCTCGGGGGGGATTCCACCGAGCGGGTCACACGACCGCTCAGCGGCCCTGCACCTCCAGCGTCCCAAAGAACATGTCACTCAACTTAGGACCACCTCCTCTCTCTGGTGAATCCGATTCAAGCAGACGCGGAGGTCGGGCAGTGCGGCGAGCCGACCCAACCCGGGTCAGCCCTCGGCCGGCTTGGCTCCGTGGGCCGCTGCCTCGGCGACCTCCTCGGCCTCCTCGGCCACGTCGGCCGACGACTCGACGACCAGGGCGACCGCGCTGACGCGATCGTCGTCCTTGATGTTCATCACCCTGACGCCCTGGGTCGCGCGGCCCATCTGTGAGATCCCGCCGGCGTTCGTGCGCTGGACCATCCCGTTCTGGGAGATGAACAGCAGGTCCTGGTGCTCGCGGACGATCAGCGCGCCGGCGAGCCCGCCCTTCTTCTCGGTCAGCTTGATCGTCAGCACGCCCTTGGTACCGCGGCCCTTGACGGGGTACTCGGAGACGGCGGTGCGCTTGCCGTAGCCGTTCTCGGTGACGACGAAGAGCTCGGAGTCGTCGCGGGCGACGTCCATCGCCAGCACCCGGTTGGGCTCACGCCCGATCTTGCCGCTGACGTTCATCCCCTTGACCCCGGACGTGTCGCGGCCCATCGAGCGCACCGCCGACTCGTTGAAACGCGACGCATGACCCGACCTGGAGACGAGCAGCAGGTCGTCGTCACCGCTGGTCAGCCGGACCTGCACGAGCTCGTCGCCGTCGCGGACCTTGATCGCGATGATCCCATCGGCGCGGATCGGAGTGTTGTAGGCGGTGAACTGGGTCTTCTTGACCAGGCCCTTCGCGGTCGCAAAAGCCAGGAACTCGTTCTCCTTGAAGTCCCTGGTCGGGATCACCGCCATCACCTTCTCGCCGTCGCGCAGCGGCAGGACGTTGACCAGCGCGCTGCCCTTGGCCGTCCGCGAGCCCTCGGGCAACTCATAGACCTTGAGCCGGTAGACCTTGCCGCGGTTGGTGAAGAAGAGCAGGAAGTCGTGGGTCGAGCAGATGTGCAGGTGCTCGATGTAGTCGCCCTCCTTGAGGTTCATCCCCATCACGCCGACGCCGCCGCGGTGCTGCTGGCGGTAGGTGATCAAGGGCAGTCGCTTGACGTAGCCCGAGTGGGTGATCGAAATCACCATCTGCTGGTCCGCGATCACGTCCTCGACGTTGAGGTCACCCTCGAAGTGGGCGATCTCGGTTCGCCGCTCGTCGCCGTAGCGCTGCTCGACCTCGTCGAGCTCATCAACGACGAGAGCGTCGATTCGGGAGGGCTCGCCGAGGATCGCGCGCAGCTCGGCGATCAGCTTCATCAGCTCGGCGTGCTCGGCGCGGACCTTGTCGGACTCGAGCGCGGTGAGGCGCTGCAGCCGCATGTCGAGGATCGCCTGGGCCTGCTCGGTCGAGAGCTCGAACTTCTCGATCAGCCCCTCGCGCGCGGCGTCGGGGTCGGCCGAGGCGCGGATCAGCGCGATCACGGCGTCGAGATTGTCGAGCGCGATCAGAAGGCCCTCGAGGATGTGGGCGCGGGCCTCGGCACGGCGCAGCTCGAACTGCGTCCGGCGGGTGACGACTTCGCGCTGGTGGGCGACGTAGTGCTGGATCACCTCCTTGAGCGAGAGGGTCCGCGGCACGCCGTCGACCAGGGCGACCATGTTGACCCCGAACGAGGTCTGCATCTGGGTGTGCTTGTAGAGCTGATTGAGGACGACCATCGCCGGGTCGCCGCCGCGCTTGAGCTCGATCACCAAGCGCATCCCGGAGCGGTCGGACTCGTCGCGCAGGTCCGAGATGCCGTTGATCTTCTTCTCGCGGACGAGGTCGGCGATCTTGGTGATCAGGCCGCCGTCACCGCCCTTCTTGACCATGAACGGGAGCTCCGTAACGATGATCGCGTCCTTGCCGCCCCGCAGGGGCTCGACGTGGGCGCGAGCGCGGACGCGAATGCTGCCGCGGCCCGACGCGTAGGCGTCGCGGATGCCGCTGCCGCTCATCAGCCCGCCGCCGGGAAAGTCCGGTCCCTTGACATGGCCCATGAGTCCCTGGAGATCGATCTCCGGGTTGTCGATGTAGGCCTTGACCGCGCCGATCGTCTCACCGAGGTTGTGGGGTGGGATGTTGGTCGCCATCCCCACCGCGATCCCTGCGGCGCCGTTGACGAGAAGGTTGGGGAAGCGGGCCGGCAGCGCCAGCGGCTCGGACTGCGACTCATCGTAGTTGGGCCCGAAGTCGACGGTGTCCGACTCGATTTCGCGCAGCATCTCCGTCGCCAGGCGCGCGAGGCGGGCCTCCGTGTAGCGCATCGCTGCCGGCGGGTCGTCGTCGATCGAACCGAAGTTGCCCTGGCCGTCGACGAGCGGGTAGCGCAGGGAGAAGTCCTGCGCCATGCGGGCCAGCGTGTCGTAGATCGCGCTATCGCCGTGCGGGTGGTACTTGCCCATCACCTCGCCGACGATGAAGGCGCACTTGCGGTACGGCCGGTTCGGCTGCAGGCCGAGATCGTGCATCGCGTAGAGCACCCGGCGGTGGACGGGCTTCATCCCGTCGCGAACGTCCGGCAGTGCCCGCCCGACGATCACGCTCATCGCGTAGTCGAGGTACGAGCTGCGCATCTCCTGCGTCAGCTCACGCTCTTCGATTCGCCCCGTCAGGGCGTCGAGCCCGCCCTCCATCTAACTCACGCTCCGCTCGCGCGGCCGGCGGTCAGACATCAAGGAACCGAACCTCCTTCGCGTGACGCTCGATGAACGCCTTGCGCGGTTCGACCTTGTCGCCCATCAGGTCGGCAAAGATCCGCTCGGCCATCGTCGCGTCCTCGATCGTCACCCGCGCGAGCGTGCGGCTCGCCGGGTCCATGGTCGTCTCACGGAGCTGGTCGGCGTTCATCTCGCCGAGCCCCTTGAACCGCTGCATGGTGACGCCCTGGCGGGCGAGCTCGAGGACCGCTCGACGCAGGGTCTCGAACGAATTCGCCTCACGAGTCCGGTCGCCGAGCGCCAACCGAAACGGCGGCCTGCCGACCTGCTTCAGCAGGTCGGCATGGACCTCGACCAGGTGGCGGTAGTCGTTCGACGACAGCAGCGCCGCGGGCAGGCGATGGGTGCGAGCGAGGCCCGAGCGCCGGTGAGTCGCCTTGACCACCAGCTCCTCGGCGGAAGCGGTGACGAGCTCGGTCTCGAACGGCTCCTCCACCGGGTCATCGGCCTCGATCAGCTTCTTCACGCCGGCGACCGAGGCCGCGCCCGCATCGAGGATCTGCGACTCGCTGAGGAAGTTGACCAGCTCGTGACCGAACCCGGCCTGCAGCGAGTCCGACCAGCCCTCGTACTCCCTCAGCCGCCGGTTGAAGCGCTGCCAGCGCGCCGCGGTGAGCTTGTGCTCCTCGCCCTCCGCGTCGGCGAGCGCGAACGCCTCGAGCTTGTCGCGGAGCAGCAGCGCCTCGAGCTCGGACTCCTTCTCGACGTAGGTCTCCTGCTTGCCGTTCTTGACCCGGTACAGAGGGGGCTTGGCGATGTAGACGAAGCCGGCGTCGATCAGCTCGGGCATCTGGCGGTAGATGAAAGTCAACGCCAGAGTGCGGATGTGGGCGCCGTCGACGTCGGCGTCGGTGGCCAGGATCACCTTGTGGTAGCGCGCGTCGTCGAGGCTGAACTCGTCGTGGACCCCGGTGCCGATCGCCGTGATCAACGCCTGGATCTCGTTGTTGGCGAGCACCTTGTCGATGCGGCTCTTCTCGACGTTGATGATCTTGCCGCGCAGCGGCAGCACCGCCTGTGTGTTGCGGTCGCGCGCCTGCTTCGCCGATCCGCCGGCCGAATCGCCCTCGACGATGAACAGCTCCGCCAGCGCCGGGTCCTTGACCGTGCAGTCGGCGAGCTTGCCGGGCAGGGTCGAGTTCTCGAGCGCCGACTTGCGCCGGGTCAGGTCACGCGCCTTGCGGGCTGCCTCGCGCGCCCGGGCAGCGTCGACGGCCTTGGTGAGGATCCGGCGCCCCTCGGACGGGTTCTCCTCGAGGAACTCACCCAGCTTGCGGTTGACGGTCTCCTTGACCAGCCCCTCGACCCCCGGATTGCCGAGCTTGGTCTTCGTCTGACCCTCGAACTGCGGCTCGGCGAGCTTGACCGAGATCACGGCGGTGAGACCCTCGCGCACGTCCTCGCCCGAGAGGTTCTCGTCCTTTTCCTTCAGCAGCCCCTTGGTCCGCGCGTAGGCGTTCAGGGTTCGGGTCAGCGCCGACCGGAACCCCGAGAGGTGGGATCCACCCTCGTGGGTGTTGATGTTGTTGGCGAACGAGAACACCGACTCCTGGTAGGAGGAGTTCCACTGCATCGCCACCTCGACCGCGCCGTCGTCGGTGTCGTTCTCGAAGAAGATGGTCTTGCGATGGAGGGCGTCCTTGTTCTCGTTCAGGTGCTTGACGAAATCGACGATCCCGCCCTTGTAGAGGAAGGTGTCGCGCTGGCCGGCGCCGCGCTCATCGATGAGCTGGATCTGCAGCCCGCGGGTGAGGAAGGCGGTCTCCCGCATGCGCTCGGCGAGCGTCGCGTAATCGAGCTCGAGCGTCTCGAAGACCTCCGCGTCCGGCAGCCAGGTGATCGTCGTCCCGGTGCCCTTGAGCTTTTCGCCGCGCTTCAGATCGCCCCTTGGCTCGCCGCGCTCGAAATCCTGGCTCCAGCGGTGACCGTCGCGGCGAACCTCGAGGTGGAGGCGCTCCGAGAGCGCGTTGACGACGGAGACCCCGACCCCATGCAGGCCGCCGGACACCTTGTAACCGCCGCCCTCGCCGAACTTGCCGCCGGCGTGGAGCGTGGTCAGCACGACCTCGGCGGCGGGGCGCTTCTCCTCCGGATGCTCGTCGACCGGGATCCCGCGGCCGTCGTCGACCACGGTGACGCTGTTGTCGGGGTGCAGGGTGAGCTCGATCTTGTCGCAATGCCCGGCCAGCGCCTCGTCGACGGAGTTGTCGACGACTTCGTAGACGAGATGGTGCAGGCCTCGTGGCCCGGTCGAGCCGATGTACATCCCGGGGCGCTTACGCACCGGATCGAGGCCCCGGAGCACGGTGATCTCCCCCGACGTGTACTCGTCGGGGGCCTTGTTCTTCGAAGCCTGCGCGCTCTTTGCGTCGGCGCCCGTGTCGCTTGCCACTAGGTGGTCAGCCCTTCCGTTGGTTTCATGAGAAACCCCGACCGTCGGGCCCGGCGTAAGGGCCGAATCCGAGCGGCTCGGGGCGGAGGTGCAAGTTCACATAAGGATACCAGCCCGGACACTCGGAATGTCGTGCAATTCGTCGTAAAAGCCCTGCAAATCATGGACTAATCTGCGCCTTCGGGGGGTTCGTCGCCGACGCGGAAGCGAAGCGACGAGATCCGCCTTGGCGCGAGTGCACGGTTGAGCCGTTCGAGCAGCTCGCCCTGGAGCAGGTCGAGCTCCTGCGCCCAGGTCGCGGCGCAACAGGACACGGTGACGATTCCGTCGCGCTCGCGCACCGGGCGCGCCTCGCACGCGATGCGCTCCCCGACCGCAGGCCGCCAGGCGCTTTGCACGGCGGCGAGCAAGGTGGGCGGCTCGGCAGCATCGCGAACGACACGCACCGCATCGGCCAGTGCCCGTGGGCGGGCCTGCCTGCTCACGCCGCCGGCCTGTTCGGGCGCCGAGGTCAGGGGGCGACCATCGCGCACTGCCACCTCGTGCCGATCCGCGCGGCGGGGCACCTGATCGGGCTCGGTGGCGGTGACCAGCGCCTGGCCGCCACCCTCGGCGAGGTGCTCGACCAGGAGGTTGCGATGCTCGGAGTCGAGCTCGCTGGAGACGTCGTCGAGCAACATCAGCGGCGGCGGGCGGCCGTCGTCGAGCAAGGCCTGCCGCTCGGCGAACAACAGCGCCAGCAGGGCTGTTCGCTGTTGTCCCTGCGAGCCGTAGCGGCGCAGGGATCGGCCGCTCGCCTCGAGCGAGAGCTCGTCGAGGTGGGGTCCCCAGCCGGTGTAGCCGCGGGCGACGTCCGAGCCACGGCGCTCGCTGAGCTCGGCAGCGAGTGTGGATGCCACGGTCGCCGCGCTGCGCGGTCGGTAGCGAATCGTCGGCTCATGATCCAGCCCAAGCCCGGCCGCGGCGTTCACGAAGGCGGGCGCCAGGCGCCCGACGGCCTCGGTCCGATCGGCGATCAGGGCGACACCGCTCGAGGCGAGCTCCAGATCCCAGGCCTCGAGCGCCGACTCCGACGCGGCGCCTGAACGCACGCGGGAGAGCAGCGCGTTGCGCTGCGCCAGAGCCCGGGAATACCGGCGACGGGTCTCCGCCCGGGAGGGCCAGAGCGCCGCGCAGAAACCGTCGAGGTGAGCTCGGCGGCCGCTCGGAGGGCCCTTGACGAGCGACAGCCGGTCGGGCATGAAGACCCCCAGAGCCGGCCGGTGGGCGGCGCTCTCGGCGGCCCACCGGGGCGCCATCGATGAGATGGCGCCGGCCTTCGGCTCGGCTGACGGAGAACAGGAACGAACGCCGCTGGCCGGCGCCGGCGACGGAGGCTTCCGAGCGCGCCAAGGCCTTGCCGAACGCGATCGCCTCACGGTCGTCGCGTGTTCGGCACGAGCGGCCGGCTAGCGCCATGTAGGTGGCCTCGAGCAGGTTCGTCTTGCCGGCCGCGTTCGGCCCCCAGAGCAGGTTCAGCCCCGGGCCGAGGACAACCTCGCACGCGCTCAGGTTGCGAAGGTCGAGAACGCGAACCGACTCGACGACCATCTCGCCGGCCAAGGCCTAGGTATTGAGGCGGATCGGCATCACGAGGTAGCTGAAGTCCTCGCCATCCACCGGTCGCAGCAGCCCAGGCCGAAGCGGCGATGAGAGCTGCACCGCGAGCTCCTCCGAGCCGACGCTCTCGATCCCCTCGACCAGGAACTGCGGATTGAAGGCGATCTCCAGCGGCTCACCCGAGTACGGCGCCGGCATTGCTTCACTGGCGTCGCCGATGTCCGGGGTCTCGGCAGCCACGGTGAGCTCCCCCTCGGCGAACGCGAGGCGCAGCGGGGCGTTGCGCTGCGCGAGCTGGCTGATCCGCCGCGCGACCTCGAGGAACTCCTCCCGCGGTAGGCGCACCTCGTGCTCGAACGACTCCGGAACAAGCTGACGCCAACTCGGAAACTGGCCCTCGATCAGCCGTGAGGAGAGCAACACATCGCCGGCGCGAAAGATGATCTGGTTGCGCGGCAGGGCGATCTCGACATCGTCCAAGCCCTCGGCGCTGATGATTCGTGCCAGCTCGCGCAGGGCACGGGCCGGGACGTTCGCCTCCAGTGTCTGAGCGACCGCCGCGCCGAGCGCGGTGCGCTTGACGCTCAACCGATAGGAATCCGTCGCGACCATGGTCAGGGTCTCGCCCTCCGCCTGCAGCAGCACGCCGGTCAGGATCGGCCGCACCTCGTCTCTCGAGGCGGCCCGGGCGACGAGATCAATCGTCGCCGCAAGCGGCTCGCCGGGAAGCTTGACCGTCTCGCCCTCGAGCTCCGGCAGCCTGGGAAAGTCCTCCGCCGGCAGGGTGCGGAGATGAAAGCGTGCGCCACCGCCGGCGATCTCGACGTCGCGTTGCTCCGAACGCAGCTCGAGCGACACGTCGCCAGGCGGCAGGCTGCGAATCACGTCGCTGAACAGCCTGCCCGGCAGCAGCACCGTCCCTTCGCTCTCGACCTTGGCATCGGCGAGCGTTCGCGTCAGCGCCAACTCCATGTCGGTCGCGCGCAGCGTCAGGCCATCCGGTCCGGCGACCAGCAGGATCCCACCGAGCGATGGCAGCGTGCCGCGGCTGGAGACGGCGCGGCCGACCAGTTGCAGAGCGCTGGAAAGGGAGTCACGGGGTACGGATAGCTTCATCTGGAATCGCTCATCTTCCTACTTTGATCAGATGTATCTGTTTCGTGGATGGTTGGGGATTGGCGGTCGGATTGGGCTTGGCGCTGCGGGAAGGCGGTGTGGATTAGCAGTTGTCGGGCTGTTGATCGGTGGGCACATCCGTGGATTGGAGGCGGGTGACGGTGGTTTCTCTCCCCAGCGTCAAGCGCACACGGTGGATCGTCTCTGCGGTCTCCGAGCCCGGCTCGAGCCGCTCGGAAACCGTACGGGTTGCGTGTAGGACCGTGCTGTGGTCGCGATCGAACCCGCGAGCGATCTCGGCGAGCGAGAGAGGCGTCAGGTCACGGGCGAGGTACATGGCGAGCTGTCGCGCGTTGGCGACTGGCGCCGATCGGCGCCTGGAGAGCAACTCCTCGCGCCGCAAGCCTTTGACCACGCAGACGGCTTCTTGGATCGCCTCGAGTGATGGAGGACCGGTTCCAGGGACAGGCTCGCCGGCCCGATGCGGCCCGAGCGCCTGGCGGACGATCGGCATCGAAAGCGGTTCACTGAGTAGGGAAGCAACGGCCACCACGCGGGTCATCGCGCCCTCGAGCACGCGTACATTTCCGGGCACACGGGTGGCGATCTCGTGTAATACATGGGGATCGATCAATTCGCGGTCGGTATCGGAGGCGAGCCGCCACAGCAGCGCGATCCGGGTTCGCAGGTCAGGCGGATCGAGCTCGACCCGCAGGCCCCAGAGGAAGCGATCGCGCAGCCGCTCGGCCAGGCGCGAGAGCGCCTCCGGAGGGCGGTCGCTGGAGAGCACTATCTGCTTGCCGGCCGCGAACAGGGTGTTGAAGGTATGGACGAACTCCTCCTCGGTGCGCTCCTTGCCCTCGAGCACCTGGACGTCGTCGATCAACAGCGCGTCGAGCTCGCGGTAGCGGGCCTTGAAAAGGTCCGGCCCGTCGCGGCGAAGGGCCCCGACGAACTCGCTCGTGAACCGTTCGGCGGTCGTGTAGTGGACGCTCAGCTCTGGGTGGTTGCGACGCATGTACTCGACGATCGCGCCGAGCAGGTGGGTCTTGCCGAGGCCGGGCGGCCCGTGCAGGAAGAGGGGGTTGTAAGCCTCGCCGGGCAGCTCGGCCACGGCGAGCGCGGCGGCGTGGGCGAGCCGGTTGCCCGGACCGATTACGAAGCGGTCGAAGGTGTGGCTGGGGTCCGACGGCAGCGACTGTGGCGCGCCCGGTCGGGACGCGCCCTCACCGCCCTCGTCGACGAACCCGAACCCGGCGACCCCGTCGGTCTGGCGGCGAAGCGCGGCCTCGAGTTGGTCCGCGTAGCGGCGCTCAACCCAGGTGCGCACCGACGCCGGCGCCGAGAGGAAGATCGTGTCGCCGTGGAGCGAGACGGCGCGCAGGGGCTCGAGCCAGAGGCTGTAGGTCGAACGCCGGAAGCGAGCTCTCGAGATCTTCGCGAACGCGGCGCCAGAGGTCGTTGAGGTCGGCGGCGGGCTGCTCCTCGGGCACCCGAGCGACCATACATACGAGCCCGCGGGGTGCCGGCGGCACACCCCGCATTTCGCGGGAAAGAGCGACGGTGCATCGGTCGATATCCCAGCCTCGAGCGGCCCCGCGGCCGAGGCTCGCTCGCTCGCGGGGCCGCTCTCTATACTGGCGCCTCCTCATGAAGCGGACCTGGCAGCCGAAGAAGCGCAAGCGCGCGCGAACCCATGGCTTTCGTGCCCGGATGCGGACGCGCTCGGGCCGAGACGTGATCCGCCGCCGCCGCCGCAAGGGCCGCAAGCGGCTGACGCCCTGAGCCCCCGATGGCCGATCGCAAGAAGCGCGGCCGCCTCTCGCGAAGCGGGGACTTCGACCGCGTCTACCGCGACGGCAAGTCGCATGCCAACCGGTTCGCCGTCCTCTACGCGTTCCCGCGGGCCGAGCGCGGACGGAGACGAGGGGTTGCGGCTCGGGATCTCGGTCAGCCGCAAGGTCGGCGGGGCGGTCGAGCGAAACGCCGTCAAGCGGGCGCTGCGCGAGGCGTTCTGGGCTCTGGACGAGGGGCTCCCTCAGGACTACGACTTCGTCATCGTCGCCCGGCCCGACTCTGCAGGTCTGGTTGAGCGTCAGGGTATGGAGGGTGTCCGCGGAGCGCTCAGCGAGCTGTTGGCCGAGTCCGGCCTGCTGGCGGCGTAACACGTGAAACGGTCGGCGAAGAGCCGCTTGACGAAGCTCGCCGCAGGCATGCGCGAGCTCCTGCTCCTGCCCGTGCACGTCTACCGGCGGTTGATCTCACCGGCGCTTCCGGACCGCTGCAAGTACTACCCCTCCTGCTCTGCCTACGCGGTCCAGGCCGTGCGTGAGCTGGGCTTCATTCGCGGATCGATCGTCGCCGCCTGGCGCCTCGCGCGCTGCAATCCCTGGAGCCACGGCGGAGTCGACGAGCTCGCGAACCGCCGTCTCTTCCGGGATTGCCGCCACGATCACACCGGGGCCCCGGTGTGATCCCCGTCGCGAACATCCTCCAGCCGCTGATCGACGCGGCCGAGTCGGTGATCCTCTTCCTTCACGACAACGTCGGCCTCAGTTGGGGTTTCTCGATCGTCGGCCTCACCTTCCTCACCCGAACGCTGATCCTGCCGTTGTCGATCAAGCAGATCTCCTCGATGCGCCACATGCAGGCGCACGCGCCGGAGCTCAAGGCGCTGCAGGCGAAGTACAAGGGCGACAAGGAGCGTCTCCAGCGGGAGATGATGGCCTTCTACAAGGCGAACAAGATCAACCCGCTGGCCTCGTGCTGGCCGCTGGTGCTCCAGCTACCGGTCTTCTTCTCGCTCTACCAGTTGCTCCGCAGCACGACCTTCCTCGACGACATGCGCGCCGAGCCGCCGGTCAGCTTCGGCTTCATCACCAACCTGACCGAGAAGGCAACCGGGGCCGAGCTCGTGATCCTGATGGCGCTCTTCATCGGCACCCAGCTCGGCGCCGGGCTGGTGATGTCGTCTCGGGTCGAGAACCGCAGCCAGAAGATCCTCATGTTCGCCCTCCCGATCGTCTTCGCCCCATTCATCGCCAGCCAGCCGGCCGCCCTCGGCGTCTACTGGATCTCGACCAACCTCTGGACCCTGGGCCAGCAGTCGGTCGTCCATTTCGTCTTCCCACCGCCGAAGCGGGCGACCCCCGAGGAGGTCGCCGCCGCCAAGCCGCCACCGCCTCCGCCGCGAAAGCGCAAACGCCGGCGATGAGCGAGTTGCTGCCCGACGATCCCGCCGGACGGGTCGAGGCGCTGCTCGACGAGATCGTCGACGCCCTGGACCTCGACGCCGAGGTGGTCGTCGAGGAGGCGGCGGATGAGATCACCGCGCGCGTCGATGGGGAGGACCTCGGTTTGCTGATCGGCCGGCGCGGGCAGACCATAGACGCGGTCCAACTGGTCTGCTACCGGGTCGCCTTCCGCGGCCGCGGCGACCGCAAGCGGGTCTCGGTGGACGCCGCCGGTTATCGCGATCGTCGGCGGGAGACGGTGGAGGGCCAGGCGGATCGCGCCGGCGCCCGCGCGCTCGAGAGCGGCAAGGAGATCGAGCTCGAGCCGATGACCGCGGCGGAGCGCAAGATCGTCCACGACCATCTCAAGGACCGCCCCGGGCTCGAGACCTTCAGCGAGGGCGACGAGCCCGAGCGCTGCGTGATCGTCGCCCCTCTGGTCGGCGATTGACGGATCCCGAGCTTCGCCGGCGGCTGGGACCGGTCATCGACCTGCTCGCCGCCGATCCGACCTCGGTGAGCTCGATCCGCGATCCCGAGCGAGCCTGGCAGGTGCACGTCGCCGACTCGCTCAGCGGGCTCGAGCTGATCGGCCATCCGGCACGAATCGCCGACATCGGCTCGGGCGCGGGATTTCCCGGGCTCGTGCTGGCCGCGTCGCTCCCGGCCTCCAGGGTCGACCTGATCGAGTCGGTTGGTCGCAAGTGCGCGTTCATCCAGCGGGCGATCAACGCCGCCGGGCTCGACAACGCGCGCTCGGTCTGCGCTCGCGCGGAGACCTGGGCCGCCGAGCCCGACCCGGCCGGCGGCCGCGAGGCGTATGCGGTGGTCACCGCGCGCGCCGTCGGCCGGCTGGCGACCCTGGCCGAGCTCGCCTCACCGCTGCTTCGGGAGGGTGGCGCCCTGGTCGCCTGGAAGGGCCGACGCGATCCCGGCGAGGAGGCCGAGCTCGAGCGCGCGGGTGAGTCGCTGTCGATTGCGATCGAGGAAGTCCGCCCGGCGGCGCCGTACGCGGGCTCGAGGAACCGCCACCTGCACCTGCTGCGCAAGACGGGACCAACGCCGGCAGGTCTGCCGCGCCGGCCGGGGATGGCGAAGAAGCGGCCGTGGGGCTCAGCGGGACGGCCACGGCCAGACGCCGCCAGACGCCGCCGGCCGGGCTAAGGTCGAGGTGCGCAATGGGTGCCGTGTACGCGATCGCAAACCAGAAGGGCGGGGTCGGCAAGACGACGACCGCGGTCAACCTCGCGGCCTGCCTCGCGGCGGCGGGACGGCAGGTCCTGCTCGTCGATCTCGACCCCCAGTGCAACGCGACGGTCGCGCTGGGAATCGACCGCGACACGACCCCGTCCTCGTATGAGTGCCTCTGCGGTGACACCTCGGTCGCGGTGGCGGCCCGCCCCGCGGGCCCCGACAACCTCTGGATCGTGCCCGCGAACCGCGGCCTCGCCGGCGCCGCGGTCGAGCTGCCGCGGATCGACGGCTTCGAGCGCCGGCTGCGTGACGGCCTCGGTCCGGTGCGCGAGCGGTTCGCGTTCACGCTGCTCGATTGCCCGCCGTCGCTTGGCCCGGTGACCGTGAACGCGCTCGCCGCGGCGGACCGAGTGATCGTCCCGGTGCAGGCCGAGTACCTCGCGCTCGAGGGCTTGGCTCAGTTCCTCGAGACGCTCGACCTCGTCCGCCGCGAGCTCAACCCGGCGCTCGTTCTGACCGGCGTGCTGATCACCATGCATGACGAGCGGACTCGTCTGGCACGCGATGTGGAGGCGGAGCTTCGCCAGCACCTACCCGAACATGTGTTCGATACAGTGATACCGCGCAGCGTCAGGGTCGCCGAGGCTCCCAGCTACGGTCGCCCGGTGGCCGACCATGCTCCCGGGTCGCGCGGCTCGGTCGCGTACCGCGAGCTCGCCGACGAGCTCGCGGCGCGCGAGGCGGGCTCCGAGGCGGTGGCCGCGTGAGTGGCCCGCGGGGAATGGGTCGCGGCCTCGCCGCGATCCTCCCGGAGACGGGCGTGGGCGAGCCGCACTATCGCGAGGTGCCGGTGGAGTTGATCAGCCCGAACCCCGCCCAGCCTCGCCGCCGGCTCGATCCGGAGACGATCTCCGGCCTCGCCGAGTCGATCGCCGAAGCCGGCGTGATCCAGCCGCTGGTCGTACGCCCGCTTGCCGACGGCCGCTACGAGCTGATCGCCGGCGAGCGGCGATGGCGCGCGGCGCGCGAGGCCGGCCTCGAGACCGTTCCGGCGCTGCTCCGCGACGAGGACGATGCGCAACGGATCCAGACGGCGCTGATCGAGAACGTCGCCCGCGAGGACCTCAACCCGGTCGACGAGGCCAGGGCCTGCGCCGCGTTGGTCGAGGATCTCGGCCTGTCGAAGGAGGAGCTGGCGCGCCGGCTCGGTCGGACGCGGCCCGCGATCTCGAACCTGATCCGGATCCTCGACCTCCCGGACGAGGTGCTGGAGTTGATCTCCGAACGGCGGCTGAGCGAGGGCCATGGGCGGGCGATCCTGCAGGCGAAGGGAAACGACGTGCGGCGCCTGCTCGCCCGCGACGCGGTGGCCGGCGGCTGGTCGGTGCGCGAGACCGAGAACCGGGCCAAGGCCGGCCGGGCCACCCGCGGCGCGAGGGTGATCCAGCACCCCGATCAGGAGGCTGCGTTGCTGCGCGCCGAGGAGGCGCTCGAAGAGGCGTTCGGCCACGGCGTCAGGGTGCGCCCGTCGCGCAAGGGGATCAGGGCGGAGCTGAGGTTCGACGGCATCGACGAGCTGCTCGAGTTCGCGCGCGACATCAGCCGCGCCTAGCCCAGGACCAGCGGCCCGCCGGGCCTCCTACGGCGCAAGCCGCTCGATCTTCCAGCCTTCGGCGCAGCGCGTGTAGCGGAAGCGATCGTGCAGGCGCCCCACCTGGCCCTGCCAGAACTCGATCAGCAACGGCCGCAGCAGGTAGCCGCCCCAGTGCCCGGGTCGCGGCACATCGCCGCCGGCGAACCGTGCCTCGATCTCCCCAACGCGCTCGTCGAGCTCCTCGCGAGAGCCGATCGGCCGGGACTGGGGCGACGCCCAGGCGCCGACCTGGGACTCCCGCGGGCGGGTGACGAAGTAGGCATCGGACTCGGACTCGGCAAGCCGCTCGATCGCGCCCCGGACGCGCACCTGGCGGTCGAGCTCGCGCCAGTAGATCACCAACGCGGCAGCCGCCGTCGCTTCGAGCTGGCCGGCCTTTGCCGACTCGTAGTTGGTAAAGAACCGAAACCCCTCGTCGTCGGCGCCCTTGAGCAGGACCATGCGGGCGTCGGGGAGGCCCTCCGCGTCGACGGTCGCCAGGGTCGTCGCTTCGGCCAGCGGCGCCTCGTCGCGCGCCACCTCGAACCAGTCGGCGAACTGGGCCATCGGATCGTCGTCGAGGTCGTCGCGCCGCAGCGGCGCCATGTCGGGTCGTCTGGGCAAGGCTCTTCTAGAATGCCCGGTTCGCGGGCGATTAGCTCAGTTGGTTAGAGCGCGTCTCTGATAAGGACGAGGTCCGTGGTTCGAGTCCACGATCGCCCATCAACGTCCCGCCGGCCTCCGAGCCGCCAGCAGGCGCCTTCGCCGCCAACCTGAGCGCCTCCAGCGTCGCCCGCATCCAGCCGGCGAAGTAGCGCCGGCCGACGGTGGCATCGATCACGCGCGCCTTGAAGCCGTGGGGCTCCATGCCCATCTCGCCGTCGACGAACGTCCCTCCCTGCGCCCCGGTGATCTCGAAGCGGACGAAGGTGCCGGTGTTGAGGCAGCGGATGCGAAGGTTGCGCAGCTCCTCGCGCCCCTCGATCAACAGGCTCATCTCGTCCTCGCCGATCGGCGTTCTTGTGAGCTGACGGTAGGTGCAGCCCTCGTCCAGCCCCTCGCACTCGACCTCGAGCACACGGGGCCACCACTCGGGGTGCCGCTCGATATCCGAGATCAGGCTCCAGACGACCTCTACGGGCGCATCGATGAAACCCTGCTGCCGACAAAGCGACATGTCGCTCATTGTCTCATCGGAGGCGGCTAGGGCGCACCTATAATGGCCACGAGGCGCGCAAGCAAGCCCATGGCCGGGAGTCACCCCATGCAGCAGATGCAGATCTACGGCGTCAGCTTCGACATGGTCGGCAAGCAGCCGATCGTGTTGCTGAAGACCGTCGACGGCAATCGGTTCCTACCGATCTGGATCGGCCATCCCGAGGCCGCGGCGATTCTGATGAAGCTCCAGGGAGCCCAGACGCCGCGCCCGATGACGCACGATCTGCTCAATGAGCTGCTCGAGCAGCTCGAGGCGAAGTGCGAGCGCGTCTCGGTGACCGAGCTTCGCGACAACACCTTCTACGCCTCGATCACGATCTTGGTCAACGGCTCGGAGATCGAGATCGACTCCCGCCCCTCCGACGCGATTGCCCTCGCGGTCCGTTGCCAGGCTCCGATCTTCGCCGCCGAGGAGGTGATCGAGGAGTCCTCGATCGAGTTCGAGCACGAGGTCGAGGATCAGGAGGAGGTGGTCGAGAAGTTCAAGGACTTCCTCGACGAGGTCTCCCCGGAGGACTTCGCGGCCGGCGAGGACTCCTAGCCGGCCGCTTCGATTGGCGGCGACTAGCGGCGCTCGTGCGCGCCGCTGGCGAGCACGCTTGACATCCCCTTCAAGCCCAGTTCCATACCCGACCAGAAGGGTCCGGAGTGGAACGGCTTTCCGTGGCGGAACCGCCACGGAACCGAGAGGCCGAGCAGCTTCTTGCCGGCGCGCCAGGCGACCGAGGAACCGACGCGATAGTCGCCGTCCGCCCCCGGTCGCACCTCCACCGGCCGCGCCGGGTCGCCGGTGACCCGCAGTGGCACCTTCGCGTAGGTGGCCTTGTCGAACTGCTCCATCACGCACATGCTCACCGGGTCGAAGAACTCGCCGGTGCCGACCCCGAGCGCCTCCGAGGCGATCTGCGAAGCAACGACGTCGCCCTGGAGGAAGGCGAGGAACGCCTGCTTGACCGGGAAGTCCCCGGAGTCGCCGGCCGCGTACACGCGGTCGACGACGCGGCGGGAGGGCTGATCGGTGGTCAGGAAGCCGCGATCGTCGGCCGGCAAGCCGCCGAACGCGGTGCCGGCGACGTAGGGCGGGAACGAGACCAGCAGGTCGTAAGGCTCAACGTCCCCGCCGGCGAACTCGACCTCGCTCGCCGAGGCGCGCTCGATCACCCGTGATGTCCGACCCGAGATCCCGCGGCGGTAGAACTCGCTCGTGACGAGCTCGTGCAGGCGCGGGCCGAACGCCTGGATGTAGCTCGATTCAAAGGTCGACCAGGCAATCTCGATCGAGTCGCGCGCGCGCTGCCGGCGCAGCCAGGTCTCGAGCATGAGCACGATCTCGTACAGCGGCCCGGCGCACTTGTTGTTCGGGGGAACCACGAACAACACTCGGCGTCGCTCCCCGCCCCGCCCCGCGTCGGCGAGCTCGCCGAAGGCATGTCCGAGCCGCACCATGTCCTCCGGCGTCCAGACGTCGTGCGCGTACTCGGCGAGGCCGGGGACCTCGTCCGCGTTCATGCCGGAGCCGGTGGCGACGATCAGGTAGTCGTAGGGCACCGTCTCGCGTTCGAGCTCGACCGTTCGCGCGTCGGGGTCGATTCCGCGCGCGCGGCCGGCAACGAAGCCGATAGCCCGCCCGGCGAGAGGCTTCGCGAGGGGCACTCGGAGCTTCGCCGGATCGAGTCCGAACGGCACGTAGATGGAGTTCGGCTTGAAGAGGAAGTGATCCTGGTCGCTGATCAGCGTGATCCGCACCCGCTCGCCGACTGTCTGACGCAGCGAAAAGGCGCTCTCGAGCCCCGCGAAGCCGCCGCCAAGGATGACCACGTGCGGTCTTCCGTTCGCGTGACGCCCCTTTGCTTCCACGCTTTGAACTCTGGCCACCACCGGGCGTGCTGTCATCCGTGGCGGAGCCCGACCCGCCTCAGTGGTGGCTGCGGAGCGAGGGGCGCGCGGGAGGGTTGCGGGCGAAAGCCGACCTTCGACTGAGTGCTCACGAGTCGTAGCCGAGTCCCAGCCGGTCGAGGGCCCGCAGCCAGAGTCCGCGACGCCCGCCGCTGCGGTCGGCGGCAGCGAGCCGGTTGCGGGTCAGCTCGATCCCTGCCCAGCGAAGCGGCTCGGGCGGGAACGGGAGCGGCTGCGAGCGGATCGCGCGCAACCGGGTGGCCTCGCTGTCACGGGCCGCCAGCAGGTCGAGGCCCACCCTGGCGCCGAAGCGGCTCGCGCAGACGCCGAGGCCGGTGTGGCCGACCGCGTAGGCGACACGGCCGGACATCGCCGTGCCGTAGAAGGCGAAGAAGCGGCTGCAAGTGTCGATCGCGCCGCCCCAGCGGTGGCTGAAGCGGATCCCCTCGAGCTGCGGGAACGCTGTGAAGAAGTGACGGGCGAGGGTGGCGAAGCTCTCCTCGCGCTGCTCGAACCGTTCCTCGACTCGCCCGGCGAAGTGGTAGATCGCGTCGTAGCCGCCCCAGAGGACCCGGCCGTCTTCGGTGATCCGGGAGTAGTGGAACTGATTGGCGCAGTCGCCCAGGCCCTGCCGGTTCGACCACCCGATCGCGTCGCGGTGGGCCTCGCTTAGCGGCTCGGTGACCAGTACGTAGTCGTACACCGGGACCACGCGGCGGCGGATCGGCCCGATCAGCCCGGGATAGGCGCTGGTCGCCAGCATGACGTTGGCGGCGACGACCCGCCCCGTGGGCGTCGTCAGCTCGACCCCCGTCCGCGTCTCGCGCAGCCCCTCGACCCGGGTCCCCTCGCTGATCCGGACGCCGAGCCCGCGCGCCGCGTGCGCGAGACCCCAGCACAGCCTCGCCGGATCGACCAAGCCGGCCCCGCTGCGCTGCCAGGCACCGCCCTCGAGGATCGGCGAGCGCACCTCGGCCTGGGCCTGCTCGCGGTCCAGGAGTTCGACCTCGTGGCCGTAGCGCCGCAGATCCTCGGCCCCCTCGGCGAGCCACCCGACCTCGTGGGGCTCCACCGCGACCTCGAGGTTCCCCGTGAGCTCGAGCCCGCAGGCGATCCCATGGCGACGGACTGTCTCGACGGCGGCGTCGAAGTTCTCGAGCCCGATTCGCTCGAGCGCCTCCATCTCCTCGGGAAAGCGAGCGATACCGTTGGCGACCCCGTGGGTCAGCGAGGAAAGGAAGAAGCCGCCGTTGCGGCCGCTGGCGGCTTGCGCGAGCCGCCCGGCCTCCAGCAGGAGCACGTCGCGGCCGGGGTCCTCCTCCTTCGCCAAAAGGGCGGTCCCAGAGCCCGCTGAGGCCGCCGCCGACGATGGCGAGGTCGCATTCGGCATCGGCCTCGAGGGTCGGCATCATGCCGGGTCGCTGGGGCGAGTCGAGCCAGAACGGGATAGTTGACGCGTCGGCGTATGAACGCCGGTGCTCCACCGTTGGCGGGTCCGTCCTCCACGGCCCATGCCCCGCGCCTGTCGCCGCCATTGGGGCAACTTAGATGGACGCGCGGCGCGGCGCCGGGCCGGTCGAGCCCTCTAGCGGATCGTCTAGCCTGCGGCCGCGATGGACATCTTCCTCGCAGGCTGTCAGGGGGCCGGCCTCGCGCTGGCGGTTGGCGCGTTCGGCGGCGCATCGGGTCGGCGCGGCACAATCGGCGCCATCCTGCTCGCGGCAGCTCTCGTCGCTGGCGCGGCCCTGTTCGGCGTTTCACTCGCCGCCGAGGATCACCCCGCCTGGCCCGGCTGGCCGGTCGGCGCAGCCCTCGCGGGATTCGCCTTCGTCGTCGTCCGTGATCTGGCCGAGGGTGCGGCTCAGCGGGCGGACGGTGGGGGCTTCATCTCCGCGTTGATCGCTCTCGGCGCGCTGGCCCTGGCCGGCTTCTCGGTTCTGTTGCCACCGGTGGCCATCCCTGCCTTCCTCGTCCTGGTGTGGCTCTACCTCGGCCAACGGCGACGCGCGTCGCAGAAGTACGAGGGCCTCAGGACCCTGCGGTGAGCCGGCGCAAGCTCGTTCTCTGCGTCGTCGACTCGCTGCGCACAGACATCCTGGTCGAGGGGGCGCGCAGCGGCGTCGCGCCGACGTTCGCGGCACTGATCGAGCGCGGCTCGCTGATCGGCGATTGCGTCTCGTCCTTTCCTTCGGTGACTCCGGTCTGCAACTCGGAGATCGTCACCGGGGTGCGCCCCGATCAGCACCGGATCAGCGGCAGCAACTGGTTCCACCGGGTCGAGGGCCGCTACGTGGAGTACGGGAGCTCGTTCGAGGCGACGCGCGCTTTCGGCCTCTTCCGCACCCTCTACGACATCGTCTACAACATGAACATGGCCCACCTCTCCGATGAGGTGGAGACGGTGTTCGAGCGCCTCGGCGACCACGGCCTGCGCAGCGCCTGCACGCCGTTCCTGATCTACCGCGGCCGGACCCGCCACGAGCTCGGGCTCGAGGGCCTGCTGCGGCGGGTCGCCCTTGCGGCGAGCTTCCGCCACGCCACCTGGGGCCCCGACGAGCTCTTCTACGGCGAGCTCTACTCCAGCCGCGCGGCGGGGTGCAAGCCGACCTTGGCCCGGCCCGGGACCCGCGACGAGTACTCGGCCTGCGTCGGGCGGGAGCTGGTGGAGAAGGACCTGTACGACTTCCTCCTCTTCTCGTTGCCCGACAACGATCATTACTCGCATAAGTACGGGCCCGAGTCGCAGATCGAGTCGATCGTCCGCGCCGATGCCGCCTTCGGCGAGCTCGCCGACGCCGCCGGAGGCCTGGACGAGTTCTTGGAGCGAAACGCGGTCATCCTGCTCGCTGACCATGCCCAAACCAGGGTCGAGCACCCGCTGCCGTTGGCGGACGCGCTGGGGTCGCAGTGGCGGGTGCTGGAGCCCAACGACGCCCCCGGCCAGGCCGCGCTCGCGGTCAGCCCGATCGCCCGCGCCGGAGCCGTCTACGTGCTCGCGGAAGGGCGCCGAGCCGCGCGGATCCACGCGGGCGTGCGCCGGCGCCTGCCCTCGATAGACGGCGTCGATCTGTTCGCCTGGCTGTCGAGCGGCGAAGGCGCCTCGCACCAACGCAACGACGGCCCACCGCCGAGCGGTCTCGAGGCGGTGGTCGAGCGTGCCGGTGCCGAGCTGCGGTTCCGGCCGGGCTCGGACCTCGTCGACCGCCGCGGGTGCGGTTGGGATCTCGAGGGCGACCTCGGCGCGCTCGAGGCGGAGGTCCGCGACGGGCGCTTCGACTCCGCCGAGTACCCGGACGCGCTCAGCCGGCTGTGGTCGGCGCTGCGCGCCCCCCACGCGGGCGACATCCTGGTCTCCGCCTCGCCGGGATACGAGCTCGTCGACTGGGGCGGCGCCACTCACTGCCCGGGGGGCAGCCACGGTGCGCTCGGCGCCGGGGACTCACTCGGACCGCTGCTGCTGTGCGGGCTCGAGTCCTGCACCGAGGCGATTCGTGACCAGTGGGCGCTCACCGACGTCATGGGGCTGGTGCTCGAGCACTTCGGCATCGCCGCGAGCACGACCGCGCCCGAGGTCGGCCGGCGCGCTTCGGTCGCGTGCTAGGCGGCCGAGCGGTGGGCGAGCTCGAGACCACGGTCGAGGGGCCGGGCGGGGGCCGGGCCACCCGTGTGGCCGACTGGAGCGTGCAGATCCTGAAGCGCATCCACCTCGCGACCCGCGAGCCGGGCAACTGGGCGCAGCTGTGCAGGTTCGCGCTCGTCGGCGGCTCGGGCTACGTCGTCAACCTGGTCGTCTTCGCCCTGCTCACGGAGGCCGCCGGCGTGCATCACATCGCGGCGGCGATCGGTGCCTTCATTGTCGCGGTGACCAACAACTTCCTCTGGAACCGCCACTGGACCTTTCGCGCCGGCGAGGGGCACGCGGGGTTCCAGGCGGCCCGGTTCCTGACCGTGAGCGTCGCCGGCCTGGGCTTCAACCTCGTCCTGCTGGAGCTCCTGGTCTCGTCGGCCGACGTCCCCGAGCTGTCGGCGCAGGCGATCGCCTTGGCTCTCTCGATGCCGGTGAACTTCGTCGGCAACAAGCTGTGGACCTTCGGCCCGCGGTAGCGCTTGCCGTTTCGATCCTCTGGCTCCTGGGGCCGGCGCCGGCGATCGCTGCCTCGCCGGCCACCATTCCGCCGGATTACCTCCCACCGGCACCTGAGGGGTACTCGGTCAGCTCGAGGCAGGCCGTCGAGATCGCCGACGGCGACGCCAAGGTCAGCGAGCAGGCCGATCGGTACGGCCGGCTCGAAACGGCGATCCAGGTCAAGGAGGACGGCGCCTGGCAGGTCGGCTACCGGGCGGGCGGCCGAGAGGTCGCGCAGGTGATCGTCGACGGCTCGACGGGCGCAGTGCGCGAGTCGTGGACCGGCTACCAGGTGGCCTGGCCGATGGCGCGCGGCTACGAGGGCCAGTTCGGCCACGTGCTCAACGCCCCCTACGTCTGGATCCCCCTGTGCGCGATCTTCTTCGGTGGCCTGCTCGACCGCCGCCGGCCGTGGCGAATCGCCCATCTCGACCTGCTGGTCCTGCTCTCCTTCGGGGTCTCGCACCTGTTCTTCAACCGCGGTGAGATCGGCATCTCCGTGCCGCTCGTCTACCCCGTGCTGACCTACCTGCTCGTCCGCACGCTGTGGCTCGGATTTCGGGGGGGCGTGGCGCTGCGGCCCTCGGTTCCGGTGAAATGGCTCGCAATCGCGGCGGTCTTCCTGATCGCCTTTCGGGTGACGATCAACGTCGCCAACTCCGGGGTGATCGACGTCGGCTACGCCGGCGCAGTGGGGGCCGATCGGATCGCCCACGGCCAGCCGCTATACGGGGACGGGGAGTTCCCCGAGGACAACCGCTTCGGCGACACCTACGGGCCGGCCAACTACTACGCCTACGTGCCCTTCGAGCTGGCGCTGCCGTGGAGCGGCGAGTGGGACGAGCTGGCGGCCTCGCACGCCGCGGCGATCGCCTTCGATCTGGCGACCGTCGCCGGCCTGTTCGTCTTCGGCCTCCGGTCGCGTCGCGGCCGACCCGGCCGCGATCTCGGCATCGTGCTCGCCTTCGGCTGGCTCGCCTACCCGTACGCCGCCTTCGCCCTGCAGTCGAACTCGAACGACTCCCTGGTCGCGGCGCTGCTCGTCTGGTCGCTGGCGCTGTTCGCGCGTCCGCTCGCCCGTGGCGCCCTGCTGGCGCTCGCGGTGACGGCGAAGTTCGCCCCGCTCGCGCTCGCGCCGCTGTACGCCGCCGGCGAGCGCGGCCTGGTCGAGCGCTGGCGCGCGCGCGATCCCGACCGCGGTCGTCTTGATGCGCTGCGCCCGGTGCTCGCCTTCGCCGGCACCTTCGCGCTCGTCGCCGCGCTGATGCTCGTCCATCCGGCGATCGACCCCGGCCTCGCCACCTTCTGGGAGCGCACGGTCGAGAGCCAGCTCGACCGCACCTCCCCGTTCAGCATCTGGGGGCAGGTGGACGGGATCGGCTGGCTGCAGACCGCTGCGATCGTGCTGGCCGCCATCCTGGCGATCGTGATCGCCTTCGTCCCACGGCGGCGGACGATCGCCCAGGTAGCAGCGCTCGCGGCCGCGGTCGTGATCGCGGTCGAGCTCACCGCCGAGCACTGGTTCTATCTGTACATCCCCTGGTTTCTGCCGGCATTGCTGATCGCGCTGGCGATCGCGTCGTCGCCCGCGGGCGCCCGCCCGGTCAGTCGGGAGCCGGCTCGAGCACCTGGGTGATCGAGCTCGCGAGCCCGTCGCTGCGGATATCGACCACGACCGCATTGATCCATACGTCCTCGTCGGCGGTCGTGAATTTGACCGACATCTGGGTTCGGAAGCCCTCAACCGCCTGCTCCCAGCGCACGCCGAGCACGCTCGAGCGCGAGCCGGTCATGCCGACGTCGGAGATGAACGCAGTGCCGTGTGGCAGAACTCGGGCGTCGGCGGTCGGCACGTGTGTGTGGGTGCCGACGACCGCGGCCGTCCGGCCGTCCAGGTGCCATCCCATCGCCACCTTCTCGGAGGTCACCTCGGCGTGGAAGTCGACGAAGAACGCATCCACCTGCCCCTGGAGCCGATCCAGCAGCACGTCGGCCTCGCTGAACGGTGAGCGCGCCGCTCGCAGGCCGAGCTCCCCGATCAGATTGATCACGCCGAGGCGCATTCCCCCCGCCTCGACGACCGTGTGCCCCCGCCCCGGATTTCCCGCCATGAAGTTCGCCGGGCGAATGACGCGATCAGAGTCATCGAGATAGCCGAAGACCTCGCGGTGGCGGAAGGAGTGGTTGCCGAGGGTGATCACGTCGGCGCCGATGGCGAACAGGTCGGCGGCGGTCTTGGGGGTGATCCCGAGCCCGCCGGCGGAGTTCTCGCCATTGACGATCACGAGGTCCGGCGCGAGGCGCTCGCACAGGCCGGGCATCGCCCGCCCGAGCCCGGCCCGCCCCGGTTTGCCGACGACGTCGCCGATGAACAGAACCTTCATCCGGGCCCAGGGTATTAGCGTTCCCTTCGTGAGCGGGCCCCCGCAATCCACCGCGCCGGCGATCGAGGCCCGCGGGCTGTCGAAGAGCTTCGGCGGCCGAGCGGCGCTGCGCGAGGTCTCGTTCTCGGCCGTCCGAGGCGAGTTGCTGGGGGTGATCGGGCCCAACGGCGCGGGCAAGACGACCCTGCTCTCGATCCTCGCCGGGATCCGCGCGCCGGATTCCGGGTCGCTGTCGGTGCCGGGGGAGGTCGGCTGGGTCCCGCAGCAGGCCGCTCTCTATCGGCGCCTCACTGTGGCCGAGAACCTGCGCCTGTTCGCCCACCTCGAGCAGGTCGCAGACGTCGACGGCGAGGTCGAGCGGATGCTCGAGCAGACCCGGCTCACCGAGCGCCGCAACGATCAGGTCGGGACGCTGTCAGGGGGCAACCAGCAGCGAGTCAATATCGCGATCGGGCTGCTGTCCGAGCCCGCGGTGCTGCTCCTCGACGAGCCCTCGACCGGCCTCGACCCCCGCCAGCGCGAGCGCCTGTGGGAGTTCGTGCTCGCCCTCGCCGGCGCTGGGACCACGGTGATCTACTCGACCCACCATCTGCTCGAAGCCGAGCGCTACGGCAATCGGCTTCTGGTCCTCGCCGACGGCGAGCGGGTCTTCGACGGCACCTCCGACGCCCTTCACGAGGCGGTCGGCGGCAGCGAGCGCGACTTCGAGGCCGCGTTCGTCGCCTTCCTGCGTGAGCGGGGGCACTAGGAGATGGACGACCGGGAGTCGATCAGCTGATGCGCTGGCTGCTGCTCAAGGACCTGCAGATACTCCGCCGTTCGCCGCTGATCGTCGGCCTGCTGATCGCCTACCCGGTGGTGCTCGGGGTGTTGATCGGCTTCGCGCTCTCGGGCGACGGCTCGAAGCCACGGGTGGCTTTCCTGAACCAGGTCCCCGATACGCAGGAGTTTCAGATCGGCGGCGGCGATGAGGGCATCGACCGGGGGATCGCCCGCGACGAGCTCTGCTCGCGGGTCGAATGCGTCGACGTGCAGACACGCGGCGAGGCCGAGCAGCGGGTCGAGGACGGGGACGTGATCGCCGCGCTGATCCTGCCGCCGGACCTGCTCGACAAGCTCGAGTCGCTGGCCAGCCTCGACCCCCAGCAGCCGACCGTGGAAGTGCTGGTCAACGAGGACGACCCGGTGAAGGCGAGCCTGGTCGACGACCGGATCCAGGCGCTGGTCACCGAGGCCAACCTGATCCTCTCCCAGCGGATCTCCGATGAAGCCGCCACGTACCTCGACCTGCTGATCGAGGGCGGCGCATTCGATCTGCCCCTGGTCGGCCACCTCGACGTCCTCGGGTTGCGGCGCAGCAACGAGATCCTCTCCGCGATCCGCACCCAGCTTCCCCGTGACAGCTCGGCGCGAGCGGCGATCGACCGGGTCATCCGCTTCGGTGATCTGGCTCGCAAGAATCTCGACTTCGCCCTGCCGCTGCTCGGTGCGGTCGCGGAGCCGATCTCGGTCGAGAAGACCGTGGTCGCTGGCGACAGCTCCGAGCTCGACAGCTTTGCGATCGCGGTTGCCGCGACGGTGACGCTGATGTTCGTGACCGTGCTCCTGGTCGCCGGCTCGCTCGCCCTCGAACGCGAGGAGAACGCGTTCGCGCGGATCACCCGCGGGCTGGTCGGGCGGACCGGGCTGCTGGTCGAGAAGCTGGCGTTGGGGGTCGCCGCCTCGGTCGTGGTCACCCTGCTGTTGCTCGTGGCGCTGACCTTCCTCGTCTCGATCGACTGGGGACGCACCCCGTTGATCCTCTCGGCGATCGCCGCTGGCGGCGTGGCCTTCGCGGCCTTCGGCGCCGCGATCGGCGGCTCCGCCAAGGAGGTCCGCGCCAGCTCGTTGCTCGCCTTCATGGTCTCGCTGCCGATCGCTTTCCTGTCCCTGGTGCCCTCCGGCACCGTCAGCGGCGGCGTCTTCGATCTGATCGAGGTGGTTCGGGCCCTGTTCCCCTTCGACCCGGCGCTCGACGCCATCGAGGGAGCCCTCGACTCGTCGGGCCCGGACCTGGTGGCCCCGTTGCTGCACTGCCTCGTGATTGCCGCCGCCTACGGTGCGCTCGCCCGGCTCGCGCTGCGACGATTCGCCTGAGCTTGGCGGGCCCGCCCCGCGGGTGTAGGGTCGGCTCCGGCACAGATAAGCGAACGAAGGGAGTTCAGATGTCAAATCTAGATGAGGCGCGAGCCGCCTACGATGCGTTCGGCTCGGGCGACTTGGCGCGACTCAGCGAGGGCTTCGCCGAGGACGCCGAATGGCTGACCTCGGACGAGCTGCCGCTGGGCGGGTTGGTGCGGGGCCGTGACGAGATCCTCGGCAACTTCGCACAGATCCCCAGCTACTGGTCTCAGTTCAAGGTCGAGCCCAGCAGGTTTCTCGACTGTGGCGACGCGGTCGTCGTCATGGGGACGCAGAGCGCGACGGGCGAGGGCGGGAGCTTCGAAGCGCCGTTCGTGCACGTGATGGAGTTCCGCGACGGCAAGGTCGTCCGCGGTGAGTTCCACGGCGACAGCGCCAAAGCGCTGAAGGCGCTCGGCTCGGCGACCACCTGAGCCGGAGCAGCTTGCGCGGAGGCGCCGCCGGAGCGCGCCGCCTCACCGACGGCTTCGCCCGCCCGCCCGCCACCCGAGCGCCCCTACAATCCAGCTCGTGAGCTTCCCCGCTACGCGCATGCGGCGCCTGCGGCGGACGAAGGCCCTCCGCGCCCTGGTGCGCGAAACGGAGCTCTCGCCGCGGCATCTGGTCCAGCCCCTGTTCGTCGTCTCCGGCGAGGGCGTTCGCGAGCCGGTCGAGTCGATGCCGGGGATAGACCGGTTCTCGATCAACGAGCTCGTCGCCGAGGCTTCGGAACTGCAGGCGGTCGGGGTCGAGGCCGTGATCCTGTTCGGGATCCCGACGGCCAAGGACGAGTCCGGCTCAGGCGCCTACGACGACGAGGGCGTCGTCCAGCTCGCCGTCAGGGCGCTGAAGGAGGCGCACCCGGAGCTGACTGTGATCACCGACGTCTGCCTGTGCGAGTACACCTCGCACGGCCATTGCGGCTTCGTTCGCGACGGGGAGGTCGACAACGACATCACCGTCGAGCTGCTCGCTCGCACGGCGATCTCCCACGCCGAGGCCGGGGCCGACGCGGTCGCCCCCTCGGACATGATGGACGGGCGGATCGGCGCGATCCGCTTCCAGCTCGACGAGGAGGGCCACCCGAACACACCGATCATCGCTTACTCGGCGAAATATGCATCGGCCTTCTACGGCCCCTTCCGCGAGGCGGCCGAGTCGACCCCGGAGTTCGGTGATCGCCATGGCTATCAGATGGATCCCGCCAACTGGCGCGAGGCGCTGCGCGAGGTCCGACTCGATGTCGAGGAGGGTGCCGACATGGTGATGGTCAAGCCCGCGCTCCCGTACCTCGACGTGATCCGCGCGGTGCGCGACGACCTCGACCTGCCGATCGCCGCCTTCCAGGTCTCGGGCGAGTACTCGATGATCAAGGCGGCTTCGGAGAACGGCTGGATCGACGAGCCCGCCGCCGCGCTCGAGGCGCTGACCGCGATCCGCCGTGCCGGCGCCGACGTGATCCTCACCTACTACGCCAAGGAGGCCGCCGCGTGGCTGGCGTGAAGACGCCCCAGGCGAAGGTCCGCTCGCGCAAGGACGGCGCTGCGATCCCGCTCGACGAGACCGATAAGCGGGTGATGAACCTGTTGCAGTCGAGTTTCCCGCTGGTGCCCGAGCCCTACGCTGCGGTGGCCGCCGGAGCGGGACTCGAACTCGAGGACCTGATCGGCCGCACGAGGCGCCTCGTCGACGAGCGGATCATCCGCGAGATCACGCCGATCTTCGACACCCGCGCGCTCGGGTACGAGTCGATGCTGGTCGCCGCAAAGGTCGACTCGGAGAATCCGCATCGGGCGGCGAAGATCATCAACGCCCACCCCGGGGTCTCGCACAACTACCTTCGCACCCACGAGTTCAACCTCTGGTTCACGATTGCGACCCCGCCCGATTCCGAGCTCGGGTTGGAGGGAACGCTGGAGGTCCTGCGGCGGCTCACCGGCGCCGAGTCGATTCGCCAGCTGCCGACCCTGTGCCTGTTCAAGATCAACATGAACCTGGAGATGGAGAAGGGGACGGAGGCCCTCGCCGCCTCGGCCGAGGCGGCGACCCCGCGCGAGCTCGGGGCGCAACCCTATGACGAGACCGACGTCGCCGTGATCCGCGCCCTGCAGGGGCCGATGGACGTTGTCGAGCGCCCCTACGACAAGGCGGCGGCCGAAGCCGGTATCAGCACCGGCGCGCTGCTCGAGCACCTCGGCGGGATGGTCGAGCGCCAGATCCTGCGACGTGTCGCCGCCATCCTCTATCACCGCCGCGCGGGCTTCTCGGCCAACGGGATGGGGGTGTGGCGGGTGCCCGAGGACCGCATCGCCGAGGTCGGATCGCGGATGTCAGCGGTTCGCGGGATCTCGCACTGCTACCAGCGCCCTACTTACGCCGATTGGCCTTACTCGGTGTTCACGATGGCCCATGGTCGGTCGAAGCAGGAGTGCGACGCGATCCTCGACTCGATCGCAGACGAGCACGATCTCCATGGCGAGGACCGCGCCACCCTCTACTCCTCGACCGAGTTCAAGAAGATCCGCCTGCACTACTTCACCGACGACTACCGCCACTGGGAGCGCGAGCACGGCGGTGTCACGTAGCGCGAACCTCTACGGCCGCGCCGTCGAGCTGATGCCGGGCGGGGTCAACTCCCCGGTGCGTGCGATGAGGTCGATCGGACGCGAGCATCCGATCTTCGTCGAGCGCGGTGAGGGCTGCGAGCTGATCGACGTCGACGGCAACCGCTACGTCGACTGGGTCTGCTCGTGGGGGCCGTTGATCCTCGGCCATGCCGACCCGGACGTGGTCGAGGCCGTCGCGCGCCGCCGCGAGTCGGGGAACCAGCTACGGCGCCCCGACCGAGGGCGAGGTCGACCTGGCCGCCGAGGTCTGCGATCGCTTCGCCTCGGTCGAGATGATGCGGATGGTCAACTCGGGCACCGAGGCCTCGATGAGCGCGATCCGTCTCGCCCGCGCGGCGACCGGGCGCGAGACGCTGCTCAAGTTCGCCGGCGCCTATCACGGCCACGTCGACGGCCTCCTGGCCGAGGCCGGCTCCGGCCTCGCGACCCAGGGGATTCCCGGCGAGCCCCGGGGTCCCGGCGGCCCAGGCGGCGGCGACGGTCGTGGTGCCGTGGAACGACCGCGACGCGATCGCCGCGGCGCTCGCCGAGCACGAGTTGGCCGCGATCCTCGCCGAGCCGTCCCGGCCAACATGGGCCTCGTCCCACCCGAGCCGGGGCTTCCTCGACCTTCTGCGCCAGCTCGCCGACGCGCACGGCGCGCTGCTCGCTGCTCGACGAGGTGATCAGCGGCTTTCGCGTTGCCCGCGGCGGCGCCCAGGAGCTGCTATGGGGTCGCGGCCGACCTGACCGTGATGGGCAAGGTGCTCGGGGGCGGGCTGCCGGCCGCGGCCTACGGCGGCTCGCGAGAGCTGATGGAGCGGATCGCCCCCGCGGGGGACGTCTACCAGGCGGGGACCCTGTCGGGCAACCCGCTCGCCATCGCCGCCGGCCTGGCGACGCTGGCGAAGCTCGACGCCGCCGCCTACGAGCGCCTCGCCGCGCTCACCGATCGCTTGGCCGACGGGCTCGCGGGCCGCCGCGTTGGCGCCGTCGAGGTCTCGGTGCGTCTCGGTCCCGGGCCTGGTGACGCCGTTCTTCGCCGCCGAGCCGCCGCGCGAACTTCGCCAGGCGCCGCGGCCTGCGACCTCGATGCCTACGCGCGGCTTCTGCCGCGCGCTGCTCGACCGCGGCGTCTACCCGCCCGCCTCCCAGTTCGAGGCCTGGTTCGTCTCGCTCGCCCACGACGACGAGGCGATCGAGCAGCACCTGCGAGGCGGCCGCGGCGGCGCTTCGCGGCGGCGCTGGGATGAGCGCCCGCGGCCGCCTCGCTGCGGGTGCTCGCCGCAGGCGCTTCGCGCGCGGAGCGACTCGGTGGTCAGCCGGGCACGTCGCGGACCCCGACGGCGCCGAACCCGTGCTGGGCGAGCTGGCCGCGGCCGGCGAGCGCGCCGCCGGCGCCCCGGGCGAATACGCGCTCGTGCTCGAGTCCGTGCGCGAGGGCTACCTGCTGCACTACGCGCGTGGGCGAATCGTCGTTGGAGCGGACCCCGACCTGGCGCTGCTCGCCGGCGACTACCTCTACGCGCTGGGGCTCGAGCGGCTGGCGGCGCTCGGAGATCTCGAGGCCGTCCGCGAGCTCTCGGACCTGATCAGCCTCGCGGCGCAGGTCCACGATGGCAGTCGCCCGCCCGAGCGGGCCGCGCTTGAGTCCGCGGCGCTGTGGCTCGCCTCCGCGATCGCGATCGGAGCCGGGTCATCGGCCACGCACGAGGAGGCCAAGGCCGCTCTGCGGGCGGGCGCGGCCGGCGCCGCGACGCTGCTCTGGGCCGCGTGCTCGCGAGAGCGCCGGCGAGGCGGGGCTCACCGACGAGCTAGGGCGAGCGGCCGACGCAATAGACTTCCGGCGGACCCCCACCTCCTGACTTGGCTGAGCCGGCGGACAAGAAGCGGGGCGCATGCCCCCGAGAAGCCCAAACCCGCGGGCTACTTCGAAGGCGAGACGATGACTCGCCGGACGGTGTTCGCCGTCGGCGGGCAGGCCGCTGGCCATCGTCGGCGTGTCGGCGATCGCCCTGCCCGCCGTCGGCTTCGCCTTCGCGCCGATCTTCGACAACCCCGAGGAGACGTGGGAGGGTGTCGGCTCGCCCAGGGACTTCACCCAGGACACCTACCGGCAGGCGGTGATCACGATCGTCCAGGGCACCGGCGACTCGGGCAAGACCACGGTCTACATCCGTCGCGGCAGCCCCGATCTCGGCGAGGACCCGGAGCAGTTCATCGCGATCTCGACCCGCTGCGCCCACCTCGGCTGTCCGGTGCGCTTCGTCGAAGCCGCCGGCAACTTCATCTGCCCCTGCCACGGCGGTGTCTACGACTTCGAGGGCCAGGTGATCGGCGGCCCGCCGGTTCGACCGCTCGACCGCTTCCAGACGCGGGTGGTCGGCGACACGGTCGAGGTCGGGCCGCGCTACAGCGTCACCAGCGACCTCGAGCCGGTGCGCGCCCGCGACCCCGGCGAGTACACCGGCGGCGTCTGGGAGTACCTGTACCCGCCCCGTCCGACCGCCGCTCCGCCACCCCGAGCTAGACGATGCCGAGACTGCCAGCCGCATTTCGCAAGCCACAGAAGCCCGGCGAACGCACCAACGGCGCCGCCGCGAACGGCGGCGGCGACGCACGGCGACGAGCTCGGCGCCGTCGTCGCCGAGCAGGGCAAGGAAGGCGGGATCGACGTCGTCGGCTGGGTCGACGAGCGGACGGGTGCCACCCCGTTCCTCACCGGGATGCTGCTGCGCAAGGTCCCGAAGGGGACCAACTGGTTCTACACCCTCGGCTCGGCGACGCTGTTCGCGTTCGCGATGCAGGCGCTGACCGGCGTCTTCCTGGCGATGTACTACATCGCCCTCCGCGACCGAGGCCTACGCCTCGATCGCACATCTCACCAACGACGTCTTCCTCGGCGAGTTCGTGCGCGGCCTGCACAAGTGGGGCGCGACGGTGATGATCATCCTGATCTTCCTCCACATGGGCAGGACCTTCTTCTTCGGCGCCTACAAGTACCCGCGCGAGCTCAACTGGGTGATCGGCGTGGTGCTGATCATCCTCACCCTGGTGATGGGGTTGACCGGGTACCTGTTGCCGTTCGACCAGCGCTCGTACTGGGCCACGATCGTGGCCATGAACATCACCGGTACCGGTCCTCTGGTCGGCCCCTATCTCGCCGACTTCCTACGCGCCGGCTCAGAGTTCACCGCGACGACGCTGCCGCGCTTCTACGCCGTCCACATGCTGGCGGTTCCGGGATTGATCATCGGCCTGATCTTTGCCCATCTCTACCTCGTGGTCAAGCTCGGCACCACGGCGCCGCCGTGGGTGCGCGCCGAGCCGAAGCCGAAGGCCCTCCGTGAGGAGGAAGTCGGTTGAACAACGCCGAGAAGGAGGCCTACCTCCGCGAGTACGAGATCCTGAAGAAGAGGGGCAAGCCGTTCTTCCCCTACGCGATCTTCAAGGACTCGGTGATGATGATGATCGTCGCCTTCGTGATCGTCGCCATGTCGCTGGTCCTCGGCGCCGAGCTGGGGCCGAAGGCCGACCCGACGACGACCACCTACGTGCCGCGGCCGGAGTGGTACTTCTTCTTCCTCTTCGAGCTGCTGCGCGTGATCAAGCCGAACGAGCTCGTCCCGATCGCGACGATCGGCATCCCGACGCTGTGCATGGTCCTGCTCCTGCTGCTGCCGTTCTATGACCGCAACCCGGAGCGGCGCCCGCGAGCGGCGCCCGGTGGCGACCGCGGCGGGGATCCTGACGATCATTGCGATGGCCTACCTGACCTTCCTCGGCGCCTCGGCGGGCTCGCCGACCGAGATCGACCTCAAGGTCGCCGCCCCAGTTCGAGAAGGGCAAGCAGGTGGCGGCCCAGTCGGGCTGCCTGGCCTGCCACAAGTTCGGCGAGAACGGCAACGACGGGCCCGGGCCCCGAGCTGACCGAGATCGGCGCGAAGCTGCCGGCGCAGGCGATCGAGCGGACGCTGGTAAACCCGGCCGGGGATCATGCCCGAGTACGGGAACCTTCCGCCCGAGAAGTTCCACGCCCTGGTCGACTTCCTCGCCTCGCTGCAATGACGCCGCGGCCGCTGGACGCGGCCGGTGGACTGGGCGGGATGAGCGTCGCCGCAGACCGCTCCGAGGGGCAGGAGGCGTTCGCGGGCCAGATCCGAGGCATGTTCGACCGCATCGCCGGCGTCTACGACCTGATGAACACGGCGATGACCGCGGGGCTTCACCATCGATGGCGCGAGCGAGCGGCCGACTGCGCGCCGAGCTCGAGCCCGGCGACTCGGCGCTCGATGCCTGCTGCGGCACCGGTGATCTGGCCTTCGAGCTCGCCCGGCGCGTCGGGCCCCGACGGGACCGTGATCGGCTCCGACTTCTCCGAGCGGATGCTCGACCTCGCTCGCGAGAAGGCGGCCGAACGCGGCTGCGCCGGTGCGGTTCGAGTGCGGCGACGCACTCGAGCTCTCCTACGACGACGCCTCCTTCGACGCGGTCACCGTCGGTTTCGGGGTCCGCAACCTGGCCGATCTCGATCGCGGGGTGGTAGAGCTGGCGAGGGTGCTGAGCCCGGGTGGACGCCTGGTGATCCTCGAGATCACCCAACCACGACGCCCTCCGCTGTCGAGCTTCTTCTCGCTCTGGTTCGACCGGCTCGTGCCGTTCCTGGGCAGGTTCGCCGGCGACCGCGATGCCTACGCCTACCTGCCGGAGTCGGTGAAGCGCTTCCCGTCCCCCGAGGGGCTGGCGGCGATCATGGATCGGGCGGGGCTTGAAGGGATCCGCTACACGGTGCTGGCCGGCGGGATCATCGCGATCCACTCCGGCACCCGCCCCTCCTGACCGCACCCGCCTCGATCCCGTGACCCGCTCCGCGGTCCCGCCACCCGTCACCCTGGTCCTCGACGCGGCCGAGGCTTGGCTGCCACGACGAATGGCGATGGTCGAGGAGCGACTCGCCGGGCTGGTCCGGGGCCACGGCGACCCCGCTCGCCGGCGAAGCCGGCTCGACGCTCGCCGCCGGCGGCAAGCGGTTGCGCCCGATGCTGGTTCTGCTCTGCGCCGGAAGGGAGGCGAGCGACGGAGCCGTTCGGGCCGCGACCGCGGTTGAGCTCGTGCACATGGCGACGCTCGTCCACGACGACGTGCTCGACGCCGCGCCCGCTGCGGCGCGGGAGTCCGACGGTGTTCGCGCGCGCCGGGCGTGGAGCCGCGACCGCGACCGGCGATCTGCTGCTGTCGCGCGCCTTCGCCGAGCTCGCCGCCGGTGAGATCGGCGCGGCGCGGCGCGTCCGCCTGCTCGCCGCGGCGTCGGTCGGCCTGGCCCAGGGCGAGCTCGCGCAGCGCCGCGACGCGTTCGAGACCTCGATCAGCGCCGAGCGCTACCTGCGGCGCTGTGCCCTGAAGACCGCCCGGCTGTTCGAGTGCGCCTGCCTGATCGGACTCGAGCCGGTGCCCGATCACGGCGAGGGCGCGTCGCTGGCGACCTTCGGCCGAGAGATCGGCCTCGCCTTCCAGCTCCTCGACGACGTACTCGATGTCGCGGGCCCGGTCGAGCGCACCGGGCAAGGCGCGCGGGACGGATCTGCTCGACGGCACGGTGACGCTGCCGCTTATTCTCGCCCGCGAGAGCGACCCGTCGCTCGCCGAGCTCGACCTACGCGCGCTGGACGCCGCCGCCGCGGAGAGGGCTTGCGACCGGATCGCCGCCACGGACGCCCTCGAACACGTCCGCACCGATGCTCGGCGCCGGGTTGAGGAAGCCAAGTCGGCGCTGAGCGCCGCGCCGCTGGACGACGAGCGCCGCTGCGCTGCTCGCCATGGTGGCCGACGGCGTCGTGGAGCGGTACTCGTGACGGTCGACGTCTGGATGCAGCACCCGACCCTCGCCGGGTTTTCGGACTGGACTAGAAGTCCTCGGGCAGGATCTCGTCGGCCCGCAGCGCGGCGATGAAGCGCTCGACCTGCTCCTCCATGTTGGCTCGGGCCAGGAGGTTGAGGTCGTCGAGCAGCAGCTCGGTGCCGGAGTCGAGGGCCTCGTCGAAGCGGTCGACTATCTCCTGCGCGTAGATCCCGCCACCCAGCCACTCGCAATCGGGACAGCGTAGGTCCACGCTCCAGCGCTTGCGCTCGGCCGGCGCCCAGTCGGTGGGGTAGACGAGCTCTGAGTCGCAACATGGGCACACGTGCAGGGCCTGCGCACGGCTGCGCTCGAGCGAGCGTCGCGGTGCTCCGAAGCTCGAGGGACTGAGCTCGTCGAGCGGCGAGCGCTCGTGCCTGGCGGTCTGCTTGTCGGCCATCTCGGGTGCGGTATCGGCACCAGGCCCCAGGGCCTTTAGGGGTTGGCCCCTAGTTGCGAAGAGGATCGAACACCCGGCCAGTCACGGCACCGCCTGCGGATGCCGCGTCCGCGATTAGACTGGCCGCGCCGTGGTCCTCTCGGACAGATCGATAGGCGAGCAGCTCGAGAGTGGCGGGATCGTCATCGACCCGCTCGGCGAGGGCTGCATCCAGCCGTCGTCGGTCGACCTGCACGTGGATCGCTACTTTCGGGTGTTCCGCAACGACACCACGCCGTTCATAGACCCCAAGCGGGCCCAGGAGGACCTGACCGAGTTGGTCGAGGTCGAGGACGGTCAAACTTTCATCCTCCACCCCGGCGAGTTCGTGCTCGGCTCGACGCTCGAGCGCGTCGCGCTCGGCGACGACCTGGTTGCGCGGCTGGAAGGGAAGTCGAGCCTCGGGCGGCTCGGCCTGCTCATCCACAGCACCGCCGGATTCGTCGATGCGGGTTGGGATGGACACCTGACGCTGGAGCTCTCGAACGTGGCCAACCTGCCGATCGCGATCTATCCCGGGATGAAGATCGGCCAGATCTCGTTCCTGCGCATGACCACGGCAGCCGAGCGACCGTATGGAAGCGACGCCACCGCGTCCAAGTACAAGGGCCAACAGGGGCCCACCCCCTCGCGCTATTACCTCAACTTCCCCGAGCCTGAGCGCGAGCCGCCGGGCTGAGGCTCGCAAGCACTCCTGCGGCCGCCGCCTGGCGAGGCGAGTAGCATGGGTGGACGATGGATTTCAGCATTTGGCAAGTGGCAATCGTGCTCGTCATCGCTTTGCTCGTCTTCGGACCCAAGCGCCTGCCCGAGCTGGGCAAGTCGCTGGGCTCGGGGATGCGTGAGTTCAAGGAGTCGATCTCGGGCAACAAGGACGACGATGATGATGAGAAGGCCGAGCAGGCAAAGCTCGAAGTCTCGGCCTCTGAGCCTTCACCCGAGCCGGGCGCGGAGCCCGTCGAGGGCGAGGTCGTAGCCGAGAACCGCAGCTGAGGATGGCGTCCGCTCGGCGCGGGCCTCGGTGACGTCGTGGCGAGCCTGAAGTCGGCGCGGGCGCAGTTCGACGATCGTCTCACCCTCGTCGATCACCTCGACGAGCTGCGCAACCGGATCATCGTCTCGCTGGTCGCGCTTGGGGTCGCCTTCGCGCTCTGCTTCTGGCAGGACGCGCTGATGCTCGAGATCGCCAACGCGCCGCTGCCCTCAGACCTCCCCGAGCCACTCACCTTCGGCGTCACCGAGCCCTTCTTCACCACGGTCGAGGTTGCGGGTTACGGGGCGATCGTGCTCGCGATGCCGATCGTCCTATACCAGGTCTACGCCTTCGTTCTGCCCGCCTTCTCGCCGGCCGAGAAGCGGACCCTGCTTCCGTTCCTGATCGCGATCCCGATCCTGTTCCTGGTCGGGGTCGCGTTCGCCTACTTCGTCGTCATGCCGGTGGCGGTCAAGTTCCTGCTCAACTTCAACACCGACGAGTTCAACATTCAGGTCCGAGCGCGCGACTACTACAGCTTCTTCGGCCTGATGTTGCTTGCCATGGGCCTGCTGTTCCAGATCCCGATCGCGATGCTCTCGCTGACCCGGCTCGAGGTCGTGCCGCCGAACTTCTTCGCCGAGAACCGCCGCTACGCGATCTTCATCATCGCCGTGATCTCCGCCGCGGCCCCCGGTGGCGACCCGGTGAGCATGTTCCTGATCATGATCCCGCTGTTGGTGCTGTACGAGGGCAGCATCGTGGTCGCGAAGCGGTTCGGGCGGCCTGGCTCCGACCGCGCTGGCGCCGAGGTCTCGCCGGGCGAGGCCGGCAGCTAGCCTTTCCGGCCGCATGCTCTTCGACCTGAAATCAACGGCCAAGCGCCGGCGCACCGTCCAGATCGTCTTCGGCTTCCTCGCCTTCGTCTTCTTCATCAGCTTCGTCGGCTTCGGCATCGGCAGCAACGTCAGCGGCGGCATCTTCGACGCGCTCGGAATCGGCGGAAACGACAGCTCGTCGAGCCCCCAGTACCAGCAGCAGATCGATGATGCCAACGGGACCCTTGAAACGAATCCGCGAAACGAGGCGGCGCTGCTGGACCTCACCGACGCGTACTTCCGTTCGGCGACCGAGACGGGCGTCACCGTCAATCCGCAGACCGGCGCGATCGAGGTGGCCGAGTCCTCGCGAGCGGATCTCGAGCAGTCGGTCACCGCCTGGGAGCGCTACCTTCACACCAAGCCCCGGCGGCCCGACACCACCGCGGCGACGCAGGCGGCCGAGGCCTACCGTTATCTCCTCGACGCCCGGGGTGCCGCCAAGGCTCAGGTGATCGTCGCCGACTCGCAACAGACCAGCTCCGCCTTCGCCCAGCTCGCGATCTACCTCTACGCCGACGGCAAGATCTCCGCCGGAGACACGGCCGGTGACAAGGCCGTGGAGGCCGCCGACCCCTCCGAGCGCAAGAGCGTGCGCAAGAACATGGACTCGCTCGCCGAGCAGGCACGCAAGCAGCAGAAGCAGCTCGAGAAGGCGCAGAAGAAGGCCCAGAAGCAGAGCGGCAACGCGGCCGGAGCGGCGGGGATCGAGGACCCGTTCGGCGGGCTCTCAGGCGCCACGCCGACCGCTCCCACGCCCTGATCCGAGCCGGCGCCGGCCACGCGGTGCCAGCTACCATCGCCGCGGAGGGCCGTTAGCTCAGCTGGTAGAGCAGGAGACTCTTAATCTCAAGGTCGCAGGTTCGATCCCTGCACGGCCCATGGCATAGGAATGCGGAAAGTGGCCCCCTCCGGGAGCCACTTTGCATCATGGGGCAACGGACCGGGTCGAGCTCCGCGCGCGAGCGGGGCTGCGACGTTCCTCGACGAGCCGATCCGGGTCGCCGGGCGATCCCGAGCCCAAACAGCGGGGGGCGGTCAGAACGTAGACGAAGTACCGCTTCTCGTCTCTATGAAGAAGGGCTTCGTGTCAAGTAGCGGTCGGTAGTTCGTAGTCAGGATCCTCTCGCGGTTTCGGGGTGTGGAGCAGCGCTCATGTCTCTATGGCCTCCTCGGCGGGAGGATCAGGCGAAATCGGATGCTTCGCTCGCGGGCGCAAGTCCAAAGGGGCGGTCAGGCCGCCAGACGAAAAGCGGCGCCTCGGGGAGCGAACTCCTCACTTCGAGAAAGCATGTGCCAGATCGCGTGGGCAAGCCGCCGCGCGATGTCGATCTGGGCGACCTTGGCGCCGCGCTGTTTTCCCAGCCGGCGCTTGTTTCGTTGGTAGCGCTCGGAGTAGGCGGGGTGCTTTAAGGCGTGCATCGTCGCCTCGATCAGCGCCCAGCGCAGGTAGGTCGGGCCGTGCTTTGTGATCGGGCCGCGGCGGTCTGAGTCGCCGGACTGGTTGACCCGCGGGCAAAGGCCGGTATAGCCGGCGAGCTTCGCGGGTGAGGCGAAGCGCTCGATCTCGCCGATCTCGGCGGCGATCGTAAACGCCAACACCCAGCCGATCCCCGGGTGCGCTGATCGAAGCAGCGGGATGTAGGGGTGGTCGGCGTGGTCGGCCTTGAGCCTCGCGTTGATCTCGGTGATCTGTGTCTCGAGGTCGTCGATCAGCGCCACGCTCGCCGTGACGTTCGAGCGCCAGGGCTCGGGCACCTCGAGGCGTTCGAGCAGCTCGCGTCCCTCGACCCCGAACAGGTCGGTGACCGGGCAGGGTCGGCCGAAGTTGATCAGGGTCGAGTGGATGCGGTGCTTGAGCATCGAGCGGTGCTTGACCAGGTGCAGTCGAAACCTTGCGAGCTCGCGTTCCTCGCGCACCCTCGGATCCGGCAGCCAGATCGCCGGCACCAGGTCGCGCTGGCTGAGCACCGCCAAGACCATCGAGTCGATCTTGTCGGTCTTGCAGGCAAGCGGCGCGAGCCCCTTGACCTTCTGGGCGTCGGCGATCTCGACCGACCAGCCGCAGGCCTCGAGCGTGTCGTGCACGATCCGCGCTCCGGTCATCGACTCGATCACGGCCGACACCGGCTCTTGGTGGACTTGCTCGATTCGTCTCGCGAGGGTCTTTAGCGAGTCGACGTCAGGCGGGACGGCGAGCTGGTCGAGATGCTCCCCCCGATCGGAGAGCAGGCAGACGTCAACTTTGCGTCGGCTCAGGTCTAATCCAGCGTGCAACATGTGAGTTGGGCCTCCTTGGTGCTCGGTTGATGAACACGACTGAGCGTGTCACCAACGGGGGCCCTTCTTCATGGCAGTCCGAAGCGCTAGTTCCCGACGTTCCGCGCTCTCGGTGGCCTCGGCCTCGCTTGAACACGGCGACATGCCCCAACGCGGGGGTCTCGGGCCGCGGGCTACGCCTCGACGAGCGTGACGATTGTCTCCGGACGAACACCGTCGACTTTCATTGCCTCCGCTGCTTCATCGCTCTGCAGGCCTTGCTCGAACGTCTCCAGATCCGGAACGCCGTCGAACATCACGCCGACCCGGTTCGAGTTCCCAGGGTCCCGGAATGTGCGCGCGGTGATTCCCATAGGGCCGAAGAACTCCTCGCGCTTCGGTGACGCCAGCCAATGGTCGACGTCGTCTACTTCATGGAACACAAGTAACGTGGCCATCGCGCCTCATCCTTCTCACAGCCAGCAGACTGTGCGTCTCGGGTGTCGCGCTGACCCTAATCCTTTCTTGCCGGGCCCGCGAGTCGCACGCGCGCCTCCGCGAAGAAGCTGCGCAATCCATGCGAAGGGCTGCCGCTCCTCGTCCTAAGCGGGACGTTCGCCGAGTTTGGGAGGGGCCGCGAGCGACACTTCTGCTTGTCGCGCGAAGCGGGAGCGCGCCGACGGACCGTTCACCCGGGCGCCCCACCGGCATCGCCCTCGCCGCACTCAGTCTCGCCCTCGCCCAGCCATCGCCCCGGACTTATGGTTCAGCCCGGGCCCCATGCTTCTGGAAAGGAGCGCGTGTTATGAGCACCGACA
Organism: uncultured Solirubrobacterales bacterium; assembly: GCA_963746675.1. GTDB lineage: Bacteria > Actinomycetota > Thermoleophilia > Solirubrobacterales > 70-9 > WHSW01. The sequence continues at coordinate 22,050 of CAVVBX010000019.1, read as the reverse complement.
CTGGCAAGGTGGTCGTGAACAGGGCGATGTCGCTTGACGGCTTCATCGCTGGTCCCGGCCACACGATGGACTGGATCTTCGATTTCCTGACAGCGGACGCATTCCCTGAAGTCATGGCGGCCACTGGTGCGATGCTTATCGGCCGGGGTACCTACGAGGTTGCCAAGCAGATGCCCGACGAGGAGCGCACCTACGAGGGCGGAGCCGAGTTTGTCCTCACCCACGAGCCTCCCGACAAGCCGGACCCGAACGTCACATTCCTCACCTGTGACATCGCGGAAGCCGTCGCCACGGCGCTAAGGGCCGCGGGCGGTAAGAACCTGGAGATCCTCGGCGCCGACCTGGCCAGCCAGTGCCTGCAGCGAGGGCTCGTCGACGAGATCCTGGTCTATGTCCTACCGGTGCTCTTGGGCGACGGGGTCCGCTTTTCGACCCCGACCCTCCACAGGATTGACCTCGAACCATTCAGCAACACCCAGTCGGGCGCCGTCACCATGCTCCGCTTCCGCGTGCCTCGCACCTAGAGCGTGCTCTAACCGCGGCCGTCCGAAACCAGCGTCATCGTCGAGGCCTACCGCTCCTTCGTGGAGGGTGTGCCCGCAGCGCAGCGCACCGCTACGCCGCGGCGACGTCCGCTCCTTCCCAGCACCAGACCCGGAGCTTCTGGGTTTCGCGCTGAGCGAGAGCCGGCGCGGGTGACCTCAGCACTGTTGCGCTGGAACGCCGCGGCAACTTCGAAAGGCGCCGGCGACCTCGCGGGTCGCTGGCTCCGCGCCGAGCGGATAGATGTGCAGCGCGTCGACCCCGGGAGTGCCGGCGAGCTCCGTCGCGAGCTCGGTCGCCAGCGCCACACCACCGCCCATGCTGATCTGCCGGTACGCACGGTCGGGGAGCAGGCAGCCCGGCAGCCGTCGCGCACGCTCGGCCATCCGCTCGTTTCGCAACAGGGCGATCCCGGCGTAGAAACGCACCCCGGCGAGCAACTCCGCCGCCCGCTCTAGGAACGCGCGCAGCGCGCCTAGGTCGAAGATCATCTGCGACTGGACGAAGTCCGCCCCGGCCGCGAGCTTGCGCTCCAGCAGAGCCAGCTCTCGGTCAAGATCGGGCGCGAAGGGGTTGACGACCGCGCCGACCTCGAGGTGGTGCGGCTCGGCCCACTGCTTGGCGGCCGCAATGAGCGACGTGGCCTTGAGGTCTTTGACGCGGGGGACCCCCGCAACCGGGTCACCGTGGATGCACAGGACTCCCTCGGATCCGAGGGCCGCAGCGCCCAGGACCTGCGACTGCAAGGCCAAGCGGTTGCGATCGCGGCAGGACACGTGGACGACCGTCCCCACGCCCTGCTCTCTGGCTAGGGCAACGGCGGCTAGGGGTGACATCCGCGGCTGTCCGGCGTGATTGTCGGTCAGGCCGACCAGCTCCACGGTGTCGGCAAGCGTTGCGATCCGCTCGCGCACGCGACCGGCGTCGGCCGTGCCGGGGAGCGAAATCTCGGCGGACGTGAGGGCGGTCGACGGCACGGCTACAGGCTAACGAGCCTCCGCGTCCGAGGTCCGTTTGGTGAAGTCGGTTTCCAACGAGATTGTGGACCCCGCCCCTGGTCCTCTCTCGTCTGGCATTCGTCTGGCAGTCAGACGTGCTCCCGTGGCGTCCCCTGGCGTCCCGGGACGCGCCGGCACGGTCCCACCTCCAGGCGTCATTTACGCCCGGGACCCCTTCCTCACGCTCAAGGCGCCTGCCGGAATCGAACCGGCGTAAACGGCTTTGCAGGCGGTGTGCATCGCCCCCACTTCCGCTTGTTCATGGGGTTTGCGGGCCGTGCACCCCAGTGCGCACCCCAGTCGTGCCAATCGACCATCAGGCGACCGCGACCTTTTCGGTGAGGTAGGCGTCGAGGAGTCCGGCGGCCTCGGCACCCGGCATCAGATGCCCGTAGAGGTCGAACGTGATCTTGATTGAGGAGTGCCCCATGTAGGTCGCAAGCCCCTTCGCGTTCACGCCGGCGGCGATCATGAACGAGGCATAGGTGTGGCGCGCCTGGTGCAGCCGCAGCCGCTCGGTCAACTTCGCTGCCCCCCATGCGCTGTCCGCGCGTCGGTAGAGGCTCGCGGCGTGGAACGGCTGGTCTCCGTCGCCGAACACCAGAGCGTCCTCAGACGCCCCGGCATGGGTGAGGCGGCGATCCACCAGCAGCTCGTGCAGCACACCGGGCATCGGCACCGTGCGACGGGATGTGCGGGTCTTGGGCTCGATTCGTCCGGCCTTCGGGTCCCAGGACTCACGGACCTCGATCTTGCGGGAGGTCAGATCGACGGCGCCCCACCTCAACGCGCGCAGTTCGCCGTAGCGCAGACCGCAGTACAGCGCGGTCGCCCACACGGCGCGATCGTCCTCCGGCAGGGCCATCAGCAGCGCGGCGGCGGTGTAGGGGCTGACGATCTCGACCGCGCGCGGGCGCGATGCCGGGAGCTCGAGGTCGCGGGTCGGGTTGACCGGGAGCCCGCCGCGTGACCTCGCACGGCGATAGATCGCCTGCAGCGGCTTGATCCGGTTGCGGATCGTCGACGCCGGCTCGGCGTGCCAGCGGTCGACGACCGCCTGCAGATCGGAGGTGGTGATCGTGCTCAACTTCTCCGCGCCCAGTATCGGCAGGACCTGATCCTCGAGCGCCTGGCGATAGCCGCGCAGGGTGGCGGGCTTGTAGCGATCCCCGGAGCGGTTGCGGATCTCGCCCGACTCAGCACCCTGTAGCCATGCCTCGGCGGCCTCGCGTAGCGTCGTCGCAGTCGGTGCGCGCAGGGCGCCCTGGTCGATCTGGCGCTTGGCGTCAGCTCGCCAGGAGCGGGCGGCGGCGTAGCTCGGGAACCGCTTGGCGACCTTCTTGGCGTCCTTGCTCGACCACACCCACGCCTCGAAGATCGGCTCGCAGTTGCAGCGCCCGCCCTCGCGTGAACGGCAGGTGCGGCTGTGGCGCTTGGTGATCCCGGTCGCCATCAGTCCTCCTCGTAGTCGAAGGGCCGTGCGGGGCGATACCGTTCCCTCGCGCTCGGGCTTGTCCTACTTGACCGAGCGCCAGGGGCCGGGTGTTCATCGCACGCCGGCCCCAATGATTTGATTGCCGCGACCCTACACCCGCCTGCGGTCGGGCGCAATGAGGCGATGAGCAAGCGCCGCAGTGGCCGCAGTGGTGTTAGGGTGCGATACAGGGTCCTACGCACGACTTCGCTTTCCCGATTTGGGAGGTAGGTACCGATGGTCCGTGGCATCTCCTCTACTACCCACCGACGCGGAACGGCGGATCGCCGCGAAGGCGTGACGCGTGCGCCCAGCCTGGGCCGCTTGCTCATCCTCACCGGCTGTACCGTGCTTTGGGCGTGGTTTCCCGCGACAGGGCACGCGGCGCCCGAGGGCGACGCCACGATCCGAATCGACTCGGTCACGCTCCAGGCGAATGAATTCGGCAGCGCTCAGGCCTTCTGCCCCGACGGAACCCGCGTGGTCGGAGGCGGGGTCACGGGCACCGGCTCTACACCTTCGCGTCTGGTCGTGAGCGGTCCGCTCGACGAAACCGGTCTGACTTCCAATCTCACAAACGGCGACGTGGGCCGTAGCTGGTACGCCTACATCCAGAACGCCCAAGCGCAGAACACCTTTGTCTCGACCGCGATCTGCTCGGCGGGCTCGGACGCCACTCTCCAAGTTGACCCGTTCACTCTGGCGCCGTTTTCCTCCGGGGACGGACAGGCCTTCTGCCCATCTGGCGCCCGCGTCATCGGGGGCGGGCTCACGAGCACTGGGGGCACAGGTTCCAGTGGGGGCACGGCACTCCAGGTGAGCGGCCCGCTCGATGAGACCGGACTTACCTCTAACCTCAGCGACGGCGACGTTGGGCGGAGCTTCTACGCTTACCTCGCCAACGGCGGTCCGCAGAACACCTTTGTCTCGACCGCGATCTGCTCGGCGGGCTCGGACGCCACGATCCGAACCGACTCCTTCACGGTTCCAGCGAACAGCTCCGGCGACGGACAGGCCTTCTGCCCCACCGACACCCGGGTGGTTGGGGGCGGGGTCACGAGCATTGGCTCCGCGACGAATTCGGAAGTCCGAGTGAGCGGCCCGCTCGATGAGAGCGGGCTTACCTCCAACCTCACAGACGGCGACCTGGCACGAAGCTGGTACGCCAACGTCTATAGCGCCGGTGTGCAGAACACCTACGTTTCGACCGCGATCTGCGCTCCGTCTTCGACCGGTTCCGATACCGACCCGCCCGAGACCGAGATCACCAAGGGCGCTCCGAACAAGCTCGACAAGCACAAGTTCAAGTTCAAGTTCACTTCGTCCGAACCCGACTCGACGTTCGAGTGCAAGGTCGACTCGAAGCCGTTCAAGCCCTGCACCTCGCCGCGCAAGGTCAAGCACCTCGACGAGGGCAAGCACAAGTTCAAGGTGGTCGCCACCGACGCCGCGGGCAACACCGACCCCTCGGCGGCGAAGGACAAGTTCAAGGTCGTGGGCTGAGCCCATCGCGCCTGCCGTTGCCCGTCGACCCCGACAGGGGTAGGCTCGACCCGAACCGCAACCAGGGAGAGGGACCAACCGATGCTCGATCTGCGCCGCATAAGGCCTGCCGTGGCCATCGCCGCCGCCGCGTTTGCGCTCTGCCTCTTGTCCATGGCCCTCACCGTACGCGCCGAGGCCTACGTCTACTGGACGGGCGGCACCGTGGACACGCCCACGATCGGCCGCGCCGACCTCGACGGCACGGGCGCGATCCAAAGCTTCATCGGCGGCGCCACCAACCCGGTCGGCGTCGCGGTCGACGCCAACCACGTCTACTGGGCGAACCTCGGCACGGACACGATCGGCCGTGCGAACCTCGACGGCACGGACCCCAACCAGAGCTTCATCACCGGCGCCGGCGGTCCGGAGCACGTCGCGGTCGACGCCGCCCACGTCTACTGGACGAACTACGGCACGGACACGATCGGTCGTGCGAACCTCGACGGCACCGACGCAAACCAGAGCTTTATCACCGGCGCCAGCGACCCGTACGGCGTCGCGGTCGACGCCGCCCACGTCTACTGGACGAACTACGGCACGGACACGATCGGCCGTGCGAACCTCGACGGCACCGACGCCAACCAGAGCTTCATCGGCGGCGCCAACTCCTTGGGCGGCGTCGCGGTCGACGCCAACCACGTCTACTGGGCGAACGACGACACGGACACGATCGGCCGCGCCGACATCGACGGCACCGACGCCAACCAGAGCTTCATCGGCGGCGCCGGCTACCCGGACGGTGTCGCGGTCGACGCCAACCACGTCTACTGGGCGAACGGCGACACGTCGACGATCGGCCGCGCCGACCTCGACGGAGGGAATGCCAACCAGAGCTTCATCGCCGGCGCCAGCTTCCCGATCGGCGTTGCGGTCGACGCCCTGCCCGACACGACTCCGCCCGAGACAAAGATCACCAAGGGCGCGGCCAACAAGACCGACAAGACCAAGCTCAAGTTCAAGTTCACGTCCTCGGAGCCCGACTCGACCTTCGAGTGCAAGCTCGACAAGAAGAAGTTCAAGGCGTGCACCTCGCCGCGCAAGGTCAAGCACCTCGACGAGGGCAAGCACAAGTTCAAGGTCCGGGCCGTAGACGCGGCTGGCAACGTCGATCCCTCTGCGGCGAAGGACAAGTTCAAGGTCGTGGACTGAGCCGAGCAGGCCCCACCTCGGGCGGTAACCACTCATAGCGTGGGCCCCGCCCGCTCGGTAATCCAGCGCTCAAGCTCGGCGGTCGGGATCAAGACCTTGCGGCCCTCGCGGATCACGTCCAGGTCGGGCTGGACGCGGGCCTCAAAGAAGTCCACCGAGACACCAATCGCCGCAGCGGCCTCGGCCTTGGTCAGCGCGATCCTCGGCGGTGTGTTCACCTTCACGGCGAGGAGGTCGGCGAGGGCGGTGAGCTGGTCGGAGGTCACGCCGGCACCTGGTCGGTCAGGTAGCGCGAGGCGAAGCCCGACCGCGACCGCCAATGTCCCCACACGTCCCGAAGCGTTTTCCCAAGCTCCAACAACGGCGTCTCGTACGGGGTAACGACGAACACGTACGAGCGAGACCGTCTCGTCTCGTACGACCCGTCTCGTCCCCTATAGGGGGGACGAGGGACGAGACGGGCCATATCTGTTCGAGATCCCGGGCGTCTCGTACGGGGGTCGATTCCTGTACGGGACGAGACGAGCGGGGTCATGATGAGAGCCCCCAAACCTTCGCGTTGGGGTGTCGGCCGACCTCGCCGCCGGACTTGCAGGTGAACCTCTCATCGAGGAGCGAATCCTTGACGTTCTCTCGCCTCGCACCGATGCCCCCGTCCTTCTTCGTCAGCTCGTCGACGGTGCGCCACTTGCCGTCTGCGAGCAGCTCGGAGATCTCCTCGATGTAGTCGCGCTCGATGCCCTCCTCGGCGAGCCGCTCGAAGGCCTCGGTCTCGGAGTCGAAGCCGAGGATCAGCGTTGGCCCCTTGCCGTGGCTCATCCACCGGGCCTTCGGCATCGCCAGCCGCGAGCGATCACCGGCGAGGACGCTGAGCATCATCGCTGTGTCCGGGCGACCGCCCCAGGCGCCCGAGAGCGCGTCGAGCTCGTCCTCGGCCTTCTCCTTGCGCGGGTGGTGAAGGAACCAGAATGCGACGTCGCGGTGAAGGCCTGCGTCTCTGGCAAGGGCGACGAACGCGAGCGTGTTCTCGGGCGAGCCGACGCCGTCGAGACCGCACGAGTCGAGCGGATCGCCAACCACGAGGTCGATCTGCTCGCCGACGATGAACTCACGCAGGCGCCGGCGCTTGACTTCGTCGCGCAGGTCGAAGCCGCCCCAGTCGAGCGTGTGGACGCTGATCGCGCCCGTGATCTCGTGCGGCCAGTTCTTGCGCTTGCGCTCGAGCTTGCGGCGGAACATCTCCCGGGGGCCCTCGTTCTCGATCACCAACACGCGGAGCGAGCGCGGCACCGCGAAGCCGAGCCAGTCCCGGCCGCTGGCGAGGTGCAGGACGGCGTCGATGGTCAGCGTGGTCTTGCCCTTGCCGCCCTTGCCGCCCAGGATCAGCAGACCGGCGGTCGCCAACAGCACCTCGTCGTCGGCGCCGATCAGCGCCGGCGTTCGTGCTTCGGTAAGGCGCCTCGCAGCGGTAGCGAAGGCGTGACCGCTGAGCTACTCGGACAGCCCGGCGGCTTCGAGGGCTTCCCGCCGCTCTTGGTAGAGGGCGACACGGGTGACGGCCCCGTCGTGAATCGTCCACACCCAGACAGCACGAGCCTGGACCTCGATCCCGTCGCGGCCTCGGAGGTACATCGTGAACGGCGTCACCACGTGCGCGTCTACTTCGATGAACTCCTCGATTTCGTAGCGAATGGATTCCCAGGCGTCGGAGAACTCCTCCGCGGCTCGCCGCGTCTCATCGAGTCCGCGATGCACGCCCTGCTGGGGGCCGACCGCCCGCGAAAGGTCGTACTCGATGTCCGGTGCCGCGTCCTTGAACAGGGCGTCCATGTCTCCCCTGTTCGTCGCGTCGATAAGGGCGCGAACTATCTCCACGTTCTCCTGCGACATCGCCTACTCCGACAGCCCGGCGGCTTCGAGGGCCTGTTCACGGGTCGCGTATTCGTGGCCGCTCGCGATCTTCCCGTCGCGGATGGTGAAGACCGTCCAGTTGGGCGAATCCGTCTCAACGCCGCTGAGCCGAGCGCGTCCGCCGAACCGCTCGGCCGTGAACACGGTGTCCCCACCGGCGTCAATCAGCTCCACCAGCTGCTGCCAGAACCCATCGAACATGTCGATCCAGTCTTGGAGCCATGCCCGAACGGCATCCTGGCCGTGGAGCGGATCGAGGTCGCCGTCAAGCGCAACCGGGGAGACGCGGTATTCGACGTCATCGGTGAAGTGCTCGATGAACCGGTCGAGTCCTTCACGGGCAAACGCCTCGTAGGCCACCTTGACGATCTCCACGTTCTCCTGCGACATCGCCTACTCCTGAAGCCCGGCGGCTTCGAGGGCGGCACGCTCATCTCCGTAGACCTCAAGGCGAGCGAGCTCGCCCACCCGCATGGTCCACACGTAGGCGAAGGCCTGATCCAGCTCGATGCCGCTACCCCTCGCGGTGCCCCGGTTATGGGCAAGCACCACGACCTTGTCGCCGTTGTCGAGGTATCGATCCGGGACGACCCGGAAGCCCTCGTAGACCTCGAAGATGTTCCTGAGCGCAGTGGGGATTCCAGATCCCTGTCGCAGCCCGGGCTCAACGGCCTCAGCGTGTTGCTGCCACTCGAAGTCAGCGGCAAACAGGTCCCGTCCGACGCTGAAGTCCCCCCGCGACCAGCCGTCGAAGATCCCGCGGACGATCTCGATGTTCTCATGCGACATCGCTCGCGCATTATCGCGCGACGGGGTGCCAGGGCAACAGCCCGCGCAGATTGGCGGGCAGAGCTTTCAGCCAAGCCTCGCCGTCCTCGACCGTCACATGCTGGCACGGGTGGAACGGGACGACGACGTTGATGTTGACCAGCAGCTCGGCCAGGCGGGGCTCGACGCCACGGAAGACCACGCGCCCGGCCTCCATGTCCAGCTCGCCAGCGGACACGACATACGGGTGCCCCGGCTGGCCCTTGTCGGTGCGTCGCTTCAACTCGATCATGCTTGGTCTGAGGGTAGGGCGAGTGCCCGCGTGCACTCCCGGTGCGCCAGTGGTGCGCCAGTCAGCACCCGGTTCAGGCGGTTTACAGCGGTCTTGAGCGGTAGCTGGTCGCCAGCCGGAAGCCGCCGTAATCGCCTTGGTCATGCGGTTTGTGGCTTGTTCAAGCCGAAGGCGCCTGCCGGAATCGAACCGGCGTAAACGGCTTTGCAGGCCGCTGACGGGGTGGCGTTTGTGGCTTGTTAGAGCCAGATTCAGATTCTGTGCGCCAGTAGATGCGCCAGTGACGCCAATCGAGCGGGCGGATTTCCTGCTTCGAACCGCCGGGTCAGCCGGCCTTGAGCGCTGGCTCGATCTCGGCCGCTTCGACTGCCCGAGTCCGCGGCATCGTCACGGTGACCGAGCCGTCCCGTTCGAGCAAGTGGCGACCGTTGACCAAGACCAGTCCGATCACCGCGCCAGCCTCGTCGTAGTCGACGGCGTGCCCCTCGGGCGTGGCCCACGTGCGCGCTGGTTCCTGCGTCGGACCCACGCTCAGGTAGAGAACCTCGCCACGGTCGTCGTACTCGTGCTCGTCGAAGGCGATTCCGCCGATGGTCACCGACATGACCGCTGGCGACGCGGACCGAGCGCCGAGCTACGCCGTGGCGGCGGCGCGGCGCTGTGCATGCGCGTACAGGGTCTCCGGCGCGATGTCTGCCTCGTTCGGCCAAACAATCGTGCCGGCCTCGGGGTCAGCGCTCAGCTGGCGGAAGTAGCCGGGATCCTTGAGCGGTTCGAAGACGCCGCCGCACTCGGCCAGGTAGGAGAGGTCGACGTCCGCGTTAGTTCCATCCTCGAAACGAACATGCACGGTGTAGCCACCGAGTGGCGTGGCCTGAACCAGGAGCGGAGTGCTGCGCATGGGATCCATCGTATGCGCTCAATGACGCCGGCGGCGATCATGAACGAGGCGTATGTGTGCCTCGCCTGGTGCAGCCGCAGCCGCTCGCCGAGGCCTGCTGCCTTCGACGCGGCATCCGCCCGCCGGTAGAGCGTCGCCGCATGGAACGGCTCCTCCTCCCCGCGCCCGAACACGAGCGAGCTCGCAGCGGCGCTCGGTTCCTCCAATCGCCGATCGAGGATCAGCTCGCGCAACGTGGCGGGCATCGGCACCCTACGGCGCGAAGTCCGAGTCTTGGGTTCGATCCGACCGGCCTTGGCATCCCAGGACTCGCGCACCTCGATTGTCCCGGCAGCGACGTCCACGGCTTCCCAGCGAAGCGCGCGAAGCTCGCCGTAGCGAAGACCTGCATATAGCGCCGTGCCCCAGACAGTGCGATCCTGGCTGGGTAGGGCAGCAAGCAGCTTCTCGGCAACGTCCGGCGAGACGATCTCGACTTGGCGTGAGCGAGGCGCCGGCAACTCCAGGTCGCGGGTCGGATTCACGGGAAGCCCACCACGAGATTTTGCTCGCCGGTAGACCGCCTGAAGCGGCTTGATCGTGTTTCGCAGCGTCGAGGGCGGATGACCCTCGGCCTGCCAGCGGTCGACAAGCAGCTGGAGGTCGGAGGTCGTGATCGCGCTCAGCTTCTCGCCGCCAATCAGCGGCAGCACTCGCTCCTCGAGCGCGTGTCGGTAGCCGCGGAGGGTGGAGGGCTTGTAGGGCTGGCCGGACCGATTGCGGACCTCGCCTGCCTCGGCGCCGGCAAGCCACGCCTCGGCGGCCTCTCGGAGCGTCTGCTGGGTCGGTGCCCGCAACACACCCTGGTCGATCTGGCGCTTCGCGTCGGCGCGCCAGGAACGCGCCTCGGCGTAGTTCGAGAAGGTCCGCCGAAGCTTCCGTCCGTCCTTCGGCGAGTAGACCCAGGCCTCGTAGCCGGCGCCGCACGTGCATCTGTGTCCGTGATTCCCACCGCAGCCCGTGGTGTGTCGCTTGACGATGCCTGCCGCCATCGGCGTTCCTCCTCTCGGTCTCCCGGCTCGTGGTTGCGCCGAGAGTACGGCCGTCACCGGACCATCTCGTTGAGGGTCAACGTCGCGTTCTTCGCCACCCAGCGCTCCAGCTCGCTGACCGGAATCAGTCGCATGCGTCCTCGGCGGATCAGGCGGAGCTCGGGCTGCACGTGGCGCTCGAACGAATCGACCGAGATCCCGAGCGCGGCCGCGGCCTCAGACCTGGTCAGGGTCACACGAAGGACCGCACGCCCACGCACGCGCGACCGATCCGAACTCAGGACAGAACCTCCACCGGGAACACGGCCCGCGACATTTCGCACCTCATGCGTCAACAGCAGCCGCTCCCCCGCACCCAACTCCTGAATTTCACCCTCGCCGCCTCGCCCATCGCTCCCTAGACGCACCAACGCCGTACCAGTCCACGCACCCGAACGCTGCCTGCAGCTCAAGAAACCAAACCCCGAGACTCCCTGAGTCCCCCGCTAGCGCAGCCGCTGCCGACCCCGTCCCCAGAACAATCGTGGCGGGGGCGGGGTCGGTGGCGGCGGAGCGTCCTGCCGCGCATGAACAAGCCATTCCGGGCGAGCCGGGTACGGACGGGCATTCCGCAGGCAAGTCCGCACCCAAGTCCGCACCCATTCGCCGCGTCTCGGGATGCATGTCTTGCAAGGGAAGCGGTACGCCCGCGCGGCGGGACCCGCTCTCCGCCCAACCTACGTTCTAAGAGTGCAGTCCTCTTAGCTGGCTTAGGCGGCTTCCCATCGACGAAGTACGGCCTTGCGCACGGGTGCCCTGATCCTTTCCCCGGCTTCGCTAACGCACAGCACAGGCTGATCCCCACCGGTGCACCTCCAGCCATCCGGGGTCGGCCTTTGGACGTAGATGAAGCCCTGCATCACGCGCCGCGCCTCGCGACACGAAATGCCGCCTTCAACCACCGCGAGCCTCCAGCGCTCATAGGCGCCGCAGGACTTGCTATCAGCGGCGAGTGCGTCATCCGTGGTCCGTTCATCCGTGGTCTCGGTCGCGGACGCTGCGGTGGTCTCATCGTCGCCGCCTCCTCCGCAGGCGACGGGCCCGAGCGCCCAGAGTGCGAGCAGCGAGAGCAGCAGTGCAAGCTTCTTCATTCGAGTCCTCCTTGGGATCGTCTGTCGAATCCGATCATCGACCGGGTCCGTTTCAGGCCCGTTTCAGACGAGTAACAGCGCTTAGCGTCTCGCGCCGGGAGGCCAGGCAGATGAAGTTCCGGATCCTGGGACCGCTCGAGGTGTTTCTGTGTCGCACTGGCCGTTACCTTGGCCAGGACTGGTCACCGGCCTCGACTCGAGCGCCGATAGCGGAACGGTCTCCTCTCTCTCTAGCCGTTTCTGGACTGCTCGTACTCCTCGATGTAGCCCGCCAGGAGGTCGAGCGACTCCGGGGTCAAGATGAGGGTCACCTCCTGGCCCAGCGTTCGGAAGAGCTCGCCGCGGTCGAACGGCCCACCGGCTTCCGGATGTTCCGCTTCGAGCCACTTGACGAATTGCGCACCCTCGGCTGGCACCTTCGAAGGAAAGCCGACGTTCAGCCAGGGGAAGCTCAGGTTCGTGATCCGGTCATTCCGGACTCCGATACCGAAGGATCGCTCCACCGGCGGAGAACCGTTGATCTGCCTCAGCTTGTTGTCCAGCAGATAGGAGCACATGATCTGGGTCTTCGCCCATCTAACCGGATCGGGTCGACACTCGAAGGACTCGTATCGAACCCCGTAGAGCCGCTCCGCTTCGAGCGCCAGCGCGAGCTCTTCGCTGTCCAACCGAAGGGTGGGCATGTACCGCTCCATCCAGTTGTCGTCCATCAGCAGGACCGTCGCCCCGTCGTCGGCGAGCAGCGACATGGCCTTCTCGGCGTCGTAGGCGTTGCGGGCCTCCATGAAGCTCTCGGCGATCTCCACGATTTTGGCGGTCTTCACCTCCACGTACTCACGGCTCCGCTGCTCCCAGAGCCGGATCGATTCCTCGGAGAGTCGCGTCCCGCTGTACGTCTCGTCCTCGTACATCACCGCGGCGTCCTGCGGGTGGGCCTTGGACACCCAGCTGGCGAAGGGCTCCCACATCTGAGGCGAGAACTCCTCGGTTCCCCAAGTCTTTGACGCTTGAACGATCTCTTCATCGCGAACGGTGAGATCGAAGTAACTGCCGCTGAAAGGACCCAGTCCGATCAAATCGGACCTGATGGTGTGGAAATCGAACGTGCAACGAAGCGTCGTGCCGGCGGCCGAGCTGCCTTGTTCCTGACAGGAGTCAAGCATCTGCTTGTAGCCCTGGGCTTCGAGCAAGGAGAGGAGTAGCCGGAATTCATCCAGGGTTCCCTCCACACCCTCTGCGTTCACCGACTCCATCATCCCCGAGATGTCGGCGTCGTCGGCCAGATAGGTGGTCGCCCGTTCCACGTCGAAGGCGCCATAGGCGTAGATGAAGCTCGTGGCCACTTTCTCCGCTGTCATCGCTGGAGCTTCGGCGGGCCCTGGGGTCGTCGCGTCGTCTCCTGATCGCGTCCCCAGGATGAGCGCGACCGCCCCCACGCCGATCGCCGCGGCGACGGCGAACGCTCCGAGCTTCTTGTGTTTCGACATGCGAAATACCTCCTCGACGTTCGTATGCCGGCCGATGTTTCCGCGCCGATGTTTCAGCCTCGTTTCACCGGCGTAACGTGGCCGACCCGCACCTCGAGCGGACGACACGCGTTACGAGCCTGAAACCGTCCTGTAACCCCGGCCTGCGCAGATCCTCCCGAGTCCCCCCTATCGTTCCTAGGCCGCCGAAAGCGAGGATGCAGACGTGCAAGTGAGCGACGACCCGCAGGTCGGCACCGAGGTCGCCGGCTACCGGATCGAGTCGCTGCTGGGCGTCGGCGGCATGAGCGTCGTCTACCTGGCCGAGGATCTGCGGCTAAAACGGAGGGTGGCGCTGAAGCTGCTTGCCGCCGGCCTCGCCGAGGACGAATCGTTCCGTGACCGCTTCCTGCGCGAGTCGGAGCTGGCCGCGTCGATCGACCATCCGAACATCGTCCCGATCTACGAGGCTGGGACGACCGACGAACTCCTCTTCATCGCTATGCGCTACGTCGAGGGGCGTGACCTGAAAGAGCGACTGCAGCGCGGCCGCTTGGACCCGGGGGACGCGATCGGCATCCTCGCGCAGGTGGCGAGCGCCCTCGATGCGGCCCATGCGCACGGCCTCGTGCATCGCGACGTCAAGCCCTCCAACGTGCTTCTCGACACGGGCGCCCGCCCCGACGGCTCCGACCACGTCTACCTGGCGGACTTCGGGCTCACGAAACGGGTCTCCGAGGAGACCGGAATCGGCGAAGACGGCCACCTGATGGGCACGATCGACTACGTCGCTCCCGAGCAGATCGCCGGCGAGGAGATCGACGGGCGGGCGGACGTCTACTCGCTCGGCTGCGTGCTCTACGAGTGTCTCGTCGGGCAGCCACCGTTTCGGCGCGACTCCGACACCGCGGTCGTCTTCGCGCACCTCGAAAGCGAACCGCCGGCGCCGAGCGCACAACGGCCGGAGTTGCCGGCGGCGCTCGACGCCGTGATCGCGCGGGCGCTGGCGAAGGAGCCGGAGCGGCGCTACGCGAGCTGCCGAGAGTTCGCCCAGGCGGGGCTCGCGGTCGCGGTCGACGAGGCGAGCCGCGTGCTCGTCGATGTCGCCTCGCGTGCCGCCGGCGGCAGGAGCGACCTGAGCGAGGTCGAGACCGAGCTGGCCGGCAAGGTGATCGACCTCCAGCTCGCGCGCGAGCAGGCGCGGACCCTCGCGGACCCGGCCACCCCGGCCCGCGTGTCCGCTGAGGGGATCTGCCCGTTCAAGGGTCTGGCGAGCTTCGAGCCGGTGGATGCCGAGTACTTCTTCGGCCGCGAGCGGCTCGTCGCCGAGCTCGTCGCCCGCCTCGTCGGCGTCGGCTTCCTGGGCATCGTCGGCCCGTCGGGCAGCGGCAAGTCGTCGGTCGTCCGCGCCGGCCTTCTCCCGGCCCTCGCCGGAGGGAGTCCTGCCGGGCAGCGAGCGGTGGCGGCGTCTGCTGCTGCGTCCCGGCGAGCGGCCGCTGGACGAGCTTCGCCGCGCGCTCGTCTCGGGAGCGAAGGATCCTCTTGTCGAGGCCCTCGAGGCGCTGCCCGCCAACCAGCGCCTCCTCCTCGTCGTCGACCAGCTCGAGGAGCTGTTCACCGCCTGCCGTTCCGAAGCCGAGCGCGCTGCGTTCGCCGACACCCTTGCTCGCGCAGCCGCTGATCCGCAGGGTCGAGCGGTCGTTGTGGTCGCGCTGCGCGCAGACTTCTACGGGCGGTTCGCCGCCTACCCGGGACTTGCCGAGCTGCTGGGTGCCAACCACGTCCTGGTCGGGCCGATGCAGGCCTCGGAGTTGAGGCGCGTCGTCGAGCTGCCCGCCGGCCGGGTGGGGCTGCGGGTGGAGCCGGAGCTGGCCGACGCGCTGGTCGACGACGTCGAGGGCGAGCCGGGGGCGCTGCCGTTGCTGTCCACCACCCTGCTCGAGCTCTGGCAGAAGCGGGAGGACAACGCGCTCGCCCTCGCTACCTACCGTGAGTCCGGCGGCGTTCACGGCGCCGTCGCGCGGCTGGCCGAGGGCACCTACGCTCGCGTCCCCGACGGGCGCAAGCCGCTCGTGCGGGCGATCATGCTGCGCCTGGTCGGCGAGGGCGAGGGCGAGGTGCCGGTGCGCCGCCGCGCTCCACTCGCCGAGCTCGACCTGGAGCGCAACGAGGACGTGGCCGACGTGCTCGCGACGCTGGCCGACAGCCGCCTCGTCACCGTCGGCGAGGGCTCCGTCGAGGTCGCCCACGAGGCGCTGCTGCGCGAATGGCCGCGCCTGCGCGAGTGGATCGATCAAGACACCGAAGGGCGCCGGCTTCGCCATAACATCACCCAAGCGGCGACCGAATGGGAGGCGGACGGGCGCGATCAGGGCGAGCTCTACCGCGGCGCTCGCCTCGCGGCGGCGCTCGAATGGACCGCCGATCACGCGCTCGACCTGAACGAGCTCGAGCGTGAGTTCGTCACCGAGAGCCGTGAGGTCGCCGAGCAGGAGACGAAACGGGCCCGGCGCACGAACCGGCGTCTTCGCGCGCTGCTCGCCGGGGTCGCGGTCCTGCTCGCCGTGGCCCTCGCAGGAGGCATCTTCGCCCTCATCCAGCGCGGCCAGGCGCGCGACGCGGAGACGGCCCAGCTCGCCCAGCGCCTCGGCGCCCAGGCGCTCGTCGAGGAGGACCTCGACCGTTCGCTGCTGCTCGCCCGCCAGGCGGTCGCGATCGACGATTCGGCCCAGACCCGCAGCTACCTGTTCTCCGACCTCCTGAGGGCGAGTCCGGCGGTCGGGATCATGCATGGCGGTGGCGCCGGGATCGCCGTCAGCCCTGACGGGAGGACGCTGGCCGTACCCGCCGAGGGAGGCGTGCTCCTCTATGACGCTCGAACGTTCGAGCGGATCGGCGAGCCGCTGCGAGGAACGGGGGGCGACAGTGTCGAGGAGACCGGCAGTGTCGCGTACAGCCCTGACGGAGCGACGCTCGCGATCGGCGGTGAGGGCTACGTTCGCCTGGTCGATGCGCAGACCCGGGAACGGCTGGCCGAGGCGCGGATCGGGCGCCGAAGCGCGAGCCGCATGGCTTTCACGCAGGACGGCGCCCGGCTTGCCGTGCTCGAGGCCGTTGAAGGAGGCGACGCAGGCTCGGCACGGATCATGGTCCGAAGCGCCGCCACCCTGAAGCCGATCGGCTCCCCGATCGAGCCGCCGGGCTTCCTCGGGCGCTACATCTCCCAGTGGTGGACCGACCACAACTTCGCGCTGACGGCCGATGGCGACGCGCTCGTCACCGCGTCGGCGGGCGAGCTCGCCTGGTGGGACCTCACCGGCCACAGGAAGTCGAGGACGATCGAGATTCCGCCCGGCTACCGGGCGCTGGCGCTGAGCCCGGATGGCCGCACGGCAGCGATCGGTCTCGACCGCGGCCTCCGGCTGATCGACCTGCGCATGGGAGCCGTGCGAGAGGCGACGGGCACCGGCGCCGCGGGCACGAACCAGCTGCTGTTCAGTCCCGACGGCAAGACGGTCGTGTCGACGAGCTTCGACGGAACCGTGACCCTGTGGGATGCGGGCTCCGCGACTGCTCGCGAAACGCTCAGGGGTCACTCGGCCTCGGTCCAGCAGCCCGTCTTCAGCCCCGACGGGGAGACGCTCTACACCGCGAGCTTCGACGGGACGGCGATCGCCTGGGACCTCGACGGGGACCGCGGTCTCGGGCGAGAGTTCAGGTTCACCGACGACGGCGCGGCCGTCGAACCGGGCTATGAGGCCCATCCGGGGAGGTTCAGTCCCGACGGGCGGCTGTTCGCCGTCGGCCTGAAGGGGGACGGGATCGGGCTCTGGGACGCGAGCGACTTGAGCGACACCGGCCCGCCCCTGAAGACCGATGGCGAGGTCAAGGGCCTCGCTTTCACTCCGGACGGGCGAACGCTCGCGGCCGTGACCCTGGAAGGCGACGCCACAATCTGGGACGTTGCCTCGCGATCGCGGCGCCGGGGACCGATACCCGTTGGCTCGGAGGGCTGGGGAGCGAGCATCAGCGCGGACGGGACAACGCTCGCGACCAACAGCTTCTCCGGCGACGTGAAGCTGATCGACGTCGCAACCGGCTCCGCGGTCGGCGGATACACCAGCGACGAGGGCGATGTCGTCTTCAGCCCCACCGAGCCGGTCGTCGCCTTCCTCGGCGCCGACGCTCCCGAGGTGGAGCTCTGGGACGTTGAGCGAAACTCGCGGATCGCCGGCCTGCCGGTCGACCGCGGCACGTTTTTCGCTTCCGCCGCGTTCAGCTCCAACGGACGGACGCTCGCGACCGGCGGATTGGTCCCGACGGTCCGGCTCTGGAACGTCGATACGGGTGAGCTCATTCGCGAGCTCGACCAGGGCAGCGCCGGCGGGATGACGCTCGACTTCAGCGCCGACGGCACGATGCTCGCCGTTTCCGGCTTCGAGGGGGGCGCGGCCCTCTGGGACGTCGCCACCGGCACCCAGATCGGCCCGAGGCTCAAGGCCGGCGAGCGCCGGGCGGCGATCGACCTGTCCGCCGACGGGCGCCGCCTGCTGCTCACCCACGGCGACGGCCACGGAGCCGTCTACGACGTCGCCCCAGCGTCATGGGCCAAACGTGCCTGCACGGTTGCGAACCGCACCCTGACGCCCGAGGAGTGGGAGGAGTTTCTCCCAGGGCGACCGTACGAGCCGGCTTGCGCGACCTGAGTCCGACTCAGGCGCGAATCGACCAGGTGAAGCGCGTTAGCGCGGACGGTGGCGCGAGGCCGCCGGGGCGCAGGCCCCGCCGGACGAGCAGGGTGGGCGGGGTGGCCTCTGTGGCGAGTCTGAGGCGGGCCGGGCCAAGGCCCTCGCGGTGCCACCTCGTCGACAGCCCGACGACGAGCAGACCCGCGTCGCCGCTCGCCTCCAGCATGCCCTCTTCGCCCGGCGGAGCCAACATCGGCTCGGCCGAGATCCCGAGGACCCGTTGGACCGCGAGCGCGCCGTGCGAAAGCAGCCGGCTCGCGTCGCGCCTGCCGTGCTCCGGCACTGCGGCGGCACCTGCGAGCTGCAGCGGCAGATGCTCGGCGCGCGCGAACCACGCGCCGAGCTCGACCGCCGCCCAGTCGTGCTCGGCCCCGCCGAAGGGGACGAGGACGGGGCCCTCGGGTGTCGCGTCCCGAGCAACGAGCAGGGCCACGTCGCAGGGCGTCTCCGCAAGCACGGCGGCGAGCCGCTCGTCGGGAGCTCCCTCGGCCAGGAGCTCGTCGGGGGCGTCGGCGAGCAGGAGATCGACGTCGAGCTCGGTGGCGAGTCGAGCCAGCTCCTGTCCCGGCGCCGTCGACGTGAACGAGGCCGCACGGGCCACGACGCCGCGCGCTTCGAGTGCGGAGCGGCGCTCTTCGAGCCAGGCTGACGCGGACCGAAGCTCGGCCGCGTCGGAGACGAGCCTGGCCAGGACGATGACGCGAGGCGGGTCTCGGACGAGCGGCTCGGCCACCGCGAGCAGCGCGTCGACGCGCGTCTCGTGCGAGACAGCGACGAGAATCGACCGCTCCGCGGCCTCGCCGAAGGACGCCGGGACCGTCGCCGGTAGGTCCAACGCCGGCTCCTGCCGAAGGATCGCTCGCTCAAGCTCCTGAAGCGCAGCACTCGGCTCGATCCCGAGCTCGTCGACGAGGGCCCGGCGCGCATCCTTGTAGGCGTCCAGGGCATCCGCCTGCCGCCCCGACCGGTACAGCGCGGTCATCAGATGCCCCCTCAGGCGTTCGCGGAGCGGTTGCTCGGCGACGAGTGCCTCGAGCTCTCCGACCAGCTCGTCGTGGCGCCCGAGTGCGAGGTCGGCGTCGATCCGGAGCTCGACTGCTGCCAGCCTGATCTCCTCGAGCCGGGCGATCGCCGTCTGAGCGAAGTTCTCGTAGACGAAGTCCGCGAGCGCCGTAGCCCTCCACAGCGACAGCGCCTCGCCTAGCCGCTCCGACGTGTCGGCCACGAGGCCGCGGGCACGCAAACTCCTCGCTTCGTCCACCAGCCGCTCGAATCGGTCGAGATCGAGGTCGTCGGGCTCGACCCGGATGACGTAGCCCGGCGATCTCGTCGTCAGCACGTCCTGCGGAAGCGCCTTGCGAAGTCGCGAGACGTTGACCCGCAGCGCGGCGGCGGCGCGCTCGGGCGGGTCCTCGCCCCAGAGCTCGTCGATCAGCCGGTCAGCGGAAACGACCTCGTTGCGGTGGAGGAGGAGCAGTGCGAGAAGCGCGCGCGGCTTGCGCCCACCAAGGGAAACCTCGCTGCCCTCGTCCCACACCTCTAGCGGTCCCAGGATCCGGAACTCCATCTGGCTGGCCTCCCGGCCGGGACGCTAACAGCTGTTGCGGGTCTGAAACGGGCCTGAAACACCGGAGCGCAACCTTCGCGGCAAGAGATGACGCCGGCACGCCACTGAGAGGAGCGCACCATGAGGACCAACACCCACAGATTCATGCGCGGCCTGGCAATCGCGATCGCCGTCAGCGCGCTCGCGGCACCTGTCGCCTCGGTTGCTCCGGCTGCCGCCAGCGTCCACGAGCCCAGTAGCGCGACGCCCCAGACGGCGCAAAGAAGCGACGACTCCGGCGTCGTCCTGCGCCGGGACGGCTCGCAGGCCGTTCCGTTCGTCGCCGATGTCGGCCCCGAGGCCACGGCGACCAGCGACGGCTTCGATTGGGGCGACGCCGGGATCGGCGCGACCTCGATGCTCGTGCTCGCCGCGATCGCCGCCGGTGCGGCGCTCCTCCTCGGGCGCCGACCGAGCCGCAGCCACACCCCGCGTAGCGCTACCGCGGTCCTAGGAGGACGCGGATGAAAAAGCTCGCACTGCTGCTCTCGCTGCTGGCACTCAGCACGCTCGGGCTGATCGCCTGCGGAGGCGGCGACGATCAGGCCTCTGCAGCGTCCGGGACGGAGGCCACCGCAGCGCCCGAGACCGAGACCACCGTTTCAGTGTCTAGGTTCGGAAGCAAGTCCTGCCGCGCCTTGGGCGCCCATGACCCCAACGATCCCCCGGTCAGGGTCGAGGTGGTTGAAGGCTACTTTCCGTGTCGCGTGGCGCGGCGCGTGATCAAGGGCGAGCACACGGCCTGGAGTTGCCACGGACGGCCCCCCAGGTTGGTGTGCAGGAAAACGATCAGGTCACACTTCCCGAACAACCAAGGAAGCGGAAGCGGATGAGAAAGCTTGCACTGCTGCTCTCACTGCTGGCACTCGGCGCGCTCGGTCTTACCGCCTGCGGAGACGACGACGATGAGGTCGCCGCAGCGTCCGAGACCGAGACGACGGGTGACCGCACAACGCGTGACGAGCTCGCCGCCGATAACAAGTCCTGCGGCGCCTTCGGCCGCGACCATGACCCCCCCTGGAGGCTCGCGGTGGTTGAAGGCGACATTTCGTGTCGCGTGACGCGGCGCGTGATGCACGACTGGGCCGACGACAGGCTCCCGGGTTCCTGGAGTTGCACCG
Source organism: uncultured Solirubrobacterales bacterium (assembly GCA_963746675.1). Lineage (GTDB taxonomy): Bacteria > Actinomycetota > Thermoleophilia > Solirubrobacterales > 70-9 > WHSW01. The sequence continues at coordinate 1,367 of CAVVBX010000019.1, read as the reverse complement.
TACGGAGGGCCAATGTCGTGTGCACGAAGAAGCCGGCGGCGTCAGCAAGGGTTGTGATCACGGCCCACTTCGATCTCGAGGCGGCCAGTCCCCCGCCGACGCCTGCGGGCGGTCCCACCAGGATCCTCTCGTCGCAAGGCACACGGTGACCGAGCAGGGCGTTCCGTTCTCCTTCAGGGTGCCGGTTGGGCACTTCACCCCCGACGGGGAAGGATGGTGGGAAAGGTTCTCCAGCATCACGACCGACAAGTCCGCCGGAGGGCCGATCTCGATCAACAGGTCCGAAACCGGGCCACAAGGCGCAGAGGCGATCATCTTTTGGACCAGCTTCCCCGCCGGCGAATACGCCGATCCGTGCGCCCGTGTCCTGAGCCCGCGGTTTGGTCTATCGGCCGCCGATCTCGCGGCCGCAGTGTCGGCGGCGCCCGGCACCGAGCTCCTCACAAGGCCGGCGAACGTCACCCTGGCGGGCGCCCCGCGAAGCACGTGGTGCTCACGGTTCGCCAGCGGGTCGGCTGCGACCCGGGGTTCTTCTACACCTGGAAAGACGTGTTCGGCGGTGCGTTGTGGCCGAAGACGGGCTTGGGCGCCACGATCAGGGTATGGATCGTCGATGTGCGCGGTACGCGCCTCTTCATCGAAGCCGAGACCAGCCCAGCAAGCCGCGACCTCGAGCAGGAAGTCCAGCAGATCGTCGAATCGATCAGGTTCGAATAGAGGCTCGTCCTAAGCGCTGTTCCCACAGTGCAGCAGCACTTCATCTGCTCGGCCTCTCGGCGCGGGCACCAAGTTTGGCTGTTACTCGTCTGAAACAGGCCTGAAACGGACCCGGTCGATCATCGGATTTGCAGACCACCCTAGGAGGACGCGGATGAAGAAGCTCGCACTGCTGCTCTCGCTGCTGGCGCTCGGCGCGCTCGGGCTTACCGCCTGCGGAGGAGGCGACGACGATCAGACCGCCGCAGCGTCCGCGACCGATCCCGCACGCAAGTTCTGCCACGTTCCTCGCTATCGGCTCGCGGTGAATCAAGGCGACATTTCGTGTCGCGGGGGCGGCGCTTGATCCTCGACCTTGCCAACAACAGGCTCCCGGGTTCCTGGAGTTGCACCGGACAGGACGCCGATGTGGTGTGCACGAAGGACCCGGCGTCATCAAGGATTGTGATCACGGCCCACTTCGCTGGCGAGGCGGCCGCTCCCGCGGTCGAGGTCGATCCCGAAAACGAGATCCGGCTCAGTAATGAGGAGAGGATCGAGCAGATGGGCAACGACTGGGCAGCGCTGTTCGCGAAGGCCGACCCCGCGACTGGTGGCTACGACGAGGGGCAGCCCGCCTGGGAGCGTGAACGCTGCAGAAACATCGGCGG
>CAVVBX010000018.1:0-321762 GCA_963746675.1 uncultured Solirubrobacterales bacterium | reverse complement strand
CCGCTGGCAACCGTCCAATACGGCCTGCACCTCGACCGGTGTGAGCACCCGCGACGCTTCTTCGGCGTCTTCAACGCGACCACTCGCCGCGGTTTCGGTTCGCCCTTGCTGATGTGATGCAAGAACGGCCGCCAGCCGCCCCGCGCACCCCCGACCTGCCACGACGTCAACAACCCGCCCACCTCGACACCGTCACGTGCGGCGTGGGTATAGAAAGCGCCGACCGCCGAAAGCTTGCGATTCACGGTGGCTTCCGTGCAGTGATGCGCCACCGACGGCAACACCGCGACCCGCCCGTCGCGGGCCTGCAGCGGCAGCCGCAGCCAGGCCACGAACTCACCCACATTCTCAAGCCGCACCGCCCGCCAATCCAGGCCACGATCGGCCAGAAGGTAAACCAGTCCTTCAGATCGTGCGCATACGCCTTGACCGTGTTGGGTGAGCGCTCGATATCGCTCAGATATGCCAGATACCGCTCCGCCGGCGCGACCGGGGCGTCGTCCTCGCCGAGGACCGTCCAGGATTCATGCGACGAGGCCGGTGAGATGACTCGTACAACTTGCATCGTCCCTCCGCAGGCTCTGCCTCTTGGACGACTGCAGATAACCACGTCCACCACGCAGAACCCGGCACCTCAACGCCGCGTGTCGGACATCGAAGACGCTGCCGGGAGGACTCCAGATAACGATTGAATCACTTTCGCGACGGTGCGCAACCGGAGCAAGATCACCAAGGGTCCCGGCTCGCGGGCGGCGGGAATCGCCATGGCCTACAAGCTGATCGAGGCCGCCCAGTCACGCTGGCGCGCCGTGAACGCACCCCACCTGGTGGCACTGGTTCGAGCCGGCGCCAAGTTCGAGAACGGCAAACTCGTCGAACGCCCCGACGGCGACACGACTACGAAGGAGGCCGCGAAAAAGATCTTGATCCACAGGTATTGACAAATGGTCGCTGGCTGAGCGTGTTCATACAACGATTGTGAAACTACAGCCTTTAGCTAGTCGAGCGACACTTACGGTGAGATGCGACGCACCAGGTGAAAGCGCTGTTCAGCGTGCGTCGACGGGTGTGTAGTCGCGTTCGCCGTAGCCGGTGTAGATCTGGCGTGGGCGGCCGATCTTGCTCTTGCCTTCGTCGTGCATCTCACGCCAGTGCGCGATCCAGCCGGCAATCGGCCCAGCGCGAACAAGACGGTGAACATGCGCGTCGGGAAGCCCATCGCGCGGTAGATCAGCCCGGTGTAGAAGTCGACGTTGGGGTACAGCTTGCGCTCGATGAAGAAGTCGTCGGTCAGCGCAACCTCTTCGAGCTGCTTGGCGATCTCCAGCAGGTCGTCGTCGCCGCCCAGCTTGCCGAGGATCTTGTTGGCATGCTCTTTGGCGATGCGTGCGCGGGGGTCGTAGTTCTTGTAGACGCGGTGGCCGAAGCCCATCAGCTTCACGCCGTCCTCGCGGTCTTTGACCTTGCGGACAAATTCGCGGACGTCGCCACCATCCTTGCGGATTCCGCTCGAGCATCTCGAGCACCGCCTGGTTGGCGCCGCCGTGCAACGGACCCCAGAGCGCGTTGATCCCACCGGAGATGGACGTGAACAGGTTGGCCTGCGACGAGCCGACCAGCCGCACGGTCGCCGTCGAGCAGTTCTGCTCATGGTCGGCGTGCAGGATGAACAGCATGTCGAGCGCCCGGACGATCTCTGGGTCCACCTGGTAGGGCTCGGCGGGGAAGCCGAACGTCATCCGCACGAAGTTCTCCACCAAGGTCAGCGAGTTAGCCGGGTAAAGGAACGGCTGGCCCTCGGCCCGAGGAGACCGAGTTCGTGATGAGCTTCGTCGGCACCGCGAATCGGATCGGGTCGCTGCTGGTGCGCCCGCATGACGTCCGGATCGGACACGTGCGCGGGCCGCGAAGCGAGGAGGCGATGATCGACCGCATCGTCCGCCTCGGTTTCGAGAACCGGATCGAGCTGACGCTCGCCGACGGCAGCCCGCTGATCGCGCAGCTCACCGGCGCCCAGGTCGAGGAGCTCGAGCTCGCCGACGGCCAGATCGTCTACGTCGACCCGAGCCGGGCGAGGGTGTTCGACGAGAACGGGGCCGACCCGCGGACCGAGGAGCTGGCGCTCGCGTGAGCCTCGTCGGCCTCGTCGCCTGGCTGATGCTCGCGCTGCTGATCGGCTGGCTCGGCATCGTCCTCTACGCGACCTTCCGCCAGCTCGACGGCGAGGCGCGGGAGGCCGGAAAGGGGGATCGCTAACCCGCGTCGCGCATGTCGGGGTGCTCGCCGAGCGCGCCGATCCGTGCCGGCAGCGCGTCGTCGACGACGTCGGCGACGGTCACCGACTCGAGCACCCCGCGAATGTTGGCCCGCAGTGCCAGCCATACCTGCTCCAGCGGCGCCGCGGCACCCTCGTAGTCGATCTCGTCCGCCGCCTCCCCGCGTACCGTCGCCAGCGGGCCCTCGACCGCACGGATGATCTCGGCAAGCGTGATCTCGCTGGCCTCCCGCGCGAGCCAGTAGCCACCGTCGCTGCCCCGCCGGCTCTGCACGAGCCCGTGGACGCGCAGCTCGCCGAGGATGTTCTCGAGGAAGCGCATCGGGATCGCCTGCGCCACGGCGACCGCCTCGCCCTTCGCGGGTTCCTGCTCGGTCGCCCCCACGCTCCCCAGCTCGACCAGCGCGCGCACCGCATAGTCCGCCTTCGCCGAGACACGCATGGGGCCACTCTACGTCTTGATGTAGTCCACGCTGCGTCCGGCCTGGACGCGAACATATGTTCGCAATGAGGAGAAAGGACGCAGCGCGTGTCGAAGCCAGGCGGTTACGAGGACTCGGCTGGCCGCTGCGCCGCATCGCCCTCGAGCTGGACGTGTCCCTCCCCTCGGTGAGCGTATGGGTCAGGGACATCCCGGTGGCTCGACACCGCAGCGCCATAGCGCCGGAAGAGCCGCATCCCTCCGGGCTCTCCGGCGAGCTGAAGAGTTGCGGCCGGTGCCAGGCGGAGCCTCCCGATCGAGGGCTTCAGCAGGCATTCGCAGACGGGCCGACAGCACTGGTGCAAGGAGTGCTTCATCGCCTACTTCCAGCTTCGCGGTGAGCTCCATCGACAGCAGTCAGCGACGGCACGTCGCCGCCGTAAGGTCGAGGGTGGGCGCTACGTCGATCAGTACCTGGCGGAGCATCCCTGCAGCGACTGCGGTGAGGCCGATCCGCTCGTGCTCGAGTTCGACCACGTCCAGTCGAAGGCGGAGGGCCTCAGCGTGCTGCTCGCGCAGGGCTGGTCGGTTCGCAGACTCCAGCAGGAGATCTCGCTTTGCGAGGTGGTCTGCGTGAATTGTCATCGCTACCGGACGGCCGCTCGCGCGGCCACTTCGTGGAGGAGCGATCCGACCAGCCTCGATTCCAGCACGCAGCTACTTCCTGCTGAGAGGCGCAACATGAAGCTCATTCAGCAAACGCTTGCGAGCACCCCCTGCGTCGACTGCGGACTCCTTGATCTCCTCCTCTTGGAGTTCGACCACATCGGCGACAAGCGGGGGAATGTCATCGCGATGGCTCGACGGGGGTGTGCGCTGAAAACGCTCCAGAACGAGATCGCCCGGTGTCAGGTGCGGTGCGCGAACTGCCATCGGCGGAGAACCCAGATCGAGGTTCGCGGTCTCGCTGACGCTGCGTAAGCTCCGAACCGCCCCCGTAGCTCAGCGGTCAGAGCGCCGGACTTTTAATCCGGGCGTCGCAAGGTTCGACTCCTGCCGGGGGCACTGCGCGCTTCGATGGGCTGGCCGCTCGCTAGGGTCGATGGCCCCGGACCTCGTCGAGCGCCACCCCCCCGCCGATCTCGACCCTCCCGCCGGCGAGCGGTCGGGCGAGGATCACCGAGCCGCGACCCTGGTGGATCTCGATCGGGCGGCTGAGCAGCGCCGTGAGCCGCATAGCCGCCGACCCCGTCGCCTCGTCCTCGGGCACCCCCGCCTCGGGTGCGAAGACGCGCTCGCGGATCACCCCGCGCGGCTCGTCCAGCCACGCCCAGACCCCGACCATCCCGGACCCGTCGGGCGGACCCGCGAGCTCCTCCACCTCGGCAGGCGAGGCGACCTGCACGAACTCGAACGGCGGTGCCCAGTCAGGATCGCCGGCGCAGAACGTGAGCTCGCCGTCGAAGCGCACCTGCACCTCGCCCGCCGGCGGCCGCAGGACCTCCGGCGGCGATCCGGTCTCGCGCAGAAGCCACGCCGTGCCGACAAGCGGGTGCCCGGCCAGCGGCAGCTCCACCTCGGGGGTGAAGATCCGCATCTCCGCGCGCTCGAGGTCATCGACGAACACGGTCTCGGAGAAACCGAGCTGGAGCGCGACCGCTTGTCGGTCTGCGTCGACAACCTCGGTGCCTTTGAGGAAGACACCGAGCGGATTGCCGCCGGTTCCGCCCTCGGCGCAGAACACGCGCAGAACGTGAAGCGTCGAGCCCGCGCCCGCCGGGGCGGTCAGTGGCGGAAGTGCCGGCGCCCGGTGAACACCATCGCGACACCGGCTTCGTCGCAGACGGCCACGACCTCGTCGTCTCGCTTCGACCCGCCGGGCTGGATCAGCGCGGTGGCGCCGGCGCGGATCGCCAGTTGCGGGCCGTCTGCGAAAGGGAAGAACGCGTCGGACGCGAGCGAGGATCCGGAGAGCGCGGTCGACGCGTCACCAAAAGCGTCCTGCGCCTTCTCGGTCGCAATTCGGACCGAGTCCACGCGGCTCATCTGACCGGCGCCGATGCCGACCGTCGCGCCGTCCTTGGCGAACACGATCGCGTTCGAGCGCACGTGGCGACACACCTTCCACGCGAACAGCAGGTCCCTCCACTGCTCATCGGTTGGTTGCGCGGCCGTAGGCACGATCATCGAGTCGCGGCCCTCGTCCACCCGATCAGGGTCCTGGACCAACAGCCCGCCGCGCACCCGCTTGACGTCGCGCTCGCGAGGCTCGTACTCGATCGGCTCGCCCTCCTCGAGCTCGAGAATCCGCACCGACTCCTTCTGCGTGAGCAGCTCCACCGCTCCGTCGTCGAAGCCGGGAGCGAACAAGACCTCGATGAACTGCTCGTGAAGCCGCTCGGCGAGCGGCCGTGCCACCGCCCGGTTGAAGACGATCACCCCTCCAAACGCCGAAACCGGGTCGCAGGCGAATGCCCTCTCGTAGGCAACCGCGGCGCTCTCGCCGATCGCCGCGCCGCAAGGGTTGTTGTGCTTGACGATCACACACGCGGGCTGGTCGAACTCGTCGAGCAGCCGGCGCGCCGAATCGAGGTCGAGCACGTTGTTGAACGACAGCGGCTTGCCGTGCTGCTTGCCGATCGCCGAGAGCACGTGCGGCCGTCCGCCGCCCTCGACGTAGAGCCCCGCCTTCTGGTGCGGGTTCTCGCCGTAGGCGAGGTCGATGAACTTCTGGTGCGCCATCACCCAGTGCTTCGGATACGACTCGTAGCGGAGCGCGAACCAGCGGCTGATCGCGGCGTCGTAGGTGGCCGTGTGCGCGAACGCCTCGTTGGCCAGCCAGTGCCGGGTCTCCGCCGAGATCTCGCCCCCGGACTCGCCGAGCTCGGCCAGGACCGCGTCATAGCTTTCCGGACGCACCACCACCGCCACGTCATGGTGATTCTTCGCCGCCGCCCGGATCATCGTCGGGCCGCCGATGTCGATCTTCTCGACCGCCTCGGCCTCGGTCACGCCGGGCCTGGCGACGGTCTCCTCGAACGGGTAGAGGTTGACGCAGACGAGGTCGATCGGCTCGATCTGCTCCGCCTCCAGCGTGGCGACATGATCGGGGTCGTCGCGTCGGGCGAGCAGCGCGGCGTGGAGGCGGGGGTGCAGCGTCTTCACCCGGCCGTCGAGGATCTCGGCGGAGCCCGTGAACTCGGCCACGTCGGTGACCTCGATCCCTGCCTCGCGGATCGCCGCCGCGGTGCCGCCGGTGGAGAGGATCTCGACCTCGAGGCCGGCGAGCCCGCGGGCGAACTCGACCACGCCGGTCTTGTCGGAGACGGAGATCAGTGCCCGCCTGACCCGCACCGGGCTCCCCGCCGGTGCCGAACCACCCTCCGCGGTGATTGCCGCCTCGATGCTCATGCGTCCGAGTCTATGCCGGATCGGGAGCTACCCGGGTCGGGTTCGATCCGCACCAGTCGGGGGTTCGTCTCGTCGATGCTCACCCGCCCGGCGGCGATCATCCGGATCGCCTCCGGGAGCAGGGCGTGCTCGGTCGCGTGGATCGCCGCTTCGAGCGCATCCCGGTCGCGGCCAGGCGGCACCGGCACAGGGCGCTGGAGCACGATCGGCCCCGAGTCGATCCCCTCGTCGACGAAATGAACGGTGACCCCGGTGATCCGGACCCCGTGCTCGAGCGCCTGTCCGATCGCGTCGAGGCCGGGAAACGACGGCAGCAGCGCCGGATGCACGTTGACGATCCGGTTGGGGAAGCGCCGCACGAACCCCTCGGTGAGCAGCTGCATGTACCCGGCGAGGACGACGAGGTCGACGTCGTGTCCGGCGAGCCAGTCCGCGATCGCCCGGTCGCGTTGCTCACGATCGGAGAAGTCGCCGATCGCGAAGGCGGCGGTCTCGATCCCGGCGCCGCCCGCCCGCTCGATCGCCCTCGCCGCGGGCTTGTCGGAGCCGACTGCGACCACCTCGATCCCCTCACGCCCGTGGAGCTGGTCGAGGATCGCCTGCAGGTTGGTGCCGGCCCCCGACGCCAGCACCCCGACCCGCAATACGGCGCTCATGCGGCGACCTTCAGCTTCGGGAACCTCCCGCCGGTCGATCGCAACCGCCCCGCGTCGATCAGGGCATCGACCTCGGCCAGCAGATCATCGGCCCGCCATGCGTGGAAATCACCGTAGCCCGGGAGCGAGTCGTAGCCGTGCTTGACCACCACCTTGCTGCGGCCGCCGCGCAGGATCTCGACCGCGCGGGTTCGGCCCACGTCCGGCGAGGCCGCCTCGACCACAGCCACGATCGCGCTCTCGACTCCATCACCGGCAGTGGCCCGGACGCCCGGCGGCTGCCGCACGATCTGCCCAAGGGGACCGTCGCAGATGTCACAGCAGCGGCCCTGCGCCCGCCCCTCCGATCGATCGCCGAAATGCCGCAGGATCGCTTTCCGCCTGCAGACCCCACCCTCGACGAAGCCCCAGACCTCGCGGTACTGGCGCCAGCGGTGGCGCTTTGCCTCCGCGTCGTCGACCTGGTTGATGAAGAACACGTGCAGTCCCTTGTCCCGGTTCTCGGCCAGCAGCACGCAGCGCGAGGGCCGCTCGTCTCGACCTGCCCTCCCGGCCTCCTGGTAGTAGGCCTCGAGCGACGACGGCACCGTTTCGTGGATCACGGTGCGCACGTCGGCCTTGTCCACCCCCATCCCGAAGGCGTTGGTGGCGACGACCACCGGTGATTGCCCCGACATGAACGCTCGTTGCGCCTCGGCGCGGGGCTCGCGCTCCATCCCGGCGTGATAAGCGGGAACCGGGTGGCCGAGCTCGCGGGCGAGCCGGGCGGCGGTCTCGTCGGTCTTCTTCCGCGTCCCCGCGTAGACGATCGCGGGCAGCGCTCCGGGCTCGGAGAGCAGCGCCAGCGTGGCCTCGTGCTTCGCCGCGCCGGAGCCGGTAGCCACCACGTCATATGAGAGGTTCGGCCGATCGAATCCGGTCGTGATCCGAACCGGGTCGCGCAGTCCCAGTCGGCGGACGACGTCGCTGGCGACCTGCGGTGTAGCCGTCGCCGTCGCGGCGAACGTCGAGCGGGCACCGAGCGCCCGGGCCACCTCGCCGAGGCGGAAGTACTCGGGCCTGAAGTCATGCCCCCATTGGCTCACGCAGTGCGCCTCGTCGACCACGAACAGGCCAACCTGCGCCGAGCGCAGCCGGTCGACGAAGCCCGGCGTCGCGAACCGCTCCGGGGCGACGTAGAGCATCCGTACCTCGCCGGAGATCGCGCGCTCGAGCGCGACCCGGTTGTCGGCGGGGTCGCGCTGCGCGTTGATCAACGCCGCGTCGTTGCCGAGGCTCTCGACCTGGTCCTGCATCAGCGAGACCAGCGGCGAGACCACCACCGCAAGCCGATCCGAGATCAGTGCCGGAAGTTGGTAGCAGACGGACTTCCCGGCGCCGGTGGGCATCACCAGGAGGACGTCGCGGCCGGCGACCGCGGCTTCGATCGCTTCGGCCTGTCCGGGCCGGAAGGCGGGATGGCCGAAATGGCGCTGGAGCGCCCCTGTGAGCTCCGCGGTCAGCTTGCGCCCTGGACGACCGTCAGCTGCTCGAGTGCGAACTTGCCGTTGGCGCCGCCGTCGTCGCCAAGCGGGTAGTCGCCTGTGAAGCAGGCGTCGCAATGGACGTTGCGCGGCGTGCCGACGGCCTCGTAGACCCCGTTGATCGACAGGTAGGCGAGCGAGTCGGCACCGATCTCGTCGGCGACTTCGTCGATCGTCCTCCGGTGGGCGATCATCTCCTCACGCGTCGACATGTCGACGCCGTAGTGGCATGGATGACGGATCGGCGGCGCGGAGATCCGCAGGTGCACCTCGAGCGCGCCGGCGTCGCGCAACATGCCGATGATCTGCCTGGTGGTGTTGCCGCGCACGATCGAGTCATCCACCACCACGAGGCGCTTGCCGGAGACGATCTCCGGCAGCGGGTTGAACTTCATCCGCAGACCGTGCTTGCGCAGCTCCTGCCCGGGCTGGATGAAGGTGCGGGCGACGTAGCGGTTCTTGATCAGGCCGTCGTCCTTCGGCAGCCCCGACGCCCGGGCAAAGCCGTTTGCGGCGGCGTTGCCCGAGTCGGGCACCGAGATCACCAGGTCGGCATCCACGGGAGCCTCGCGGGCGAGGATCTCTCCCATCCGGCCGCGGACCTCCTGCAGCACCCTTCCCTCGAGCCGCGAGTCCGGCCGCGAGAAGTAGATCTGCTCGAAGACGCAGTGGGCCTGGCGGGTGGAGCGCACGACCTGTCGCGTCTCGAGCCCGTCCGCGGTCAACGAGACCGCCTCACCGGGATGGATCTCGCGCACCAGCTCGGCGCCGATGATGTCGAAGGCGCAGCTCTCCGAGGCGACGCACCAGCGGTCGCCGAGGCGGCCGAGCGACAGTGGTCTAACCCCGTGCGGATCGCGGAAGGCGACGACCGCGCGCTTGGTCATCACCACGGTTGAGTAGGCGCCCTCGAGTCGGGGCATTACCTCAGCGACGGCGTTCTCGATCGGCCTCGCCTCCTCGATCGAGAGCAGCGCGGCGATGATCTCGGAGTCGGAGGTGCCGCGGAAGACGATCCCGCGGTCGCGCAGCTCGTTGTGGAGCTCGACCGCATTGGTCAGGTTCCCGTTGTGGGCCAGTGCGACCTCGCGACCGTCGTCGCGCCAGACCGGCTGCGAGTTCTCCCACGAGCCCCCACCGGTGGTCGAGTAGCGCACGTGGCCGATCGCCATGTCGCCGTCGAGGGCCCGCAGCTTGCGTTCGTCAAAGACCTGTGAGACCAGACCGGTGTCGCGGAGGGTGGTGATGTGACCGCCCTCGCAGGTCGCAATCCCGGCCGACTCCTGGCCACGGTGCTGGAGCGCGTAGAGGGCGAAGTAGGAGAGCCGGGCAGGGTCGCGACCCGGCGCGTAGACGCCGAACACGCCGCACTCATCGCGCGGTCCATCGCGGTCGGAAATCGGCCGCTCGGTCTCACTCATGGGCTGATCGAGACTCCCGGGAGAGCTGGGTCGGCGCAGGCGGGCCGCCTGCACGAAGAGGCTAGCAACGAGACCGGATTCGCCTCGCCGCGCGCGACGAGATCGGCCGGGCGGGATCGCTAGGACGGCAAGGACCCGATACGCGGCGAGGCGACACCCGCGTGCGAGTGCAGGCAGAATCCGAGCGGGATCAGCCCGCCGCGACCCCCTCCACCCGCTCGCCCAGGGAGTGCCAGGCCCGCTCGGCGTCGGCGAGCATGACGTCGGCCTCGGCCTCGGCCGCCGAGATCTTGATCCGATCCCCGCCGGCCGCTCCGACGATGAGCAGATCGACCCCTCCGCCCGCCAGCGCCTCGAGCTCGGCGCGCTCGCCGGCGAGCAGGAACCCTCCGGGTCCCTCGCCGAACAGCGCGGTCTCGCCCGAGCAGCCACGCATCTCGACCATCTGGTCGAGATCGGCTTCGAGTCCGACGCCCCCCGCGATCGCCATCTCCGCCGCGGCGCAGGCCAGGCCGCCGTCGCTGATGTCGTGGGCCGCCGTCACCCGCCCGGTGCGAACCGCGTTGCGGACCAGCTCGATCGCCGCGCGGACCTCGTCCACCGGCAGCGACGGAAGCCCGGGCCCGAGCTCGCCACGGAGCTTCGCCAACTCCGATCCGGCCGGCGAGGGCGAGAATGGGCCGCAGGCTGCGATCGCGTCTCCGTCGCGCAGCGCGAGCCCGCCGCACCGCTGCGGATCGGGCAGCTCGCCGACCATGCCGACGACCGGCGTCGGGTAGATCGGGCCGTCCTCCGTCTCGTTGTAGAGCGACACATTGCCGCCGACGACCGGGACGCCGAGCGCCTCACAGGCGTCCGCGAGGCCCCGCGTGGAGCGCTCGAGCTGCCAGGCGACCGCCGGCTTCTCGGGGTTGCCGAAGTTGAGGCAGTTGGTCAGCCCGAGCGGCTCGGCCCCCGTACAGGAGAGGTTCTGCGCGCATTCGAGCACCGCCTCGACCGTGCCCGCGTAGGGATCGCAGGCGACGCGCCGCCCGTTGCCGTCGATCGAGACGGCGATCGTCGCCTCGGCCTCGTGCAGGTGCAGGACCGCGGCGTCGGAGGCCTCGGGGCGGTGGACGGTGTGCGAGAGGACGACGGAGTCGTATTGCTCGAACGCCCAGCGCTTGCTGGCGATGCTCGGCGAGGCCAGGAGAACCAGCAACGTTCCGCTCGCCTCCTCCGCTTCGCGTCCGGGGGCGACCGGGTCAAGGGAGGCGCGCACATTGCCGAGTGCCTCCGAGAACGTGTCCTCGTTGCCGTACATCCAGCCGCTCGGCGCTTCTGGCTCGAGGTCGTAGAGGGGGCAATCGTCGACCAGAGCCGCGACCGGCATCTCGCCGACGAGCTCGTCCGCGCGCAGCACCCGGAACACGCCCGAGCCGGTGACCTCGCCGACGACCGCGGCGCCCGTCTCCCAGCGCTCACACCGCGCCAGCACGTCATCCACCTTCCCGGGCTCGACCACCGCGAGCATCCGCTCCTGCGACTCGGAGACCATGATCTCGAACGGCTCCATGCCCGCTTCGCGCAAGGGCACACGGGCCACGTCGATGTCGATCCCGACCCCGCCGCTCGAGGCCATCTCGCCCGCGGACGAGGTAAGCCCGGCGGCTCCGAGGTCCTGGAGCGAGACCAGGAGGTCGCGCCCCAGCAGCTCCAGGCAGCACTCGAGCAGCTTGGCCTCTTCGAAGGGGTCGCCGATCTGAACCGTCGGCCGCTTCGAGTCGTCACCCTCCTCGAGCTCGGCTGACGCGAGCACCGAGGCGCCGCCGATCCCGTCGCGGCCCGTCGACGCGCCCATCAGGACCACGGCGTTGCCGACCCCGGCCGCAGCCGCCCGCACCATCTGATCGGCGCGCGCGAGCCCGACGCACATCGCGTTGACGAGGCAGTTCTGCTCGTAGGGGCCCTCGAAGTAGACCTCGCCGCCAACCGTCGGCACGCCGATCGAGTTGCCGTAGTGGCCGATCCCGGCCACCACGTGATCGAAGAGGTACCGCGAGCGCGCCGACTCGAGCTCGCCGAAGCGCAGCGAATCGAGCACCGCGATCGGCCGCGCGCCGAGTGCGAACACGTCGCGCAGGATGCCGCCGACCCCGGTGGCCGCCCCCTGGAACGGCTCGACGGCGCTCGGGTGATTGTGCGACTCGACCTTGAACGCGACCGCCCAGCGATCGCCGACCGAAACCGCGCCCGCGTTCTCTCCCGGTCCCATCAGGACCCTCGATCCCTCGGTCGGGAGCCGTCGCAGCAGCTTGCGCGAGTGCTTGTAGGCGCAATGCTCGGACCACAGCAGGCTGAACATCGCCAGCTCGACGTCGTTGGGCTCGCGGCCAAGCTTCTGCACGATCAGCTCGAACTCGGCGTCGGAGAGACCCAGTTCGCGGTGCCTGGCTTCGGAGACGGTCAAGTCGCGGAGTATCGCGCCTGTGCACGTCGTCATTCACCGTGGCTGCTCGGCCGCTGCTTTGGGGGGTCTGTCGTGTTGTGATCACGGAGATGGCCACCGTGACCTGCAGGCGCCGCGCCGCGCCGATCCTCGCCGTGCTGGCCGCGCTCGGGCTGCCGGCGATCGCCGCCGCGGGGAGCTCCGAGGACCCGCCGAAGGCCGAGCTGGCGACCACCGGCAACGACTCGGAGATGGTCGCGAGCGTTCCTATCGCGACCGCGGCCGGGCTCAAGGACCGAGTCGTGATGTCGCTCGGCCCCGATCAGCTCGAGCGCATCCAGGTCGGCGACCGGATGCGCGTCAGCGGTGAGGTCCAGGTCTCGACGACATGCGTGGCGAAGGGGCCGCGATGCGTCGGGCGCCGCTACGAGTTCAACCCGACGATCAGCGCGCGGATCGTGCTCGCCGCCGGTCCGGAGGCCGACAGCGCCTCGATCCCGCTTTCGGGAACCGAGCAGGTGCTGTGCAAGCAGCGCAGGCCGAACCGCAACCATCACTGCACGCTCGCGATCCCGAACGTCGACCAGCCGGTGCTCGACCTCGCCGCCCTGCCCTGCCCGGCCAACGCTTGCTACGTGAACATGGTCCTCGGCGCCTCGAACCGCAATGCGCGCCGCGGCAATCGCGTCGTCCTCGGCGCCGACCAGCCCGACGGCGGCGTCAAGCAGGACAAGGGCCGCCTGAACGTGGTCCAGGCTCGCAGCGACGTGTCGCCTCCGAGCGAGCAGTCGACCGGCGAGTTGGTCAACGAGGCGCTGCCGCTGACCGAGGGGAAGAAGGAGAAACGCCGTGTGATCCACTCGATTCCGATCGTCGCGCCGCTCAAGGGCGAGGTGCTGGCGTTCGACGGCAGCTACATGGCGACGATCGACCAGCTCCCGTTCAACACCTTCATCTCCTCGCGCGTGATCGTCGCGGAGCAGCCGACCTCGACGGATCCCAGCGGCCTCGCCCGCAGCGCCGTCCAGCTCCGTGGCGATGCCACCGAGGCCAACGGCTTCAACTGCACCCAGGGCCCGAGCGGCTACCCGACGCCGTGCACGGCGCAGAAGGCGGGCGCGATCCGGATCACAAAGGACGCGGTCGACGAGAGCACCGGTCTGCCGGCGACGCTGTACCTCAACCTGGTTGGCTCGACGAAGCCGCTGCTCACCGACGAGAGGATCAAGCGCGCCCAACGGGTGGAGATCAGCCCGGCATCCGGGCTACAGGTCTTCCGCTATCCCGTCGGTTAGGGGGACTGCGCCCGGCGCCGCGCCGGGGAGCTAGACCGGAGCGACAGCGGACTTCTCGCGAGCGCGCTCTTCGCCGGCCTCGCTGACGAGCTCGTAGCCGAGCGTGACCAGCATGTCGCCGGCGACCGCCTCGTACTCGGCGACCTCCTCCGGCGTCATCCGCTCGCGCCACATCCCGATCCGGTCCGAGCGCGGCGGTTCCTTGGCGAGCCGGTGGCTCTCCAGCCGCGCCTCGGCCGGCTGCGCCGGGCGGTTCGTGCGCGGCAGATCGCGGGCCTTCTCGGCCAACCGGCCCTCGGCGCGCTCGTGGTAGTCGAGCATCACCGGGTCGAAGTCGAGCTCGATGAAGTCGCAGACCCGGCGCACGACCGCCTCGGTGTCGGTGACCAGGTCCTCGAAGTAGACCTCCATGTAGTGGTCGATCGAGGGCGCCATCTTGCGCGCCTTGCGGATCCGGTTGCGCCACAGCCGGGCGGATTCGGCGTAGGACTCGGGGCCCCAGTTCATCCGCAGGTGCGAGAGCGAGACGTCGCGGCCGTCGCGAATGATGTGGATGAAGCGGGCCTCGGGCAGCACCCGCTGGATCCGGCGCATCTCCTTGACGTAGCCGGGCGTCTTGTCGCCGTAGCGGGCCTTGCCCTCGCGTTCGGCGTAGAGCATGTAGAAGGCGCGAATCGCGTCGGCCGCGGTCACAGGGTCGAGCGCCCTGTAGCGGGCGCGAAGCTCGCCCGCGTCGAGGTGGAAGTCGCCCCAGCGCTTGTGGTCGACGATCAGGTCGGCGAGCTCGTCCGCCGTGTGCTTGCGCCGCTCCTGGGCCTTGATCAGCTTCGGCACCCAGTGGGTCTCGCCCGGGATCGCGACCTCGGGGTGGGAGTCGAGCATCAGCCGCAGCAGGGTCGTGCCCGAGCGGGTGACACCGCAGACGAAGGGCGCCGGCGCCGGCGTCTCTGTGCGCCCCCGCAGGCGACGGCCCGCGAGCACGATGCGCGCGCGCTGGCGGTAGCGGTTGATCTGATCGGCGATTCCCATGCGGCCGCTCAAGCTACCCGTTCGAGAAGTTCCCCGAACCCACGCACGGTGTCCTCCCAGCGCCGCTCCTGGTCGCGCACGCGCACGGCTCCCGCCGCGAGCTCGGCGCGGATGGAGTCGTCGGCGAGCCGCTCGATCGCGGCGGTCAGGGCATCGACGTCGGGCTCGAGCGCCGGGATGCCCGATCTCGCTGTGCCGGTCTGGTGCGAGCTGACGAGCACGCCGTTGATGCCGTCGTGGATCGCCTCGTTCATCGGTGGCGCATCGTTGGTGATCGCCGGCATGCCGAACGCGATCGCCTCGTAGAGCGGTAGCCCGAGACCCTCCCAGCGCGAGGGCGCCAGGCACACGTCGCAGGCGGCGACCTCTCGCAGATGCTCGGCGGTGGGCTGGTCGCCCAGCCGCAGAGTGATCCGCGGGTCGCGCTCGGCCGCCCGTGCGACGGGGCGCACCTGCTTGCGGTCGACCTGCGCCTTGACGATCAGCCGGAGGTGGCCTTCCGTCGTCGCCGTGAACGCCTCCAGCACCGGTTCGACCGGCTTGCGGTGACCGAGGAACCCGCCCGGAAATACGAACACCACGGTTCCTTCGTCGGCGACGTCAGCCGACTCGGCGTACGCGATCAGTTCGGGGTGGCAGCCCCACGACACGTACGGCGTGTCGATCCCCATCTCCGCATAGCGGCCCTGCTCGGCGCGGGTGAGCGAGAAGACCAGGTCATAGGCGTCGCGCGCGCCGGCGACGTGCTCCTCGGCGAAGTGCTCCCAGACGAAGCGGCCGATCGTGTGCACGCCACTGCGACGCAGCGAGGCGAGCTCGCTGAACTGGTAGTTCTGGTCGCAGAAGACCGCATCGATCCCGTTCTCGTCCACCCATCGTTCGTACTCGTGCAGCGGGATGTCGTACGCGCTCGCCTCGGTCACTCCGGGCTGGTCCCAGACGTCGTCGCGGTCGAGCGCGCCCGGTCGCGGGCCGCGCTCCTTCTTCGGTCGCGCGAGGACGAACGTCTCGTGGCCGAGCTCGTCAAGCGCCGAGCGGGTCTGGCGACCGACCACCGGCTGGCCGCGGTTGAACCATTTCGTCACGACTCCCAGGCGCACGCTCAGCCCACGCTCTCGATCAGGCCCGCGAGCCCTTCCACCGTACGCCGCCAGCTTCGCTCGCCCTGGCGCAGCTCGAGCGCCCCGGCGGCGAGCCGCTCGCGCTCGACGTCGTCGGCGAGCCGCTCGATCGCCGCCGTGAGCTGCTCGAAGTCCGGATCGAAGGCGGGGATGCCCGACCCGGCTTCGCCCCAGGGCACCGAGTCGACGCAGATCCCGTTGACATTATCGATCACGATCTCGTTCATCGGCGGCGAGTCGTTGGTGATCGAAGGCATCCCGAAAGCCACCGCCTCGTACAGGGGCAGTCCCAGACCCTCCCAGCGCGAGGGAGAGAGGCACACGTCGCAGCTCGCGAACTGGCGCAGGTGCTCGTCGGTGGGGCGGTCTTCGAGCTCGATCACGACCCGCCCATCTCCGGCCGCCGCCTGCTCGAGCCTTCCCGCCTTGCGATCGACCTGTCCGCGGATCAGCAGCCGCAGCCGGGGATCGCGCGTCCGCGTGAACGCTTCGACGATCTCGACGAACGGCTTGCGCTTGCCCATGAACGAGCCGGGGACGTAGAACCACACCTCGTCCGGTCCCTGGGCGAACCCCGCCGGCCCCGGACGCGAAGCGGAGGAGCCGGCGGGCACGTACCCGAGCAACTCGGGATGGCAGCCCCAGGTGAGCAGCGGGCTGTCGATCCCGAAGCCGCGGTATCTATCCTGCTCGGCGCGCGTGAACGAATAGATGACGTCGAAGGCCTCTCGCGCCGGCCCGGCATGCTCGGGCGCGAAGTGCTCCCAGACGAAGCGGCCGATCGTGCGCACACCGCCCTCGCGCAGGCCCGCGATCTCGGGGAACTGGTCGTTCTGATCGCAGAAAACCGCATCGAGCCCGTGCCCGCCCGCCCAGGCTGCGTACTCGCCGTCGGGGATATCCGCCTCCGACGCCTGGGTGACCCCCGGCTGATCCCAGATCGGGTCCGCGACCCGCTCCTGGCGGGCTCGCGGACCCTTCCCGGGCTTGGCGAGGACGAACGTCTCGTGGCCGAGCTCGTCGAGCGCGGAGCGGATGTAGCGCGAGACAACCGCCTGGCCCGAAGCGAACCACTTCGTGACCAGACCTATACGCACCGCAAGAATCCTCCGCCTCGAGTCCGGGTGTTGCGGGTCAGCCGCATGCAGCGGGCGCGGCTCGGATCATGCCGCCTCAATGTCAGCCGTTGCCTTCTCGACCGCGCCGACGCCGACCGGGTAGCCGAGCTCGGCCAGCAGTTCACCGGCGACGGCTTCGAACTCGGCGCGCTGCTCGCCGGTCATCTGGGTGCGCCAGCGGGCTACCCGATCCGCGCTCGGGGGCTTGGTCGTCATCGCGTGGGTCGCCATCCGGCGTTCGACGCTGAGCTCCTTCGCGCGCCCGTCTCCGGGCAGGGTTCGCGCCATCTCCTTCAGCCGCTCGCCCGCGCGCTCGTGGTACTCGAGCATCGCATCGTCCCAGGGCAGCTCGATGAACTCGCAGACCCGGCGCAGCACGGGTTCGGTGTCGAGGATCAGATCCTCGTAGCGGACCTCGGTGTAGTGCTTGAGCCTGGGCGAGTCCTCGCGCGCCTTGGTGATCTTCTTCTGCCACCGCCGGCCGATGTCGGCGACGGTCAGGTCGCGGACTGTCCGGTCGAGCACCGAGAGGGCGACGTCGCGCCCATCGCGGATCACGTGCACGAAGCGGGCCTCCGGCAGCGCTCGCCCGATCAGCCTCATCTTCTGCACGTAGGTGGGCGTCTTCTCACCCCAGCGCGGCTTGCCCTGCTGCTCCATGTAGGCCTCGTAGAAAGTCCTCACCGCGGGCCCCGGCTCGACCTCGGGCAGCGCCCGCAACCGGCCCAGCATCTCCTCGTCGGAGAAACCGAAGTCACCCCATTCGCGGGCCGACTTCATCGCCGCCAGGGCGTCCTCGGGCGTCGCCCCCGGCTCGCGAGCGGCCTTGATCAGGTCGGGCACGAAGTGGGTCTCGGGCGGGATCGTGAGCTCCGGATGGGCGTCGAGCATCATCCGCAGCAGCGTCGTGCCGGAGCGGTTCATGCCGACGATGAACACGACCGGCTGGCGGCGTGCGTCGTCCTTGTTCGATCGTGAGAACAGGCGCATGGCTGTTGTGCGCGGGCTCGGGTGAGGGCGGGGGCTGGGCCCGGGCGAGCGGTTGAGGATAGCCGCTCAGCCGCCGCGCAGACGCGCGAGCAGGCCTCGCTTGCCGCCACTGTCGCCGCGCCCGGATCGGTCCTTCGAGCGCGCCCACTCCTCGGGCGGGACCCAGCCCTCTCGTGCGGTCATCGTCTCGTATCCGAGCTCGTCGAGCATGTACCCGGCAACCTGCTCGAACTCGGCGTTCTCCGCCTCGCTCATCTCTCGTTTCCAGACGGCGACGCGCTCGGAGTCGGGCGGCTTCGTCGTCATCGCATGGGCGGCGACGCGCTCGCCGGCTTCGCGCTCGGGCCTGCCCTTCTTCGCCGGCAGCGCCCCCGCCATCTCCTGCAGGCGCTCCTCGGCGCGCTCGTGGTAGTCGAGCATCGCCGGGTCGTAGTCGAGCTCGATCAGCTCGCAGACGCGCCGCAAGCACGGCCTCGGTGTCGATCGATCAGGTCCTCGTAGCGGACCTCGAGGTAGTCGCCGATCTCGGCCGCATCCTCGCGCGCCTTGATCAGATGCGCTTGCGCCAGCGACGAGCCATCTCCCGCGGCGGGACGGGCTCCTTCCCGCGCTTGATCACCCGCGTGTTCTGGGACAGGCCGGCGTCGCGGCCGTCGCGGATCACGTGGATGAAGCGCGCCTCCGGGAGCGTCGTTCTGGATCTTCTTCATCTTCGCGCACGTAGTCCGGCGTCTTGTCACCCCAGCGCGGCTTGCCCGTGCCTGTCGGCGTAGAGGCTCGTAGAAGGCGCGCAGGGCGTCGGAGGTGTTGAACGGCTCGATCGCCTGCGAAGCGGGCGAGCAGGTCTGGCTGTCCGTCGAGGCCGAAGTCGTTCCAGCGCCGGCGGTGGTCGCGGACGATCGCGACCACGCGATCTCGGGTGAAGCGGACCCGGCCCGAGGCCCGGATGACGGCGGTTGAGCGAAGTGCGTCTCCGGGGGGATCGCGAGCTCCGGGTGGGCGTCGAGCATCATCCGCAGCAGCGTCGTGCCGGAGCGGCCGACGCCGACCACGAACGGCGCGCGGCCGACGGCTCCGAGCGGCTCTCGCGAGGCGGCGCTTGCGCAGCGTACGAGCGAGTACGTCGAGCGCCATCGGGGCGCAGCGAGGATGGCACGTCGTAGCCGAGCTCGGCGAGCAGCTCGCCGGCCTACGGCCTCGAACTCGGCCCGCTCGGAGGCGCTCATCTCGTCGCGCCAGGCGCCGATCCGGTCGCGCTCTCGGCGGCTCGGACGGCGAGCGCGTGCGGCGCGATCCGGCGCTCGTTCCGGGCCGGTGCGGGACGGTCGTCGCCCTCGGCCGCAGGTCTCCGATTCAGCTCAGCGAGGCGCTCGCGGGCGCCGCGGTGGTAGCTCGAGCATCTCCGGGCTCGAACTCGAGCTCGATCAAGCTCGCAGACGCGCCGCAGCTCGGGCTCCGGCGTCGGTGACCAGGTCCTCGTAGCGCAGCTCGATGTAGCGGCGCCGCAGCGGCGCGGCCTGGCGCCGCGCGTCCTCGATCCGCGGCGCCAGCAGCGTCGCCGCGCAGCCGACGGTTTGCCGGCTCGCCCATGCCGCGCTCGCGCCGCGACAGCGCGACGTCGCGGCCGTCGCGGATCAGGTGGACGAAGCGCGCCTCCGGCGAGCGCGCCGCCGATCGCGCCGCATGTGGGTCGACGTAGATCGGCGTCTTGTCCCCCCACGCGTCCTTGCCCCGGCGCTCGGCGTAGAGGCCGTAGAACGGCCCGCAGCATCGCCGCCGGTCCGGGGCGAGCTCGATCTGCGAAGCGCTCGCGCAGCCGTTCCGCATCGAGGCCGAGGTCGGCCCAGTCGACGCGGCCGACGATCACGTGCGCGAGCTCGTGTCGCGTCGGCGCCGCCGTCGGCGGCCTCGATCAGCTTGGGGACGAAATGCGTCTCCGGCCGGGATCGCGAGCTGCGGGTGGGCGTCGAGCATCAGCCGCAGCAAGGTCGTCCCGGAGCGACCGACGCCGACGACGAACGGTGCCGGCGGCGGTTCGGCCGCGCCGCCTCGCGGAGTGGGCTCACGCCGGCGCCGGCGACGGCGCTCCGCGCCAGCGACTCGAACAGCCGCAGGCCGTCCGCCGAACCGGTCAGCGGGTCGACGGCATGCTCGGGGTGGGGCATCAGGCCGACGACGTTGCCGGGCTCGTTGGCCACCCCGGCGACGTCGGCGATCGAGCCGTTGGGGTTGTCGCCGGGCGCGTAGCGGAAGACGATCCGGTCGTTCGCCTCGAGCTCGGCGAGCAATGCCGGCGGGGCGAACCAGCGCCCGCTCATGTGCTTGACCGGGATCGAGAGCCGGTCACCGGGCTCGCAGTCCCCGGTCGCAACCGTCGCCGTGCCGACGACCTCGATCTCGACCTGGCGGCAGACGAACCGCAGCCCCGCGTTGGGCAGCAGCGCGCCTGGTAGCAGCCCGGCCTCGCAGAGCACCTGGAACCCGTTGCAGATTCCGAGCACCGGCCCGCCCGAGGCCGCGAACGCGCGCACCGCTTCCATCGCCGGCGCGAATCGCGCGATAGCCCCCGCGCGCAGAGTAGTCGCCGTAGGAGAAGCCGCCCGGGATCGATCACCGCGTCGAGGTCGCTCGAGGTCGGTGTCGCCATGCCATACGAGGCGCGCCTCGCCGACCCGCTCGCAGGCAAGCACCGCGTCGCGCTCGTCGCAGATCCCCGGAAACTGGAGAACACCAAACCTCATCCCGCCTCCGCCCCCGGCACCCCCGCAGGCGAAGCCGGGCAGGTGGCCGGCTGTTGATTCCGCCGAGTGGCCGGCCCGGTTCCGAGGCCGCCACGTACGATCTCCGCATCTCGTAGTCCTCGATCAGCGGGTTCGCGAGCAGCTTCTCGCACAGCTCCTCGAGCTCGGCCCGTCCTCGGCCTCGAGCTCGACCAGGCGCCCGATCCGAACCTGCGAGACGCCCCCGAACCCGAGCGCCGGGAGCGCCCGCTCGACCGCCTTGCCCTGGGGGTCGAGGATCCCCTCCTTGGGCCGGATCAGCACCCGGGCCTTCACGACGCTGACACTAGCGTTCGGCGAGGCGGCGGCTGGCTCGCCCCATGAGCCCAGCGAGTCGCGAGCGCGCCGGGGGCGGAGTCAGGTCGAGGGGCTCGTCGTCGAACGCGTCGTGCTCGAGAATCTCCCCGTAACCGGCTCGATCGAGCTCCTCCTCCAGGCCCAGAAGGCGCGCCGCGCGCGCCCACCGGGGATCCTCGGCGAGGTGGATGTCCGTATGGCGCCGGACGTTCTCGCGGCCCACCCGGTCACCGCTTCGGGAGCCGGTCGGCCCAGCAGTTCGTAGACCCGGCCGAGCTGCGCCCGGGGGTCGGCGCGCAGATCCTCCAGTCGAACCTGCATGAAGCGGTCGGCGAACAGGCGCCGGCCGTCGCCGTCGGTGGTCTCGTACGCCGCCTTCCAGATCAGCAACGGGCGCAGGAAGTCGGGTATGTCGGCCGGGATGTCGAGGGAGCGCCTGCGGGCGACCAGGTCATCGGAGATGCGCCGGCTCGACCACAGCCGGCGCCCGGTTCGGGCGGTGAAGAAGGCGGTGGCGTCAGGGTAGATGTCGGTGCGCCGGCGGCGTCCGAGCAGCATCGACGCGGTGACGGCACGCGGGTCGCGTACCAGGTGAACGATTGCCGCCTCGGGGTCGATCTCGGCGATTGCGCCAAGCTTGTGATGAAGGCGGGTCTCCTTGATCACCACATCAGGCGCCCGGTCGAGCAGCGCCGTGAGCAGGCCGGCGACGTGGTCGGGTAGGTCGGGCTCGAGCTCGAGCTCGGGCGCACGCGGGCCGCCCCAGTTGAAGAGATCGATCTGCAGCTCGGGATATCGCTCGGCGCGGAAACGCTCGCGCAGCTCCCGGGTCTCGGCGAACACGTCGACGTCCCGCGCCCCGCTGCCCCCACCGACCGTCTCGGAGTCCTCGCGCAGGGGCTCGTAGAAGCAGCGCAGGCCGCGGTCCGCATCGAGCGCGTCATAGAGGATCGTCGTACCCGAGCGTCGCAGGCCGAGGACGAAGAGGTTCACTCCCCCAGCCTAGGGGAGGCCGTTTCAGCTGAGCCGGCGGCCGGTGATCCGCTCGTAGGCCTCGACGTACTTGGCCCGGGTGTTGGCGACCACCTCGTCCGGAAGCGCTGGGCCCGGCGGGCTGTGGTCCCAGCCGGAGTCGTCGAGCCAGTCGCGCACGTACTGCTTGTCGAACGAGGCCTGTGAGCGACCGGGCTCGTAGTCGTCGGCGGGCCAGAAGCGAGAGGAGTCGGGGGTCAGGACCTCGTCGGCGAGCACGACCTCGGCGCCGGGCGAGGCGCCGAACTCGAACTTCGTGTCGGCGATGATGATCCCGCGTCCTGCTGCGTGGGTGCGTGCGTGCTCGTAGAGCTCGAGCGTGACCCGGCGAAGCTCCTCCATCAGGGCTCGGTCGCCGGTCAGCTCGACGGCGCGCTCGAAATCGATGTTCTCGTCGTGGTCGCCGATCTCGGCCTTGGTTGCCGGGGTGAAGATCGGCTCGGGCAGCCTGTCGGACTCGGTCAATCCCGTGGGGAGCTCGATGCCGCAGACCGCGCCGGTGTCGCGATACTCTCTCCAGCCCGACCCCGAGAGATAGCCGCGCGCGACGCACTCGACCGGGTACATCTCGAGTCGCCTCACGCGTAGCGCCTTGCCGGCGACCTCCTCGGGCACGTCCTGGGAGAGGAAGTGGTTGGGGCAGATGTGGTCGGTGGTCTCGAACCAGAACACCGACATCTGGGTCAACACCTTGCCCTTGTCGGGGATCGCCGTCGGCAGCACGACGTCGTAGGCCGAGATCCGGTCCGAGGCGACCATCAGCAGGTCGTCGGCGACCTCGTACATCTCGCGCACCTTGCCCGAGGAGTGGAGGCGGAGGTCGGCGAGAGTGGCGCTCATCGAGAGGGCGCGATGCTACAGCTCGGCCAGGTCGTCCCCGACGGCGATCCGCCCGCTCTTGGTGACGTTCGCGCGCAGGCCACCGCGGCGTACGAGCCCACGCAGAACTCCGGGCCTGGTCAGGCCCTGGAGGTGGCTGCAGGGCTCGCACAGCTCGACGCCGAGGCACTCGACCTCGCCGACGCGAAAGCGCTTGCCGACCAGGTCGTTGAGGCGCTCGCCGCGGGTGAGCACGTTGCGCCGCGACTCCTCGTGGCTGAGCTCGATCCCGGTCTCTGCCGTGAACGCCTCCAGGGCCTCGGCCTCGATCAGGGTCAGATCCTCGGCGTCGCGCTCGGCGGGCGCGGCGACGAAGTAGCGATCACCGACGGGCCCCTGGCCGGCGAGCACCTCGATCGAGTCGACCGTCTCCGGCAACGCGGATTCAGTCGGATTGATGGCGATTCGCTCGACCGTCCCGGCCATGGCGATCAGGATAGCCGCCACCGGCGAGCCATGGATACCCCACCCCGGTATAGTTGATCGGGTGAGCAGCGACACCGCCGGCTACGTCGAGGACAAGCAGGCGATCTTGCGCCGGCTGGCGCGGATCGAGGGCCAGGTCGGCGGGCTGAGCCGGATGGTCGAGGACGAGGCCTATTGCGTCGAGGTGCTGACCCAGGTCGCCGCCGTAACCAAGGCGCTCGAGGGCGTGTCGCTGAAGCTGCTTTCCGACCACACGAACCATTGCGTCCGCGACGCGGTCGAGCGGGGCGGGACCGAGGCCGACGAGAAGATCGACGAGCTGCTGGCGGCGGTCCAGCGCTTCGCGACGACGCGATGAGCTCCGCTTCCGGCGCGGCGCTCGCTGACGCCTCCTCCGGGAAGGGGTCGCTCGGCAACGTCGCGATTCCCAGCGTGCCGCTGCCGAGGTCGCTGCAGACGGCGCGTTTCATCGTCCGCCCGATCCCGTTCATGGAGCACTGGCGCACCGAGCTCGGCGAGACCTTCCGGGCGAGCCTGTTCGGACCCGGTGAGGTCGTCTTCGTCTCCGACCCGCCGTCGCTGAAGGCCCTGTTCGCCGCCGACCGCGTGAACACGATCGCCCCGGGTCGCAACCTCATCCTCAAGCCGCTGCTCGGCTCCGGATCGCTCCTGCTCCAGGAGGACGAGGAGCACCTGCGCCGGCGCAAGTTGATGCTGCCGCCGTTTCATGGCGAGCGCATGCGCGCGTACGAGCAGGTGATCATCGAGGCCACCGAGCGTGCGATCGCCTCGTGGCCGCGCGGGGAGGAGTTCGCGCTCCATCCGAGCATGCAGGCGATCACCCTCGAGGTGATCCTGCGAGCAGTGTTCGGGGTGGAGGACGCCGGCCGGCGCGAGCGGCTCCGCGACAGCCTGGTCGAGATCCTCGGCTCGACCGCGTCGCCGGTAGCGATCGGCTATGCGACCCCGGGAGTGCGCCGGCTGCCGCTCTATCGTCGCCTCAACGAGCTACGCGATCGCGCCGACGCCGTCCTGTTCGCCGAGATCGCCGATCGTCGCCGCGACCCGGAGGCGGCCGACCGCGAGGACATCCTCTCGATGCTGGTCTCGGCCAGGTTCGAGGACGGCTCGGCGATGGACGACTCCGAGCTGCGCGACCAATTGATGACCCTGCTGCTCGCCGGCCACGAGACCACGGCCACCGGCCTCGCCTGGGTGTTTGATCTGCTCCTGCACAATCCCGAGCCGCTCGAGCGACTCCGGGTCGCGCTCGATGCCGGCGAGAGCGAGTACCTCGTGGCGGTTGTCGATGAGTCTCTGCGGGTGCGCCCGGTGGTCCCTTTCACCGGACGCTTGCTGCGCGCGGACGCCGAGCTGGGTGGCTTCGAGCTACCCAGCGGGACGGTGGTGATGGCGGCGATCTACCTCACCCACACCCGCGCCGACGTCTACGAGGACGCCTACGCCTTCCGTCCCGAGCGCTTCCTCGGCGACGCGGCCCCCGAGACCTTCTCCTGGATCCCATTCGGCGGCGGCACACGGCGCTGCATCGGCGCCGCCTTCGCCCAGTTCGAGATGCGGGTCGCGATCGAGACCATCCTGCGCTCGGTGGACCTGCGCGCCGCGACTCCCCGGCTCGAGCGCCCGATCCGCCGCAACGTCACCCTCTCGCCGGCGGGTGGCACGAGGGTGATCGCCACCGATCGGGTCTGACGCTCGGCACCGTCGGCGACGCGTCCCGCATTCCTTGACCGCGAGCCGGGGACGCCATAGTGTCCCGCGCACCGTGCGGCTAGGGAGGCTGAGGCCAAGGGTCCGCGCTCGGCGCCTTTGGCTGCTGGCCTTGGCGGGTGCCACGGCCCTGGCGATCACCACGGCGGCCCTGGCAGCGACCGGCGACCTGACCCCCGCCGGCTGTATCGAGGACAACGACAGCGGACCCGACGCCTGCGCGGGATCGACGGACGGGCTCGACGGCGCGTACTCGGTCGCGGTCAGCCCCGACGGGCGCTCGGTCTACGCCGCCTCCGCGGTCGACAACGCGATCGCGCGCTTCGATCGCGACCCGACGACCGGCGGACTGACCCCGGCGGGCTGCATCGACGACAACGACAGCGGACCCGACGCCTGCGCGGGATCGACGGACGGGCTCGACGTCGCGCGCTCGGTCGCGGTGAGCGCCGACGGGCGCTCCGTCTACGCCGCCTCCGCCGGCGACAACGCGATCGTGCGCTTCGACCGCAACACGACAACCGGGGCGCTGACCCCGGCCGGCTGCATCGACGACAACGATCCAGGCCAAGGCCCGGACGCCTGCGCGGCATCGACCGACGGTCTGAACGCCGCCATCTCGGTCGCGGTGAGCGCCGACGGGCGCTCCGTCTACGCCGCCTCCGCTCTCGACAACGCGATCGTGCGCTTCGACCGCAATACGACCACCGGGGCGCTGACCCCGGCCGGCTGCATCGAGGACAACGACACCGGGCCCGATGTCTGCGCGGGTTCAGTCGACGGGCTCAACAGCGCCTGGGCCGTGGCGACGAGCCCCGACGGGCGCTCCGTCTACGCCGCCTCGCTCGGCGACAACGCGATCGTGCGCTTCGACCGCAACACGACAACCGGCGCGCTGACCCCGGCCGGCTGCATCGAGGACAACGACACCGGGCCCGACGCCTGCGCGGCATCGACCGACGGGCTCGTCGGCGCCAGATCGGTCGCGGTGAGCCCCGACGGGCTCTCCGTCTACGCCGCCGGCATATTCGATGACGCGATCGTGCGCCTCGACCGCAACACGACCACCGGGGCGCTGACCCCGGCGGGCTGCATCGACGACATGGACACCGGGCCCGACGCCTGCGCGGCATCGACCGACGGGCTCGACGGCCCGTTCTCGGTCGCCGTGAGCGCTGACGGGCGCTCGGTCTACGCCACGTCCGGCGACGCCGCGATCGTGCGCTTCGACCGCGACCCGGCCACCGGCGCGCTCGGCGCCCCAGCCTGCATCGACGACAACGACACCGGCGCCGACGTCTGCGCGGCGTCGACCGACGGGCTCGACGACCCCGCCTCGGTCGCGGTGAGCGCCGACGGGGGCTCGGTCTACGTCGCCTCCGAATCCGATGATGCGCTCACTCGTCTTGACCGCGAGTCCGCCGCGTCAGGCGCCGGCGACGCCCCACTCCAAGGCAAGCGCGTGACCGTGACGCCGCTCTCGGGCACGGTGCTGATCAAGCGCCCAGGCGAGAGCGCCTTCACCGAGCTGACCGCGGGCGAGACGATCCCGGTCGGCAGCCTGATCGACACCCGCCACGGCACGGTCGAGCTGACCGTCGCCTATAAGGGCGAGAACAAGCTCGAGACGGCGAAGTTCAAGTACGGCCTGTTCAAGGTCACCCAGTCGACCAAGAAGGGCGCCTTTACCGTGCTCAAGCTCAAGGGCGAGCTCGAGCGCTGCGCGAAGCACAAGCTCGCAACGCCGCGGCGCGGCAAGGGCGGTCGCCGCCTGTGGGGCTCGGGCGAGGGCCACTTCACCAGTCGCGGGCACCGGGGCTCGGGCTCGGCCAGGGGGACGATCTGGCAAGTCAGCGACCGCTGCAACGACACCACCCTGATCGAGTCGATCAAGGGCAAGGTCTGGGCTCGTGACCTGACCAACGGCAAGCACGTCGTGCTCAAGAGCGGCGAGCGGTTCGTGGCCGGCGCGAGGAAGCGGAAGCCGCCTAGCCGCTGAGCCGGTCGAGGCGCGCCAGCACCTCGGGAACGTGGACGAGGTACGCGTCCGGGTCCAGCACCGCATCGAGGTCGAGCTCAGGGGCCTTCTCGGCGAGCAGTTCCCGGAACGGGGTGCCGGTATCCCAGGCCTCCTGCGCGGCCCCCTGGACCAGCCGATATGCCTCGTCGCGGGTCATCCCCGACTCGATCAACGCGGTCAGCGCCCGCTGGCTGAACAGGGCTCCGTGCGTCAGCTCGAGGTTGGCGCGCATGCGGTCGGGGTGAACGGTCATTCCCTCGACCACCCGCACCGCGAGATGCTGCATGTAGTCGAGCAGGATCGTCGCGTCGGGCAGGATCACGCGCTCGGCCCCGGAGTGCGAGATGTCGCGCTCATGCCAGAGCGCCACGTTCTCGAGCCCCGCCTGGGAGTAGCCGCGCAGCACGCGCGCCAGGCCGCAGATCCGCTCGCTGATGATCGGGTTGCGCTTGTGGGGCATCGCCGATGAGCCCTTCTGCGTACCCGACGCGAACGGTTCCTCGACCTCGCGCACCTCGGTCCGCTGCAGGTTGCGGACCTCCTGCGCGAAGCGCTCGAGCCCGGCGCCGGCGAGCGCGATCGCCTGCAGCACCTCGGCGTGACGATCGCGCGGCACGACCTGGGTCGAGATGTCCTCGGCACGCAGGCCGAGGTGGTCCATCACCGCCGCTTCGAGCTTCGGCGGGACCGATGCGTAGGTGCCGACGGCGCCCGAGAGCTTGCCGACGGAGGCCTGCTCGAAGGCGCGACGTAGCCGCTCCAAGCTGCGGTCGGCCTCGAAGGCGAAGCCCGCGAGCCGCAGGCCGAAGGTCGTCGGTTCGGCGTGGACGCCGTGGGTGCGCCCGACGCAAAGCGTCTCCGCGTGCTCGCGCGCCTTGCCCACGAGCGCGTCGCGGTACGCCGTCGCGCCCGCGAGCACGACCCCGCCCGCCTCGACGAGCTGCATCGCCAGTCCGGTGTCGAGGACGTCGGAGGAGGTGAGGCCGTAGTGGATCCAGCGACCGTGCTCGCCGACCGAGCCCGAGACGACGTCGACGAAGGCGGCGACATCGTGGTTGGTAGTCCGCTCGCGCTCGAGCACGGCCTCGACCGTGAACGCCGCCCGCTCGCGGCACGCCTTCGCGGCTTCGGCCGGCACCCTCCCCTCCGCCGCCCAGGCGTCGGTCGCCGCCAGCTCGACCTCGAGCCAGCCCTGCATGCGCCGCTCGGAAGTCCATACGCCGCCGATCTGCTCACGGGTGTAGCGGTCGATCACGCGGTGATTATCCGTACCGCGAGCAGGCCGGCGTTCTTCGCCCCGTCGATGGCGACGCAGGCAACCGGCACGCCCGGTGGCATCTGCACGACGGACACCAAGGCGTCGAAGCCGCCGAGGCTCTTGCCCATGATCGGTACGCCGATCACCGGCAGATCGGTGTGGGCGGCGGCGACGCCCGGCAGCGCGGCCGACATGCCGGCGCCCGCTATCAGCACCTTGAGCCCCCGCATGCGTGCGGCGTGGCAGTACTCGCGCACCTTCTCGGGGTCGCGGTGGGCGCTCATCACACGGACCTCGTAGCGAATGCCCGCGTCCTGGAGCGTCTGGCCGGCCGGCTGCATCTTTGGCTTGTCGCTCTTCGAGCCCATGATGATCCCGACTCGGGGAGCGTCGACCTCGATCTCCTTGAACGCGGCCTCGACCTCTGGCATCGGATCCGGCGGTGAGGACGGGGTCTCGACGTCGGTCTCGGTATTCGGCGTTGGCTCCTGGATCTCCACTCTTCTCCTCTCGGGTTTCAGCTCGGCGCGACCCTCTCACAGCACTTGGATCGCGCTTCGCCCAAATTCATGCTCTTTGCTCGAGCTTTGCGCTCGCTCGTTCGGCGATGTCGGTACGCATCTGCCTGCCGTCGAACTGGATCAGCTCGGCCGCGGCGTACGCGCGCTCGCGCGCCGCGGCCGGGGTCGGGCCAAGCCCGGTCACATTCAACACCCGGCCCCCGGCCGTAACGATGCCCTCGCCCGCTCTAGCGGTCCCCGCGTGGGTGACCTCGACATCGCCGGGGACCGCGTCGAGGCCGTTGATCAGGTCGCCCTTCGACGAGCTCGCCGGGTAGCCCGCCGAGGCGAGGACGACGGTCACGGCCCAGTTGTCGGCGAACTCCGCCCTCACGCCCGCCAGCCCGCCCGGCGCGCGCGCCGCGAGACAGAGCTCGAGCAGGTCGGTCTGCAGCCGCGGCAGCACCGCCTGTGTCTCGGGGTCGCCGAAGCGGCAGTTGTACTCGAGCACCTTCGGTCCCTCCGCGGTCAACATCAGGCCGGCGTAGAGAACCCCGTGAAACGGCGTTCCTCGCCGGCTCATCAGGTCGACGATCGGTCGGTGGGCCGCGTCGGCGAACTCCTCGACCAGGCCGGCATCGAATCCCGGCACCGGCGAGTAGCTGCCCATGCCGCCGGTGTTCGGCCCTTCGTCGCCGTCGAAGATCCGCTTGTAGTCCTGCGCCGGCGCCAGCGGAAGCACATTCTCTCCGTCGCAGAGCGCGAGCAGTGAAAGCTCCTCGCCGTCGAGGTGCTCCTCGAGCACCACCTCGGTATCCCCGAAGCGCCGCTCGACGAAGAAGGCCTCGATCGCCTCGCGGGCCTGCGGCTCGCCCTCGCAGATGATCACCCCCTTGCCCGCGGCCAAGCCGTCGGCCTTGAGCACCGCGGGGTAGGAGGCGTAGGCGATGTGATCGAGCGCCTCCTCACGGCTGCGAAGCACCGCGTGCCCCGCCGTAGGCACTCCGGCGGCGGCCATCAACTCCTTGGCGTGCACCTTCGAACCCTCGAGCCGGGCGGCGTCGGCGGAGGGCCCGAAGGCGGCAATCCCGCGCGCCTCGAGCGCATCGACCAGCCCGTCGACGAGCGGGGCCTCGGGCCCGACGACGACCAGATCGCAGCTCTCCGCCTCGGCGGCGGCCACGACCTCTTCGACGTCACCGCCGGTTGCGATACAGCGCGCGTCCGCGGCGATGCCCGCGTTGCCGGGCGCGCACAGGAGCTCGGGCCGCCGGCCCGAGCGCGCCAGGGCGCGAACGATCGCGTGCTCGCGCCCGCCGCTGCCGACGACCAGCACTCTCATGCCGATGAAGCTTCGCGCTTCGCCGGAATACCGGCTCCTTTGTCGAGCTTCGCGCTCACAGCCAATGGGGGTTCGCGCTTCGCCGGAATACCGGCTCCTTTGTCGAGCTTCGCGCTCACAGCCAATGGGGGTTCGCGCTTCGCCGGAATACCGGCTCCTTTGTCGAGCTTCGCGCTCACAGCGCCGAGGTGAACTCCTCAACGTCGATCGCCGTCAGGGTCTCGTTCATCACCGTTCCACGCGAGCCCATCTCGACCGAGAGCTTCGCCATCGCCTTCTCGTCGGGCGCCTCGACAACGCTGATGAAGTCGTACTCGCCCAG
Source organism: uncultured Solirubrobacterales bacterium (assembly GCA_963746675.1). GTDB lineage: Bacteria > Actinomycetota > Thermoleophilia > Solirubrobacterales > 70-9 > WHSW01. The sequence goes on along the minus strand of CAVVBX010000018.1, from coordinate 291,487 downwards.
CGTCGCCCATTGGTGGAGCACCTTGACACCGAGCTGCTCGACCTCCCTGGTTACCTCCTGAACCCGTGCGGGGTTGTCCTTGATCGTCTTCACCCCGTCTGACGTCAGGTGGGTGAGCATGATGTATGTGGGCATCGTCTCCGGCTCCTCCTCTGGTCTGCGCGGCCGGATGGCCGCAGTCCTCTTTCTTTCACGTCGCGCGGCGGGGCGCAAGTCCGAGCGCCCCGTTCTTGCGCGATCATTGTCTCGTGGCCGGGCACCCCATCGTCGCCGCGATCTACGACCGCATGCTCGCCGGCTCCGAGAAAGCGGGCCTCTCGGACCGCCGCGCCGATCTACTCGCCGAGGCGCGCGGACAGGTGCTCGAGATCGGCGCCGGCACCGGGGCGAACCTCCCCCACTATCCGGCGGCGGTGGCCAGACTGACCCTGATCGAGCCCGACCCTCATATGGCGGGACGCTTGCGCGACAAGCTCGCCGCCGCCCCGCCGCGATTCGAGTTCGACCTGATCGAGACGTCGGCCGAGCAGCTCCCGTTCGAGGATGCCCGCTTCGACACGGTGGTCTCGACGCTCGTCCTCTGCACCGTCGCCGACCCGGAGCGGGTGCTCGCCGAGGTGGCACGGGTGCTGAAGCCGGAGGGCAGGCTGGTGTTGTTCGAGCACGTCCGCGACCCCGAGAACGAGCGCCGGGCACGGTGGCAGGACAGGCTCGAGCGCCCCTGGGGGTGGATCGCGGGCCGTTGCCATCCGAACCGCGACACGCGCGCGACGCTGGAGGCAGCGGGCTTCGACGTCTCCTCGATCGAGCCGAAGACGTTCCCGAAAGGGGGCCCGGTGGTCAAGCCGATGATCCAGGGCTCGGCGACGATTCGAAGCGAGTAGCAGGCGACGTGCGAAAGCTCGTCCCCTTCGCCCTTCCCTCCTGGATGCTGCCGCTGGTGGTGCTGGCCATCGTCGTGCCGAGCACCGCAGGGTTCGCTCTCGTCGGCCCGCAGCTCGGGCTCGCGATGGGCGCGCTTACCGTGGCGGTGATCCTCGTGCTCGCCGCACGCGCACGCTACGACGAGGAGATCGAGGTCGCGAGCGCGCCCGATGGTCGTTACCGCCTGCTCGTGGTCACCTCTGAGGCGCTCGACGATCCTGAGCTGATCGACGAGATCGACGAGATCGCGAGCGCGGGCGCGAGCTCGACGAGCAGCGCCGGCGGGCCGGCTGAGCTGCTGGTCGTGGCACCGGCGCCCACGTCGAGCCTCGACCGTTGGGCCTCCGACCTCGCGGCGGCGCGCGACGAGGCCCAGAGGGTGCTCGCAATCTCGCTGGGCTCGCTCGCCGCCGCCGGCCTCGAGGCCGGCGGCCGGGTTGGCGACGCCGATCCGGTGCAGGCGGTCGAGGACGAGTTGCACTCCTTCGCCGCGCGCGAGGTCGTGCTCGTGGCCGGCCCGGTCCTGGGAGCCGCCGAGGTCGAGGAGGTGCGCCGCCGGCTCGATCGTCCGGTCCGGGAGCTTGAGCGGGCGAGCCCGGCGGGTCCGCCTACGAGGCGCGCTTGAGCAGCTCGGCGTAGTCGGACACCGTGTGCTCCCACGCGAGGCGCTCACGCGCCCGCCGCGCACCCTCGCGGAGCCCGGCCAGCCGCCTCGGTTCGGTCGTCTCGCGCATCGCCGCAGCGAGCCCGCGGACGCTCGGCAGGTACGCCGGGATCCCCGACCGCGCCTTGCCGCGCCTGCGCCCCGCCACCAGGAGGCCGTTGTCGCCGTCGTGGACGACCTCGTTCATCGGAGGGTTGTCGTTGGTGATCACCGGGAGCCCGAGCGCCATCGACTCATAGAGATGAAGCCCCAGGCCCTCCCAGCGACTCGGCGCGACGCAGACGTCGGCGGCGGCAAACAGGCGCAGGTGCTCGTCGGCGGGTAGGTCCTCGAGCACCACCTCTACCCGCGGATCGCGCGCCGCGCCGCCTTCGAGCAGCTCGACCTCGCGCTCCACCTGGCCCTTGATCACCAGTCGGACGTTGTCCCCCGGCAGCTTCCGAAACGCCTTCAGGATCTGCGCCACCGGCTTGCGCCGGCTGAGAAAGCCGGCGGGATAGAAGAAGCTAACCGGACGTCGTCCCTCCTCGGACTCCGGCACCCCCGGACGCGAAGTGGAGGAGGTGCCGGGCAGTGGTTCGCTCTTGGCGTAAGCCAAGAGCTCGGGATGGATGCCCCAGTGCACGCGCGGGCTCTCGATCCCCATCCCCGCGTAGCGTTCCCGCTCGCAGGCGGTCAGCGAGTAGATCACGTCGAGCGCCCGCCTTGCCTGCTCGACGTGTTTGCTCGAGAATTGCTCCCAGACGAAGCGGCCGATCGTCCTCACCCCCGTGGCCCGCAGCGCCGAAATCGCATCCAGCTCGTAGTTCTGGTCGAAGAAGGCGAGATCGAGCTCGTTGTCGCGCCCCCAGTGGACCAGCTCGGCGGCCGGGATCCGGTACTGGGACGCCTCGGTCACCCCGGGCTGGTCCCAGACCCCGCTTCTGTCCACGAACGAGGGCCGGATGTTGCCGGCGCGCGTCGGCCGCGCGAGCACGAACGTCTCGTGCCCGAGCGAGTCGAGCGCCGATCGCATCTGTCGTGCGACGACGCCCTGCCCGCGGTTGAACCAGTAGGCGCAGATCCCGATCCGCATCCGCGGGAGCCTAGACGCGGACGTGCGGCTCGTTGCCGGGTGGCCGCTAGACGGCCGCGGCCGTGGTGGTGCCGGTCCGCTCGAACCCCAGCTCGCCGCCCTCGACGTCGACGCGGACCACGTCACCCTCCCCGAACTCGCCCTCGAGCAGCCTCAGCGCAAGCTTGTCGATCAGTTCGCGCTGGATCACCCGCCGCAGCGGCCTCGCTCCATAGGTCGGGTCGTAGCCGAGGTTGCCGAGCAGGGTGCGGGCGTCGCCGGTGAGCTCGATCTCGATGCCTCGCTCACCGACGCGACCGGCGAGCAGCTCGACCTGGAGGTCGACGATCCGGGTGATGTCATCGCGCGAGAGCCGGTGGAAGATGACCACGTCGTCGATCCGGTTCAGGAACTCGGGCTTGAACGTGGTCGCGAGCACCTCCTCGATCTGCTCGCGGATCCCCTCGTCGACCATCGGGCCCGTGATCCGGTCGGAGCCCACGTTCGAGGTCATGATCAGGATCGTGTTGGTGAAGTTCACGGTCCGGCCCTGGCCGTCGGTGAGCCGACCGTCGTCCATGATCTGCAGCAACACGTTGAAGACGTCGGGGTGAGCCTTCTCGATCTCATCGAGGAGCACAACCGCGTAGGGGCGCCGCCGCACCGACTCGGTGAGCTGGCCGCCCTCCTCGTAGCCGACGTAGCCGGGCGGGGCACCCACGAGCCGCGATACCGAGTGCTTCTCCATGTACTCGGACATGTCGACGCGCACGATCGCCTGCTCGGAGTCGAACATGAACTCGGCCAACGCCCGCGCAAGCTCGGTCTTGCCGACGCCGGTCGGCCCGAGGAAGAGGAAGCTGCCGATCGGACGGTGGGGGTCGGAGAGCCCCGCTCGTGAACGGCGAAGCGCGTTCGCGACCGCTTCGACGGCCTCGTCCTGCCCGATCACGCGGTCGTGCAGACGCTCCTCCATATGGATCAGCTTCTCGACCTCGCCCTCCATCAGCCGCGAGACCGGGATCCCGGTCCAGCGCGCGACGACCTCGGCGACGTCCTCCTCGGTGACCTCTTCGGTCAGCAGCGACCCGCCCTCGTCATGGAGCTGCTTGAGCCGCCCCTCCTGCTCGACGAGGACATTGTCGAGCTCGGGGATCTCTCCGTAGCGAAGCTCGGCGGCGCGCTCGAGGTTCTGGTCGCGCTCGGCGCGCTCCGCCCCGCGGTGCGCCTCCTCCAAGCGGGCCTTGGCGGCCTTGATCTCTTCGATGGCGGACTTCTCCGCCTGCCAGCGCGCCTTCATCTCAGCGGCGCCCTCGTTGAGCTCGGCGAGCTCGGCCTCGATCGCCTCCAGCCGCGCCTTCGAGGCCTTGTCCTTCTCCTTCGACAGCGCCTGCTTCTCGATCTCGAGCTGCTGGATGCGGCGGTCCACCTCGTCGATCTCGACCGGAGAGGACTCGATCTCCATCTTCAGCCGTGAGGCGGACTCGTCGATCAGGTCGATCGCCTTGTCGGGCAGGAAGCGGTCCGGGATGTAGCGCTCGGAGAGCGTCGCCGCGGCGACGATCGCGGGGTCGGTGATCCGGACGCCGTGGTGAACCTCGTAGCGCTCCTTGAGCCCGCGCAGGATCGCGATCGTGTCGTTGATGTCCGGCTCGCCGACGAGCACCGGCTGGAAGCGGCGCTCGAGCGCGGCGTCCTTCTCGATGTGCTTGCGGTACTCCTCGAGCGTTGTCGCGCCCACGGCGCGCAGCTCGCCGCGGGCGAGCATCGGCTTGAGCAGGTTGGCGGCGTCCATCGCGCCCTCGGTCGCCCCAGCGCCGACAATCGTGTGCAGCTCATCGATGAACACGATGATCTGGCCCTCCGCCGCCTGGACCTCGCTGAGCACGGCCTTGAGGCGCTCTTCGAACTCGCCGCGGTACTTCGAGCCGGCCACCAGGGCACCGACGTCGAGCGCGATCACCCGCCGCTCGCGCAGCGACTCCGGCACATCGCCTTCGACGATCCGCTGCGCCAGGCCCTCGACGATTGCCGTCTTGCCGACCCCGGGCTCGCCGATCAGGACCGGGTTGTTCTTCGTTCGGCGGGAGAGCACCTGGATCACCCGCCGGATCTCCTCGTCACGCCCGATCACCGGGTCGAGCTTGCCCGCGCGGGCGTCGGCGGTCAGGTCGCGGCCGAACTTCTCCAGCGCCTGCATCGTGTCCTCGGGGTTCGGCGAGGTGACCCGGTGGGGGCCGCGGATCTCGGCGGTCGCCTTGACCAGCGAGTCGCGGTCCGGGAGCAGCTCGGCGACGCCGGAGGCCTTGTCGGAGAGAGCGAGCAGGATGTGCTCGACCGAGATGAACTCGTCGCCGAGCGCGGCCATCTCCTTCTCGGCTCGCTGGAGAACGCGGATGAAGCTCTGCGCCGGACGAATCTCGGGTTCGTCCTCGCCGCTGATCGAGGGCAGTTCGGCGACCGCGCCTCGGGCTCGTTCGACGATCGCCGGCAGGTCGGCGGAGAGCTTTCGTAGCACCGCCGGTGCGAGCCCGTCCTCCTGGGTGAGCACCGCCAACAGGAGATGAGCGGGGGCGACCTCGGGGTTGGCGTTCTCGGCAGCCAGCCGCTGCGCTGCCGCGACGGCCTCCTGTGACTTGACGGTGAACTTGTCGGCCTGCATCTGCGAGAGTCTATGGGGTTACTACGGGAAAGTCAATAAATCTCAGTCGATAAGACTAAGATCGTAGCCTGCTGAAGAGCCAGGCGCCGGCGAGCGTCGCGGGCAGGGCGCCGGTCAGCCCGCGCGCGGAAGCCGTGTGGTTGTCGCCTGCCCGCAGGCCGAGCGCGAAGGCGATCGAGTCGCCGCCGTCGGCTACGGCCACCGCCGCCGTCGCGCGTCGGAGCTGCTCGGCGTCGCCGAGGGATCCCAGCTGCCAGGCGCCAAGCACGAGGTCGCGGGTGGCCGCGATCCGCCAGCCGGCCGGCCGCGAGCCCGATCGCCGTTGCGCGGACCAGGGGGTCGCGTGGTGCCGGTCGAGGGCTGATGGCCTCCATCGGTTGCCAGCCTATGCGTCATCGTTGCCCGATGCGCTCGGTTGCGGTCTCTTTGGTGCTGGCGCTGACGGCATGGATGGTGGTCGCAATCGCGACCGCGGCCGACGACCCTGGTGGGTCGGTGCCGTCGCCGACGCTGTCCGATCGGGCGCAACGAGCGCCGGTTGCGTCGCCCGTTGCACCGCCGCCGGCGGATCCGCAAAAGGTTCCCAATGCCGCGGCGATCCGCGCGGCGGTCGCCTACGCCGACGCCCGCGAGGGCGTGGTCTCGTTCGCCGTCATCAACACCGAAGGCAAGCTCCGCGGCCGGCGCGTCGATCGCCGCTACCCGGCGGGCAGCACGGTCAAGGCGATGTTGTTGGCCGCCGAGACCGACCGCCTCGAGAGCCGCGGGTCGCCGCTGGACGCGGGCACGAGGTCGCTGCTCGAGGCGATGATCACCGTTTCCGATAACGACGCCGCCGACGCGATCCACGCCCGCGTCGGAGATCCGGGGATGTTCGCGGTCGCCGATCAGGCGGGAATGGACCGCTTCACCGAGGCAGGCGACTGGGGCAATGCTCAGGTGGCAGCGTCCGACCTGGCCCGCTTCTTCTCGCAACTGGACGGCCTGATGGCCGGCCCCCACCGCGAGTATGCGCTCGGACTGCTCGGCTCGGTGGTGGCGGAGCAGAGCTGGGGCATACCGGCGATCGCGCGGCCCAGGTGGGCGGTCCGCTTCAAGGGTGGATGGCTGCCCGAGCGCGGTCTGGTTCACCAGGCGGCCGAGCTGCGCGACGGCGACCGCTTGATCTCGATCGCCGTGCTCACCGATGCTCAAACGTCGTTCGAGTACGGGACCGAGACCGTTCGCGGAGTCGCCGAGCGGCTGCTCAGCCGTTCGGGCGGCGCTTAGGGCGTTCGATCGGGATCGAGACCGAGTCGTCGTCGCGCCCGGACGGCGGCCGCAGGCCCGGCGACTCGTAGGCGCCGTAGGGGACTATCTCCGCCCGCATCGACCGACGCACCCGGTCGAGCTCAGCGTCCATCTGGCGCTCGAGCTCGGCGGCCCGTTCGCGCATCCTGGCCACCTCCGTGCGCGCCCGCTGGAGCTCGCGCTCGAGCCCGAGCACCGTCTCGACCCCGGCCAGGTTGAGACCGTCCTCCGCGGTCATCTGCTGGATCCGGCGCAGCCGCTCGACGTCCTCGAAGGAGTAGAGGCGGGTGTTCTTCGGCGAGCGCTGCGGGGTGATCAGGCCGCGTGCCTCGTACATCCGCAGCGTCTGCGGATGCATCTCCGCCAACTCGGCGGCGACCGAGATCATGAATACCGCTCGCCGCCGGTCGAGCCCGGCGGTGCTGCCGCCGCGCGTCGCACGCGCCGACCTGCGCTGTTCGCCGCCGCTCACGCTGATCCACCCACCTTCGCCGACGCCGCGGACGCATCGCGAAGCAGCTTCTCGCGCGGATCGTGGTCGTTCATCGCCTCCGCGAAGCCGTCGAGCGCCTCGCGTTGCTCGGTGGTCAGGTCGCGAGGCATCTCGACCTCGAGCCGGTAGAGGATGTCGCCGCGACGCGCCGCCCCCGGCTTCGGGGGCCCCTCGCCGCGCAGCCGCTGAACCGTGCCGTGCCGGGTCCCTGCGGGCACCCGGATCCGCTTCGTGCCGCTCAGGGTGGGCACCTCGACCGTCGCTCCCCGAATTGCCTCGGGCACTGAGATCGGCAGCGTGACCTCGAGGTTGCCATCGTCGCGGCGCCGGAACACGGGGGAGGGGGTGACGCGGGTGACGACGTAGAGGTCGCCCGGTGGCGCTCCGCGGGGACCGTCCTCGCCCTTGCCGCGAACGCGGATACGACTGCCGTCGTGCACTCCGGCCGGGATCCGCACCCGGTAGCGCTTGCGCTGCATCGTCAGACCCGAGCCGCCGCAGGTCGGGCAGGGGTCCTCGATCACCTGGCCGGCGCCGCCGCAGCTCTGGCACGGCTGGCTGATCGAGAAGAAGCCCTGGCTCTCGGAGTCGATTCCACGGCCGCCGCAGCGCGGGCAGACGACCGGGGCGGTGCCGGGCTTGGCGCCCGTGCCGCCGCACGTCTTGCACGTCGACTGCTTCGGCACCGTGACCGGGATCTCGGTGCCGTCCATCGCCTGCTCGAAGCTGAGCTGGACCTCGGTCTCGAGATCGCGACCGCGGATCGCCTCCTGCTGCCCCGGGCCGCCGCGGCGAAAGAGGGTGGAGAAGATGTCGCCGATGTCGGCGCCGAACCCGCCGGCCGGGCCTTGGCCGCCCCCGCCCCCGCGGCCGAAGCCGCTGAACATGCCGCCCGAGTCGTACTCCTTGCGCTTGTCGGCATCCGAGAGCGTGTCGTAGGCCTGCTGGACCTCCTTGAAGCGCTCCTCGGCAGCGGTGTCCCCGGGGTTGCGGTCGGGGTGGTACTCGCGGGCCAGCTTGCGGTAGGCCTTCTTGATCTCCTCGGCGGAAGTACCGCGGCCGACGCCGAGCACCTCGTAGAAATCGCGCGCCATCGGCGCCCCTACTCGCTGACCACCACGCGGGCGGGTCTCAGCACCTGCCCGTCGAGGCGGTAGCCGCGCTCCAGCGTCTCGACGATCGTCCCCGGGTCGACGCCGGCGGACCCGGGCTGGGTCGAGATGGCCTCGTGCAGGGTGGGATCGAAGCGCTCCCCCGCCGGGTCGTAGGACTCGACTCCCGCGCGGCCCAGCGCCGCCCTCAGCTCGCCGTGGACGAGCTCGACGCCACGCGCGACCTCGGAGCCCGCCTCGGCCGCGTCCAGCGCCCGCTCGAGATTGTCGATCGAGGGCAGCAGCTCGCGTGCCAGCGCCGCCCTGCCTCGACCCTCCGCGTCGGCGGCCTCGCGCGCCGCACGCTTGCGGTAGTTCTCGAAGTCGGCCTTCGCTCGCTGAGCGAGGTCGAGGTACTCGTCGCGCTCGCGTCTCAGGTCGCCTACGAGCTCCTCGAGTTCGTCGGCGACCTCGGCCGCCTGCTCTGCAACGGACTCCTCAGGAGGGGCCGCCTGCTCTTCGACGGACTCCTCGTGAGGGCTAGGCGCGCTCGTCATCGACGACCTCGGCGTCGACGACCTCGTCCTCGACGTCGCCGGCGCCGTTGGCGCCCGCGCCGTCCGCCGACGCCGCCTCCTGCTGCTCCGCCGCGGCCTGGTAGATCTGCTCGGAGACCTTGTGGAAGGCCGCCTGCAGCGCCTCGGTCTTGGCCGTGATCTCGGCCGCGTCGTCGGACTCGAGCACCGCGCGAACCGAGGCGATCGCCTCGGTGATCTCCGCCTTCGAGGGCTCGTCGATCTGCTCGCTCATCTCGCCGAGCTGCTTCTCGGCCGTGTAGGCGGCGTTCTCGGCCACGTTGCGGGCCTCTGCCAGTTCGCGCTGCTTGCGATCGTCCTCGGCGTGGGCCTCGGCGTCCTTGATCATCTGCTCGACCTCGGACTCGGCGAGCCCGGACCCGCCCTTGATCTCGATCTTCTGCTCCTTGCCCGACCCGAGGTCCTTGGCCGAGACGCTGAGGATGCCGTTCGCGTCGATGTCGAAGGTGACCTCGATCTGCGGCATCCCGCGCGGTGCCGGCGGGATCCCGGTGAGCTGGAACTTGCCCAGCGACTTGTTGTAGGCGGCCATCTCGCGCTCGCCCTGGAGCACGTGGATCTCGACCGAGGGCTGGTTGTCGTCGGCGGTCGAGAAGGTCTCCGACTTGCGCGTCGGGATCGTCGTGTTGCGCTCGATCAGCTTCGTCATCACGCCGCCCTTGGTCTCGATTCCGAGGGTCAGCGGGGTTACGTCGAGCAGCAGGACGTCCTTGACGTCGCCGGCGAGCACGCCGGCCTGGATCGCGGCGCCGATCGCGACGACCTCGTCCGGGTTGACGCCCTGGTGCGGGTCCTTTCCGACCAGCTCCTTGACCTTCTCCTGCACGGCGGGCATCCGGCTCATGCCGCCGACGAGGACGACGTGGTCGATCTCGGTGCCGCCGGCATCGGCGAGCGCCTGCTTGACCGGCGAGACGACGCGGTCGAGCAGGTCGGAGGTGAGCTCGGCGAGCTTCGCCCGCGTCAGCTTGATCTCGAGGTGCTTGGGCTCGTTGTTGATCGCGGTGATGAAGGGGACGCTGATCTGCGTCTCCTGCGTGGTCGAGAGCTCGATCTTCGCCTTCTCGGCCTGCTCGTAGAGCCGTTGCAGGGAGCGCTTGTCGTTGGAGACGTCCACCCCCTGGTCCTTCTTGAACTCGGAGACCAGCCACTCGACGATCGCCTTGTCCCAGTTGTCGCCGCCGAGGTGGTTGTCGCCGGCGGTCGACTTGACCTCGAACACGCCGTCGCCGATCTCGAGCACCGAGACGTCGAAGGTGCCGCCGCCGAGGTCGAAGACGAGGATCGTCTGGTCGCTGCCCTCCTTGTCGAGCCCGTAGGCGAGCGCCGCGGCGGTCGGCTCGTTGATGATCCGCTTGACCTCGAGCCCGGCGATCTTGCCGGCGTCCTTGGTCGCCTGGCGCTGATCGTCGTTGAAGTAGGCGGGGACCGTGATCACGACCGAATCGACGCTGTCGCCCAGCTTCGCCTCGGCGTCCGCCTTGAGCTTCTGCAGGATCATCGCCGAGATCTCGGGCGGCGAGTACTGCTCGCTGCGCACGTCGACGCGAACGTCGCCGTTGGGTCCGGCGACGACCTTGTACGGGACGATCGTCTCCTCCTCCTTGACCTCGGCCTCCTTGCGGCCCATGAACCGCTTGATCGAGAAGATCGTGTTCTCGGGGTTCATCACCGCCTGGCGCTTGGCGACGGTGCCGACGAGGCGCTCGCCGGAGTCGGTGAAGGCGACCACGGACGGGGTCGTGCGCCCGCCCTCGGCGTTCTCGACGATCTCCGACTCGCCGCCCTCGAGGACGGCCATCGCCGAGTTGGTGGTTCCGAGGTCAATTCCGATCGTCTTACCCACGTTTTGCTTGCTCCTTCTGGCTGAGGTTCAAGAAATCTTAGTCTGAGGCTAGCAGATCATCTGGTCCGGGGCAAGCCCGGGAGCGCGCCCGCGCGGCCGCCGATGCGAGGGTGCCGGTGTGCCGAAGCGACTCAGCCGCCGGCGCTGGGGCAGGCGGCTGCCTCGGGCTTGGGCGCGGTCGAGGTGTCGACCGTTGGGCCCTTGTCGATCTGGCCCGCGTAGGCGGCGACGAACGAGGCGACGGCCTGCGCGTCCTCGCCGAGCACGATTCCCTTCGGCATCCGGCCTCCGAGCCCGCAGCTGACGGCCTGCAGGACGCGCGAGTAGATGCCGTCGTACTGCTCCGGTGAGTTCGAGCCGCTGGTCACCAGCAGCTGGTCGAGGTCGGGGCCGACGACGCCGTCGGTGCCCGCCGCGGCGAGCGTGTGGCAGGGCCCGCAGTTGTTCGCGAACACGTTCTTCGAATCGAGGTCGCGCGAGGCCACCTTGACGGTGCCCGCGTCCTCATCGCCCTCCTTGCCGAGGGCGATGAACGGCAGCACCAGGAGGCAGATCGCGGCGAAGATCCCGAAGACTACGAAGGGGCGCTTGCTCATCGGCGGAAACCTACCGGCTCGGCGCCTCGGCCCGCTGCGCGCGGAACCACGGACACATGCTTCGCAAGCCGCACTCCCCGCACCGCGGGCGCGGCCGGCAGATCCGCCGGCCATGGGTGATCAGGTTGATGTGCAGCTCGTATGCGTCGGCGGGATCGGTGATCGCGAGCATCTCGTCGTGGGCCGTCTCGAACGAGGCCCGCTCCGGGAACAGTCCGAGTCGCCCGCCGACGCGGTAGACGTGGGTGTCGACCGGGATCTCAGGCCGGCCGAGGGCGAAGATCATCACGCACGCTGCCGTCTTGCGCCCGACTCCGGGAAGGTCGGTGAGGAACTCGAGCGCCTGATCACGGTCGGCTTCGGCGAGCCAGTCGAGGGTCGGCTCGCCGCCCTCGTGGGGCAGCCGGCGCAGGACCTCCTGGATCCGGGGCGCCTTCGTCCTCGACAGCCCGCCGGGCTTGATCGCCTCCTCGACAACGCCGATCGGGGCATCCTGCACCCGCTCCCAGGTGGGGAGGCGCTCACGCAGGCGCCCGTAGGCCAGATCGCGGTTGCGGTCGTTGGTGTTCTGCGACAGCACCGTTCGGACCAATTCGGCGATCGGTTGACCGTGCGGGTGATTGACCGGGCGGCCGTAGAGCTTTCGCAGCCGGTCGCGGATCGCCCGCACGCGGGCGCGGCGCGGCCGTCGCCAATCCGGGGGCACTCTGGCTAGCGCGGCCATCGGGGGGAGGATATTTTCTGGTGCGGTGGCGACGATCGAGCAGGCCGTGGTTCACGTCGACGGCGTGCGGACCTTCTACCGGCGACTCCCCGGCGAGGGCCCGCCCGCGGTCTTCGTGCACGGCAACCCCACCCACTCCGAGGACTGGCTGCCCTTCCTCGAACGGGTCAGCGGTCCAGCCGTGGCGCTCGACCTGCCGGGCTGGGGGTTCAGCGAGCGCCCGGACCGCCGCCTGTTCGACTACTCGCTCGAGGGCCTGGGCTCGTTCATCGGACGCTTCCTCGACACGCTCGAGATCGGTGAGCACTCGCTCGTCGTCCACGATTGGGGTGTGGTGGCGTTGATCGCCGCCCAGCAGCGACCGCAGCGGGTACGGCGGCTGGTTGTGATCAACGCCGTGCCCCTGCTTCCGGGCTATCGATGGCACTGGGTTGCGCGCTGGTTCTGGCGCCGGCCGGTGGCGGGCGAGATCGCCAACGCGACGACGACGAAGTCCGGACTTCGCCTGCTCTCACGCCAGGCCTCGCCGCGCCCCGGGCCGCTGCCGGAGGAGTTCATCGAGATGATCTGGCGCGCTCGCCCGGCGGGCACTTGGCCTGCCGTCCTCGACCTCTACCGCTCGGCCGACCCTGACCGCCTCGCAGCGGCCGGCGCACGGCTGGACGGGATCGGCTGTCCGGCGCTGGTGGTCTGGGGACAGCAGGACCTCTACCTCCCGGCCGCATTCGGTCGCGCCTATGCCGACCGGCTGCCCGAAGCGCGGCTGCTCGCGCTCGATCGCGCCGGGCACTGGCCGTGGCTCGACCGCCCCGATACGGTCGAGCGCGTGGTCGACTTCCTCGAGCCATAGCTGCCGTGACGGGTGGTTGCGCGGTTAGACTGCCTTCGCAGTGGTGCGTTCGTTCGGGGCAAGGCTCGGCGGTTTGCTGCCCAAGGGTTGGGTCGATGCCCTCTGCCAGCTGCTGCTCTTCTACGTTGCCTACAACGGCTATCAGGTGGTTCGCGGGATCACCGACTCGGGGCGCGAGCTCGCGTTCGCCAATGCCGAGCGGCTGATCGACGTCGAGCGCTCGCTCGGGACGTTCTTCGAGCCCGGCTTCCAGCAGACGGTGATCGACCATGCCTCCTGGCTGGTCGACGTCGCCAACTTCATGTACCTGAACTCGCACTTCGTGATCACCACGGTGTTCCTCGGCTGGCTCTACCTGCGCCGCAACGAGCACTTCTACTTCGTCCGCAACATGTTCATGGTCGCGATGGCGATCGCGCTGGTCGGCTACGCGCTCTATCCGACCGCGCCGCCGCGGCTGTTCCCCGGCGAGGGCTTCACCGACACGATCGCGGTCTTCACCGGAATCGCCCAGGACTCGAAGACGGCGGGCCTGCTCGTCAACCAGTACGCGGCCGTGCCGAGCATGCACATCGCCTTCTCGCTGATGATCGCCGCGCCCGCCGTGGCGCTCTCGCGTCACGTGTTGGCGCGGGCGCTGTGGTCGGCCTACCCGCTGCTGGTCCTGTTCGTGATCGTCACCACCGGGAACCACTACTGGCTCGACGCCGTCGCCGGGGCCGGGGTCGCCTGCCTCGCTGCGGTCTCCGCCGGGGCGCTCGCGCGGCTGCGCCCGCATGTGTGGTCCTGGCCCGAGGCGAGACAGGGAGCCACCGCCTGAGGCGTCTGGAGTAGCGTCCGCCCATCGAGGGTGAGCGCGCACAGCCGAGGACCGCGGCCGAGTGGCGCGGCTATGCCCGCCACCGGCTGATCGAGTCACGCCTGACCCCGAACGCGATCTCGATCACCGGGCTGACGCTGAACCTCGGCGCCGCCGTGCTGGTGCTGGAACAGCTCTTCTTCTGGGCCGGGATCGCCTTCATCGTCGGCTCGGTCATGGACACGCTCGACGGCCGGTATTCGCGGATGTCGGGCAAGGGATCGCTGTTCGGCGCCTTCCTCGACTCGACCCTCGACCGGGTCGAGGAGGGGGTCGTGCTGGCGGCGGTCGCCTGGTACTTCGCCGACTCCGGCGATGCCGTCGCGGCGGCGGCGTGCGTGCTGACGGTGCTCGGTTCGCTGATGGTGTCCTATACCCGAGCTCGCGCCGAGGCGCTCGGGGTCGAATGCAAGGTCGGGATCGCGACCCGACCGGTCAGGGTGGTGCTGCTTTCCATCGGCCTCGTCTTCGGCGCCGGCGACCTGATCGGTGACGTCGATCTGCTGCCCGCTTCGATCTACACGATGGCCGCGCTGACCGCGTTCACCGTCTTCCAGCGTGTATGGCACGTGCGCGGCGAGCTCAGGGCGCTCGAGGCAGTCGACGCCGATCGTGCCGAGGCGCACGAGATGTAACCAACGCGTGAATAATGGGTAGTTCGCCATCCACCCCGCCAGGAGGAACCCCCTCGCATGAGTGAACACAACGGACACCCCAACGGCGCCAGCGCCGGCGGGCGCCACTCCGACGACGACCCGGTCCGTGTCGCGATCGTCGGCGTCGGCAACTGCGCCAACAGCTTCATCCAGGGCGTCCACTACTACAAGGACGCCGACCCCGCCGACCAGGTCCCCGGGCTGATGCACGTCGACCTCGGCGGCTACCACGTTCGCGAGATCGAGTTCGTCGCCGCCTTTGACATCGACATCGAGAAGGTCGGCAAGGATCTCTCCGAGGCGATCTGGTCGGGCCAGAACGACACGATCAGGTTCGCCGAGGTGCCCGAGCTCGGGGTCGAGGTCCAGCGCGGGATGACCCACGACGGCCTCGGCAAGTACCTGAAGCAGAAGATCACCAAGGCTCCGGGCCCGACCGCTGACATCGTCGGCGTGCTCAAGGAGACCAACGCCGACGTGCTCGTCTGCTACCTGCCGGTCGGTTCCGAGGCGGCGACCAAGTGGTACGTCGAGCAAGCGCTCGAGGCCGGGGTCGGCTTCGTCAACTGCCTGCCGGTGTTCATCGCCCGCGAGGACTACTGGGACAAGCGCTTCGCCGAGGCCGGCCTGCCGATCATCGGCGACGACATCAAGTCCCAGGTCGGGGCGACGATCGTCCACCGCCAGCTCGCTCGCCTCTTCCACGAGCGCGGCGTCGAGCTTCAGCACACTTCGCAGCTCAACGTCGGCGGCAATATGGACTTCTTCAACATGCTCGAGCGCGAGCGTCTCGACTCGAAGAAGATCTCGAAGACCAACGCCGTCACCTCCGTAATGGGCACCGAGCTGCCGGAGCGCGACGTCCACGTCGGTCCCTCTGACTACGTGCCGTGGCTGACCGACCGCAAGTGGGCGCACATCCGCCTCGAGGGCAAGTCGTTCGGCGACGTGCCGCTCACGGTCGAGCTCAAGCTCGAGGTCTGGGATTCCCCCAACTCCGCCGGCGTCGTCATCGACGCCGTGCGGCTGATCAAGCTGGCGCTCAACAACGGCATCGCCGGACAGCTCGACGGCCCCTCTAGCTACCTGATGAAGTCACCGCACACCCAGCGGCCCGACGATCAGGCCCGTCAGCAGACCGAGGAGTTCATCGCTGCGCACGCCCGCAAGCCGCAGGCGAAGCCCGAGAGCGCGTCCGCGGAGAAGATCGCCAAGGCCTAGTCGCCGCCGCGACCGCCGCCGCCTCGCGGCCCCCGGCGGGGGTGTTCGCGCCCTATGCTGCGGCGGTGGCACCCGAGGCGCTCTCGATCGTCCACGTGAGCCCCCATCCGTGGGGCTCACGCCACGAGGTCAACGAGTTCGTCGCGCGCGTTTCGGGCGAGCTCGCGAGCCGCGGTCATCGCGTGGCGGTCGCCGCTCCGTCGGGATCACGCGCGGCGGTGCGCGAATCGCGCAAGGCGATCGCCGCGGCCTCCTCAGGCGCCCCCGGCATCCTTTTCGGCGGCAGCTGGAGCGGGGCGCGGGTCGGCGGCGAGGGAGGACCGCCGGTGCTCGCGCTCGGTGGCGCGATCTCGATGCCCCGCGGACCCCGGCCGCGCGCCGCGCCGGTGCCGCTCGACGTCAGCCGCGCGCTCGAGGGGCTGCTTGGGGGTATCGAGTTCGACGTCGTCCACGTCCACGACCCGTTCGCGCCCAGCCTCGCCTCGGCGGCGCTTCGTCATTCCCACTCCCTCAACGCGGGCAGCTTCCACGAGCCGACCGAGCGCGTTCTCTCGACCCAGGTGGCCAGGCCGCTGGTCGAGATCTTCCTCGGTCGTCTCGACGCTCGCACGGTCGGCTCGCGGACCACTGCCGCGCTGATCGAGCGTTTCTTCCCCGGCCCTTATGAGCTCGTCGAGCCGGGTGCCGACGCGAGCCCGGAACCGTGGTGGCCGGGCGGCGACGGCGTCTCCACTGGCAAGCGTCGACCGCGGATCGCTTTCTGCCTCGAGGAGGAGCGCGGTGCGCTGCGGCTGTTCCTGCGCGCGATCCGGCGCCTGCCGCTGGAGGCCGACTGGGAGGTCGCGATCTGGGTCGGCGACGCGACCGAGGTGCGCGTGGCGCAACGCCTGCGCGACCGGGTTCGCGTTGTTCGCGGGGCCGAGGCCTCGCCGGAGGCGCTGATCGCGGCCGCAGATGTCGTCTGCGCGGCTTCGGGCGGCCCTGGTGTCGCCCCGCGGCTCGTGCGCATGGCACTCGCCTCGGGGGCGGTTCCCGTCGCCTCGCAGATAGGCCTCTATGAAGAGCTGCTCGGCGACGGCGATCGGGGACTCCTGTTCCCGCCCGGCGACGCGATCACGCTCGCCGGCCAGCTCCAACGGCTGCTCGCCAGCCAGCCACTTCGGCGCGAGGTCGCCCGCAAGGGGCGGGGCGCGGTTCGCGAATGGGCCACCGTCGCCGACCAGGTCGAGGAGATCTACGGGCGGATCGCAGCCCGGCGCCACGACCCGCGCGGCAACCCGGGGACCCGCCGCCGGATTGCGCGGCGGCGCCGGATCCACGTTGATCTTCACATGCACACCGACCACTCCTCCGACTGTGCGACGCCGGTCGAGACACTGCTGGCTACCGCGCGCGAGGTCGGCCTCGGAGCGATCGCGATCACCGACCACAACGAGGTCTCAGGGGCGTTCGCCGCGCAGGAGATGGCCGACGAGTTCGGCGTTAAGGTGATCCTCTCCGAGGAGGTCAAGACCGCCGAGGAGGGGGAGGTGATCGGCCTCTTCCTGAAGCGCAGGATCGAGCGCGGGATGACGATGGCCGAGACGATCTCCGAGATCCGTCGCCAGGGCGGTTTGGTGTATGTCCCGCACCCGTTCGACCGCCTGCACTCGGTCCCCGACTACGAGTACCTGCTCGAGATCGTGGAGGAGATCGACATCCTCGAGGTCTTCAACCCCCGGGTGGCTCTGACAGCGTTCAACGAGGAGGCCGAGCGGTTCGCGGCCAAGTACCGGATCGTCCCGGGAGCAGGCTCGGACAGCCACGTGGCTCAGGGACTCGGCAGCGTGATGATCCGGGTCCACGATTTCGACGGACCCGAGGAGTTCCTCGAGGCGATGCGCGACGCCGACATCGTCCGCAAGAAGAAGAACCTGGTCTACGTGCAGGCACTGAAATGGCTCCAGACCGGCGGTGGGCGCGGCGGAAAGCGCCGTAGCGGCGGCCCGGCGGTGGGCGAGAGGGCGGGCAAGCGCTGATGCAGGCGGCGGGCGCGGAAGGAGGGCGGGCCGTGCCGTCAAAGAGGTCGAACGGCTCGGACGCACCCCGCGGCGAGCCGGGAACCCCGAGCATGCCTGCAACCGACGACGAGATCCAGGAGAAGTACCTCGAGCGCGCGATCCGCGAGCTCAACCAGCTCACCCATCGGCTCCAGGAGTGCTCGCACTGCCCCCGCGGCAACGTGATGCCGGTGCTCGGCTCCGGTCACCCGCAGGCTGACGTGATGCTGCTCAAGTTCGCGCCCACCGCGGCCGAGGTCGAGGAGGGCGTCGCCTTCTACGGGCGTTCGGGGAACGCGCTGATGAAGAGCTTCAAGCGGCTCGGCATCGATCCGCTGGCCGTCTACGGAACGCTGTGTGTCAAGTGCCCGGTGTCCGATCCGGCGCTCGCGGCCGGCGAGTGTGTCGAGCGGGTCGTCGAGGAGATCGCGATCGTCCAGCCCCGCTGCATCGTCGTCATGGGCGAGCGCGCGCTCGAGACCCTGAACGAGCTCGAGGTGCCACTGGCGAACGGGCTCGAGCCAACGCTGGGAGAGATGCAGCCGATGACGCCGACGATCGACGTCCTCTACGTCCCGGACATCGACGAGTCGCTCGACGCCGAGGGCGCCAAGCGGGAGTTCTGGGCGGCCTTTCGCTCGCTTGGCGACTGGTACGCGGACCTGCCGCCGTACTGAGCAGCTACTGCTGCTCGAGCCCTTCGCCCGGGCCGGCCGCCGGCTCCTGCTCGGTGTCGCAGCTGATGCAGAGGACCGGGGTGGTCTCGCGCTCGAGCGCGAGGACCTTCTCGGCCTCGGTCAGGCTGGCGCCGCAGCTCTCACAGCGCTCCGGCAGGGACTCGATCGAGCGCTCCTCGAGGTCGGACATACGCGGCAGCCTATAGATCGTAGATCGCTAGCCCGGCGACGCCGCGGCCGCGGCGACGGCGACCATCGCTTCGACGCTGGCGCTCGCCAGGCCGCGGACCACGGTGACATCGAGGGCCTCGTAGGCCGACAGCGCCTCCTGTGCCTGCTCGCGATCGGCGGCGGCGACGCCGACCGTGCCCTCGGGTTCGTCGAGACGGGCGAAGTGGTTTCGGTAGCCGTCATGGAGGTTGCGGTAGAACGACTCCTCCTTCGCCAGCCGCTCGGCGGCGGCATCGCCGACGGCAACTCGCACGTAGCCGAAGCACGGCGGCGGCCCCTGCTCGGTGTCGGCGGCGCCGTACTCGACATTGAGCCGTGCCGCGGCGGCGAACGCGGGCGTCATCCAGTTGAAGAAGGCGCCGTCGTACTCGCGGCCGGCGAGCGCGCACATCTTCGGGCCCATCGCGGCGAGCACGAGGCGCACGCCGGGCAACGCTTCGCGCAGGCCGACGATCGCCTGCCGCATCACCGTCAGCGGCTTCTCCGAGAACCCGGCGCCGACTCCGATCCAGAGCCGCTCGCGGTCGAGCCCGAGGCGGTCGATGTGCCCGGCGATGTCGGCTTGGCGAGTGGCGATCGAGCGCCATCACGGCGACGCCGAGGTCGAGTCCCGGCGCGGCCTCGCCGAACACGGCGAGCGTTTCGAGCCCGAGCGCGCCGGGATGGTCGTTCGACCACAGCGAGCCGTAGCCGAGCTCGACGCAGCGCGACGCCAGCGTCCTCGCGACGGCGGGGTCGAGCCCGGCCGCTACGCCGAATCCGCGCGCGCTCACTTCTCCAGCACCGCCACACACTCGACGTGCGGCGTCTGCGGGAACATGTCCACCGGCTTCACCCGGCGCAGCGTATAGCCCGCCTCGACCATCTGGGCCGCATTGGGTGCGAGCGTCGTCGGGTTGCATGACACGTAGACGACCCGGGGCGCTTGGCACTCGAGCAAGCGGCGGACGATCTTCGCCGAGAGGCCGGCACGCGGCGGGTCGATGACGACGACATCGGGCCGGCCGGCCCGCTCGAGCAACGGCCGGATGCCGAGCCGGGCGTCGGCGACGACGAACTGCGCGTTCGCGATCCGGTTGGCCTCGGCGTTGTACTCGGCGTCGGCGATCGCCTCGGAAACGCTTTCGAGCCCCCAGACCTCACCCGCGCGGGCCGCCAGCGAGAGGCCGATCGTGCCGATGCCGCAGAAGAGGTCGAAGAGCCGCTCGCGCCCGGTCAGCTCGGCGGCCTCGGCGGTGATGTCGTAAAGCCGCTCGGCCATCTCGGTGTTGGTTTGCAGGAAGGCGTTGTGCGAGATCCGGAACCGCAATCCGCACAGCTTCTCCACGAGGTGCTCGGACCCGAGAACTCCTGTGGGCCCGTTCGTGCTGCCGCTCGCCCCTTCGATCACCGTGTGCAGGTCGACCGGCGGGCGCGGGAACTCGGCGCGCGAGGTGACCAGGCGAGTCTGGATCTGGCCGGTGCGGCGGCCCTCGCGGACGACGAGGTTGCGCAGCACCCCGTCCTGCGCGCGGCGGTCATAGGGCGCGATCTCCTTTACGCGCGCCCAATCACGAACCGAATTGCGCGCCGCGTTGTTGGCTTCGGAGGCGAGCAGGCAGTCGTCGACGTCGACAACGTCGGCCCAGCTTCCGCGGCGGTGAAAGCCGAGCCTGCTCCCCTCGTCCCCAGGGCCGAACGAGTACTCGAGCTTGTTGCGGTAGCGCCACTCCTGCGACGCGGGCTCGATCGACTCGAGCTCGAATCCTTCGAGGTGGCCGATTCGCAGCAGAGCTTCCCCTACCTGTGACCGCTTCTCGGCCAGCTGGCGCTCGTAGGTCATCCCTTGCCAGGGCGCGCCGGGGCAGGGCTCACCGCCGTGCAGGCAGCGATCGGCGACCCGCTCGGGGCTCGGGCGCAGCATCTCGACGGCGCGCGCCTCGCCGTACGCGCGCTTCGACCGGGTCAGGCGTGCCCTGACCCGGTCGCCCGGCAGCGCGCCGCTGACGAAGACGACGTAGCCGTTCGATCGTGCGACCCCGCGCCCGCCCTGGGCGAGCGAATCGATCTCCAGCTCCAGCTCGCTGCCCTGTCGCGGGCGCTCGGCGCGGGTGGCGCGGCGTCGGTCATGGTCCTATCGTTGCAACGTCGCCTTGCCGGCTCGATCTCGAGCCGGCAGATGGCGGAGCGGATCGAGGCGCTACTTCGCCAGGCGCCTGTCGATCTCGGCGAGGATCGACTTGCGGGCCTTGCCGCCCTTCTCCTGGGTGCGGACCTTGCGCAGGCCCGCGGCGTCGAGGTCCTTGAGCCGCGACTTGATCTGGTTCGCGGTCAGCTGCTCGTAGCCCGTGATCGGCCCGCCGGGGGCGCCGGCTCGGCGGCGGATCTTGTCCGCCTCGGCCAGCGGGCGGTCGGCGGCGTCGCGGACGCTGCGGCCGACGCGCCCGGCGGTGCGGGTCGCCTGGCGGCGGGCCGGTGCGGTGCGAGCCTCGACCTCCTTGCGCGCCTGCTCGAACAGCCTCTCGAGCTCGGCGAGCAGGTCGTCGGTCGCCTTGCGACTGCGACTGGCGAGGCTGGAGACGAGCTCGTTGGCGTCTCCGCGGGTGATCCGGCCGCGCTCGACAGCGTCGTCGACGACCTCGTCGATCCGCTCGCGCGAGAGGGTGACGTTCGATTCCAACGCGCTGCGGCTGCGCTCGAGCGCGTCGCGGAACGCCTGCACGCTCTTGTCGGAGCGTCCGGCCGCCGGCGCGCGGCGCGTGGTCTTGCGCTTGCTCGCCGCCGCTCGCGTCGCCTTGCCGCTGCCGCTGCCCTTGGACTTGGAGCCTCCGGACCTGGTCGCCATCTGTTTCTCCTCGGTGGGGGGTGTGCCCCGGACTATCTCATCCCAGGGCGTAGGCCGCATCGACCGGGGCGTGGTCGGAGAGCCGGATGGCGAGGCCTTGGGAGGCGACCTCGCGGCGCTCGGGGTTCCAGGGCGCGGACGCCCTCACGGTCTCGAGCCCGCGTGCGAGCAGATGGTCGAGTGAGTCCGCCGCGGTCGGCGCGCGGAGGGCGAAGCGGCGCTCGAGCTCCGCGTAGACGTCGGAATCGCGGGGTCGTAGGTTGAGATCGCCACCGAGAAGCAGCGGCGCGGCGCCCGCCCACTCGACGGCGCGCTCGGCCGCGGTCAGGACCTCCTCCTCGGCCAGCGAACGATTGGCGCGCCCAGCGCTCGCGTGGAGGTTTCCCACGCAGAGCTCGGCGCCCTCGGCTGACACGATCCGGGTGAACGCCATCATCCGGCGCTCGGGGCGGGGCCCAGGGCGCAGCTCGTGCGTTCGGCGTTCGACGATCTCGCCGACGCGGACGAGGGTCAGGTTCGAGCCGCCCTCGTTGGAGGCGATCAGGTCGGGGTTGAGCCGGGCGCCGACCGCCCGGATGGCGCTCAGCGAGTTGCGCGAGGTGAGCACGCGGTGCGGCTCGGCGCCGCACGCCGCGGCCAGCGGCTCGCACCAGCGGGGTGGGCATTCCTGGAGCAGCGCCAACTCCCATTCGGCGCCGGCGAGGACCGCGGCGAACTCGTTCAGCAGGTCGCGGTTGACCTGGACGTGGGTCGCGTTTCGCTCCTCGATCCGAAGCAGCCGGGAGCGCCTGGTCAGCAGCGCCCGGTCGGGCGGCGCGTCACGTCCGTGGAAGAGGTTCCAGGTCAGGGCGTTGATCTGCATCGGCGTAGGATGCCGTGCTTGAACGGGCTCGTCAGACACTTCCTCACCGGCGAGGAGCTTTCACCCGGCGAGCTTGCGGCGCTGCTGCGCCGGGCGGCCGAACTGAAGACGGGCCGCGCCGAGGGGATCGGCTCCCAGGCGCTCGCCGGGAGCACTGTCGCGCTGTTCTTCGAGCGGCCGTCGACTCGCACCCGCGTCTCGTTCCAGGTCGGCGTCGCCGAGCTCGGCGCCCACCCGCTGCCGCTGCGGGCCGACGAGCTGCAGCTCGGCCGCGGCGAGTCGATCGCCGACACCGCCCGGGTGCTGTCGCGCTACCTGGACGCGATCGTGGTCCGCTCCGGCTCTCATCAGACCGTCGCCGAGCTCGCCGGCGCCGCCGAGGTGCCGGTCGTCAACGCGTTGACGCCCGCTCACCATCCCTGCCAGGCGCTCGCCGACCTGTTCACGCTGCGCGAGCGCTTCGGCGACCTCGACGGCGTCTCGGTCGCCTATGTCGGCGACGGCAACAACGTCGCCCGCTCGCTTGCGATCCTCGGCCGCGCCGCCGGGGTCGAGGTCCGAGTAGCGACGCCGGAGGGCTACGAGCTCGAGCCTGGCCTGGCGGCGCTCGCCACCCACGACCCGCGCGAGGCGGCGACGGGGGTGGACGCGCTCTACACGGACGTCTGGGTGAGCATGGGCGACGAGGCCGCTGCCGACCGCCGCCGCGCCGACCTCGAGCCCTACCGGCTCGACGCCGAGCTGCTCGGCGTCGCCTCCGAGCGAGCGGTCGTCCTGCACTGCCTCCCCGCCCACCCGGGCGAGGAGATCACCGGGGACGTGCTCTACGGCGATCGCTCCGCCGTCTGGGACCAGGCCGAGAACCGCCTCCACGCCCAGAAGGCGCTGCTCGAGTTGCTGGTCGGCTGAACGTTGGAGGCGCGTGAGGATCACCGTGCCTCGGATCTGGGTCGGGCTCCTACACTGGGCGGACCCGGCCCCGTGGTGTAACGGTCAGCACGCCAGGTTTTCATTCTGGAAGCGCGAGTTCGACTCTCGCCGGGGCTACTTGCCGTCGACTGGAAGCTGCCCGAGCGGCTGCTGCGCTCCGCAGCCCACTCGGTATAGGGAGCTGAAGGTCGACGTGCCGGGACCCGGTCAGCTCGCCCTGGCGGGCAAGGGCCTGAAGGGCGCCGCGGCGAACCTCTCCGCGGCCGGGGAGACGTCGTTGCCGATCAAGCCGAAGGGCAAGCTGCGGCGCAAGCTCAAGGACAAGGGCAAGGCCAAGGTCACGGCGGAGGTGACCTTCACCCCGGACGGCGGCGAGCCGGGCACCCAGGCCAAGAAGGTCAAGCTGGTCAAGAAGGGTTGAGCCTGAGGGGGCGATCCCGCCCTCTAAGGTCCGCCCCCGATGCAACCTGAGCTCGATCTCGGCCCGCTGACGCTGCAGACCTTCGGGATCATGTTCGCGCTCGGCTTCGTGGCGGCCGGGGCACTGGTCGCGCGGCGCCTGAAGGAGCTCGGGAAGTCGGTCGACTGGGCCTACGAGATGATCTTCGCGGCGCTGATCGGCGGCGTCGTCGGAGCTCGGATCGATTACCTGATCGAGAACTTCGATTCGGTCTCCGACGACCTGTTCTCCAACATCTTCTCGGGCAGCGGGCTGGTCTGGTTCGGCGGCGCGATCGGTGGCGCGCTCGGGGTCATTCTCTGGGCGCGCTGGCGCCGGATGCTCAACCTGACCCTGCTCGACATCTGCGCGCCCGGCCTCGCGATCGGCTACGCGGTCGGCCGGATCGGCTGTCAGCTCTCCGGCGACGGCGACTACGGCATTCCCTGGGACGGCCCTTGGGCGATGGCCTATCCCGATGGCGTCGTGCCCACCGACGTCCCCGTCCACCCGACGCCGATATACGAGACGCTCGTCATGGGTCTCGTCGCCTACGTCCTGTGGCGACTGCGCGATTCGTTGCGGCCCGGCCTCCTGTTCGCCCTCTACCTCGTCTTCGCCGGCAGCGAGCGCTTCGTGGTCGAGTTCATTCGGCGCAACGACGACGTCCTCCTCGGCCTCACCCAGGCGCAGCTGTTCAGCCTGGTGATGATTTTCGCCGGCGGGATCTGGCTCGCCGTCGGAGCCAACCGCGACGGGCTCAGAGCCGACGACGCGATGCGTGGAGCGCCTCCCACCCGGCTCGATCCGGCCACCGCCGGCTCCTGATCCGGCGCCGGTTCGCGCGCGATCAGACCGAGCGCAGCATCCCGCCGTCGATCGGAATCGAAACGCCGGTGATGTAGCCGGCGCGCTCGGAGGCGAGAAACGCGACCAGGTCGCCGTACTCCTCCGGCGTCCCGAGGCGACCGGCGGGCACGTCCTTCCCGGCTTCGCGCTCCATCGCCTCCCAGCCGCCCCAATTCGACGCCAGCCGCTCGGTGGCGAAGCGGCCGCTGGCGACGTCGTTGACGGTCACCCCGTCGGCCGCCACTTCCCGGGCGAGCGTCTTGAGAAAGCCGACCAATCCCGGCCGATGTGAGTTGGAGAGCGCCAGCCCCGGGATCGGTTCTCGGGTCGCGCTCGAGCCGACGTTGACGATCCGCCCCCAGCCATGCTCACGCATCCCCGGGAGCACCGCCTCGATCAGCACTCGCGGCGCGAGCACGAGCGACTGGTAGGCCTCACGCCAATCGCCGAGACCGGCGCCGAGCGCCGTGCC
Organism: uncultured Solirubrobacterales bacterium; assembly: GCA_963746675.1. GTDB lineage: Bacteria > Actinomycetota > Thermoleophilia > Solirubrobacterales > 70-9 > WHSW01. Next base: position 266,638 of record CAVVBX010000018.1, on the reverse strand, counting down.
GGCCGGCGGGCCGCCCGTGTTGGTGACGAGGATCTCCACTGGGCCGAGCGCGGCCTCGACCTCGACCGGGAGCGCCGCCATCCGCTCGAGGTCGCCGGTGTCGGCTGCGAAGCACGCCACCCCCGCCTCGATCTCCGCCGCGGCCTGCTCGAGCCGCTCCACCGACCGGCTCGCAATCGCGACCCGCGCGCCCTCGCGCGCCAGTGAGCCGGCGATTCCGCGGCCGATCCCCCTGCTCGCCCCGAGCACCAGCGCGACCCGTCCACCGATCCCCAGATCCATGGTCGTGACGCTATAGGGTGACCGCGATGTCCGAGGGCGACATCTACGAGCGGATCATCGCCTCGGCCGACGCGGTCTACGGCGGCGCCCATCCCGGCGCCCGGGCGCTGCATGCGAAGGGCACGTGGGCGCGCGGCACCTTCACCGCCACATCGGAGGCCGCCCGCCTCAGCCGCGCCGCTCATCTGCAGGGCGACGAGATCCCGGCCCTGATCAGGTTCTCGAACGCGAGCGGCGACCCAGAGGCCCACGACGCCGACCGCGACGGACGCGGGATGGCGATCAAGTTGCGCATGGAGGGCGGGCTCGAGAACGACATCCTGGTCACCACCTCGCCGGCCTTCGTCACCCGCACGCCCGAGGACTTCCTCGAGTTGATGGAGGCGCGCAAGCCCGACCCGGCCACCGGGCAGCCCGACATGGAGAAGCTCGGCGCCTATGTCGGCGCCCACCCGGAGGCGATGGTCGCCGCGCAGGCGATCCAGATGAAGGAGCCGCTGGCGAGCTTCGCCGCCGTGCCCTACTTCAACCCGCATGCCTTCGGCCTGATCGACGCCGAGGGGACGCGCACCTGGGCGCGGTGGCGCTTCGTCCCCGACGTGCCCGAGGAGCGGCTCGCCGACGACGAGGCGCGCGAGCGCGGGCGCGACCACCTCCACGACGAGATCGCCGATCGCCTGCGCGCCGGCATCGTCGGCTTCGAGTTCCGGCTCCAGCTCGCCGGCGAGGACGATCGGCTCGACGACCCGACGGAGCCCTGGCCCGACGAGCGCGAGCTGATCAACGCCGGCCGGCTCGAGGTCACCGAGATCGCCGACGATCCCGAGCGCGACGGCAACATCGACGTCTTCGACCCGACCCGGGTGGTGGATGGGATCGAGCTCTCCGAGGACCCGATCCTGCTCGCGCGCTCGAAGGCGTACTCGGTGTCGGCGTACCGTCGCCTGGGCTGACCGCCACAATCCGGCGGTGGCCGCACGTCTCCTCGGACTCGCCGTGGCGATCTGCCTCATCGGCGCCGGCGCCGGCGCCGCCGGTGCCCAGGTGCTCTACGTCGGCGACAGCCTCGGCGTCGGCACCGCGCCCGTTCTGCGCGAGGCGCTCGACGGGGTCGCGATCGACGTCGACGCCAAGACCGGCCGCCCCAGCGGGATCGGTGTGGAGGTTCTCGCCTCGACCCTTGCCCCCGAGCACGAGGTGGTGGTCTTCGACCTCGGCACCAACGACGACCCGGCCGCGCCCGAGGTGCTCGCGTCCGATCTCGCCGCCGCGCGCGAGATCGCGGGTGACCGCTGTCTGGTCGTCGCCACGCTCAACCGCCCACCGCTCAACGGCGTCGGCGTCGAGGGCCTCAACCGGACGCTGACGCGGTTCGCGCTCGCGACCCCGGGCGTCGAGCTGGTGGACTGGCATGGCGCGGTCCGCGACCACCCCGGGCTGTTGTTCGACGGCGTCCACGCGGTGCCCGAGGGATACGCCCTGCGCGCTCGGTTGTTCGCCGACGCGATCGGCGGCTGTCTCACGGCGAGCCCCGTTGGCGCGATCCAGCCCGAGCCGCCCGAGCCGCCGGCGACGCGACCGCAGGCCGGCGGCGGGGCCCACGGTGACGCGGCACAGCCGCCGGCGCCGAGACGACGCCGGCCGGCCCCGCTCCACGTGCTCGCGACCGAGCTCGCCAAGTCGGTCGCGGTCGGCGCCGAGTTCGGCTGAGCCGGGCCCCACCAGGGTGTGAAACCGACTACCCCCCGGGGTGTGGAGGTCCCGCCCTGGGGCCTCTGGTCGCAGCGACCCGCGGCGACGAAGCTGAGGACATCGGGCCAAAGAGCCAACCCAAACGAAGAGGAGACCCCCGATGAACCACCTCAGCAACCTGATCAGCCGCAACGACCAGACCGGCAGCTACGCGACGCGGATCGCGCTCGCGTTGGCGCTGACCTTCACGGTCCTCGCCGTGCTCCCGGCCACCGGCCTCGCGGCGACCAACTTCGGCGCCGAGCTCGGTCCCGACGTCCAGCCGTCGAACGCGTCCGTTGATGGCGCTCCGTGCATCGAGGACACGCCGCGTAACTGCACCCGCGTCTCGATGGAGGCCTACGGGCGTCCCGACGGCGGCGAGCGCGCTCCGAAGAGCGGCGTGATCAAGAAGATCCGTGTGATCACCCAGGGCCCCGACACGTTCCGCCTCCAGATCGCGAAGGCGAAGGCCAACCAGGAGAAGGCGAAGGTCGTCTACACGGGCGAGAAGCTCCAGACCGAGGGCCAGACCGATCCGAACGCCGACACCTACACGGTCGAGACGTTCAAGGTTCACGCTCCGGTCGAGAAGGGCCAGTACCTGGCGACGAAGTCGAAGCGCTCGTCGATGCTGCGCTGCAGCTCCGGCGGCCCGAACCAGCTTCTCTTCCAGCCCGCTCTGGGGCTGAGCGGACCGTTCGAGACCGCGACCGACACCGACGGCTGCTGGCTCCTGCTCGAGGCAGTGATCAAGTAGTCACCGTGTTCGCACTCTCGTGACGCACCGCGGCGGGGTCCTCCGGGGCCCCGCCGCTTTGCTCGCCCGCCCCCCGCCGAGCCCCCCTTCCGCATCTCGTTGGGCGCCAACGGTGCCCGCGGATACCGCGCCTCGCCGCCCGAACGTCCCGGACTACGCGGCATAGGAGTCCGTCCGGGACGTTCGGTGTCGGCGCTGCCGTTCGAACGCGCGGATCAGCCCAATTGCATGCGAGAGGGGCGCCGAGCTAGCGGCGGCTGGCCTTGCGGATGCCCATGACCTGCTTGGCGGCGCCGGCGCTCTCGGCGCTGGTCACCTTGGCGATCACCGGGAGCCGGGTGTGATCGCGTAGGTACCGGCGCGCCTTGGCGGTCGGCGTCAGGTTGACGTGGCGCCTGCCGCCGCCCTTGAGCTCGAACCGTCCGCGAGCGACGGTGAACGATCGCTTGCTCGCGCCGGACCGGGACTCGAGCACGATCCTGCCGTCGCGGCAGGTCTGGAAGCCCGCGCGGGCACTTGACCTTGGCGAGCAGCTTCGAGCCGTGGGGCCGGATCGGCCCCGTGGTCAGCTTCGCTCGCGGATCGCGATCGAAGTCCTCGGCCAGCTTGTACCCGCTCGGCAGGAACTTCGGCGCCGGGGCGGCGACCAGGCCGCCGAGGCCGCCGGGCTTCTCGCGCACCGGGCAGGCGCAGCTGTAGGTTCGAGACGACGACGTCCTGCTGGTCGTTCGACGGGCGGCCATAGCCGTCCGAGCGGTCCGTTTCCGTCGTCGGCCGGCAGCAGCTCGAGCTTGGCGACGTGGCCCTCGTCGAAGTGCCAGCCGTTCGCGTGCAGCTGGAAGACCTGCTTGGCAGGACCGCCGGACTCGGGTCGCCACAGGCCTCGGGCGATCAGGCGCTCCTCGCCGTCGGGGCCGACGTCGAGCAGCCGCGCCGCGACCTGCGAGGTGTCGCCGGGCAGCGTGAACTTGGCGATCACGGTCGGCGAGCCGAGCATTGTGTAACCGCCGGCCGGGGCCGGGTCGAGGCGGTAGCTGGCGGCGCCGGGCTGGTCCGCGCCCTCGGCGGTCGCGCATGCGCCGCCGCCGCTGACCGGGTCGAACCTGGCGGCGATCGCCGGATCACCCGCATCGGCGGCGATCGTCCGCGCGGCGCGCTGCTTGAGCCGGATCTCCCCCTTCGCGAGCCGCGCCCACGACTGCGCGCGTATAGGGACCGCCGCCCGGCTCGGTGTTGGGGCAGGTCTGGGTGAACGCGGTGACGCCCTCGAACGGCTCCGGCCCCTCGCCCCTGACGAAGTGGTCGAACCACTCGAGCTCGCGCTTGCGCAGCAGATCGTTGACGTTCGCCTTGCTGGCCGAGCGCGGATGACCGGCGATCTCGCCGAAGATCAGCGAGAGGTCGGCGTCGGGGTACTTGGCGCGTGTGCGGTTGTAGAAGCGCAGCACCTCGTCGGCCGGGAAGAGGTCGTCGGTGAACCCGTTCGAGTACAGGATCGGCGCCGGCTCGACGCTCGGGTCGATGTAGTAGGCCGAGTGATGGGCGGTGACCTCGTCGAGGATCGCCTGCGCTGCGGGAACGCCGTCGTACGGCTCGCCGGCGAGCAGCAGGCCGCGCCAGCCGGTCAGGTCGGCGCTCGAGTCGGTGCCCGTCGGCGCGTAGAAGCCCGGCGCGGCCTGGCCCGGAGGCGTAGAGGCCCGTTGATCAGCGACTCCTTCATCACCCCGAAGCGGCCGCGGTACGGCGACTTGGTGACGTAGTCGAGGGTGGAGCCGTTGGGAGTCAGGGAGTAGGCCAGGTCGCTCCAGGTGATGAGCGGCGCAGCAGCGGCGAGCTCGAGCGGGACGCCGTCCGGGCTCGTCCACGGCACGAGGCTGCCGTCGGGCTGCATCGTTCGGTTGCGAAGCGCCGCCAACGCCAGCGACATGCCGCCGCCATACGAACCGCCGATCGCCGCCAGCTTCGTCGGCGCGACCAGGCCCTCGTCGACGAGCTTGCCCGCGAACAGCTGAGCGTCGCGGACCTCGTAGCGCGTGTCGATCAGGCGGACGTAGCCGTGGGCGCAACCGCCGGGTCGGCGGCCTGCGAGGCAGCCGAGCCGCAGGACTCGCGAAAGCCGCGGTCGGTCATCGAGAAGGTCGCGTAGCCGGCGTCGAGGAAGCGCTGCATCGTGCCGAGCCCGAGCTTGCCGCCTCCGTAACCGTGGAAGATCATCACCAGCGGGTAGTCGCCGTCGGGGCCGCTCGCAGGTGCCGGCGGGAAGGCCGACGTCGACGTCGATCGGGACGCCGTCGAAGGTCTTGGTCGTGCTGCGCACGTCGGGGCCGAAGTTGCTGCAGAAGCGGACGCCGTCGCCCTGAACCTGGCAATCGACGTCGCCGCCGAACACGTCGTCGATCGCCGCCGAGGCCGCCTGCGGGACGGTGAGCCCCACCGCCGACAGCGCAACAGCGATCAGCGTCCGGAGGCCTCGCGAAGTCCTGCCGTGCATCGCGCCGCAGCGTAATCCCATGCGATCACCCTTCGCGCTTGACCTGGGAGCCGCCGACGATCGCGTCGGACCCGTCGGCGAAGCGAACCCAGGCCTTGTTGCCGCCGTCGTAATCGGGCGCCCAGAGAATCAGGGTCGCCTGCTCGCGCTGCTCGGCGTCGGCCGGCCCGATCGAGCATGCCTCCGCGCCCTCGTCGTCGAGACCGCGCCAGATCCGCACGAACGGGTTGTGTTCGAACTCGTCGCCGATCGTCGAGGGCTCGCGGTGACCGGGGTGGATCCGGGTCTCCGGGGGCAAGGTCATCAACCGCTCCATCACCGAGTGCTTGAGATCCTCGAACCCCGTCGCCCCCGGGGCGCGGGTGCCGCCCACGGTTCCCTTGAAGATCACGTCGGCGGTCAGGCAGTCGTCGCCGTTGATCAGCAGCGCGCAATGGTCGGCGCAGTGGCCCGGCGTGTGGATGACCTCGATCCGCAGGCCGCCGGTCTCGATCACGTCCCCGTCGGCGAAGGTCTCGTCCACCTTGCCCTCGAGCAGCTCGGCGGTCTTTTCGTGCGCGACGATCGGCACCTCGAAGCGCTTCGCCAACTCCTCCATCCCGAACACGTGGTCCCAGTGGTGGTGGGTGAGCAGCAGGTGGGTGATCTCGGCGCGCTCGCGCTCGGCGCGCTCGCAGAGCGGGTCGGTGACGCCGTTGGAGTCGATCAGGACGCCGGTGCCGCCGATCTCGTCGACGGCGAGGTAGGCGTTCGACAGCCACTGCGCCTGCTCTACGCGTTGCAGTACCAAACTCGTATCCCTTCTAGTTGAACTCGATCACGGAGCGGATCCCGTCCTGGGCCTCCATCAGCTCGAAGCCGCGGTTGACCTCGTCGAGCGTGATCCGGTGCGAGATGAACGGGTCGACGTCGATCTCGCCGGCGAGGTAGCGGTCGACCAGCATCGGCACGCCGTCGCGGCCCTTGACGCCGCCGAACGACGACCCGGCGATCCGCCGGCCGGTGATCAGCAGGCGCGGGATGACGTCGAGGGTCTCGCCCTTGCCGGCGACGCCGGCGACCGTGGCCAGGCCCCAGCCCATTCGCGCCGACTCCACGGCCTGGCGCATCACCTTGACGTTGCCGGTCGCCTCGAAGGTGTAGTCGGCGCCGAAGCCGCCGGTCTCCTCCGTGATCCGTTCGACCGTGTCGTCGCCCCCGATCATCACCTCGGTCGCGCCCTGGCCCGTCGCCAGCTCGAGCCGCTCGGGGGAGAGGTCGACGCAGATGATTCGCGCGGCACCTTGCAGCCGGCAGCCGGCGACCGCCCCGAGGCCGACCATGCCGGCGCCGAAGATGACGCAGGTCGAGCCCTCGCGGACCTTGGCCGTGTTCATCGCCGCGCCGAGGCCGGTCGAGAGCCCGCAGGCGAACAGGCAGGCGCGATCCAGCGGCGCCTCGGGGCTCACCTTGGCGAGCGCGATCTCCGGCATCACCGTGTACTCGGCGAAGGTCGAGGTACCCATGAAGTGGCGGAGCTCCTCGCCGTCCCGCTGCAGCCGGGTGGTGCCGTCCGGGAGGTAGCCCTTGCCCTGCTGCTCGCGGATCGCCAGGCAAAGGTTGGTGCGCTCGTCGACGCAGTGGACGCACTCGCCGCACTGGGGCGAGAACAGGGTGACGACGTGGTCGCCGACGGACAGGGAACCCACCCCGGGCCCGACGGCCTCGACGACGCCGGCGCCCTCGTGTCCGAGCACGGTCGGCGAGTAGCCGGAGGGATCGACGCCCGAGGCCGTGTAGAGGTCGGTGTGGCAGACGCCGCAGGCGACCAGCCGCACCAGCGCTTCGCCCTTTTTGGGATCGGTGAGCTCGAGCTCCTGGACCATCAGGGGCTCGCCGAACTCCTCCAACACCGCCGCGCGCATCCTCATCGCAAAGTCTCTCCCAGGTCGCCTGAGATCCGATCGTATGCGTCCGCGACCACCGCTGCCACCCGCCCGATCGGCCACAATCCCCGCGGGCGGTTAGCTCAGTTGGGAGAGCGACGCGTTTACACCGCGTAGGCCGCGGGTTCGAGTCCCGCACCGCCCATCTACGAGAACCGAGCGGCGGCGGCGGAACGCGCCGGGCTCACGCTCGCCTCGAGCATCAGCGAGGCGACCAGCTCGGGGTCGTCCCAGGTCGGCGTGTGGCCGAGTCCCTCGAGGACCACGTAGCGCGCTCCGGGGGGTATCCGCTCGGGCGACGGGGCCGCCACCAGCCGGTCCTCGCGTCCCCCAGGCGATCGTCGTCGGCACGGAGACCAGCTCCGGGTGTTCGTACATGCCCGCGCGCATCTCGCGATTCGCGGCCTCATATCCAGGCGCATCGAGCCAGTCCTCGATCAGCGCCCTGGCCTCGTCCTTCGAGATTCGGTCGGGATGAGCGAGCGTCGAGGACAGCAACCGATCGCGAACCTGTCTCCTCGCGAGCAGAACCGGCAGCAGGGGGCGCAGCCGCCGCCCGAGCCGGTGCGAGTCGAACGGCCGCGGGCCGAGCGGCCGCGACCACAGGCCCGCCGGCGAGATCGCGCACACCGACGCCGCGCGGCCGACCTTGGCCATCTCGAGCGCGATCCAGCCGCCCAGCGAGTTGCCGGCGACGTGCGGCCGCTCGTGCCCGAGCCGATCGCAGAAGCCCGAGACGGCGGCGGCGAGGTTGACCGGCGTAGGCCTGATGCTCTCGGCGAGCGCGGCCGAGCCGCCGGCGCCGGGCAGGTCGACCGCGATCACGTCGCGCTCCGCGGCGAGTCGGTCGAGCACCGGGCTCCAGACCCGCCATCGACCCGCCGAGGCCGTGGATCAGGACGAGAGGCTCGCCTGCGCCACGTCGCTCGTACGTTGAGCTCCACTCGCTGGCCCCCTCCTGCCAGCCCGGCTTCGCCAGCACCATCTGCACGTTACGGATCCGGCGCTCGCGGAAGCCGCCCTCCGACGACGCGAGGTAGAAGTTCCACAGGCGCTGGAAACGCTCGTCGTAGCCGAGTGGCCGGAGGGCCGGCCGGGCGTCGTTGAAGCGCTTGCGCCAGCTCGCCAGCGTGCGCGCGTAGTGGGCGCTGATCTCGTCGCACCAGCGAGTCGCCATCCCATTCGCTGCCCCCAGCTGCTTGATCAGGCCCAAGGAGGGCAGGCAGCCGCCCGGGAAGATGTGCTTGTTGGCGAAGCTCCGCGCCGCCTTCTCCGGCTCGTAGAGGTGGTCCTCGATCACGATCGCCTGCAGGAACATCCCGCCCTCGGGCCGGGTCAGCGCCGCGCACCGGGCGAAGAACTCCGGGAAGTACTGCCAGCCGACCGCCTCGATCATCTCGATCGAGGCAAGCTTGTCGTAGCTGCCCTCGAGGTCGCGGTAATCGCGCAGGAGGACCTCGACCCGGTCGGTGAGCCCCTGCTGCCGTACGCGCGCGAGCGCGTACTCATGTTGCTCGCGCGAGATCGTCGTCGTCGTCACCCGGCAGCCGCGGGTGGTGGCCGCGTGGATCGCGAGTCCGCCCCAGCCGGTGCCGATCTCGAGCAGATGGTCGTCGGGCCCGAGCCGCAGGCGTTCGCAGATCCGCTCGAGCTTTGCCAGCTGGGCGTCCTCGAGGCTGGTCTCGTCGTCGGGGTAGTAGGCGCACGAGTACATCAGCCGTGGGTCGAGGAACCCTTCGAACAACGAGTTGCCGAGGTCGTAATGCGCCGAGATGTTGGCCGCCGCCCCCTTGCGGGTGTTGCGGGGGACCCGGGTCAGTGCCCGCTGGACCGGGCCGAAGAGCGGATGGATCCGCCGGCGCCAGCGATCGAGTGGTGGCAGGTTGCGGCACGCGATCCGGGCGACGGCAACGAGGTCGTCGGTGCTCCAGAGGCCCTCGACGTAGCCCTCGCCGAGGCCCGTGCTGCCGCGAAGGCTCCAGCGGTAGGCGCGCGGGTCGCGAACCTCGATCCGCGCCCGCAGAGCGGCGTCCACCGGCCCGAAGCCGAACCGCCGCCTGCCCTCGGTGATCTCGACCCGACCGCCGTGTATCCGCGAGAGGGCGGCGAAGAGGAGGCGTCGCGACGGGCCGACGCTCACCGGGAGCGCTCCGGGTGTGGGTGCCAGGGCGCTCCCTTCAAGCGCAGGCGCAGTGCCTGCCAGTAGATCCGGGCCACGACTTGCGCGGTCATCGCCGGGTAGCGAATCAAGATTCGCCGCGCCGTGTCGGCCGCAAGCTCGCGACGGGCGAGCGAGAGCGTCGCGTCGAAGGCCAGCCGGCCCTCGCGGCTGCTCTCGATCCGCACTTGCAGCTGGTCGCCGGGAACCGTGGTTCGCCACTCGTAGACGTGGTCCATGCCCATCAGCGGCGAAACGTGGAAGCGCTTCTCGAGTCGGCCGCTCAGGAGCCCTGACCCGTTTGCGCGGATTGCGTAGGAGTGGCGTTCCTTCCACGGCGTGTTGGAGACGTCGGCGAGCAGCGCTTCGACCCGCTCACCGCCCGGGTTGAAGCAGAAGAAGAAGCTGACCGGGTTGAAGCAGTGGCCGAAGTAACGCAGGTTGGTGAGCACCCGGACCGGACCGGCGGGGCGCTGCCCGAGATCGTCCTCGACCGCGTCGCGCACGCAGTCGGCCAGCGGTCTCGCCGGGTCGCCGATGTGGTCCGACCGCCGAAACCACGCGGCCGCCGGCCGACGCGCCGACCATCCGGGCAGCGGGTCGAGCACGCCGGGCAACTCGTCGAGGTCGAGATAGACCATGAAGATCGGGTAGCGGAAGGTGTGCTCGACCGGCTCGATACGACGGTGGCCCACCCAGCCCTCGTATAGCGCCGAGCTGCTCACGCCGCCAGCTCCAGCTCGGTCCGAGGCGGCGCGGTCCGCTCGGCGGCCAGCAGCCGATCGCAGGCCCGGACCGCGCTCCAGCACCCGTCCTCGTGGAAGCCCCAGCGCCAGTAGGCGCCGCAGTAGTGAATCCGGTCGCGGCCGCTGATCTGCGCCCAGCGCCGCCGTGCGGCGACGCTCTCGCGGGTGATCGCCGGGTGCGCGTAGGGGATCGTCTCGATCACCGTGGCGGGGTCGATCCGGTGGCGCCGGTTGAGGGTGACGAAGTAGTCGCGCTCGGTCTCGAGGCGCTGGAGGTTGTTCATCCAGTAGGTGACCGCCGTCTGCGCCGCCGGCTCGGCGCAGAGGTGGAAGTTCCAGCTCGCCCAGGCGCGCCGGCGGCTCGGCATCAGCGAGGTGTCGGTGTGCAGGACCGCCTCGTTCGGCAGGTAGGGCAGCGCGCCGAGGATCTCGCGCTCGCCCGGCGTCGGATTGGCGAGCATCGCCAGCGCCTGGTCGGAGTGCGCCGCGATCACGACGTCGTCGAAGAACTCCATCTCGCAGCCGTCCGCCTCGACCGCGACGCCGCCGGTGAGGCGCTCGATTCGCCGCACCGGGGCGCCGGTCCGGATCCGGTCGCGCAGCGGTGCGGTCAGTCGCTCCACGTACGTCCGCGAGCCACCGACGATCGTTCGCCACTGGGGGCGGTCGGTGAGCTGCAGCTGGCCGTGGTTGGAGAGGAACTCGGCGAGGAAGCCGAGCGGGAACTCCCAGATCGCGTCGGGTCCCGCCGACCACACCGCTGCGACCTCGGGCGCAATCGCGCGCTCGATGAACCAGCGCGAGTAGCCGCAATCGCGCAGGTACTCGCCCACCGTCGGCGTGTCGGGACGCCCCGCGAGCGGCCTGACCTCGCGGTTGAAGCGCAGTTGGTCGCGGATCAGTCCCCAGAACCGTGGCCGTAGGAGGTTTGAGCGCTGCGCGAACAGTCCCCGGCCGGTGTTGGCGAACTCGAACCGGCCGTCGCCGGAGGCGACCGACATCCCCATCTCGGCCGGCTGCGTCTCGACGCCCAGCTCGGCGAGCAGACCGCGGAAATGGGGGTAGTTGCGATCGTTGTGGACGATGAAGCCGGTGTCGACCCAGGCCGGCCCGGCCGGATCGTCGACCCGCACCGTGTTCGTGTGGCCGCCGATCCTCCGGTCGGCTTCGAACACGATCAGGTCGTGCCGGCGATCGAGCAGGTGAGCCGCCGTCAGCCCGGCGATCCCGGTGCCAACGATCGCGATCCGCTTTCGGTTCTCTCGCACTCCCTCCCTAACGCGGGGGGAGCGCGTCCGGATCAGCTCAGGCCCAGAGCCGATCGAGGTCGGATCGACGGTCCGTCGACACGGAGGCTGTCCCGGAAGCCTTACCCTCGCCCGCTGACGATGTCGGGATCGCGCCTCAAGCTCGCGACGGCGCTGGCGCTGCTCGCGCTCGGTGCCGGCGCTGCTCCGGCTTCCGCCGAGGAGCGGCGCGGCGCCCAGCCACCGTTCGGCGGCGAGCTACCGCCGGCGCTGGTCGAGCCCGGTTCGCTGACCGAGCCGCCGCCCGGGTTCACGATCTCCGCCGAGCGGGCGATCGAGCTCGCCGGCGCGAGTGGCGTCGTGCGCGACGAAGTGCACGAGACGCCCGGCGCCGAGCCGCTTGCCCTGATCAGGGGGGACCGCTGGCAGCTCAACTATGTCGCTCCCGACGGCGAACGCGTCGCCGAGGTGATCGTCAACGGGTCGAGCGGTGCGATCGACGAGGCGTGGGGCGATCAGCAGGCGGCGACCCCGCTGGCGCGGGGCTACGAGGGGGCCGTGGCGCAGAGCGTCAACGCCCCGTGGGTGTGGCTCCCGCTCTGCCTGCTCTTTCTGGCGCCGTTCTTCGACCCGCGCCGGCCGCTTCGGCTACTCCACCTCGACCTGCTGGTCCTGCTCGGGCTGGGGGTGTCCCTGTTCTTCTTCAACCGGGCGGAGATCACCGCTTCGGTGGCGCTCACATATCCGGTGCTCGGCTACTTCCTGGTCCGCATGCTGGTTGCCGGGTTCTGGCCGCGGCGAGCGCCCCGGTCCACTGATCCCGTTGGCGCCGGTGAGGTGGCTCGCTGTCGGCGTGGTGGTGCTCGCCGGGGCCCGGATCGCCCTCAACGTGATCGACTCGCAGGTGATCGACATCGGCGTCGCCGGGGTGATCGGCGCCGACCGGATCGGCGACGGTGCGCCGCTCTACCAGGGTGACTTCTCCGATATCGCCGGACTGCGGGGAGACGTCTACGGACCTGCCAACTACCTCGCCTACCTCCCGTTCGAGGTCGGCTTCGGCTGGGACGGAGTCTGGGACAACGCTGCGGCCGCGCACGCCGCGGCGATCTCCTTCGACCTGCTCTGCACCGCTGGGCTCGTTGCTGTCGGACGCCGCCTGCGCGACGGCCTCGAGGGCCGGGCGCTCGGCTGGGCGCTCGGTTTCGCCTGGGTCGCCTGTCCGTGGACGCTGTACGTGATGAACGCGAACGCCAACGACGCGTTGATCGCCGCGCTGGCGATCGGCTCGCTGATCGCGCTGGGCTCGCCCCCGGCCCGCGGCGCGCTGGTGGCGGCCGCGGCCGCGGCGAAGTTCGGTTCCGCGGCGCTGGCGCCCCTGTTCGCGACCGCCGACGGTGAGCGTCGCTGGCGCGCGGCGGTACTGTTCAGCGCCGCGTTCGTCGTCGTGGCGCTCGCCCTCTCGCTCCCGTTTCTGCCCGACGGCGGCGTGCGCGAGTTCTACGACCGCACCCTCGGCTACCAGGCGACCCGCAGCTCGCCGTTCAGCGTCTGGGGCCAGGCGCCCGGGCTCGACTTCCTCCAGTCCTTGGCGCGCGTGGCGGTCGCGGCGCTGGCCGTGGGCGTCGCATTCTTCCCCCGGTTCAAGACCCCGATTCAGATCGCGGCGCTCGCTGTCGCGGTGACGATCGCGGTCCAGCTCACCGCTTCGCACTGGTTCTACTTCTACGTCGTCTGGTTCCTGCCGTTCGCGCTCGTCGCCAGCTTCGCCTCCCAGCGCGAGGTCACGCCAGGATCGTCGTCAGCCGGCCGAGCTGCGGCGAGCTGACGACCACTTCGTCTCCCGGCTTCAGCCACACGCTCGGGTCGCGCGCGGCGCCGACGCCCGCGGGCGTTCCGGTGGTGACGACGTCGCCGGGCTCGAGCGTCATCAGGCTGGAGAGGTGGGCGACGAGCGCCGGGATCGAGAAGATCAGGTCGGCCGTGCTCGACTCCTGCATCCGCTCGCCGTTGAGGTCGAGCGCAATGTCCAGAGCGTCCGGGGGTCCGGCCTCGTCGGGGGTGACGATCGCCGGCCCGCAGGGAGCCGAGCCGTCGAAGACCTTGCCCGGCATCCATTGCGGGGTGGCGAACTGCAGATCGCGCGCGGAGAGATCGTTGAGCAATGTGTATCCGGCCAGGTGGTCGACCGCGTCGGCCTCGGAGACGTCGTGTGCCCGGCGCCCGATGACGAACGCGACCTCGGCCTCGTAGTCGACCTTGGAGCTGGTCGCCGGCAGGACCACGGTGGCGCCGTCGGGCCGCAGCGCGTTGGCGAACTTGGCGAAGAATGTCGGGCTGGCGGGCGGCTCGAGCCCCGCCTCGGCCGCATGGGCTCCGTAGTTGAGTCCGATGCCGATCAGCTTCTCCGGGTCCGGGACGGGTGGCAGCAGCTCGATCTCGGCCAGGGAGAGCACCTCGCCGTCCGCTCCCTCGAGCTCGCCGGCACGGCCCGACGCGAGCAGCCCGCGCATGCCCTCGCCGCCGCCGCTGCCGAGCGCGTCCCAGGCATCGAGCACGCCGTCGCCGCGCAGCACCCCGGCGCGCGGGCCCCGCTCCGATGCGTAGCTCACCAGTCGCACGGCTCCGCAGGCTATCCCTAGAATCGACGTCGCGGGCTTTCCGGGCTCGCGTTCTCACGCCCGGGGGCGTAGCTCAGTTGGTTAGAGCGCCGGCCTGTCACGCCGGAGGCCGCGGGTTCGAGTCCCGTCGCTCCCGTATCGGTAAGTCGCTTGCGCGGCCACGACGAGCCGGGTGATCAGTGGGCGGACGAGCGCACGCGGCTACGAGGTATGGGAGGCGCGCCCCGTTTCGCCTGGGGACGCCGCAGCCGCAGACTTCGCCACGGCCGCGAGCGCGTCCGCGGGATCGCTGTGGCCGACGATGCGGACGATGAGCCCATCGCGGACGTCCATTACGCCGGAGGTCCGCATCTCGGTGGGAATGTGGGTGCGTCGCGAGCGACCGCGCATTCGAGTGACGACCGCGAACTTGTCCCCGCTGTCGCTGAAGGCTTCGACCTCGTCGTTGGAGAAGTCCTCCCATTCGACGAAAAAGCGCTGCAGCCCGGCACGTACTCCCGCGTGGCCATGCCAGACCCCGCGCTCGACCCACATCTCGGTGGTGGCCCACTCGATATCGGGGTGGAGCAGCGCGAGCAGATCATCGAGCCTGTCGGGGTGGTAGGCGTCGAGGAAACGCCGGCACAGCTCTCGATTCGAGACGCTCTTGTGCTCCGAGGAGCCCACCTACCTCCGAACGCTACACCCATCCCGCCCAGGGGTACCGGGAGTAGGTCGTGCGCTCCGGGGCCGCTCGGCGCCGGAACAAAAGGTCGGGTACCTCCCACTGCGAAGCCGGAACGCCGGTATATCAAGCCGTCTTCCGATCAGTCCGAAGGAAAGCCCGCGCCGCGGGGGGCGCGGAGACGCAGGAAGATGATCGACCGCACCTATGGCCACCTGGCCCGGGACTCCGAGCAGGCGATCCGCGCCCGTCTCGACGCGAGGGCCGACCTGGCGGCTCCGGCAGCGCCGTCGCGCTGGCCTCAACGCCACTACAACGCCACTACGTTCGCGCTCCGGCCCGGACCGGCTCCGCTTGCCGATGCGGTCCGACCGGCCGCAATCCCGCTCAGGGAGTGGAGTAACGCACCTTGCGTCGTCGGTCGTCGTCGAGCGTCGTCATGCCCTGAGCGGCCTGTCACGCCGGAGGCCGCGGGTTCGAGTCCCGTCGCTCCCGTTGGACGTTTCCCCTGCATGGCGCGAGGTTCGTGGCGGACGTGCCAGTCGGCGGCCGCCTTACGCGGGCGCCGGACTCGCTGTCGGCTCGACCTTCGCCTCGGCAACCCCGGGCTGCGTCGTCGGGATCCCACGGGTGAACGGGATCGCCAGCAAGGCGAGCAGCGCCAGGGCGGCCGTCGCAGCCCGCAGGCCGTCGATCCGGCTCTGAGCGTTTGCTTCGACGATCGCGTCTGCGGTCGTGGATGTAACACCCGCATCCGACAGCGCCACCTCGAGATCGTCGTCGGAGACGAACGGGACGCCGCCCGCGAGCTCGGTCTGCGCCTGGGCTACCACTTGGCTCGGCACGTCCGGGTTGTTCTGGATCCCGGTGAAGAACGATGCCGTCAGGGCGGAGATCAGCAGGGCTCCGGCCAGGGCGGTGCCGATCGACGCGCCCAGCTGGGTGCCGGTGTTCTGCAACCCGCCCACCTGTCCGCTCTGCTCGTCGGGAACCGAGGAGACGGTCACCGCCCCGAGCTGAGAGGCCATCGCGCCGAGTCCGGCGCCGGCGAGCAGCAGCGGCCAGGTGACGATCTCCGGTCCGGCGCCGATGTCGAGCAGACCGACCAGGAGCACGAGCCCGGCGAACAGGCTGACGAACCCCAGGCGGACGACCCGGCGCGGCGAAGCGTTCGGGCGCAGCTTCGGGATGCCGGCCGCAAACGCGAGCAGCGAGAGCGAGAGCGGAAGCAGCCGCACGCCGGTCTCGATCGCCGAGAGACCGAGCGCGATCGAGAGGAACAGCGGAACCGCGAAGAAGAGCCCGGCCTGGATCATGAACATGAAGAAGAACGAGGAGACCCCGCCGCGCAGCTGGATGTTGCGCAGCATCGAGGGGTCGAACAGAGCGCCCTCGCCGCGAGCGATGCGCCGGTTCTCCCAGGCCACGAACAGCGCCAGCACGACGCCGCCCGCGAAGATCATCCAGATCACCGGCGAGAGCCCGAGCCACTCGGGCGCTCCGGGCTTGGGCTGCACGAAGCCCCAGGTGCCGGACTTGAGGATGCCGAGCACGATCAGGCCGAGGCCGGCCGCGGAGAGGCCGGTGCCCGCGAGGTCGAGCTTGACCCCCTCCTCGGCCGGCGTGTCCTTCATCCGCCGGGTCAGCAGAAGGATCACGAGGACGATCAGCACCTCGCCCGCGAACACCCACCGCCACGACGCGTACGTGGTGAAGAAACCGCCGATCAGCGGTCCCAGCGCGGCGGCGATCGCGCCCGCCGCGGCGACGAGCCCGTACGCGCGCGGGCGGTCCGGCTTGCCGAAGTTCGACGCGACCAGGGCGACGATCGCCGGCATGATCAGCACCGCTCCGACGCCCTCGAGGAACGACCAGCCGATCATCAGCACGGTCAGGTTCGGGGCCAGCGAGGTCGTGAACGACCCGCACGCGTAGATGATGCACCCGATCGCGAACGCCCGCTTTCGGCCGATGATCTCGCCGATCTTCCCGCCGGTGATCATCAACGAGGCCATCACCAGCGTGTAGAGGGTGATCGCGGTCTGGATCCCGGTGACCGTGGTGCCGACGTCATCGGCGACCGTCGCGATCGCGGTGTTCATGACCGTCGTGTCGAGGGCCATCACGAACTGGCCCGCGGCGAGCGTCAGCAGGACGATTCCGGCCGCCTTCTTGGCGCCCTCGCTCACGACGGCCTCAGGGTCGACTCGAGGATGCGCTCCTTAGTCCCGTCGCTCCCGTACTCCAGTCCCGATGCCGGACTCGCCGCGGTCGTCACAGTTCGGCCAGCACCTCCGCGGCGGCGCGCTGGCCCGACTCGATCGCCCCGTCCATGTAGCCCGCCCAGACGGTGGCGGTCTCGGTTCCGGCCCAGTGCACTCGTCGCACCGGTCGGCGCAGCTCGTCGCCCCAGCCGAGCAGCACGCCCGGCGGCATGTAGCCGACGTAGCAGCCGCGGCTCCACGGATCGTCGGCCCAGACCTTGTCTGTGTAGTCGACCGCGTCGGTGCGTGCCCGCGCTCCGAAGTAGCGCTCGAACGAGCCGAGCACGGCCTCGCGCCGCGCCTCCGGCGAGCTGGAGGCGTAATCGCGCGCGGCTTGGCCCTCGATGAACCCGAGCAGCACACCCGGGCTTCCGCCGGGCGGGGAGTTGTCGAAGGTCAGGTTGACCGGGCCGACGTTGCTCGTCGCCATCCCCGAGAGCCCGTCGCCGCGCCAGAACGGCGTCGGGTAGATGGCCATGCACTTGATCACCTGCCCCATCGGGACGCGCTGCTGGAGTTGGGCCCGCTGGGCCGGGAGCTTGGGCCGGAAGTCGATCGCGTCGATCAGCGCGGGGGCGAGGGCGACGATGACTCGCTTGGCGACCCAGGTCTCGCTGCGCGCTTGGACCTCGACTCCCCCGCGCCGCTGGCGGAGCCTGTGCACGGGCTGATTCAGGTGAACGCGTTTGCCCAACTCCGCCGCCATCTTCAGCGCGATTCGCTGCGAGCCGCCGACTATGCGGCTGTCCTGGGCGCCGCCGGCCGTGTCGATGAGCTTGTTGAAGTCGCCGGCCGTCGCGATGTAGAAGAGCATGAACAGCAGCGACACGTCCGCGGGCTCGGTCGCGAAAACCGAGGCGAAGGCGAGGTCGGCGAGGTCGCGCGCCTCCTGGTTGGTGACGTTGGCAAGCTTCCATGTCTGGAACGTCTGCGCGTCCCATTCGGCCGCCAGCGGGGCGTCCTGTGGGGCGTCGACAGGCACTTGCGCTGCCATCTGGTTGAGCTGGTTGATCATCGTCGCGACCTCGATCAGCGCGGCCGGGGGCACCGGGGGGATCGTTCCCGTGTAGACCTGGCTGGCGCCGTCGCGGTAGTAGACGTTGTCGCCGTCGACGTAGGTCTTGAAGGTCTCGAGGCCGAGGTCCGAGATCAGAGCCAGGACGCGGTCCTGGCCCGGCCCCACCCACTGGCCTCCGATCTCGACCTTCTCGCCGGCGCCGATGTCGCGGTTCTGGATCCGCCCGCCGACCCGGTCGCGGGCCTCCAGCACCGCCACCGACCTCCCGGACGCTGCGAGCTCGCGAGCCGCGGCGAGGCCGGCGAGGCCGGCGCCCACGACGACGACGTCGGCCTTGCGCCGCCGCCGGCTCCGCGCCGTCGCCTGGGACGCCGCGGCCAGCGATCCGCTGACGGTGAGTCCGCCGGCGCTCGCCGCGGCGCCGCCGAGCAGCCGGCGGCGGCTGATCTCGCCGGCGCCGGCGCCAGCCGAGGGGTCGTCGTCGAGTGCCTCGGGAAGGGATCTCTCGGCCATGCGGGCGGTATCTCGGTCCGGCAAGCGGCGGCCCGGGTTGTCAGCCGCCGCCGGCGGCGGGCGGGGCGGTCGGGTCGCCGCCACCCTCTTCGCCGAGCGCCTCGCGGGCGATGAAGTCCTCCGCCAGGAGGAGGTTGTCTGCGGAGCGCTCGACCACCTGGAGCAGGTCGCCCATCAGCGCGACCTCCTCCACCTGCTCCTTGACGAACCACTGCATGAACTGCTCGGCGCGGTAGTCCTTGCCCGTGCGGGCGAGCTCGAACAGCTGGTAGATCTCCTCGCCGACGCGCTGCTCCTGCTCGAGCGCCATCTTCACCGGCGCGACGCCGTCATCGAACTTCGTCTGCTTGGACTCGATGTTGGGGACCCGGACCTCCTCGTCGACGTCGAGCAGGTACTGGACCATCATCATCGCGTGGGTGCGTTCCTCCGCCGCCTGACGGTAGAAGAACGCGGCGAGCCGGGGCAGCGTCTCGGCGTCGTAGTAGACGGCGGCGCCGATGTACTGCATCGACGCCGCGAACTCGTTCGAGATCTGCTCGTTGAGCGCCTGGGAGAAGGACTTCTTCTTTGCCACGCGACGAACCTACTACTCGGCCCAGCGGAATCCGGTCTCCGCCTGGGCCGGGTCCATCGGGCTGGTCGGCATTCCCGCCGGCACGGCCGGGTCGTTGAAGCCCGCCGGCGCGACATCGTTGGGCGTCTCCGGGTGAAAGAGCGAGGCCAGGTACTGGATCTGCCCGCGGCCGCACATGACCTCGCCCTGGCCGCCGCCGTAGATCGCGATCCCGTTGCTCTCGCAGTGCTCGTAGATCTCCAGCAGCTCCTTCAGCGAGCCGAACCGGGACGGCTTCGAGTTGATCGCCTTGCGCGCCATCTGCTCCACGTCGGCGAGCGAGTGAAGCGGGGCGTCCCAGGTCACCCGGTCGGCGTGCGGCTCGAGCACGTCGCGAGTTTCGTCGTTGATGTCGGGGTCCTCGAGGTAGGCGTCGGGAAAGGCCGCGGCGACCGCGCGGTAGAGCTCTGGGTCGGTGTCGACGTCGACCGGGGTGCCGCTGTACATGCCCTTGAGGTCCATCACTCGGACCGGCGCCAGCCCGGCGATCTCGGCGATCAGCCCCGCATCCCAGTCATTCTCGGGGTCGAGCTTGAACTCCAGTTCGGGATACTTGGCGAGCCGGATCTGGATCGCGTCGGTCGAGGACTTCTTGGCGTTGTCGCCGAAGCCCCCGAGCCGAGTTGAGCAGACGAAGCGAAGCGGCGACGGATCGCGCTCGACCACCTCCCACAGCGCCAGCCCCGCCTGACGCAGCGCCAGGTCGAGCGCCGCCGACTCGTAGGCCCAGCGGCGATAGTGGCGCGAAGCCGGGTAGTCGGGCGCCGCGCTCGCGAACAGGTCGAGCTCGCCGATCAGCTCGCACGCCTCGCCCAAGGTCGCCGGCCCGGTGAGGTCGAGGCCGGGGCCGGCATCTCGGTGGGCGATGTGATCGAGCACCGTGTAGACCACGTCTTCCCCGATCCCCTCCTCGCCATCGCCGTGCAGGTGGACGACGGTCGAGGGCCGGGTGAAGTCGCCGAACTCGCGATCGTGGGCGGTGAGCTCGTAGCTCTGGATCCGGATCGGTAGCGCGGCGAGGCGTTCGTAGGTGGCGCTCACGTGCCGAAACCTACCGGCCTCGAGGACTTGAGCGCCGAGCTAACGGTACTCGGGGTTTACGAAGTCGAACCGACACCCCGCGTCCCACTGCGAGCGCTGGTTGCCGTGCACGGGGATCCCGCCGGCGTCCTTGAGCATCCGCGCGAGGTGGAGCAGATTCCAGGTCATGAACGTGGTGTTGCGGTTGGTGAAGTCGTTCTCGGGCCCGCCCGACCCTTCGTCGAGGTAGGACGGCCCCGGCCCGGCCTCGCCGATCCAGCCGGCGTCGGCCTGTGGCGGGATCGTGTAGCCGAGGTGCTGCAGCGAGTAGAGGACGTTCATCGCGCAGTGCTTGACCCCGTCCTCGTTGCCGGTCACGAGGCAGCCGCCGACCCGCCCGTAGTAGGCGTACTGCCCGTCGTCGTTGAGCAGGTGCGAGTTCGCGTAGAGCCTCTCGACGATCTGGGTGGCGACGGAGGACT
Source organism: uncultured Solirubrobacterales bacterium (assembly GCA_963746675.1). Taxonomy (GTDB): domain Bacteria; phylum Actinomycetota; class Thermoleophilia; order Solirubrobacterales; family 70-9; genus WHSW01. Next base: position 246,100 of record CAVVBX010000018.1, on the reverse strand, counting down.
TCTCGCCGAGCCAGATCGACATCCCGAGCACGAGGATGTCGGCGGCCATGACCCTTTCGGTGATCGCGGGCCACTCGTCGGCCTCCCAGCCGTGCTCGGTCATGTCGGGCCAGACGCCGGTCGCGATCTCGTGGTCGACGGCGCGGATGCACTCGACCTCGACCCGGTTTCGGCGCATGATCTCCATCGAGATGTCCATCAGCCCCTGGGTGTGCGACAGCTCCGGGCTGCGCTTCAGCGTGCAGTTGATGAAGTAGGCGCTCAGGTCCGAGTAGTCGGTGTCGCTGCTCTCGCACATCTCGATCTGCCGTTCGTTGAGCACGGTCTCTTCGCTCACTTCTCCTCCTCGATTCTGGGACACGTGCACCGTCTGCCTGGCGCGCGAGTCGTTACGCCTATACCTTGACGGCGGATGCGCCAACTCACCTTCATCGAGGCCGGGAAGCTCGAATGGCGCGAGCTCGACGAGCCGCGCTTGGAGGCCGACGGCGAGGCGATCGTGCGACCGATCGCCGTCGCCACCTGCGATCTCGATCTGGCGCTGGTGCGCGGTCACGCGCCCGCGGGCCGCGAGTTCGCCTTCGGCCACGAATGCGTCGCCGAGGTGGTCGAGATCGGCGACGCGGTCGCGTCCGTTGCCGCCGGCGACCTGGTCAGCGTCCCGTTCCAGATCTCCTGTGGCGAGTGCGACCGCTGCCGGCGCGGCCAGACCGGCAACTGCGAGGCGGTCGAGTTCCTCGCCACCTACGGGCTGCCGCTCGGCCCCGACAACGGCGGCTTCGTCTCCGACGCAGTCCGGGTGCCCTACGCCGACGCGATGCTGGCCGCCGTGCCCGCAGGGATCGAGGCCGCTGCGATCGCGAGCCTGTCCGACAACATCCCGGATGCCTGGCGCACCGTCGGGCCGCAGCTCGACGATGAGCCCGGAGCAGCGGTGTTGATCTGCGCCGGCGCCGGCTCGATCGCCCTCTACGCTGCGGCGCTGGCGGTGGCCAAGGGCGCCGGGCGGGTCGACTTCGCCGGCGGTCGCCCGTTCGAGCGCGCTCTGGCCGAGCGCCTCGGCGCGAACCTGCTCGATCCAGAGTTCCCGAAGCGGGTCGGGCCTTACCCGATCACCGTCGATGCGAGCGCCGATCCCGACGGTCTCGGTTGTGCGCTGCGGTCGACCGACCCCGACGGGATCTGCACCTCGATCGGGATCTACTTCGCCGACCAGACCCCGATCCCATTGCTCGAGATGTACACGAAGGGGATCCGCTTCCATACCGGGCGAGTCCACGCCCGCCCGGCGATCGAGCCGATCCTCGAGCTCGTCCGTGACGGTAGCTTCAGACCCGAGCTGGTGACCCGCGAGACCGCGACCTGGGACGAGGCGGCCGAGGCGGTCGCCGGCCACGGCGGCAAGCTCGTGATCACGCGGGCATGACCTCGGAGGACCCGGCGGTCAGGTCATCCCTTGTTGAGGATCCGCTCGGTCTGGTTGATCTGGCTGCGGAGCATCTGAAGCACCTTGGTCATCGTTCGCTGCGTCTTCACATGGACGACCTTCGCCTGCGCATGGAGCGCCGCCTGCACCGCCTCCACAGCCGCCCTCTCTCTGTCCCCGTCCACGACGCGATTGAGCGCCGGCATCTGGTCCTGGATCACGTCGTGCGTCGAGCGCACAAAAGCCTCTTGGCGCTCCTGCAACCTCACAGCACGCGCCTCGTTCGCGACCTGGGTGGCTAGCTGCCCTTCCAGCCATTGTCTGAGCGGGGGTGCTGCGTCGGCCGCGCCAATCGAAGCAGCGGCAGGGACGGCGAGCAGGATCGCAATCAACAACAAACCAATGCGCTTTGTCATCAGGGTTCCTTTCTGCCGGAAATGGTGCGTCCCGGCTCTCGAGCGATGACGCTCAGCAGCCCCGGCAGCCGATTTCGAGCACCCAGACCGCCGATTGCGAGCTGCCGTTGAAGCGCCCGCGCTTGAGCCCGATACCGATGTGCTCGTAGGAGCCGTTGAGGAGCGTCTCGCGGTGGGGAGGCGAGTGCAGCCATGCCTGCAGTACCTGCCGTGCGCTGCCTTGCTTGCGCTTGCCCCAGGCCAGGTTCTCGCCCAGCCTCCAGCTCGAGGTGCCCGACGTATAGCCGTAGCGCTTCGCGTAGGTGTCGAACGACCGGCCGCAGGCCGTGTGGCTGAAGCCGCAGTCGAAGACGTCGCCGACCTTGCGTCCCGCGGCGCGCTCGAGCGCATCGTTGGACTTCGTCGATCCCGACCTGACGTGATTGATCAGGCACCGCAGCGCGTCCTCCTGCTGCTGCTCCGGGGCATCGACGTTCTGCTGTCCCGGGCAGCTGTCTGGGGGAGCGACCAGGTCGGCACCAGCCCCGGTCGCGGGAATCACGGCCGCCACGATCGCCAGCGCGCATCCGGATGCCAGGGTTCGCAACCGTATCGCCGTCGTCATCTCACAGCTCCAATCCGTTCTCTTCTCAGGCCGACGGAGTTAGCTGACGGGCTCGCGCTGAAGAGTGCGCTACGGCTCGGACGAGCCGATTCGCCCCCGGGGCTCAGATCGTCCCCATTGGGCCCTCCGCTCCCAGGCTTCGTGAGCTTGGGACTAGGCGGGGCGCAGACTAGCCGAAAAGCCGGACAAATGTGTGGCTATCGTGGGAAAGCTGTGAGAATATCCACAGAATCGGGCCATTTTCCGCACTCTAGTTGCGCATCCACGCGGCGGCCGTCGCGCCGAAGGCCTCGAGCGCGACCGCGAGATCGGCTTCGCCGGTGTCCTCCTCGCGGGCGTGGCTGACGCCTCCTCGCGAGGGCGCGAAGACCATCGCCGCGGGCATCACCCGGGCGACCTCGGCGGCGTCATGGAGGGCGCCGCTCGGCATCTGGGCGGGCTCGCCGGCGGCGTCCGCGCACGCCCGTCGAGCGGCCGCGACCAGGCCGGGGTCGAACGGGATCGGATCGATCCGCCACAGCGAGGACTCCTCGAGCTCGCAACCGCGCGCTCCGGCCGCGGACCCGCAGGCGCGCCTCGCCGTGTCGAGCATCAGCGCGAGCGCCTCGGCGTCGGGATGACGCAGGTCGACCGACAGCGTCGCCCGGCCCGCGACCGCCATTGGGATGCCGGGTTCGAGGACCAGCTCGCCGGTTGTCGCCACCCCTCCCTGGGCATCCGGGATCCGTTCCACGGCGAGCGCCGCCTCGGCCGCCGCGAGTCCCGCGTCGCGCCGGGCGTCCATCGGCGTGGTGCCCGCGTGGGAGGCCTGGCCGGAGAAGGCGAAGCGCAACCGTTCGACCCCCGCGCAGCCGGTGACCGCGGCGGCCCGCAGCCCCTCGGCCTCCATCCGTGGCCCCTGCTCGATGTGCAGCTCGAGGTAGGCGCCCAGCCCCTCCCGGCGGTTCGCGCTCTCCCCGGCCCGCTCCAGGTCGACCCCGTTCTCGGCTAGCACCGCGGCGATCGGGCTCCCCTCGTTGTCGCACAGGCTCCGCAGCGCCGCCGGATCCAGGGTGCCCGCGAAGGCCGAGCTTCCGAACAGGCTGCGGCCGAATCGGGCTCCCTCCTCGTCGGCCCAGTCCACCAGCACGAGCGCGCGCGGCGGGGCCCCAGCGGCCGCGTGGGCGCGCAACACCCCGAGAGCGCCGATCACCCCGAGCGCCCCGTCGAGCCAACCACCGTCGGGAACTGAATCGAGGTGCGAGCCCAGGGCAAGGGCGGGGGCCGCCGGGTCGGCGCCCTCAAGCCGGGCCCAGAGGTTGCCCGCCTCGTCGGTCTCGGCCTCGACCCCGATCTCGTCCAGCAGCTCGCCGAGGAACTCCCGTGCCCGCCGCCAGGTCTGCGACCAGCAGAGCCGCTGGGCGCCGCGCTCGTCGGACGTTCGCCGCTCGAGCTCGCGCAGGTCGGCGATAACCCGCGCGGGGTCGATCGGGGCCGGGCCGCCCACGTCAGGCGCCGGCGGGTTCGCGGCGAAGCGCCTGCGCCAGGCAGTGAGCGCCACCACCACCCGAGGTGAAGGTCGAGAGGTCGGGGTCGAACACCTCCAGCCCGAGCGTCCGCATGCGCTCGTTGAGGGAGGTCGATTCGGCGGTCGAGATCACCCTTTCCGCGCCGAGCGAGATCGCGTTGACGCCGAGCCGAAACGCGTCCGCGGTCGACACCTCGAGGATCTCGAAGTGCTTGCCGCGCAGCCACTCGACGAGTCCGCTCGACGCCGACTCGACGCAGACGGCGGCCAGCTTCGGCGCCAGGATCGAGACCAGCACATCGATGTGGACGAACTGCCCCGGGATCGGCTCGATTCGCACCTCCCAGCCGGCGTCCTCCATCCAGCCGGCGAGCTGGCGTGCGGCCTGGATCTCGGTCCGTTCCTCGCCGTTGCCGATCAGCATCACCCCCGGCTCGACCAAGGTCACGTCGCCGCCCTCTATCGCCCCCGCGGTGATCATCCGCAGAATTGGGATCTCGTTCTCCTCGTAGAACTGGATCACCGGCGCGTACTCACCGCGCCGCCACTGCTGCTTGAGCTGGGTGATGATCGCGCCGCCCGGGACGATCACGCTCGAGTCGCGGGCGAACACCTGGTAGGGCAGCGCCGGGTCGGGTTCGATCCGGTGCACGGTGACGCCGGCGGACTCGTAGATCGAGACCAGCTCGCGGTGCTGGGCCCGGGCGAGCTCGGCGTCGAAGGCGGCGCCGCTCTCGAGCGTCGCCTTCGAGATCGCGCTCGTCGGCAGCCAGTGGAAGTTGTCGGGCGGGCCGAGCAGCACGTCCTCGAGCCGCCCGTACTCGGAATCGGCGCCCCAGGAATTAATCCTGCCACCTCCTCGGCTTCGCCTGCGGGGGTGCAGGGGCTGTTCGGCAGGTTGCTCGGCTTCGCCTGCGGGGGTGCAGGGGCCGTTCGGCAGGTTGCTCGGCTTCGCCTCGGGTCATTGCGCCACCACGCGGATCGTCTTCAGGGTGCGATCGGAGGCTCCGCGCACGAGGCCCCCATGGGCGACGCTGTCGGCGATGTAATCGAGCGTCGGCCGGGTGAGACGCTCGCCGGGGAGGACGTTCGGCACCCCCGGCGGGTAGGCGGCGAGCGACTCTGCCGCGACCCTGCCCTCGGCGCGGTCGAACTCGACCACGTCCTGGTCGGCGAGGAACGCCTCGCGAGGCGAGAGCTCCATCTCGCCCCATGGCGGTGGCTCGGCGAACGGCTCGAGCTGCTCGGCGCCCTCCTCCCCGAGGCGCTCGCAGGCGTGCTCGAGTCCGCTGATCAGTCGCTTGCCGGTCTCGCTCGCCCGCTCGCCCATCCCGAACACGGCGACGACCACGTTCTCCGAGACCAGCTCGAGGCTGATGTCGTCGGATTCGCGCATCAGTCGCGCGATCCGATGCCCGGTTGCGCCGGTGCCGCGGACATCCACCACGAGCCGCAGCGGGTCATACGCATAGACCCCGGATTTCCCGACGATCCGCTCGTCGAGCACATCGAGACCGGGGATCGCACGCACTCGCTGCCGCAGCTCGGCGAGCGAGGCCACGGTCTCGCCGAGCAGCTCCTCGCCGTGCACGGCCGCCTGGCGCCGGGCCGCGTCCAGCGAGGCGGCGAGCAGCGCGTTGGGGCTGGTCGACTCGACCAGCGTCACGGCGCGGTCGACGACCTGCTCGTCGATCCGCCCTCCCTCACCGAGGTGCAGGATCGCCGACTGGGTGATCGAGCCGACGATCTTGTGGAGCGAGGAGAGCACCAGGTCGGCGCCGCACTCCAGGGCCGAGGTCGGCAGGGCCGAGGAGAATCGCAGGTGCGCCCCCCACGCCTCGTCCACGACCAGCGGGACCCCGTGGCCGTGGGCCACCTCGGCGAGCCCGACGACGTCGGCGACAGCGCCGAAGTAGGTCGGCGAGACGACGATCGCCGCTCCCGCTTCGGGCTCGGCGGCGAGGGCGTCGTCGAGGTCGGCGGGAAGCACGCAATGGGCGATGCCGAGCTCGGGATCGATCTGCGGAGCGACGAAGCGTGGACCCAGGCCTGAGAGGACCAGCCCGTCGACGGTCGAGGAGTGGACGTTGCGCTGCACCACGACCCGCTCGCCGCCGTGCGCCAATGCCATGCAGATCGCGTGGTTGCCGCCCGAGCCGCCGTTGACCAGGAACCAGCTCCTCTTGCCCCCCACGCCTCGGCGGCGAGCCGCTGGGCCTGCTGAAAGGGAAGCCGGTCGAGGTCGGGCCCGACGTCGATCCACTCGAGGCCGGCCGGGATGTCCATCCGAACCACCTGTTCGCCGAAGGCGGCCGCGATCGCCGGGTCGGCGCCGGGGCCTCCCTTGTGACCGGGAACGTGGAAGCGCCCCGGGTCGCGCTCGGCGTGTTCGACCAGCGCGTCGAGGTAGGGGGTCGAGTTCTGATCCATCGTCGGTGAACTTACTGCGCGGATTGGCGGCGGCGCCCCCTGCGGCTGCTACCGTCTGCGCGTCCCCGTGGACGACGACCTCCCCCGAAGTACGAAGCCGCAGCTTCGCCCTGAGCAGTGACGGCGCTCTTCCTCGTCCTGCTCGTCCTGCTCGTCCTGCTCAACGGACTATTCGTCGCTGCCGAGTTCGCGCTCGTGCGCACCCGCAAGGGCCGAATCGAGGAGTTGGCGAAGAAGGGCGAGTCGGGGGCCGAGGAGGCGCTCGAGCAGCTCGACAAGATCGACGAGTCGTTGGCCGCCTGTCAGTTCGGGATCACCCTGGCGTCGATCGGGATCGGCTTCCTGGGTGAGCCGGCGATTGCCGATCTGATCAAGCCGGTGCTAGGCGACGGCACCGGCGCCACCGCCGTTGCCTTCGTGATCGCCTTCACGGTCGCGACCTCGCTTCACATCACGATCGGCGAGCAAGTCCCGAAGATGCTCGCGATCACGAACGCCGAGCCGACCGTGCGCGCGCTCTCGCGACCGCTGAACGTGTTTCGCACGATCAGCGCCCCGTTCACCTACCTGCTGAACAAGGTCTCGAACGCGATCGTGCGCCTGTTCGGCGTCGATCCGCGCGACCTCGGCGAGAAGCACACCTCCGCCGACCTCAAGGAGATCATCCAGACCTCGGCCAAGGGCGGCAGCCTCGATCCGGGCGAGGCGGTGATGCTCGGTGGCGTGTTCCACCTCCACGAGCAGGAGGCGCGCGAGGTGATGACCCCGATTCCGGCAGTGGTGACGGTGAACGCCGACGAGACGGTCGAGGACGCGCTGCGCCGATGCGTGACCTCCGGGCACACGCGCCTGGTGGTCGTCGAGGGCGACAACCCGGACAAGGTTCGCGGCGTGGTCCACAACAACAGCCTCGTGCGCCTCTACATGAACGCCGGCGGCGACGCATCGCTGGAACCGGCGATCCGTGAGGTGCCGGTCTTCCCCGAGACGAAGCCACTCGACGATCTGCTCGCCGAGCTCCAGCGTCAGCGCTCCTCGATCGGAATCGTTTCCGACGAGTACGGGCGCACGGTCGGGATCGTCACCGTCGAGGACATCCTCGAGGAGGTCGTCGGGGAGATCGAGGACGAGACCGATCCGCGCGCGGTCGACCTGCGGCGGCTCACCGACGGCGACTGGTACGTCCGCGGCCACGTGCCGCTCGGCGACCTGGAGGACTCCGGGATCCAGCTCCCGGTCTCCTCCGATGCCTTCAACTCGATCGGTGGCTACGTCTTCTCCGAGCTCGGGCGACTGCCGAAGCGAGGCGACAAGGTGCTCGCCGACGGATACGAGCTGCGGGTCGAGTCGGTGCGCGACAACAGGATCGTCGCGGTGCGCATTCACGCGGTGACCACCGAGCACGAGGTGCTGCCCGCCGACCCGTCGGCCCCGGACCCCGGCGCTTCCTAGCGCGGTTCGGCGCACCGAGCGGGTTTCGGCCGCCGGCGAATACGTCCGTGCGCCGATCTAGCGTTTCACCTGCCCATGTGGCTGGTTCGCCTGACCGACAAGCAGCTCGACGTCTTGAGGGCGTCGCTGCGCGCCGAGGAGCACCTGGGCCCGGCGCTGCGGGGGGCGCTCGAGGCGCTCGAGCTGGCGCGCTGGGACGAGTTGCCCGACGCACAGCTTCCGTGGGGAAGCGTCGCTGACGAGGCGCGCCGCCAGGGCGTTTCGGAAGCCGAGGTCGTCTGGGATCTCTGCGGCAGCCATCCCGAGCCCCCGGCGCCACGCGCTGGGCGCAAGGGCAAGGGCGCGGCCGCCGCCCGTCGGGCCGCCTGACCCCGGGGTCAGGCGCCGTATTCGTAGAAGCCGGCGCCGCTCTTGCGGCCGAACCTGCCGGCCGCGATCAGCTCGTGAATGCGCCGCGGAACCTCATCGCTCTCGCGGCCGCTGTCGGCATGCAGGGAGGCGCCGATCGCTGCGGCTACGTCGAGGCCGACGAAGTCGAGCAGCTTCAGCGGCCCCATCGGATGCCCGGCCCCGAGTCGCATGCACGAGTCGACGTCGGCCGCGCTCATCCCGGTCGACTCCACCAACCGCACGGCCTCGAACAGGAGCGGGAAGAGCAGCCTGTTGACGACGAATCCCGCCTGGTCGGGGACCTCGACCGGGGTCTTGCCGAGCGCCTCGCACCACGCGTTCGCGCGCTCGCGCAGGCCGGGATGGACGTCGTCGGGCAGGCAGAGCTCGACCAGCTCCATCCTGGTCACCGGGTTGAAGAAATGCAGTCCGAAGAACCGGTGCCCGGCGCCGCTGCGGTCGCGCAGGTCGTCGAGCAACAGCGATGAGGTGGTCGAGGCGAGGTCGGCGTCGTGGCATGCCCCGACGAGGCTTCTCAGAAGCTCGCTCTTCGCGTCGGCCTCCTCGATGATCGCCTCGACCACGAGGTCGCAGTCGGCGATGTCCGCGAGCTCCGTGGTCACCCTGATCCGCCCCGGCACGCCGCCGTCCACCTTCTTGGCCTCGGCCTGAGCGGCCTCCTCCGCGCGCCACGCCGAGGCGTCGCTTCGCGCCAGCAGGCGAACCTCGGCCGCCTGGCTCGCGCACGCGGCGAGGCCGCAGGCGATCGTCCCGCTACCGGCGATTCCGGGCCGCGCGTATCCGTCTGGATCACTCACCCGCTGGTTACTATCACGAGCCGGATGCTGCGCCGTATCTCAACCTTCTCGGCGGGACCGAGGACGAAGTGGATCGTGATCGCGGCCTGGGTGATCGTCGGCTTCGCCCTGTTTCAGTTCCAGCCGAAGCTGCAAGAGGCGACGACGAACGAGAACGAGGCGTTTCTTCCCGACAACGCCGAATCGACTGAGGTCAACGACTTGGTCGAGGAGCGCTTCACCGAAGGGCGCGAGGTGGACATCCTCGTCGTCTACAACCGCGAGGGCGGACTCACTGCGGCCGACCGACAGCGGATCACCGCGGACGCTGAGGCGTTCGCAGGTGCCGGTGGCGCGGGCGCCCCGGCGGCGCCCTGCGACTCGCCCGAGCTGGACGGCGTGCTGACGATCGTCGACCCGTCCCAGGGGCCGATCTGCGGTGCGGACGCGATCGCCCCGGCGCCGTCCGAGCAGGCGCCCGAGAGCTCGGCGCAGGCGCCGCCGAGCATCTCCGAGGACGGCTCGACGGCGCTGCTTCTGATTCGCACCAACTCCGAGGATTCGGAGTTCATCCAGGACAACGTCGCCGCGATCCGCGACGTCGTCCCCGGCCCGGATCCCGGTGCGGGCGAACTGCGCTCGTACGTCACCGGGATCGGCGGCATCGTCAGCGACTCGATCGAGGTCTTCGAGTCGATCGACACCACCTTGCTGCTGGTCACCGTCGGGCTGGTCCTCGTCCTGCTGCTGGCGATCTACCGCTCGCCGGTGGTCGCGCTGGTTCCGCTGATCGTCGTCGCGATCGCCTACGGGATCGCCGCCGCGATCGTCTACGGGCTGGTCGAGGCCGGCGTGGTGGAGGTCAACGGCCAGACCACGAGCCTGTTGATCGTGCTCATGTTCGGTGCCGGCACCGACTATTGCCTGCTGATCGTCTCGCGCTACCGCGAGGAGCTGCGCGCCCTCGATGACAAGCACGAGGCGATGGCGCACGCGACCGAGCGCACGGCGCCCGCGATCCTCTCCGCCGGCGCCACCGTGATCGCCGCGATGCTGGTGCTCACGCTGGCCGACTTCCGCGCCACGCAGACGATGGGCCCGGTGCTGGCGCTGGGCGTCGCGGTGATGCTGCTCGCCGGGCTCACCTTGCTGCCGGCGCTGCTGGCGGCCCTGGGCCGCAACTCCTTCTGGCCGGCGATTCCGCGCTACGGCAGCGAACAGCGGGCGCCGCTCGGGATCTGGCGGCGGGTGGGCCATTTCGTCCACGAGCGCTCGAGCCTCGCCCTGGTGATCTCGGTGAGCATCCTCTTGCTGGGAGCGCTCGGACTGCTCAAGGACCGCGGGATCATCGACTTCGGCGAGGGCTTCCGCGACCCGCCCGAGTCGGTCGAGGGCCAGCTCCTGATCGAGGACGAGCTGTCGGCGGGTCAGACAGCGGTGACCACGGTCCTCGTCCCGACCGATCTCGCAGAGCCGATCTCCGCCGCGGCTCGCGAGGTCGACGGCGGTGCAGGCCGTGGTCCCGGTGGGGCTCTCGGCGGACGGCGAGTTGGCGCGGATCGACGTCACCCTCGCCTACGATCCGTTCTCCCCAGACGCCAACGACACGATCCCGATCCTGCGCGATGCCGTCCATGGCGCCGCCCGCGGAGGGCAGGCGCTGGTCGGCGGGCTGACCGCGGAGAACTTCGACACCACCGAGACCCTGCGCTCGGACGCGAAGCTGATCGTGCCGCTCATCCTGCTGCTGATCTTCCTGATCCTCTGTCTGCTGCTGCGGGCGATCGTCGCGCCGCTGTACCTGGTCGCCACCGTGGTCCTCTCCTACGCCTTCGCGCTTGGCGCGACGACGTTGATCTTCACCGAGATCTTCAACCAGCCCGACTCCGACCCCGGCCTGCCGACCTTCGCCTTCATCTTCCTCGTCGCGCTCGGCGTCGATTACAACATCTTCCTGATCAGCCGGATCCGCGAGGAGGCGGCCCGCCAGGAGACCAAGGAGGCCGTGATCACCGGGCTCGAGCGCACCGGTGGCGTGATCACCAGCGCCGGCCTGATCCTCGCCGGCACCTTCTTCGCCCTGATGAGCCTGCCGCTCGAGGCGCTGTTCCAGATCGGCTTCACGATCGCCTTCGGCCTCCTGATCGACACCTTCCTCGTGCGCACGATCCTCGTCCCCGCGATCGCCTTCAAGCTCGGCGAGCGCAACTGGTGGCCGGGCAAGGTGTCGCAGGTGCCGAGCGAGTAGGCACAATCAGGTCTGATGGCAGCGGTCCTCTACTACGCGATCCCGTTCTTCGTCCTCCTGCTCGTGCTCGAGTACCTCTCGTTTCGCCAGGTTCGCGACGAGCAGAGCGACCTGATCGGCTTCGAGGCGCGCGACACGCGCACCAGCCTGACCATGGGGCTCGGCAACGTCGCGATCAACTTCGTCTGGAAGTTCGCCGTGCTGGCGTTCTACGTGGCGATCTACGAGATCACGCCGCTGCGCCTCGACCCGTCTGACTGGTGGGTCTGGGTGCTGCTGTTCTTCGCCGACGACTTCTCGTACTACTGGTTCCACCGTGTCTCGCACGAGAGCCGGGTCGTTCTGGGCGAGTCACGTCGTCCATCACTCGAGCCAGCACTACAACCTCTCGACCGCCCTGCGCCAGACCTGGGTGCCGATGACCTATCTGCCGTTCTGGCTCTGGCTGCCCGCGGTCGGCTTCGCGCCCTGGATGGTGCTGCTGGCGCAGGCGTGGTCGCTGATCTACCAGTTCTGGATCCACACCGAGAAGATCCGCAGGTTGCCGCGGCCGCTGGAGGCGGTGCTCAACACGCCCTCGCACCACCGCGTCCACCACGGTGTCAACGAGCAGTACCTCGACCGCAACTACGGCGGCATCCTGATCATCTGGGACAAGCTCTTCGGCACCTACGAACCCGAGGGCGAGCGGGTCCGTTACGGGCTCACCACCCAGCTGCGGACCTTCCGGCCGGTGCGGGTTGCCTTCCACGAGTACGTCGCGATGTGGCACGACATCAAGCGCGCCAAGCGCCTGCGCGACAAGCTCGGCGTGATCTTCCACGGCCCGGGCTGGACTCCCCCGGGAGTCAGCGATTCCGAGGCCACCCGCGGCTGACCGCGGCCCTCGCCGGCGCGCCGAACCACGAGCTGGCGCCGCATATGGTGGTCAACTCGCGTTCGCCTCAGAGCGGGCGCCGGGAGGTGCTCCTCGGGGCGATTGACTGGTCAGTCAATCGGGTATCGTGCTTCTGGTGAGGCTTTTCGGGCGCGGGGACGCCGCGCTACTGATCGGACGGAGGAACTGAAGATGGCCAGCAACGGTTCGGGCAAGTTCGGTGGACGCGAGGTGGTGATCGTCGAGGCCGTGCGCACCCCGGTCGGACGTGGCCACGAGGAGAAGGGCTACTACAAGGACGTCCATCCCTCGAACCTGCTCGCGAAGACATACACCGAGCTGATCGAGCGCTCCGGGATCGACGCCTCGGAGGTCGAGGACGTCGTCGCCGGCTGCGTACAGCAGTTCGGCGAGCAGGCGTTCAACATCGGCCGCAACGCCTGGCTCGAGGCCGGGCTTCCGATCGAGACGCCGGCGACGACCGTCGACCGCCAGTGCGGCTCGGCGCAGCAGGCGGTCAACTTCTCCGCCGCGCTGATCGCCTCCGGCGTCCACGACGTCGCGATCGGGGGCGGGGTCGAGCACATGGGCCACATCTCGTTCGCCGACGGGATGGCGGTCCAGCAGGAGCACGGGATCGCGTTCAGCCCCGAGCTGATGGAGCGCTACAACCTCGTCCCACAGGGCATCTCGGCCGAGATGATCGCTGAGAAGTGGGAGATCCCCCGCTCCGAGCTCGACGAGATCGGCATGCGCTCCCACCAGCTCGCCGCCAAGGCGACCGAGGAGGGGCGATTCGATCGCGAGGTCGTGCCGATGCAGGTCAACGGCGACACCTTCACCACCGACCAGGGGATCCGTCCCGACACGACCCTCGAGAAGCTCGCCGAGCTGAAGACCGTGTTCAAGGAGGACGGCACGATCACAGCGGGCAACTCCTCGCAGATCTCCGACGGCGCTGCGGCGGTGCTGCTGATGAGCCGTGACAAGGCCGACGCCCTCGGGCTCGCACCAAGGGCGCGGATCGTCGACCAGACCACGGTCGGCGTCGACCCGGTGCTCATGCTCACCGGACCGATCCCGGCGACGCGCAAGATCCTCGATCGGAACGGGATGACGATCGACGACATCGACCTGATCGAGATCAACGAGGCGTTCGCCTCGGTCGTCGCCGCCTGGCGTCGTGAGCTCGAGCCCGACATGGACCGGGTCAACGTCAACGGCGGCGCGATCGCGATCGGCCATCCGCTCGGCTCGACCGGCGCCCGCCTGCTGACCACGCTGCTGCACGAGATGGAGCGCGACGACAAGCAGATGGGCCTGGTGACGATGTGCTGCGGTGGCGGGCTCGGCACGGGCACCCTGATCGAGCGGGTCTAGAACGGCGACTGCGGTTCCTGAGGTCCGGGTGAGCGCGCTCGATCGCGTCCAGATCGGAGGCCTCGGTGACTCGATCTCCGAGCTCGCCGAGCAGGCGAGGGAGGCCGAGGAGGCGGGGATCGACTGCGTCTGGGCGGTGGAGCTGTTTCGCAGCTCGCTGACCCAGGCGATGTGGCTGGCCGCGAGCACGGAGACGGTCGGGGTGGGCACCGGGATCGCCTGGGCGTTCACCCGCAGCCCGATGATCATTGCGCTCTCGGCTCTCGACATCGACGAGGCCTCCGGCGGGCGCTTCCGGCTCGGCCTCGGCGCCGGGGTCAAGCGCCTCAACGAGACCTGGCATGGGGCCGAGTACGGCAAGCCGGCCCCACACCTTCGCGAGACGGTCGAGGCGGTGCGGCTGATCATCGAGAAGTCCGGCGGCGCCGAACCGATCCGCTATCGGGGCAACTACCACGACATCGAGATCAAGGGCTGGGTGCGCCCGCACCAGAAGGTCCGCGAGACGATCCCGATCTACACCGCCGCGGTCCAGCAGGGCATGGCCCGGGTCGCCGGGGACGTCGCCGACGGGCTGGTGGGTCACCCGATGTGCTCGTTGCAATGGCTCGACGAGGTCCTGGTCGCCAACTTCGAGCTCGGTCTGAGCCGCTCGGGCCGCGATCGCAAGAGCTTCGACTTCCTGCCCTCGGTCTGCTGCGCGATCTCCGACGACGAGGAGTCCGCCTACGAGGCCGCGCGGCGGACGATCTGCTTCTACTCGACCGTTCGCACCTACGCGCCGCTGTGGAAGCTGCACGGCTTCGGCGACGCCGCGGCCGCCGTCGGCGACGCCTTTCGCCGCGGCGAGTTCGCCGAGATGCCCAAGCACGTGCCCGACGAGATGGTCGACACCTACTGCGCCGCGGGGCCGCTCGACAAGGTCCGCGCCCGGGTCGAGGCGGTGGCCGAGCGCGGCGACGGGATCTGGCTCGGACCGCCGACCTACTTCCTCCCGCCCGAGGAGATCGCCGAGTACCAGCGTCGGATCGTCGAGGCGTTCGCACCGGCGTCCTGAGACGCGTCCTCGGACCCTTCTGCAAGCCGGTACCCAACCCGGGGCGAAGCTCAAGCCGGGCTCCCGCAGCGCCGAAGCGGGATTCGTGAAGCCGTATCCCGAGCATAAGGAGCAGGAGAGATGACCTCGTCCGTTCGCAGGCCGTCGGCAGCGCTGATCGTCGCGGTGATCGCGCTGGTCGCCGCGCTCGCCGGCGGCGCCGCCGCGCTGCCCGGCACCGGCACCGTCGATCGCAACGACCTGAAGCGCAACGCGGTGACCAAGCGGGCGATCAAGCGCAAGGCCGTGACCAAGCGGGCGCTCAAGACCGCCGCTGTGACGGCGCAGAAGCTCGCCCCGGAGGCGGTCACCGGCGCCGCGATCGCCGCCGGCGCCGTGACCCCGGAGAAGATCGCCGAGCACGAGCCGCGCCACGTCGTCGGCTCACCCGGCGAACCGCAGTTCAGCAACGGCGGCGAGGGCGACTGCATCTGGCAGGACGGCAGCGCGCTCGGCGGCTTCGGTCGCGTCTCCTACTACAAGGACGAGCTCGGCTACGTGCGACTGAACGGGCTTGCGATCGCGGCTGACGGCCCGGGGGGCGATGGTGTCTGCGATCTCAACGACGCCGGGGAGGCGGAGGACGGCGTCGTCTTCGCGCTCCCGGCTCAGTACCTGCCGTCCGAGGTGGTGTTCACCTTCGGCGTCAACGGCCCGACCGCGGTCACGCCGTCCGCTGGCGCGATCCTCGGCCAGCTGGTTCCGGGCGGGGTCGTCTATGCCGACGAGGGCGCTTTCCTGACCGGGATTACGTATGAGCCGGCGTCGGCTGCCGCGAGCGCTCACAGCAAGAGGCGGCCCCCGGTCGACCTCCGGCCGCTGATGCGAGCGGTGAGATAGCCGCGGGGTCTTCGCCCCAGGTACCGCGTCGGGCCTCGGGCGTCGACCCACGCGTAACGGATCGGGTCCCGTGCCGACCAAGGCGGCGTGGAGGAGATCTCGTTCACGAACCTGCTGATCGTTGTCGCGGCGGGGTTCGCTGCGCCGCTCGCGCTCGGGCTGGTGCCGAGGTTCCGCCTTCCCGCGGTGGTGCTCGAGATCGTGCTCGGGATCGTGCTCGGGCCGGCGGTCCTGGGCTGGGTGGAGATCGACGATCCGGTCGAGGTCCTGTCGCTGGTCGGGCTCGCCTTCCTGCTCTTCCTCGCCGGGCTCGAGATCGACGTCGCGGCGCTGCGCGGCGCCCTGCTGCGGGCGGCATCGCTGGGATTCGCCGTCTCGCTGGCGCTCGCGGTCGTCGCGGGGCTGGTCCTCGACCTGGCGGGGATCGCCGACGAGCCGCTGCTGGTCGCGATCATCCTCGCCTCGACCTCGCTCGGGGTGATCGTGCCGGTGCTCCAGGACTCCGGCGAGGCCTCGTCGCGGTTCGGGCAACTGGTGATCGCGGCCGCCTCGATCGCCGACTTCGCCTCGGTTCTTCTGCTCACCCTGTTGTTCTCGGGTGAGTCATCGGGGATCGGCCCGAAACTGATCCTGATCGGCCTTTTCGTGTTGGTGATCGCCGCGGTGACGGTCGGCGTCGCCGAGGCCGAGCGCTCGCGGCGGATCTCGGCGGCCCTGGTCAGGCTCCAGGACACCAGCGCCCAGATCCGGGTCCGGGGCGCGTTCGTGCTCCTGATCGGAATGGTCGCCCTCGCCGAGGCGCTCGGCCTCGAGCTGATCCTCGGCGCCTTTGCCGCCGGGGCGATCCTCAATCACCTCGACATGGACCGGGGCATGACCCATCCCGAGTTCCGCCGCAAGCTTGCCGCGGTCGGTTTCGGGGTCTTCATCCCGGTCTTCTTCGTCGCCAGCGGGATCCGCTTCGACCTCGATGCGCTGTTCGCCTCGTCCACCGCGATCGCCTCGATCCCCGCCTTCGTTGCCGCCCTGCTGGTCGCGCGCGGGCTTCCGGCGCTGCTCTATCGGGGTCAGTTCGACCGTCGCCGGTTGGTCGCGGCGGCGCTGCTGCAGGCGACCTCGCTGCCGTTCATCGTCGCCGCGACGGCGATCGGACAGGACCTCGGCCTGCTCAGCGCCGCGACCTCGGCCGGCTTCATCGCTGCCGGGCTGGTGACCGTGCTGGTCTTCCCGCTCACCGCGCTCGGCCTGCTCGGCCGCGGCGCCGAGCCGGGTACCGCCACTCCCTCGGCGGACGCCGAGCCGATGGCTATGTAGGCAGCCGGCCGCCGACGAATTGGACCATGCCCGACAGCCGGCGGTGGATGCCGGTGAAGCCGCGCTGATCGAGCGCGGCGACGATCTCCTCCCCTTCGAAGATCCGCATCCCCCCGGCCCGCTCGAGCACCGGCTTGAGCGCCTTCAGCGTCAGCTCGCGCCGGACCGAGGTCATGAGCGCGATCCGGCCCCCCGGCCGCAGCACCCGCCGCATCTCATCGAGGGCGGCGAACGGGTCGTCGAACAGGTGCAGCGCGGCAAAGCAGCAGGTGGCGTCGAAGCTCGCGTCGAGGAAGGGCAGTTGGGTTGCGTCGCCCCGGACCAGCACCACGTTGCCCGGGTCGGAGCGCCGCAGCTCCTCGCCGCCGCGCTCGAGCATCGTCCGCGATGCGTCCAGCCCGACGACGAGCCCCTCGGGGCCGACGACGCGGGCGAACTCGCGCGAGAAGTTCCCCGGGCCGCAGGCGACGTCGAGCACGGTGTCGCCATCGCCGAGGGCGAGCAGCAGGCGGGCGATCCGCATCTCCTCCGCCATCCCCGGCCCAGTGGCGCCCTTGAACACCCTTCCCAGCGCCGGGCGCCAATAACGCTCATAGATCGCCGGCACCAAGCGGGTCAGCATCAGGTCCTGGGTCGCTCCCGTGGATTCGAGCTCCTGCTCGAGCAGGTCGAGGTAGCCGGACTGGTCGAGGCCGCGCTCGACCGCCCGCACCGCCGCCTCGCCTGCGATCAGCCCGCGGGCCCGATCGAGCGCGCTGGTTCCCGGGGCCGCCACGGGGCCGGTCACCCGTCGCTCCGCGGATCGCCCGAGTGCTGGGCGAGCTCGGACAGCCGGGTGGCCTGGCGCTCGCCCTCGAGCCGCGCCGGGTGATCGGCCGGCAGGTTTGCGATCAGGCGCTCGATCCGGTTGCGGATCTGGAGCGCGAAGTGGGGGGTCGAGGGCCCGGCGAGGGCGCGAACGTCCTCGACCGTGATCTCACGGCCTGAGAGGCGGTCGGGTCGCTCGCTCTCGCTCATGGCTTCTGGTCTGCGTTGGGCTCGGTGTGGGCTCGGTCGGGCTTCGGCTCGTCCGGCGAGGACTCCGCGGCCCCTGGTCCGGGCACGAGCGAGGTCGCGCCCGAGCCGGACGTTACCGGTGCGACCTCGGCGATCTCGTCCACCTGCGCCTGGAAGTCGACCGAGATCGCGGCGGTGTCGCCGATCAGCCAGATGTGGTTGTAGAGCGCGCGGGTCGGGTCGTCCTCGTAGCCCGGCTTGAGGTCGAGCAGGTAGCCACGCAGCTCGGCGGGCACCGCGCCGCCGTCCTCGGTGACCAGCAACGGCCCCCAGGTGCCGCTCGCAGAGAGCGCAGCGGCGGCCGCGGCATCGAGTGGCCGGTCGGTGTTGGCGATCACGAAGCCGTGCCCGGGGTCGTTGATGTTCCAGCCGAAGCTGCCACTGGAATAGCGGGCGAACTCGATCGCGTTCGAGACCGCGTCCCCGGCCCCGATCCGCTCGGCGGTCGGCGCGAGATCCTCGATCTCCTTCATCACCTTGGCCGAGATCACCGACGTGGGCCCGAGCACGTAAACGGGTGTGCCCTCGTATTGCTTCAGGGCCTTCGCGGTCGGCGCGGGCAGCGTCTCGCGCCCGACGTAGAGGACCGGGTCGCCCGAACGGGCCGCCCAGCCCGCTGCCGGCATCGCGAACGCGGGATCGTCGGAGCTGGCGATGACGATGTGCTCGGGCTTGCCGGCCAGCCGGTCGAGCAGCCGCAGCACCTCGGCCGCGAGCTCGGCCGCGTTGGCGCCGTCGACCTCGAGCGCCTCGTAGTCGTCGGGGGTGGCAGCGGCGCCGAGCGCGAAGATCTGGCGGCCCGCGGTCACGGCGGAGCCCGTCGGACCGAGCGCCCGGATCGCGCTCTCGGTCAGCGACCCTACGTCCCCTGCCTCCGTCAGCAGAATCGGGGCGCCGACCGGGTCGGCGACCAGTGACGCCGCCGCGATCCCGGCGGGCCAGTCGGCCGCGTCGACGAGGGTGACGGCGTCGGGGCCGCGCACGCCCCCGGTCGATGGGAACACGGCAAGCGATACCGCGGCCGCGTTGGCGACCGGGCTGGGGCCGGCGACGCGGGTCGTGTTCTTGGTCGCGAACGCCGGGAAGCCGAGGTCCTCGGTCCGCTCGGGCACTGCCACCTCGCGAACGACCACCTCGGGCGCCGGCGCCCCCGCCCCCCCGTCGTCGTTCCCGGACGTCGCCAGGACGTAGCCGCCGAGCCCCGCGGCCGCCAGCAGGCCGACGATGCCCGCCGCCGGCAGCTTGTGCCGGCCGAGCCAATGCCAGACGTCTGCGAGGAAGTAGCGGGCGCTGCTGAGCATCGGGGCGCAAGGCTAGCCGCATGGCGAACCGCGTCGATCTGGTTCCCGGGCGACCCAGTTCGAGCGCGAGCATCTCGCGGGTCGCAGGCGCTGCGCGGCGCCGGGCCGGTATGCTTTCAGGCCATTGACTGACCAGTCAATCGGTCAGGTCGACGCCGCCCAGGAGGTCTCAGAGCAGTGGATTTCGCACTCAACGACGAGCAGCTCGAGTTCAAGACGAAGTGCCGCCGCTTCGCGACCGATGTGATCCGCCCGGTGGCGGCCAAGCACGACGCCGAGGAGTCGACTCCCGTGGGAGGTGATCAAGGCCGCCCGCGAGCAGGGACTCGACCGGGCATCGAGCACATGCAGCGGATGGGCTCGGACCCCGACGGCATGTTCGGGATCATCTCCGCCGAGGAGCTGCATTGGGGTTGCGCCGGGATCGCCCTGGCGCATCTCCGGCTCGGCGCTCGCGGCCGCCGGTCTCGCCGCCTCCGGGACCCCGGAGCAGATCGCTCGTTGGGTGCCCGAGTGCTTCGGCGTCGGCGACGAGATCAAGCTCGGCGCCTACGCCGTCACCGAGCCGCAGGCGGGCTCTGACGTCAAGAGCCTGCGCACCACGGCCAAGCGCGACGGCGAAGAGTGGGTCCTCAACGGGACCAAGGTCTTCATCACCAACGGCGGGATCGCCGACGTCCACGTCGTCGTCGCCACCGTCGACCCCGAGCTCGGCCATCGCGGCCAGGCGTCGTTCGTGATCGAGAAGGGAACGCCCGGGCTGCGCCAGGGCAAGAAGGAGTCAAAGATCGGCATCCGCGCCTCGCACACCGCCGAGGTCGTGCTCGAGGATTGCCGGATCCCGCTCGAGAACCTGCTCGGCGGGATGGAGAAGCTGGAGCGCAAGCTCGAGCGCGCCCGCGGCGGCGAGTCCTCCGGAAGGGCCTCCAACGCACTCGCCACCTTCGAGCTGACGAGGCCGATCGTCGGCGCCTCGGGCCTCGGGATCGCCCAGGCGGCCTACGAGTGGACGCTGGCCTATCTCGGCAACGGCGCGGTCGCGGCAGACCCCTTCGAGGCCGCCCTCGACGAGAGCTCGACCGCCGGCCGCCCGCCGCTTCAGCGTCAGGGCAACCAGCAGGTGCTGGCGCAGGTGGCGACCGAGATCGAGGCCGCCCGGCTGCTGGTCCAGCGGGCCGCCTGGATGGGCCGCAAGGGGATGCCGATGACCGGTGGCCAGGGCTCGATGTCGAAGCTCAAGGCCGGTCAGGTGGCGGTCTGGGTGACGCGAACCCTGATGGACCTCGTCGGCCCCTACGCGTACACCGCCGAGTGCCCACTGGAGAAGTGGTTCCGCGACGCGAAGATCTACGAGCTCTTCGAGGGCACCGCCGAGATCCAGCGCCTGGTGATCTCGCGAATGCAGGTCGCCGAGTACCAGGAGCGCCTGCTCGAGGCCGCCGCGATCGCCGCCGAGGGCACCGAGCCCGCCGCCGCGGCGACGCCCACCACCGCCTGAAAACCGCCTTGCAGCGGTAGAGCGGGCGACGCCGGCGGTTGCCGGCGCCAGGCATCCTGCTTGCTACCCTGCGCGAGCAGCAATCGCCGAGTCCGTCCGTGCCACGAGCCGGATGGAGCGGGGGAACCACCCCGTACCGGGGCGAATGGCGTGGATCGCCGAGATCCGCAAACGCCTAGCGCGCAAGCGCGAGCCCGTCAGCTAACTCCGCAGGCGAAACCGCAGATGACTACCGCCCACAACCGAACTTCGCGTTCCGCACGCCTGGCGGCGCTCGCGCTCGCCGCCGGACTGCTGCTCGCGCTCGCCCTGCTGGCAACGCCGGGCGCGCACGGCCAGGACCTGCAGACGAAGCTCAACTCGAAGCAGGCCGAGCTCGACTCCCAACAGGAACGTAAGGGCGTGCTCTCGAACGAGCTCTCGCGCTACAACGACCAGGTCGACCAGCTCGCCGGCGAGGTCGCCGTGCTGCGCAACCGCGAGGCGGTCGTCCAGGCCGAGCTCGACCGTGTGCAGGCGCAGCTGCGCCGGGAGAGGGATCACCTCGATCAGCTCAAGGTCCAGCTCGGCCGCTCGCTCAACGCGCTCCGCCAGCGCCTGGTCTCGATCTATCGCTCCGGCGAGCCCGACGTGCTCACGGTGATGCTGGAGGCCGACGGCTTCGACGATCTGGTCTCTCGCTATGAGTTCCTGCGCCGGATCGAGGAGCAGGACGCCGACATCGTCGGCCGGGTGCGCGGGCTGCGCAACGACTCGCGCGACACGGTGGCGCGGATCGAGGCGGCGCGCGACGAGATCGCCGCCAAGAAGGCCGAGCTCGAGCGCACCAGGGCCCAGCTCGAGGCCCGCGAGGCCGAGCTCGACTCGGCCCGTGACCAGAAGGCCGCGGCGCTCGACACAGTGCACTCGAACATCGAGAAGCTCGAGGGCGACATCGGCGACATCCAGGGTCAGATACAGGCGCAGATCCAGGCCGCCAGCTCGACCCCGGTCTCGCCGCTACCGGCAGGCCCGATCCAGGGTGGCAGTTCGGGCTTCATCTGGCCGGTCAACGGCACCGTCTCCTCGCCCTTCGGCTGGCGTTGGGGCCGGATGCACGAGGGCATCGACATCGCCGTTCCGGCCGGGACCCCGATCCGGGCGGCGAAGGCGGGCAACGTCATTCTCGCCGCCTACACCAGCGGCTACGGCAACTACACCTGCATCGACCACGGTGGCGGGCTCTCGTCCTGCTACGCACATCAGTCGAGCTACGCGACCAGCGTCGGCGCGAGCGTCGAGCAGGGCGAGGTGATCGGCTACGTCGGCTGCACCGGAAGCTGCTTCGGCGACCACCTCCACTTCGAGATCCGGATCGATGGCGCGGCCGTCGATCCGCTCGGCTACCTCTAGACGCGCGGCCTATGCGAGCGCGCGCTCGAGCCAGCGCAGGGCGACGCTCTGTAGCTCGGCATCGTGCTGTGCGGTGCGATGGTGGCCGCCGGGGACGATGATCAGCTTCCGTGGCTCGGCCGCGTGCTCGTACAGCTCCTCCGACCACTCGCTCGGGATTTGCTCGTCGCCCCCGGCGTGGATCAGGATCAGCGGCTTGCCGTGGATGAGCTCGACCGCCTGGCGAAGGTCGTGCTCGCCGAGCCAGGCCTCGAGCGCCGCGCGCGAGCGCTCTCCGGCGCGCATCTCGAGCGTGCCCGCCCGCAGCGCTCGCAGGAGGTGCCGTTCGCCGGCGGGGCAGATCGCGATCACGCCGGCGAGCGCATCGGACGTCGCGGCGCCCTGGATGGCGACGAAGCCGCCCATGCTCGATCCGCGCACGCACACACGATCGGCATCGACGCCGGCGCGGGTGGCGAGGAAGCGCGCCATCCGACCGACGTCGGCGAGCGCTTCGGGGGACATCTCATCGTTCGACTCACCGTGCCCGCGCTGGTCATAGGCCAGCGCGATCCAGCCGGCGGCGGCACAGGCGCGGCCGAAGTCGCCGTGGTTCTCCTTTTGCGAGCCCGCGCCGTGGACGATCACCATCGCCGGCCAGGGTGGTCGCGAGTCGGGTTGCCACAGCAGGTACGGACGGCCCTCGTGCTCGCCGCTCTCGCTCGGCGCGGCCGGCGCCGGTAGCCATCGCCTGCTCATCAGCTTGCGGAAGCTATTGCGGTGAGCGCCGCGGCGCCCCGTCCCGTCACAATCGGTCGCCGCAATGAGCGCGACCATGAGCACGAGCCCAGCGACACCCGAGGCCGATCCCGTGTGGGGTTCGGCCGTCTACCCGATCGGAAGCCGGGTCAACGACCGTGGGCACCTGGAGGTCGGCGGTTGCGACGTGGTCGCGCTGGCGCACGAGTTCGGCACCCCGGCCTACATCTACTCCGAGGACGACATGCGCGCCCGCGCCCATCAGTACCTGAACGCGTTCGGCCGGCGGACCGACGACTTCGAGGTCCTCTACGCCAGCAAGGCGGCCCCGTTCACGGCGGCCTACCGCACCTTCGAGGACGAGGGCCTCTCGGTCGACGTCGCCTCCGGCGGCGAGCTCCACATGGCGCTTCGAGCCGGCTTCGAGCCGAGGCGGATCCACATGCACGGCAACAACAAGAGCGAGGCCGAGCTGCATCAGGCGGTGGCCGCGGGCGTGGGGCACGTGATCTGCGACTCGCTTGACGAGATCGAGCGGCTCGACGCGATCTGCCGTGCCGGCGGCGCGCGCCAGCCGGTCCTGATCCGGATCACGCCCGGGGTCAAGGCCGATACCCATACCTATGTCCAGACCGGCCAGCTCGACTCGAAGTTCGGACTCGGCCTCGCCGACGGCCTCGCCGCCGGCGCGGTCGACGCCGTACTCGGGTCCGGCAGCCTCGACCTGGTCGGCCTGCACGCGCACATCGGTTCGCAGATCTTCGAGCTCGAGCCCTACGTGCGTGCGATCGAGGCGCTCTCCGAGCTCGCCGACCCGAGTTGGTGCCGGCTGCTCAACATCGGCGGGGGCCTCGGGATCGCCTACACCTCCGAGGACGAGCCCCCGTCGATCGAGCGCTACGTCGAGGTCAAGATCGCCGGCGTCGAGCGCGTCTTCGACTTGCTGCCCCGAATCCTGGTCGAGCCCGGCCGCTCCCTGGTCGGCAACGCCGGGATCACCGCGTACACGGTCGGCACGGTGAAGGAGATCCCGGGCGTGCGCACCTACGTCGCCGTCGATGGCGGCATGTCGGACAACCTGCGGCCGATGCTCTACGGCTCGCGCTACGACGCGATCATCGCCGACCGGGCAGGCGAATCGCCCGACACGATCGCAACGATCGCCGGCATGCATTGCGAGTCGAGCGACGTGATCGTGCGCGACGCGAGCCTCGCCGCCCCGCGCACCGGCGACGTGCTGGTCACTCCGGCGACCGGCGCCTACGGCTATGCGATGGCGTCCAACTACAACGGCGTCCCCCGCCCCCCGGTCGTCTTCTGCCGCGCGGGCGACGCCCGCGTCGTCGTCCGCCGCGAGACCTACGAGGATCTGACCAATCGCGATGAGTAGGCCTGATACAGACCGCGACACCCCCGGACGCAAAGCGGAGGAGGTGGCGCGCATTGGTCTCCTGGGCTACGGGACGGTCGGCGCGGCGTTCGCCGGCCTGGTCGCCGATGGCGCCACCGGGATCGAGGCGGCGGCCGGGAGGCCGCTGGAGATAACCGGCATCCTGCGTCGCGCGGAGGGCGAGTTCGAGCACATCCTCGATCACAGCGAGATCGTGGTGGAGCTGATCGGCGGGATCGAGCCCGCCCGCGACTACGTTGTGCGCGCTCTGCGCTCCGGCCGCCACGTGGTCACGGCGAACAAGCAACTCGTCGCCCAGCACGGTGAGGAACTGTTCGAGACCGCCCGCGAGGCCGGGGTCCAGCTTCGCTTCGAGGCCGCGGTCGCAGGGGTCGTGCCGGTGATCAGGGTGATCCAGGAGAGCCTCGCGGCGACTGAGATCACGAAGGTGTTCGGGATCGTCAACGGGACGACCAACTTCATCCTCTCCGAGATGGCCGCCACCGGCGCCCCGTACGCCGAGGTGCTCGCCCGAGCGCAGCAGCTCGGCTATGCCGAAGCCGACCCGACCGAGGACGTCGGCGGCGCCGACGCCGCGGCGAAGATGGCGATTCTCGCCCGCCTCGCGTTTCACACACCGGTGGCGCTCGCTGACGTCAGCTATGAGGGGATCACCGAGATCCAGCCCGATGACATCTCATACGCCAAGGAGCTCGGCCTGTCGCTGAAGCTGCTCGGCGTCGCCGAGTTGCTCGAGGGTGGGGTCAGCGTGCGGGTGTTTCCCTGCTTCCTGTATCGGGGCCACCCGCTGGCGCCGGTCGAGGGGCCGTTCAACGCGGTCATGGTCGAAGCGCCGACGATCACCGAGATCACGATGTCGGGGCCCGGCGCCGGCGGGGTCGAGACCGCGACGGCGGTGCTCGGCGACGTCGTCTCGATCCTCGCCGGCGAGGCGCCCGTGCACCGGGTGCGCCGCGAACTGGCCACGGTCACCGATGTCTCGTCGTCGTTCTATCTCCACCTCGAGGTCGCCGACCGCCCCGGCGTGCTGGCGCGGATCGCCGACGTCCTCGGGAACAACGAGATCTCGGTCCAGAGCGTCGTCCAGCGCGGGATGGGCGACGACGCACGCCTGGTGATGGTGGTCCACGAGTGCCCCGAGAAGCGCTTCTACGCTGCGCTGGACGAGATCGGGACTCTCGAGTTCCTGCGCTCGGCTCCGCGGGCGATACGTGTGATCGAGGAAGAGTTCGTTTGACCAAGAAAGCCGGCCACCTCCTCGGCTGCGCCTGCGGGGGTGCCGGGTGTCTTCCATGCCGGATCCGCTGATCGTCCTCCATGCCTGAACCGCTGATCGAGCGCTACCGCGACCGGCTCTCGCTCGAGCCGGGTGATCCGGTGGTCACCCTGAACGAGGGCTCGACGCCGTTGGTCGAGGCGCCGGTGATCTCGGAGCGGGTTGGTGCCCGGGTGCTGCTCAAGCTCGAGGGCACCAACCCGACCGGCAGCTTCAAGGACCGCGGCATGACCGTCGCCGTTTCGCGCGCCAAGGGAGCCGGCGCGCAGGCGGTGATCTGCGCCTCGACGGGGAACACCGCGGCCAGCGCTGCCGCCTACGCGGCGCGTGCGGGACTGCGGGGGGCGGTGATCGTCCCCGAGGGCAAGATCGCGATCGGCAAGCTGGCCCAGGCGCTGATCCACGGCGCCCGGGTGATCGCCTTGCGGGGTAACTTCGACCAGGCGCTGAAGATCGCCCGCTCGCTCGCCGACACTCATCCGGTCGAGCTCGTCAACTCGGTCAACCCGTATCGGATCGAGGGCCAGAAGACGGCCGCGTTCGAGGTCGTCGAGGAGCTCGGCGAGGCGCCTGACGCGATCGCGATCCCGGTCGGAAACGCCGGCAACGTCACCGCATGGTGGCGCGGCTTCGGCGAGCTCGGTGCGGCGCCGTTGCTCTACGGCTTCCAGGCCGAGGGCGCCGCGCCCTTGGTCCACGGCGCGCCCGTCGCCGAGCCCGAGACAGTCGCCTCGGCGATCCGGATCGGCAACCCGGCCCGCTGGGAGGAGGCGATGGCCGCGTTCACCTCCTCACGCGGCCGCGTCGCGGCCGTTTCCGACGAGCAGATCCTCGACGCCTACCGGCTGCTCGCGTCCCGCGAGGGCGTCTTCTGCGAGCCGGCCTCGGCGGCATCGGTCGCCGGCATCCTCGCCCACGGCCTGCCGGCCGCCCCCGACGGGCAGGCCCCGCACACCGTCGTCTGCGTGCTCACCGGCCACGGCCTCAAGGACCCCGACACAGCGCTCAGCGAGGCGCCGCCGGTCATCGGCTGCGAGAACGACCTCGCCGCGGTCGAGCGCGCCGTGTTCGACTGAGCCGACTGAGCCGCGCGCCACGCTGTCGTTACACCCTGCGCGCCACGCGCGGCATCGCTTCCGGGACCGTTCGGGATCTGGATCCCGCCGCCGCCATCCGCGCCCTCGCCGCCCTGCTGGTCCCGCCGCGCTGCGCGATCTGCGCTGCGGCCGCCAGCGCGAGCGATCTCGTCTGCGACGCCTGTGCGCTCGCGGTGGACATCGCGCCCTCGGGACACGGCGTCGTCGCCGGCGTCGGTCCGGTGACCTGGTCGGCGCCCTACGCCGGCGTGGCCCGGGAGCTGGTGGCGGCGCTGAAGTTCCGCGCCAGCCTCCCCCTTGCGGGGGTGGCGGGAAGATCGATCGCCGCGGCACTGCCCGCCGGTCTCGAACGGTGGACGGTGGTCGCGGTGCCGCCGGCGCCGTTTCGGCAACGGCGTCGCGGCTTCGATCCCGCCGAGCTGATCACCGCCGAGGTCGCTGCGGGCCGCGGCCTTGCGCGCGCAGACGTGCTGCGACGCTCCAACGGCCCGCGCCAGGTCGGGCGCCCACGAAGCGAGCGGCTGGGGTCTCCGCCGCGCGTACGGGCGATCCGCCCCGCCCCGCGAAGGGCGCTCCTGGTGGACGACGTGCTGACCACCGGCGCAACGCTGGGCGCCTGCTCGTCCGCGCTGCGGGCCGCGGGTTCGACCGATGTCCGAGCCGCCGTATTCGCTCGGGCACTTGTCGAGACGGGTCGGGGGGCGTAGCATTGGTGGCGCACGACCCGAGGCGAAAGGAGCGAGGGTGAGGATCGAGGTGAGGGGACGCAACACCGAGGTCACCGAGGAGCTCCGCGAGGCGATTCACAAGCGCTTTGCCCGCGTCGGGCGCCAGGTCTCGCCGTTGGCCACGCTCGAGGTCGAGCTGATCGAGGAGCGCAACCCCTCGATCGGCGATCGCCACGTCGCCGAGGCGACCCTGTTCCTGAAGGCCCAGACGCTGAGGGCGCGCGAGGCGTCGCCCGACATGCTGCACTCGATCCACGAGCTTGCCGAGGACATCCGCCGCCAGGTCAAGCGCTACCGCGACAAGCGCCGCGGTCGAGCCAAGTCGCGCCGCACGCTGGGCCGCCTGCGCCGGGCCTGAGCGCAAACGGCGGCCGGGCTGGACAACCCGCCCATGGTCGGGCTCAGCTCGCCCAGGTGGGGTGGTGAGGGTCGTTACCCTGAGAGGTCGTGGCCGGCAGAGGAATAATCGACAAGGCCCTGCGGCTCGGCGAGGGCCGCAAGTTCAAGGACTACGAGCGCCGGGTCGAGTCGATCAACCGCTACGAGCCCGAGCTCGAGCTGCTCGACGACGGCGAGATTCGCGAGCGTGCCGATGAGCTGCGTGAGCGCGCCAGCGACGGCGAGGCGCTCGACGACCTGCTCCCCGAAGCGTTCGCGCTCTGCCGCGAGGCAGGCAAGCGCGCCCTCGGCCAGCGCCACTACGACGTCCAGCTGATCGGCGGCATGGTGCTCGACTCGGGCACGATCGCCGAGATGCGCACGGGCGAGGGCAAGACGCTGACCGCGACCCTGGCCGTGTTCCTGAACACGCTGGCCGGCGACCCGGTCCACCTGGTCACGGTCAACGACTACCTCGCCCGCCGTGACGCCGAGTGGATGAGCCCGATCTACGAGATGCTCGGCGTTTCGGTGGGCGTGATCCAGTCCGAGATGCAGCCGGCCGAGCGACGCGCCCAGTATGCCTGCGACGTCACCTACGGCACCAACTCCGAGTTCGGCTTCGACTACCTGCGCGACAACATGGCCAACTCGCTCGAGGAGTGCGTCCAGCGCGACTACGCGTTCGCGATCGTCGACGAGGTCGACAACATCCTGATCGACGAGGCGCGCACCCCGCTGATCATCTCGGGTCGTCCCGAGCAGGCCGCGGACACCTACTACACGTTCGCGCGCCTGGCGAAGCAGATGGTCGGCGAGGAGATGAAGCCGAAGCTGAAATCTCTGGGCGAGTCGCGCGACACCTCCGAGGTGAGCCACGACTACGAGTTCGACGAGAAGCACAAGACCGTCGCGCCGACCGAGGCGGGGGTCACGAAGGCTGAGAACTTCCTCGGCGTCGACAACCTCTACGTCTCCGAGCACGGCACTCTGGTCAACCACCTGATCCAGTCGCTGAAGGCCGAGTCGCTGTTCAAGCGCGACACCGACTACGCGGTGATCGAGGGGGAGGTGAAGATCATCGACGAGTTCACCGGCCGCATTCTCGAGGGCCGGCGCTGGTCGGACGGCCTTCACCAGGCGGTCGAGGCGAAGGAGGGCGTGCGGATCCGCGAGGAGAACCAGACCCTGGCGACGATCACGCTGCAGAACTACTTCCGCCTCTACGAGAAGCTCGCCGGGATGACCGGGACCGCGCTCACCGAGGCGACCGAGTTCATGAAGATCTACAAGGTCGCCGTGGTCGAGGTCCCGACCCATCGGCCGATGATCCGCGCCGACCACAACGACCAGATCTACAAGACCAAGGACGGCAAGTGGCAGGCGGTCGCCGACGAGATCAAGGATCGCCACGAGGCCGGGCAGCCGATCCTGGTGGGCACGATCTCGGTCGAGGTCTCCGAGATGCTCTCCGAGACGCTGAAGCGGTCCGGGATCGAGCACAGCGTGCTCAACGCGAAGCCCGAGTACGCCGAGCGCGAAGGCGAGACGGTCGCCCAGGCAGGACGGTTGGGCGCGGTCACGATCGCGACCAACATGGCGGGTCGCGGCGTCGATATCAAGCTCGGCGGCGACCCCGAGCAGCTCGCGATCGGCGAGCTGCGAAAGCTCGGAGTCAAGCCCGGCGACGAGAGCTGGGCGACCGAGCTGGCCGAGCACACCGGGCGCTTCCGCGAGCGGTGTGAAGCCGACGGCGAGAAGGTGCTCGAGCTCGGGGGCCTCTATATCTGCGGCACCGAGCGCCACGAGTCACGGCGGATCGACAACCAGCTCCGGGGCCGCTCGGGCCGCCAGGGCGATCCCGGCGAGTCGCGCTTCTTCCTCTCCGCCGAGGACGACCTGATCCGGCTGTTCGCCGGCGAGCGGATCTACAAGATCCTCGACCGGCTCGGGCCCGTCGACGAGGACGGCAAGGAGTACCCGCTCGAGGCGAAGATGCTGACGCGGACGATCGAGAACGCCCAGAAGAAGGTCGAGCAGCAGAACTTCCTGATCCGCAAGCGGGTGCTCGAGTACGACGACGTGATGAACGAGCAGCGCCGGGTCGTCTACAAGTACCGCCGCGAGGTCCTCGAGGGTCGCGACATGTCCGACGTCGCCCATGCCGAGCTCGAGGATGTCGTCGCGCGCCTGGTCGAGACCTACACCCCGGGCGAGATCTTCGAGGACTGGGATCTCGGCGGGCTCGAGGCACACGCCTCGGCCCTCTGGCCGCTGACCGCGTCACTCGCCGATCTCGACCCCCAGAGCTCGAGCCGTGACGAGATCACAGAGATCCTGACCGAGGACGCGTTCGCGGCCTACGCCCGGCGCGAGGAGGAGTTCGGGTCCGAGCTGATGCGCTACCTCGAGCGCCAGATCCTGCTCCAGATCACCGACAACCGCTGGCGCGAGCACCTCTACGAGATGGACTATCTGCGCGAGGGCATCCACCTGCGCGGCTTCGCCCAGATCGATCCCTTGGTCGCCTACAAGAACGAGGGCTTCACGATGTTCCGCGAGCTGATGGCCTCGATCTGGGAGGAGTTCACTCGGGTGATCTTCCACGTCGAGGTCAACATCGAGCCCGCCCAGGCGCAGCAGATGTTCGGCGAGGAGGAGCCGCGGGCCGGAAACGTGCAGTACTCCGGTGGCGGTGAGGCCGACCAGCCGTCGGCGATCGCCGAGGCCCGGTCGGCCGGCGCCGCCGCGCCTCCCGCGGCAGGCGCGGTCACCCAGCCCCCCGCGCCGGCGCAGGGCAACGGCCCCGCTCCGGGCATCAACCCGGCGACCGTGGTCAAGACCGATCAGGAGAAGATCGGCCGCAACGATCCCTGCTGGTGCGGCTCGGGTAAGAAGTACAAGAAGTGCCACGGGGCCTAGCGCCGGCTCTTCGCGGGCACGCCACCGAGGGCGCCCGGCCGCGGTGAGTCACGACTCGCTCGCCGCTGGGCCCGACGGGCGCTCACGTTGCTGGTGGGGCGTCTCGGCGCCCGACTACCTCGCCTACCACGACGAGGAGTGGGGCCGCGCGGTGGTCGACGACCGGGGGATCTACGAGCAGCTGACGCTGGAGGCGTTTCAGTCGGGCCTCTCCTGGCTGACCATCCTGCGCAAGCGCGAGGGCTTTCGAGCCGCGTTCGCCGGCTTCGAGGTCGAGCGAGTGGCCCGGTTCGGCGAGCGCGACGTCGATCGCCTGCTCGCCGACGCCGGGATCGTCCGCAATCGGGCGAAGATCGAGGCGGCGATTGCAAACGCGCGCGCGACGCTCGAGCTGGCGGCGAACGGGGACTCGCTCGCGGCGCTCGCATGGTCGTTCCGCCCCGCCGGGGGGAGAGCCCCGAGCAGCGCCGCCGCGCTGCCCGCCACGACCGCCGAGGCCAAGGCGTTCGCCAAGGAGCTGAAGCGGCGCGGCTTTCGCTTCGTCGGGCCGACGACCGCGTACGCGCTGATGCAGGCGACGGGGATCGTCAACGACCACTTGACGGGCTGCATCGTGCGCGAGCCGGTCGAGGCCGAGCGCAGCGGCGCGGTCGCTCGCGCTCCCGATAGCCTCGGCCGGTGAGCGAATCGGCCAACGCCGCGGCCGTCAGGACGTTCTACGAGACCTTCAACGACGAGGATCTCGACGGCTTCGTCGCGGTGCTCGACCCATCGGTCGAGCTGCAGACGGCGCGCGGGCTGAAGGAGGGACGCGAGGAGGCGCGCGCGTGGGCGACCAGGTACCCCGGCGGCGGCCTCGGGCAGCGGCTGGTGCTCGAGGACGTGCGCGAGGACGACCGTGGCGTCCACGCGGTGGCGCTGATCCGCAAGCAGTGGTGGTGGCGTGAGACCGACGAGATCGCCCACGACCAACCCGAGGCCGCCCTGTTCAGCTTTCGCGACGGCCTGATCTCGCGCTGGCAGCCGTTCGAGGCCCGCGACGAGGCCCTCGCGTTGCTCGAGGACCTGAACACGAAGCCGTAAGCTCTCGGGCGTGGCCGAGGCACCTTCCAAGGAGGCCGTGAGCGCGCGGATCGCCGAGATCCGCGACGGATTGACGCTGCTCGCGGACTACCTTTGACCCGGCCTCACTCGAAGCGGAGATAAGCAAGCTCGAGCGGGAGATGGGGGCGCCCGACTTCTGGGACGACCAGGAGCGCGCCGCCTCCGCCTCCGCCGCCCACGCCCGCTCCCAGCGCCGGCTCGAGACCTTCCGCGGCGCTCGAGCGCGACGTCGCCGACCTCGACGAGCTCGCCGAGATGGCCACCGAGGACTCCGAGCTCGCGGCCGAGCTCGACTCCCAGCTCGCCTCAGTCGAGTCGCGGCTCGGCGAGCTGGAGGAGGCGCGCCTGTTCAGCGGCGAGTACGACTCCGGCGACGCGGTCGTCACCGTGCGCTCGGGCGCCGGCGGCACCGACTCCCAGGACTGGGCCGAGATGCTGCTGCGCATGTACCTGCGCTGGGCCGAGCGGCGCGGCTTCGAGGTCGAGATCAAGGAGGCATCCGAGGGCGAAGAGGCGGGGATCAAGTCGGCGACCTTGATCGCCAAGGGGGAGAACGCCTACGGCCTCTTCGCCGCCGAGCGCGGCGTCCACCGGCTGGTCCGGATCTCGCCCTTCGATGCCCAGTCGCGCCGCCACACGGCCTTCGCCCAGGTCGACGTCGCGCCGCTGGTTGACGACGAGGTCTCGGTCGAGCTCGACGAGGAGGACCTGCGGGTCGACACCTACCGGGCCTCGGGCGCCGGTGGCCAGCACGTCAACAAGACTGATTCGGCGGTCCGGATCACCCATCTGCCGACGCAAATCGTCGTCCAGTGCCAGAACGAGCGCTCCCAGCTCCAGAACAAGGCGACCGCGATGCGCCTGCTGCGCGCCCGCCTGCTCGAGGAGGAGGAGCGAAAGCGTGCCGAGGAGCTGGCCAGCGAGCGCGGCGAGCAGAAGGCCGCCGAGTGGGGCTCGCAGATCCGCAGCTACACGCTTCATCCCTCGACCCGGGTCAAGGACCATCGCACCGGGTTCGAGGTCGGCGACGCCAACCGCGTCCTCGACGGCGACCTCGATGGGTTCGTCCGCGAGTACCTGCTGAGCGCGGCGCGCGATCGGTAGCGATCAGTGAGAAGGAGCCGATGCCCAGCGTCGAAGTAGCCGGTCTCGAGATCGCCTATGAGCGAGCCGGCGAGGGTCCGCCGCTGGTCCTCCTGCACGGCATTCTCTCCGACGCCCGGGAGTGGCGACCCCAGCTCGAGGGGCTCTCGGACGCCCTCGACGTGATCGCCTGGGACGAGCCGGGGGCCGGCAGGTCCGCGGACCCGCCTGACGACCTCTCGCTTGCAGGCTACGCCGACTGCCTCGCCGCGTTCGTCGAGGCGCTCGGACTGCCCGCGACCCGGATCGGCGGCATCTCGTGGGGCGGGGTGATCGCGCTCGAGCTCTACCGTCGCCACCCCGAGTGCGTCGCCTCGCTGATCCTGATCGACACCTACGCGGGCTGGAAGGGCTCGCTTCCCGAGGCCGAGGTCGAGCAGCGCCTCGCGGCCGCGCTCGAGCAGGCGAGCGCGCCGCCGGGCGAGTTCGCACCGAGCCTGCCGGGGCTGTTCGCGCCCGCGGCACCGGCGAGCCTCGTTGCCGAGCTGGAAGCGATCATGGCCGATGCCCGCCCGAACGGCCTGCGCGGCAACGCGACGGCGATCGCCACCTGCGACCACCGCGACCTGCTGCCCCGGATCGACGTCCCGACGTTGCTGATCTGGGGGGAGCAGGATGCTCGCTCGCCGCTGACCGTCGCCGAGCAGTTCCACGACGCGATCCCGGATGCCCGCCTGGTGGTGATCCCCGGCGCCGGCCACGTCAGCAACCTCGAGCAGCCAGAGCGCGTCAACGCAGCGATTCGCGACTTCTGTCGAAATCCGGTCGCCGGATGACCGTGAACATCGCCGTCGGCGTCTCCGACGAGCTCGACCCGGTCGGAGCGTTCGCCGAGGCGGCC
Source organism: uncultured Solirubrobacterales bacterium (assembly GCA_963746675.1). Taxonomy (GTDB): domain Bacteria; phylum Actinomycetota; class Thermoleophilia; order Solirubrobacterales; family 70-9; genus WHSW01. Next base: position 212,438 of record CAVVBX010000018.1, on the reverse strand, counting down.
GACGAGGCGGCGCGGGGGCTGGATGGCGACTGCGACCTGGCGTTGGTCTTCGCCGGCGCGCCGCACCTCGGGCACGCGAAGTCGCTCCTCTCCGAGGTCCACGCCCGGCTCGAGCCTGGCTCGCTGATCGGCTGTGGCGCCGGCGGGGTGCTGGGCGGGGGGCGCGAGATCGAGGAGGGGCCTGGCGCGGTCGTCTGGGCCCTGGCGGCGCCCGGCGCCACGATTGCGACCCACCATTTCGAGGCCGAGCCGGCCGAGGACGGGGTGGCCCTGAGCGGGATCCCGGAGCCCGACGCCCTCGGCGAGGCACTGATCGTGCTCGCCGACCCGTACACCTTCAGCGCCGAGGCGCTGCTGGCTCGCCTCAACGGCGAGCGGCCGGGGATGCCGGTGCTCGGCGGTCTGGCGAGCGCGGCCGCGGCCGGGTCGGCGGCGCTGTTTCGCGACGGGGAGGTGCTGCACGGCGGGGCGGTGGCGTGCTCGCTCGGGCACGTCGGGCTGGTTCCCTGCGTGTCGCAGGGGGCCACCCCGATCGGCCCCGAGATGACGATCACCGCCGCGCGCGGCAACCTGATCACCGAGCTTGCCTCGCGCCCGGCGATCGTGCGACTGCGCGACGCGATCGGCGACCTCGAGCCGCGCGAGCAGGCACTCGCGGCGCAGGGCCTGATGCTCGGCCTGGTGATCGACGAGAACCAGCCCGAGTACGAGCGTGGCGATTTCCTCGTGCGGCCGATCATCGGTGCCGACCCCGATGCCGACACGCTGGCGATCGGCGAGCGGGTACGCGTCGGACAGACGGTGCGCATGCACGTCCGCGACGGTGCGACCGCCGACGAGGACCTGCGCGATGCGCTGCGGGCTGGCTCCGCGGCGCTCGGCAGCGCCGGCGCCGCCGGCGCGCTGCTGTTCACCTGCAACGGTCGCGGCTCACACATGTTCGACCTCCCGGACCACGATGTGAGCGCGCTGGAGGACGCACTGGGTGCCCCTGCCGGCGGCTTCTTCTGCGCCGGGGAGATCGGCCCGGTCGGCGGCCGCAACTTCCTCCACGGTTTCACCGCGACGATCGCCGTGTTCGCCAGGGAGCGTTGATGGAGGCGCTCAGCGAGCTGGTCGCCCGCGCGCTCGCCGAGGACATCGGTAAGGGCGACCTCACCTCCGAGGCTGTCGTCGCCGAGGGGGCGAGGGCCCGGGCACGGATCGTCCAGAAGCAGCCCGGCGTGGTCTTCGGGTTGGCGCCCGCCCGGGAGGTATTCACCCAGGCCGGTGCCGAGAGCTTCGACGCGCTGATGATCGAGGGCCAGTGGCGCGACCAGGTGCCGGCGGAAGTCGCGCTCGTCTCGGGGCCCGCCCGCCCGCTGCTCGCCGGAGAGCGCACCGCGCTCAACTTCCTCGGCCACCTCTCCGGCATCGCGACCCTGACCGCCCGGTTCGTCGCGGCCGTGCGCGGCAGCGGCGCGACGATCCTCGACACCCGCAAGACGACCCCCGGGCTGCGCGAGCTGGAGAAGGCCGCGGTCGCCGCGGGCGGCGGGCGCAACCACCGCCTCGGATTGGACGACGCGATCTTGATCAAGGAGAACCACATCGCCCTCGCGGGTGGCCTCGCCGAGGCGGTCGCCGCCGCCCGGGCCGCGCAGCCCGAGTTCGCGGTCGAGGTCGAGTGCCGAGCTCCGGCCGAGGTTGCTGCGGCACTCGCGGCGGGCGCCGAGCGCCTGCTGCTCGACAACATGAGCCTCGACGAGCTGCGGGCGGCGGTCGGCGAGCGCGACCGTGCCGGCAGCGTGGCCAAGCTCGAGGCGTCCGGAGGGGTGACGCTGGAGAACGTCGCCGAGGTCGCGGCCACCGGCGTCGAGCTGATCTCCGTCGGAGCCCTGACCCATTCGGCGCCGTCGCTCGATCTCTCGATGCTCACGCAGCCGGCCTGACCGAGGTTCTAGGCTCCGATGATGGAACCAGGCGACGAACTGGCCCGCCGGATGATCGACGCCTTCGGCCGGCTCAGCGTCGACGAGGCGATCGCGATGTGCGATCCGGACGTCGAGCTGACCACCCTGCTCGACCAGTTCGGGACGCCGACGCTGCGCGGGCACGACGGCCTGCGCGAGTGGTTCGAGCGCATGAACGAGATCTGGGCCTTCGTCGACATCCGTGACTGGGAGATCGAGCACCACGGGGACTGGATCCTGGTCACGGGCACGGCGCGCGTCCGCGGCCGAGCCAGCCCACAGGAGTTGGACATGACGTGGGCCTCCGTCGGTAAGGTCGCGGACCGGCGCCTGGCCAAGCTCGGCATCTACGTCAGCCGGGGCGACGCGCTCGCGGCGATCGAGACCGGCTAGGGCCAGGGCGTAGGGTTGACGCCAATGCCACCCACCAAGGCGCTGCGCGAAAGGCGCGAGGCGATCGTGATCGAGCACATGGAGTCGGAGAACCGGCACGAGTTCGAGCTCACGATGGACACCTTTCGCCACCCGCGCTACGAGCTGATCGCCACCGGCGAGGTCCACGACGGCGAGCGCGCGGTCGCCGAGTACTTCGAGGAGACCAGGAGCGCGTTCCCCGATCAGCGCAACGAGCTGATCGCGCTGCATCACGCCGACGACGCGGTGATCGTCGAAGCGATGCTCTTCGGCACCCACCTGGGGTCGTTCCGGGGGCTGCCGCCGACCGGGCGCGCGTTCGAGATGCGGTTCTGCGCCATGTTCCTGTTCGAGGACGAGGGCCTCGTCTGCGAGCGGGTCTACTTCGACTCCGGCACGATCCTGCGCCAGCTGGGGATCGCCCACGACCCGCTGTCGGTGACGGGGCGGGTGGCGACCCTGTTCAACCACCCGCTGACCATCGGTCAGGCGTTCGCCCGCAAACTGCTGCGCCGCTGAAAGCGGCTCCGCGGCTACTTCAGCAAGCGCGAGAGCCGGCGGTCCTTTAGCACCCGGCCGCCGGTCTGGCACTCGGGGCAGTAGTTGGTCTGGTGCTCGGCGAAGTAGACGGCCTCGATCGTCGTCTGACAGCGCGGGCACGGATCGCCCTCGCGGCGGTGGACGCGGAGCGGCATCGGCAGCTTGTCGCCCACCCGCTCGCCGACCACCCGCTCGTAGTGGTCGATCGCCTCGCCGAGCACCGACAGTGCCGCGTGCAGGCGCTCGACCTCGTCCGCTTCGAGGTCGCTCCCCTTCCGAAACGGCGGCAAGCGGGCCTCCCAGAGGATCTCGTCGACCCAGCTGCGGCCGATTCCGGCGATCACGCGCTGGTCGCGCAGCAGTGGGTGCAGGTGGCGCGGCTGGTCCACCGCCTCGGCGAGCGCCTCCGGCGGCGGCGCGGGCCAGGCCTCTGGCCCGAGCGTGGCGACCATCTCGTCGGCCTCGACGCCGCCCTCGCGCAGCAGCTTCGCCCAAGCGCGCTGTTTGGTGCCGAACTCGCGCAGGCGCAGCTCGCGCCCGTCGGCGAGCCGTATCAGCACCCGCGAGCGCCGGTCCTTGAGCGTCGCGCGCTTGTCGAAGACCTGCAGCCGCCCCGCCGACATCAGATGGATCAACAGGAACAAGGGCCCGCCGGATGCTCGAACCAAGGGCCCGCCGGATGCTCCGCTTCGCGTCCGCTCCGGCGGGGCCTGCGAGGGTCCGGAGGTGAACTCGATGACTGGCATCTTGCCGATCCGGCGGGTGCCCGCGATCGTCATTCCCTCGAGCGCGGAGAGCGGCGGGTCGATCGTCTTGATCGCGACCATCCCGGGCGCGAGGGTGGACTCGACCACGGCGCCGGCGAGCGCCGCGCCGAGCCGGCGCGCGGTGATCTCGACTTCCGGGAGCTCGGGCACCCACCTGAGTAAACTGAGTCTCAGTTCATTCGCTCTGCTTCAGGCCGGTCAAGGGGCCGGCACGGGCAGGCGAACATACGAGGGAGAAGGCGCGCGATGCAGCAGCTGCCGACACTTCAGCGAAACCCGAGCAGCCCCGAGCCATCGCGGGAGGAGATCGAGCAGCTCTCGACCGAGATCCGCGCGCTGGCCGGCGAGCGCGACGCCGTCATCCTCGCCCACAACTACCAGGTGCCCGAGGTCCAGGACGTCGCCGATCACATGGGCGACTCGCTCGGGCTCTCGCGCCGGGCCGCGTCCACCGATGCCGAGGTGATCGTCTTCTGCGGCGTCCATTTCATGGCTGAGACCGCCTCGATCCTCTCCCCCGACAAGACAGTGCTGATCCCCGACCCCGACGCCGGCTGCTCGCTCTCGGACTCGATCAACGCCGATCAGCTTCGCGGCTGGAAGGCCGAGCACCCCGGCGCGCTGGTGGTCATGTACGTCAACACCTCGGCCGAGGTCAAGGCCGAGACCGACTACTGCTGCACCTCCTCGAACGCGGTCAGCGTGGTCGAGCACATCTGGGCCGAGCACGGACCGGGCACCGAGATCCTCTTCGGCCCCGATATGTGGCTGGGCTCATTCGTCGCCCGCGAGACCGGGCTGACCGAGGACCCCGAGCGCTACGCGCGCTTTCACGTCTGGGACGGCGAGTGCCACGTGCATGCCGGCATCCGCCCCGACGACATCAACCGGACCCGCGCCGAGCACCCGCAGGCCGAGTTCCTGATCCACCCCGAATGCGGGTGCGTCACCCAGGTGATGGAGTACGTCGCCGCCGGCGACATCGACTCCGAGGGCGTCCACATGCTCTCGACCTCGGGAATGCTCGAGCACGTTCAGTCGCACCCCGCCGGCGAGTTCGTCGTCGCCACCGAGACCGGGATGCTGTACCCGCTCCACCAGGCAGCGCCCGAGGCGAACCTGATCGAGGCCAATCGGATGGCCTTCTGCAAGTACATGAAGATGATCACGCTGCCGAAGGTCCGCGACTCGCTGCGCGATATGAAGGTCGAAGTCAAGGTGTCAGAGGAGATCGCCGAGCGCGCCAAGCTGCCGATCGAGCGGATGGTCCAAATAGGCTGATCGGGTCCTTGGCGTCGCGTTCAGCGTCGCTCAGGCATGTCGGCCGCGCTGCCCTGCTAGGTTGCGGGCGTGCTCGAGGTGGCGGCCCGATTGGTCCTCGGCGGGGTGCTCGCGGGGGCGAGCCTGGCGAAGCTGGCGAGTCCGGCGTCGAGCCGCGCAGCGTTGGCGACGTTCGGGATCGAGCGCCGGCGCGCGCAGGCCGTCGCATTTCCGCTGCTGATCGCGACCGAGCTCGGGCTCGCGGTGGGTGTGATCGCCGGTTCCGACACGGCGGCCTGGCTCGCGGCCGTCCTGATGGTGGCCTTCGCCGCGACGATGGCGAGCTCGATCATGCGCGGCCACGCCGGCGCTCCGTGCGCGTGCTTCGGCGCTCGCTCGACGGTTGGCTGGGCCGGCGTCGCGCGCAACCTCGTGCTTGCCGCCGCCTTCGCCGCGCTCCCCTTCCTGCCCGAGGACGACCTCTCCACCGACGACTGGCTCGCGCTCGGGCTCGGGGCCGCCCTGGTCGCCTGCGCGGGGCTCGCGGTCGCCCTGCTCGCGCTCGCCCGCGAGGTCGGGATGCTGCGGCTGCGGCTCGGCCCGGAGGGCGCGCTCGAGATCGCCGAGGAGGGGCCGCCGCTGGGATCGCGCAGCGCGGTAATCGAGCGCTTCGCGCCCGATCCCGAGGCGCGCCTGGCGCTGGCCGTGTTCGTGTCCGAGAACTGCCACGTTTGTCGCGCGCTCGAGCCGGCGGTCGAGAGCCTGGCGCGCGAGCCGGTCGTCGTAGTCGAGTCGTTCGACGAGGGCGCCGACACGGATGTGTGGGACGAGCTGCGGATTCCGGGCAGCCCGTTCGCGATCGCCCTGGACCTCGAGGGCCTGGTGCTGGCCAAGGGCACGTTCAACAATCTCGCCCAGCTCGAGAGCGTGCTCGCCGCGGCCGAGCGCCGCAAAGCCGAGCGCGATCTGGCGGAGGCGGTCGGTGTCTGAGCCCGGCGCCGGCCGGGGAAGGGCTCCCGAGGGGGGAGGCGGGCGCGTGTCCCGAGCGCTCGAGTCGCTGGCCGGTGACACTTCGCGTCGCGGCTTCCTCGCCCGCGTCGGCGGCTCGATCACTGCGCTCACCGCCGGCGGCCTCGTGGCGAGAGCGGTGAAGCCGGGCGAGGCGGACGCCTACCACTTCTGCGGTCACACCTACACCACCGGCTCCTGCCTTCATCCCACCGGTTTGCCGCGAATCGACGGTCACGGCTATCCACTGCGCGCCTCCGACGGCCGGCGCGTCGACAACCTCGGCCGGCCGGTCAACGGCGAGGGCGAGCCGGTCAACGACCACGGTGACGTGCTCCGCGATCCGGACGGCCGGCCGCTCCCCCCGGCGCCGCGGACCAAGGTATGCGACGAGACCGCCCAGGTGTACGGGTTCAAGCCGCACATCGACGGTGGCTGGTATCGCTGCTGCGACGGTCACGTGCGCAAGCTCGTCGACTGCTGCGGCTACACGTCGAAGCGGATCAACGGCGACGCCGCGCTCGAGGGCTACTGCTACCGAGGGCGCAACGTCTTCTGCGTCATGTACTTCCAGACCAGGGTGCCGTGCTGAGGTGGGTGGACTGGAGCTCATCCTCGTGGTCGCCGCTCTGGTAGCCGGATTGACCGGAACCTGGTCGCCGTGCGGCTTCTCGATGATCGAGACGATCGGGCCCGTCGGGCACACCGGCGGGCGCGCGACGACGATCTCGGCCTGCATCACCTTCACCCTCGGAGCGCTCGTCGGCGGGGTGCTCACCTTCGGCGCCCTCGGCCTGCTCGGTGGTCTCGTGCACGGCGCCGACGATCGAGCCGCGTACGCGATTGCGGCGGCGATTGCGGCAGCGGCTGCGATCGCCGAGATCCGCGGCGGCTCGATCATGCCCCAGATCCGCCGTCAGCTTCCCGAGCATTGGCGCCGAGTGATGCCGATGCCGCTCGCCGCCGGCCTCTACGGCGTGCTGCTCGGGCTCGGCTTCACCACCTTCGTGCTCACGTTCGGTGTTTTCGCCCTCGCCGGGATCGTGCTTGCCGTGGGCGAGCCGGGCGTGGGAGTCGCGGTCGGGCTCGCCTTCGGCATCGGCCGCGCGCTGCCGATCGCGCTGCTGGCACCGATCGCGGATCGCCCGGCCGGGATCCGGGTCACCGAGTTGATGGCCGAGCGCCCCTCGATCTACCGCGGCTTCCGCGTAGGCGACGGGCTGGCGCTGCTCGCCGCCGCCGCCGCGCTCGCGGTCACGGTGCCGGCGAGCGCCTCGCGGATCGAGACCAGGCCGGCGGCCGATCCGGCGGCCGCGGGCAACGACCTCGCCTTCCAGCGCCCCGACCGCTCGGGGTTTGTCCACCGCGGTGGCCGCGACGTCGCCCTGCCGGGCCGCGACCCCGCGGCGGGCGACGGCCGGATCGCCGTGATCCGCGACGGGGAGATCCTGGTGCTGTCGGCGGTGGACCTTGGCGTGATCGGCCGCGTGCCGGCGGCCGACGCCGACGCGATTGCGATCTCACGGCGGTGGCTGGTCTGGCGAGCGCGCCGAAACGGCCGCGACTTCCTCCGCGCGCGAAACATCACCGACCCGCGCAACCCTGGGCCCGAGCATTCCTTGGGCAAGGCCGGGGGCGCCGCCCAGCTCGGGCGTCCGAGTCTCGACGACAACCGGCTCGTCTACGCGCGCGCGACGCGGCACGAGAACCGGATCATCAAGCGCCTCTTGGGAGCGAAGCGCAAGAAGCGGGCGAAGACGACCGTGATGCGGTCGGTGGTCGAGGGCCTCTCGAACCCGTCGATCCGCGGCCGCTCGCTGCTCTACGTACGTCAGACCCGGCGCGCAGACCGGCTCAAGCTCGTTCACATCGGCGGCCGCGGCGCCGGCCGCACGCTGCTCTCGCGCCGCCACGGCACGCTCTGGTCGACCTCGCTCTCGAAGCAACGGGCCTACGTCACCCAGATCTCGGGCACCGCGCCGCGGCAGCGCATTCTCTCGGTCGGCCGCTGATCCCGGCGGCCCGAGCGTCAGGGCCTACTCGTAGGCGAGCGCCTCGAGCACGTCGAGGCGCGAGGCGCGCCTGGCGGGGCCGATCGCGGCCACCACGCCGGCGAGCATCGCGAGCACGAGCATCAGCAGCAGGGTCCCGACCGGGATCGAGAGGGTGAAGCCCTCGTCGGCGAGCGGACGGCTGACGACGACGGCGAAGACGACTCCGAGGACCGCGCCCAGCACCGCCCCGATCAGCGCCGTGATCACCGCCTCGTAGCGGACCATGCGGCGCACCTGGCTGCGCGAGGTGCCGACCGCCCGCAGCAGGCCGAGCTCGCGGGTGCGCTCGTGGATCGAGAGCGCCAGCGTGTTGACGATCCCGAACAGGGAGACGATCACGGCCAGCAGCAGGAGCGCGTAGACGACCCCGAGCAGGGTGTTGAGCTGCTCGGCGATCGAATCCTTGAGCTGCTCCTGGTCCTCGGACTTGGTGGTCGGGAAGTCCGCCCGGAGCTTCTCGTCGATCGCGGAGCGGACCGTGGCGGTGTCCGCGTCCGGTGCCAGGTTCACGAACACGTTGGTGACGTTCTTGCCCTCGCCGTAGGCCTTCGCGTTGACGTCCGAGGCGGCGTAGTCGCCGATGAAATCGGTCGTGTCCTTGAAGGTCCCGGTGGCTGTGTAGGTGATCGTCTCGCCCGAGGCGGTCTTGGCTTCGAACGTATCCCCGACACCGAGCCCGTTGTCCGAGCCCCAGCCCTCGTCGATCACGGCATCGTCCGGGCCCAGCCCGCCAAGCAGTTCCTGCGAGCCCTGCTTCCAGTCCAGTGTCAGCACCTCGGCGGCGGTCTGCGGATGGACCAGGGTCAAGAAGCCGTCCCCGATCCCGTCCACCTTGTCCTGGGTGTAGCGGATCGGCGAGGCGACCTCGACCCCGTCGACACCGCCGACGGCGTCGACGGTGGCGAGCGGAATGTCGGAGAAGCCGTCGGTGTTGGAGATGATCAGGTCGCCGGCGAAGGTCTTGTCGATCGCGTTGTCGATCGAGCCGCGGACCCCGGCCGCGAACACGGTCACGAACGAGACCAGGGCGAGGCCGATCATCAGCGCCGCCGCGGTCGAGGCCGTGCGGCCCGGGTTGCGGATCGCGTTCTCGCGCGCGAGCCGGCCGGGAACGCCGCGCAGGCGCTCGAGCGGCGCGCCCACGAGGGCGGCCAGCGGGGCGACCAGGCGCGGGCTGAGCAGGGCGACCCCGAGGAAGACCGCGCCGGCGCCGACTCCGACCCAGGCCTCGCCCGGGGACAGCGCCCCGAACAGCCCGAGCAGCATCAGGGCGACGCCAAGCGCGGTCAGGACGACCCCGGCGAGGTCGCGGATCCGCCGCTGACCTGCGGTTGTCGTCACCGCGCCCTCGCGCAATCCGGTCACCGGCGGAACCCGGGTCGCGCGCAGCGCCGGCAGCAGGGCAGCGAGCACCGTGAGGCCGGTTCCGAGCACCAGCCCGACGACGACCGTCCGGGTCGCGACGACCGTGCCGGTGTTCGGCAGGTCGATCCCGGCGGCCTCGAACAGGGCGCTGATCGCCGGCGCAAATCCGATCCCGGCGAGGACCCCGACCACGGACGCGACGAACCCGATCACGAACGCCTCGGTGACCACGGTGGTGAGGATCTGGCGCCGCTTGGCGCCCAGCGTGCGCAACATCGCGAATTCGCGCGTCCGCTGTGCGACCGTGATCGAGAACGTGTTGAAGATCAGGAACGCGGCGACGAACAGCGAGACCCCGGCGAAGATCAGCAGCGCCGTCTTCAGAAAGCCGATGAACTCACCGACATCCTGGCGCTGGGACTCGATGTTCTCGGCGCTGGTCTCGGCCTTGACCGAGCTCGGCAGCGCGGCGTTGAGGTTGGCAGCGAGCTGATCCGGGCTCGTTCCCTCGTCGGCGGCGACGTCGATCTGGTCGAGCTCGCCGCGCTTGCCGGTCACCCGCTGCGCCTCGGACAGGGTGAGCTCGGTCACCGTGGCACCGCCGAACGAGTCGACCTCGCCGAGGGTCGCGATCCCGACCAGCGTGTACTCGCTCGCCGCCTCCTTGCCCGCGATCTCGACCCGGTCGCCGAGCTCGAAGCCCTCGTCGTCGGCCGATGCCTTGTCGATCACCACCTCGTCATCAGCGCTCGGCTTGCGCCCTTCGACATAGGTGAGCGGATCGAAACGGTCCGGCAGCGCCGAGAAGCCGAGGCTCGGCGCGCCGTTGCCGCCTCGGGGCTCGCCGTCGGCGCCGATGATCGAGACCTGCGGGTCGGCGATCCCGCCGGCCGCCTCGGCGACACCCTCTGTGCGCCTCACCCGGTCCAGGATCCGCTCGCTGAACGGTGGCACCTGGCCGTCTTCGGCCTCGACCACCTCGTGGGTGGTGACGACCGCGTCGACGCCCTTGTTGGACTCGGTGAAGATGCGATCAAACGAGCGGTCGATCGTGTCCGTGAGCACGTATGTGCCCGCGACCATCATCACCCCGAGCACGATCGCGAGCGCGGTCAGCGCCGTGCGCGTCTTTCGCTCCCACAGGTTACGAAGTGCGATCGCGGCCATCGCTCAGGCGACCTGCTTCATCAGGTCGAGCACCTGCTCGGCGCTCTCGGCGCTCCCGTCGCGGACGATCCGCCCGTCGACCAGGACCAGCACCCGGTCGGCTACCGCCGCCGCAGCAGCATCGTGGGTGACGACGACCACGGTCTGACCGAACTCGTCGACGGCGCGCCGCAGCAGGGCCAGCACCTCCTCGCTCGAGTGCGAATCGAGGTTGCCGGTCGGCTCGTCGGCGAAGACGACGGCCGGCTCGGCGAGCAGCGCGCGGGCGATCGCGACGCGCTGCTGTTGGCCGCCGGAGAGCTCGGCCGGGCGGTGGTCGAGCCGGTCACCGAGGTCGACGGCGGCGATCAGCGCCTCGAGCCGGGAGCCGTCGGGATCCCGCCCGGCGAGCTTCAGCGGCAGGAGGATGTTCTCGCGCGCGTCGAGGACCGGCAGCAGGTTGAAGAACTGGAACACGAACCCGACCTTGTCGCGGCGCAACTCGGTGAGCTTGCCGTCGTCGAGCTCGCCGAGGTCGATCCCGTCGATCACCACGGTTCCCGAGGTCGGCCGGTCGAGCCCGGCGAGGATGTGCATCAGGGTCGACTTCCCCGAGCCCGAAGGCCCCATGATCGCGGTGAAAGACCCCTTGGGGAACTGGACGCTGACGCCGTCGAGCGCCTTCACCGCGGCCTCGCCCTCGCCGAAGACCCGGCGTAGCTCGGTCGCTTGAACGATGGGAGCGTCGGTTGAGGCTGTCAAATCTGGCTCCTTCTGGCTCGGTCGGCCTACGGCGGCGAGAGCACCGACGGTGGCACGTCGGCGATTCCGACCGCACGGTAAAGGGTCGAGCTCGGCTTGGCGATCAGCCAACCGCCGCCGCCGCGGATCAGGTAGACGACGTCGTCCTCGACCGAGACCTCGTCGCGGTCGGCGAACCGGGTGACCACCGTGGCAAGCAGCTTCGCCGTCGCGTCGTCGAGCGCGAGCGCCCGCGTTGCGCCGACCTCGGCCCCCTCCCATACCGGGAGCCCGCGCGGGTCGCGGTAGCCGATCGAGGCTTCGAGCGAGGCGGCGCAGTCTCCGCGCCGCTCGGGCAGCTCGATCTCGTCGAGGGCGCCGGGGGCGAGCAGCGCGCAGGCGCGCTCGCCGTCGCGGGCGTCGAGGGCGGCGACGAACCTGCGCAGCGTGCGCTTCGCCTCGCGCTCGAGCTCGGTCCGACGCGGGTCACCGGCCCCGCTCTCGGCCGGCCCTGACGGCTTGCCCTCGGGCGGAGGCGGGGGCGTCTGGGCGTTGCCGGCAGGGGCAGTCCCTTCAGCGGTGGTGCCGGTATCAGGCGTGGTCAGCGGCGGGATCGGCTCGTCGTCACCGCACCCCACGAGCCACCCGGCGAGCGCGAGCGCGGTGAGGACGACCGCGAGACCGGCGGAGGCTCTCTTCATCTGCGTCATCGACCTTTGCATTTTGCGGGTATCCGCGCGCCGGCTACCGTCCGCCACGGTCCATAGGTTCAGCGGGCTTGTCGTCAGCTAATCTCGCCCGCGTGACGCACCTGAGGCCGGTTCCGGATCCGAAGCCATCCCCGCGCCACGGCGAGAGCCCCGAGCCGTCGATCGCCGAGCTGGAGCGCTGGGCGACGATGCTGCGAATCGACTGCGTCAGCATGCTGGCGGTCGCCAAGTCCGGGCACCTCGACTCGTCGCTCTCGGCCGCCGACATCATCGCCGCGCTCTACTACCGCGTTCTCCGCCACGACCCACGGAACCCCGACTGGCCCGAGCGCGACCGCTTCGTGCTCTGCAAGGGCCACGCGGCGCCGATCCAGTACGCGGCGCTCGCCCACACCGGCTACTTCCCACGCGAGGACCTGATGGGCCTGCGCAAGATCGGTGCCCACCTGCAGGGTCACCCCGACATGAACCGCACCTCGGGGGTGGAGGTCTCGACCGGCTCGCTCGGCCAGGGGCTCTCGATGTGCGTCGGCATCTGCCTCGCGCTGCGCCTCGACGCGCTAGACGACACCGCGCATGTCTTCGGGGTGCTCTCCGACGGCGACTGCCAGGAGGGCCAGACGTGGGAGGCGGCGACGGCGGCGCCCCATTTCGGGATCACCAACCTGACCGCGATCGTCGACTACAACCACCTGCAGACCGACGGCACGACCGAGGAGGTCATGGACACCGGCGACGTGCGAGCGAAGTTCGAGGCCTTCGGCTGGGACGCGGTCGAGATCGACGGCCACGACATGGGCGCGGTGGTCGAGGCGCTCGAGCGCAGCCGGACGCTCGACCGCCCGGCGGCGATCGTCTGCCAGACGACGAAGGGCAAGGGCGTCTCGGCGATGGAGGGCCGCTTCGGCTTCCACGGCAAGCCGCCAAGCCCCGAGCTCGCCGCCGAGGCCCTCGAGGAGCTTGAGGCGCGGCTCGAGGAGCAGACGGAGGCGCTCGAGGGAGGCGAGTCCTGATGGCCGCGGAAGCAAAGACCGAGCCGACCGCAACCCGCAACGCCTACGGCGACGCGCTGGTCGAGCTGGGGGAGGCGCACGACGACGTCGTCGCCCTCGACGCGGACCTCGCCGTCTCCACCCAGTCGATCAAGTTCGGCAAGCGTTTCCCGGAGCGGTTCTTCAACTGCGGCGCCGCCGAGGCGAACATGATGTCGATGGCCTGCGGCCTCGCCGCCACCGGCAAGGTCCCCTACGCCTCGACCTTCGCCATCTTCGCCTCCGGGCGCGCCTACGACCAGGTCCGGCTCGGGATCGCCCACAACGAGCTCAAGGTGAGGATCGGCGCCTCGCACGGCGGCGTCTCGCTGGGCGAGGACGGGGCCTCGCATCAGATGATCGAGGACATTGCGCTGATGCGGGTGATGCCGCGGATGCAGGTCGTCGTGCCCGCCGACTACAACCAGGCCTACCGGGCGACGCTCGAGTCCTACGAGAAGGAAGCGCCGATGTACCTCCGCCTCGGCCGGCCCGCGACCCCGGTCGTCTACGACGAGGTCCCCGCGACCCTCGGCGGCGGGGTGGACGTGGTCCGCGAGGGCAAGGACATCAGCCTGATCGCCACCGGCCACATGGTCTGGCGCGCGCTCGAGGCGGCCGAGAGCCTCGAGGCCGAGGACGGCGTCGAGGCCGAGGTGCTCAACGTCTCGATCATCAAGCCGATCCACTCCGAGCCGGTGCTCGAGTCGATCTCGAAGACGGGCGTCGCGGTAACCGCCGAGGAGCACCGGGTCGCCGGCGGCCTCGCCGACGCGGTCCGCCACGTCGCCGCCGAGCAGCATCCCGGTGCCGATCTTCGCCGTCGGCATGGGCGACGAGTTCGGCGTCTCGGGCACCGGCGAGGCCTGCATGGAGCACTTCGGCCTCACCGCCAGCGGGATCGCCGACCGCGCCCGTGAGGCGATGCTGCTGAAGCCGATCGTCTCCCGCCCGCCCCTGTTCGGGCCCGAGTGGGCCTAGCCGGGGCGCGGCCCTCCCTCGGTCCCTACTCGACCGGGCGTGATCCCGCGGCGGCGGGCGTCGGCGCCATCAGCGCGCCGATCAGCCAGAACAGGGGGATGAAGATGCCGATCACGAACATGACCCAGTGACCCTTGCGAATCGACATCACCCCCAGGGTGACCATGAGGATGAAGTACAGAAGTCCCAGTAGGCCCCAGACGAACCCTGACGTGGCAATCAGCACGGCGATCTCCCTCGTTTGCTTTCCTTGTCGGCGCGACGACGACCGGCGCGGCGCTAGTCCGTCGTCTCCTTCTGTATGACGATTCTGCCGTCCGCGGCCGCCGCGGCCAGCGCGGCGTAGTCGCGTTCGTTCTGGTCGGCGTACGCCACGGCGAAATCCGCGATCGCCCGGTCGAACGTGTCGGCTCCACCGAGGTAGCTGGCGATCGCGATCCGGTCGCCGGAGCGTGCGTGCGCGCGCGCCAGGATCGCGCCGCAGACGCGTGCGTAGCCGGTCAGCCGCTCCGGGGACATCAGCTCGACCGTGGCCGAGCCCTTCTGGTCCCAGAGTTGGCGGACATAGAAGTCCCGCTTCTTGCCGTCGGGTCCTTCGGCGGTAAGCCAACCGAGCAGGATGTCGCTCGTCGACTGGGTCAATCGCTGGCCCTCGACCACGCGCTCGCCCTGCTGCGGATACTCGCTCGGCTTCGTATAGGGCTCCAGCACCGACGCCTGGGCCTCCTTGACCTGAAGGAACAGCGGATCGCCCTCGTCGCGGCCGACGAACAACGCGACCCAGGCCCGTGTCCCGACGCTGCCGACGCCGACGACCTTGTGCGCGGCGTGAACGTAGCGGTAGCCGTCGAAGAGGTGGCGGCGCTCCGGGCTCAGGGTGTCGCGGTATTCCTCCAGTACGTTTCGGATCCTCGTCTCGGCGATCTCGAGCTGTTTGCCCGAGAACAGCTCCTCGAGCGGGACCAGGACCGGGGGGTCGCTGGCGATCCGCAGCTCGCCGTCGACGCGGCGAGTCAGCTTCGAGAAGGCGCGGAGGCGGTCCTTGCGACGCGCCTTGGCGATGTTGCGGTCGACCGCCTTGAGCTCCTTCGGACTCAGGTCCGCCTGGAAGCGCTCGCGCAGCTGGGCGATGTCCACCTGCAGATACCAGACATCGAGGTTGCTCATCGGCGCCAGCCATCGCATCCGCTCGCGGTACTCGCTCACCGTGGCGAGGACCACGGCGCGTCGCTGCGAGCGTTTGAAGCCACCGTTGCGCCCCGCGATCTCGAAGCTCGCGGCGAGCCGCTTCAGGTCCCATTCCCACGGCCCCGGGAGGGTCTCGTCGAAGTCGTTGACGTCGACGACCATGTCCCGGCTCGGCGAGGCGTAGGAGCCGAAGTTGGACAGGTGGGCGTCCCCGCACGCCTGCACCCATAGGCCGGACTCCGGCGTGCCCGCGAGGTCGGCGGCCATGATCGCGGCCGCACCCCGGTAGAAGGTGAACGGCGAGGCGAGCATGCGGCCATAGCGAAGCGGGACCAGCTCGGGCACCCGATCCGCCGCCTGGCGCTCGAGTACCTCGACCGGATCGGGCCGGTCGCTCGCCGGCGCCCACTCGCCCTGGCTGGAACGCGGGACGGGTTTGCGCGCTGCCTTGCCGATCGCCTCGCGTTCGGCCGGCGAGACCCCGGCAGTGGTCGGAAGGACGGATTTTTGCACGGCTGGGTTCATCCGGGCTCAACCCTAACGCGTACCGATCGGGCTCCGCATCGCCCCGATCGGGTGATCGGACGATCCGGGGACTCCATTCACCCATCGGATGACGCACCCGAGCCCAGCAAGTCCCTGGCTAGCCCCCGAGGAGCAGCACGATGAAGACCACGCAGACGATGATGTTGATGAGCCAGCTGTGGGTGCTCATCCAGTCCCGGACCCTGGGCATCGCCTCGGCCGCGCGCCGGCGAAACAGCAGGTAGGCGAGCAGGGGCAGCGCGGCGATCAGGACGGTCAAGGCGACGAACGGCATCGCGTCGACGAACGAGCCGCTGTGGTGCGCGACGTTGACGGCGACCACGAACATGATGATCACGTCCGATGGCATCAGCGGGATGATCGCCAGGCCCGTCTTCAGCGCTCGCCCGGGCTCCATTGTCAGCAACGTCTCCAGCCACTTCGGCGGCTCCGCGTTCGCCCGCCCGCGGTACTGCCTGACCGCCGCGGTGATCAGCAGGCCGACCAGAACGAGCTGGATGATCGTGCCCGCCGAGCCCGCATCCGAGCTGTCGCCGAGGTTGATGTTGAGCAGCGAGACGAGGCCGATCGCGATCGCCGTGCACAGAGCCACGGAGATCGCGATTCCCGTCAGGTAGGCGGCGGAGACCCTCACCGTCCGAGGGTTGGTGACCAGGATGATCGAGGCGATCATCCCCGGCCCCGCCATCATCGCGAACGCCAGGGTCAGTACTTCAGCGCCCACCCGCCCGCCTCCTCATGTAGGTGCGACCGCAGGCTCCGTCGGGCCCTGCCGGTCGGCGTCGTCCGCGCGCGCCTCGTCGGCGCGGGCGCGGGCGAGGTCGGCCGAGATCCGGGTGATCGCGGAGGTGAGCGGAGCCGCGAGGATCAGTCCCACCGCGCCGAACAGGGCTCCCCCGGCGATCGTCACGATCAGGACCGCCAGCGGATGGATGCCGAGCGCGGCGCCCATCGCGAACGGCTGCACGAGCTGCTGCAGGATGCCGTTGGCGAGCAGCTGGACGACGATCATCCCCGCGGCCGCGTCGGGTCCAGCGCTGCCGAGCGCGATCAGTACCGAGAAGCCCGCCGCGGCCCAAGCGCCGAGGTAGGGGATGAAGGCGCCGAAGAAGGTGACCGCGGCGATCGTCCCGATCAGCGGCACGCCGAGCACCAGGGCGCCGATCGTCACCACCACCGCGTTGAAGGCGGCGACGATCGTGACCCCGAGGAAGTAGCCGCGCATCGAGCCGAGCACGCGCCGGCTGATCGTCTCGGCGACCGGTTTCGGGACCCCGAGGTGACCCTCCGCCCAAGACCGGATGGTGGGGCCGTCCTTGAGCAGGAAGAAGAGGCTGAGCGCGGTCATCGCCAGGAAGAAGGCGAGCGATGAGAGCTCCTCGATCCCCGTCGCCAGGCCGTTGAGCAGCGCCGAGGCGCCGTCGCTGACGCCCTTGCTGGCATTCTGCTTCGCCTCCTCGGCCTTGCTCGGGTCGAGTCCCAAGTCCCTGAGCCATCCGGCGATCGTGTCCTTGGCGTCGGAGAGGTGGCCGGAGAGGTCGGCGGACTGGCCGGTGATCCCGAGCACGATGATCAGCGTCATCCCGATGCCGACCGCGATGATCGCCACCATCAGCAGCCCGGCACCGAGTCCGCGGGGCACGCCGTGTCCCTTCATCCAGGCGACCAGGGGCGAGGCGACAGCCGCGATTATCGCGGCGACGATCACCGGGACCACGATCACCTGGGTGAGGGCCAGAAACCAGACCGCGCCGGCGAGGAACAGCGCCACGCCGACCAGCAGCCAGGCCATCAGTCCGACATTGCGGAGCCACTCAGGAACGGTGAGGATGCCGCTCAGCTCCGCCGGCCCGATCTCGATGTATGGATCGTCTACGTGGTCCGAGTCTTCGGCTCGCCCGTGCTGCCTTATCCGCCCGCGAATCCTCACCACAGCCCGACCGCCCGGCAGGATATCCGGGATCGCGGCGCAGGAATCGCGATCAGTGCGAGTCCGCGCCGGGACCGCGTCGCGACTGGTCCAGATCGGCGCTGACCCGGTCGAGCTTCGCGGTCACCTGCGCGAGTGCCTGCACGAACTCGTCCTCGGTGCCGGCCCGCCTTTCGGCCTGTGCGCGCATCACGAAGGCGCTGGTGATCACGCCCGTGACGACGGCGATCAATGAGAGGCCCCCGAGTAGCAGGAACGAGGCGATCACCCTGCCCGCGGTGTCGTGTGGTACGACGTCGCCATAGCCGACCGTGGTCACGGTCTGAAGCGCCCACCACATGCCCAGCCAGATCGTGTCGAACTTCTCCGGTTCGACCAGGTGCTCGAGCACGCCGAAGACGATCACCGCAACGGCCCAGACGGCGACGATCAGGTAGGCGGCGTAACGCGGACGAAGACCGCCCCGCTCCACGCGTCGCTCCAGCCGTTGGGCCGCCCGGGTGGACCTCAAGTCGGCCATCGCTCGAAAGGGTTCGCCACTCCCGGCGCCACCCCTGCCGTGCTCCGGGCGCGAGCGGATCTCGAGCGGGCGTCGCTACGTCTCGCCGCTCGCCGGGGCCCCCTCGCCAGGCGACGCGGAGTGAGCGGCCGCGTCCTGGTCTTGGTACTCGCCGAGCAGCCGCTGCTCATCGGCTCGCTTCGGGAAGAGGAAGAAGATGATCGTCGCCCCGAGCAGGACCGCGATGATCCCGGCGATATAGGCGCGCTCGTCGCCCTCCAGGAACGCCGATTTCGCCCCGGCGATGATCTCGTTCGCGTACTTCGGGTACTGCGATGCGGTCTCGGCGGCGCTCGAGAACGACTTCGTCAGCTCGCTCTGGACGCTGTCGGTGACCTTGTCGGCGTTCGGCGAGGCCGCGATCGATGCCGCCACGGCGGAGGCATAGCCCGCGGTCAGCAGCGCGCCGAAGATCGACTGCATGATCGCGCCCCCGAGGTCGCGCTGCAGGTCGGCCGTCCCCGACGCCATCCCGGCCCGGGAGACCGGCACCGAGCCGGTCAGCGAGTGCGATGCCGGCGTCCCGGCGAAGCCGACCCCGATCCCGATCAGCGCGTATCCGAGCCCCACCTTCCAGTAGGAGATGTCCTCCTTCCACAACAGCAGCATCGCCAGGAAGCCGAGCAGGCAGAAGAAGTAGCCGACCAGCAGCGTGAACCGGGCCCCGCGCGCATCGACGATCTTGGCGGAGCGCGGCGCGACAAGGACCATGAACACCGCGGCCGGGATGATCGCCAAGCCGGCGTCCAGGGTCGAATAGTCGAGCACGTTCTGGAGGAACTGCTGGCCGATGAACATCGCCCCCATCAGCGACCCGAAGACGATCAGCCCGGCGCAGGCGGCGACCCAGAAGATCCGCCGCCCGGCGACGTCGAGGTCATACAGCGGCGAGCTCGCCCTGCGCTGGCGGATCACGAACGCGATCGCGGCCGCGACGGCGATCGCCCCCAGTCCCAGGGCCACGGTGCCCTCGTTTGGCACCGCGGCGAAGTTGATCGCCAGGACGAGGGCCGCGACCAGCAGCACGGAGAGGATCCCGCCGAGGTTGTCGACCGGATCGTTGGTCTCGTTGACGTGGGCGGGCACCAGGCGAAGCGCCATCACCAGGGCGATCACGGCCAGCGGCAGGGTGACGAGGAAGACCGAGCCCCAGTCGAACTGCTCGAGCAGCGCGCCCGAGAGCAGCGGTCCGAGCGCCGCGATCGCGCCGCCGAGCCCCGACCAGAGCGCGATCGATCTCGTGCGCGCCGGCCCCGACCAAAGCGCCGTGATCAACGCGAGCGTGGTCGGGAACGCCATCCCCGCGGCGAGCCCGCCGATCACGCGGGCGACGAACAGGACCTCGATCGACGGCGCCAGGCCGGCGAGCAGCGATGCCGGGATCGAGAGCGCCATCCCGCCGACGAGCATCATCTTGCGCCCGTAACGGTCCCCGACCGCGCCGAGGTAGAGCACCGAGGCCGCGAGGCCGAGCGAGTAGCCGACCGCGACCAGGTTGAGCGACGTCTGGCCGGCGTCGAAAGCGTCGCCGATCGACGGCAGCGCGACGTTGGCCACCGCCAGGTTGAGGTTGGCGACCGCCGCGACGGTGATCAGCGTGGCGAGGACGAGTCCCTGGCGCTTGGGACTGGTCGAGGTCGCCGTGGCGCTTGCCGCTTCCACCGTCAGCCGGCCACTGCGATCGAGAAGGTCGCCTCGTTGGTCGGCGCAGCCATGGGCGCGTAGACAATCACATGCTTCCTTCCCTGGCCCGTCAGTCCCTCAGCGCTCGCTGGTTGTCGAGGTGATTACCCTGAGGCTGCAATGTGTCGCTGGAACGCCTACGTGGGGCAGCCGCTGCGGATCGCCGAGCTGCTCTTTCGAACGCAGCACGGGCTGATAGACGAGAGCCTCCACTCCCGCATGGGCGCGGAGACGACCAACGGGGACGGGTTCGGGCTCGGTTGGTACGACGACGGAGACCGCGCCGCCCCGGCCCGCTACCGAAGCATCAGCCCCGCCTGGAACGACGCGAACCTGCTCGAGCTCGCCGACCACGTCGAGTCCCCGCTGTTCCTGGCGCACATCCGTGCCGCGGTCGGCAGCCCGGTGCAGCAGACGAACTGCCACCCGTTCCGTCACGACCGCTGGCTGTTCGTCCACAACGGGCTGATCCGCGACTTCGGCGCCATGCGCCGTGACTTGCTGCTGGCGATCGACCCCTCGCTGTTCGCGAGCGTTGCCGGATCGACCGACTCCGAGCATCTCTTCCACTTGGCGCTCACCTTCGGGCTCGAGGACGACCCCCTGGCGGCGATGGAGCGTGCGGTCGACCTCGTCGAGGCGACGGCGGCCGAGCGGGGTATCGCGGATCCCGTGCAGATGACGATCGGGATCAGCGACGGGCGCAGGGTCTGGGCGATCCGCTACTCCTCGCAGCACAAGTCGCGAACGCTGTTTGTGTCCGAGGACGTCGATGCGCTGCGGCGGCTGCACCCCGACAACGAGCGGCTGCAGCAGCTCGTCGAGGGAGATCGCGTGATCGTCTCGGAGCCGCTCGGCGACCTGGAGGGTGCTTGGATCAAAGTCCCCGAATCGACCGCGCTCGTGATCGAGGACGGCGGATACGACTCGCGGCCCTTCGAGCCGGCTGCGCGACCCTGATCGCCCATGGCCGGCTTGGGTCTGCGCCGAGCGTCGGCCGCGCAAATAGGTTCACGCTGAGCAGCCACTAGGATCGGGCATACGATGAGCGATGAGCCGCGCGAGGTATCGGACCTGATCGGGGTGGAGATCACGGTCGCGTTCGGTGTCTGGTTCCTGCTCGTCCTCGCTGCCTTCTTCTTCATCGGGCCCGTCGTCGGGCTGATCGCGCTCGTGATCGGGATCGTCGGCTTCGGCTGGGCGGCGATCTCGGCCATCCGTAGGGCCGATACCTCCGACTAGGTCATCCGGACGCCGTGGGGCCCGCCCCCGCGAGCTCACGCCGCCAGCCGGAGAGCACGCTCGTGGACGGCGGCCGCGCCGACGATCGGCTCGTCGGGCAGCGTCGAGGCGCTCGGGGTAGAGGATGAAGGGGCGCGTCTGGGGCCCGCCGAGGCCGCCGTGGAAGGAGATCAGCTCCTCGAACGCGCAGCCCTCGTCGAGGTCGGGGTCGTAGAAGCTGCCGACCATGATGTCGGCGACGTGCGGGAAGCCGTCGGTGCGCAGCAGATGGCGCGCGCGCGTTCGGCGAGAACGGGGCCAGCGGATCCTCGCCCTCGACCCGACCGTCGGCGAGGTAGTGCGCGCCGCGGGCGCCGAGGGCGACGGCGCCGTGCTCGGCCGAGCGGACCAGGAGCCAGCCGATGTGCGGGTGCTCGCGCAGCGCCGGGATCAGCTCCGGGTGGCGCTCGCTCGAGCTCCTCGAGCGTCAGCCGGCGCTCTTCCTCCATCAGGTAGACGAGCCCGAGGTTGCCCGAGCCGAGGACGACGACCTGTCGATCCGAGACGTCGTTCTTGGGCCGCTTCTCCGCCTTGCGCCCGGTCGCCTCGCTCGAGCGCGTGTCCGACCATCGCGCTCTGCTCGTCGCCGCCGGCGAACTCGGCCACCTCTCCGCCCGCCAGCGACGCGCTCGACCAGCTCGTCGAGGCCGTAGCCGTTGCGCTGCTTGAAGGTCGCGCCCTGGGTCTGGCCGTGATCGGAGAGCACGACGATCTCGTAGGGGCGGCGGCGCGTAGCGGCGCGCCCGCTCGATCCGGCCGAACTGCTGGTCGAGCTTGCGCAGGGCCTCCATCGTGTCGGCCCGCTCGAGGCCCGAGTGGTGCGCGACCTCGTCGTAGCTCGAGAAGGTCGCGTAGACGGCGGGGCGCCCGCGCATCATGTCGGTGAGCACGCCGTAGACGATCAGGTCGCGGACGATCACGCACATGGCGCCGCGCAGGAGCGGGTAGATCGCCGCCGCGGTGGCCGCGCGGGCGCACGTCGCGCCGGGCCGCCCGGATCGCGGCCGTCCACTCCAGCAGCACCTCCCAGCCGAACAGGACCAGCGCCCGGGTGACGTTGAAGCCGTTGGCGAAGAAGGCCCGGTAGCCGGGGTTCGCGCCTCTCTCGGCCTCCATCCGGCTGACCGTGAGGATCACCTCGTCGGCCTCGCCCGAGAGCAGGTTGCCGCGGCTGGCGCCGCCGTCGATGAGCAGGCCGACCCCGGTCGCGTGCCGCCGCTCGATCTCGGCGCAGTCGTCGGGCGCCGAGCAGGCGATCAGCGTCCCGGTCTCCTTCTCCACCCAGCGGAACGCCGGGATGTCCTCGTTCGAGCCGAGCAGGATCCCGGCCTGGCTGGCGCCGGTCTGCGAGGAGAGGTCGGGCTCCCACTCGGCCAGCTCGGTAGCCGCCCTCGGCGATCCAGCGCGCCATCGTCGGCGCGCTGCCGTCGCGCATCGCGTGGCGCAGCACCGGCAGGGCGAGCCCGTCGATCTCGAGGAAGATGATCCCGGGCACGTCGGTGGGCGTCCCGCGCGCCCTGGCGGCGGGCGACCCGCTGGACCACGCGCAGCGTGTACGCGTCGTCGTCGTTGGTGCCGGTCAGCAACCTGGAGCACGATCGAGACGGCGGCCATCACCAGCGCCGCGAGCAGCGCGTCGCCGAACGAGTCGACGCCGATGACGTCCGGCAGCACCTCGTCGGCGACGCACAGCGCCACCGCGTCGACGACCAGCACCAGCAGGAAGCCGGAGACGAGCGTGAACGGCAGCCGCAGCGCCGCGACGAGCGGCGGCAACGACGGCGTTGAAGACCGCGATCACCGCGGCGACCAGGAACGCCCCGCCGAGGTCGTCGAGGCTGACGCCCGGCGACGAGCCCCGCCGCAACGTATACCGAGGCGGCGGCGACGACCCATGAGCCGATCAGATGAAGGGGACGCAGCCTTGGCTTGGTCGGCTTCCACTCGACCGGTGCGCCGTAGGCCTCTGTCACGATCTCTGACCGCCCGTCGTGCGGTTCATCTCCGCACCGTATCCGGGATCGCGGCGGTGAGTCCGCCCCGATCCCGGGTGCGCCGCCTCCTCAGGTCGCGGCGTCCTCTTCCGCGGCCGCATCGATCTCGCGCTTTAGATCGTCGGCGTCGGCGTCGATCTGCTTCTCGATCAGCTTGTTGGCGCGCTGGGTCGCCTTCTCGAGCTGCTCCTCGATCTTCGACTCGCCGATCACGATTACCGCTGCGGTGCCCCGCTCAAGCTCCTCGCCGAGCTCCTTGAGGTCACCGCGGGAGATCCCCTTCGTGAGGTGTTCGGTCAATCCGCCGGCGCCGGCGCCGACGATCGCCGCGCCGAGGATCGCGGGCGGGAACAGGATCCCGACCAGCGCGCCCACCCCGGCCCCGGTCCAGGCGCCGTGCTGCGTCGGCTTCTCGGTCTTCGTCACTCGGACCTTGCCGTCCTCTTCCTTGCGAATCACCGCCGAGTCGAAGGTTCCGATCGCTCCGAGCGCGTGAAGATCGAAGACGGCCTCGTAGTCGGCCTCGGCGTCGGCGATCTCGTCGTAGATCGCGGCGTACAGGAATACGGGTCTGTCGGACACTTCTAGATCCCTTCGGTTGATTCCAAGAGATCGCGTGGGTCGATCTCGTCGTCGCGTGATCGTAGGGGTTCTGGCCGGATGCGGGCATCGCCCGATGGGGTGATTTCAGCAGTGGGAGCGCCGACTAGGCTTCGGCGATGCTCGGCCATCGAGTCGCAGAGCGGTATCCCAGGACGCCCGAGGGGTGGACGGTGGTCGATCGCCACGCGGTCGGTCCATTCACCAACCGCGTCACCTATCGCAAGCCCGACGGCGAGCTCGCCGAGTGGTCATCGCGGTCTCAGCGCAAGCACGCATCGCGGCTCTCGCGCCTGGGGCGAGGGCGTGGCCACTGGTTCGGGCCCCGCAATGCCTCGTGGTGGATCGGCGTCCTGTTCGCGATCGGCTCGGCCTGCTTCTTCCTCGGCCCGTTTCCCGGGTTCGTGCAGCTCGTCGGGTCGGCGGCCGACGGCACCGTGTTCTTCGTCGGCTCGCTCTTCTTCACCTCCGCCGCCCTGCTCCAGTACCTCGAGACTGCCAACGCGGATCTGGACGCCGCCGGCGGCCGCAGCAAGCGGTTCCGGGTGATCACCTTCGAGCCCCGCCGGATCGACTGGTGGTCGACGCTCGATCCAGTTCGTCGGCACGCTGTTCTTCAACCTCAGCACCTACCGGGCGATGCAGGCCAGCTTCGACACCTCCGATGTCAACCGCCTCGTCTGGGCGCCGGAGGCGGTCGGCTCGATCTGCTTTTTGATCTCGGGCCTGCTCGCCTACCTCGAGGTTCGCGACGGGGGCCTACTTTCGGCTCGGCGGACGATCGAGTGGAAGATCGCGAGCGTGAACTTCCTCGGATGCATCCTGTTCGGGATCTCCGCCGTGGCGGGCTACGTCGTCCCCGACACGGGCGACGTGCTCAACCTGGCGGCGGCGAACTTCACCACCTCACTCGGCGGACTGTGCTTCCTGATCGGCGCCCTGCTGCTGCTCTCGGAATCAGCTAAGCCGACGGTTACGGCCGAAGGGCGTCCGCAGCTCGGCTCGCCGAGCTGAACAACCTGCTCGGGTCTCACGGCTAGCCGCCCTCTTCCTCGAGCATGCTGCGCTGGCTGAGGACGTAGAGCAGGCCGAGCGAGGGGAGCACGAGCAACACGGCGACGCCGAAGACGATCAAGCACCTCGGTCAGGGTGGCGGGGTCGGCGGCGCCGTCGGAGATCGTCAGGGTCTGCGGCAGTAGGTACGGGTACTGCGCCACGCCCCAGGCCCAGATCATTGCGACCACGGCGCCCACCGCGAGCACGCGAGGACCGCGGTGCGCGCCACGGCGGAGCAGTGCCAGCACTCCGAGGCCGCAGACGACCGAGAGGATCACCAGGGGCAGCGCCTCGCCGACCAGGCCGTCGTAGATGTAGCGAGCGTCGGCGCGGAAGACGAAGATCCCGGCCACGGCCAGTGCACCGGCCGCGACGGCGGCGCCGAGGGCGCGCACCGTGAAGTAGCGCTCGAGGTCGGCGTCGCCGGTCGTGCGCGAGTCGCTGACCAGGAAGACGGCCGCGAGGTAGGCGCTGGTGGCCACGAACAGCGCGCCCGTCAGCAGCGAAACGGCGTTGAGCCAGCTCGTCACCGGGTCGCCCTCGGCGTTGCCGAGCGGCACCCGGCCCGAGGCGACGGCGCCTATCACGGTGCCCATGAAGAACGGGGTGAGAAGAGAGGAGAGCCCGAACAGCGCCTGGGAGACCCGGCGCTCGCGGGCGCCGGGCGCGAGCCGGTGAAACGCGAATCCGGCGCCCCTCAGCACGATTCCGAGGGCGGCGAGGCTGAGCGGGATGAACAGGGTCGAGAAGACCGCCGCGAAGGCGGCCGAGAAGGCCGTCCAGAGCACCACCAGCACGAAGATCAGCCAGACGTGGTTGGACTCCCAGACCGGGCCGATCGCCCAGTCGATCAGCGTGCGCGCCCGCGCTGCCGCGCTCCGCCGCTCCCGGCGAACAGTGACCAGAATCCCGCCCCGAAGTCGGCGCCGCCGAACACCGCGTAGAGAGTGACGCCGACCCAGAGCACGCCGGCGACAGCATCGGCCGTGCTCATTCCGATCCCCCCGCGATCGGGGCGGTCGGTGTCGGCGCGCCGGCCCCGGGTCCGTAGGGAACGTCCTCGTCGAGTGACTGCCCCTCGCGCCAGCGACGGGCCATCGAGCGCAGGACCAGGATCGCCGCGGCCCCCAGGGCTGTGTAGAGGAGCACCACCAGGCCGAAGGTCACCCAGATCCCGCTGGCGCCGGTCACCGCCTCCTCGGTGCGCATCATCTCGTAGACGATCCAGGGCTGGCGGCCCACCTCGGTCACGATCCAGCCGGCTTCGAGGGTGAGCACGGTCGCCACCCCCGAGACGGCCACGGCCCGCAGGAACCACTTCGTCTGCGGGATGTCGCGCTTGCGCCACCAGACGAACCCGAACCACAGCCCGAGCCCGATCAGGGCCGATCCGACCCCGACCATGAAGTCGAAGGCCCAGTGCAGCAGCGTGTTGGCCGGCGGCCGGTCGTTGGTCGGCACCGTGTCGAGGCCGGTCACCTGGGTGTCGGTGCTGAAACCGACCAGCCAAGAGTCGAGCCCCGGAATGCCGACCCCCCCCTTGATCCCGTCGTCGGTGCAGCGCCCGCCGATGTACTCGGTCACGTCGCGGTGGGTGTGCTGCACGCATTCCATCGCGGCGAACTTGATCGGCTGGTCCTTGGCGATCTGCGCGCGCGGCGGTGTCGCCGACCATGAACTGGATCGGCGCCAGGATGCAGCCGACTGTGAGCGGGATCAGCAGGCCGAGACGGTGGTGGTGGTCGCGGCGTCCCCGCAGCATGCCGACCGCGTAGACCGAGGCGACCAGGAAGCAGGTCACCATGTAGGCCGCGAGGATCATGTGGGGGACCTCGTAGGGCACGGCCGGGTTGAAGATCACCTTGAGAGGGTCGACGTCGGTCACGGCGCCGTCGGCGCCCAGCGTGAAGCCCTGCGGCTGGTTCATCCAGGCGTTGACAGCGACCACCGAGAAAGCGCCTCCGATCCCGCAGATCGCGACGGGGACGCCGGTCCAGAAATGCGTCCATCCCGAGAGCCGCTTCCAGCCGAAGATGTAGATCGTGAGGAAGATCGCCTCGAGGAAGAAGAAGATCCCCTCGATCGTGAACAGCACCCCGAAGACCTCCCCGAAGCGCTTCGTGAACTCCGGCCACAGCAGCCCGAACTCGAACGAGAGCACCGTGCCGGTCACCGCGCCGACCGCGAAGGTCACCGCCGCGACCTTCGACCAGCGCTGTGCCAGCTCGAGCGCGACCGGGTCCTCGCGGCGCAGGCCGATGTAGTTGGCGATCAGCATCATCGCCGGGAAGCCGACCCCCAGGCAGGCGAGGATGATGTGGAAGCCGAGCGTGAAGGCCATCTGCTCGCGGGCTGGGAGCAGCTGGGACGACGCGGCGAGCGTTGTCAGCTGTGAGATCAGGGGTCCGCCGAAGCCCGCTCGCCGTCCACGCCACCCGTCGACCGCCCGGTCGCAGGAAGCCTCCCCTCGATAACGCGGCTCTCGATCACCCCGAATCTGGCCAGGATCCAGGCGCGGAGGATCCCGATGCGGTGCCCGAGGACACCGCCCAGGTAGTAGAGGTGCACGCCGAGATACATGTAGAACGCCGGCCGGCCGGAGATCTCCCGGCCGCGGACCTGGCAGACGGCCTTGCCCCGCCCGACGACGGCGAGTGCGCCCTTGTCGAAGTAGCGAAACGGAGTGTCGGCCCCGGGCCGGCCGCCGCGGATCGCCTTGGCCACGTGCGTTGCCTGTTGGATGGCGACCGTCGCGAGTCCGGGCAGAGGTCTTCCGTCCGGGCCATCGTGGCTCGCCATGTCGCCGATCACCGAGATCTCGGGGTGACCGGGGACGGTGCAGTCGTCGTTCACCTCGATCCGCCCGCCCCGGTCGCTGCTCGCGCCGGTGGCCCGAGCGACGACCTCACTCAATCCGGCCGCCTGCACGCCCGCGGCCCAGATCACCGTCCGGGAGGCGATCCGCTCGGTCTTCTCGCCCACCTTCACCTCGATTCCGCGCTCGTTGATCGAGGTGGCCATCGCGTCTTCGCGCAGGGTTACGCCAAGCGAGGCGAGCTCCGAAGCCGCCTTCGCGGACAGCTTCTCGCTGAACGCGGGAACGATTCGCGGGCCTGCGTCGACGAGGATCACCCGCGCCTTGGTCGGGTCGATTCGCGAGAAGTCGCGCCTCAGGTCGTGGGCGAGGATCGCGAGCATGCCGCTCGTCTCGACCCCGGTGGGGCCACCCCCGACGACGACGAAGGTCAGCCACTCGTCGACGGCGGCGGGGTCCGTGGCGCGTTCGGCCTGCTCCCACGCCCCGTAGATGCGGCTGCGAAGAGCAACGGCGTCCTCGAGCGTCTTCAGCCCGCAGGAGGCGTCCTGCCACTCGTCGTGGCCGAAGTACGAGGTCTCCGCGCCGCACGCAAGGATCAGGCTGTCGTAGTCAACCCGCTCACCCGTGTCGAGAGCGACACGGCGTCGCTCGGCGTCGAGATCGGTGACCTCGGCCATCAGCACGGTCGTGTTCGCCTGTCGCTTCAGCATCGACGCGGATCGGCGGAGCGATCTGGCCCGCGGAAAGCCCGCCCGCCGCCATCTGGTACAGCAGCGGCTGGAACAGGTGGTGGTTCGTCCGGTCGACGACGGTCACGTCGACGTCGGCGCGCCGAAGCTGGCGCGCGGCGGCCATCCCGCCAAAGCCGCCGCCGACGATTACGACGCGGCGCCGGGCGGTCGGCGAACTCAGCCGCCACCCGGACTCTTGCCGCGCCCGCCTCGCCGCCCAGTCGCTCGAGCAGGTGATCGCCGACGCGCAGGGCGTTGGCGATCGCCGTCAGCGCCGGGTTGACCGCGCCGATGCTTGGGAAGAAGCTGGTGTCGACGACGTAGAGATTGTCGAGCTCGTGAGCGCGGCAGTCGGTGTCGAGCACCGATGTCTTGGGGTCGGACGCCGAACCTGCAGGTGCCGGCCTGGTGGGCGACGCCGGCGACCGGGATCGGGTTCTTCAGGTAGGCATGGCGCGGCACGAGGTGGTCGGGGTGCATGCCGATCTCGACCGAGCATCGACTTGAGCTTCTCGTACAGCTCCTTCTTGGGCACCTCGTTGGTGAACTCGTAGCTCAGCTTCACTCGCCCCTCGTCGTCGAGCGTCACCCGATTCTCGGGCATCGGCAGGTCCTCGGTGGAGAGCCAGAAGTCGACCGCGTGGCGGGCCATCTCCTCGAGCGTCTTCGTCGGCGCAAGCTTCGTCTCCAGCGGCTTCTCGCCCCGGTACATCGGCGCCTGCGACTTGCCCACCATCTGGATGTTGCCCAGCGGGATGGTCGAAGTCATCGCCCGCGAGGTAGAAGTCGTTCAGCCCCAGGGTCTTCTGGAAGACGGTCGGGTTCTCTTCCTTCGACAGCGCCAGCACCGCCTGGCTGTTGTGGAACATGTAGTTGCGCCCGACCTGGTCGGAGCCGTTGGCGAGGCCGTTGGGATGCTTGTCGTTGGCCGAGGCGAGCAGCAGCTTGGCCGAGTTGGCCGCGCCGCAGGCGACGACGACGATGTCGGCGGTGTGCGTCTCGCGCTCGCCGTCGCGCTCGACCACGACCTCGGTGACGGCGGTCCCCGGGCCGTCGGTCTCCAGCGCCACCGCTCTCGCGTTCCGTCAGCAGGGTCACGTTGTCGTGCTCGAGCGCCGGGCGCACGGCGATCACCTCGGCGTCGGACTTGGCGTGCACCAGGCAGGGGAAGCCGTCGCAGTCGGGACAGCGGACGCAGGCGCTGTAGGCCATGTTCGCCTCGTCGAGCATGACCCCGCAGGGTGCGTGGAAGGGCTGGTAGCCCGGCCGCGGCGAGGTCGTCGGAAAGCTGCTGGATCCGCGGCTCATGGGAGACCGCCGGGAAGGGATAGGGCGCGCTCGCCGGCGGCTCGGTCGGGTCCTCGCCGCGCGCGCCGTGCACCTGGTAGAGCTGCTCGGCCTTGGTGTAGTAGGGCTCCATCTCGTCGTAGCCGATCGGCCAGGCGGGAGAGACGCCGTCGTGGTGGCGCAAGCTCGCCGAAGTCCTCCGCGCGCAGCCGGTAGAGCGCCGCGCCGTAGAGCTTGGTCGCCCCGCCGACGAAGTAGTGGACCTGCGGCTGGAACGCGCTTGCCCGTCTCGTCGACCCAGGTCGTCCGCGGACATGTAGCGACCGTCCACGAACACGTCCTGGGCCGGACCAGTTCTGCGGCTCGCGCGGGAGCCAGTCGCCGCGCTCGAGCAGGAGGATCCGCTTTCCCGAGGGCGCGAGGTGATGGACCAGGGTGCCGCCGCCGGCGCCGCTGCCGATCACGATCACGTCGTACGACGCTCACCCCCGAACTCCGCAGGCGCTCGGCGAGGATGATCCGCGCCGCCGCCTCGATCAGCGCCAGGTGCGAGAAGGCCTGGGGGAAGTTGCCGAGGTGGCGCCCGGTATCGGTGTCGAACTCCTCGGCGTAGAGGCCGAGCGGCGACGCGACGCTGAGCAGGCGCTCCATCAGGTCCCGGGCGCCCTGCTGGTCGCCGACGATCGCCAGCGCGGAGACGAGCCAGAAGGAGCAGATCAGGAAGCTGCCCTCCTTGCCCGACAGGCCGTCGTCGGTCTCGTCGGTGCGGTAGCGCAGGACGAAGCCGTCCTCGGTCAGATCGTCGGCGATCGCCTCGACCGACTTGCGCAGCGTCTCGTCGTCGCCGGGCAGGAACCCGAAGATGGCCGCGAGCAGGGTCGAGGCGTCGAGCGCCTCGGTGTCGTAGTGCTGGCGCAGGACGCCGTCGCGCACCCCGTGCTCGAGGATGTCGGCGTCGGATCTCGTCGGCTGTCGCGCGCCAGGCCTGCCTCAAGCTCGGCGTCCCCGCGGATCTCGGCCAGCTTCGCCGCCCGGTCAAGCGCCACCCAGCACATCAGCTTCGACGAGACGTAGTGCTGGGGCTCGCCGCGCGCCTCCCAGATGCCCTGGTCGGGATTGCGCCAGACGTCGGTCGCGCACTTCGCCTGTGCCTGGACGATCGGCCACAGGCGCCGTGGCAAGCGCTCGCTGCGGCGCGTGTGCAGCAGGATCGAGTCGAGCACGGCGCCGAAGACGTCGTTCTGGCGCTGGTCGAAGGCTCCGTTGCCGGTCCGCACGGGGCTCGCCCCGGCGTAGCCCGAGAGGTCGTCGAGCGTCGCCTCGGTCAGGTCCCGGCGGCCGTCGATCCCGTACATGATCTGCAGGGCGCCGTCCTCGTTTGCCTCCAGGTCGGCGACGAACTGCATGAACTCGTCGGCCTCCCAGTCGAGGTTGAGGAAGTGCAGCGCCTGCAGGGTGAAGGTCGAGTCGCGCATCCAGGTGAAGCGGTAGTCCCAGTTGCGTTCGCCGCCCGGGGTCTCGGGCAGCGAGGTGGTCAGCGCCGCGACGGTCGCGCCGGTGGGCATGTAGGTGAGGCCCTTGATCGCCAGGGCGGAGCGCTGGACCGGCTCGCGGAAGCGGTGGTCGGGCATCCGTGCACGCGCGAGCCAGCCCCGCCAGATAGCGCATCGTGGCGCGCGAGTCGCGCGTTGGCGTCGTCGATGTCCGTCGGGCGACTCCAGGCCCTCGGCCCACGAAAGCGAGCAGAACGCCTGCTCGCCCTCCTTGAGGACGTGGCGGGCTCGGACCCAGTCGCCCTCGATGCCGAGCGGGATGTCGGATCGCAGCCTGATCGTCAGATCGGCCCCCGAGGCATCGGCGGCGTAGCCGGTCCTCGCCGACCAGAGCCCACTCGGCCGGGACGCGTCCGTAGTCGAAGTCCGGCTCGCAGATCAACTCGATCTCGACGCTGCCCTCGAGGCAGAGTGGCGACCCGGACCAGCAGGTGGTCGGCGTCGTCGTCGGCGGGCGGGCGCGTGTGCGGGGTGATCGTGTCCTCGCCGCGGCTGCGGGCCGATCGTCAGCGCCTCGCGGACGAGGACCCACCCGGTCGGCGTGTGCCAGGTGGTGGCGAGGATGTTCGTGCCTGGCTCGTAGGCGCGAGCCGACGGGACGTTGATCCCGAACGGACCGAATCGGAAGCTGCCCGCCTGGCGGTCGAGCAGGGTCCCGAACACGCTCGGCGGAGTCGAAGCGCGGCACGCAGAGCCAGTCCACCGCTCCGTCGGGCGCCACCAGGGCCCCGGTGTGGCAGTTGGAGAGGAATGCGTACTCGGCGATCGGGGGAAACGGTGATGGCGCGGCCGCGCTCTGGGGCATCGTCGGCTCTACCTTCGCGGCGCTCACGAGGCGACCCACGGCCCGTGCCAGCCGCCGTAGTCGGCGACCAGCTCATCCGCCGCCTTCGGGCCCCACGACCCCGGTTTGTAGCGGTGGACCTTCGGCGGCGCGTCGAGCAGAGGCTGCATGATTCGCCAGGTCTCCTCGATGTTGTCCTGGCGGGTGAAGCGGGTGCTGTCGCGCTGCATCGCGGCGTGCAGGAGCACCTCGTAGGGGGTCGGGCCCTCGCCTCCCTCCGCGGCGAACTCCATATCGAGGCTGATCTGCTCCGGCTCCCGGGCATCGCTCCGCTGCGCGTCGACCAGCAGCCTGATCCCGGTCGAAGGGTCGAGCTTCATCACCAGCTGGTCGGGCTCAGGACGCCGGGACTCGCGGGCGAACCCCAGTCTCGGTGGGTCCTCGAAGATCAGCCGCAGCTCCGTCTGGGTCACCGGGAGCAGCTTGCCGGTGCGGATGAAGAACGGGACCCCCTCCCAGCGCCAGTTGTCGATCTCGAAGCGCGCGGCGGCGTAGGTCTCGGTGGTCGAGTCCTTGGCGACGCCGTCGACCTTGCGATAGCCCTGTGCTGCCCACGGACATAGTGCACCGGGGTCACCGGCGGGCATCGCCGCGAAGACGCCGTACATCGCGTCCTTCAACGGGCGAGCGGTGCGGCCGGCGGGAGGCTCCATCGCCGCCGCCGCGACGACCTGCATCAGGTGATTGACCACCACGTCTCGGAGCGCTCCAACTGGGTCGTAGAAGTGGCCGCGGTCGGCGACTCCGAAGTCCTCGGCCATCGTGATCTGCACACAGGCGATGTGGTTGCGGTTCCAGACGGGCTCGAACATCGCGTTTGCGAAGCGCAGGTAGAGGATCTCGGCGAGCCCCATCTTCCCCAGGAAGTGGTCGATGCGGTAGAGCTGTGACTCGTCGATGTACTGATGCAGCTGCTCGGCGAGCTCGCGGGCCGAGTCGAGATCGTGGCCGAACGGCTTCTCCACGACGATCGCGGCGTCGGCGGTCAGCCCCGCGCCGGCGAGGCCCTTGACGACCATCCCGAACAGCGACGGCGGGATCTCGAGGTAGAAGACCGGGCTCTTCGTGTCCTTGATCTCCTTGGCCAGGCGCTCGTACGTCCCGTCGTCGGCGAAGTCGCCCTGAACGTAGGAGAAGCGCTTGACGAGGCCGGTCGAAGACCTTGGGGTCGAGCTTCTCCCCGGTGCCCTCGATCGCCGCGCGGGCGTGCTCGCGCAGGTCGTCTGCCGACCAGTCGTCGACCGCCACGCCGACGATCGGGCAGTCGAGCAGGCCCCGCTGCTCGAGCCGGTAGAGCGAATGGAAGGTCATCACCTTCGCCAGGTCGCCGGTGATCCCGAAGATGACGAAGACGTCGCAGGACCTGTTCCCCTGCCTCGGCATCGCGCGCATCATAATTCCTCGCCAAGGCCGGTTGCGACCTGACTGGCGGCCCGCAGATGCAGCATGATCGGTGAGCGGATGGTCGAGGGGATTCCGGCGCTGACGCTCGCGACCGACGGCGGCGTCGAGGCCGCGTTCGTCCCGGGCGCGGGCATGGTCGGGCTGCTCGCTGCGCCATCGCGGGGAGGAGCTGCTGGGTCAGCGGGGCGGTTTGCGGAGGTACATCGAGGAAGCGGTCGACGATGGGGATCCCGCTCCTCCATCCCTGGGCGAACCGCCTCGCGAGCATGCGCTTCTCGGTCGCCGGCCGGCGAGGTCAGACCTCGACTCCGGCCCGATGCCAATCTCGCTGGACCCCGACGGGCTTCCGATCCACGGCCTTCTCGCCGCCGCCCGTGGATGGCAGGTCGAACAGGCACGAGACGACGGACGATGGCGGCGTCCTGGCCGCCAGCTTCGACTTCGCCGGCCGCCGAGGAGCTGATGGCCGCGTTCCCGTTCCCGCACGAGGTGCTGTTCGAGGCGACGCCTGCGGGGCGACGACGCTCACCGCTGACCACGACCGTCCACGCGTCCGGCGACACG
This sequence comes from uncultured Solirubrobacterales bacterium, assembly GCA_963746675.1. Taxonomy (GTDB): domain Bacteria; phylum Actinomycetota; class Thermoleophilia; order Solirubrobacterales; family 70-9; genus WHSW01. The sequence goes on along the minus strand of CAVVBX010000018.1, from coordinate 178,431 downwards.
AGGTGCCGATCTCGTTCGGCTATCACCCCTATCTGCGCCTACCCGGAGTCGATCGCGCCGAGTGGGAGGTCGAAGTCCCGGTGCGCGAGCGCCTGGAGCTCGATCGCCGCATGCTCCCGACCGGCGAGCGCGAGCCGGTCGAGGTCGAGCCTGGTCCGCTCGGCCCGAGGACGTTCGACGACGCCTACCTCGCGCCGGAGGACGAGGCGCCGTTCGTGCTCGCGGGCGGCGGGCGGCGAATCGAGCTCTCCGCTCGGACCCGGTTACCCGTTCGCCCAGGTCTACGCGCCCGACGATGACGACGTGGTTGCCTACGAGCCGATGACGGCGCCGACCAACGCCCTCGTCGCCGGCGGCCCTGACCTTCCGCTGGTCGAGCCCGGCGGGCGCTACGAGGCGATCTTCTCGATCACGGTGGCGGATCTCGACTAGGCGCCGAGCCGCGCTAGGCCACGGGATTGGGCGGCTCGGCGCCCCGCAGCGCGGCCAGCACGTTGTCGGCGACCAGGCGGGCCATCGCGTCCCGCGCGCTCGTCGTTGCGGAGCCGATGTGGGGGAGCAGGACGCAGTTCGGGGCGCGGAGCAACTCATCCGGTACGTCGGGCTCATGCTCGTAGACATCGAGGCCGGCGGCCCCGATCGCTCCCTCGCGCAGGGCCTCCGAAAGCGCGGCAGCGTCCACGAGCGGCCCGCGGGCCGTATTGATCAGGATCGCGTGGGGCTTCATCGCCTGAAGCTCTCGGCGGCCCACCAGACCGACCGTCTTCGGGGTTGCCGGCAGGTGCAGGCTGACCACGTCGGCACGGCGAAGCAGCTCCTCGAGTCGAGCCCGGACCGCACCCAGGGCTCGCTCGGCGCCCGCCTTGCGAGTGCGGCTGGTGTACACGATCTCGCCGGCCAGGCCGGTGACCAGTTCGGCGTAGCGACGCCCGATTCGTCCCATCCCGACGACGCCGAAGGTCGCGCCGCTCAGCTCCACGCCGAGGTAAGCGCCGGGGTCCGGGCCGGCCCACCGACCGGCCCGCAGGTCGGCCTCGGCCTCGGTCGTGCGTCGGGCGGCCGCGAGCGTGAGGCTGAGCGCCAGCTCGGCCGTCGCGTTCGTGAGCACGTCGGGCGTGTTGGTGACGATCACCTCGCGGCGACGGCACATTTCGAGGTCTACGTTGTCGTGGCCGACGCCGAAATTGGCGACGATCCGGAGCTGGGGCCCGGCAGCCTCGAGCAGCTGCTCACCGACTCTCACCGTGGGATCGGCGACGATCGCCTCGACCCCGGGCGCAAGCTCGAGCAGACGCTGCGACGTCACCTCGAGGCCGCCCTCCCTGATCGAGCATCTTTCAACAAGGCGGTCCGTCCCGGCCGGCGGCAGCCGGCGGGCGATCAGTACGGTCGGGGTCGCGTCGAGCCGATTCAGCGCGTGCGAGACTAGCCAGCCCGATGCGGGTTGCTGTCGTCGGACACGTTGAGTGGATCGAATTCGCACGTGTGGAGCGTGTGCCGGAGCCCGGCGAGATCGTTCACGCTTTCGAGGACTGGGAGGAACCGGGAGGGGGCGGAGCGGTCGCCGCTGTGCAGCTGGCACGCTTCGCGGGCGAGTGCCTCTTTCTAACCGCGCTCGGCGACGACGACCTCGGGCAGAGGGCGAAGCGGGAGCTGGAAGCGCTCGGTGTTCGCGTCGAGGCGGCGTGGCGACCCGTGCCGCAGCGGAGGGCGCTCGTCCACACCGACGCCGACGCCGAGCGCACGATCACCGTGCTCGGCGAGCGTCTCGGGCCACACCGCGATGACCCGCTGCCCTGGGCCGAGCTCGAGGGCGTCGACGCCGTCTACTTCACGGCCGGCGATCCCGGCGCGGTCCGCGCGTCGCGAGCTGCGCGCGAGCTCGTCTCGACCGTGCGCACGGTCGATTCGTTGGCGGAGGCGGCGGTTCAGATCGACATGCTGGTGTCGAGTGCCGACGATGAGGGGGAGAACTACGCGCCAGGCGACATTGCGCCGCCGCCCCTTTTCGTTGCCCGCACCGCCGGTGCCGCCGGCGGCTCGCTCGAAACGGCCGACGGGGCCACGAGCCGGTGGGCGGCCCCTCCCCTCCCCGGCCCCCCGGTCGACGCCTACGGCGCGGGGGATTCCTTTGCCGCGGGTCTGACCTACGGGCTGGCGGAGGGCCGCTCCGCCGAGGAGGCGCTGGCGCTCGGGGCACGCTGCGGCGCGGCGTGCGTGACGGGCCGCGGACCCTACGCGGGGCAGCTCCGTGAGCCCGGCTGACCGAGCCCAAGCGCGGACCTCGGTCGCGTTAGGCTCGCGCGGATGACCGACCGCGAAGTCAAGTTGAGCGCAGCGGAGTTCAGGGAGCTCTTTGAGACGGTCTCGACCTGGGGGCGTTGGGGCGCCGACGACGAGCGCGGGGCGCTCAACTATCTGACCGCCGAGCGGGTCCTCGAGGCCGCGCGGCTCGTTCGCACCGGGGAAACGGTGACGGTCAGTCTTCCGCTCAACACGCGGCTGGGGATCGACAACCCCGCGCCGGTGGATCACCACATGACCATGCTGGGCGACGTGGACGTCGGATCCGGAACGCTCCGCTTCGCCAAGGACTATGTCGGCGCCGACTACCACAACCCCTCCCACACCCACATCGATGCGCTCTGCCATGTCGCCTTCGATGGCGCCCTGTACAACGGGAAGCCGGCCGCCTCGCTGACTCCCGAGGGAGCGACTGCCGACGCCATCGGGGTCCTCAAGGACGGCCTTGTCGGGCGTGGCGTGCTGCTCGACGTGCCTCGGCTGCGGGGCGTTACTTGGCTCGAGCCCGGCGAGCACGTCTTCCCCGACGAGCTCGAGAGTTGCGAGCGCAAGCAGGGGGTGACGGTCAGGGAGGGTGACATCCTGCTCGTCCGGACCGGCCACGCGCGACGCCATGCCGAGCTCGGCCCCTGGGACACCGACAGCGCCAAGGCCGGCCTGCACCCGACCTGCGTCCCCCTTCTTGCGGAGCGGCGCATTGCGGCGCTCGGATCGGATGGCAACAGTGACACGACTCCGAGCACGACCGAGGGAATCGATTTCCCGATCCACGCCTTGACGCTAAATGCGCTGGGGGTCCACCTACTCGACTACCTCCAGTTCGAGGACCTCGTCGCCGCCTGCGAGCGAGAGGGGCGCTGGGAGTTCCTCTTCCTTGCGGCGCCACTTCGCGTCATTGGCGGAACAGGCTCACCTGTGAATCCGATCGCGATCCTATGAGCGTTCCCCGAACGCCCCGGGCCGGGTTGGTCCAGGCCGGGTTCATCGAGGCACCCGGTCCGGTGACGGCCGCGAACGTACAACTGCCCGGCGCTCGTACGACCAGGGGCGTCAGCCGTCCAGCACCTTCGCCTTCTCGCGCTCGAACTCCTCGTCCGTGAGCACGTTCTGTTCGTGAAGCTCGCCGAGCTCCTTGAGCCGCTCCATGGCTTCGGGGCTGAGTCCACCCGCGGCGGCTGGTTGGGCCGGCTGGCCGGGCTCGCTGGGCGCGGCCTGCCCCGAAGCGGCCGCCTCCTCTTGCTGGTCTGCCTGCTTTGCGTCCCGGTGCTTCTTGGCAGCGATCGCGGCTCCACCGACTGCGGCTGCACGTCGTCTGCGTTGGCGTCTGTCTCGTCCCATCGTCAATGCCTCCTCGGTTCGTTCCTTTCGCGGCTTCTATTCACCACTTCAACTCGATCTCGAGCTCACGTTCGTCGGTCTCCACCTCGAGCTCGACCTTGAACTGCACCTCGTCGGGAACGTGGACCTTGATCTTCATCCCGCCCTGCTCGAACTCGACGTCGTTGTCCCGGGCCAGCATGTCGGCCAGGTGGCGCAGCCGGGTGGCGATCTCCTTGCGCCTCAGGGTCTCCTTCTGTTCGATCTCGATGACGTCCATGGCTCCTTTGTCCTTGTTCAGTGGTTGCAGCGTTCTCGCGCGACGGCTATCCGGCTCCGTGGAGATCGCCCGGCGGCGATCCGCACCAGCGCCCGAACCCGTCCCCAAGCCCTCCGGGATCGCCGCCGAGGGCGAGGCGCCGGGATGCGCGCGTGCGACCCGCACCCGCAGGACGGCGGGCCTGATTCGGAAGCGAAGTGGCGGCTCGAGCACGGTGGCCTCGCCGTCGATACCGGCGGCGATCGGGCCGTCGGCCTGGACCTCGAACTCGGGGGTCGACCACTCGCGCCACGGTCGCTGGGGCAGGCCGCGACCCTCGCCGCGCCCGGTCGGCGCTCCGGCCACCGTGATCCCGAGCAGGGCGTCGTCGATTCGCGGCCGCGTACCCGAGCCCACTGCCTTGCCGAGCCGGTAGCGGTTGTTGGAGACCAGGATCGCCGCGCCCGAGGAATGCTCGTGGCCTCCCGGCCCGCTCCAGCGCAGGTCGAGCCCCTCGCCCTCGGGCCCGAGGGCGTCGGGCAGGGTGTCGAGGATCGTGCGCAGCTTCGCGTCGCGATAGCCCTCGCGCTGGACCGCCTCGGCATAGAGGCCGAGCGAGACGTTGTTGACGAACACGCGCCCGTTTACCTCGGCCAGGTCGACGCGGCGCTCGCCGCCGTCGACGAACGAGTCGAGCGCGCCGACGACATCGTCGCGATCGACCCCGAGGTCGAGCGCGAAGTGGTTGCGGGTCCCCGCCGGGATGCAGGCGTAGGGAAGGTCGAGCTCGGCGGCGACCGCGGCGACGATCGCCTGGGAGCCGTCGCCGCCGGCCATCGCCAGCGCGTCGGCGCCGTCGGCAACCGCCTTGCGCACGAGCTGCTCGAGGTCGGTGCCGAGCGTCAACTCGATTGGCTCTATGCCTCGTGCCCGCGCCTCGCTCGGCGAGCTTGAACCGCTCCGCCTTTCCGCCCCCGGACTTCGGGTTGAAGAACAGCACCGGACGGGCCGGGTCGGCCGCGCTCGGCGAGCGGGACGTGGATCGTGACAGCGGCCTTGGCGGCGGTGATGGCGCCGAGCGCCGCGGCCCCGACCAGGATCGCCTCCGGTACGCCGCCGTCGAGGATGACGACCAGCAGGGACGCGAGCACCAGCAGCGCCGCGCAGCCCAGGCCGGCGATCCGTGGGGCGCCGCGCCGGATCAGGCCGTACCAACCCGCGGTCGCGGCGCCGATCAGCAGCGCCGCCAGGATCAGTCCGCGCGGGAAGTTGGCGATCGTGGAGTAGACGGCCGCCGCGAACGTCAGCGTGCCCAGTGCCACCGCGAGGATCGCTGCCAGTCGGGCCTTGGTCATGGGGCCGGTCCGCGATCAGCCTTAGGCGACGGGAAGTCCGCCCCACGCGCCGCCGGGCGGTTCACTGCGGGGTGAAGCTCGGGGACATCGCCAGCGAGGCGCTGTCGGTCGCCGTCACTGCCACAACGAAGTACCTCCTAGCGTAGATCCGACGCCGCCCGATCGCGGCGTTGCGGTGAACCATACGCACGGGTCCGATCGCCGTCATCCCTCGATCGGGGTGATTTGGCCGCCCGCTGGTCAGTAGCCGGTGTTGGTCTTGACCCGCTTGCGCTCGTGCTCGCTCAGGCCGCCCTTCTTCTCGAGCGTCTCGCAGGCGGCGGCGATGTCTTCGGCGAGGGTGGCGACGAGGGCGTGGGTGAGGTCGAGCTTGACCAACGCCCGCAGCATCTTCACGTGCTCGGCGTTCGGCGGCATCGTGTACGCCGGGAGCATCCAGCCGCGCTCGGCGGCGACCTGCCAGGCGATGTCGAACTCGTCGTACGGGGCGTCCGCGCCGAGCTGGAAGGCGACCAGCGGCAGCCGCTCCTCGCCGGCGCCAATGATCTCGAACGGCCCGATCTCGCCGATCCGCTTGGCGAGGAACTCGGCGTTCTTCTGCATCGCTCTCATCACGAACTCGTAGCCTTCATGTCCGAAGCGGATCAGGGTGTAGTACTGGGCCAGGACCATCGAGGACCCGGTCGAGAAATTGAGCGTGAAGGTGGCGTCGGTCTTGCCGAGATAGTTCTCGTAGAAGACGAGGTCCTCCGCCAGGTCAGCCTGCTCGCGAAAGATCAGCCACCCGATTCCCGGGTAGACGAGGCCGAACTTGTGGCCGGAGACGTTGATCGAGCGCACCTGCTCGAGCCTGAAGTCCCACTTCGAGTCGGGGTAGAGGAACGGCCAGACGAAGCCGCCGCTGGCGCCGTCGATGTGCAGGGGCACGTCGAGCCCCTTCTCGTTCTTGAGCGCGACCAGGTGCTCGTTGATCCCGACGACGTCGTCGGCGTGTCCTGTGAACGTCGTCCCGACCACCGCCGCGACGCCAATCGTGTTCTCGTCGATATGCGGCTCGACGTCCTCCGGGCCGATCGTGTACTTGTCGGGCTGCAACGGCACGATCCGCGGCTCGACGTCGAAGTAGCGGCAGAACTTCTCCCAGACGACGTGCACGTCGCCGCCGAAGATCAGGTTCGGCTTGTCCGTCGGCTTGCCGGCCGCCTCACGTCGCTGGCGCCACTTCCACTTCAGCGACAGGGCTCCGAGCATGATCGCCTCCGAGGAGCCCTGGGTGCGGGCGCCGGTGGTCTCGCCTGGCGCGTGGAAGAGGTCGGCGAGCATGCGGATGCAGCGCTGCTCGATCTCGGCGGTCTGGGGGTACTCCGCGTGGTCGATGAAGTTGCGGTGCAGGTTCTCGGCGATGATCCGCTGCGCCTCGGGCTCCATCCACGTGGTCACGAACGTCGCCAGGTTGCGCTCGGGGATCCCGTCGAGGACGAGCTCCTGCGTGATCAGGCGCATCGCTGGAACCGGCTCCATCGAGGATTTCGGGAACTTGTTGTCCGGCACCCCCTCGGTCAACCACTTGGGGGCAAGGCCGTCGTCGAAGGGGTGTGACTTGCTGACGCTCAATTGCTCCTCCTTGTTCGGGCACTCGGATCAAACCGGCACTCGGTTTGGACACTCATCTCGGTCGCCTCCCGGGAGAAATCTATTCCGTCAAGGGATTGCAGGCTGAGAGGGCCGACTGTTAGGGATCGTTAACAATTGCGCTACCCTGTCGCGGCTCGGATCGCCCCCTCGGTCCGCAGCTTTCGGTGCAGGGGATCCTCGCGGTCAGCCCGCGAGAGGAGTGGCCCGCTAGAAGGGGAAGAGAGGCTCCGCATGCCACTACTGAAGAACCGCAGATCAAGCGCCAAGCGCAGCCGTGACGGCGGCGACCACCCCGGTCGCGAGCCGCAGGTCGCCCGCAAGCGCCCCAAGGACGGCCACCCGCCGATCATCGAGGTCGCCGACGCGACCGTCGTCTACCCGGGCGGCCAGGTCGCCCTCGACCGGGTTTCGATCGAGGTCGACCGTGGCGAGTTCGCCTTCGTCGTCGGCCCCACGGGCTGTGGCAAGTCGACCTTGATCAAGGCCCTGATCCGCGATGTCGAGCCCGCCTCCGGGCAGGTGCGGATCGCCGGCAAGGACATCAACCAGCTCGATCGCGACCGCACGCCCTACCTGCGGCGGCGGATCGGCACCGTGTTTCAGGACTTCAAGCTGCTTCCCAACCGCACCGTCTACGACAACGTCGCCTACGCGCTGCAGGTGATCGGCGAACCGCGGGCGCAGATCCGCCGCAAGGTGCCCGAGATCCTCCGTCTGGTCGGCCTGCAGGCCAAGATCCACAGCTATCCGGACGAGCTCTCGGGCGGCGAGCAGCAGCGCGTCGCGATCGCCCGCGCGTTCGTCAACCACCCGCCTCTGCTGCTCGCCGACGAGCCGACCGGCAACCTCGACCCGGTCACCTCGATCGGGATCATGCAACTCCTCTACCGGATCAACCGCACCGGCACCACGGTCCTCGTCGTCACCCACGACCGCGAGATGGTCGACAAGATGCGCCGCCGCGTGATCGCGCTCGAGGAGGGCCGCCTGGTCCGCGACGACGACGTCAGCGGCTACAACGACGAGTCGACGACCGAGTTCGCCGCTCGCATGCGCGCCGAGATGGGCGTCGGCGACGAGGGCGCGACCAACGGGAGCCACTAGCGCATGGGTCGCATCGCCTTCTTCCTCTCCGAGGCCTTCCGGGCGCTGCGCCGCAGCGCCGCGCCCAGTGTTGCGGCGATCGTCACGATCGTCGTCACCACGTTGTTGCTCGGAGTGCTGGTACCGGTGCTTCGGGCGAGCGAGTCGAAGGCGAGCGAGGTCCGCAATCAGATCGGGCTCCAGGTCTTCCTCTATCGCGACGCCACCAGGGCCGAGATCAAGGGGCTCGAGAAGGAGCTGTCGGCCGTTCCGCACGTGACCGGCGCCGAGTTCTGCTCGCCGACGTGCGCCAAGAAGGAGCTGGTGAAGGAGCTCGAGGGCGACCTCAAGGGCTCGATCTCGGAGCTCAACTCCAACCCGCTGCCGCCGACCTTCAAGCTCGAGCTCGACGATCCCGACAACCTCGAGGCGGTCCGCGCGGCGCTGCTGCCGCCGAACTCGGCCGGCAAGCCGACGCCGATCAGCGAGGCAATCGACCCCCCGATCGGCCAGGACCGCGAGAACGCGACCAAGATCCGCGAGGTCACGGGGGCGGTGAAGATCGTCCTGCTGGTGATTGCGGCTCTGCTGCTCGTCGCCTCGTTGCTGCTGGTGGCGAACACGATCCGGCTCTCGATCTACGCCCGCCGCCGTGAGGTCGAGGTGATGCAGCTCGTCGGGGCCACCAACTGGTTCATCCGCTGGCCGTTCATGATCGAGGGCGTGATCGTCGGCCTGGCGGGCGCGGGGATCGCGGTGGGCATACTTCTGCTCGGCAAGGTCACCATCGTGGATCCACTCGCCGACGACTTCGCACTGATCGACAACCTCTCCACCATGGGCTTCGTCCCCCTGGTGGCGATGCTGGTCGCCGCCGCGGTCCTCGTTTCCGCGCTCGGTAGCGGCATCACGCTGCGCCGCTTCCTCCGGGTGTGAGCCCGCGCGCGGGGCCGGCTTCGGCTCCGGAGTCGTCGCCGGCCTGATCATCGGGCTGCTGATCGCGGTGCTGGCCGGCGTGCTGACCGGTGCGATCGGTGACCAGGACGATCCCGAGGCGGCGACCGAGGCGCTGCAGACGATCGAGGACAACTACTTCGAGGCGGTCGAGCCGCGCAAGCTCGAGGACGCGTCGGTCAACGGCATGGTCCGCGAGCTGCGCGATCGCTACGACGACCGTTTCTCGCACTACTTCACCGCCGAGCAGCTGAAGGACTTCAACGCGGCCACCTCGGGCGAGTTCGATGGCGTTGGCCTGACCGTGAACGAGGTCGCCAAGGGCCTGCGGGTCGCCGACGTTTTCGCCGACACCCCCGCCGAGGGCGCCGGGATCAAGCAGGGCGACCTGATCGTCTCGGTCGACGGCAAGTCGATCGCCGGCGTCCCGTCCGAGGTCTCGACCGCCCGGATCAAGGGCCCGCCGGGGACCGAGGTCGAGCTCGGCGTCGTGCCTGCGAACGGCGGCGGCAAGCGCGAACTGCAGGTCGAGCGAGCCGAGGTCCGAGTGCCCGCGGTGGACGGCGAGATCCGCACGGTCGACGGTCGCGACATCGCCTACGTCCGGTTCGCCACCTTCAGCCAGGGCGTCGCACGGCGAGCTGCGCGACACGATCGAGCGTCTCGACCGCGAGGGCGCCGAGGGCCTGGTCCTCGACCTGCGCGGCAACGGCGGCGGGCTGCTCAACGAGGCGGTGCTGTCCGCGAGCATCTTCGTCGACGAGGGCACGGTCGTCTCGACCAAGAGCCGCACCCAGGGGGAGCACCACCTACGAGGCGGTCGGCGACGCGCTCGAGCCGCGCCCGACCGTGGTCCTGATCAACCGCGACACGGCGTCGGCGGCCGAGATCCTCACCTCGGCGCTCGAGGACTACGACCTCGCGACGATCGTCGGCACCCGCTCGTTCGGCAAGGGCACCTTCCAGGAGGTGATCCAGCTCGCGGCCGGCGGTGCGCTCGACCTGACCGTCGGCCAGTACCTGACCGCCGACGGCACCTCGATCGCCGGTGAGGGCATCAAGCCCGAGGTGCGGGTGGCCGACGACCCGCGAACCGAGGGCTCGGACGAGGCTCTCGACCAGGCGCTGCAGGTGCTCGGCCAAGAGCTTTGAGCCGGTTCGTCGGCGTGATCGGCCGGCGGGGGCGGTTCCTCGTCGTCGAGCCGCTGTTCGAGCGCGGCCCGCAGGCGAGTCTCGCCGGCGGCCCGCGCGTCCGCGGCGGCGAGCTGGTCCTGGTCGAGCCGCAGGCGCGTGGCGCCCGGGTGATCGAGGTGCTCGGGGCGCCCGAGCGCGCCCGCGACGTGGTCGGCGCGCTGCTGCTCGAGCGCGGCCTGGAGCGAGGCTTCGACGAGGCGCTCGAGGCCGAGGCCCGGGCCCGGCCGACGCGGCGAGGCCGGCGAGGAGGCGCGGCGTGATCTGCGCGACCTGGCCACCTTCACCGTCGACCCGGCGACGGCGCGCGACTTCGACGACGCGGTCTCGGCGCGAGCCGGACGGCGACGGGGTGCGGCTCTGGATCCACATCGCCGACGTCGCCGCCCACGTGCGACCGGGGACGAGGCTCGACGCGGAGGCGTTGTCGCGCGCGACACAGCACCTACGTGCCCGGGACGGTCGAGCCGATGCTGCCCGCGCGCGCTCTCGCGACGACGCCTGCAGCCTGGCCGCCCGGCGTCGAGCGGCTCGCGGTCACCGCCGAGATCGTGCTCGGCGCCGACGGTGAGCCGCGCTCGGCGAGCTTCTACCGCAGCCGGATCCGCTCCGACCACCGCCTCTCCTACGACCAGCTCGACGAGTTCTTCGCCGGTCGCGCGAGCCCGCCCGAGGCGATCGCGGCGCCGCTCGAGCTCGCGCGCAGCGCGGCGGCGGCGCTGCGCGAGCGGCGCTCGCGACGGGCGCTCGAGATCGAGCGTTCGAGCCCGAGTTCGAGTTCGACGCCGAGGGCGACGTGGTCGCCGCGCACTCGGTCGAGCAGACCGAGGCGCATGGCCTGATCGAGCACCTGATGATCCTCACCAACGAGCGGGTCGCCGACGCCTGCGAGCGTCGCGGGTGCCGACCCTCTACCGCGTCCACGAGTGCCCCGACCCGAGCACGGATCGCGGTCCTGTTCGAGCAGCTGGCGGCGCTCGACCTGCCGACGCCGCCGCTGCCCGACCCGGAGACCTCGCCCCGAGCCAGGCCGGCGAGCTGGCTGCGCGAGGCGAGCCGGCTGGTGGCGCGCGAGGCCGAGCGCCGCGGCCACGGCCGCGAGCGCGTATACATCGCTTGTGCTCCGCTCGCTGAAGCAGGCCTACTACAGCGATCGCAACCTCGGCCACGCGGGCCTCGGTAGCCCCGCCTACTGCCACTTCACCTCGCCGATCCGCCGCTACCCCGACCTGGTCGCGCACCGCGCGCTGCTGTCGGTGGTCGGCGCGGGCGAGGATCGAGCCCGAGCGCGGGGCCGTCGCGAGAGGCCGGCTGCCGGTGCTCGGAGCGCGAGCGCGAGGCGATGAAGATCGAGCGCGACGCCGACGACGTCTGCGCCGCCTTCCTGCTCGAGCGCGAGCTGTTCGAGAGCGGGCTGGGCGCGGGAGTTCGAGGGCGAGGTCTCGGGCGTGATCGGCGCCGGCGCCTTCGTCCGCTTCGGCGGCGAGCTCGGCGACGTCTACGAGGGCTTCCTGCCGGCGCGCCGGATGCGCGGCGAGCGCTTCGACCTCAACGAGACCGAGACGGCGCTCGTCGGGGCAGCGCAGCGGCCCGAGGTCCGGATCGGGCGATCCGGTCACGGTGCGCGTGGACGGCGGTCGAGGCCGCCGCGCGGCCGGGTCGACCTGGTGCCCGCCGGCGAAGGTGGCCTAGACCGATGGCGAAGAAGGGCAAGCGCAAGGCGGCGGCCGGCGACGTGGCCACCAACCGCCGCGCCTCGCCACAAGTTCGAGCTGCTCGAGCGCTTCGAGGCCGGGATCGAGCTCGCAGGGCAGCGAGGTCAAGTCGCTGCGCGAGGGCAAGGCGCAGATCGGCGACGCCTACGCCGTGATCGAGGACGGCGAGGTCTGGCTGCGCAACGCCCACATCCCGCCCTACGGGCCGGCGGCGATGCGAGAACCACGACCCCGAGCGGCCGCGCAAGCTGCTCCTGCACCGGTACGAGATCGAGCGCCTGATCGGCCGCATGCAGCGCAAGAAGCTGACCCTGGTCCCGACCGCGGATCTACTTCAAGGGCCCGCGGGCGAAGGTCGAGCTGGCGCTCGCGCGCGGCAAGGAGCAGCGCGACCGCCGCCGCGAGATCCGCGACCGCGACGTCCAGCGCGAGGTCGAGCGCGAGGTCCGCCACCGCCTGCGATAGCCGTAGTCCCCTCGCATCTCGTTGGGCGAACGGTGCCCGTGAATAGTGCACCTCGCCGGCCGAACGTCCCGGACTACACGGTATGGGAGTCCGTCCGCGACGTTCGGTGTTGGGCGTGTCGGGTTGCGGTCGCATCACGACCGTAAGGCGACAACGGATGGGCGAGGCAGGCGTGCCGATCGGCGCAGGCGATCGTGCGACGGGCGCCGCGCCCGGACGGCGCCCGGACGGCGTGCGACCATTAGCGCATGCGCTCGTTCAAGCTCGAACGCAAGAAGAAGGCGCCCGAGGCCGAGTCCGCGCGCGACGCCGCGGCGGACCCGTCGGGCAGCCGGCGAGACCCCTCCCGCCGCGCCGAGCCGACCGCGCCGGCCGCGCCCCCCGCTCCGGCGCCGGGCGACCCGAGCAGGTACGCAGCGCCCCCCGCCGCTCCCGCGGCGCCAGCGCCGGCGCCCGGCGCTCCGCCACCGTCGATGCCGCCGCCCGGCGCCCCGCCCGTGCCCGCGACCCGCCCCCGGAGCCGCGCGCAGTCTCCCGCTCCGCGGCCCGTCTCGCGCAAGGAACACGCGCAGCGCAACCGCGAGCTGCGAAAGCAGCGCAAGCCAGGCCGAGGCGCAAAGAAGGCGGATCGCGAGCGCAAGCAGGCCGAGCGCGTGGCCCAGAAGCAGGCCAAGACCAGGGCCAGGCTGCGCCCCGCAGCCTCATCCACGGCCCCCGTCCAAGCGGCCGCGACTCCCGGCCAGCAGCCGAGCCCCGCCCGCCGCGCAGCCGCCCGCCAGGCACCCCACCCGCCGGCCAGGAGTCGCTACTGGGCCCGCCGCCGCCGACGGCGCGGCGAGCGGGACTCGGTGCGGGCGGCGGAGCGAGAGCGGGTCAAGGCTGAGCGCCAGCGCGCGATCGCGGAGCGCCAGCGCAAGCGCGACGAGCTCAAGCTCGCCAAGCAACAGCAGCGAGCCGCCAAGCAGCAGGCCAAGAAGGCGAAGCGCGGGAAGTCGAAGGCGCCGGCCGCGCCGGCAATCCAGGCACCGGTACCTCCATCAACTCCGTCGCCCGCAGCACCTGCGGCCGCGGCTCCGGCGCCGCAGGCGCCGCCCCCCAGCCACGGTTCGAGCACCGCCGCGCAGGCGGCGGTGGCCGGCGCTGTGATCGCGGCGGGAGCCGCTGGGGTCGCCGGGGCGACCGGCTCGCAGCAGCCGACCGAGTCGATGCCGGCGATTGAACGCATCGAGCCGGTGCCGCCCCGGCAGGCTGCCTTCTCGCAGCCGCCGGCCCCCACTCAGCCGCCGACGCCGGCCGCTCCCACGCCCACGGCGTCCTCTGCGTCCGCCGAGCCCCCGGAGCCGCCCCGAACCCCCGAGCCGCCTCAGCCCCCGACGCCGCCTCGAGGCCCGCGGCGCCAGCCCGACGCCTGCCGCGCCTCGGCGCCCCGCCGTCCTCCAGCCGCCCCGGCCCCGCCGGCCCGGCGGTGCGAGCGGGCGATCCGCGAGGCGGCCGAGCGCGAGGCGCTGGCGCGGCTCGACGAGGCCGACGCGGGCGCCCGAGTACGAGCGCGACGAGGCGAGCGAGCAGGCGCGCGTTCAGGCCGAGGCCAAGGCTCGCGAGGTGGAGCGCATGCAGGCCGAGGCCGAGGAGCGGATCGAGCGGGCCCGGATCGAGGCCGAGGAGCGCGCCCGCGAGACCGCCGAGGCCGGCAACCCCGAGAGCGGAGGCAGGGGCAAGAGGTCGAGGCTGCGCACCAGCGAGCCCAAGCGCGAGGCGCTGCTCGCCGATCTGCAGCGGGCCGAGGACGAGCTTCAGGCCCACCGTGCTGAGGAGGAGCAGCTCGCGCGCGAGCTGCTCGAGACCGAGAACCGACTGACCGCCAACCAACGAGCGAGACCGCCGAGGCGCTCGAACGTGCGTCCAAGCGACTCGAGGAAGTCGAGGAGCGGGCGCGCCAGGCCGAGGAGCGCGCCGAGCGCGCGGAGCGGCTGGCGTCGGTCAAGGCCGAGGAGTCGAGCGCGCCGAGCGTCTGCGCGAGACGCTCGATCGGATCGCCGAGGCGCAGCGGCGCGCGGACTCGGCGGAGGGCCGCGCTCGGGCGGCGGTCGACAAAGCGTCCGAGCCGTTGCCCGAGGTCGATACCGAGGCGATCCTCGGCACGCCGGCGCCGGAGGCACCCCCGCAGGAAGAGCCGGAGCTCTCACCCGGCGGGCTTGCAGCGCGAAGCCGTTCGCCGGTCCCGAGGTCGAGAGCGTCACTGAGGGGCCGCCGCCTTCGGTGGGTCCGGGCCCGTCGGTCTCGATCAACTCGGCCAGCTACGACGAGCTGCGTTCGCTCGGGCTCTCGGTGACCCAGACCGGGCGCGTCCTCTCCCACCGCGAGAGCGCCGGCGGCTTCGGCTCACTCGACGAGCTCGACGCCATCCCCGGCTTCCCGAAGACGTTCCTCGAGAGCATCAAGGACCGGCTGACGCTCTGAGTCCGTGCCTCGGACCCCGGGCTTACCATCGGTAGCGATGCGACCCAGCTCGCCGAGCTCGAGGCCCTGCCGGGGCTGCGCACCGAGCGCACGAAGTTGCGAGCCTTACGCCTCGACGACGCCGGCCAGCTGCACGCCGTCTTCTCCGACCCCGAGACGATGCGCTATTGGAGCTCGCCACCGCACCCGACAAGCGGCGCACTCGCGAGATGATCGCCTCGATACAGGCTGCTTTCGAAGCTCGCAGCGTGCTCCAATGGGCGATCGAGCGCAGCAGCGACCACCGTCTGCTCGGCACCGTCACGCTGATGCCCGAACCGGACCAACCGCGGGCCGAGCTCGGCTGCATCATCGGGCGCGAGCATTGGGGCCGCGGCTACGCCGGCGAGGCTCAGCGCTGCGCCGTGCGTTTCGCCTTTGACGAGCTCGGCCTACACCGGCTCGAGGCCGACACCCACCCCGACAACGAGGCCTCGTCGCGGTCCCTGGAGCGGCTCGGCTTTCGCCCCGAGGGTCGGCTGCGCGAGCGCTGGGTCGTTGGCGGCGCGTTTAGCGACTCGGTCGTCTGGGGCCTGCTGGTAACCGAATGGAGAGCCGCGCAGGCCGGCACGGGTCAGACGTCGCCGAAGCCCCTCTCGAGGAAGGTCTCGGTCAGGCCCACCGCCAGCAGGGCTGCGAGGCCGAGGTAGACCACCGCCACCAGCACTCTGGTGCGGCCGGGGATCGCGTGGTAGGCGCGGGCCTC
This sequence comes from uncultured Solirubrobacterales bacterium, assembly GCA_963746675.1. GTDB lineage: Bacteria > Actinomycetota > Thermoleophilia > Solirubrobacterales > 70-9 > WHSW01. Next base: position 162,948 of record CAVVBX010000018.1, on the reverse strand, counting down.
GGGCGTGTTGCGGTTCTTCCACCGGTGCCAGCGTCTCGAGCCCGCCGAAGATCAGCACCAGGATCAGGATCGGGTTCGGGAAGGCGAACGTGAGCGCCACCAGCCCGGCGAAGCCGACGATCCAGACCCAGGGCGAGAGTGCCGCCATCGCGCGGCCGCCGTCGAGCGGCAGCACCGGCAGCAGGTTGAGCAGGTTGATGAAGAAGCCGACGTAGGCGAGCGCCTGCCAGAACTCCTCGCCGGTGGCGAGCCAGATCGCCGAGCGGGATCAACGTCGCGAGGGTGCCCAGGATCGGGCCGGCGAGCCCGACCCGCGCCTCGGCCGCGGCGTCGTCGCCGAGCGACTTCGCGGAGATCACGGCGCCGAGGAAGGGGATGAACATCGGCGCCGAGGCCTCGACGCCCTCGCGCCGAAGCTGGATCACGTGACCCATCTCGTGCACGAGCAGCAGCAGCACGAAGCCGACCGCGAACGGCCAGCCCCAGATCAGCGCGTAGGCCGCGATCGAGACCAGCATCGACCCCGAGGTGGTCAGGAACTTCAGCTTCGGCAGCAGCAGCAGGACCGTCTTCAGCTTGGTCGCGACCAGCACCCCGCCCGCCGCGAGCGGTCCCAGCCAGCGCTTGACCCGCTCGCGCGGACCGCCCCGGCCGGAGCCGGGATGAAGCGGCTCGTACTCGAGCTCGGTTGGCGCCGGCGCCGGCGCGGGCTCGGGCCGCCAGGGCCCGGTCGAGTAGTCGGTCATCGTGCCGACGAGGATACGCAGGCGAGCTAACGGCCCGGTCAAGGTCGTGGCGCCGCTTGCGCCCGGGTCTCGGGCGTGGGAGGGTTGCCATGACCCCGAGCAGCGAGGAGGGCGCTCATGCCCAAGTATCTGATCCAGGCCTCATACACCCAGGAGGGCGTCGAGGGCGTCCGCAGCAAGGGAGGCAGTAGTCGGCGCGACGCTGTCTCCGAGATGACCACCGGCCTCGGCGGCCAGCTCGAGGCCTTCTACTTCGGATTCGGTGATCACGACGCGTACGTGATCGTCGACCTTCCAGACGACGAGGCTGCGGCGGCGGTGGCGCTGAGCGTCAACGCCTCGGGAGCGGTGACCACCGCGACGACCGTGCTGCTGACGCCCGAGCAGATCGACGAGGCGGCGAAGCGCTCCGTCGACTACCGCCCGCCCGGAGCCTGACCTGGCGCGTCGGCGGCGCCGGCGAGGACAGTGGAGGCGGCCGGTACTGCCCCGGCGTCCGCGGAGGGGTCCCGATGCCTTCTACGAGCGTTCCCGTCGGAGTCTGATCTCGGCGGCCGGTTCGGTCGATCCGCGGGGCACGTCCCCGGCGCCACACCCTCCTGTGAATGTCCCCCTTGGGTCGAGGGTCCTACCCTCGGGGTGAGCCCGCTTTCTGAAGCCACGACCCGGGACGCGGGCGCTCCCGGCGTGACTCCCTCAGCTGCTGTTAGGCAGCGAGGGCGAACTCATGATCAGAGTTCGCAACTATGGTTTTCCGGGGTTCTTTTACGAGGCCAACCCGGAATCCTCGGCTCGCAACACCGGGACGAAACACTCCACGTCGAATCTGGTTCGCCCCCGGTATGTGTGCGCAAGGATGATAGCCCGGTCTCGATCGGGGCTCAGATCGGGAGCCCGGTGAAGCCCAGCCGCAGGGCGGCGGCGTCGAGGCGGGCGGAGCGCTCGAGCTGTGAGTCGCGCAGCAGACCCGCGGCTCGCGGCTCGCGGCCGGCCGCCGCCGCCCAATGGGCCTGCTGCCAGGCGATCGGTCGTGCGCAGCCGCCGTGAACGTCGGCGAGTCCGACGCGCTCGAGCGACGCGGAGAGCTCGTCGTAGGTGAACGCGGCGGCCTCACTGGCCACAGCGTCGCGGCGCAGGTAAGGGCCCAGGCCAGGCTCGGAGATGCGCAGGCCGGCGGGGAAGGTCTCCGAGTTGCGCAGGCGCTGGAAGTCAACGATCCAGACCGCGCACGACTGGCGGTCTCGAAGCGCCGCGATCTGACTCAGCGCCGCGTCGAGCGTCGCCGGATTGGGAAGGTGGTGCAGGGTCCAAACGCAGCTGACGGCATCCCAGTCCGAGCGCACGACCCCCTCCGGAAGCTCCGAGATGTCGGCCTCGACCAAGTCGACCCGGTCGCCGATCCCCTGTTCGGCGAGCAATTCACCGGCCCGGGCGAGCATGTTGGGCGCGAGGTCGACGCCGACAGCGCTGACGTCGGGGCGTCGCAGCGCGAGCTGCGCGAGCGCACGGCCTGAGCCGCAGCCGAGGTCGAGCAGACGTCCGTCCTCGGGCAGCAGCGCGTCGAGACAGCGCGCGCTGAGGTCGTGCACGGCGCGCATCCCCGGCGAGGTCGCTCCGCCCTCGTGGAACTCGGCCACCGATTCCGGGTCGTCCATCACCATCAGCTCGGGAAGCCGCTCCCGGCCGGGGGGCGCGCGCCGCTCGCGCAGGGCGATCAGGGGCATCTTGTACAGCGCCCGCGGCACGCCCCCGATCCTCTCACCCCAAGCCCGCGCTCGGGCCGATGCTCACGCGGGTCTCAGACCAGCTCGTCCAGCTTGCGGATCTGGAACGCCCGCACGATGTCGGTGACGCCCTGCATCAGCGCCCAGATGCCGGCGAAGACAAGCAGCACGTAGGCCTTTTCGATGAAGAACTGGCCCGCCGGTCCAGAAGGCGAGGACGACCATCAGGATGCCGGCGATCAGGCCCAGCCACCAGAGCTCGTTGACCTCGCGGGCGAGGAACGCCTGGATGATCCAGAACACGCCGACGATCAGGAACAGGAAGCCGAGGATGTCGGCGAGCGCGGCGAAGGTGTTCTCGGGGCTTATCAAGGCGATTATCCCGGCGATGATGAAGAGCACGCCGAAGAGCCCGAAGAGCCATCTGCCCCGCTCGGCCAGGCCCATGATCACGAACTGCTGCAGCCCGGTTGCCAGGAACATGATCCCGACGAGGATGCCGACGGTGTTGATCGAGGCCTGGTCGAACTGGAGGATGACCAGCCCGACCACGATCCAGAAGATCCCGAACAGGATCCAAAGCCACCACAGCTTCGAGACTCCGCGCACGGCCTCTCGCGCCTGCTGGTCTGCGACTCCACTCTCCATCGGCTGGCTCCCTTCCTCGACTCGCCTGCTCGAACCTGGTCGGAAGGTTCTCCGATCCGCCGGATGCTCCTGCCTGAGAGGATCGGGGAGTGGCCAAGCGCAGGCGCAAGCGACAGCGGCGAGATCCGGTCGAGACCTATGACTATCCCGACGCGGAGGGCAACGTGCTCACCCTCCGCGGCTCGCTGAGCGCGGGCACGATCAACAAGCTGGGCGAGGCGCCGCCAGGCCACGCCACCTCGGCCGACGACGCCTGGCAACGGCGCAGCGAGCTGCTGTTCGAGCGGCTCGCCGTCGGCTGGGAGATTGCCGGGCTGCCGATGACCGACCAGAAGATGCTGCTCGGGCGCTACCGGATGGCCGACGAGGAGACCCGCCGCTGGGTCCAGCGCACGCTGACCGAGCACGTCGAGCGCCATATCCCGGAGCTGGGATAGGGGTGCTGCCGGAATTCTCCAACGCCTGGCTCGCAAGGGCCACCGGCGAGATCGCCGAGCGCGCCGAGCGCGAGCTCGAGGCGCTGGTGGCGGTCTCCTCTCCCTCGGGGGACGTCCACGGCGCCGAGGAGATGTGCGCGGTGGTCTCGGCATTGCTGCCGGCCGACGCGGCGATCGAGCGGCTCGCATGCTCCTCACCCGGTCATGCGCCCGACCTGCTCGCGACCGCAAGGGGCACCGGCGCGGCCAGCCTGCTGCTGCTCGGTCACCTCGACACCGTCGTCGCCCACGCCGAGCACCGTCCGCTGGAGTGCGACGGCGAGCGGCTCGTTGGCTCGGGCGCGATCGACATGAAGGGGGGAATCGCGCTCGCCCTCGGGGTGATGCGCCGCCTGGCGGCGCTGCCGGCGACCTTCTGCGAGATCGCTCTGCTGGCCGTCAACGACGAGGAGTGGCGAACGGGAGGTTTCGATCACGGCCCGCGCTTCGCGGGGTACGACGCCTGCCTGTGCTTCGAGGCGGGTGAGCGCGGACCGGGGGGAGAGGAGGGGGTCGTGGTGCGGCGCAAGGCGGCGGCGACGATGAGGATCACCGCCCGGGGGCTCGCCGCCCACTCGGGCTCGGCCCCCGAGCGGGGCCGAAACGCGCTGCTGGCACTCGGCGAGGCGGCGCGGCGGATGGCGGCGCTCAACGATCCGCAAGGAACGGAGAGGCTGACCGTCGTGCCAACCGTGATCCGTGCCGGGGATGCGTTCAACGTCGTCCCCGCCGAGGGCGAGCTCGTCTGCGATCTGCGGGCCGACCGGCTGGGGGCGTTCGAGCCGCTGCTCGCCGCCGTCCCCGAGAATCTCGACGAGGTCGGGCTCGAGGCTGAGCTGGTCCGACGCTGGCCCGGGATGGACACCCGCGACCTCGTCACGGGGCGGCTGCTCGCCCCGGCGCAGGCCTTGTTGGGCCGGCCGATCGTCGCCGCCGAGCGCGGCGGGGCGAGCGACGCCAGCCACCTCGCCGCCCACGTCGCGGCGACCGTCGACGGCCTCGGCCCGCGCGGCGGGCGGGCTCACAACCCGGATGAGTTCGTGCTTCGCGACTCGCTGCGGTCGCGCGCCGAGGTGGCCCTCGCGTTCGCCGCCGCCGCTCTCAGCGTGCACCGATGAGCCCCACCGGTTAGGCGCGCCCCGCCTCCAGCAACCGCCGCAGAAACCGCTGCGTCTCCGGCTCTCGCGGCGCTTCGAGCACCTGCTCGGGCGGGCCGACCTCGAGCATGCGCCCCTCGTGCAGGAAGCAGACCGTGTCGGCGACCTCGCGGGCGAAGCTCATCTCGTGGGTGGCGATCAGCATCGTCACGCCCTCCTCCTTGAGCGTGCGGACCGTCTCCAGCACCTCGCCGACCAGCTCGGGGTCGAGCGCGCTGGTGATCTCGTCGAGCAGCATCGCCCGCGGGCGGGCGGCGAAGGCGCGCGCGATCGCCACCCGCTGCTGCTGGCCGCCGGAGAGTCGCTCGGGCTGGTCGTCCTCACGGCCGCCGAGCCCGAACCGCTCGAGCTGTGCCCGGGCGGCGGCCTCGGCCTCGGCGCGCGGAATCCCGTGCGCCTTGGTGCTGCCGAGGACGACGTTGTCGAGCACGCTCAGGTGCGGGAACAGGTTGTACGCCTGGAAGACGAGGCCGAGCCGGCGGCGGACCGCGACCGGGTCGACCGAGGGGTCGGTGATCACCTCGCCGTCGAGCAGGATGTCGCCGTCGTCGATCTCCTCGAGCAGGTCGATGCAGCGCAGAAGCGTCGACTTGCCGGAGCCCGAGGCGCCGATCACCGCGACCGCCTCGTGCTCGGCGACCGCCAGGTCGATCCCGTGCAGGACCTGCCAGCTCGCCGAACGCCTTGGTGACGCCCGCGAAGCTCGAGTACCGGGCCCGCGGCCGCTCAATTGCGCGCCCTCCCGCGCTCCCAGCGGTCGAGCAGTCGCGCCAGCGGGATCGTCATCGCCAGGTAGAGCAGCGCCGCCGCGATCAGCGGCGTGTAGTTGAAGTCGGAGGCCGCATCGATCTGAGCGACCCGGAAGGCCTCGCCGGTGACTCCGATGATCGAGATCAGGGCGACGTCCTTCTGCAGCGCGATGAAGTCGTTGAGCAGCGGCGGGCCGACCCGGCGCACGGCCTGCGGCAGGATCACGTGGCGTAGTCGCCTGGCGCTCGGTGAGGCCGATCGCGAGCGCCGCATCGCGCTGGCCGCGGTGGACCGAGTTGAGCCCGGCGCGGTAGACCTCGGCGACGTAGGCGCCGTAGGAGAGCGTGAGCGCGATCCCGCCGAGGATGACCGGCTCGGTCGGCAGCCCGCTGAGGTCGAGCGCCGGGATCCCGAACCCGATCAGGTAGACGAGCAGGATCGTCGGGATGCCGCGGAAGACGTCGGTGTAGACGACCGCCAGCATCCGCAGCGGGAACAGCGCCGGCGGCGTCGATCGTCCGCACCAGGGCGACGACCAGCCCGAGCGATCGAGGACCGCGACCTCGACCACGCAGAACACCCTGATGTCGAGCCAGAACGCCTTCGCGACGTCGGGGAAGGACTCGCGTGAAGACGTCGACGTTGAAGAACGTCTCCCGGACGTCGGGCCAGCCGGGGCTGGTCAGGATCAGCGCCGCGAGGCCGCCCGAGCACGACGACGGTCGAGACGGCCGCGATCGCCTGGCCGCGGCGGGCGCTGGCGCCGCGCCGCGGCCGCCGGCGCCGCTCGGCGGCGGCTTGGCTCGCGCTCACGCCGCCGGATCGCAGCGGTCGGCCGTCCGCCGCTCCGGCGGCCGAGAGCTACTCGAGCACCGGGGCGTTGGTCGCCTCGCTCATCCACTTCTGCTCGATCTGCCGGCAGCTCGCCGAGCGCGTTCAGCTCGTCGATCGCCTCCGAGACGCAGCGCGGTCAGCGGCGAGTCCTTCTCCAGCAGGGCGCCCCACTGGTCGCCGCCGGGCGCCGCGAACTGGCCGACGGTCGTCGCCTCGGGCACCTGCGACGGCGGTCAGGTAGAAGGCCGTCGGCACGTCGACGACGATCGCGTCGACCTGGCCGTTCTTGAGCGCGCTGACGACGTCGTTGGAGGTGTCGAAGACCTGCGGGTCGTTGGTCGGCTGGATCACGTCGTTGACCGCGTCGAGGCTGGTGGTCCCGATCTGGACGCCGATCGTTGGCGTCCTGCGAGGTCGGCGAGCGAGGTCGCGTTCGCCGCCTCGGAGTCCTTGAGCGCGACGACCGCCTGGTTGGCCTCGTAGTAGGGCGTCGAGAAGTCGACCTGCTCGGCGCGCTTCGGGGTGATCGAGATCTGGTTGACGTCGAAGTCGAAGTCCTTCGGCCCGGGCGCGTAGGAGGCGTTGAACGGGACCTCGGTCCACTCGACGTCGGCGGCGTCGAAGCCGAGCTGGTCGGCGATCGCGTAGGCGACGGCGCTCTCGAAGCCCTTGCCGTTGGTCGGGTCGTCGTCCTCGAAGTAGGGCGGGTAGGCGGGCTTGTCGGTCCCGATCGTGAGCGTGCCCGACTTCACGGTCTCGAGCTGGTCGGGGGTGCAGTCGTCGAGTCGAGACCGTCGCCGTGGTCTCGCCGTCGCCGAGTTGTCGTCGCTACCGCAGCCGGCGAAGGCCGCCAGCGCGAACAGGGCGGTGAGCAGGAACAGGACGCGGAATCTGGACACTTTGGCTCGCACCTCGGCTGCCGGGGACGGGACGGCCCAATCCTATGCGCAAAGCGGGGCTCGCGCCTGCCAGTTCGCCGCGCCCTAGGCTTGTAACCGAGATGGGCGCAGACGACGTCAACGGGATGCTCGGGAAGGTCGGCCTGCCGGCGCCGCTCTCCGAGCTCGCCGGGCGCGACTGGGATGCGATCGTCGTCGGCGGCGGCCACAACGGCCTCACCGCCGCCGCCTATCTCGCCCGAGGCGGCAAGTCGGTGCTGGTGCTCGAGCGCCGCGAGCAGCTCGGCGGCGCCTGCACTCTCGAGCAGCCCTTCTCCGATCCGCGCTACGTGGTCAGCCCCTGCGCCTACCTGGTCGGCCTGCTCGACCAGGTGGTGATCGACGAGCTCGCAGCTCGAGCGCCGTGGCTACGAGGTCATCCCCGCCGACCCGAACAGCTGGTCCCCGCTCCCCGGCGGCGGTTCGTTCGCCTCCTTCCTCGACCGCGAGCGCACCATCGCCTACTTGCGCGAACAGGGCTTCGCCGAGTCGGAGATCCGCGGCTTGCTCGCCTACGAGGAGCTCTTCGAGCGCTGCCGCCTGGCGCTTCGCCATGGGCGCGGCGGCGACACCTGGCGGGGGCCGTCGCCGAACCGCGACGAGATCGAGCGGATGCTCGGCGACGACGAGCTGATCTCGCTCGTCTTCGAGGACTCGATCGCCGCCGTGCTCGACCGTTACGTGAGCGACGACCGGATCAAGGACGCGAAGTTCGGCCAGGGCGTGATCGGCACCTTCGCGGGCCCCCGCGATCCCGGCACGGCGTCGATCAAGCTCATGCACCACCAGGGCGACCTGCTCGGCCTCGGCTCGGTCTGGGGCTACGTCAAGGGCGGCATGGGCCGGATCTCCTTCGCGATCGCCGACGCGGCGCGCGAGGCCGGCGCGACGCTCGCCGCCGGGGTTGCCGTCTCGCGGATCGTGCCCGGCGAGGGCGTCGAGGTCGAGTCGGGTGAGCTGATCCGCGCTCCGGTTGTCGTCTGCAACGCCGACCCCAAGCGGATGCTGGCGATGCTCGAGGGCTCCGACGCGCTGCCCGGCGACTATCGCGAGCGGCTCGAGGCGTGGGACGTCGACTCGCCGGTGGTGAAGCTCAACGTCGCGCTCGAGCGGATGCCGACCTTCACCGCCGCCGAGGGCACGGGGGTCGAGCCGCACCGGGCGATGGTCGCGATCAGCCCCGGGCTCGACGCCGCCCAGGAAGCGGTCGAGGCTGCTCGCCGCGGCGAGCCGGTGATCGGCTTCGCCGATCTCTACTTCCAGACCGCCTACGACGACTCGGTCGCTCCGCCGGGCCGCGAGGCGATGAGCGTGTTCGCGCAGTTCGTTCCCTACGAGCTCGCCGAGGGGGATTGGGACTCCCGGCGCGACGAGATCGGCGGCCTGGTGCTGGACGAGATCGCCGCTCACGCACCGGACATCCACGACTGCGTCGCCGAGGTCCAGGTGCTCGGCCCGCCCGACATCGAGGAGCGGATCGGCCTCAGCGGCGGCCACATCTTCCAGGGCCAGGCGCTTCCCGACCAGATGTGGGACCGCCGGCTGGAGGCCGAGACCCCGGTCGACGGCGTCTATCTCTGTGGGGGCGGCGACGCACCCCGGGGGCTCGGTGATAGCGCTCAACGGTCGGATCGCGGCGATGCGGGTGCTCGAGCGCGCCGGGGTCCCGGCATGACTGCGCGGCGGCGGCTGCCGCCCGGCCCCCGGATGCCGGCGGCGGCGCAGACGCTCGCCTGGTGGAGCCGATCGATCCCGTTCATGGAGCGCTGCCGCGCCCGTTTCGGGCGCCGCTGGACGCTGCGGCTGGTGGGATCGCCGCCGTTCGTGATGATCTCCGACCCCGACCAGATCCGCGAGCTGTTCACCGCACCGGCCGAGGTGCTTCATCCGGGCGAGGGAGCGGCGATCCTCGGGCCGATAGTCGGCGAGCGCTCGGTGCTGCTGCTCGACGAGGGCGAACATCTCGAGCAGCGCAGGCTGATGCTGCCGGCGTTCGGGGGCGAGCGCATGGAACGGCTCCACGACCTCGTCGCCGAGGTCAGTCGAGCGTGAGGTGGAATCCTGGCCGCGCGATCGTGCGATCGCGCTTCACCCGCGGCTGCAGGCGCTCACCCTGGAGGTGATCCTGCGCGCGGTGTTCGGGCTCGAGCCCGGCGAGCGATTGGACACGATGCGCGACCGGCTGACCGAGATCCTCGACTGCGGGGCGCGGCCGGCCGGCCTGCTGCCGCCGCTGCAGCTGAGGCTCTGCGGGATACGGGCCCTGGGCGAGGTTCGAGCAACTGCGCGCCGAAGTGGACGCGCCGATATACGAGCTGATCGCCGAGCGGCGCGACGGTCACGGCCGATCGCGACGACGTGCTCGCGATGCTGCTCGAGGCGCGGCACGAGGACGGCTCGCCGATGTCCGACGTCGAGCTGCGCGACGAGTTGATGACCCTGCTGGTCGCCGGTCACGAGACGACCGCATCGCAGCTGGCGTGGGCGTTCCTGCGGCTCGCTCGCGCCCCGGACGTGGCCGCGAAGCTCAGCGAGGAGATCGACCGTGACGGCGAAGACGATTATCTCGAGGCGACGATTCGCGAGTCGCTGCGCAGCCGCCCGGTGCTCCCCAACGTCCAGCCCCGGCTGGTCAAGCGGCCGATCGAGATCGGCGGATGGGAATACCCGCCGGGGTGCTGTTTGGTCGGCAACGCTTACCTCGTCCACCACGACCCCGATCTCTACCCCGACCCGTATCGCTTCCGGCCCGAGCGCTTCCTCGGACAGGAGCCTGGCACGTACACCTGGATCCCGTTCGGAGGGGGCACGTCGCCGCTGCCTCGGAGCAAGCTTTGCCCTGCTCGAGATGCGGATCGTGCTGCGGGCGGTGTTCGCGTCGACCGTCGTGCGACCCGCCGGCGACGGCCTCGAGCTCAGTCGGCGCCGGAGCATCACGCTCAGTCCGCGCGCCGGCGCACGGGTCGCCTTGGGCGACCGGGACGCGGCCCGGGCGGCCGCCTTGACGCCGTCCGTCGGCCGCACGGGCTAGTCTCCGGCGCGGATGGAGTCCTCAGCCGCCACCCCGCCGCGCCGCCTGACCGTCGGCGGCGTGATCGACGAGGCGTTCAAGCTCTACGCCGCTCACGCCGGCGTGCTGCTCCTGACCGCCGCCGCGATCTTCGTCCTCGCCGGCCTGATCCAGGGCCTGCTGACCGAGGCCGACAGCTTCATCCTGCAGCTGGCGGGCTCGCTCGTATCGCTCGTCGCCGGGACCCTGTTCACGGGCTTCGTCGTCAGCCTGGTCGCCGACGTGCGCGAGGGCAGGACCGAGTTCACCGCCGGTGAACTGCTGAGCTCGGGCTGGCACGCCGTGCCGCGACTGATCGGCAACGGCATCCTGCTCGGGCATCGGCGTGATGATCGGCTTGTTCTTGTTCATCGTTCCGGGCCTCTACCTGCTGACGATCTGGGCGGTGACCGCGCCCTCGATCGTGGTCGAACGCCGAGGCGCGATCGAGGCCTTCGGGCGCAGCCACGAGCTGGTCAAGGGGGACGGGTGGACCGTGTTCGGCGCAATCGTCGTCGCCTTCCTGATCCTGATGGGATTCGGTCTCATCGCCGCGGCGATCGGCGCCGCGATCGGCAACCTCGCCGGCGCGATCATCTTCGGCGTCGTCGCCAACATCATCGCCGCGCCCTTTGCCGCGCTGGTTGCGAGCGTCCTCTTCTTCAATCTTCGCGGCTCTTCTCCCGCGGCCGACGCTTCGCCGCCGCCTGCGGCACCCGCGGCCTGAGTCGGGCTGCCGCGCCACCGGCCGGCCGTCTCGGCCCGCGCCTTTTCCCTCTAGCTTGAGCGGATGCGCCGACTGTTCGCCCTCGTCGCCGTCGTCCTCCTGGTCGACGCGATGTTCCTGGCGGCGCTGGTGCCGCTGCTGCCCGAGTACGTAGACGACCTCGGCATCTCGAAGGCCGCCGCGGGCATCCTCAGCGCCTCCTATGCGGCGGGCACCCTGCTCGCCGCATTGCCGGCGGGGTGGCTGACGGCGCGGATCGGCGTCCGGCCGGTGATGCTTGCCGGCCTCGCCCTGCTCGGCACTTCGAGCATCGCCTTCGCCTTCGGCGACGGAATCGCCGTCCTCGATCTGGCCCGCTTCGCCCAGGGTATCGGCGGCGCCTTCGCCTGGACCGCCGGCTTCGCCTGGCTGCTCGGCGCGGCGCCGGGCGAACGCCGCGGCGAGCTGATCGGCGCCGCGTTCGCGGCGGCGATCGTCGGCCTCCTGCTCGGCCCGGTGCTCGGCTCGATCGCCACGGTCACCGGGCCCGAGGCGGTGTTCAGCGGCGTCGCCGTGATCGCCGCCGCCCTCGTTGCCTGGACCTTGACCACGCCCGCCGTCGTGCCCTCTCCCGTCCCGCCCCTGCGTCGGGTCGCCGGCGCGATCCTGACCGCGCCGGTGGTCCTCGCCTTCTGGCTCGTCGCGCTGCCCTCGATTCTCGCCGGCGCGCTCGATGTGCTCGCTCCGCTGCGGCTCGACGACCTGGGGGCGAGTGGAATCGCGGTCGGTGCGGTTTTCCTGATCGCAGCGGCGGTCGAGGCTGCGGTCAGCCCCGGGATCGGCAGGCTCTCCGACCGCCGTGGGCGCATGTACGTGATCCGTGCCGGGCTCGCCGCCTGCTGCTTCGCTGCCCTGCTGGTCGCGTGGCCCGAGAGCCTGATCCTGCTCAGCCTGGGCGTGGGGGTTGTCGTGATGGCAATGAGCCTGATGTGGACCCCCGCGATGGCGCTGCTCTCGGACGAGACCGAGGCCGCGGGGGTGGATCTCGCCTTCGGCACCGCGCTGGGCAGCCTCGGTTGGGCCGGCGGGCAAGTGCTCGGCGGCGCGGCGATGACCGGGTTGGCCGATGCGACCGCGGACGGCGTCGCCTACGTCACGATCGCGGCGTTGTTCGCGCTCACCCTGGCGGCAGTCCTGGCCTCCGACCGCCGCCGGACGGCGTAGCCTGGCGCTCGATGAGGGGGACCCTCGCGATCGTGATGGCGCTGGCGGCGGCCGTGGCGCTGGCGCCGGCGGGGACCGCAACCTCGATGAAACCTCACAGCGCCTATCCGTCCTGCGGGGTGAAGGGGCAGCACGCCGATCGCTTCTGCTTCGAGGGCGACCACCCCGTGGCGGTCTACCGGGCCTTCGGACGGCGCGATGTCGCCTACCGATTCTGCTTTCGCGAGCGCGGCAAGCGCCGGCGCTGCCGGGACCGCCGTACCAACAACCCCGGCCACCGCTCACGCACCGGATTCGACATCGACGGCTCCGGCAAGTACGAGCTCGCCTGGTTCGAGGATGGCAAGGCGGTCGATCGCGACACGCTGGTGATTCGTGAGCGCAGCGTGTTCGCGGTCGGCGACTCGCTCGGCGAGGGCACCCGGCCCTGACCTTCCGGGCGCCCTGCCGCATTGGAAGGTCGACCAGTCCGTCTCGATCTCGCGTCACGCCCCCGAGGGCGTCTCGATCCTGCGCGGGCGCGGAAGCCTCCCGGCGGTGATCGTGTTCGCGCTCGGCACCAACGACGGCCCCGGGGCCGTGAGCTCGTTCGGCAACTCGATCGAATCGGTGCTCGGGCTCGCCGGCCAGACCCGCTGCGTGGTGGTGCCGAACATCGTCCGCCCGCCGGTCGGTGGGGCCAGCTATGCCGGCTACAACCGGGTGATCGCGGCCGCCGCGCGTCACAACAAGAACTTCCGCGAAGTCGATTGGGCGGGCCTCGTCTCGCGTAATCGCGGCTGGTTGGCCGGCGACGGCGTGCACGTAAACGCGACCGGCTACCGCACCCGCGCCCGGGCGATCGCGAAGCAGGTCGAGAGGTGCTGAGGGCGCGGTGAGCGAGACGCTGAAGCTGACACCGTCGGAGTCGGTGAACGTCCGCCGCAGCGATCCGGACCTGCTCGAGGTCGTGGCCGATTACGGGCCCGGCGGCTCGCCGCCGCCCAAGCATCTGCACCCGGCGCAGGACGAGCGCTTTGAGATCCTCGAGGGATCGCTCACGGCGCGCGTGGGCGGGGTGGAGCACCGGCTCGCGCCCGGCGACGAGCTCGAGGTCCCGCGCGGGACTGCCCACCAGATGTGGAACCCGGGCACCGAGCCGGCGCGGGTGCTGTGGGAGACGCGTCCCCGCGGGCGGACGGAAAGCTGGTTCCGCGAGCTCGACGGGCTGCATCGCTCGGGCCGCGTCGGGCGCAACGGGATGCCCGGCGCGCTCGCCTTCGGCGTGCTGCTCACCGAGTACCGCGACGTCTTCCGCCTCGCCGGCCAGGACCCCGTGCTGCGGCCGGCGTTCGCGGTTCTCGGGGTGATCGGCCGCGCCCGTGGCTACCGCGCCGAGCACGCCTGAGCGCCGAGGGCGACAACCCGCCGACGCTGGCGCGGCTGGCGGAGGAGCGCGCGATTGCGGCCTCCGAGCGCGCGGGCTGATCGGCGCGTGTCTGGTCTCAGAGCTGCGAGTCGTCGAACTCGAGCCCGAGCAACGAGCGACCGGTCAGCTCCCAGGTAGCCGGCCCCACGAGCATGTGCTGGGTCGCCGCGTGGATGTCGCGAAAGCGGCGCTCGATCGGGCTCGTCTCGTAGATCGCGCTGCCTCCGGCGAGGCGCTGGACCTCGTCCACCGCGGCCGTCGCGGCGTTGACGGAGTGGCTCGCCGCGAGCCGCAGGCCGGCGCGCAGTTCGACCGAGACCCGGCCCTCGTCGCGGGCGGCGTCCCAGGCCTCACCGACGGCGGCGAGCAGGAGCGAGCGAGCGGCGCGGACCCCCGCCTCCGCATGCGCCATGCCCACCTGGGTCCCAGCGCGCTCGGCGAGCTTGCGGGTGGAGAGCGCCGGTGTCTTCACCCCCGCGAGCTCGGCGAGATCGACAAGCGCGCCACGGGCGATGCCGAGGGTGACGGCGGCGATCGAGGCGGCGAGCAGGCCGAAGGGCGGGAACGCGTACAGCGGACCGCGCGCCAGCGGCGTGCCGCTGATCAGCGACGCCGAGCGCGACGCGGGCACGAGCAGACCGTCAACCGCCATGTCGTGGCTCCCGGTCGCCCGCAGGCCGGAGACCGACCAGGTGTCGATCACCTCGATCTCGGTGGCGGGGAAGAGGACCAACTGCACGTCCGGGCGCCCGGCGGCGAGCGTTCGCGGGGTCTCGCCGTCGAAGACGACGCAGCCGCCCATCAGCCAGTCGCAGTTGGCGACGTTGCTGGCGAAGCGCCAGCGCCCACTGACCTCGAGCTCGTCGCCGCGGACGACCGCCCGGCCCGAGGGGGCGAAGACGCCGCCGACGACATTCGCCGGGTCGCCGAAGACCTCGCTCGCGGGACCTTCGTCCAGGTACGCGGCGAGCATGCCTGCGGTCGCCGAGACCGCGACGCACCAACCGGCCGCCGCGTCGCCCTGGGCGAGCGCCTCGACCACCTCGATCAGGTCCCGTGGGGGCGCTTCCGCACCACCGAGAAAGCCCGGCACGCAGAGCCGGTAGAGCCCCGCCTCGGCGAGGGCTCCCGAGAGCTCCGCCGGCAGCCGCCGGTCGCGCTCGGCATCGCCGGCGAGCGCGGCGGCGCGCGGCGCCAGCGCCCGCGCTGCATCGAAGTGGCGTGCGGCCATCGCGGATCGTCCCAGCCGGGCTCGAGCTAGAGCTCGAACCAGGCCCCGGCCGGGCCCAGGTTGGCGATCGGGGTCGGGCCGACCTGCGACCGCTCGCCCCAACTCTCGTGAATGTGGCCGCAGACGGTCAGGCGGGGGCGCTTGTGCTCGATCGTGGCCAGGATCGCGCTGCTGCCGAGGTGGTCGCCGGTGGCGGAGCGGTCGACATGGCCCAGCGGCGGGGAGTGGACGACGAGCAGGGCGCCGGCCGGGCAGCCGGCGAGCATCGGGGCCGCCTCGCTCTCGGCGAGGTCGAAGCTCCAGTCCCACGGGGTCGTCGGGATCCCGGCCCCGAGCCCAAAGATCTCGATCCCCTCGATCTCGACGACCTCGCCGTGGAGCACCGTCGCCGACGGCCACGACGCGGCCGCCTCGCGCAGGCGCCTCATCGGTCTCGTTGTTGCCCGGGACGAGCACGGTCGGGGGCTCGATCGCCGACAGCGCCTCGATCGCCTCACCGAGTCCCTCGTGGACGGAGGCGAAATCGCCGGCGCCGATCACCAGGTCGGCCTCGGCGCTCGCCTCAACCAGCTGCGCGGCCCGACCGAGATCGCGGTGCAGGTCGCTGAACGCGAGGATGCGCATCGGCTGGATCATGCCAAGTGCCCGCCCTCGAGCCGCTCCGCGAGCTCGAGCGTCCGTGGATCGATCCGCGTCTCGGCCAGCTCGAACCCCTGGCGCAGCTCCGCCAGGACCGCCTCCTCCGCGTCCTCGAGGCTCACGCCCGGGACCTCATCCTCGATGCTGCCGGTCGTCTCCGGGTCCCATTCGAGCTCGAGCGCCGCGTAGACGGGCTCGAGCGCCGAGCGCAGCAGCTCCGAGCCGCTGACGACCAGCACGCCGCCGGCGTGGGCGCCTCCTGCGATCAGGCGCTGGCCGATCCCGGCCAGCTTCGTCCGCCCACCCGCGTTGACGCTCCATGCGCCCGGGCAGTACTCGCCCGGCACCTCGCCGATCCGAGCATCGACGCCGAGGCGGGCGAGCGCCCCGGCGATCAGTCCGGCGATCCACTCGAAGCGGCCGCGGGTGACTGCGACGGGCCGCTCGGCCGGGCTCGCCCAAGCGAACGCCAGCGTGCCCTCGTGAAAGGCGGCAGCGCGCCCGCCGGCAAGGCGCACGACCGGCTCGAACCCGACGGCCCGGGCGGCGCCGACGGCCGCCTCGAATCCGGCCGCGGCTCGGTCGTGCTTGGAGAACGCGAGCTCGCGCGCGGGGCGGTGGAGGCGGAAGGTCGCCGGCAGCTCCCCGGCCGCGACCCGGATCAGGACCGCCTCCGAGACCGCGGTGCCGAATGCCGGTCGGTCGGGAAACCCCTGTCTGATCACGTTCAGGCGACTCAAGTGACTTCTGTGACTTATGTGAGCGTTTCCTTGCAAACGTGACCGCCGTCACACATATACCCGGCGTTGGCTGGAACCCTGCGCCGTCCACACGGACGCTCCACGGGCACCGGCCGGCGATCGACGTCGGTCGAGCGTAGCCGCCCTGGGGCCTCGAGCCGCCCGGATCCCGAACCAGCGAAGTGGCGACCAGAAGTCGCCCGCCGGGCGCACCAGATGGAGGTGGTTCCCCCGTGTACCGCAAGATCAAGCTTGTCGCGGCGTCGTGCGCCCTCGGCCTCGGCCTCGCCGCGGTCGCCCAGGCGGCCGAACCCCAACTGAATCTCGTCGAGCAGCCGGCTCACCGGTTCGAGCGCTCGATCGAGGCCCACGTGCTGGAGGTTCGATACGCGAACGCGCTCGATCGAGCGGAGAAGCTCGAGGCGGCGCCGAAGCGCAGCCTGCTCGATGGCGCCGAGGCGGCGCCGAAGGAGCTGCGCCGCGGCCTCGATGATCTCCACCGGCGGATCGAGAAGGCCCTAACGGAGCCGGAGTTCGGGCTCGCGCCCGGCGTCTCGTTGAGCAACCTGAACGCGATTGCTTCGTGCGAGTCGGGAGGCGACCCGACCGCGGTCAACGCCGCCGGCTACTACGGCAAGTACCAGTTCGACAGCGGCACTTGGGCGTCGGTCGGCGGCTCCGGCAACCCCGCCGAAGCATCCGAGTCCGAGCAGGACTACCGCGCCTCGCTGCTCTACAGCCGCGCCGGGTCCAGTCCCTGGCCCGTCTGCGGCGTTTAGGACCCACTCTCGTCGGCCGATGGGAGGTAGGTGAGCGTCAACGACTTCGTCCTCGTCCAGGGGATGCGCGACACGCGGGGCGCGCTCGCGCGCTGGAACGAGGATCCATGGCCGGTGTTGCGCGCCTGGGGAGGCGGCGCCCTGGCGGTCGCCTGCCTGTTGCTGCTCGCGGTCTGGGTCGTCGCCGCACTCTCACCCCCAGACCTGACCGATCTCTACGTCCCCGGCCTCACCGATCAGGGGCAGCCTGGCGACGTCGCATCGATACTGCTCAAGAACTCGCTCGTGCTGGCGCTGCACGCGACCGCGTGCGTGGCGGGCTTCATCGCCGGAAGCTCGCTCGCGCTCTCGGCCGGGCACCGCACCGGCATCTCGGGCTGGGTCCACGAGAAAGCGCGCCCGATCGCGCTCGCGTGGGTCGTGCTCGTAACCTGCTTCTCGCTGATCACTCAGGCCTACGCGCTCGGGCTCACCGGCGCCCAGCTCGCCAACCAGCTCGAGCTCTCGCCGGCCGTCCTCGTGCTGACCGTGCTCCCGCACGCGATCCCGGAGCTGGTCGCCCTCTTCCTGCCGCTGGCGGCGTGGACGATCGCCAGCCGCCGTGACCAGTGGCACGATCTGCTAGCCGCCACCTTCGCCACGGTCGCGGTCGCGATCCCGATCCTGGTCGCCGCGGCGACCTGGGAGACCTACGTCTGGCCCCGGATTCTCGCGGCCGCCTCGCCCCTGAGCTGATCGCCGGCACCCGGCGATCGGCTCTCAGGCCGCTTGCCCGCCCGCCTCGCCGAGCAGGGCCCGGCGGAAGACCCGCTCCTCCTCCTCGAACAGGAAGCCCCACAGGTGGCGGCGCTCGAGCAGGGTCTTGCGCTTGGTTTCGAGCACGGCGTTTCGCGGCAGGCCGGCAACCCGCTCGGCGAGCGCAAGCGCCCGCGGGAGCACGTCGCCCGAGACGACCTCGCGGACGATCCCGAGCCTCTGCGCCTCGGTGGCGCGAACGATCCGACCGGTCAGGCAGAGCTCCTGCGCGACCGTGGCCGGCAGTACGGCCCGAGCCGCCGCGTAGCTCGGCGGGATGCCGCGGGGGAGCTCGGGATATCCGAACGTTGCCGCCTGGGTCGCCACCCTGAGGTCGCACAGCAGGGCGAGCGCGAAGCCTCCGGCCAGAGCCGGGCCGTTGACCGCTGCGACCACCGGCCTCCGGCAGCCGCCGACTGCCTTGAAGGCCGTCGTGCTGGTCTCGACCAGCCGCTCCCGGTTGCTGAGATCGCCACCGAACTGGCTCGTGTCCATCCCCGAGCAGAACGAGGCGCCGGCGCCCGTGAGCACGACGCAGCCGATGCCGTCGTCCGCCGACAGCGCGCCGAAGGCCTCGCCGAGCTGGGTCCGCAGCTCGATCGAGAGCGCGTTGTGCTTCTCGGGCCGGCGCAGGGTCACCAGCGCCACCGCGTCGTCTCGCTCGATCGAGAGCAGGTCCGGCATCGCGCGGATTCTAGGCCGGAAAGACCAGCTCGCAACCCTCCGCTGTGAACGCATCGCGCAGCTCGTCGCGATCGAGGCGAGCGGGAACCAGGCCGACGATCGCCCCGCCCGAGCCCGCGTAGTTGGCGGGAGCGCCGAGCGAGCGCGAGAGCTCGATCATGCGGAGATGGCGCGGATCCAGCTCGACTAGCTCGGCACGGGCGGCGACGTTCTCCGCCATCAGTTGTCCCAGCGCTTCGCGGTCGCCGTCGAGCAGGCACCGGCGCCCCGATTCGGCGAGGCGCGCGATTCGCTCGATCGCCGCGACGGTCGCCCGGTCGCCGCGCTCGAATCGCTCGCGCAGCCCTGCGTGGATCAAGCCCGAAGGCTGCGACGCGCCGGCGCGATGGGCGACGAACAGGGGCGGCAGCAGCGCCGGGTCGAGCCGCTCGTATCGGTGGGGCTCGGCGGCGCTGAAGTCCATGTAGACCAGGCCCTCGTATGACTGCACGACCCGGTCCTGGAGGCCGGCGGCGATCCCGAGCTCCTCGACCTCGACGGCGAGCGCGAGCTCGGCCATCCGCGCCGGCTCGATCTCGAGCTCGTTCAGCTCGCAGAGGGCGCGCAGGGTCGCGATCACGATCGCGCTCGAGCCGCCGAGCCCGACCTGCACCGGGATCGTGGTGCGAAGACCGACCGAGATCGACCGTGGCTCGGCGCCGCGCTCGCGGCAGACGGTCTCGAAGCGTGCCACCGCGGCTGCGACCAGCTCGCCGCCGCCCTGGACCCCGGCGGTTCGGAGCTCGTCTGCCTCGCTGACCGTCACCTCCGCGGCGTAGTCGCGGATCGTGACCGCGATCGTCTTGCCGCCGTAGGCGTCCGAGGGGTTGCCGAGCAGCGCCGCGCGCGCGAATGCCCTGCCCGTGGCTTCGCCGGACCCGCTCAACTCGCCGGCGATCGTACCGCCGGGGCGTGGGTAGCTAAGTCGCCTTGCGCCGTCTCGGTGGCTCCTCGGCCCCCCGGGGCCGAGTGATCTTGATCTCGGCCGCGAGCAGGGTGGGCCGGAATTCACGCAGCATCGCCTCGAGGCAGCTCCGGCAGCTGCACTCGGGAACTGTCAAGCCGGTCTTCGGGCAACTCGGCTTCCCTGCCCCGGAAGTAGCCACATGCGGCAGGGTAAGTCGGCCGTGCGGCGGAAAAGTCGGGCGATCCGACGCAGAGAGGGAATCGCTCGGCCGCGCCTGCGATGCTGCGCCGGTGGCGAACTCCGACGACAGGGCACTCCCCGAAACGACTCCGGCCGGGCCCGGCGAGATCGGCCGCACCCCGGGGATCGCGATCGAGGGCGCGCAAGTGCGCGCCCCGAGCCGCGGTAACCGCCGGCTCGAGGCGCTGCTCGAGGGCATCAACGCGGACGCCGAGGTGCGGTCGTGGTGGCACATGGCGCAGGTGCAGTCCGAGCGGCTGGGGATGTCCGACCATTCCTGGGTCCACGTCCAGGTCGTCCTCAACATCGCCCTGCGGGTGCTGCGGCTGCTGGTCAAGGGCGGCATCCGCCCGGCGATGGTCTCCGACCATGGGATGCGCGACCGCGACGCCGAGGTCGTGGTCGCCGCCGGAGCGCTGCTCCACGATGTCGGCATGTCGATTCACCGCGCCGACCACGAGGCCTACAGCCTCTTTCTCGCCGAGCGCAAGCTGCGCGAGCTGCTCGCCGACGTCTACAAGGACCCCGCCGAGCGCACCGTGGTGATCGCCGAGTCGCTGCACGCGATCATCGGCCACCGCCGCCGAGGCGAGCCCTACACGGTCGAGGCCGGCGTGGTCCGGGTCTCCGACGCACTCGACATGGCGGAGGGCCGGTCGCGGCTCCCGGTCGAGTCGGGCCAGATGGGCATCCATGCGATCTCCGCCGCCGCGATCGATTCAGTCGACATCTCGGCCGGTGAGGAGCGCGCGGTGAGGATCGCGATCGCGATGAACAACTCCGCGGGGGTGTTTCAGGTCGACGACCTGCTGGCGACCAAGCTCCGTGGCACCCCGCTCGAGACCAACGTCGAGGTGGTCGCCACGGTCGAGGGCGAGGCCGAGAAGCGCCTGCTGACCGAGTTCCGGATCTAGACCGAGCTCGAGCTCAGACGCCGGCGCCCTCGGCGCCACGGCCCTCGCCGGCGGCGAACCTTCCGGCCCCCAGAACCCCGGTCGAGACCGATGCGCGCCCGAGCTCGGCCTCGAGCTCGAGTCCCTGCTCGAAGCTGAGCCCGATGCCGTCGATCGCCGCTCGGCGGTCGGACAGCATCGTCGGTTGCGGGAAGCCCGCCAGGCCCTCGGCGATCTCGAGCGCCCGGTCGATGTGGCGCTCGGGCGCCACCACCTCGTTGACGAGGCCCCACCCCAGGGCTTCGTCGGCGTCGACGATCCGGCCGGTGAGGATCATCTCCAGCGCCCGCCCGATGCCGACGATCCGCGGCAGCCGCTGGGTGCCGCCGTCGATCAGGGGGACGCCGAAGCGCCGCTCGGTGAACCCGAGCTTCGCCTCCTCGGTCGCCACCCGCAGGTCGCACCAGAGGGCGAGCTCGAGCCCGCCCGCGAGGCACCAGCCGGAGATCGCCGCGATCGTCGGCTTCGAGGCCCGCAGCCTGGTGAACCCGAGCGGCCCACCGGGCCGCTCCTTCAGCCAGGCGTCGATCGCGCCCTGTGGGTCGTCGCCGGAGAACTCCGCGGCCTTCTCCGCGAAGGCCTTCAGGTCGGCCCCGGCGCAGAACGCGTCGGGTCCCTCCCCGCAGAGCACCAGCACCCGCGCCTCGTGATCGCGCTCGAACTCGCGAAAGGCCTCGAGCAGGAGGCCCGCCGTCTCGTCGTCGACCGCGTTGCGGCGCTCGGGGCGCGTGATCGTCAGCAGCGCCGCTGAGCCGCGGCGCTCGTATGAGACCTTGCTCATCTGCTCGGTGGCGCTACGGGCGCCGCAGCCGCTCGAGCTCTTCGCGGGCGCGGTCCTTGCGGCTCTCCAGCCGCGACTGGATCACCGTCAGTACGACGATGAGGATGGCGAAGAAGGCCATCACCGCGAACGAGAAGTAGGTGACGACCTTGTCGTCGGTGCGGCCCCAGAGGCCGACCCCGTCGGCCGCCATCGCGGCCGGCGCCAGTGCCAGGAGCGCGGCGAGCGAGAAGACGACCACGGAGGCGAGGCGACCTGCTCGGTTCACGCCCCGGACTTTATCGCGCCTGGCTCGCGGAGCCTGACCGTGCCCGAACGATCGCCGACGCCGCCTGGTCGTGGACGCGGTGGGTCTCCGTGATCTCGATCGCGGTGAACCCGGCGGTCGTCAGCGCCCGCCCGAACTCGTCGGCCGTCAGCGCGCCGGCGATGCATCCGGTCCACTGCGCCATGTCGGCCCGCGTCGCCTCGTCCATGTCCGGGTCGGCGACGATGTCGGTGAAGGCAAGCCGGCCGCCGGGCCGCAGCACCCGCGCTGCCTCCCCGAACACCCGTGTCTTGTCGGCTGGAGAGGTTGATCACGCAGTTGGAGATGATCACGTCGACGGAGTCGTCTGGCAGCGGGATCTGCTCGATCGTCCCCTTGAGGAACTCGACGTTCTCGGCCCCGGCCTGACGCTGGTTGCGGCGCGCCAGCTCGAGCATCTCGTCGGTCATGTCGAGGCCGTACGCCTTGCCGCCGGGACCGACCCGGCGGGCCGAGAGCAGCACGTCGATGCCGCCGCCCGAGCCCAGGTCGAGCACCGTCTCACCCGTCGCGCAGGTCAGCGACCGCGGTCGGGTTGCCGCAGCCGAGCGAGGCCAGTCTCGCCGCGTCGGGCAGCGCCTCGCGGTCCTCGCTCGCGTACAGCTCGGCTCCGAAGACTTCGGGCGTCCCCTCGACGGGCGCGCTGCAACCGCAAGAGCTCTCGGCCGAGCCGCAGCAGCCCGCATCCTCGGCTCCGACGCTCCGCGCCGCGGCTGCGTAGCGCTCGCGAACGGCCTCGCGGATCTCGTCCTTCGTCCTCAGCTCAACCATGCGCTCAGCTCCTCCAACGCTTCGAGATTGACGTAGTAGTAGGCCCACAGGCCCTGGCGCTCGGAGCCGACGATGCCGGCCTCGCGAAGGACCTTCAGATGGTGGGAGACGGTTGGCTGGGAGAGGTCGAACAGCGGCACCAGCTCGCAGACGCAGACCTTGCCGGCGTGCTTTCGCAGCACGTCGACGAGCTGCATCCGGATCGGGTCGCCGAGGGCCTTCGCCACCCGGCCATGCGCTCGGCGTGCTCGCGCTCGATATCGGGGTAGACGACCGGCTCGCAGCAGACCTCGCCCTTGGGGCGCTTGTGCTTCGGCGCCAGTTCCAGATCGACGGTCATCTATTTACTTATACCGATTGAAATCACATCTGTCAATGGAGTAGTCTGGGCTCCTGCACGCGAGAGGCACGATCCACCGGGGCAAGTGGAGGTGAGGTCTTGGCGGCCCAACTGCGAGAACTCGACGTCGATCTGATCACGCGCTCGCACCTCGAGAAGGGGCTCGCGTCGCTACAGGAGGAGTTCGCGGGCATGTTCTCAGCGCGAGACGATCGAGCGCTACATGGCCGAGTCGCTGCAGAAGCTGGGCGACGCGCGGCTGAAGAACTTCGTGCCGTTGTTCGTGCACCGCTTCGCGCGCGAGCGCCTGCGCGCTCTCGGCCAGGTCGAGGGCTCGGTCGCCAAGGACGTGCCCGAGGTCCTCTTCGTTTGCGTCCAGAACGCCGGACGCAGCCAGATGGCCGCGGGGCTGCTCGACCAGCTCGCCGCCGGCAGCGTCCACGTGCGCTCGGCCGGCTCGAGCCCGGGTGAGCGGATCAACCCGAACGTCGTCGAGGCGCTGTCGGAGCTCGGCGTCGACGTCTCGAAGGAGTTCCCGAAGCCGATGACCGACGAGGTCGTCGAGGCCGCCGACGCGGTGATCACGATGGGCTGCGGAGACGCCTGCCCGATCTATCCGGGCAAGCGCTACGAGGACTGGGAGGTCGAGGACCCGGCGGAGCTCGACCTGGAGGGAGTGCGGCGCGTGCGCGACGACATCCGCAGCCGCGTCGAGGCACTCCTCGAGGACCTCGTGCCAGGGCCAGAGCCAGAGCGTCGTTAGTGGACGGATCGGTCTCGGTGGTGCGGCGGGCGGTCGCCGAGGGGCTGGCCACGTTCGCGCTGGTGTTCGCGGGCTGCGGCGCGATCGTCGCCGACGCGAGCTACGACGGCGTGCTCGGCGCGGTCGGGATCGCGTTCACCTTCGGCCTGATCATCATGGTGATGGTCTATGCGACCGGACACCTCTCCGGCGCGCACATCAATCCCGCAGTCACCGTCGCCTTCACGCTCACGCGCCACTTTCCGGCCCGTGAGGCGGTCGCGTACGTCACCGCTCAGCTCGTCGGCGCCGTCGCGGGGGCGCTTCTGCTGCTCGCGGTCTGGCCCGACGAGCCCGCCTCCTTGGGGGCGACCGTGCCCAGCGTCGGCGCCGGCAGCGCCTTCGTCTACGAGATGTTCCTGACCGCGATCCTGATGTTCGTGATCATGGCCGTGGCGACCGACACCCGTGCGGTCGGCGCCGCGGCAGCGATCGCGATCGGGGGCGCGGTTGGCCTCGACGCGCTCTTCGGCGGGCCGGTCACCGGGGCGTCGATGAACCCGGCGCGCTCGTTCGGCCCGGCGCTGGTCTCCGGTGAGTGGGCCGACTTCTGGCTCTACGTCGCCGGGCCTGTGGCGGGCGCCGCGCTCGGCGCGCTCGCTTACCAGATCGTCCGGGGCGTCTCCGCTACCTGAGACCCCGGCGGCGGCCGGGGCCCTACTAACCTCCCGCGCTCGTGTCGATCCTCGAAGCGATCCTGCTCGGGATCGTGCAGGGCCTGACCGAGTTCCTGCCGATCTCGTCCTCCGGCCACCTGATCCTCGTCCCGTGGCTGCAGGACTACACCTTCCTGCGCGACAACCCGAGCTTCAACAAGACCTTCGACGTCGCCCTGCACATCGGCACCCTGATCGGCGTCGTCTACTACTTTCGCCACGAGCTCTGGGCGATGGTCCGCGGCTTCCTGCGCACCGTCCGCACCCGCGCGATCGAGGATGCCGACGAGCGCCTGGCGTGGGCGGTGATCATCGGCACGATCCCGGCCGTGATCGTCGGCGGCCTCGGCTCGCAGTGGATCGACGACCATCTGGGCGAGCCGTGGATGATCGGCGTCCAGATGATCGTCTTCGGCCTCCTGCTCGGCTGGGCGGATCGCCTGTCACAACGCTTCGAGGTCCGCGACGTGACCATCCGTCAGGCTCTCTGGATCGGCGTCGCCCAGGTGATCTCGCTGGCTCCGGGAACCTCGCGCTCGGGGATCACGATCACCGCCGGGCGCTTCCTCGGGCTCACCCGCGACGCGGCGGCCAAGATCTCGTTCCTGCTCCTGGTTCCCGCCACCGCGGGGGCGATCGTGTTCAAGGGCTACGAGGCCGTCAAAGACGGCCTGCCGGACGGCGTCGCCGGCCCGATGATCGCCGGGATCATCGCCGCCGCGGTATCCGGCTACTTCGCGATCGTCGCCCTGCTGCGCTTCGTGCGCACCCACAGCTACGACGTCTTCGTCGTCTACCGGGTGATGGTCGGCGTTGGTGATCCTCGCGATCATCGTCTCGGGCGTGCGCGAGGCGACGTTCTGAGCCCGAGAGAATCGCGCCCGACCTCCATGTCGGGCACGATTCCGCGGGGAGAAGAGTTAGCGCGCGGCCCGGGGCAGGGAGTGAGGCCGCGCGCTGCACGAGAGAGGATCTCGTGAGCGGCAGTCTGCTCGCCGGGACCGTTGCGGGCGTGAAAATGGTGAGAACTTGCGTGTAAAAGTCCTGTGAACGGCCTTGAGTCGCGTTCGCCGCGCTCTACCATTGGCATCGGGCATCGCTCAGAGAGAGGCACGGGGCATGAGCTCACAGCCTGGGACAGTCCGACTTGCCGTAATCGACAACGACAGTGGCTTCCTGCGCGTGCTCGCGCGGCGCTTCGACGCGGCCGGGTGGGAGTACAGGGTCCATTCGTCCAGCGTCCCCGTCGAGGAGCTGGTGGCGATGAAGCTCAACGCGCTGCTGGTCGACCTCGCCCTGCTGGGGCCGCTCGGCTGGGAGTTCCTCGAGCGCGTCTGCGGCATGCTCCCCGACCTCGGAGTTATCGTCTGCACCCAGGGCTCGACCGTCGCCCAGCGAGTTCGCGGCTTGCGCCTCGGCGCCGACGACTGGATCGCCAAGCCCTCGCATCCCGAGGAGGTGATGGCGCGGATCGAGGCGGTGGTGCGCCGCCGCCGCCGCAGCCAGCCGAAGGCCGACGCCGGCCCCGTCGTCGCCGGCGAGATCGAGATCCGCGCCGACCAGTTCCAGGCCTTCGTCTCCGGCCAGAGCCTCGACCTCACCCGGCGCGAGTTCGAGCTCCTCCAGGTGCTCGCCGAGGCCAGCGGCCGGGTGATCGAGCGCGAGGACCTCTATCAGCGAGTCTGGGGCTACGCGATGGCGCACGGCGACCGCTCGGTGGACGTCTTCGTCCGCAAGCTGCGCTCGAAGCTGCAACGGCTGTCGCCCGGGTGGAGCTACATCCACACTCACTTCGGCGTCGGCTACCGCTTCGAGCCCCAGGCGGGCGAGTCCGCCGATGCGGACGCGCCGCCGACCGGACCGCTCGAGACGGCGCCGGCTGCACCCGGCGTCGCCGAGTCGCCGCTCGTCAGCGACTCGGCGTAGTGCGATCAACATAGCGAGACGCGGTCGCGGTCGATCTCGCCTGCCCGCGCCAGATTCCTTCCGGGTTTCACACCTTTTTCACACGCGTATGACCGGCGCCCAGCAACCTCTGCACGCAGTGGTGCGAGGTGCTCTCGCGCGCGGAGGTGCCTGTCGTGTGCAAGGCCCTTCAGTCCAACCGAATCAGAAGGAGACCCATCCAAGTGATCTCTAAGAAGTGGCTGCCGGTCGTCGGAGCCAGCATCGCGCTCGCCCTCGGGGCGGCCGCGTGCGGCGGCGACGACAGCACCACCACCTCATCCACCAGCGGGGGCGGCACCGTCACCGGTCTCTCGGGCTCGATCACGATCGACGGCTCGAGCACCGTGCAGCCGTTCGCCGAGGCCGCGGCCGAGCTCTTCAACCAGGACAACCCGGACGTGAACATCACCGTCGGTGCGGCCGGCACCAGCGGCGGCTTCGAGAAGTTCTGCGCCGGTGAAACCGACATCTCCGACGCCTCGCGGCCGATCGAGCCCGAGGAGGTGGATGCCTGCAAGAAGGGTGGCGTCGCCTACTCCGACTTCCAGGTCGCGAACGACGGGATCTCGTATCGTGAGCAACCCGGCGCTCGAGATCAGCTGTCTGACCGTCGATCAGCTGAAGCAGCTCTGGGTCGACGACAAGGTCACCAACTACAGCGAGCTGGGCAAGGACGCCGACACCGGTGACCCGCTCCCGGACGCCGAGGTGAGCCTCTACGGTCCGGGCACGGACTCCGGGACGTTCGACTACTTCACCGACGTGATCAACGGCGAGGAGGGCGTCAGCCGCAAGCAGTACCAGCCCTCCGAGGACGACAACGTGCTCGTTCAGGGGGTCGCCGGCGACCAGAACGGGTCCGGCTACTTCGGGTTCTCCTACTACGAGCAGAACCAGGACACGCTGAACCTGATCTCGGTCGACGACGGCAGTGGCTGCGTCGCCCCGAGCCCGGAGACGATCCAGGATGGCTCGTACTCGCCACTCTCACGGCCGCTGTTCATGTACCCGTCGACCGAGGCGCTGACAAGGCCCGAGGTCACCGCGTTCGTGCAGTACGTGGTCGACAACTACGACACGATCGCCGAGCAGTCGCTGATCGTCCCGATGGACGACAAGCAGGCCAGCGAGGCGCAATCGGCCGTGGACAAGGCGGTCGGCTAGAGCCCCCCCGAGGGGTCGCCGGCCGACACACAGAGCACACGGTGGAAGCCGGCACTCAGGTGGCAGGCGTGACGCCGGGGGCGAGAGCCCCTCGGCGTCCGCCGCCGCCGCTGGGGCGAGGAGGCCATTCGCGCCGCCCTCTTCGGGGCCGCGGCGATCTCGGTCCTGACGACGATCCTGATCGTCGTCGCGCTGCTCAACGAGTCCGTTCCCTTCTTCAAGGATGTCGGAAGTGCGTTCTTCACCGACACCGAGTGGTCGCCGCTGTTCGCCGATCCGGCCTTCGGGATCCGGCAGCTGCTGATCGGAACCTTCATGATCACCGGGATCGGGATCCTGGTCGCGGTCCCGATCGGGCTCGGCTCGGCGATCTACCTGTCCGAGTACGCGAGCCCGCGGGCGCGGCGGATCGTCAAGCCGGTCCTCGAGGTGCTTGTCGGTGTGCCGACGATCGTCTTCGGCTACTTCGCGCTCACCTTCATCACCCCGACGATCCTCCAGGACCTGCTGCACCTGGACGTCCAGGTCTTCAACGCGCTCGCCGCGGGGCTGATCATGGGATTCATGATCGTGCCGACGATCGCCTCGATCTCCGAGGACGCGATGTCGGCCGTGCCGGGAGGCCTTCGCGAGGGCGCCTACGGCATGGGCGCGACCAAGCGCCAGGTCTCGACCCGGGTCGTCTTCCCGGCGGCGATCTCCGGCATCGTCGCCTCGATCGTGCTCGGCATCTCGCGCGGGCGTGGGCGAGACGATGATCGTCCTGATCGCCGCCGGCCTGGCAGCCGAACTCGGGCATCAACCCGACCGAGGCTCACGCGACGATCACCGCGTTCATGGGCGCGACGGCCAAGGGCGACAACCCGGTCGGGACGATCGGCTACCAGTCGATCTTCGCGCTGCGGTCTGACGCTCTTCATGCTCACCCTGCTGATGAACATGATCGCGATCCGCTTCGTGCGCAAGTACCGCGAGGTCTACGAATGAATCCGCCGCGCCGAAGGCAGCGGTCGCCGGCGCGGTCGCGGACCCAGCTTCCGAGTCGGCGACGCTCGACCCGCTTCCGGGAGCTTGCCTTCAAGGCGTGCCTGGTCGCCTGCCTGCTGGCATCGCTTGCGGTCCTCGTCGTCGCTGCTGGTCGAGGTCTTCGAGCAGGGGATCGGCTCGCTCAGCCTCGACTTCCTCACCGACGACCCCGTCGCGGATCGACCCCGGCCAGCTCCGGGATCGGGCCGGCGCTGCTCGGGACCCTGTGGCTGATGGTCGTCTGTACCGCGTTCATCATCCCGGTGGGCGTCGCGACGGCCGTCTACCTGGAGGAGTTCGCCGAACCGCGAGCGCTGGTTCAACCGCTTCATCGAGGTCAACATCCAGAACCTGGCCGCGGTTCCCTCGATCGTCTACGGGGTCCTCGGCCTCGCCTTCCTCGTCCGCGGGCCGCTCGAATCTGGGTCACGTGCTGCTCGCCGGCGGGCTGACGCTCGGGCTGCTCGTGCTGCCGGTGCGTGATCGTCGCCGGGCGCGAGGCGATCCGCGCCGTGCCGCCCTCGATCCGCGAGGGCTCGATGGCGCTCGGGCGCGACCAAGTGGCAGACGATCTGGAAGCAGGTCCTGCCGGCCTCGATCCCCGGGATCGCCACCGGGGCGATCCTGGCGCTCTCGCGGGCGATCGGCGAGACGGCGCCGCTGATCGTGATCGGCGCGGCCGCCTTCGCGACCACCTCGCCGACTGGCCTTCTCGAGATGTTCACGGCGCTTCCGATCCAGATCTTCGGCTGGATCTCCGAGCCCCAGGACGAGTACCAGTCCGCTCGCCGCCGCCGGGATCATCGTCCTGATGGTGATCCTGCTGGCGATGAACGCGGTCGCGATCTGGCTGCGCAACAAGTACGAGAAGAAGTGGTAGGTGATTAGCTTGGAGAGAACGGTGACCGAACCTGAGCAGACCAGAGACCCCCAGGAGGCGCTCGGCGTCGACGTCGCTGCGACCGCGCGCGAAGCGGCGTCGCAGCCACGGGGCGAAGGCGGCGATGCGGCGGCGAGCACGTCTTCCGGCTCGAGAACGTGACCGTCTCCTACGGCGGCAACCCGGCGGTGTCGGACGTGTCGATGGACATCCACCGCAACGCGATCACCGCGCTGATCGGTCCCTCCGGCTGCGGCAAGTCGACCCTGATCCGCTGCCTCAACCGGATGAACGACCTGATCCCGTCGGCGAGCGTCGACGGCAAGGTCACTCTACCACGGCGAGGACATCTACGCGCCCCAGGTCGACCCGGTCGAGGTCCGCAAGCGGATCGGGATGGTGTTCCAGAAGCCGAACCCGTTCCCGAAGTCGATCTACGACAACATCGCCTTCGGCCCGCGGATCCTCGGGCATGAAGGACGACATGGACGAGATCGGTCGAGAGGGCGCTGCGCGCGCGGCGCTCTGTGGGACGAGGTCAAGGACCGCCTCGACGAGAACGCGTTCGGGATGTCCGGCGGCCAGCAGCAGCGCCTCTGCATCGCCCGCTGCCTCGCGGTCGACCCCGACGTGATCCTGATGGACGAGCCCTGCTCGGCGCTCGACCCGATCTCGACCGGCAAGATCGAGGACCTGATGCTCGAGCTGAAGCGAGGAGTACTCGATCGTGATCGTCACCCACAACATGCAGCAGGCGGCGCGGGTCTCCGACATGACCGCGTTCCTGATCGTCAAGCTCGACGCCGACGAGAAGCACCGCCAGGGCCGGCTGGTCGAGTACGACGAGACCGAGAAGATCTTCACCAACCCCTCCGACTCAGCGCACCGAGGACTACGTCACCGGGAAGGTCGGCTGATGGCCGACGGGACGTCCGGATCCACTACCAGGAGGAGCTCGAGAACCTCGAGCAGCGCGCGCTCGAGGGCCTCGACCTGGTCGTCGCCCAGCTCGACGCAGTCGATCGAGGCGGTCGAGCATCAGGACATCGAGCTCGGCCGAGCTGGTGATCGCCGACGACGACGTCATCGACGGCCGCTACCTCGAGGTCCACCAGGCGATCCTCACCCTGCTCGCCACGCAGGCGCCGGTGGCCACCGACCTGCGCCTGATCGCGGCCCTGCTGCACCTGATGAAGGCGATCGAGCGGATGGGCGACCAGTGCGTGAACATCGCCAAGCTGATCCCGATCGCCGGCCACGAGCCGCCCGCCGACGAGCGCATCCTCAACGACATCGTCGACGATGGGCAAGCAGGTCCGGACTCAGCTCTCGCAGGCCAAGCGGGCGTTCGAGGGCCGCGACGTCGAGATGGCGCGCGACCTCGTGCGCCAGGACGACGTCGTCGACAACCTCAACAAGGAGATCTTCCGGATCGCGCTCGAGATCGGCGACGACCACGACCGCCGCGAGTGGGCGATGACGATGATCCTCGTCGCCCGGGCGATCGAGCGGATCGGCGACAACGCCGTCGACATCGGCGAGCAGGTCGCTTTCGTCGTCACCGGCCTGTTCCGCGAGTTCCAGGACGCCTCGCACCCGGGCGAACCGGTCCCGTCATAGGCGTCGAGCCGGCACGTCACGAGCGCCGCGCGCCCAGAGGGCACGGAACGCTCCCGTGAGCCGCGGACCTCGACTCGGATGGCTCCATCGGCGCGTAGCCTGGGGCGCCGGGCTTGGCGAACCGGAGATCCTCGGCTGGCTTGCAGAAGCGGGGGCCAACGCTCGGCAGGCCGCCGAGCTTGCCACGCAGCTCTTCACCACCTGGCCCGATGACAGCGCGCCGCTCCGATCCGAGATCTACGGAGTGCGAGCATCGAGGCGATGAGCTCACTCGGCGGATCGTCCACACGCTTCATCGCAGCAAGCTCCGGCCGTTCGACCGCGATGACATCTACAAGCTTGCGGGCGCGATAGACGATGTTGTCGATGACGTCGAAGAGGCCGTCGAGGAAACGGCGATGTACCGGATCGAGGCACCGCTGGAACAGGCCGAGGCCCTTGCGGGCGTCCTGCGCGACGCCGCGCGCGAGCTCGCGCGCGCTCTGGAGAGCCTCGCTCGCCTCGATCAGACTCGACCCATACCTGCAGGCCGTCCGCAGCCGCGAGCGGGAGGGAGACCGGATCTACCGGGGCGCCCTGGCAGCGCTGTTCGAGGGTGGGATCGACCCGGTGCTGATCATCCGCTGGAAGGATGTCCTGGAGGCGATCGAAGAGGCGATCGACCGCTGCCGCAGTGCCGCCGACATCCTTCAGGGGATCGTCGTCAAGCACTCCTAGAGGGGAGCGGGCCGCCGGCACACCCCACCACGAGGTGCGATCCTCTCATCTCGCTCTCATCTACGAACGGGAGCCTGCGCCGAGATGAGAATCCTGGTTGTCGAGGACGAGGCCAAGATGGCCGCGCTGATTCGCCGTGGCCTGCGCGAGGAGGGGATCGCCGCCGACGTCGCCGAGCGCGGCGAGGACGCGCTGTGGATGGCCGGATCGACCGAGTTCGACGCGATCGTGCTCGACGTGATGCTGCCGGGCATCGACGGCTTCGAGACCTGCCGGCGGCTGCGCGACGACGGGATCTGGGCGCCGGTGCTGATGCTGACCGCGCGCGACGCGGTCGAGGACCGGGTCGCGGGCCTCGACCACGGCGCCGACGACTACCTGGTCAAGCCGTTCTCGTTCGCCGAGTTGCTCGCACGGCTGCGGGCGCTGGTGCGGCGCGGACCGGTCGAGCGCCCGGTGACGCTCGAGGTCGGCGAGCTGCGCCTCGACCCCGCCTTGCACTCCGTGTCGCGCGGCGCAACCGAGATCGCCCTCTCGGCGAAGGAGTTCGCGCTGCTCGAGGCGTTCATGCGCAGGCCCGGGGAGGTGCTGTCGCGCTACCAGCTCCTCGAGCACGCATGGGACTACGACTACGAGAACCGGTCGAACATCGTCGACGTCTATATCCGCTACCTGCGCGAGAAGATCGATCGGCCGTTCGGCGACCGACACGATCGAGACCGTGCGCGGGGTCGGCTACCGGCTGCGCGCCGACGGGTGATGCTGGACCGGCTCTCGATCCGGGCGAGGCTGACGGCGGCGTTCGTCGCCTCGCTCGCCCTGGTGCTCGCGCTCGCGGGTCTGTTCGTCTACCTGCGCACCTCGAGCGAGCTCACCGCAGCGCTCGAGGACGGCCTCGACGCCCGCGCGGCCGACCTGACGACCGTGGTCGAATCGGGTCAGGACCCGCCGCGTCTGACGGGAGGGTTGTTCCAGGGCGAGGAGGGCTTCTCGCAGATCCTCACCCCGGACGGCGAGCTGGTCGCGTCGACGCTCGCTCCGAGATCCGGCGCGGCGATCGACGCGCAGACGCTCGACCGTGCGGCCACTGGGCGCGTGTTCGTCGACCTCGACGTTCCCAGCGTCGAGGGCAAGGCCAGGGTCCTGGCCCAGCCGGTGGACTCGGCCGACGGCCCGGTGATCGTCGTCGCGGGTTCCTCGACCGACGACCGCCGCGAGGCGTTGGCCGGAATCGCCGGCGCCTTCTTGATCGGGGCGCCGCTGGCGCTCGCGCTCGCGGGTGGGCTCGGGTTCCTGTTCGCCACTCGGGCGCTGGCGCCGGTCGAGGCGCTGCGCCGCCGCGCGGCGGACATCACCCTGGATCACAGCGGCGAGCGCCTGCCGTTGCCCGCCGCCGAGGACGAGCTGCACCGGCTCGCCGAGACGCTGAACGCGATGCTCGACCGGATCGAGGGGTCGCTGGAGCGCGAGCGGGTCTTCGTCGCCGACGCAAGCCACGAGCTTCGTACTCCGCTTGCGATCCTGCGCGCTGAGCTTGATCTCGCCCGCCGCCCGGAGCGCACGCCGGAGGAGCTGCGCGAGGCGATCCTCTCGGCCAGCGAGGAGGTCGACCGGCTCTCGCGACTCGCCGAGGACCTGCTGGTGATCGCCCGCGCCGACCAGGGCCGCTTGCCGATCAAGCGCGAGCCGGTGGAGGTTCGCGACCTGCTCGAGCGGGTGGGGTCGAGGTTCGCCGCGCGCGCACGGGAGGCCGGCCGCGCGATCACGCGTCGATGCGCCGGCTGGAGCTGATCGACGAGCTGCGACGTGCTGCGGGTCGAACAGGCGATCGGCAATCTGGTCGACAACGCGCTCCGCCACGGCGAACCGGCGACGTACGCCTCGCCGCCCGCTCCGAGGACGGTTCGTTGCTGATCGATGTAGCCGACGACGGTCCGGGCTTCGCGGCGGGATTCGAGACCGTCGCATTCGAGCGCTTCACCCGTGGCGAGGAGGGCCGCACCGGCGGCGGAGCCGGGCTCGGCCTGGCGATCGTCGAGGCGATCGCGAAAGCGCACGGCGGGCGGGTGACGGTCGTCGGCGGCGGCGCTCCCGCGACCCTGCGGATCGCCTTGCCCGAGTCCGGGGCTACTCCGTAGCCGCGCCCTCCTCGCCGCCGCCGACCGCGTAGGCGATCCCGGCCCCGCCGGCGGCGAGTGCCGCGACCGCTGCGCCGATGGCGACGAACTTGCGATTCAGGTTCATCCGTTCCCTCCTGGGTTCGACTGCCGCAGAGGGAAATGAGAAAGCGATGAAAGCTGTGGCGCGCACTCTCATCGGGCGCTCATTCGACCCTCATAGACCTCCCGTCAGGTTGTCCGTCAGGCCTGCGGAACAGGCCAACCGAAAGGAGTTCGACATGCGGAGCAAGGTCAACATCAAGTTCATCGGAATCGGGATCGTCGCGCTCGTCTCGTCGCTGGCGCTGGTCGCCTGCGGAGGTGGCGAGACGACGACCACGGTCACCGAGAGCGTCCAGGACGCCGGCACCACGGGGCCGCCGGACTCGGGCCTGCCACAGGGAAGCGAGACGGTGAAGCTGGACCCGGCCGAGTTCACGACCGAGATCGACAACCCGTACTGGCCGATGAAGCCGGGCAGCCGCTGGGTCTACAGCGAGAGCGACCGGACCGGCGACGCAGCGACGTCGTCGTCACGGTCACCGACAAGACGAAGACGATCGCCAACGGCGTCGAGGCGCGCGTCGTCAGCGACGTCGTCACGCGAGAAGCGGCGAGCCGGTCGAGGTCACCGACGACTAGTACGCCCAGGACACCGACGGCAACATCTGGTACCTGGGCGAGAACACGGCCGAGTACGAGAACGGCAAGGTCTCCAGCCGGGCCGGGTCGTTCGAGGCCGGCGTCGACGGGGCGCAGGCCGGGATCGCCCTGCCCGGCCAACCCCGAGGACGGGCTGGCCTATCGCCAGGAGTACTACAAGGGCGAGGCCGAGGACACAGGGCGAGGTGCTGAGCGTCGACGAGCAGGTCGAGGTGCCGTTCGGCCACTTCACCGGCGCGCTGATGACCAAGGACCTCACCCCGCTCGAGCCGAAGGTCCACGAGCACAAGTTCTACGCCAAGGACGTCGGTCCGGTGCTGACGCTGCACATCTCCGGTGCGAGCGGTCGCGAGGAGCTGATCAGCTACCAGCCCTGAGCTGAGGCCTCATCGAGGAGCGTGAGCTTCTCGGGACAGCAGGCTCACCGTGCCGGCCGCGAGCTCCGCTGCTCGCGGCCGGTGTGGTGGATGGACCTCGAGCAGCAGCGGCGCGCGGTGGGCCGTCAGCAGCGGCGCCAGCCGCCTCCAGTCGAGCGTGCCACGCCCCGGCGGCAAGTGGAGGTCGAGGCGCAGGGGGTCGACCCCGAGCGCCTCGCCCGTCGGATCGCGTCGCGCCCCCAGGTTGTCGTGCACGTGGAAGACGGAGACCACGTCGAGCACCGGCTCGCAGCAGCGCGCTCGCAGCGAGGTGTGGCGCAGGTCGGCGATGATGTGCGCGTGGCCGACGTCGAGGCACAAGCCGAGCCGCTCGGAGCCGATCCGGTGAGCGAGCCCGCGGAGGCTGAGCGGGTTGGCCGAGAGCGGCTCGGGCCCCGGGAAGACCGGCGCCAGGTTCTCGATCGCGATCGTCACCTCGAGGCGCTCGGCGCAGCGTGGCCAGGTGGCCAGCGAGCGAGCCTCGGAGGCGAGCAGCGGCTCGCGCTCTCGGGCGCGTCCGGGCAGCGCGCAGGGCGTGGTAGACCACCTGCGAGGCGCCGACCTCGGCGGCGTAGGAGAGCAGGCCCTCGAAGGCGCGGTCGCCGCCGCGGCGTGCCGGCGCGCAGGCCGCCCGGCGCGTGGACGACCGCTCCGAGCCCGGTGGTCGCCGAGCGAGGCCGTGAGGGTCGCCGCGTGGCGGGTGCACTGGCGCGCGTCGGCGAGCACCGACGGCGGCGGCGCATGAAGCTGCACCCAGGCGAAGCCGGCCGCCTCGAACGACTTCAGCAGCGCCGGCGACGGCCCACCACTCGTGGGGGACGGTGAGCCCGAGCCGTCTCGGCGAGGCGATCCCTCCGCGGCGTTCGCCGTCGACGTCCAGCGGCTTCCGGCTCGCTGCCGCCGGCTCGGGTGAAGCCGGCCGTGAACGCACATGTGAAACGGGGTGAACCGGGTGATCGGCGGCTATCCCGGCGGATCCGCGCGTCTCATCCGTCGCGTTCTGGCAAGATCGGCGTCATGATGCTCTGCGCCGCGATCGACATCGGCTCCAACACGACCCGGGTGCTGGTCGCCGAGCCGCAGGAGGGCCAGCTGCGCAAGGTGATGGAGCAGCGCGCCTACACGCGGATCGACAAGGCCTCGCAGCACGACGGCGGCATCACGCGCCGAGAAGATCGCCGAGGTCGCGAGGTGGTCGCCACGCAGGTGCGGCTCGCCGAGGAGCTGGGCGCGGAGGCGATCCGGATCGTCGCCACGGCGGCGATCCGCGAGGCCAAGAACCGCGAGCAGGTGGTCGCGCGAGATCGCGCGCGTCGCCGGCGTGCCCGGTCGAGGTGCTGAGCGAGGAGGAGGAGGGCCGGCTCGCCTTCATCGGCGCCACCAAGACCCTCGGCCACCCGGTCGAGGGAGACGTCGGCGTCGTCGACGTCGGCGGCGGCTCGTCCGAGATCGTGATCGGCACGGTCGCGGACGGCGTGCGCGCGGTGCGCTCGTTCAAGATCGGCTCGGGGCCGCTGGCGGAGGAGTTCCTCGACCAACGACCCGCCCTCCGCCTCCGAGATCCGCGCGGTGCGCGACTACATCGACGACTTCTTCGAGGGGGTCGAGCTCGAGCAGCCCGAGCAGGCCGTGGCCGTCGGCGGCAGCGCCACCTCGCTGCGGACGCTGGTCGGCGCGGTGCTCGAGTACGAGACGCTGGAGCGCGCCGTCCGGGTGCTGACCGGCGACCCGATCGCCGACGTGGCGAAGCGCTTCGAGCTCGACCCGCGCCGGGTGCGGATCCTGCCGGCCGGCGTGCTGATCCTCGAGAAGCTCTCCGAGCTGCTCGGCCAGCCGCTGCAGATCGGCAAGGGCGGGCTGCGCGAGGGCGTGATCCTCGACCTGCTCAACAAGGCGCCGCCAACGGCGCCCCCACGGCGCTGGCGGCCTAGTCGGCTGTCCACGCTCCGGGGTATCCTGGGGCGGTGGCGAAGCCGCGTTCGATCCCGGGACTGAGCGAGGACGATGCCTACGCGGCCGCGGCTGCGAAGGTGGTCGCGATCCGCGCCGCGCGAGCTGGCCGACCACGCCGCCGGGGTCCTCGACATCAGCGACATCGAGCGCGTCCACGACATGCGCGTCGCCACCCGGCGGCTGCGCGCCGCGCTCGAGGTCTTCGAGCCGTGCTTTCCCGCGCAAGCGGTTCAGGCCGGCACTGCGCGAGGTCAAGGCGCTCGCCGACGCGCTCGGCGAGCGTCGCGACCGCGACGTGACGATCGCGGCGCTGGGCCGGTTCGCGGACGGGATCGGAGCGGCGGACCGCCCGGGGGTGCAGAGCCTGGTCGCGCAGGTGCGCAACGAGCAGGCCGAAGCGAACCTGGCCCTCGCACCACACGTCTCGCCGGAGCGGACGGCGGCGTTGGTCGAGATGCTGGAGGGACTGGCCGCCGATGCAGCAGCGCTGGTGGCGGTGCCGGAGGCGCCCGCGGAGAGCTCCGCCGGCGAGGGTGCCGGCGTCGGGGCGTCGGCCAACGGGGGGGCGCGCCGATGAAGGCCAAGCGGGTCAAGAAGCTCGACCCGAGGGCGCCGCTGGTCGACAACGCGGCCCGGATCGTTCGGGTTCGCCTCGACGAGATGCGCTCGTTCCCGCCGGCAGCGCTGCGCCGCGATGGCTCGACCGAGCAGCACGACATGCGAATCGCCGCCAAGCGGCTGCGCTACGTGCTCGAGACGACCGAGTTCTGCTTCGGCCTCCCCGCCGAGACCGCGCGCCGGCGCGCGCGCGACCTCCAGGACGTGCTCGGCGACCTCCACGACTGCGACGTGATGCTGCCGCGGGTGGCAGAGCACATCGGGCAGCTGCGACGCGAGGACGCCGAGATCGTTCGCCGGCGGGCCGGGAGTGCTGATGATCTCGACCCCGCGCTCGCCGCGGCGGCGCCGCACCGGGCCAAGTACCGCGGCCTCGAGGTGCTGGCGGTCTACGTCGATGCGCGCCGGGCGGTGCTCTTCGACCGCTTCGTCGAGCTCTGGGGCGAGCACGAGCGAGACGGGACCTGGGACGAGCTCGAGCGGGCGCTCGATCAGAGGGTCCGTGAGGCGCGCGAGCGTCGCGCAGCCGCCGAGCGGGCGGCGCGCGCGGCGCGGGAGCTCGAGCGCGGCCGAGCGCGCCGAGCGCGAGGCGGCCGAGCGTGCCCGACTCGCCGCCGAGGCGCTGGTCGACGCTCGCCGCGCCCAGACCCCGCCGCTCCGCTGAGCTCTTGCGGCCCCGCCTATTTC
Organism: uncultured Solirubrobacterales bacterium; assembly: GCA_963746675.1. GTDB lineage: Bacteria > Actinomycetota > Thermoleophilia > Solirubrobacterales > 70-9 > WHSW01. The sequence goes on along the minus strand of CAVVBX010000018.1, from coordinate 124,774 downwards.
GGCGGCTACCCTCGTTGGGTGGCGGGGAAGCCGAGAATCGGTGACCGGTCGACCGCTGTCGTCGCCGTCGGCCTACTTGCCCTGGTCTCGGCGCTGACCGCGGCCACGAGTGCCGCGGCCGCCGCGTCGCCGGGGGCGGCCGGCCTCGGCGACCCCTTCTTCCCCAAGGCGGGCAACGGCGGCTACGACGTGCAGAGCTATCGGATCGCGCTCCGCTATCGACCGTCGAGGGACGAGATCAACGCGCGGACCACGATCCGCGCCCGCGCGACCCAGGATCTGAGCGGCTTCGACCTCGACTTCCGCGGGCCCAGGGTGCGCTCGGTGCGGGTGGACGAGGTTGCGGTGCCGTATCGGCGTGAGGGTCAGGAGCTGATCATCGCGCCGGTGACGCCGATCGCGGACGCGGCGAAGTTCACCGTCAAGGTCTCCTATCGCGGCCGGGTCGGCACGATCAGCAGCCCCGATGGCTCCAAGGAGGGCTGGTTCACCACCGACGACGGCAGCCTCGTCGCCGACGAGCCGCAGGGCGCGCCGACCTGGTTTCCGTCGAACGACCACCCGACCGACAAGGCCACCTTCGACTTCCGGGTGCGCGTTCCCCGTGGGCTCGAGGCGATCGCCAACGGCGAGCTCACCGATCGCCGCCGCGTCGGCGGACCACACGGTCGACCTGGCACGAGACGGAGCCGATGGCAACCTACCTGGCGACCATCGCGACGGGCCAGTTCGAGCTTCGCAAGTCGACGATCGCCGGCGTATCGTCGTTGACCGCGGTCGATCCTCGGCTGTGGAAGCGCTCCGGGCCCGTGCGCAAGAGCGACCGGATCCTGGCCCTGCTCGCGCAGTGTTCGGGCCGTACCCGTTCGACCACGCCGGCGCGATCGTCGACCATGCGCGCGCGATCGGCTACGCGCTCGAGACCCAGACCCGGCCGCTACTTCGACCGCGCCCCCGACCAGGTCCTGCTCGCCCACGAGCTCGCCCACCAGTGGTTCGGCGACAACGTGACGCTCGAGAGCTGGCCCGAGATCTGGCTCAACGAGGGCTTCGCGACCTGGGCGGAGTGGCGCTGGGCCCAGCACGTCGGGCGGCGCCGACGACCGCGGCAGGTGTTCGACGCGCTGTACGCGACGCCGGCGAGCGACGACCGGCTTCTGGAACCCGCCGCCGGCGCGATCCCGGCACCCGGCGAACCTGTTCGACGGCACCGGTCTACGTCCGCGGCGGGATGGCGCTCGAGGCGCTGCGCGAGCGGGTCGGCAACGACGACCTTCTTCGACATCCTGCGCGACTGGGCTCGTCGAACACCGGTACGGCAACGCCACGATCGCAGGCTTCATCGACCTGGCCGAGGCCGAGTCGCGGCATGGAGCTGAGCCCGCTTCTTCCAGCGCCTGGCTCTATCGAGCCGGGCAAGCCGCCGCTGCCGCCGCGGCTCAACGCGCCGGCGCGTCCAGACCTCGATCCCAGCGCACCGGCCGCTCCGCGCCGTCGGTGCGACCACTCGCCCGTCTCGCCAGCGGATCTCGGTCCCGTCGGCGAGCCGGGCCTTCGCCCGGCCGCATCCGGGGCTCGCCCCACAGCGTCGCCTCCAGCGGGCGCGCGGCGCTCGGCGTCGTCGCCGAGCCCGTCGGCGACGTGCTCGCCGGGTGGGTGACGACGATCGAGCCGCGCCGCACCCAGACCGGGATCCGGTCGCGCGGCGCCTCGGCGCAGCGACCTCGCGCCCGCCGGCGACGGCTCGCCGGTCCAGAAGTCGATCCAGTCGCCGCGCGGCAGCTGGACGCGGCGCGCGCTCGGCCCCCTGGCTCGAGCACCGGCGCGACCCACAGCGAGGGGCCGAAGCCAGTACGCGTCGGCGATCTGCCAGCCGCGCGGATCGCCGGGGTCGGCGAGGCACAGCGGTCGGATGATCGGCAGGCCGCGAGCGGCTCGCGGTCGCGGCGGCGGCGCGGATGTAGGGGACGAGCCGCTCGTGGAGCAGCACGTAGTCGCGGTAGACGTCGAGCGTGTGGCGGTCGTAGCGCCACGCCTCCTGCTCGAAGCGCCCGTGGGCCTGCATCAGCGGCGTGAAGCAGCCGAACTGCACCCAGCGCAGCAGCAGCTCGCGCGGGCAGCGCTCGACCAGGCGCCGGCCCAGGTAGCCGCCGACGTCGTGCGACCAGTTCGAGAACCCGCTCGCGGCGGCGGTCAGCGTCGCGGCCACCAGCGTGCGCAGCGACCAGAAGTCGGACGCCTGGTCGCCGCCCCAGGTGATGCCCGATCGCCTGCTGCCCGCTCCAGCCCGAGCGGCCGAACAGGACCCCGGTGCCCGGGTGGACCTCGTCGAGCGCCCGCTGCATCGTCGCGCCGGTAGAGCTCGCCGTACTCCCAGGCCGCCTCGGCGCCGCGTGCGCCCGTCGGCGAAGCGGGCCTCGGGAGGGATGTAGTAGCCCTCGCCGTCGTCGGCCTTGATCCCCTCGACGCCCAGCTCGAGCACCGGCGCGGGCCTGGCTGCGCCACCAGCGCCGCGCCGCGGCGAGGTGAAGTCGACCAGCGAGCCGGTGCCCATCCACCAGCGCCCGACCCAGGGCTCGCCCGTCGGGGCCGCGCACGAAGTGCCCCGCCCATGGCGCCCTCGGCGTAGTTCGAGCGCCGGGCCGGCGGTGCAGGCGCTCGGACTCCGGGTCGGGGGGGCGCTGCCCGTCGGCCGAGTCGAGGTTGACCCACGGCGTCACCCAGACGACGGTGCGCACGCCCGCGGCGCGCATGCCGCTCGATCAGTCCCGCGCGGGTCCGGGAACTGGTGGGGGTTGAAGCGCCAGGTGTTGTACTGCGTCTCCCAGGGCGAGTCGATCACGATCGCGTCGAGCGGCAGCGAGTGCTCGAGCGTAGCCCTCGAAGTCGTCGAGCACGTCGCGCTGGTGCGCGTAGACGTCGCGGCTCTTCCAGTGCCCGTAGGCCCACTCGGGCAGCAGGGCCGGGAGGCCGGTGAGGCGCAGGTAGTGGCGCAGGCGCGCCGCCGGGGTCGGATCGGTGAGCAGACGTGCAGGCGCAGCGGGCCCGGCGGCGCCGCGCTGCGAGATCGAGAGCGGATCGCCGAGGTCGAGCTCCAGGCCCGGCGCCCCAGGTCTCGACCCAGGCCGCCCACCCGGCGCTCGAGAGCAGCCACGGGGCCGGGGCGTAGTCGCCCTGCGGGATCCCGCCGCCGCGCGAGCATGTCGGGCGGGCAGTCGGGGCCGGTGTAGCGGCGGTCGGCGCCGAGGCGGACGACGCCGGCCGCGCTGGTCGAAGGCCTCCCCGTGGCGGGCGCCGAGCCCGGTCAGTCGCTCGCCGTGGCGCGGCCGGCCAGCGTGGCGCCGAGGCGGAAGGGCGCCGGCTCGGCCGTGCAGCTCGATCGTCGACCCGGTCGCGCTCCGGGAGGCCGACGCGGAGTCGAACGCCCCGGCCGCCCTCGAGCTCGCCTTCGAGCTCGAGCGCGCGTCGGCGTCGCGGCGATCACGCGCGGCCGTCGGCGATCGGCGCCGCGCCTCGCCCCGCTCCTCCTCGCACGAGCACGCCCTCGGTGAGCTGGATCAGGTGGTCCCGACCGTCGCCAGCGTCTGGGCGCAGAGGTCGCAGCCCGTCGATGAGCGCCGGTCGCCGCGCGAGAGATCCGCAGAGTCGAGCGGGTCGAAGTCGCACCTCGACGTCCACGTGCGCCGCGCCGCCAGCGTGACGCCGTGCGCCTCGCTCGAGCTCAGCGCCGCCACCGAGGCAAGCTTCGACGACCCGCCCGCGCGTCCGGTTGCGATCCGGTGAACCCGACCCGCCGGTGCGTCGAGTTCACGATGCACGGTTCACCGTACCGTTCACGCGGCGGTCTTCGGCGTCGTTCACGGCGATCGCCCGCGGCTGGCGAAGCTGATCACTCTGGAAATCGCAGGCAAACGCGAGGGAGCAACGATGATTCCCAGGGTGGATCGGGGCCTGACCGAGCGGCGGACGGGTCGCCATCTCGAGGGCCGACATGCACTGTCACTCGACCGCGTCGGAGGCGGCGAAGCTGGGGATCCAGCGCAGCGTCGGCCTGCCGGAGTGCGCGACGCCTCCGGAGGAGGTCTACGAGCTGGCCAAGCGGCGGGGCATGGACTTCGTCACGATCACCGACCACGACACGATCGACGGCTGCCTCGAGATCGCCGATCGACCGGACGTCTTCGTCTCCGAGGAGCTGACCGCATGGTTCGCCGGCGAGCCCCAGGCGGTGCACGTGCTCTGCTACGGGATCACCCCGAGCGACCACGAGTTCCTCCAGGCCCACGCCGGCGACCTCGAGACCTGCGCCGCCTACCTCCACGAGCGCGAGATCGCCTGCGCGCTGGCGCATCCGTTCTTCGCCGTCGCCGCGCCGCTGACGGCGCGTCACCGCCGCCGCCTGGCCGAGCTGTTCCCGGTCTGGGAGACCCGCAACGGCTCGCGCGCCCGGGAGCTCAACATGCCGGCCGCGGTCTACATCGAGACCCACGGCGGCACCGGCATCGGCGGCTCCGACGATCACGCCGGCGTCGACATCGGGCGGACCTTCACCGAGACGCCGCCCGCGTCGACGCCGGAAGAGTTTCTGCGGCACCTGCGCGAGGGTCGCGCCGAGGCCGCGGCGAGCAGGGCAGCGCCGCCAAGTGGGCGCACTCGGCGCTGGCGCTGGCCACCCGAGCGCTGATCGCGGGCTCCGGACGCCGAGCCCGGCGACTCGATCGACCCCGTCGACGTGCTTCGAGATCGCCGAGCGCGTGGTCGCCGACGGCGGCGAGCGCGGGGGGGAGCGCGGCCCGGACCTCGGTCCCGAGCGAGGCTCGCGCCCTGCTCCGCGCCTGGCTCGAGAGCGTCGACCTGACGACTCGGACCCGCGCGAGCTGGTCGAGCTGATGCAGGGCGACGACTTCAGCCACGCCGAGCTCTACCGGCGCGCGCGCCGGCTCGCACGAACGGCGGCTGCGCGACGCCGTCGGCCGCGTCACCGGCGCGGCCGCGGCCGGCGAGGGCTACGGCGAGGCGGCGACAGGCGCTGTTCGAGGCCTGCGTGCCGGCTGATCCCCTACGTCCCGGCGACGACGATCCTCGGCGGGCGAGAAGGCGAAGCTCGCGACCCGCGACGGGCGAGCCCGGCCGGGTCGCGCTGGTCGTCGACGGCGCCGGGTCGATGCACGGCGTCACCCACACGATCGAGCGCATCCGCGAGCACGGTGTCCCCGGCTGGGAGGTCGAGGTGATCGGCACCGACCCTCGCGTCGACCGCCGGCTGCCCGCGGTCGCCGAGGTCGAGGTGCCCTTCTACGCCGGCCTGACGATCGGGGTGCCGAGCGTGCCCGAGCTGGTCGAGACGCTCGCCGACGGACGCTACGACCTGATCCACGTCGCGTCGCCCGGCCCGGCCGGGGATCGGCGCCGCGCTCGCGCGCCCGGATCGGCGGGCATCCCGCTGGTCGGCAGCTACCACACCGAGCTCGCCGCCTACGCCGGCCTGCGCACCGGCGACCCGGCGCTCGAGGCCGGGATGCGGCTGGCGCTGTCGCTGTTCTACCGGCAGTGCGAGGTGGTGCTCTCGCCGAGCCCCGCGTCCGACGAGTCGCTCGCCGTCCCTGGGGATCGACCCGGGACCGGATCGGCCGCTGGACGCGCGGCGTCGACCTGTCGCTCTACGACCCGGCTCGGCGGCGATCCGGACTTGCTTCCCGGGCGAGGTCAAGGTCCTCTACGCGGGCCGGCTGACCAAGGAGAAGGGCGTCGGACCTGCTGGCCGAGAGCGTTCCTGCGCGCGCGCGAGCGCGACCCGCGCCTGCACCTGCTGCTCGCCGGAGGTGGGCCAGAGGAGGAGATGCTCCGGGTGCGCCTCGGTCGGCACGGCGACCTTCCTCGGCTGGCTCGACCGCGAGCAGCTCGCGCGACGCCTACGCGAGCGCCGACGTGTTCCTGTTCTGCTCGCAGACCGACACCTACGGCCAGGTGATCGCCGAGGCGCAGGCCAGCGGCCTGCCGGTGGTGGCGGTGGCCGAGGGCGGCCCCGCGTCGCTGATCGCGGACCGCCAGACCGGATGGCTGTGCGCGCCCGAACGCCGAGGCGCTCGCCGCCGCGGTCGCCCAGCTCGCCGCCTCGCGGTTCCTGCACGAGCGGATCTCGCGAGCGGCGCTGGCGGAGCTTCGGGGCCGGACCTGGGAGGCGGCGCTGGAGCAGCTCGCCGCCGGCTACGAGCGCGCGCTGGCGAGCGCGCGGCGCAAGCCCGAGCCCACGCCGCTGCAGGAGGTCGCCGCCTGAGCAGCGTCCCGCCGGTAGCCTGTGCTAACCGAAGTGGACCCGTTGGAAACCGAGATCGCCGCGCTGCAGGACGTCGTGCAGACGCCCGTCGAGCAGGCGCCGCGATCCGGCGCCCCGACCTCGACGACCCGGCGCTCTACTTCAACCGCGAGCTTTCCTGGCTCGACTTCAACGACCGCGTGCTGCAGCTCGCCGAGGACCCCTCGGTGCCGCTGCTCGAGCGGGTCAAGTTCTGCGGCGATCTGGGAGTCGAACCTGGACGAGTTCTATCATGGTGCGGGTCGCCAACCTCCACGACCAGCTCGAGGCCGGGACGCACGGCGCGTGGCGCCGACGGCATCAGCCCGATCGAGCAGATCGACGCGATCCGCGAGCGGGTCATCGACCAGCGTGAGCGGGCCGGCGCGCTGCTTCGAGCGCGACCTGCGCCCGGCCCTCGCCGAGCACGGGATCCGGATCGTCTCGATCGACGCGGCGACGGTCGAGGAGATGGGGGAGCTCGGACCGGCTGTTCGAGAAGCAGGTCTTCCCGGCGCTGACGCCGCTCGTGATCGGTCTCGGCAGGCCGTTCCCGTACATCTCGAACCTGTCGCTCTCAGCCTCGTGGTCATGCTTCGCGATCCCGAGCAGGACACCGAGATCCTCGCCCGGGTCAAGGTGCCGAAGGAGCTGCTGGGCCGCTTCCTGACCGTCGGCGAGGACCGGGGCGACCCTGGTGCCGCTCGAGGATCTGATCGCGGCCAACCTCGGCTCGCCTGTTCCCGGGCATGGAGGTGATCGACCACTCGCTCTTCCGGGTCACCCGCGACACGGACTACGACGTCTCCGACGAGGCCGACGACCTGATGCAGGCGGTCGAGGAGGAGCTGCGCCGGCGCCGCTTCGGCGAGGTCGTCCGGCTCGAGGTCGACTCGGAGATGAGCCCGCGGCTGCGCGACCAGCTCGTCGCGCGCGCTGGGGATCGAGGAGCGACCAGGTCTACGAGGTCGACGGCCTGCTCGACCTCGCCGACCTCTGGGACGTCGTCGGCGTGCCGGGCCTCAGCGAGCCTGCGCGACCCGCCCTTCACCCCGGTCACCCACCCGCGCCTGATCATCGGCGAGGACGACAAGGAGGCGGACATGTTCACCGCCATCCGCGAGGGCGACATCCTCGTCCATCACCCCTACGACTCGTTCGCGAGCTCGGTCGAGCACTTCGTCAAGCAGGCGGTCGACGACCCCCACGTGCTGGCGATCAAGCAGACCGTCTACCGGACGAGCGCCGACTCGCCGCTCGTCCCGTGCCTGATCGACGCCGCCGAGCGCGGCAAGCAGGCGGTCTGCATGGTGGAGCTCAAGGCCCGCTTCGACGAGCGGGCGAACATCCGGTGGGCGAAGAAGCTCGAGGAGGCGGGCGTCCACGTCGTCTACGGGATCCCGGCGCTGAAGACGCACGTCAAGTGCATGCTCGTCGTGCGCCGCGAGGGCGACGGCGTGCGCCACTACGTGCACATCGGGACCGGCAACTACAACCCGAAGACGGCCCGGATCTACACCGACCTCGGCCTGTTCACCTGCGACCCCGAGATCGGCTCCGACATCGCCGAGATGTTCAACTAGCTGACCGGCTACGCGCGGCCGCGGCGCTACCGCACGGTGCTGGTCGCGCCGTTCAACCTGCAGAAGGGGATCCTCGAGGAGATCGAGCGCACGATCGACGCGCATTCGCCGCAGACGCCCGTCGCGGATCCGGATGAAGATGAACTCGCTGCTCGACGCGACCGCGATTCAGGCGCTCTACCGCGCCTCCCAGGCCGGCGTGCGACGTGGAGCTCAACATGCGCGGCATCTGCGCGCTGCGCCCCGGGGTGCCCGGCGTCTCGGACAACATCGAGGTCGTCTCGATCGTCGACCGCTTCCTCGAGCACTCGCGGATCTACTCGTTCGAGCGCCACGGCGAGCCGGAGAGCATCTACATCGGCTCGGCCGACCTGATGCCGCGCAACCTCTACAACCGGGTCGAGCTCGTCACCCCGGTCGAGGACGCGAAGCTTCGCGTCGAGCTCGTCGATGTCCTCGATCGCTCGTTCGTCGACAACACCAACGCGTGGGAGCTGGGCTCGGACGGTCGCTGGGAGCGGCGCAGGCCCGAACGGCGAGCCGCGCAACGTCCAGCGCGAGCTGATCGAGCGCCACCAGGCGAAGGCCGCCTCGGGCGCCGAGGTCGAGACCCCCTCCTCATAGACTGGGCCCGGTCGGCCCAGCGGCACACCGCACAGGGATTCTGGCTCGAGCAGGCCGGACCGGTTGAGCCCGCCGCGCCGCTGGAGGGCGACGAGCGTGCCGACGTAGTCATCGTCGGGGGTGGCTACACGGGGCTTTGGACCGCGTGGCAGGTCAAGGCCCTCGAGCCCGCGGCGCGGGTTGTGCTGCTGGAGTCGGGCGTCTGCGGTGCCGGCCCGAGCGGTCGCAACGGCGGCTTCTGCAACGCGCTCTGGTTCTGGCTCCCGGCGATTCGCGAGCGCCTCGGCGACGAGGCGGGCCGGGCGGTCGCGGTCGCGGCCCAGGAGTCGGTCGACGCGATCGGCCGCTTCTGCGCCGAGCAGGGCGTCGACGCCTGGTTCACGCAGGCTGGCTACATGCGCGTCTCGACCGCGCCGGCCTGGGACGGCGACTCGGACACCGTGATCGAGTCGTGTCGCGAGCTGGGCCTGCCCGAGGCCTGCCGGGCGCTGAGCGAGGCGGAGGTTCGGGCGCGCTGCGCGTCACCCATCTTTCGGGCGGGCGCCCTCTACCCGGGAGCGGCGACGGTCCAGCCGGCCCGTCTGGCTCACGGCCTGCGCGACCGGGTTCGCGATGCCGGGGTGAGCGTGTTCGAGCATACGACCGTCGGGCGGGTGAGGCGGCGGGGCGACGACGTGGTCGCCGAGTGCGCCGGGGGCGAGGTGGTCGCCGGGGCCGCCGTGATGGCGACCGGCGGGGCGCTCGTCGCCCTGCCGCCCTTGCGCCGCCGCCTGACCCTGACCTCGAGCCACATGGTGATCACCGAGCCGGTGCCGGAGCTGCTCGCGGAGATCGGCTGGACGGGTGGCGAGTGCATCACCGACGCCCGCGCCATGGTCCACTACTTCCGGACCACCCCCGACGGGCGGATCGCCTTCGGCTGGGGCGCGGGCCGGGTGGTTCGCGGGGCCCGTACCGGAGGTCGGGCCGAGGTCGACCCGGCTGTCATCGGCGAGGTCGAGCGCCACCTGATGCGCGTCTTCCCCGGCCTCAACGGGCGGCGCATCGACTACGCGTGGGGAGGGCCGATCGACGTCTCGCCGAGCCACCTGCCGGTGATCGAGGAGGTCGAGCCCCGGGTCCACTGCGCCTTCGGCTACACCGGCCACGGCGTCGGTCCCTCGCACATGATCGGCCGCACGCTCGCCTCGCTGGCCCTCGACCGCCGCGACGAGCCCACCCGGCTCGGGTTCGTCTCACCGCGGCCGGTTCATGTTCCGCCGGAGCCGTTCCGCTACATCGGCGGGACGATCATCCGCCGCGCGATCCTTCGCCGGGAGGAGGCGCTGGAGCGCGGCGAGCGCCCCGGCGCGCTGACCAGCGCGGTCGCCGGGATCCCCGAGCGGATCGGGATCCACGTCGGGCGCTGAGCCGGCACGTCCGTCCGCGCCGCGTAGACTCGCCCGGCAGCTCGGCCAGCTTCCATCGCAGCTCGACGAGGACGTCACCGCGGAGTCGGGCGCGCGGAGGAGGTCGCGGTCCCCGATGCCGTCGCGCCGCCGCCCCGCCACCCGCGCTTCCCGCTCTTCGACGGCCTGCGCGCGATCGCCGTCATGTGCGTGCTCGTGAGTCACGTGCCGGGTTCGAGCGCCGATCTGCCGAATCCGCTGATCGCGAAGCTTCGTCGCCCATCTCAACCTCGGCGTCTGGATCTTCTTCGTCGTCTCGGGCTTCCTCCTCTACCGCCCGTTCATCGCCGCCCGCGCAGGCGGTGCCGCGCAGCCGGCGCTCACCGACTACGCGAAGCGCCGCTTCCTGCGCATCTTTCCCGCCTACTGGCTCGTCCTCACGGTGCTCACGGTCGTCCCCGGGATCACCGGGGTCGTCGGCGGAAACCCGGTGCCCCAGTACGCCCTCGTCCATACCCTGCCGATCTTCGGCGGCCCGACCTGCTACGGGTTCACCGACTGCGGCCTCGCGCACACCTGGAGCCTCGTCGTCGAGCTGACCTTCTACGCGATCCTGCCGCTCTACGCGCTCGCCGCGCTCCGCCTCACCCGCGGCCTCGGGCGTACGAAGCTGGATGCGGGCCGAGCTCGCCATCCTCGCCGCGCCTCGCGACCGTCTCGGTGCTGGCCGCAGTACGTCTTCTTTGACCGTCCATCGCCCTGGATCGGCGTCACCGTGCTCGGATCGTGGCTGCTGTTCGCGTTCGGGATGGGCCTCGCCGTCGCCTCCGTCGCCCTCAGCGGCGCCGCGCGCCAGCCGGCCCTGGTCCGCTTCACCGCCTCGAGGCCGATCGTCCCCTGGCTGGCGGCGATCGCCGCTCTACGTCGCGCTCTCGTCTCTGGGTGCCCGCTCGAGCTCTTCGACGCAGAACAGGGCCGAGCGCACGGTGCATCTACGTCGGGCTTGGGGCTGGTCGCTTTCCTGCTCGTGCTCCCGGCGGTGTTCGGCGACGAACGAGGCGGGCCTGCCCCGCCGGGTGCTTGCGCAACCGGCTGGTCGCCTGGCTGGGGCTGATCTCGCTACGGCATCTTCCTCTGGCACTTCGCAATTGCCCACGAGCTCGGGCCCGAGCTGGCCGTGTCGCGACTCACGTTGGCCGCCACGTTCGTGCTCACGGTCGCGGTCGCCGCGGCGAGCTACTACATCGTCGAACGGCCGATCCTGCGGCTCAAGTACCGGCGCGCTCAGGGACCTGATCGGACGCGGCTGAACGGCCCCGGAACCCGCCGCGCGCCGACCTAGGATGGGTCGATGGCCACGACGTCGCTCGATCGCCCATCTCGACATGGACGCGTTCTACGTCGCGGTCGAGCTGCTGCGCCGGCCTGAGCTGCGCGGCCGGCCGGTGATCGTCGCCGGCAGCGGGCCGCGGGCGGTGGTCACCACAGCCTCCTACGAGGCGCGGCCGTTCGGAGTCGGCTCGGCGATCCCGGTCGCGCACGCGCGGCGCCGCTGCCCCGACCTCGTTCACCTTCCGGTCGACATGGCCCACTACCGCGAGCGTTCACGGGAGGTGATGGCGCTGATCGCCGAGCTCGACGTGCCGACCCAGCCCGTGTCGCTCGACGAGGTTTACCTCGACCTCTCCGGGGTGCCCGATCCCGTCGCCCGGATGAGCGCTCTGGTGCGCGCGATCCGCGAGCGGCTACGCCTCGACGCCTCGGTTGGGATCGGGCCGAACAAGCTGGTCGCCAAGGTCGCCTCGGACGCCGAGAAGCCACGCGGGTTCGTCGTCATGACCCGCGAGCAGGCCGTGAGACGCTTCGCATCGGAGTCGCCGCGGCTGATCCCCGGGATTGGCCCGAAGACCGCCGAGCGCCTCAGCGCGGCCGGGATCGAGACGATCGGCGCGCTCCAGCGCCGTCCACTCCAGGATCTGGTCGCACGCTTCGGCGCCAACCACGGCCAGGCGCTCCACGACCGCAGCCACTTTCGCAGCGACTCGCCCGTCGCCCGCGGCGAGGCGAAGTCGCGCTCCGTCGAGACCACCTTCGACCGCGACATCGCCGACCCCGACCACCTCGAGCGGATCCTCGACCAGCAGGCGCAGCGGCTTGGACGCGAGTTGGCCGAACGCGGGCTGACCGGGCGCACGATCGGGATCAAGGTGCGCCTCGACGACTGGACCACGGTCACCCGTGTGCAGACGGTCGAGGTGCCGACCAACGATGCGCGCGCGATCGCGGCGACGGCGCGCACGCTGCTTCGTGCTTACGCGCCGCCGCGCCCGGTGCGGCTGCTCGGGGTGCGTGTTGCCGCCTTCCACGACAGTCCGAAGCCGGCCACTCCGACTGGCGAGGCGCTCAGCCTCCTGCCGGCAGCCTGAGCGCGGCCCTCACGGCCGCGCCGCGATCAGCCCACTGCGGTGAGCAGGAACACCCAGAACACCGCGCCGACGAGCGAGGCGACGAGCGTGCTGGTCGCGAGCTCGCGGTCGTCGTTGGCGTAGAACACGGCGGCCCCGATCGCGCCCGCGATCGGGAACAGGAAGCCGCCGATGTAGCCGACGATCCGGTAGTTTCGCCGCTTCGTCTCCTCGTCGCTCACCAGCGCGATGTGACGACCTTCTTGCGGGTGTAGAACTCGACCGCGTCTGAGCCGTTGGCGTGCAGGTCGCCGTCGATCGAGTCCTTCCAGCCGCTGAACGGGAACCAGGCGACGGGTGCGGCGACCCCGACGTTGATCCCCAGCATCCCCGCCTCGGCGTCGTAGCGGTAGGCGCGCGCGGCGCCGCCCGAGGTGGTGAAGATCGAGCCGGCGTTGCCGTAGCGAGAGCCGTTGACGAACTCGAGCGCCGACTCGAGGTCGTCGGCTCGCACCACCGCGAGCAGCGGGCCGAACAGCTCCTCGCGGGCGAGGTCGGACTCGAACTCGGTCGTGGCGACGATCGAGGGGCCGATCAGCGAGCCGCCGGGGCCCGGGTCGCGGCGCCCGTCGAGGATCACCTCATCGTCTCGCTCCTCGGCGGCCTCGATCGCTGCGGCGATCCGCTCGCGGGCCTCGGGCCCGACCAGCGGGCAGACCTCGACCCCTTCCTGATCGCCGGGGCCGACGCCGAGGCCGGCGGCGGCCGCGCTGAGCGCGTCGAGCGCGCGGTCCTGCTCTGCGCGGGTGCCGACGAGGACCGCGACCGAGCCGGCCAGGCACCGCTGCCCACCCGCGCCGAAGGCCGACGACATGATCGCCGGAACGGTGACCGCGAGGTCGGCGTCGGGCATCACCACGAGCGAGTTCTTCGCTCCGCCGAGCGCCTGGAAGCGCTTGCCTGCCGCCGACGAGCGCTCGGCGATATAGCGGGCCGTCGAAGCCTGGCCGACGAAGGAGATCGCGTCGATCTCGCCGTGGTCGAGCAGCCCGTTGACGGCGTCGTGGGCGCCGTGGACGAGGTTCAGGACCCCGTCGGGGATCTCATCGATCGAATCGATCAGCTCGAACATCAGCTCGGAGGGCCGCGGGTCACGCTCTGACGGCTTGAGGATGAAGCTGTTGCCGCAGGCGATCGCGAACGGCAGGAACCAGAGCGGGATCATCGCCGGGAAGTTGAACGGCGTGATCGCGGCGACCACCCCGACCGGCTGGCGGACGAGCTCCACGTCGACGCCCCCGGCGACGCCCTCGAGGTTCTCGCCCTTGAGCAGGTGCGGGATCGCGCACGCCGCCTCGGCCGACTCGATCCCGCGCATCACCTCGCCGCGGGCGTCATCGAGGGTCTTGCCCATGTCGGCGGTGACCAGGCGCGCAATGTCCTCGCGGCGCTCCCAGAGGGTGTCGCGCAGCGCCATCACCGCGCGGGCGCGCTTCTGGGGCGCCACCGCTGCGCCAGGCCGGCTGGGCCTCACGCGCGGCGCGCGCGGCTGCATCGACGTCGGCGCCCCCCGAGAGCGGCACGAGCGCGTTCAGCTCGCCGGTGGCCGGGTTTCGGTCTTCGAGCGTGCCCTCGCCCGCGGCCTCGACCCAGCCGCCACCGATGTAGTTGCGCAGCGTGCGTGTCGCGGTCTCAGTCGCCATATGGGTACCACCAGTCCTTCGCTTCGATCTCGGTCTCGATGTGCACGTGCTTGGTCTCCTGGAAGGCCTCGAGGCCCTCGCGCCCGAGCTCGCGCCCGAGCCCCGACTGCTTGAAGCCGCCGAACGGGCCGGCGTCGTTGTCGGTCAGCGGGTCGTTGAACCACACCGTGCCCGCCTTGATCTCTCGCATGCAGCGCAGCATCGTCCTCAGATCCTCCGTGTAGATGTTGGCGCCGAGGCCGAATCGGGTCGAGTTGGCGAGCTCGATCGCCTCGTCGAGCGAGCCGACCCGGACGAGCGGCGCCACCGGTCCGAAGGTCTCCTCGCGAAGCAGCGCGGTCGCGGCCCCGGCGCCGGTGACGACCGCCGGCGAGTAGAAGTGCCCGCGGTCGTGGCCGGCGTTGCCGCCGCCGACGACGACCTCGGCGCCCGCGGCCACCGCCGCATCGACCTGGTCGGCGACCTTCTGGCGCTGCGCGGCCGAGACCATCGGCCCGACGTCCGTCGCCGGATCCATCGGATCGCCGACGACGAGCGTCCGGGTGTGATCGACGAACGCCTCCAGGTAGTCGTCGTAGACGTCGTCCATGACGTAGAAGCGCTCGGCCGAGGTGCACACCTGGCCGGCGTTGAGGAAGGCCGCCCAGGCGCCGCCCCTGGCCGCGACGTCGATCCGGCCGGCGACGTCCGAGCAGACGATGAACGGGTCCTTGCCCCCCATCTCGAGGTTGACCCTGGCCACCCGTTCCGCACAGACCTGGGCGATCCGCTTCCCGGTCTCGACCGAGCCGGTGAAGGCGACGCATTCGATTCGCTCGTCGCCGACGATCGAGGCGCCGACGTCACCGGCGCCGGCGAGGACGTTGACGACTCCGCCCGGAAGGTGGTCGAAGCAGGAGGCGAGCGCCAGGGTCGAGAGCGGGGTGACCTCCGACGGCTTCGAGACCGTCGCGTTGCCCGCGGCGAGCGCCGGGGCGAGCTTCCAGGCCAACAGCAGCAGCGGGTAGTTCCAGGGGACGATGCAACCGACCGGGCCGACCGGGTCCTTGACCACGAGCGCGAGCTGCGAGGCCTCGATCGAGGGGATCACCCGGCCCGCTGAGTCGCGGCCGATCTCGGCGTAGTAGTCGAACGCTGCCGCGGTCCAGCCGACCTCGTCGGCGTTCTCGATCCAGCGGCTTGCCCACCTCGAGCGTCATCAGCTCGGCGAGCTCGTCGGTGCGGGCGCGCATCCGGGTGGCCACCTCGTGCAGCATCTCGCCGCGCTCGACCGCCGGGGTGCGCTCCCAGCCCCGCTGCGCGCCGGCAGCCGCGGCGATCGCGGCGTCGAGCTGCTCCGCCGACGGCGGCTGCGACCGTGGCGACGGTCTCCTCGGTGAACGGGTTCTCGACCGCGATCGGGTCGCCCTCGCCCGCGACCCGCTCGCCGCCGATCAGCAGCCTGGTCTCGGTGCTCTCCCACCGGGCCGATGCTAGCGCCGCTACGGCGTCGAACCGGCGCGAACGACGAGCACCGGGATATCGGTGATCGCCAGCAGCTTGTGCGGGGTGGAGCCCAGCAGGGCGCCCTTCAGCGGCGACTCGCCGTAGGAGCCGACGACGATCATCCGCGCCTGGCGTTTCTTGGCCAGGTCCGCGAGTGCCTCCGCCGGTCGTTGGGCAACCAGCTCGACCTTGGCTTCGACCCCGGCCTCGCGGGCCTGCGCCATGCCCTCGCCGGTGACCTGCTCTCCGAGCTCCTGCAGGGCGTCGCGCAGCGGCGGCACGTCGCCGCCGGTATGCGACGGCATGTAGCCGTAGGCGAGGACGACATCGTCGCCCGTCACCGCGGCGAGGTTGCAGGCGGCGTCGAGCGCTGCGTGTGAGCACTCGGTGCCGTCGTAGCCGACGATGATCTCACTCATCACGAGCCTCCTTCGGCTGTTGCCGGCGGGGTGGTGGCGCTGAGGCTCCCCGGTGGTGCCGTGCTCGGCTTACGCCGGAAGAACTCCGGCGATACCGCCCATTGGATCGCGAGGAAGACGAGCCCCATGATCCCGAACGCGATCGCGATCGCCAGCGGCGGGCCCATGCCGAGCACGTCACGCTTGCCCGGCTCCGAGAGGTCGCTGATCGATTTGATCAGTATGTACGTGAGGCTGATTCCGCCCAGCAGCGGCATCACCCCGACGGCGAAGAAGCTCTTGGCGCTCTTGAACAGCTCCTTGCGGTAGTAGACGACGCAGGCGTAGCCGGTGAGCCCGTAGTAGAAGGCGATCATCAATCCCAGGGCCGCGATCGAGTCCCCGAGCACGTCCTCGGAGACGATCGTGAGGCCGACGTACCAGACGATCGAGATCGCGCCCATGACGATGGTCGAGATGTGCGGAGTCTGGAAACGGCGGTGGACCGCCGCGAACGTCTTCGGGATCGCGCGTGCCGCCGCCATCGAGAGCGAGGTTCGCGCCGTCGGCAGAATCGTCGTCTGGGTCGAGGCGGCCGCCGATGTCAGCACGGCGATGATCAGCAGTTTGTCGAGCGGCGACGGGAACACGTCGCCTCCGAGGCCGGAGAGGACGTCGTCCTTGTTGTGCTGGAGGAACTCGGGGCCGTGGACCGCCTGGGCGGCGACCGAGACGAGCAGGTAGATGCCGAGCAGGATCAGGGTCGAGATCACCGCCGATCTGCCCGGCCCCTCTCGAGGATCCTCCGTTTCCTCGTTGACGGTCACCGCGCTGTCCCAGCCCCAGTAGATGAACACCGCGACCAGCACCCCGTCGACGAGGGCCGTGGTCGAGTCGATGTTGAACGGGTTCAGCCACCCGAGCGAGGGGTCGATCGAGTCGGCGAAGTCGCCGGCGTAGACCTTGACCAGGGCGACGATCGCGAACAGGGCCAGGGTCACGATCTCCGCCCCGAGCAGGTACCACTGCGTCTTCGCTGAGAGCTCGATCCCGACCGTGCAGATCCAGGTCATGATCACGATCCAGGCGACGCCGATCGCGGTCACGGCCGCGGTCGATGGGTCGTCGATCCCGAACAGCAGGAACGAGTACAGCCCCGCGATCTGCGACAGGTTCGCCATCACGATGATGTCGGCGACGATGATCGCCCAGCCGCCGATCCAGCCCATCTGGGGTCCCATCGCGTTGGTCACCCAGGTGAAGGTGGTGCCGCAGTCGGGGTCATCTCGGTTGAGGTAGTAGTAGGCGAAGGCGATGCAGAGCATCGGCAGGAAGGCGACGATGAAGATCGCCGGCGACTGCAGGCCGACGCCCGCGGCGACGACGAAGCCGAGGCTGGCGGCGAGGCTGTAGCCGGGCGCGGTCGAGGCGACGCCGATCACTACGCTCGAGATCAGCCCGATCGCGCCCTTCTTCAGGCCCTTGTCGCCGGTGCTGGCCCCGCTGTCCTCCGGCGGGATATCCGCGACCGCTGCGCCGCTCTCCATCTCTCTCCCCTTCTCGTTGGTGGCTCAGCCAGTGGCCGCGCTCGTCGCGGGTGGCGGCATTGTGCCCGAAATCGAAACCTGGTCGTCGTCCGGGCGCATCGCGGCCAGCTTCTCGGCCCGCCGCTGCTGCCACACGGTGAAGCCCATCGCCAGGGCCGTGACCACGAACAGCATCGTCGCCATCACGTTGACCTCGACCGGGATCCCACGCTGGGAGGCGCCGTAGATGTAGAGCGGGAAGGTGACCGTGGTCCCGGAGTTGAAGTTCGAGATCACGAAGTCGTCGATCGAGAGCGCGAAGGCGAGCAGCGCCGCGGCGACGATCCCCGGCATCAGCAGCGGCAGGGTGACGGTGCGGAAGGTGGTCAGCGGATTGGCGCCGAGATCGCGGGCAGCCTCCTCGAGCGCGCGGTCGAAGCCGATCAACCGCGAGCGGACGACGATGACCACGAACGAGATCGAGAACATCACATGGGCGACGACGAGGCTCGGGAAGCCGAGGCTGATGATGTCCACGAACGGCGGCAGCAGGAACATCGAGAGCAGCGCCGCGCCGATCACCACTTCGGGGGTCGCGGTGGGGATCACGATCAGGAAGTTCGACGCCTTGCGGCCGAAGAACTCGTAGCGCACCAGCGCCATCGCGATCAGCGTCCCGAGGGCGGTCGCGATCAGGGTGGCCACCGCCGCCAGCTCGAGGCTGGTGATCATCGCGTCGGTGAGCTCCTCGATCGCGAACGGGTCCTTCCAGTGATCGAGGGTGAAGCCCTCCCAGGTGAAGTTGTAGCGGCCCTGCGGGTTGTTGAACGAGAACAGCGCGATTACGCCGATCGGGATCAGCATGTACGCCACGGCGAAGCCGGCGAAGATGTTGAGCGCGTGGTCTCTGAGCCACTTCATCCGGCCTGCTCCGCCTCCTCGCCCATCAACGCCTCGCTGCCGGCGAAGCGGATGTAGACCACGACCAGCGCGAGGATGATCGCCATCAGCACGAACGAGAGTGCCGCGGCCGCCGGGTAGTCGGTGATCACCAGGTACTTGCTCTGGATCACGTTGCCGATCATCGCCTGGTTCTGGGAACCGAGGAACTGGGCGTTGATGTAGTCGCCCGAGGCGGGGATGAAGGTCAGCAGGACGCCGGCGACGATCCCCGGCCCGGTCAGCGGCAGGGTGACCTTCCGAAACGCGGTGCTCGCCGACGAGTAGAGGTCCTTCGCCGCCTCGATCAGGCCCGGGTCGAGGCGCTCGAGGCTGGCGTAGATCGGCAGGATCATGAACGGGAGGAAGTTGTAGGTCAGCCCCGCGATCACCGAGGCCGAGGTGTCGAGCACGCGGCCGTCCTCGGCGACCAGGCCGAGCGTCTTCAGACTGTCGACGATGAAGCTCTGATCGGAGAGGATCGTCTGCCAGGCCAGGGTGCGGATCAGGTACGTGGTGAAGAACGGCGCGATGACCGCGAACAGGAGCAGGTTCTTGTACTTGCCTCCCCGGAATGCGATCGCGTAGGCGAGCGGATAGGCGATCAGCAGCGCCAGCAGCGTCGCCACGCCCGAGTAGAAGAACGAGCGCAGGAACTGGGTGTCGAACTCGGACAGCGCGTCGGAGAAGTTGCTCCAGTTCCAGGCGAACTCGTAGCCCGTGGTCGAGCTCCCCTCATAGAGCGCGACCCGGCCCATGAAGTACATCGGCACGACGAAGAACAGCACCAGCCATATGAGCCCCGGCGCGAGGAGCCCGTAGGGAACGAGGCGACGACGGGCCGAGGTCATGTGGCTGTTTCCACCCGACTCCTGGCTCGCCGTCGCCCGCCGTCCGCTAACCCGCGAGCACCGACTCGAACGCCTCGGTCACGGTCTCCTCGTCGTCCGGGGACAGCTGGATCGTGCAGTTCTTTGTGAACTGCTCGTCCGGGAAGATCAGCTGGTTGTTGGCCAGCTCCGGATCGCGCTTGGTGAGGATCTCCTTGACGCCGTCCACCGGAGAGACGTAGTTGACGTATTCGGTGATGTTGGCCGCGACCTCGGGGTCGTAGACGTAATTCATGAACGCCAGCGCCGCCGCAGGATTCGGCGCCCCGATCGGGATCATCATGTTGTCGGTCGAGATCATGCAACCCTCGTCCGGCATCCGCCACTCGATGTTCGGGTTGTCCTTCTGGAGCTGGACCGCGTCGCCCGACCAGCCGACCGCCGCGACGACGTCGCCGCGGGTGAGATCGTCGGCGTAGTCGTTGCCGGTGAAGTCGCGGATCTGACCCGATGCCGCGGCCTGGTCGATCTTGTCGATCGCGTCGAGCCAGTCCTGGTCGGTCGCGGTCTCGGGGTCGATGCCATCGGCCTTCATCACCAGCGGCACGGAGTCGTGCATGTCGGTGAGGAAGGTGACCTTGCCCTTGTACTTGGGGTCGAAGAGGTCGTTGATCGAGGTGATGTCGGGGGCGAGGTCCTTGCGGACGATGATCCCGGTCATGAAAGTCTGCCACGGCACCGAGAAATTGCGATCGGGGTCGAAGGACGGGCTCTGGAGGCTCGGGATCAGGTTCTTCTCGACGTTCGGGATCGCCGACTTGTCGAGGTCCTGGATGTA
Organism: uncultured Solirubrobacterales bacterium; assembly: GCA_963746675.1. Lineage (GTDB taxonomy): Bacteria > Actinomycetota > Thermoleophilia > Solirubrobacterales > 70-9 > WHSW01. The sequence continues at coordinate 104,760 of CAVVBX010000018.1, read as the reverse complement.
GCCGAGGTCGTGCATCTTCGCCGCCATCCAGTCCGTCGGGATGATGATCGAGCGTCCGCCGGACTCACCCTGGGCGAGCTGTGGGCGGAGCTTGCCGAAGAACTCGGTGTTCTCGTTGATGTCCTCGATGTACTTGGTATCGATGCCGGTCTCCGCCTCGAAGTTGGGGATCGTGGCCTTGTCGATGTAGAGCGGCCAATTGGAGATCGTCAGCTCGCCCGAGGCGTTGCCACCCTGGGCCGTTTGGACCTCGGCATCGCTGCCGCCGCCCTCCAGTCCGCCGCCCCCGCCGCAGGCGGCGAAAGCAAGGGACCCGATCAGTACCGCAGTCGCGGTGATCAGCTTGGTCAACATCTGCTCAGTCGCCTCCTTGGCTTGGTTGGGGCACCGGCGGCGCCGATTCCCTGACTACATGGATGTGCTCGGGGGCCCAGGAGAGGCGCACCGGTGCGCCGCCTCCCGGCAGCTGCCCGCGCTCGGCCTCGTCCGCGTTCGGGACCAGGACCGTCATCGGGACTTCGCCGGCGAGCTTGACGATGATCTGCGTCGCGGTTCCCAGGTAGACCGAGCTCTCGACCATCCCCTCGACGCTCGGCCAGCCCGTCGGCGCCGAGTCCTCGCGACGGTCCAGCCGCAGCTTCTCGGGCCTCACCACCGCGTGGCAGCGCTCGCCGGTGGCGATGCCGTTCGTCGGCGCCTCGATCTCGACCCCGGAGTCGAGACGCACCCGCGAGCTGGCCCCATTGGCGCGGGTGACCTCGCCGGGCATCAGGTTGGAGACGCCGATGAATCCGGCGACGAAGGTTGTGGCGGGGCGCTCGTAGACGTCCTCGGGCGCATCGCACTGCTCGACCCGGCCCTGATTCATGACCGCGATCCGGTCCGACATCGTCAGCGCCTCTTCCTGATCGTGGGTGACGTAGACGAAGGTGATCCCGACGTCGCGCTGGATCCCCTTGAGCTCGAGTTGCAGGCCCTTGCGCAGCTTCAGGTCGAGGGCGCCCAGCGGCTCGTCGAGCAGTAGCACCTTTGGCAGGTTGACCAGCGCCCGGGCCAGCGCGACCCGCTGCTGCATGCCGCCGGAGAGTTGGTTCGGGCGCGCGTTGGCGCGGTCGGCGAGCCCGACCCGCTCGAGCTCGGCCCCGACCCGGCTCTTGATCTCGGCCTTGTCGACCTTCTGGCGCTTGAGGCCGTAGCCGACGTTCTCGGTGACGGTCATATGGGGGAAGAGCGCATAGCTCTGGAAGACCGTGTTCGTGGGCCGTTTGTGCGGCGGCAGGCCGGCGACGTCGGCTCCCTCGATCTGCACCCTGCCCGTTGTCGGCTGCTCGAACCCCGCGATCATCCGCAGGGTCGTCGTCTTGCCGCAGCCCGAGGGGCCCAGCATGGTGAAGAACTCACCCTGGCCGATGTCGAGGTTCATCTCGCGCACGGCGACGAAGTCGTCGAAGGCCTTGGTGACCCCCTCGAGGCGAACGCTGGGCTCGCCCGCGCCCTGATCCATGCTCACGTCCTCTCCCACGTGCCGGTCAGGCTAACCGCGCGACGCAGGGTGGCGCAAGTGGCGAAAACCCCAAAACGTCCAATCGGCGTTGTCCAATATGGATAAAACAATCGACCGAGATTGAACCGAATCCGCGGTTGCTTCGCGGCTTCGGTGCCGCTACGGTTATACGGAACGTCGAGATCCGGTGGACCGGAAGTCGTAGAAGGAGAGAAAGATGGCGAGCACGGACACGGTGACGCGGGCGGCGACCAGCGAGTTGCAGGAGCTCGCGAAGCGGCATCTGTGGATGCACTTCAGCCGCATGGGGGCCTACGACAGCGTCAACCACGTGCCGATCATCGCACGCGGCGAGGGGGCCTACGTCTACGACGAGCACGGCAAGCGCTACCTCGACGGCCTCTCAGCGCTGTTCTGCGTCAACGCCGGCCACGGCCGTGCGGAGCTGGGAGAGGCCGCGGCGCGCCAAGTCTCCGAGCTCGACTTCTACATCATCTGGAGCTACGCGCATCCGCGCGCGATCGAGCTCGCCGCACGGATCGCCGAGCTCACGCCCGGGGATCTGAACCGGGTCTTCTTCACCTCCGGCGGCTCGGAGGCGGTCGAGTCGGCGATCAAGCTCGCACGCGCCTACCACCAGCGCACCGGGAACCCGCGCAAGATCAAGTTTCTCTCCCGCGAGATCGCCTACCACGGCACCACGCTGGGCGCGCTGCAGGCGACCGGAATCCCGGAGCTGCGAACCGACTTCGAGCCGCTCGCGCCCGGCGGGATCAAGGCGCCGAACACCAACAGCTACCACTGGCCCGCCGATCGCGACCCGCTCTGGGCCGCCGATCAGATCGAGGAGAGGATCATCTTCGAGGGCCCGGAGACGGTCGCCGCGGTGATCCTGGAGCCGCTGCAGAACGCCGGCGGGTGCATTCCGCCGCAGGAGGGCTACTTCCAGCGCGTCCGCGAGATCTGCGATCGCCACGACGTCCTGCTGGTCTCCGACGAGGTGATCTGCGCCTGGGGCCGGCTCGGCCACTTCTTCGGCTGCGACCGCTACGGCTACCAGCCGGACATCATCACCACGGCCAAGGCGCTGACCTCGGCCTACGTGCCGATGGGGGCGATGATCGCCTCCGACCGCGTGTATGAGCCCTTCGCCCATGGCAAGGAGTCGTTCGTCCACGGGTTCACCTTCGGCGGGCACCCGGTCGCGGCGGCGGTGGCGCTGGCGAACATCGACATCCTCGAGCGCGAGGACCTCAACGGCCACGTGTTGCGCAGGGAGGGCGAGTTCAGAGGGATGCTCGAAGGCCTGCGTGACATCCCGATCGTCGGCGACGTCCGCGGCGACGGCTTCTTCCACGCGATCGAGCTGGTCAAGGACCAGGAGACCAGGGAGACGTTCACCGACGAGGAGTCCGAGCATCTGTTGCGCGGCTTCCTCTCCAGCGAGCTCTACCGCCGCGGGCTGATCTGCCGGGCGGACGATCGCGGGGATCCCGTGATCCAGCTGGCGCTGCCGCTGATCTGCGACACCGAGCAATTCGACGAGATCGAGGCGGTCCTGCGTCCGGTGCTCACCGAGGCGTGGGATCGAATCTCGACGGGGGCGTTCACCGAGGACCTCTAGATGTCGGATTCGCATGCCCTGGTGATCTGATGCTGACGGTGGGTGGCCTCGTCGCGGACTGCGGCCTCGAGCTCGCCACCGGAGAGGCCGGCGCCGACCGTCCGGTGCGATGGGTGCACGTCTCCGAGCACGAGGATCCGACCCCGTGGCTGTCGGGCGGCGAGCTCGTCTTGACCACCGGCTACAACCTCGGGACTCCCGCGAAGCAGCGCCGCTACGTCGAGCTGCTCGCCGGCAAGGGCCTCGCCGGGCTCGGCTTCGGCACCGGCTTCGACCACAAGCGGATGCCGAAGGGGATCGTCGAGGCGGCGCGCGAGCTCGAACTGCCGCTGTTCGAGGTCCCCTACGAGATGCCGTTCATCGCGATCAACGAGCGGGCGGCGGCGAGGCTGGTCAATGAGCAGTTCGACGTGCTCGAGCGCGGGGGCGAGGTTCACGAGCGGCTCGAGCGCCTGGTGATCGAGGGCGGCGGCCTCGACGAGATCGTCGCCTCGACGGCCGGCGCGATCGCCGGCGCCTTGATCGTCCAGGACGCAACCGGGCGCGAGCTCTCCCGCCACCCCAGGCGTGGAGGCCTCGACCGGGCCGACGCCGAGGCGCTCGCGGCTGAGGTCGTCGCCCACTCGCGCGGCGCCGCGCCGGCCGCCTTCGCTCCCGCCCACGCGCCGCTCGCCGAGCGCGCCCTCTGCGTGCCGGTCCCGGGACGGCCCGGCGGCGCGCCGGACGCTTGGCTCACCGTGGTCAGCGACGAGCCCCGGCTGGGCGATTTCGAGCGGCTGATCGCCCGCCAGGCGTCGATGGTCGTCGGCCTCGAGCTGATGCGCGAGCGCGTCGTCCGCGAGACCGAGCGCCGGCTCGCCGGCGACCTGCTCGCCGACGCGCTCGGCGAGCGGCTCGAGGCCGAGGAGCTGCGCGGCCGCCTGCGCCCGTTCGGGATCGGCAGCGAGGCCGCTGTGCTCGTGTTCGAGCTCGACGATCCGCCGTCGGCCGAGAGCACGCTCGAGTCGGCGCTGTCGGATGCCGGCGTGCCGGCTCTGGTCGCGACCAGCACCACCGCGGGGCGACCGCTGCTGTGCGCCGTCGTCGACACCGGCACCGCCGACCCGGTCGGCACCGCGCGCCGTGCGCGCGAGGCGCTCACAAGCGTGCCGGGCCACAACGGCGTCCGCGCGGCGGCCAGCCGCCCGGCAGGGGTCGGCTCGCTGCGCCGAGCCTTCCACGAGGCCCGCTGTGCGCTCGAGGCGACCTCGCTCGCCGACGGGGATGCCCCCGATGTCGCTTCCCACCGCGACCTGGGTGCGTTCACGCTCTTGCTCGCGCTCCAGGACGACGACGCCCTGCGCCTCTACAGCGAGGGACTGCTGGAGCCGATCGAGCAGACCGAGGGCGAGTACGGTGGCGAGCTGCTGCGCTCGCTCGAGGCTTTCATCGAGAACAACGGCAACTGGGAGCGAGCCGCCCGGCAGCTCTACTGCCACCGCCACACCCTGCGCTACCGGATCCGCAAGATCGAGGAGCTCACGGGCAGGGACCTGGGCAGGGCCACGGATCGGATCGAGCTCTGGCTGGCGCTCCGGGCAAGAGAGCTGGTGAGATGAAGAACAGAGGACGCGGCACCCGCGGGACACGCGGGCGATAGATGACCGATTCGATTTCGAGGAGAGACCCGTGAAGGTTGGCGTTCCCACAGAGATCAAGCCCGACGAGTACCGCGCCGCGATCACCCCGATCGGCGTCCGCGAGCTGACCGAGCGCGGCCATGAGGTGCTGATCCAGAAGGGGGCCGGCGAGGGCTCCGCGATCTCAGACGCCGACTACACCGCTCAGGGGGCAAGGATCGTGACGGACGCGGAGGCCGTCTTCGGCGGGGCCGAGATGGTGCTCGGTGTCAAGGAGCCCCAGCCCGAGGAGGTCGACCTGCTGGCCCGCCCAGCACACGCTGTTCACCTACCTGCACCTCGCGCCCGCGCCCGAGCTGACGCGGCGCTTGTGCGACTCGGGTGCGACCTGCGTCGCCTACGAGACGGTCGAGGACCGCCACCGCCGCCTGCCGCTGCTCGCGCCGATGTCGGAGATCGCCGGCAAGATCGCCACCCAGGCTGGCGCCTTCATGCTCGAGAAGCCGCTCGGCGGGCGCGGGATCCTGCTCGGGGGCGTGCCCGGCGTCGCGCCCGCCAACGTGATGATCATCGGCGGCGGCGCGGTCGGCATGAACGCCGCCTTCATCGCGATCGGCATGGAGGCCGACGTGTTCGTCTACGACGTCTCGATCGACAAGCTGAGAGACCTCGACGTCGCCTTCGGCGGCCGTGCCTCGACCGTGTTCAGCTCGACGCTCTCGGTCGAGGAGCGGCTGCCCGACATGGACCTGGTGATCGGTGGTGTCTTGGTCCACGGCGCGCGCGCCCCGCACGTGATCACCCGCAAGCAACTGGGGTTGATGAAGACCCACGCGGTGTTGGTGGACGTCGCGATCGACCAGGGCGGCTGCTTCGAGACCTCGAAGCCGACCACCCACGGCGATCCCACCTACGAGGTCGACGGGATCATCCACTACTGCGTGACCAACATGCCCGGCGCGGTGCCGATCACCTCCACCTATGCGCTCACCAACGCGACCCTGCCCTACGTGCTCGCGCTCGCCGACCACGGTGTCGCCGAAGCGTCGCGCCGTGACCCCGGCCTCAAGCTCGGCATCAACGTCGCCGCCGGCAAGGTCACGCACCGGGCGGTCGCCGAGGGCGTCGGGGTCGAGTTCACGCCGCCGGAGCAGGTGCTCGAGATCGGTGAGGGGCAATCCGACGGAGCCGGGGCGCCCGAGGCGATCTCCGGCGCCCGCTGAGAAGGCTGCAAGAGACCAAGGCCTGCACTACACGAGGAGGAGGAGGAGATGGCAACCGCCACCGCAACCAAGCTGCAGAACTTCATCGACGGGAACTTCGTCGATCCCGCCGACGGCGCCACCGAGGAAGTGATCAACCCGTCGAACGGCGAGGCGATCGCCGAAGCGCCGCTGTCGACCAAGGAGGACGTCGACCGCGCGGTCGCCGCGGCTCGCAAGGCGTTCGAGACCTGGTCGGTGACCACCCCGGCCGATCGCTCCGCGATGCTGCTCGCGCTCGCCGACGCGATCGACGAGCACGGGGAGGAGCTCGCCGATCTGGAGTCGGCCGACGCGGGCAAGCCGCGTCACACCTTCCTCGAGGACGAGATCCCGGGCTGCTCGGACTGCCTGCGCTTCTTCGCCGGCGCGGCGAGGCTGATGGAGGGCAAGGCGGCCGGCGAGTACGTCGAGAACCGCACCTCGATGATCCGCCGCGAGCCGGCCGGTGTCTGCGCCCAGATCACGCCCTGGAACTACCCGCTGATGATGGCGATGTGGAAGATCGGCCCGGCGTTCGCCGCCGGCTGCACCACGGTCCTCAAGCCGGCCGAGAACACCCCCGTCTCGACCTTCAAGCTGGCCGAGATCGCCGCCGACATCCTGCCCCCCGGGGTGCTCAACGTGATCGGCGGCCACGGAGATCCCGCCGGCGCCTCACTCGTCACCCACCCCGACGTCGACTTCGTCTCGCTCACCGGGTCGCCCGAGACCGGCAAGTGGATCGCGCGCGCGGCGGCCGACACGCTCAAGCGCGTGCACCTCGAGCTCGGTGGCAAGGCTCCGGTGATCGTCTTCGACGACGCCGACATCGGCGTCGTCAAGGAGACCGTCGCCGCCACCGGCCTCTACAACGCCGGCCAGGACTGCACCGCGGCGACCCGGGTGCTCGCCTCGGCTTCGGTCTACGACGAGGTCGTCTCGAGTCTCGCCGGCGAGGCAGAGGGCTACGTGATGGGCGACCTGCTCGACGAGAGCACCACCCTGGGCCCGGTGATCTCCTCGCGGCAGCGCGAGCGGATCGAGGGCTTCATCGAGGGCAAGCCGGGCCACGCCGAGGTCGTCACCGGCGGTAGGCAGCCCGACCGGCCCGGCTTCTACTTCGAGCCGACGGTGGTCGCGAATCTCGAGCAAGACGACGAGATGATCCAGAACGAGATCTTCGGACCAGTGATCACCGTGCAGAGGTTCGACGACGAGGCGAAGGCGATCGAATGGGCCAACGGCACCAGGTATGGGCTCGCGGCCTCGGTCTGGACCCGCGACGTCGGCCGCGCGATGCGGGTCGCCAAGGCGCTGCGTTTCGGCGCCGTCTGGATCAACGACCACATCACGATGGCCAACGAGATGCCCCACGGCGGCTTCAAGCAGTCCGGCTACGGCAAGGACATGTCGATGTACTCGCTGGAGGACTACACCGAGATCAAGCACGTGATGGTCAACCTGGAGTCCTAGGCCGCTGCACGCGGCTTACTCTGCCTTTGGCTCGAGCAGCAGGCCGAGCTGGAGCGACTGGGCGACCAGGGTTCCGTCGGGCGTCCACAGCTCGCCGCCCTCATCGAAGAAGCCGTCGCGGACGAGCCGGTTGCGAAATCGGCCCAGCAGCAGCGAGTCCGGCAGCGGCAGCGGGGCGCGGAATTGGATCGTCAGGTCGATCGTCGGCGCCGGAGCGAGAGCCTTCAGCCGTGGCCACGGTGCCGGGAACCACGCGTCGGCGCAGACGGCGACCGTGAGCGCGTCCACGGGGCGCTCCTCCAGCAGTCCGATCCAGCCGCCGACCTCGCCGCTGCCGGAGCTCGTGAACGGCGCGTCGCCGAACCGGCGCTGCATCGAGAGCCGGTCCATGAACGCCGGCGGCTGCTCGCGCGCGAACCCGCGCTCGATCCCGGCCCGCGGCTCGGGTGGGTCGACCGCGGGCATCGGGGCCTCTTCCAGGGTCGGTCCGGGCCACGGCTTCGAGTAAGCGGCCAGGGCGAGCCCGAGCAGCTTCCCCTCCTGCTCGAGCCGCGCGCTGACCGTGGTCAGCGAGCGCCCGGCGCGCTCGACCTCGGCGCGGACGGTGACCGGCCCCTGGGCGGGCACGCGCAGGAAATGCATCGTGGCCGAGCGCGCGCCGCGCTCCGGGTCGTCGACGGCGAGCTCGAGGCCGCGGAGGACGATCGCCATCACGTAGCCGCCGAGTGGACCGCGGGGCGTTTCCCAGCCGGGCGAGATCGCGCCCTTCCAGACACCGGCCCCGGCCGGGCGCAGGGCAGTGTCTTCGTCGAAGCTCATCGGGGCGCGGGACGATATCCGGCACCGGGGCGGCAGCGATCCTCTCGCCACCACGCTCGAGATCGCCCAGTTTCCGGCTCGGATTCAAGCCGCGCTTCCTTTAGTCGATCCAGGGAGGGATGCGCCTTGTTCTCATCCTGCTCAGCCTGCTGGCTCTACCGGTGGCCGACAGCGCCGCCTGGACCGCCTGGCAGTCGCAGCCGCAGGACCTGATGAGCCAGGAGCAGAAGGCCGGCAAGAGCCTCTACTGGTGGGCCGATGGACCGATCTCCGCCGAGCCGGCCGCGAGGCCCGGGAAGTATGACTTCTGGGCGCCGAACGGCTCCAACGTGGCGCAGACCTCCGGCACGCTCGCCCACCCGGCCGCTTTCGTCTCTGATCCCTCTCGGACGATTCCCCATCCGCACGACCCGGATATCGACTATCTGTCGGGCGGCCCGATCCACAGCCTGGGCGGGTCGAAGCGTTTGATGTTCGTCCACCTCGAGCGCTATCCGACCGGAAACTCGCGGGTCTTCTACGGCAGCGTCGGTCTGGCGCTCTCGGGCGACGACGGCAAGACCTGGAAGTTCCTCGGGGAGATCTTCCAGCCCGATATCGCCTATGCGGATTTCCAACGCTGCGGCGATGTGGTCAACGCCAGCTTCGGCCAGTCCGTGATCCGCGAAGTTGAGGGCCGACGTTACTTCTACGCCTTCAGCTACGACCACACCGACTCCTGTGCCGTTGGCTACACCGTCTTCAGGGCCCCGGTCGGTCAGGTCTTCAGGGCCGCCGAGAAGGGCGGGGTGTCGACCTGGGGCAAGTACTACAACGGCGCTTTCACAGAGCCCGCGCTCGGCGGCAGTTTCTCCGACATCCTCCCCGGGGCGCAAGCCGCGGGCTTCGCGGTCGCCTACAACTCGTATCTGGACAGCTTCCTGCTCGTCTACCCGCACCGGTATCGACCCGAGAACCAGTCCGAGTGGCGGATCGCCTCCTCGAAGGACGGCATCAACTGGGGCTCGATCCACACTCTCGGTGGCCCCACTCCCGGTGAGCGCTACGCGCCCTCCCTGATCGGCACCGGCGACGAGCCGCAGATCACCGGGCGCGAGTTCTGGATCTACTACACCGCTTCGCAGAGTGGTGGATGGGAGCGCTGGCCGGCCTCGACGCTTGCGCGCCAGAAGGTGAACCTGGTTCGCTCGATCGGCTCGACCGAGGCCCGGTCTCGATAAGCGCCGATCGGACCCGGCCGCCTACGGCCTCGATTTTTCGCCGCGATCAGCGAGCAAGCGCGTCGAGAGCGACGCAGCCGCGGGGATGGACGACGACCGGGTTGAGCTCGATCAGCTCCAGACCCTGGGAGAGCAGGAGGTCGCCGACCCGGGCCGCGAGCGCGGCCAAGGCCGCCACGTCGAGCCCGGTACGTCCGCGCCCCCCGGTCAGCAGCGGGGCAGCCCAGAGACCGCTGATCGCCCGCTCGACCCGCTCTGGGCTTGCCGGCAGCGGCACGATCGAAACGTCGTCGAGCGCTTCGGCCCAGACGCCGCCGAGCCCGATTACGAGCGCCGGCACCACCGCGTCGGCGCGAGCGGCGACGATCACCTCGAGTCCGGGCTCGACCATCCGTTCGATCAGGATCTCAGCCTCCGCCGCGATCTCGAGCGCCAGAAGCCGTTCGTGCGCCTCGCGCAGCGCGCGCTCGTCTGCGAGGCCGAGCTCCAGGGCGCCGACGTCGCTCTTGTGCTGGAGGGCCGAGCTGGAGAGCTTCAGGGCCACCGGGAGCCCAAGTTCGTTCGCGGCTGCGACGGCGTCCTCGGCGTCAGCGATGACCCGGCCGGCGGGGACCGGGACGCCCGCCGCGCGCAGCAGTCCCTTGACCTTGGCCTCGCCGAGCCAGTTCGCCCCGTTGGCGGTCTCACGGCCCGCCGCCGCGGCGGCAATCTCGCGCAGGTGGGCGGGGTCGCCCGGCGGTTGGCGCAGCGCCGCCGCACAGGTGATCGCCGCCGCCAGACCGGCGATGCCGGGCACGCCCCGATCGGCCAGCTCGCGGATCGCCGACTCGCCGATCAGGTCGGGCAGGGTCGAGGCGACGAGCGGGGCCGCCGTCGTCGACGCGGCGCCGGCGACCAGTCCACGCCGCACCGCCAGCCACGATTCCTCCTGCTCGGCCGCGAGCGCGTGCGGGTGGTCGAAGAGCAGCAAGAGCTGGTCGATGGCCGGGTCCGCGCCGACGATCCCGATGATTCGTTCGAGCAGCTCCTCCTTGCCCCAGATCAACGCCGTGTAGTCGAGCGGGTTGCCGATCGTCGCCGCCTCCGGCAGCAGCTCCGCGAGTGCCGCACGCGTGTGCTCGCCGAGCGCCGGCAGGACCAGCTCGGCTCGCGCCGCGAGGTCGGCGGCGATGCCCGAGTCGCCGCCTGAGCAGGTGAGCACGGCGAGCCCGCCGTCCCCGCGAGGGCGGGCGCGGGGCTCGGCCAGCGCGCGCCCGAGCTCGAGCAGCTCGTGCGGGTCGGCCGCCCAGGCGCCGCCCGCCTCCTCGACCAGCGCCCGGAAGACCCGGTGGTCGCCGGCCAGGGCGCCCGTGTGGGCGGAGGCCGCCCAGGCGCCGGCGGCCGACTCTCCCACCTTCAGCACCGCGACGCCGATTCCGCGCTCGGCGCAGCGCGCGAGCGCCTCGGCGAGCTTCACCCCGTCCCCGTCGGACTCGAGGAACATCGCGACCGATCGGACGCCGTCGAGCTCGCTGATCGCCTGCAGCCAGTCGCTCGCCTCGCAGACCGTCTGGTTGCCGGTGGAGACCACGGTGTGCCAGCGGATCGCTCGCTGCGAACCGAGCGCGTTGACGGCGACGTTGCCGCTCTGCGAGATCATCGCGACCGCGCCGGACTCGAGCGAAGGAACCGTGTCACCCCACATCCCGGCCTTGGCGGGCACCGAGATGATCCCGTTGCCGTTCGGCCCGCAGATCGGCAGCTCACCCTCGAGGGCCACGGTGCGCAGCTCCGCCTCCAGCGCCCGTCCCTCCTCGATTTCCCCGAACCCGGCCGAGAGCACGACGGCGCCACCGCATCCCCGCGCGCTCGCCTCGCGGATCGCGGCCGGAACGCCAGCGGCCGGAATCGCGACCACGACAGCGTCAGCCGGCTCCGGCAGCTCGCCGACGCTCGGCACGCATGGCCGGCCGAGAACCTGGTCGCGCTTCGGGTTGACGCCCCAGACCGGCCCGTCGAAGCCCGCGCGCTCGAGGTTGCGCAGGACGTTGCCCGCGTAGGAGTCGGGTCGATCGGTCGCGCCGACTACCGCGATCGAGCGCGGCGATAGCAGTGGTGTGAGGTCCACGACTGCTCCGGAGCTAGTGGAGGATCCGTTCGACGCCGCGGCGCTCGAGGCCGCGGGCGACGATCAGGCGCTGGATCTCGCTCGTGCCCTCCCAGATGCGGTCGACGCGCACCTCGCGCAGCAGGCGCTCGGCGATGTTGGAGCGCATGTAGCCCCGGCCGCCGAAGACCTGCACGCAGCGGTCGGCGCACCGCCATGCCGCCTCGGAGACGAACAGCTTCGCCATCGACGCCTTGTGGTGGACCACCTTGGGGTCGGCCCCCGCATCGGCGAGCGCCGCCACCGAGAGCATCAGCAGGCGCCCGGCTGCAGCGTCGGCGGCCGAGTCGGCGAGCGGGAACGAAACTCCCTGATAGTCGTAGATCCTCGAACCTCCCTGCTCACGTTCGCAGGCCCACTCGACCGTCGCGTCGAGCAGCCGCCACATCGCGCCCACGCCCCGGGCCGCGATCGCGATCCGCTCCTCCGTGAACCACTGTCGCTGGAGGTCGTTGCCGTCGCCGACCTCACCGACGATCGCGTCGGCGGCGACCTCGACGTCGGTGAACCGGATCGTCGGGTGCCCCTCGGGGTAGTGGTGGGTGAACGGCGGGTCGTCGACGTACTCGACCCCGTCGGCGTCGCTCTCGACCAGGAACAGCGTCGGCAGCGGCTCGTCGCCGTCGACGACGTTGGCCATCACGATCAGGACCTTGGCGACGTCGCCAGAGGTCACGAACCACTTCTCGCCGTTGATCCGGTAGCCGGCGCCGGTGCGCTGCGCGGTGGTCTGGATCCGCGACGGATCGGAGCCAGCCTCGGCCTCGGTGACCGCGTAAGCGTCCTTCAGCTCACCGGCGATCGCGGGCCGCAGGTAGCGCTCGCGCTGGGCCTCGGAGGCGTGGTCCCAGACGTTGTAGGCGTTGGGGATGTGCCAGTAGAGGCCATTGGTAGAGCGGCCGAACTGCTCCTCGACCAGAGCCCACTCCGTCCGCGACCAACCCTGGCCACCGTACTCGGGCGAGTGCAGGCCACCGTTGAGGCGGGCGGCGACGCCCTCGCGCTTGATCAGGTCGATCGATTCCTGGGGGAGACGGCCGTGGAGTCGCTCGGCCTCCTGCTCGCGGGGGATCAGCACCTCGTCGACGAAGCGTCGAGCGCGGTCGCGGACCTCGGCCAGCTCGGGCGTCAGCTCGAGCGGCAGGGTGGTGTTCTCGGTCGAGGCCGGAGCCTCCTTGGTGACAGTCGTCATCGTGTCTCGGGTCCCTTCCCCCTGGGGCGCGGCGTGATTCCCTGCGCCAGAGCATCGTGATTGTCGATTACCGCGGTGGCTCGCTCGGCTGCCTCGGCGACCGCCGGGTCGCTCTCGAGCCGGGTACGACTGCGGGCGAGGCTCCGTGCCTCGCTCAGCCAGTGCGACCACGCGCGGCGGTTTCCGCGCCGGATCAGCCGCTCGGCGCGCTCGCGCTCGGCCGCGATCTCGGCCTCGCTCGGGCGACCGCCCGAGCGCAGGGTCGCGATAGCGTCCGGTAGCTCCCGCTCCGGCTCGGGTGTGAGTGATAGCCATGTCCTGTTCGCCAGCACCATTTCCATCATGCGCTAAGATATCAGGCGATTGACTACAAAGTCAGTACAAGCCGAGCAGCTCGAGCGCGCCCGCCAGGGCGATGCCGGCTCGCCTGACGGCGCCGCCGGCGTGGATGCGGTTCCCGGGCCGGCCGGCGACGTCCCGCTCGCGCTCGACCCGCGGCTATACAGCGACCCGGCCGCTCTCGACGCCGAGCTCGACGGACTCTTCCAGCGCACCTGGCAGTACGCGGGGCACGTGGGAGACCTGCCCGAGGCCGGTCACTACATCACCGCCCGGGCCGGGGATCAGCCGGTCCTGGTGTTGCGCGGCGACGACGGCCAGCTGCGCGCCTTCCGCAACGTCTGCCGCCACCGCGGCTCGGAGTTGCTGACCGGCAGCGGCCGCTGCAAGAAGGCGATTCGCTGCCGATACCACGGCTGGACGTACGACGCGACCGATGGCCGCCTGCTGGGAGTTCCCGAGCATCGGGGCTACGGCGACCGGCTCGACAAGTCGACCCTCGGCCTGATCGGGGCACGGGTCGAGGAGCTGGCCGGATTCCTGTTCGTCAACCTCGACCCGCAGGCCCCGCCGCTGGCGGAGATCACGGCGGGCCTCGCCGAGCGCCTCGACCGCTACGGGATCCCCCAGCTCCAGAGTTTCGACAGCTCGAAGGGCGGCGGTGGCGAATCGACGCAACCGGCGAACTGGAAGATCGTGGTCGAGAACTACCTCGAGGGTTATCACGTGCCGATCGCCCACCCGGGGCTGATGCGGCTGCTCGATTACAAGAACTACGGCGCCGAGCTGCACGACGGCTGGGCTTGGTTCGAGGCTCCGCTGCGCCAGGACCCGTCCGGCAACAGGCTCGAGCGCCTCTATCAACGCCTGGTCCGCCCGATGCCCGGGCTCTCAAAGGCCGACGGCAAGACCTGGCGCTACGCGTTCATCTACCCGAATACGGCGATCGACCTCTACCCCGACCAGGTCAACGTGTGGCAGATCCGGCCCGCGGGCCCGGAGCTGACCGCCGACACCTGGGCGTGCTACCGCCACCCCGACTCGGGCCCGATCACGCGGCTCGTCCAGCGGACCAACAACAAGCTCAACAACCTGGTGCTCGACGAGGACATCGACCTCGTCGGCGCGGTGCAGAGGGGGACCAGGACCCGCGGCTACGCGCCGGGGCCGCTGTCGGCCCGCGAGGCCGCCGTCGGATGGTTCGCCGATCACGTGCGCGCCGACCTTCCGGAGGCAGAATCCGGCCGATGACCGGAGCCACCGGGCAGGTGACGGCGCAGCCCGCTCGTGATCGGATCCTCGAAGCTGCCTGCGACCTGATCGCGACCGACGGGATCGATGATGTCCGGATCGCGCGGGTCGCGCAGCGCGCCGGCGCCTCGACCGCGCTCGTGCATCACTACTTCTCGACCCGTGAGGAGCTCCTCGAGCAGGCCCTGCTGCATTCGTTCGACCGGGTCGGCGACGACCGCTTCGGCACCGAATCCGAGCCGGAGGAGACCGCGACCGCCGGGCTCGCCCGGCTGATTGAGCAGTGCTTGCCGCTGCCGGGTCTCCAGGAGCAGGAGTGGGTGCTCTGGGTCGAGCTCTGGCTGCGGGCGGTGCGAGATCCGGGGCTGCAGCCGGTGGCGACCCATCTCTACGAGCGCTACCGCGACTGGATCGCGGCGGCAATCCGCGCGGGCGTCGAAAATGGCGAGTTCGCGTCGGTGGATCCCGAGGCGCTCGCCGACCGCACGATGGCACTGGCGGACGGGTTCGGGATCCGGGCGCTGCTGCGGGACCCGGCGATGGATTCGGAGCGCGCCCGGCGGGAGATCGCCGCGCTGCTCGCCCGCGAACTCGGGATCGCTCCGATCGAGCTCGCGCCGGGTTAGATTTCCTGTTGTGAGAGGGATCGGTTCGACACGTCGTGAGTTGCTGCAGGCCGGCGCCGGAGCCGCCCTGGCCGCCTACGGGCTCGCCGGCTGCACCGTTTCGCGACCGGTGGACAAGTCGGCGGCCGGTCAGATCATCAAGCCCGAGATCGACGGCGATCTGCTGATCTACAACTGGGCCCAGTACATGGACCCGGCGCTGAAGCAGAGCTTCAGCGACAAGTACGGGGTCGAGGTCAACGAGGCCAACTTCGACAACCTGGAGGCGATGGTGATCAAGCTCCGCAGCGGGGCGAGCTACGACCTGATTTGGCCCAGCACCGAGTACGTCTATCGCCTCAACAAGGAGGGGCTGCTGGCGCGCTTCGACCGCGGCCTGCTGCGCAACAACGACAACGTCTCCGATTTCTACGACAGCCCGTGGTGGGACCCGAACAACGAGCTCGGGGTTCCGTACACCTACTACACGACCGGGATCGCCTGGCGCGACGATGAGGTCTCGGGGATGACCGGATCATGGAACGACCTGCTCAACCCCGACGGAGCCGGGCGGATGTTCATCCTCGACGACTTCCAGGAGGCGATCGGCGAGGCGAACCTGATCAACGGCTTCGACCTCAACACCGAGAACCCCGACGAGCTCGAGACCTCGAAGCAGACGCTGCTCAACCAGAAGGAGAACGCGCGCGGCTTCTCGACCAACTCCGTGCAGAACCTGGTCTCCGGGAGTGCGGTCCTGCACCAGGCTTGGAATGGCGACATCGTCAACGTCCGCAACCAGGTCGACGAGCCGGAGCTCTACAGGTACGAGACCTGCGATGAGGGGGTGCCCGTGGGCACCGACCTGATGAGCATCCCGGTCAACGCCCGCAGCCCCGGCACCGCGCTGCTGTTCATGGACTGGATCATCGGCCCTGAGAACTCGGCCCAGAACGTGCGCTGGAACGGCTATCCGCAGCCCGTGGAGGGCGGCCAGCAGGCGTTCGCGGAGCTGGTCAAGGACGAGCCCTCGATCGACGTCGACCTCGAATCGCTCGCCAGCGGCGCGATGGAGTACCGGCTCGACGACCCCGAGGCGCGCCAGCTTTGGACCTCGATCTTCACCGAGGTCAAAGCGGGATGATGCGGAGCCTGGCGCGGTGACTGCCGGGCGGTTCTGGGACCGCTTCCTGCTCCCCGGGGGCATCTGGCTGCTGGTCCTGTTCGCGGTGCCGCTCGTGCTCGTGCTCGCGCTCTCGTTCGGCTACGTCGACGAGCTCGGCCGCGCCGTCTACGCGACCGATCTCGACAACTACGCCGACGCCTTCAACCCCACCTACTTCCCGGTGCTGCTGCGCTCGGTCGTCTACGCCCTCGCGACGACCGTGCTCTGCCTGGCGATCGGCTACCCGGTCGCCTACTACATCGCCCGCTACGGCGGCCGCTACCGCAACGCGCTGATCGCGCTCCTGGTGATTCCGTTTTTCGTCAACTACCTGGTCCGAACCTACGCCTGGGTAACACTGCTCGCCGACGAGGGCCTGGTCAACTCGGCGATCAGCAACCTCGGCCTTCGCGACCAGCCGATCCAGATGATCAACACGCCCTGGGCGGTGATAGGCGGACTCACCTACGGCTACCTGATTTTCATGATCCTGCCGGTCTACGGCTCGCTGGAGCGGCTCGACCGCTCGGTGATCGAGGCCGGCAAGGACCTCTTCGGCACGCCGCTGCAGACGTTCCTCCACGTCACCCTGCCGCAGACCAGGCAGGGCATCCTCGCCGGCGCGGTGCTCGTCTTCCTACCCTCGGTCGGCGACTTCGTCTCGGCTC
This sequence comes from uncultured Solirubrobacterales bacterium, assembly GCA_963746675.1. Lineage (GTDB taxonomy): Bacteria > Actinomycetota > Thermoleophilia > Solirubrobacterales > 70-9 > WHSW01. Next base: position 87,891 of record CAVVBX010000018.1, on the reverse strand, counting down.
AGCTGCTCGGCGGAACCGACAACTATATGGTGGGCAACCTGATCCAGGACCAGTTCTTCGCCGCCAACAACTGGCCGTTCGGTGCCGCCCTGACGGTGGTGATGATGCTCTTCCTCTCGATCTGGATGGCCGGCTACCTGCGCTCGGCCGCGCGCGACGTCAGAGGGGCGGCGATGTGAGCGCGATCCGGGAGATCGGCTGATGGACGAGTCGCAAGCCTTCGACAAGCCCCGCTTCCTGCGCATCTTCGCCGGCGGCGTCTACCTGTTCCTGTTCGCGCCGGTTCTGGTCGTGATCCTGTTCTCGTTCAACTCGATCAAGTCGCTGACCAACTTCGGCGGCTTCTCGCTGCAGTGGTATCAGGAGTTCTTCAACGACTCGACCTTGCGCGAGTCGCTGTTCGCCTCGCTCGAGATCGCGTTCTTGACCATGCTCGCCGCGACCGTGATCGGCACTGCGCTGGCGATCGGCCTGGTTCGCTCGCACGCCCGCTGGGCGCCGGGGGCGAACATCCTCATGCTGGTGCCGCTGGTGGTGCCCGAGATCGTCACCGGGATCTCGGCGCTCTTGATCTTCTCGCAGGTGGGGATCGCGCTCTCGATCTGGACGATCATCGTCGCCCACATCACGTTCTCGATCTCATATGTGACGATCGTCGTCCGCGCCCGCCTCGCCTCGATCACCGAGGAGGTGGAGGAGGCGGCGATGGACCTCGGTGCGACCCGCTGGCAGTCGGTCCGTTTGGTGCTCGTGCCGGCGCTGTGGCCCTCGGTGGTCGCGGCCGGGCTGCTCGTCTTCGCCTTCTCCTTCGACGACTTCGTGCTCTCCTTCTTCACCACCGGCGAGGACCTTCAGCCCTTGCCGGTGCGGATCTGGTCGGCGCTGCGCTTCTCGCTCAGGCCGACGGTCGAAGCGATCGGGGCGCTGATGATGGTCGTCTCGCTGACCGCGATCGCGCTCGCGGTGCTCCTGCCGCGCCTGTTCGGGCGCCGTGAGTCCGGCTTGAAGGTGCTCACCGCCGGCGAGGGATAGGAGAGGAACAGGCACATGTCAGAGGCGATTCGGGTCGAGAACGTGACCAAGCGGTTCGGCGAGTTCGTAGCCGTCGACGACGTCAGCATCACGATCGAGCAGGGCGAGTTCTTCTCTTTGCTCGGCCCCTCGGGCTGCGGCAAGACGACCACCCTGCGGATGCTCGCGGGCTTCGAGGTGCCGACCGAGGGCCGGATCCTGCTCGAGGGGGAACCGGTCGAGAACGTGCCGCCCTACAAGCGCGACGTAAACATGGTCTTTCAGAGCTACGCGCTGTTCGAGCACCTGGACATCGCCGAGAACGTCGCCTTCGGGCTCAAGCGGCGCAAGGTCGGCAAGGCCGAGATCGAGCGCCGCGTCGCCGAGGCACTGGAGCTGGTCAACCTGGCCGAGCGCGCCGGCGCCCGCACCAACGAGCTCTCGGGCGGCCAGAAGCAGCGCGTCGCGCTAGCCCGCGCGCTCGTCAACCGCCCCAAGGTCCTGCTGCTGGACGAGCCCCTCGGCGCACTCGATATGAAGCTGCGCAAGCAGATGCAGGTCGAGCTGAAGCAGATCCAGCGCGAGGTCGGGATCACGTTCGTCTACGTCACCCATGACCAGGAGGAGGCGCTCTCGATGTCCGACCGGATCGCGGTCATGAACCACGGACGCGTCGCCCAGTCCGGGGCGCCCGAGGACATCTACGAGCACCCGACCGAGGAGTTCGTCGCCGGCTTCATCGGGATCTCGAACCTGCTCTCGGGGACGGTCGAGGACGGCGACCGGGTGCGGATCGCGAACGGGCTCACCGTCGACGCGCCGCTGCCGGAGGGGCTCTCGCGCGGCGACACGGTCAACCTCTCGGTGCGCCCGGAGAAGATCGCCGTCGACGAGGAGATCGAGGATGGCATGGTCAGCCTCGAGGGCCGGATCGAGACGCGGGTCTACCTCGGGGTCTCGACCCAGCTCACCGTCTCGCTCGGCGACGGCGCCCACGTCGTCGCCCTCGAGCAGGCGACCTACCGCTCCAGCTCCGAGGACCGCTGGGAGCCGGGCACTGCCGTGAAGGTGGGCTGGCATCCCGAGCACTGCCTGGTGCTGCGCTGAGTTGACCGATCGCGCCATCGTGATCGGTGCGGGGCTCGCCGGGCTCACCGCCGCCGCCGAGATCGCCCGCGGGGAATCCGAGGTCGAGGTGATCGAGGCCCGCGACCGGGTCGGCGGTCGGACCTGGTCGCGCGAGCTCCCGAACGGCGCCGTGATCGAGATGGGGGCCGAGTTCGTGCTCCCCGGAAACGACGCGGTCACCGGCCTCGCCGCCGAGCTCGGGCTCGAGCTTGCCGACAAGGGGATGCGCTACGGCCAGCGCGAGCCGCGCGGCGGGATCGGGACCACCGCGGATGCGGTCGCGGCGGCGGTGCTCGCGGTCGAGCGCGCCGTGGACGAGCTCGAGGGGCGGCCGTCGGTTCGCGAGCTGCTCGACTCGCTCGAGATCGACACCGGCGCCCACGAGGCGATCCTTGCCCGCGCCGAGATCTCCTCGGCGAGCCCGGCCGACGAGATCCCGGCCACCGACCTGACCGGCCTTGCCCACATCGACTCGAAGCCAGCCCCGAGCGTGGCCGGCGGCAACCAGGGCTTGGCGCTCCGGCTGGCGGCGCGGCTCGGCGACGCGGTGCGGCTCGGCGACCCGGCCACCCGGGTCGGGTGGTCGGCGGACGGGGTGCGGGTCGACACCGCCGCCGGCCGTGTGGTTGAGGGCGACGCGTGCGTGGTCGCGGTGCCGGCCGGGGTGATCGGCCGGATCGAGTTCGACCCGCCGCTGCCGCCGGCCAAGCGCGAGGCGATCGCCGGCGTGCGATACGGGCACGCGGCGAAGCTGTTCGTGCCGCTCGCCGAGCCCGCGCCCGTCGGCGCGGTGATCAACGTCGCCGAGCGTTACTGGTGCTGGGTCGCGACTGGTGCGGACGCCGGCCTGCCGATGCCGGTCGTGAGCTGCTTCGCCGGCTCGCCGGCCGCGCTCGAACGCCTCGGCGTCGCCGACGGGCCCGAGGCTTGGATCGAATCCCTGGGCGCGCTACGGCCCGAGCTCGCGCTCGATCCCGCCGGCACCGTGCTCTCGACCTGGGACGACGACCCCTGGGTCGAGGCCGCCTACTCGATCTTTCCCCCGCCCGAGGTCACCGCCGCCCTCGCGGAGCCGGTCGGGCCGCTCACCTTCGCCGGTGAGCACATCGGCGGCGCTTTCAACGGGCTGATGGAAGGGGCGATCCGCAGCGGGCGAGACGCGGCGGCGGCGGCTGTGGCCCGCTAGGCCGGTGGGGCCTGAGCCGCCTCCTCGCGGGGGCGGACCCGCCCGCCCTCGTACATCGGCAGCTCGAGCCCGGCGGCCGCTCCGGCATCGACCTGCGCCCACATGCGCGAGACTCCCGCGGTGCCGAAGCGGCGAACCCGGGTCACCGCATCGAGGTCGAGCACGTCGGTCAGCAGCTCCTCGCCCGAGCCCGTCTGCGCTCGTACGAGGCCCTCCGGGTCGACGACGAGGCTGCGCCCGACCGCCGCCGGGGAAGCGGCGTTGACGTTGACGACGTAGAGCTGGTTGACGATCGCGTTCGCCCGCGCCGTGACCAGTTCGGCGCCGCGGTCACTGGTGGTCGTCAGCGTCGGGTGCAGGACGACCTCGGCGCCCATCCAGGCGAGCTGGCGGAACGCCTCGGGGAAGAAGCCGTCGTAGCAGATCGCCAGGCCGATCCTGCCGACGCCGGGTATCTCGAAGGTGACGAAATGGTCGCCTGGATCGGTGGTCTCGAGCGGCTGCCAGGGGAAGGCCTTGCGATAGGTCGCGACGAGCTCGCCCTCCGGCGAGATCGCGACCGCGGTGTTGAAGACACGCTCCCCGGCGCGCTCGTAGACCGAGCCGGGCACCAGCCAGAGGGCGGACTCGACCGCGATCTCGCCGAGCCGGTCGGTGAGCGGGCCGGGGATTCCGACCGCGACCCGGTCCGCGTAACCGTCGTGCTCGTCGAGCAGCGGCGGCGGGGCGGAGAGGTGAAGCTCGGGGGCGAGCAGGAGCTGGGCGTGGGGCACGGTCCGGCGAACCGCGGCGGCGCGTTGCGCCAAGCGCTCGAGCGTGGCTTCGGGGTCGCGCGGGACCGGCGCGGTCTGCAGGGCGGCGATCGAGAGCGTTCGCAATGTCAGCCCGTGAGCACGCTCTCGAACGCCTCGGTCACGGTCGCGCCCTGCTCGCCTCCGAGAACCGGCTCGAAGGTGCAGTTCTTCGTGTACTCCTCGCTCGGGAAGATGAGCTGGTTGCGGGCCAGGGCGGGGTCGCGCTCGCGCAGGATCTCCTTCACGCCGGCGACCGGCGTCACGTAGTTGACCCATTCCGCGATGTCGGCCTGGACCTCGGGGTCGTAGACGAAGTTCATGAACTCCAGCGCCGCCTGCGCGTCGGGCGCCCCGACGGGGATCTCCATGCTCGTCGACCACAGCATGCAGCCCTCCTTCGGCATCACGAACTCGATATTCGGGTTGTCCTGCTGCATCTGCACCGCGTCACCCGACCAGCCAAGCGCGATCGCGGTATTGCCGGTGGCCAGGTCCTTGATGTAGTCGTTGCCGGTGAAGTCGCGGATCTGCCCCGAGTCGGCCGCCTCGCCGATCTTGTCGACCGCCCGCAGCCACTGCTCAGTCGACGCTGTGTCGGGGTCGATGCCCATGCACTTGAGCGTCATCGGGACCGAGTCGCGCAGCTCGGTGAGCATCGTCACCTTGCCCGCGTAGCGCGGATCGAACAGATCGCAGATCGAGTCGACGTCAGGGGCGAGGTCGGTGCGCACGATCAGCCCGGTCATTCCGCTCTGCCAGGGGACGGTGAACTTGCGCTCCGGATCCGCGGCCGCCCCGCGCAGGTTCGGGATCAGGTTCTTCTCCACGTTCGGCAGCTTCGAGTAGTCGAGCTCGTAGAGGTAGCCGAGGTCATACATCTTCGCGGCGAGCCAGTCGCTGACATTGATCAGACTGCGCCCACCCGACTCGCCCTGGGCAAGCTGCGGGCGCAGCTTGCCGTAGAACTGGACGTTGTCGTTGATGTCCTCGATGTAGGAGACGTCGATGCCGGATTCGTCCTCGAACTCGGCGATCGTGCCGTGCTTGCCGGGATCGATGTACAGCGGCCACTGCGAGATCGTCAGCTCGTCGCCGGGCGAGCCCGCGGGGACGACGCCTGCCTGCCCGTTGCTCGCGTCCGACTCGAGCCCGCCACCGCCCCCGCCCCCGCAAGCGACCGGCACGAGGGCTGCCACCAGCATCACCAGCCCGCTCAGGATGATCTTACTTCGAATCAAGTTTCAAGAATAACCGAGCTCAGTTTGGCTTGTCAAGTGCGAATTCCCCCGATAAGCCGGATATCGTTCGGACTATGCGACGAAAGGATCAGACCCGGCGTCGCGCCCAACTCGTCACCGCCGCCCGCGCCGTCCTGCTCGAGCGCGGCGCGCTCGGGCTGCGCGTCAAGGACATCGGCGAGCGGGCGGGGCTGGCCCCGAGCTCGGTCCTCTACTACTACCCGGACCTCGGTGACCTGCTGCTCGACGTTTCGCGCGAGGCGATGCGCCGCTACGGCGAACGCCGCGCCGAGGCGATTCGCGGGCTCGGCGACCCGGCCGCCCAGCTGCGGCTCGCGATCCGGCTCGGCGTGCCGACGGGTCCCGACGACGAAGAGAGCCGGCTGCTCTACGAGCTCGACGCCCTGACCGGCTCGAGCCAGGTGTTCGCGACGCTCTCGGCGGGCTTCTTCGATCGCCAGGTGATGCTCTACGAGCGGGTGCTCGAGCGCGGCGCCTATGCCGGCGTCTTCACGCTCGAGGCCGACGCGGAGACGCTCGCCCGGGGCCTCGTCGCGCTCGAGGACGGCCTCGGCCTTCAGGTGGTCCTCGGCCATCCTGCCGTCGATGGCGCCGAGGCCGAGCGGATCCTCCTCGCCTGGGCCGGCGCGGCGACCGGAGCCCAGCTCGAGGCGCTGACAACGCCGGATTAGGGAATCGCGGTCGCCTCGGCCTCCGTCGGAGCTCTGCCGCGCGCGGTCGGGGCGGTGTCGCCCTCCTCGCGGGTGAGGCGGTTGGCGAAGTAGACGGGGATCACGGAGATCACGATCACGAGCACGGCGACCACGTTGATGATCGGCAGCTGATTGGAACGGAAGAGGTTGTTGTAGATCCAGATCGGCAGCGTCTCGAGGTCGGCGCCGATCGTGAACCGGGTGACGATGATCTCGTCGAAGGAGAGCGCGAAGGCGAGCAGGGCGCCGGCGACCAGCGCCGTGCGCATGCTGGGAAGGGTGACGAGGCGGAAGGTCTGCCAGGTGTGCGCGCCGAGGTCGGCCGACGCCTCCTCGAGCGAGGTGGAGACCCGCCGCAGCCGGGCGACGACGTTGTTGTAGACGAGCACGATGCAGAAGGTGGCGTGACCGACGATCACCGTGAGCAGGCTCAGGTCGACCCCGAGAACCTGGGTGAAGGTGTCGTTGATCGCGATCCCGGTGACGATCCCCGGGAGCGCGATCGGTAGGAGCACGAGGAAGGAGATCGTCTCGCGCCCGAAGAACCGATGGCGCGAGACGGCGAGCGAGATCAGCGTGCCGAGGACGATCGCAATCGCGGTCGCCGCGGTCGCAGCCTTGATCGAGGTTACGAAGGCATCGCGGGCGCCGGAGTTGTCGATCGCCTTGCCGAACCATTCGATGGTCAGGCCGGCCGGCGGCCACTCGAGCGTCTTGCCGGCGTTGAAGGCGTAGATCAAGATCACGATCAGCGGCACGTAGATGAACGCCAGCGTCAGGCCGACGCCGATGCGGAGGAACATCTGTGAGCGGTTCGAGAGCCTCATAGGTGTTCGAAGGCCCCGAGCCGCCGTGCCAGCAGCAGGTAGATGATCATCACCACGACGGGGACCATCACGAACGCCGAGGCCAGGGGCTGGTTGTTGACAATGTTGGAGTAGACGACGTTGCCGATGAACTGGTTGTTGGAGACCAGGGAGGGGGTGATGTAGTCGCCGAGCGTGAGCGCGAAGGTGAAGATCGAGCCGGCGACCACGGCCGGGAAGGCGAGCGGCAGGATCACCCTCCTGAAGGTCGTCAGCGGCGGCGCCCCCAGATCCTCGGAGGCGCTGATCACCGAGTCCGGGATCCGCTCGAGGCCGGCGTAGATCGGGATGATCATGAACGGCAGCCAGAGGTAGCTCATCACCAGCCAGACCGCGACGTTCCCGTAGCCGGGGCCGTGGATCCCGAGGGGCTCGAGCGCCCAGTTGAAGATTCCGCCGGCCGAGAGGATCGTTCGCCAGGCGTAGACCTTGACCAGGTAGCTCGACCACAGGGGCAGCAGCACGGCGACGACGAGCAGCGCCTTCATCCGGCTGCTGGCGACCTTCGCCATGAAGAAGGCGATCGGGAAGGCGAGCAGAGCGTCGGTGATCGTCACCAGCGCCGCAATCAGGATCGTGCGCTCGGCGATCGTGCGGTAGACGGGCTCCTCGACCAGGGTCCGGAAGTTGTCGAGGCTGAAGGTCTGCTCGACCTCGCCGCTGAGCGGGTTGACCTGCCAGAACGCGGCCACCAGGATGACCGCGAGTGACCCGAGATAGCCAATCACCAGCCAGCCGACGGGTCCGGCGAGAAGCGCTCCGACCTGGAGCCGGGGACGGCCGTGGAAGAGGTCGGCGAGCCTGTGGCCCACCGACCTCCTCCTAACCGGCGCTGTACCGGCTTCCATCTTTGCCGTCCTTCACCTGACCCGGTCGCCCCTCGGAGGCGAAGCCGAGGAGGCGAGCGGAATGTTCGTATTCGTTATCCCTTGATCTCCGTCCAGGCCGAGACCCAGTCGTTGTAGTCCTTGCAGACCTCGCCCCGGTCGTCGCCGCAATCCGCGAGCGGCGTGTTCCAGTAGTAGACGCGCTGCCAGAACTCCGGGTTGCCGGCGTTGTAGAGCTCGCAGTGATTCGGAGCACCGAAGTACGCCGGATCGAGGTTCTTGAACTCCGGGCACGACTTGCTCTGGGCCGGCGCCTCGCCGAACCAGGCCGCGACCTTGGCGTTCGCCTCCGGACTGATGATGTGGTTCATCCACAGGTACATGCAGTTCGGGTGCGCCGCCTGGGAGCTGATCATCCAGGTGTCTGACCAGCCGGTCGCGTCCTCCTCCGGGAGGAAGCCCCCTTTGGCCGGGGTCGAGGCGACGGGGTCGCCCTCGCCCAGCAGGGTGAAGTACTGGTACTGCCAGGTCGTTCCGACATCGACGTCGCCGTTCGCGAACGACGAGATCTGCTTCGCGAAATCGCTCCAGTACTCGCCGACGTTCGGGCGCTGCTGCTTGAGCAGGTCGACCGCGGCGTTGAACTGATCCTCGTCGAGCTCGTACGGGTTGTCGATCCCGAGGTCCGGCTGGTGAGCCTTCAGGTACAGCGCCGCGTCGGCGATGTAGATCGGGTCGTCGTAGACGCTGAGCTTGCCCTTGTACTGCGCGGCCACCTTCGGGTCGAGCAGCGGTGCCCAGGTGGAGCCGTCGATGTCCGGCGCGGCGTCCGTGTTCCACGTCAGCACGTTCGCCCCGCGCCCGTGCGGGATGCCGTAGTTGACGCCGTCGAAGGTGTTGTACGGCTGGTCCTTGAGGTCGTCGAAGACGGTCTTGTAGTTGGGCACCAGGTCGGTGTTGACCGGAGCTACGTCGCCAGCCTCGACCAGGCGGGCGGTCGCGTTACCGGAGGCCGAGACGCCGTCGTACTGGCCCGACCGCATCAGCTCGACCATCTCGTCGGAGGTGCCGGCGGGCTTGAAGTTCACGTCGCAGCCGGACTCCTTCTCGAAGTCGGTGACCCAGTCGACCTTCGGGTCGGTCGACCCGTCCTCGGCGTAGCCGGCCCAGCCGATCAGGTTGACCTCGCCCTCGGGCTGGCCGACCTCCGTCAGGGCGTCGCTCTGACTGGCGGTGGTGCTGTCGTCGCTGCTGCCACAACCGGCGGCAAACGCGAGCATGGACACGAGCAACCCCGCGATCACCAACCAGGCGACCTTGGCGGGACTTCCTCCCTTACTACGCATCATTGTCTCCTCTCGTTACCGCGGTCTGGACCGCGACCGTGTGTTCCGGCCGCCATCCGACGACCACTTCGCGCCCGATTTGCCCGAGTGCCTCCGCGGAGGACGTCTCGAGGTTCTGGCGGACGACTTGAAGCTCTCCCCCGGCGTCGAGCACGACGAGGTAGCGGGTGATCATCCCCGCGTAGGCGACGTCGCGGATCCGCCCGCGCTCGGTCACCAGGCCCGCAGGCCCGTCACCGCTCTCGACCAGTCGCACCTTCTCTGGCCGGATCGTGAATTGGCGCCCGTCGCGCTCGAGCGCGTTCGAAACGCCGACGAAAGCGGAAACGAAGCGGGTTGCGGGCGCCTCGTACACCTCGGCCGGCTCGCCGACCTGCTCGATCCGGCCCTCGTTGAAGACCGCGATCCGGTCCGACATCGTCAACGCTTCCTCCTGATCGTGGGTGACGTAGACGAACGTGATCCCGACCTCGTGCTGGATCTGCTTCAGCTCGAGCTGCATCTGCTCGCGCAGCTTCAGGTCGAGCGCGCCCAGCGGCTCGTCGAGCAGCAGCACCCGGGGCCGGTTGACGATCGAGCGCGCCAGCGCGACCCGCTGGCGCTGGCCGCCTGAGAGCTCCGACGGCTTGCGTTCGCCGTAGCCGCGCAGCCGGACCATCTCCAGCGCCTCGTCGCGACGTCGCGCGCGCTCGGCCTTGGCCGACCCGGCGGACCCGCATCCCGTACTCGACGTTCTCGCCGACGGTCATGTGCGGGAACAGGGCGTAATCCTGGAAGACCGTGTTGACCTCACGGTCGTAGGCCGGCAGGTCGCCGACGTCGCGGCCGGCGAGCTCGACCGTGCCCGAGTCGGGCAGCTCGAAGCCGGCGATCATCCGCAGGGTCGTCGTCTTGCCCGAGCCCGAGGGGCCGAGCATGGTGAAGAACTCTCCGTTGTCGATCTCGAGGTCGATGCCGTCGACCGCGACCACGTCGCCGTAGGACTTGCGGACCGTTGCGCAGGCGGATGTCGGGGGTCGCTCGCTCCCCCGATCGGGCTCGGATGCCGGCGCGGTACGGGTTCGCTCAGTTGCTCCACTGCGTACAAGGGGTCGCTCGTCAAGCAGATGACGCTATCCGAACTGACGCAAGTGTGCCAGTTCCGGCGCGGGTGCGACCAGCGAGATCACTCCCTGGACGCGGCCAGGGAGGTCGCGCCCGCCGAGGAGGACGGTTGTCTGCGTCGGCCGGAAGCCGCGCTGATGGGACTAGAGCCCGCGCGGATGCCGCGTCGCGTAGCCGCTACCGGAGCGCATCTCGGTGCTCCAGCCGGGACCGTCACCAACGGTCATCGAGGTATCGAGACGCAGGCCCGCGATCACGGCGTAGATATGGCCGCCGTTGGCGTGGATCGTGATCCAGGTGCCCTTGCCGCCCTTCTCCCAGCGCATGAACGAGCCCGAGGGCATCGCGTAGTCGAGTAGCCCTGCGCCGGTGAGCGCATAGCTGACCGAGCCCGAGCAGTCGTAGCAAGTGTCCTTACGGCGAGCGTGCCCGCCGCCGAGGCAGTAGGGCTTGCCCTTGACGATCTCATTCGCCGACTCGATCGCGCGCACGACTCTGCGCGGCGCGTTTGCCGGCGGGATCGCGAAGCCGTCCTTGAGCTTCGCCGTGCTGCCGGGGGTGGTGACCCCGGTGGGCGCGTCGGTGCCGACCCCGCCCATGCCGACTCCGCCACTGCCCGCGCCGAGGGCGGAGGAGGGGAGTGCGATCAGCGCCGCTACCGTCGCGAGGCCGAGCGCGGCGCCCAGCTTCCTTCTCGGACTCGCCTCAAATGTGTAACTCAACGGAACCAGACTCCTTCGTCGGCCTACGGGGTTAGCTGACGGGCTGGCGCTGAAAGAGCCTGCGCCCCCGCCGCCCCATCGAAGGGTTCCGGCGAGTTAGCCCCAAAACAGTTGGTTCCCCCGCTCTCTGTCGCCCCTTCCTTCTGGGTCCGGGCTCTGGAGACTCGGCTTTACCGGTTATTGGGTTGCGGCAGCTTACACAGTTCGACGGCGAATTGCGAAGACCTGCTTACGAATTAGCAATGATTCACACAAGGCCGGGGAAGGGAAAGCGAGGCTCAGCTTCCCGGCTCACCCTGGACCCGGTGGGTCTGCGCGATCAGGCTCAGCACCGAGCGCAGCACGACCCCGATCAGCGGCGAAACCGGGCGCCAGTAGCGCATCAAGGCCCGCCGCGCGGTGGGGTCGGTGGCCTGCACACGCGACTCGTAGCTGACCAGGGTCCGGCCGCCGCCGTAGTCGCGAAAGCTCAGGTTGCAGCCGATGCGCGCCAGGCCGGGAGTGGAGAACTCGGCGAACTCCGCGGCATCGATCTGCTCCCACCTCGTCTCCCCGCCCCAGAAACGACCGACTGCGGCGAAGGCGATCTCACGCGGACGATCCTGGCCGAGCGCGACCCATTCCCCGCGCTTGGGCATCTCGCAGGGTCGCAGAGCCTCCCCGGCCGGCTCGGGCGGCTCGCGGCCCATCACCAGGCTCGCCGCCCGCTCGATCCAGGTGCGGAGCGAGACCAACCCCCCGGCCACCGGGCTCACCCGAAGGGCCTCGATGAAGTCCGCCTCGTAGGCGATGTCGAAGAGCTCCTCGGGGCTGCCATCGATGACCCGATGCTCGATCCGGGTGACGTCGTATACGGGCATCGTGCGATCCAGGATCGATTCGGTGCTCATCGGCTAGGCGATCAGCTCGAAGTTCGCTTTGGAGTGTCGCCGGCTCGACGGGCCAGGATCCCCGCCCAGTCGACCCGCACCAGCGCGACCAGCCCGGCGAGCATCGCCAGCTGCAGCGCGATGCCCAGGGGCGATCCGAGCGATCCTCGCAGCACGCCCTCCAGGCTTTCGCTGGCCAGCGTTGCGCCTCCGACGTAGATCGAGTAGGAGACGAGCCGGCCGGCGAAGAACGCCAGCGTCAGGGGGACCAGCCGCACCTGCAGCAGCCCGGCTGCGACGAACAGCTGCGCCGAGGGGATCGGAGAAAGGGCGAACAGGCCCAACCCCGCCAGCGCGCGTCCTCGATTGGCGACGAGCAGACCTCGAGCGGCCTCGAGGTTGGACCGCGACTGTGGCCGAAGGCGGCCGCGGAAGTGCCCGGCTCCGACGGCGAGGGTAAATCGTCCCGACGCCGCCGCTACCGCTCCGACCGGGACGAGGATCAGAGGCTCGAGTCCGAACGTGAGCTGGCAGAAGACCAGCACCGACCACGTTGGCGGTCCGAAGGCGGGCAGCAGGTTGACCGCGTAGATCGCGCCGAACGCGATCAGGTAGTCGGCCAAGCGGGTGAGTCTCCTCGTCGCTAGGCGACGTCCGCCTCCGGCTCGGCGCGCGCGTCAGTGTCGGCTGCACCGCGCGGCAAGACCAATACCGGGCACGGCGCGGTCCGCACGAGCTCCGTCGAGGTGCTGCCGACGAGCGTTCGGCGCAAAGGGCCGTAACCCCGTGATCCCACCACGAGGAGATCCAGGTCGACTCCCTGAAGTGCCAGCTCGGTCGCCTCCCTGCCCTGCCGCAGGACCGTCTCGGTCTCCACCTCGCCCGCGATCGAGCCGACGGCTTCGTCCAGTCGCGCCGCCCACATCTCGCGCATCGCCTCGACGGGCCCGAACTCGGCGTCGCCGCTGATGTAGGGAACGATTGTGATCACCCTGAGTTTCGCCCCGAGCACCTGCGCGACGCCGGCCGCTCGTCGCAGCGCCGCCGAGGACTCGTCGGAGCCGTCGTAGCCGACCCCGACCAGGCCGAACCCGGCGTGCTCGTGCTCGCCCCATCCGCGCGCCGCGACCATCACGCCACAGGGCGCGCCGTGAAGCAGCGCCGAGGCGACCGTCCCGGCGAGGACGCGACCGATCGGCCCGTGGTGGGTCGATCCGACGACGATCAGATCCAAGCCCTCATTCTCGGCCAAATCGGTGAGGCCGTGGGCGGTGGAGTCCTGGAGCTCGCGCGTTTCGAACTCGGCATCGCCGAGCTCGGCGTGGGCCTGGCTAAAGACCCTGCTGAAGTGCTCGACCTTGGTCTTCTCGTACCCGGTGAGATCGATCTCCAGCGGCGCGAACTCGAGCGCCGACGCGACGATCAACTCGGCGTCGAAGGCCGCGGCCACTGCCGCGCCGAGATGCAGCGCGTCCTTAGCTTGCTCGGTGCCGTCGAATCCGACGACGATCCGCTTCATCAAGCGGCCGCAGGCGTGCTCGCCGGATTGGCCTCGGCCCAGGCGATGATCTTCTTCGAGTCGCTGATCACCTCGCCGGAGTCGGTGACGAGCACGGGCACGGCGGGCTGGCCGGTCAGCTTCTGGATCTCCTTGCGCCCCTCGGTCATCCAGTGCATGAACTTGGGTCCGACGCCGAGACCGCGCACCTTGATCACCTCGGGATCGTGGCCCGCGTCGCGGAGCGCGCTGTAGGCGTTCGCGCACGGATGGCCCCCGGGCCGCGGCGTGGGCCTGGTGTTCCAGCAGACGTAGAGCTTCATGGCGCAGAGCGTACCGCTGCTAGGTTCCGCGCCGTGGAGCTTGCCGGCAAGACCGCGCTGCTCACTGGCGCGACGGGCGGCCTCGGGATGGCGATCGCCGAGGCGCTCGCCGAACGCGGCGCGACGCTCGTGCTCAGCTCGCGCAAGGCCGAGCAGCTGGAGAAGCTCGCCGAGTCGCTGCCGGGCGCGGGGCACCGTGCACTGGTCAGCGACCTCGCGGTCGAGGGTGAGGCGCTGCGCCTGGTCGAATCCGCCGGCGAGGTGGACGTCCTCGTCGCCAACGCCGGCCTGCCCGCGTCCGGCAGGCTGGAAGGCTTCACCCAGGAGGAGATCGGCAGGGCGCTGTGCGTCAATCTCGAGTCGCCGGTCCGGATGGCGCGCGAGCTTATGCCCGCGATGACCGGGCGGCGCTCCGGCCACCTCGTCTTCGTCTCCTCGATCTCGGGTAAGGCCGCGACCGCGCGGGCCTCGCTCTACGCGGCGACCAAGTTCGGCCTCCGCGGCTTCGCCCTCTGCCTGCGCGACGACCTGCGCGGGTCGGGGGTCGGCGTGTCGGTTGTCAGTCCCGGCGTGATCCGGAGCGCGGGGTTGTTCGCCGATTCCGGCGCCGAGGCCCATCCGCTGATGGGCACCGGGACGCCCGAGCAGGTCGGGGCGGCGGTGGTCCGGGCAATCGAGCGCGACCGCGGCGAGATCACGGTCGCGCCGCTGCGCCAGCGGGCGCTGTCGCGGATCGCGATCAACGCGCCCGAGCTCTCGGGTCGGATCGCCGGACCACTGGCCGCCCGGGTCGCCGACGAGATCGCCCGCGGGCAGACCGACAAGCGCTGACGCCGTCCCCGTCGTGCAGCCGGCGATCGGGAATACTGGGGTCATGAGCGATAGCTTCGGCGCTCGCGACACCCTCACCGTTTCCGGCCGCGACTACGAGATCTTCCGACTCGACGCGCTGCAGGAGTCCTACGACGTCGCCCGGCTCCCGTACTCGCTCAAGGTGCTGCTCGAGAACGCTCTGCGACTCGAGGACGGCGAATCGGTTACCGCCTCTGACGCCGAGGCGATCGCGTCCTGGGATGCCGGCGCGATCCCGAGCGACGAGATCCCGTTCCAGCCGGCCCGAGTGCTGATGCAGGATTTCACCGGCGTGCCCGCGATCGTCGATCTTGCCGCGATGCGCGATGCGATCGACAAGCTCGGCTCCGACCCGTCGCGGATCAACCCGCTCGTCCCGGTCGACCTCGTGATCGATCACTCGGTCCAGGTGGACGCCTTCGGCAACGCGCGGGCCTTCGACATCAACGCCGACCGCGACTACGAGCGCAATCGTGAGCGCTACGCGTTCCTGCGCTGGGGTCAGCAGGCGTTCGACAACTTCCGCGTCGTCCCGCCGGCCACCGGGATCTGCCACCAGGTCAACCTCGAATACCTGAGTCAGGTGGTGTTCACCAGCGCGGGGAGCGACTCGGGGGCGACCCAGGCCTACCCGGACACGCTCGTCGGCACCGACTCGCACACGACGATGGTCAACGGGCTCGGCGTGCTCGGATGGGGTGTCGGCGGGATCGAGGCCGAGGCGGCCATGCTCGGCCAGCCGATCTCGATGCTGCTGCCGCAGGTGGTCGGATTCCGCCTCGATAGCGCGCTTCCGGAGGGGGCTACGGCGACCGACCTCGTGCTGACCGTGACCGAGATGTTGCGGGAGCGTGGGGTGGTCTCGAAGTTCGTCGAGTTCTACGGCCCCGGCCTGCACACGCTCGGCCTCGCCGACCGGGCGACGATCGGCAACATGTCGCCCGAGTTCGGCTCGACCTGCGCGATCTTTCCAGTCGACGCCGAGACCCTGCGCTACCTCGAGTTCACCGGCCGCCCGACGGAGGCGATCGAGCTCGTCGACGCCTACGCGCGCGAGCAGGGGATGTTCCACGACGCGGGCTCCGACGATCCCACCTTCTCGGAGACCCTCGACCTGGACCTGTCGACGGTCGAGCCGTCGATCGCCGGGCCGAAGCGTCCCCAGGACAGAATCGCGCTCAGCGACGCAAAGGCCGGCTTCATCGAGTCGCTCGCCGAATACAGCTCGGAGGTGATCCCGCCGGCCGGCAACAGCTACGACGAGGCGGTAGCCGAGTCCTTCCCCGCCTCAGATCCACCCGCCGAGGAGCGCTCCGGCGCGTCCGGCAAGCCGCGAGCGGCGACCCGCGGCGCGACCACAACGGAGCCGGTGGACGCACGGGGCGGCGAGGTCGTGGTCGTGCTCGAGGACGGCACCGAGGTTGAGCTCGATCACGGGCGAGTCGTGATCGCCGCGATCACGAGTTGCACGAACACCTCCAATCCCTCGGTGATGATCGGTGCCGGCCTGCTGGCGAAGCGGGCGGTCGAGCGCGGGCTCGAGAGCAAGCCATGGGTGAAGACCTCGCTCGCGCCGGGCTCGACCGTGGTCACCGACTACTTGAAACAGGCCGGCCTCGACGAGTACCTCGACCGGCTCGGCTTCAACCTCGTCGGCTACGGCTGCACGACCTGCATCGGCAACTCGGGCCCGCTGCCGGAGGCGATCTCGGCCGCCGTCAACGACAACGGCCTCGTCGTCTGCGCCGTGCTCTCGGGCAACCGCAACTTCGAGGGCCGGATCCAACAGGACGTGCGCAACAACTATCTCGCCTCGCCGCCGCTGTGCGTCGCCTATGCGCTCGCCGGCCGGATGGACATCGACCTGACGAGCGACCCGCTCGGCGAGGACGCCGACGGCAACCCGGTGCGTCTCGCAGACATCTGGCCCAGCGCCGAGGAGATCAAGGCGACGATCGCCGACGCGGTTCGCCAGGACATGTTCGAGCGCGGCTATGCCGACGTCTTCTCGGGCGATCAACGCTGGCGCGAGCTCGAGACGCCCCAGGGCGGCCGCTACACCTGGCCGGAATCGACCTACGTCCGCAAGCCGTCGTTCTTCGATGGCATGCAGGCCGCGCCCGAGCCGATCGAGCCGATCGAGGGCGCTCGGGTGCTGGCGATGCTCGGTGACAGCGTCACCACCGATCACATCTCCCCGGCCGGCGCGATCAAGAAGGCGAGCCCGGCAGGCGCTTGGCTGATCGAAGCGGGGGTGGAGCCCCGTGACTTCAACTCCTACGGCTCACGGCGCGGCAATCACGAGGTGATGATCCGCGGCACCTTCGCCAACGTCCGCCTGCGAAACCGCCTGGTTGAGCGCGAGGGTGGCTTCACTCGCCACTTCCCCGGCGGCGAGGAGACGACCATCTACGAGGCGGCGATGGCATACGCGGACGAGGGGGTGCCGCTCGTCGTTCTGGCCGGAAAGGAGTACGGCTCGGGTTCGTCGCGCGATTGGGCGGCCAAGGGCACGGCCCTGCTCGGCGTCCGGGCGGTGATCGCCGAGAGCTTCGAGCGCATCCATCGCTCGAACCTGATCGGGATGGGCGTGCTCCCGCTTCAGCTCCCCGACGGCGAGACCCTCGACTCGCTCGGATTCACCGGCGAGGAGACGTTCGACGTCGGCGATCTGGACACGGGCGAGGCGAAGTCGGTGGGGGTGATCGCCTCGCGCAAAGGCGCCGAGCCGGTCGATTTCGAGGCTACGGTCCGCCTCGACACGCCCAACGAGGTCCGCTACTTCCAGAACGGCGGCATCCTGCATCGCGTGCTGCGCGACCTGCGCGCCGCCTCCTAGTCTCGTGCCCCCGCGTGGTGGTTGACACCACCACTCGCAATCGGTCAGAATGGGATTAATCCCGCGGGAGGGAGGAACTCCTCAAAAAACTCGTCCCCGGCCAGTCCCGCCTCCGGGGGCGATCGCGTCGGCATCCCTCCCTGGCTACCGACGCGCTGGCGGTGGCGCGGGCCGTGTGGACCCCCTGCCTCCCGCGGCCCCGCCCCGCCAACTACTTGCTCAGGGGGCGCGCCCCTTGCGCTCCAGGTGGTGGATGGCGATCACGCTGCCGACCGGGCCCACCGGTGTGAGTGTCGCCGCGAGCAGGGTGTAGGGCGCCTCGTGGCGCAGGATCGCCGCCCAGATCAGAAGCGCGAGCGCGATGAACCCGATCCCGTGGGCGAGCCCGAGATAGGCCGTCGGGCGCTCGAGGCCGGGCGCGAGCCAGACGATCACCAGCCCGGCGAACAACGCCAGCTCGAGATAGGACGCGATCTTCACCCAGCCGAACATCGGCCCCGGAACCGGGGTTCGCAAAGCGGTGCGCGAGTCGGCGCTCATCGTCCGAGCGTACAAGCGGCGTCCCGAACGGCCGTGGCCGCGTGAGCTCGCGTCCAGCCGGCGCAAGTGCGCCGCCGCCGCTGACGATGGAGAATGTGATTGATGCGTCGCGCGGCGGGACCTCTGCTCGGCTTGATTGCCGCACTTCTGGTGCCGGCCGGCGCCCGTGCGGTTGCGCTCGAGCCCGTCGGCGAGTTCAACAGCCCGGTCTACGTCACCTCCGAGCCCACCGACTCCGACCGGCTGTTGATCGTCGAGCAGGGCGGGCGGATCGCGCTCTCGGAGAACGGGGTCGAGAGCAGTTATCTCGAGCTCGGCGGCAGTGGGCTGCTGGCGTCGGGCGGCGAACGGGGGTTGTTCTCGGTCGCCTTCCCGCCCGATTTCGCGACCACCAGACACCTGTACGTCTTCTACACGCGCGCCGGCACGGCCGAAAACCCCGGCTTGGCGGGGGATCTCCAGATCGACGAGTTCACGGAAGCCGGCGGCAGTGTCTCGATCGCCACCCGCCGGCCGGTGCTGAGGATCGAGCACTCGAGCTTCGCCAACCACAACGGCGGTCAGCTCCAGTTCGGCCCCGACGGCTACCTCTACATCGCGACGGGCGACGGAGGCTTGGCCGACGATCCGGACGACAACGGACAGTCGCTCGGGACCCTGCTCGGCAAGATCCTGCGAATCGATCCCCGTCAGAGCGGATCCGCCTCGTACACGGTCCCGGCCGGCAACCCGTTCGCGGGCGCGACGCCGGGGGATGATGAGATCTGGAGCTACGGCCTCAGAAACCCGTGGCGCTTCTCCTTCGACCGGCTCACCGGTGACATGCTGATCGGCGACGTCGGGCAGGACGCCTGGGAGGAGATCGACTACGACCCCGCGCCGGACGCGGGCAGGGGCGAGAACTTCGGCTGGGATTGCCGCGAGGGTCGCCACGACCACCCGACCGCGGCCGGCTGTGCGGGGCCGTTCGCCGAGCCGATCCTCGAGTACCCGCACCTCGGCGGCGAGGCCGCGGTGACCGGGGGCTTCGTCGTCCGCGACCCGAGTCTCGGTGACGTCTACGGGCGCTACCTCTACGCCGACTTCTACGCCGGCGAGATCCGCTCGCTGCTGCCGGCCCTGCCCGCCGCGATCGGTGACCGATCGGAGGGGCTCTCGGTGGCCCGCCCGGCCAGCTTCGGCGAGGACGCGTGCGGACGGGTCTACGTCGCCTCGATCTCGGGGACCGTTTCACGCCTGGTCGGCGACGCAACGCCACCGGATTGCCCACCGCCGACGCCGGCTCGGACTTGCGGCGGGCTCACCGCGACCTTGGCCGCCTCAGGGACCGGCTCGGTCGAGGGCACCGGCGGCGGTGACGTCATCGTCGGCACGGACGGCGCCGATCGCATCCGCGGGCGCGGCGGGAAGGATCTGATCTGCGCGGGCAAGGGCGCCGATCGCCTCTGGGGCGGTGGTGGCGTCGACAAGTTGCACGCAGGGCGGGGCGACGATCGATGCCGTGGCGGCCCCGGCCGAGACCGGCTGCACTCGTGCTAGAGGGCCCGGGCGATGCGGGCAAGGGTGGCCTCCGGCTCGTTCCGAATCTGCGTCCAGCTGACCCGGATCACGGCCAGCCCCGCGGCCTCCAGGGCCGCGGTCTTCGCGTAGTCGCGCCTGAACGCGCGAGGCGAGGAGTGGGCTGCGTAGCCGTCCACCTCCACCGCGACCCCCTGTTCGCGCCAGAGGAAGTCGATCTCCCAGCGGCCAACGCGGACGTTGACGTCGGGATGGGGAAAGCGCCCGTCCCGGATCAGCGCGAGTAGGCGCTCCTCGGCGTGCGAGCGGGTGCGGGCCGGGGCGTGGCCGGCCTCGAGCTGGAATCGGAGCGCGCGCACGCCGGGCCGGCCCGGGTGGCGCTCGATCATCGACAACGTCCGCACTCTGTCCGTCAGCCGCTGCGCGAATGCCTCGGCGAGCGCCTGCTCGAGCTCACGGGGACGGAGCTGCGAGGCGACGTCGAGGAGGGTGCGGGTGGGGGTGGTGATCGGGATGGCGTACTTGGATGTGAGCTCGTCACGACGCAGCGAGGTCGTGCGGTGGACGTGAACGCCAGGATGCCGGCCGGGGTTGTGGCCTGCGACGGTGACGTGGATCGAGCCGGGTCGGGCTGGGTGGGGGAGAAGGCCCCAGACGTAGCTCGCAGAGCCGTGACTGAGCGCGGCGCGCGGCGCGCATGCCAGGACGGCGGCCATCTTGAGGGTGTGAGGCGAGACGATCGGGCCGAGGAGGTAGATGCCGCGTCGAACCCGGCGCAGCCTGCCGCTTTCCAGCCGTCGCTCGACCTCGCGCGCCGTGAGTCCGAGCTCCAATAGCTGTGCTCGAGTCACAACGCCGTGCTGCCGCGCGGCGAGCCGCGCCGCCCGTATCTCCGCTTTCCGCCTGCGTACGCCTCCGCGGTTGTCGCTCTGACCACCCATACGGTGGTCAATGCGACAACGGCCGGGATTTCGCCCCCCCAACTTGCGCGTTGTTGGCCTGCGCCGCGTGCCGGCGTGGGCCGGCGCTTACCCCTCCAACGCCGTGAGGACGATGCGTTCCTGCTCCAGGCGGTGGGCCGCGGGGTAGCCCTCGCTCGGGCTCGAGCGCTGCGGGCGGCCGACGTAGGCGAACTCGACGCCCTCGGGCACCAGCTCCGGCATCCGGCGTGCCATCACGCTCCAGGCGCCCATGTTCTTCGGCTCCTCCTGTGCCCAGACGATCTTCTTCAGCTTCGGATAGCCGGCGAGCAGCCGCTCGATCTCGTTCTTCGCGAACGGGTACAGCAGCTCGACTCGGGCGAGCGCGACGGAGGTCGCGGACTCGCGCCGCTCATGTTGGTCGATGTCGTAGAACACCTTGCCGCTGCAGAGCACGAGCCGCTCGATCGACTCTCGGTCGTCGCCCACCCGCGGGTCGTCGAGGACGAATTGGAACTGGCCGCCGGTCAGATCCCCGAGCGGTGACGCCGCCGCGCGCAGGCGCAGCAGGCCCTTCGGGGTGAAGACCACGAGCGGTCGAGGCTTGGCGATCCGCGCCTGGCGCCGCAGAAGGTGGAAGTACTGCGCGGCGGTGGTCGGGTTGGCGAGCCTGATGTTGCCCTCCGAGCCGAGCTGGATGAAGCGCTCGATCCGCGCGCTCGAGTGCTCGGGGCCGGCGCCCTCATACCCGTGCGGGAGCAGCAGGGTGAGGCGGGTCGTCTGGCCCCACTTCGACTCGCCGGCGACGATGAAGCTGTCGATGATCACCTGCGCGGAGTTGGCGAAGTCGCCGAACTGCGCTTCCCACAGCATCAGGCTCTCCGGCGAGGCCGCCGAGTAGCCGTACTCGAACCCGAGGCAGGCGGCCTCCGAGAGCGGGCTGTTGTGGAGCTCGAACGGCGCCAGCGCCCCGGGAAGGTTCTGAATCGGGACGTAACGCAACCCGGTCTTCTCGTCGTGCAGCGCCAGGTGGCGGTGCGAGAAGGTGCCCCGCTCAGTGTCCTGGCCCGTGAGCCGGATGTGGGTGCCCTCGGTGAGCAGCGAGGCGAAGGCGAGGCTCTCCGCGTGCCCGTACTCGATATCGCCCTGGTCGAGCTTCTCGATTCTGGTGAGCAGCGGCTTGCGCAGCTTGCGGTGGATGGTGAAGCTGTCCGGCACCCGCAGCAGGTCCTCGTTGAGTGAGCGCAGGCGTTTCTCGGAGACCGCGGTCTCGACCTCGGGGCTCCTGGTTCGGTCGAGCTCGCCGGTGCCGAGCGCGGTCGAGCTCGGATCCTCGTACTCGCCGGCCTCCATCTTGCCGCGGAGCTGCTTGAGCGTCGACTGCAGGCCCTCGAGGCGCTGGTTGCCGTCGCCCTCGACCTCCTCGGCGCTGACCACGCCGTCGGCGATCAGCTTGCGTGCGTAGATCTCCGAGACCGCCGGATGCTCCTTGATCTGGGCGGCCATTCTCGGCTGCGTGTATGCGGGCTCGTCGGTCTCGTTGTGGCCGTAGCGGCGGTATCCGATCAGGTCGATGACCACGTCGCGGGCCCATTGCTCACGGTAGGCCATCGCCAGGCGGACCGCGGCGATGCAAGCCTCGACGTCGTCGGCGTTGACGTGGATGATCGGGCAGTTGAAGCCCTTTGCCATGTCGCCGGCGTAGGGGGTCGAGCGGCCCTCGTTGGGGTCGGTCGTGAAGCCGACCTGGTTGTCGGTGATCAGGTGGATCGTGCCGCCGGTCGAGTAGCCATCGAGCGCCTGGAGGTTGAGCGTCTCGGCGACCACCCCCTGGCCGGGGAAGGCGGCGTCGCCATGCAGAAGCAGAGCGACCGCGGCGTGGGGGTTGTGCGTCAGCTTCGGGCCCGAGTGCTCGGTCTGCGCGGCGCGCGCGCCGCCGGTGACGACCGGGTCGACGAACTCGAGGTGGCTCGGGTTCGGGTACAGCCGCACCTTGACCTCCTCGCCGTCGCGGGTGGTGTACATGCCCTCGGCGCCGTGGTGGTACTTGACGTCGCCGGTGCCCGAATGCGGGATTGCCGCGATCGCCTTGACCTGGTCGAGCGCCTTGGCGCCCTCGAACTCGGCCAGGATCGACTCGACCGAGCGCCCCAGGTTGTGGGCCAGCACGCTCAGCCGCCCGCGGTGGGCCATTCCCGAGCACGACCTCCTCGGCGCCGTTCTGGCGCGCCAGCGTGGCGATCTCGTCGATCATCGGCACGGTTACGTCGAGGCCCTCGATCGAGAACATCTTCTGGCCCAGATAGGCCTTCTGCAGGAAGCGCTCGAACTGGAACACCTCGATCAGCCGCGAGAGCAGCCCCCGCTTCTCCTCGTCGGCGAGCGGCGCCCGGTGCCACCCGGTCTCGATCATCTCCCGCAGCCACATCCGCTGCTGGTGCGACGAGAGATGCTCGATCTGGTACGCGATCGGGCCGCAGTAGGAGTGCTGCATTCGCGGCAGCGCGTCGAGCAGCGTCTCGCCCTCGACCCCGACCCGCAGGATCGACGCCGGGATTCGGGCCATCAGCTCGGGCGTCAGGTTGAGGTTCTCGGGCACCAGTGCCGGGTCGCCCTTGGGATCGCCGGCGAGCGGATTCACCTTCGAGGCCAGGTGACCGTGTGTGCGGTAGGCCTTCAGCAACGAGGTCGCCGCCTGGACGGCCTGCAGCAGCTCCCGGTCTGGTTCTGCGGCTCCGACCGCCGAGCTCGGCGCGGGAATTGCCGCAGTGAGCGGCGGGGCGGAGGCGGAAGCGGGATGCGCGGCGGTTACCACGTTGGCGGGGAGCCCGAGCGCTTCGGCGACCCTCTCGTAGAAGTCGTCCTCGCCCTGCAGTAGTTGGTCGATCCGGCGCAGGAACGAGCCCGACTCGGCGCCTTGGATGATCCGGTGGTCATAGGTCGAGGTGGTCGTCATCACCTTCGAGACCCCGAGCGCCTTCACCTTGTCGGCCGGCGAATGGGCCCACTCGACCGGGTAGGCGAGCGAGCCGCAGGCGACGATCGTGCCCTGGCCCGTCATCAGGCGCGGTACCGAGGCGACGGTCCCGAGCCCGCCCGGATTGGTGAGCGTGATGTTGGTGCCCTGGAAGTCGTCGGCGGTGAGCTTGTTCTCGCGGGTCTTCGTGATCAGTTCTTCGTAGCGGGCGTGAAAGCCGGCGAAGTCGATCGCCTCGGCGGCCTTGATGCAGGGCACCATCAGGCTCCGCGAGCCGTCCTTGCGCTCGACGTCGACTGCGATCCCGAGGTTGACGTGCCCCGCGTCGACCACGTGCGGCTTGCCGTCGCGCTCGTCGTAGCTGTGCGCCATCACCGGCCACTCGCTGGTCGCCTTGACGATCGCCCAGGCGATCAGATGCGTGAACGAGACCTTCATCCCGCGCTCCTTGCAGCACCTCATTGAGCGCCTTGCGCTTCGCGTCGAGTGTGTCGACGGGAAGGGTCCGGAAGGAGGTCGCCGTCGGCACCGAGCGGCTCTCGTTCATCGCCTCGGCCAGCATCGCCGCGGGTCCGCGAAGCGGCTTTGCCTCGGCTCTCGCGCGGCCGGCGACGCGGCGCCCTTGCCGTCCGCCGCCGCCAGCACGTCCGCCTTGACGATCTTGCCGCCGGCTCCGCTGCCGGACAAGGAGCCGAGATCAACGCCCTTGGCGGCGGCGACGCGGCGCGCGACCGGGGAGGCGCTGGCGCCGTCGGTCGGCCGACCGGTCGCGGCGCCGGCCTCAGGGGCCGCGGTCTCTCCGCTTGCCGGAGCGGCTCGGCGGCGGACCCGATGCGGCCCCGCCCAGGCCATCTCGGCCAGCGCCTGGCCGACCTGCACCGTGTCGTCGACGGCGGCGAGCAGCTTGGTGATCGTGCCGTTCGCCGGCGCCGGAACCTCGGCGTCGATCTTGTCGGTCGATACCTCGACCACCGTGTCGCCCTCGGCCACCGCCTGGCCTTCGGCGACGTGCCACTCGAGGATCGTTCCCTCGGTGACCGACTCGCCCATCTCGGGCATTGACACCACAAACGTTCCGCCCGCCTCCTCGGCTTCGCCTCCGGGGGCGGCCGGGTCAGCAGAGGGCCCGGTCTCCTCGGCTTCGCCTCCGGGGGCGGCCGGGTCAGGCGAGGGCTCGGCAAGGGGTGCCGCATCCTCGGGCTCGGCCGCGGCCGATGCGCCGTTGCCGGACGGGTCGCCATTGGGGTCGATCTGCGCGAGCACCTGGCCGACCTCGACCGTGTCGTCGGGCTGGGCGAGGATCCTCGTGACCACGCCGCTTGCGGGGGCGGGAACCTCGGCGTCGATCTTGTCGGTCGATACCTCGACCACCGTGTCGCCCTCGGCCACCGCCTGGCCTTCGGCGACGTGCCACTCGAGGATCGTCCCCTCGGTGACCGACTCGCCCATCTGGGGCATCTGAACTTCGACGACGGCGGTGTCTGTCACGGCTGCTTCGAGTCTATGACTTACCGATCCGATAACGCGCAAGAGCTTCCTCACGCGCGAGCCTGTGATCGACGATCGGCTCCGGATAGTCCTCGCCGATCACGCAGCCGACCGCGCGCTGAAGCTCGTCCGGCATCGTCCACGGCTCGGGCATGTAGCGGTCGGGCACGTCGCGGAGCTCAGGGACGTAGCGGTGCACGTACTCGTTGTCGGGGTCGTAGCGCTCCTGGTGGCGGGCCGGGTTGTAGATCCGCCGGAACGCGGGTTGCGGATCCGTTCCCACCGAGGCGATCCACTGCCAGTTGCCGTTGTTGCTCGCCTCGTCGCCGTCGATCAGCAGCCGCATGAACCAACGCTCGCCCCAGCGCCAGTCGATGCCCAGGTCCTTGGTCAGGAACGAACCGACCACCAGCCGCGCTCGGTTGTGCATCCAGCCCTCGCGCTTCAGCTGGCGCATCCCGGCGTCGACGAGCGGGTATCCGGTCCGGCCCTCGCACCAGGCCTGGAAGGGCCGTCGAGCCTTGCTCCACCTGATCGTTCCCCGGTAGCGAGCCTGGAACTCCGATCGCGCGTTGCGTGGATGGTTGAGCAGCACATGGTGGTAGAAGTCGCGCCAGCAGAGCTGGCGGTGAAAGGCGTCGGCGCCCTCGCCGTTCGGTAGCCGCTCCTCGATTGCCCGTGCCGAGACGCAGCCGAAGTGCAGGTAGGACGAGAGACGCGAGGTCTGATCCCTGCCGAGCGCGTCGTGGCTTTCGGCGTAGCGTCGGACGGGGCCGTCCAGGAAGCGGTCGAGCGCCGCCCGGGCTTCGGCTTCGCCACCTCTGGCGGGCTCGGCGACCTCTTGGGCGAGGCCGAGCGAGCCCAGCGTCGGCAGCCGTCCGACGGCCAGCTCGGCCGGTAGCGGCGGCAGATGACCCGGTGCGTCGAGCAGTGGGCGGCGGGCGATCTGGAGCCAGGTCCGATGGAAGGGCGAGAAGACCGTATACGGCTTGCCGGCCTTGGTCTCGATCGCGCGCACGTCGATCGCGTTCAGACCCTGGTGCGGGCGCAGCGCCACGCCGGCGTCGGCGAGCGCTCGTCCGGTCAGCTCACCCCGCCGGCGCGCGAACGGGCTCACGTCCTCGGTCAGGTGGATCGCCCTGGCGCCGACCTCCCGAGCCAGCTCGGGCAGCTCGCGCTCGGAGCGTCCGTGGCGAACCACCAGGCTCGAGCCGCGCTCGCGTAGCCCGGCATCGAGGTCTTCGAGGCATTCGAGCAGGAACTGCGTCCGCGCCCCCGATTCGTGGCGTCCGTGGAGCAGGCGGTCGTCGAAGCAGAAGACCGGCACGACGCGTTCGTGCTCCTCGACTGCGGCCGCCAACGCCGGTTGGTCGTGGAGGCGCAGGTCGCGACGGAGCCAGACGATCCCTGTGCCGGTTCGGCTAGGCAACGCGGGCGACGAGTACGACGTCGTTCGCGAGCGTGTCGCGGACGTTCTCCGCCAGGAACTCGATCGCCTCGCCGGCGTGCGCGCAGAAGCCGCAGCTCAACTCGGCTCGCGGCCGCACCCGCGCGGCGGGCGAGAGTGGTAGCGAGCAGGAGGGGCAGACGAGGGCGCCGCGGGCGAGCACCTGGAGCCCGGAGGCGAGCAGGCGCGGGTCCTCACCGACGGCCGAGCCACCCGTGCGGCCGAGCCTGACGTCCGGCTCGCCGCGGTCGCCGGGATCCGGTGCGAGCTCAAACGCCATCGGTCACCACGCAGTAATAGTAGGGTCCGAAGGCAGCGATTCGCAGCCGTGGAGGAGAGGAATGAGCTACTTCGTAACCGGAGCGACCGGTTTCATCGGCCGAAACCTGGTCGAGCTGCTGCTCGAGCGCGAGGGCACGATCTACGTGCTCGTGAGAGAGGGCTCCAAGGGCCGCCTCTCCGAGCTCCGTAACCGCTGGGGGGTCGGCGAGGATCGCGTCGTCGGCGTCGTCGGCGACCTCTCCGAGCCCCGGCTCGGGGTCTCCGACGAAGATCTCGAGCGACTTCGCGGCGACGTCGATCACCTCTTCCACCTTGCCGCGATCTACGACATGACCGCCGACGCCGAGTCGCAGAAGGTCGCCAACGTCGAGGGCACCCGGCACATGGTCGAGTTCGCCGAGGCCGTCGGGCCGGATGCGTGCACATGGTCAGCTCGATCGCCGCCGCCGGCCTCTACCGGGGCACCTGGCGCGAGGACATGTTCGACGAGGCGCAGAACCTCGACACCCATCCCTACTTCCGGACCAAGCACGATTCCGAGGGCGTGGTGCGAAACGAGTGCGAGCGACCGTGGCGCGTCTACCGCCCGGGGATCGTCGTCGGAAACTCCGAGACCGGCGAGATGGACAAGGTCGACGGCCCCTACTACTTCTTCAAGCTGATCCGCCGGATCCGCAACACGGTGCCGCAGTGGATGCCGGTGCCGGGCGTCGAGGGTCGGGAGATCAACATCGTCCCGGTCGACTTCGTGGTCCGCGCGATGGACCACATCGCGCATCAGGACGGCCTCGACGGCAGGGCCTTCAGCCTCACCGATCCCAACCCGCCCACCGCCGGCGAGGTGATCGACACATTCGCCCGTGCCGCGCACGCCCCGCAGTCCTCGGTTCGCGTGCCGGCGGCCGCGATCGAGGCGCTCGAGCCCTTGCTCGGGGCGGGGGTATCGATGATGCCGCTCGGCGACGCGCTCGCCGAGCGTGCCCTCGCCGACTTCGGCATCCCGCGCTCGGTGCTGATCTACGTCAACTACCCGACCCACTTCGACTCGCGCCAGGCCCAGGCGGCGCTCGCCGGCACCGACATCAACGTGCCGCCGCTGGAGGCCTACGCCGGCAAGCTGTGGGACTACTGGGAGCGCCACCTCGATCCCGACCTGTTCCGGGATCGCACGCTGCTCGGAGCCGCCCGCGGCCGGCTGGGGCTCGTTGGCGGGATCGCCCAGATGATCGAGCAGCAGATCCCCGACGAGCTGCTGCGCCTCGGACGCCGGCTGCAGGGCAGCGCCTCGCTGGAGACGGCGGTGCGCGGCAGGGTGGTCATGGTCACCGGCGCGTCGTCCGGGATCGGCCAGTCGGCGGCGCTGAAGATCGCCGACGCGGGCGGGACCGTGCTGCTCGTCGCGCGCACCCCCGAGAAGCTCGAGCTGACCCGCGACCAGATCGTCGCCGGCGGCGGGATCGCCTACATCCATCGCTGCGACCTCTCCGACATCGACGACATCGACCGGATGGCCGACGAGGTGCTCGCCGAGCACGGGCACGTCGACGTCCTCGTCAACAACGCGGGCCGGTCGATCCGCCGCTCGATCGCGCTCTCCTACGACCGCTCGCACGACTTCGAGCGCACGATGCAGCTCAACTACTTCGGCGCGGTGCGGCTGATCCTGAAGCTGCTGCCGGTGATGCGCGAGCGCAAGTCGGGGCAGATCGTCAACGTCAGCTCGATCGGCGTGCAGACCAACACGCCGCGCTTCTCCGCCTACGTCGCGTCGAAGGCGGCGCTCGACGCGTTCTCGCGCTGCATCGCCTCGGAGATCATCGACGACGGGGTCCACATCACGACGATCAACATGCCGCTGGTGCGGACGCCGATGATCGCGCCGACGAAGATGTACGACCGCTTCCCGACGATCACGCCCGAGGAGGCGGCCGACATGATCTGCGAGGCGATCATCCACAAGCCGAAGCGGATCGCGACGCCGATGGGCACCCTGGGGCAGATCCTCTACGCGATCAACCCGAAGTCGATCGACTACATCCTCAACAGCGCCTACCACCTGTTCCCGGACTCGAGCGCGGCCAGGGGCGAGAAGAAGCGAGAAGCGCGAGGCCCGGCGGCCAGCCGCCCGCCGCCGACGAGCAGGCCAACAGCCAGCAGGTCGCTGTTCGCCTACCTGATGCGGGGCGTGCACTGGTAGGCGGACGCGCCCCCGCCGCCGCAAGCACTGGGGCTGGGGGTACGAGGACCAGCAGCCCTCGCCCGCCGACGCTGGAGGCGTCGGCGGCCGAGGTGCGCGAGCGGCTCGGGCTTCGGCGGCGAGGCCGAGGAGCCGGTGCCGCTGGAGGCGATCGAGCTGCGCCCGCCGCGGCTGGCGCCGCCGCCCGCGTCGCTGCGCCGAGTTCGTCGCCGACGATCACCGACGAGCGCGTCTCGCACGCGCTCGGCAAGGCCTACCGCGACGTCGTCCGCGGCTTTCGCGGCCGGATCGAGCACCCGCCGGACCTGGTCGCCCGTCCGCGCGACGAGCCCGAGGTCGAGGCGGTGCTCGCCTGGTGCGCCGACGCCGGCGGCGGCGGCGATCCCCTACGGGGGCGGCACCAGCGTCGTCGGCGGGGTCGAGCCGCGGGTCGGCGACGGCGCTACCCGGGCGCGGTGACGATCGACCTCGGCGGCGCTCGACCGGGTGCTCGAGGTCGATCCGGTCTCGCGGGCGGCGCGGATCCAGGCCGGGCGTCCTCGGGCCCGGCGCTCGACGACCAGCTCGCCGAGCACGGCCTGACCCTGCGCCACTTCCCGCAGTCGTTCGAGTTCTCGACCCTCGGTGGCTGGATCGCGACCCGGGCCGGCGGCCACTTCGCCACCGTCTGCACCCACATCGACGACCTGGTCGAGTCGGTGCGGGCGATCACCCCGCGCGGCGTCTGGGAGAGCCGCCGGCTGCCGGGCTCGGGCGCCGGCCCCAGCCCCGACCGGCTGCTGATCGGCTCGGAGGGGATGCTCGGCGTGATCACCGAGGCCTGGGTGCGGGTCCACGAGCGCCCGCGCTCAAGCTCTCGGCCGGGGTCGCCTTCGACTCGTTCGCCGCCGGGCGCCGAGGCGGTGCGCGAGCTCGCGCAGTCCGGCCTGAACCCGTCCAACTGCCGGCTGCTCGACGCGGCCGAGGCGGACGCTCACCCACGCCGGCCGACCGGCAAGGCGATGCTCGTGCTCGGGTTCGAGTCCGCGCACCACCCGGTCGACGAGCCGATGGAACCGGCGCTCGAGCTGCGTCCGCGATCACGGCGGCGAGCCCGGCGAGCGCGCCGGACCCGGGCGACGAGCGACGAGCCGGCGACCGACGCCGTCGGCGCCTGGCGACACGCCTTCCTCGCCGCTCCCTACCTGCGCGACACCTTCGTCGCCGTCGGCGTCCTCTCCGACACCTTCGAGACGGCGATCACCTGGGACCGCTTCGCCGACTTCCACGCGACGGTCACCGAGACGGCCCGGCGGGCGGTCGCCGAGGTCTGTCGGGCGCGCCGACGGCGCGGCGATCGGCGCGCCGGGGTCATGTGCCGCTTCACCCACGTCTACCCCGACGGCCCGGCGCCCTACTTCACGGTCCTGGCCCGGCCCGGCGCGGCGAGCGAGGTCGAGCAGTGGGACGAGATCAAGGCGGCGGTCTCGGAGGCCGTGATCGACGCCGGCGGCACGATCACCCACCACCACGCGGTCGGTCGCGATCACCGCCCGTGGTACGACCGCCAGCGGCCCGAGCCGTTCGCGGACGCCCTGCGGGCGGCAAAGCGCGCAGCTCGACCCCGGCGGCGTGCTCAACCCGGGCGTCCTGATCGATCCTAGCTGAGTGCGCGATTGGCGGTTTTCTCCGCATGGAGAGACAGGCCCGCCGCTCGGGCGTGCCAGGCCTAACCTTCCCCGGCCGATGTCGCCGCTGATCCGGGCGCTGCGCCCGCAGGAGTGGATCAAGAACCTGCTCGTCTTCGCCGGCCTGCTGTTCTCGGGCAAGCTCGACGAGGGCGTCCAGGTGCTCGACGGCGACGCTCACCTTCGTCGCCTTCTGCGCCATCTCGAGCGCCGGCTACCTGCTCAACGACCTGCTCGACGCGACGCACGACCGCCGCCATCCCGAGAAGCGCCACCGCCCGATCGCCAGCGGCGCCGTCTCGCCGACGACCGCCGGCCGCCGCTTGCCGTGGCGCTCGCGGTGGCGCGTCGGTCGCGCTCGGGATCGCGGTCGAGGCCGAGGTCGCCGGCCTGGTCGCCCTCTACGGCGTGATCACCACCGCCTACTCGCCTCGGTGCTCAAGCGCCTCGTGATCATCGACGTGATGACGATCGCCTCGCTGTTCATCCTCCGCGTGGTCGCCGGCGCGGTCGCGGTCGAGGCGCAGGCGTCGGAGTTCCTGCTCGTCTGCACCGGCGTTCCTGGCCCTCTTCCTCGGCTTCACCAAGCGCCGCCAGGAGGCGATCCTGGAGGAGACAGCGTCCGCCCATCTCCTCGGCTACGCCTCCGGGGGCGGTCGGGTCAGCGCAGGCTCCGGCTGGTGCGGAGCCGCCGACCCGGCCGGTGCTCGAGCACTACTCGCTCCCGTTCCTCGACCAGATGATCGCGATGGTGACCGCGGCGGCGATCATCAGCTACGTCATCTACGCGGTCAACTCGCCCCTCGTCGGCTCGAGATGCTCGTCACGGCGCCCTCCGTCCTCTACGGGATCTTCCGCTACCTCTACCTGATCTACGACCGCCAGCGACACCCGCTCGACGGCGGCGATCCTCTCCGAGGATCCAGGGATCATCTTCGCCGGCTGCGACCTGGGTCGGCGCCGCATTCGTGGCGATCTACGTGCTCGACTGAGCTAGTAGGGTCCGCGGTCCCGGTGGACCTGACCCTGACATCCGACGAGCAGGCCTTCCGCGACGAGTTCCGCGCCTGGCTAGCGGAGAACCATCCCGGCCCCGCACCCCAAGGGGGCGACCAGGTGCAGTTCGAGTTCGAACGCGAGTGGCAGCGGCAAGCTGCACGGCGACGGCTGGGCGGGGGTCTCGTGGCCGAAGGAGTACGGCGGGCGCGGGCGCGACCCTGATCGAGCAGGCGATCTTCGGCGAGGAGCTGGCGCGGGCGAAGGCGCCGCGGCCGGCGAACGTGCTCGGCCTGGTGATGGGCGGACCGGTGGTGATCGCGCACGGGACCGAGGAGCAGAAGGAGCGCTTCCTGGAGCCGATCCTCTCGGCCGAGGAGATCTGGTGCCAGGGCTTCTCCGAGCCGGAGTCGGGCTCCGACCTGGCCTCGCTGAAGACGAAGGCGATCGAAGCAGAACGGGGGCTGGCGGATCACCGGGCAGAAGGTGTGGACGACCTTCGCCCACGAGGCCAAGTGGTGCATGCTCGTCGCCCGCTCCGACCCCGACGCGCCCAAGCACAAGGGCCTCACCTACTTCCTCATGGACATGGAGCAGGAGGAGGTCGAGGTCCGGCCGCTGCGCCAGATCACCGGCGAGGCGGAGTTCAACGAGCTCTTCATCGAGGACGCCTACGTGCCCGACGAGAACGTCGTCGGCGGTGAGGGCAACGGTTGGATGGTCGCGATCACGACGCTGATGAACGAGCGTGCGGGCATCGGCGCCTCGGCGGCGGTCGGGCTCGCGAGCACGCTCGACGAGCTGATCGAGCTGGCGCGCCAGAGCGGCCATGCGGACGACCCGCTCGTTCGCGACAAGATCGCCCGCCTGAAGATCGGCACCGAGAGCTTGCGGCTGGGGGCGATGCGCTCGCTGACGACGACGATGAAGTTGGGGATTCCCGGTCCGGAGGGCTCGATCGCCAAGCTTCAGTGGTCGAGCACCGCGCAGGCGCTGACCGAGCTCGCGCTCGAGATCGGCGGGAATCGAGACGCTGACCACGGGCTCCCCCTGGGCCTACCGGTTCCTGCGCTCGCGCGCCAACTCGATCGAAGGTGGGACCAGCGACGTGCTCAAGAACATCATCGCCGAGCGCGTACTCGGCCTACCGAAGCTTCGCTGATCCAAGGGCCCTCGTGGATTTCGACTTCAACGACGAGCAGCGCGAGATCAAGTCAACGGCGCGCGACTTCCTCGCCAGCCGCTTCAAGCCCGAGAAGGTGCGCGAGCTGGCCGAGTCCGAGAGCCCCTACGACGAAGGGATCTGGGCGCAGATGTGCGAGCTCGGCTGGCCCGGAATCGCGATCTCCGAGGAGCACGGCGGCCTCGGTCTGGGGATCGTCGAGCTCGTCATCCTGCTCGAGGAGCTCGGGTACGTGTGCGCCCCGGCCCCTTTGATCTCGAATGCGGTCGCGGGCCTGGCGATCGAGATCGCCGGCAGCGATGAGCAGAAGCAGCGGTGGCTGCCCGGGATCGCCTCCGGCGAGGCCCGCGGTGCCGCCGAGCTGACCGCCGACCCGGAGCCGATCGTCGGCGCCGCCCTGGGCACCGCGGTGATCGTGCTCGCCGACGGTGGGGGTGGCCGGCTGGTCGAGACCGAGGGTGCCACGCTCGAGAGGCTCGACCTGATCGACGCCACGCGCGCATACTTCAAGGTCTCGGCCGTCGGCGGCGAGCGGCTGCCCGGAGATGTCTTCGAGGCGCTCAACAAGGCGGCCGTCGCGCTGGCCGCCGAGCTAGTCGGGGTCTCGCAGCGCGCACTCGACATGGCGGTCGACTACGCCAAGGAGCGCGAGCAGTTCGGGCGTCCTATCGGGGCCTACCAGGCCGTCTCTCATCGGCTCGCCGACATGCTCTGGGACGTCGAGGAGGCTCGGTCGCTCACCTACTACGCGGCCTGGGCCGCCGACGCCGAGCCCGAGTCGCTGCCGCTTGCGGCCTCGATGGCGAAGGCACGGGCCTCCGACGCGGCGACCGCGGTCACCCACAACGCGATCCAGACCCTCGGTGGCATCGGCTTCACCTGGGAGCACGACATCCACTTCCTGCTCAAGCGAGCCCGGGTCGGCGCCCAGATGCTGGGTGGCGCCAGGCAGCACCGCGACCGCGTCGCGGAGCTGGTCGGGCTGGGCGAGGGCCGGTCCTAGGGGTCGGGCAGCACCTCGAGGTCGGAAGCGAGCTTGACCACGCCCTCGAGGGTGTACTCGACGTCGACGGTCTCGTCTTTGCGATAAGTACCGAACAGGCCGAGGTACATCGCCGCCCAGCGCCCGGGCGTCACCGTCTCCTTGATGATTGGGCGATCGAAGACGACCTGATCGCCGCTGACCTCGTAGTCGCTGCCATCGGTCTGCTCGATCCCGTTGACGTAAACCCGGATCGGCGGCTCGGCGCCTCGGGGCAGGCGGACCCTGCGGCCCGCCGCGTAGCTGCCCTTTGGGACCTCGACCTCTCGACGCTCCATCTCCGCGCCCAGCCTAGCCCGACAGCTCGTGGCGTACAGCGTCGAAAGGTGACTCGTCCGCGCGCGTTTCGAGCGGGCGTCGCCCGACACCGCCCTTGAACGCGAGCACCGAGCCGTCGCCCATCACGTCGACGCCGGCGCTCGAGCCCCGGAACGCCCCACCACTCGAGATCTCGAGCCGGGCGGCGACCCGCTGGGAGGGTCCGAAGTCGCGCAGCGCCTTCACCGTTTTCAGCCGTCCTTGGGCCCGCACGGCGTCGGCAGCGGTCTCGAGCGCGCGGACAGCTTGGTCGAGCTCCTCGAACGACTCGCGGTTGACGCGGGGCCCGTGACGAATGGTCAGCTTGAAGCCCAGCGGGGCTCAGGCTCCGCGACGCAGCAGCTTTGGACGGCGCGCCGGCGGACCCGTGATCTTCTCGGGACCGGAGCGATCGGCGATCGGCACGTAGTCTCGGTCGCGCTCACCGGTGTATATCTGGCGCGGGCGGGCGATCTTCTGATCGGCGTCCTCGTTCAGCTCCATCCATTGCGACACCCAGCCCGACGTGCGCGGGATGGCGAAGATCACCGTGAACATGTCGGTCGGGATTCTCAGCGCCTCGTAGATCAACCCCGAGTAGAAGTCGACGTTCGGGTAGAGCTTGCGTGAGGTGAAGAACTCGTCGTCGAGGGCCCGCTTCTCGAGCTCGACCGCGATGTCCAGCAGCGGATTGTCGCCGGTCGCCTCGAGGACCTCGTCGACGTGCTCCTTGATGATCCGCGCCCGCGGATCGTAGTTCTTGTAGACGCGGTGGCCGAAGCCCATCAGCCTCTCCTCGCGGCTCTTGACTCCCTCGAGGAAGGCGGGGATGTTCTCGGCCGTCTCGATCCGCCGCAGCATCCGAAGCACGGCTTCGTTGGCCCCGCCGTGCAGCGGTCCGTAGAGCGCGGCGACGCCGGCGGCGACCGCCGAATACGGGTCGACCTGCGAGGAGCCGACCGAGCGAACGGCGTTGGTGGAGCAGTTCTGCTCGTGGTCGGCGTGCAGGATGAAGAGGACGTCGAGCGCCTTCGCCAGGCGCTCGTCGGGCTGGTACTTGAACTCCGTCTTCTTGAACATCATCGAGAGGAAGTTCTCGGAGTAGCTGAGCTCGTTGTCCGGATAGACGTAGGGAAGCCCCATGTTGTGGCGGTACGAGAAAGCGGCCAGGGTCGGCATCTTCGCGATCAGCCGAATCGCCGCCATGTAGCGTTCTTCGGGGTCGTCGATGTGGGTCGCGTCCGGATAGAAGGTCGAAAGCGCGCCGACGCTGGAGAGCAGCATCCCCATCGGGTGGGCGTCGTAGCGGAAGGTTTCGAGCAGGTGCTTGATGTCCTCGTGGACGAAGGTGTGGTGGGTGACGTCGAAGATCCACCGCTGGAGCTGTTGCTCCGTCGGCAGCTCGCCGAAGACGAGCAGGTAGGTGACCTCGAGGTAGGTCGAGTGCTCGCAGAGCTGCTCGATCGAGTAGCCGCGGTGCTGGAGGATTCCCGCCTCCCCGTCGATGTAGGTGATCGCCGAGCGGCAGGAGGCGGTGTTGGTGAACGCCGGGTCGTAGGTCATCAGGCCGAAGTCGTCCTCGGACGCCTTGATCTGGCGCAGGTCCATGGCCCTAACCGTGCCGTCCGTGACCTCCAGCTCGTAGGTCTCGCCGGTCCGGTTGTCGGTGACCGTCAGGGTCTCCTTGGTCTGGCTCGCGGTCGCCACGCCGCCGCCGTCCTGAGAGGTCTCATGCTGGCTCGCCATCGCATCTCCTCGGTCGCGATCGTCTGATCGCGACCATTCTCGCAGCTACGCCGATCCGGCTCGCCCGTCCGCTCAGGGTGTGATCGGAGTCTCCTCGAAGTGGGTGAGACGCTTGAACTCGGACAGGCGGTCGGCGATCTCGGCCTCGGTCAGGCGGCTGAGCCGGCCGGTGCCGAAGTCCTCGACGTTGAAAGATGCCATCACCGAGCCGTAGGCCATAGCCCGGTGAAGAGCGCGTTCGTCGTGGGCGCCCGCGATGCGGACCGCGTCGAGGTAGCCGAGAAAGCCGCCGGCGAAGCTGTCGCCGGCCCCGGTCGGGTCGCAGACGTCCTCCAGCGGCAGCCCCGGGATCGCGAATGCGCTCTCAGCGGTGAACAGCGCGGCGCCGTACTCCCCCCGCTTTGCGACCACGATCTCCGGCCCGACCTCCATCGCCGCGCGGGCTGCCCGGACGAGGTTCGGTCGCTCGGTGAGCATCCGTAGCTCCGCGTCGTTGAGCAGCAGGCAGTCGACCTCCCCGATCGCGGCGACCAGCGCGTCGCGATCGGTCTCGATCCAGAGGTTCATCGAGTCGAGCGCCGCGAAGCTCGCTGATGACTGACGGCGCACGTCGCGCTGCAGATCGGGCTGGATGTTGCCGAGGAAGAGCATTTGCGACTCGCATGACTCGGGCGAGAGCTTGGGCTCGAACTCGGCGAACACGTTGAGCTGCGTGTCGTCGGTGTGGGCGACGTTCATGTCGTGCTCGTAATGACCGCGCCAGACGAAGGTCTGGCCGCCGGGGACATGCTCGATGTCCTCGGTGTCGACGCCGCGCCCGGACAGCACCGCGAAGTGCTCATCGGTGAAGTCATCGCCAACCGGCCCGACCACTCGCACGTCGGTGAAGAAGCTCGCCGCGAGGGCGAAATGGACGGCTGAGCCCCCGAGCATGCGGTGGCGCTCCCCGAACGGGGTGCGGACGCTGTCGAACGCGATCGATCCGACGACGGTCAGGGCCACGGCTGCGGCATCCTGACACACTCACTCGCGATGAGAGCGGTGCGGATAGAGGAGTTCGGCGGGCCCGAGGTCATGCAGCTCGTCGAGCTGCCCGACCCGGAACCGGGCAAAGGAGAGGTACTCGTCGAGGTCGCCAGGGCCGGGGTCAACTTCGCCGACACGCACGCGACCCGCAACGACTACCTCGCCGAGCAGTCCCTGCCGATGATCCCCGGAGGCGAGATCTCGGGCACGACACCCGACGGGCGCAGGGTAGCCGCGATCCTCGCCGCCGGAGGGTACGCCTCGAAGGCCGCGGTGCCCGAGTCCTGGCTCGTCCCGGTCGCTGACACCGTCTCCGACGACCAGGCCGCCGGGCTGCTGCTTCAGGGCCTGACAGCGCACGCGCTCGTTCATCGCTGCGCGCGCTTGCAGCCCGGAGAGACCGTGGTCGTCCAGGCCGCGGCCGGCGGCACCGGGACGCTCGCGGTCCAGCTCGCCAAGCGCGGCGGCGCGCGGGTGATCGCGCTCGCATCGACACCGGAGAAGCGAGAGCTGGCGGCACGGCTCGGTGCCGACGCCACGGTGGACTCTCGCGCCGAGGACCTGCGCGAGGCGATTCTGGAGGCCAACGGGGGCGAGCAGGTGGATGCGGTGCTCGAGATGACCGGCGGAGCGGAGTTCGATGCGTGCCTTCGGACCCTGGCCCCGTTTGGGCGCCACGTCGTTTTCGGGATCGCGTCGCGAGAGCAGAACGAGGTCTCGACGGGCCACCTCCTGCGACACTCCCGCGCCGTGATCGGCTTCTGGCTCATGCACCTGATACCCCGCCGCGAGGAGGTCGCGGCGATGATCGGCGACCTGCTCGGGGCAGTCGCCGCGGGCGAGCTCGAGGTGGTGGTGGGCGACGTCTACCCGCTCTCCGAAGCCCGGAGAGCTCACGAGGACCTCGCGGCCCGCAGGACGTCCGGCAAGCTGCTCCTGGATCCCGCGGGATGACCAAGTTCAGCGATCTGGGGTTGAGCCGGCAGATCCTGCTCACCCTCGAGGAGCTCGGTTACATCGAGCCGACGCCGATCCAGGAGCGGGCGATCCCGGAGCTGCTCGGCGGCAAGGACGTGATCGGCCAGGCCCAGACCGGAACCGGAAAGACCGCCGCCTTCGGGCTGCCTCTGCTCCAGTACCTCGACTCCGAGTCCGAGGACACGCAGGCGATCGTGATGACGCCGACGCGCGAGCTCTGTATCCAGGTCACGCAGGCGCTGCGTACTTACGCCGAGCACCTCGACGTCGAGATCGTCGCCGTCTTCGGCGGGGCGCCGATCTCCACCCAGCAATCGCGGCTACGCAAGGGCGCCCACGTCGTCGTCGCCACGGTGGGCCGGATGATGGACCTGATCTCGCGCCGGTCGCTGGTGCTCACCTCGGCGCGATACGTGGTTCTCGACGAGGCCGATGAGATGCTCGACCTCGGCTTCATCGAGGACGTCGAGAAGATCCTGCGGTTGTGCCCCTCCGGTCGCCAGACCGCGCTCTTCTCGGCGACCATACCGGCGCCGGTTGCGCGGCTCGCCGAGCAGTACATGTACGACCCGGTGACGATCAAGATCACCCCCAAGCAGCTCACGGTGGACGCGATCGAACAGGCCTACGTCGAGGTCGAAGGGCGGGAGAAGACAGAGCGCCTGATCGAGGTGCTGAAGGCGGAGGAGCCCGAGCAGGCGATCATCTTCTGCAGGACGAAGATCGGCGCCGCCCGGCTCGACGTTCAGCTTCGCGACCGCGGGCTGCGGGTCAAGGCGCTGCACGGTGACATGAGCCAGGGCCAGCGCGACGGGGTGATGATCCAGTTCAAGGACCACCGACTGCCGCTGCTCGTCGCCACCGACGTCGCCGCGCGCGGGCTCGACATCGAACACGTCACCCACGTGATCAACTACGACCTGCCGAACAACACCGAGATCTACGTCCACCGGATCGGTCGCACCGGCAGGGTCGGTCGGACCGGTCGTGCGATCACCTTCGTGACCGCCAAGCAACGTGACGAGATCCCCCGGATCGAGCGCGAGGCGAAGACCGCGATCGGCGAGTGGGAGCCACCCGAGGAGCGGATCGAGCACGCTCCGCGGCCGCGGCGGCGAGATCACGATGCCGAGCGCGCGCCACGCCGCGAGCGTGAGAAGCCGCCCGAGGCCGCGAAGAACGACCGTGTGAAGCTGTTCGTCAACCGGGGTGAGCGCAGCGGGATCAGCGAGGAGAAGCTGCGCTGGGCGCTGATCGAGGGCGCGGTGATCTCCGAGGCCGAGATCGGACCGATCCGCGTGCTCGAGCGGTTCTCGTTCGTCGAGCTGCCCGACGAGCAGGCGAGGCTGGCGCTCGAGCGCCTCGACGGCACCAAGCTCGAGGGCAAGCAGATCCGGGTCGAGTACGCGAAGGACTAGTTTCGCGTCCTTGACGTGGCAATCGTCCCGCTGGACCGTTCTCGCCCCAACGCTGCTCGCGACGGCGATCGCGGCCGCGTACCTGATCTGGGCGCCGGCGAGTCAGGACCTGGCCGCGGCGACCTTCCGCGCCGAGTTCTTCGAGCGAAACGGGTTCGAGACCTGGAACGACCTCTGGTACTCGGGTCATTACCTGCTCTCCTACAGCGTCCTCTATCCGCCGATCGCGGCGCTCGTCGGCGTGCGCGAGACCGGCGCTCTGGTGGT
Source organism: uncultured Solirubrobacterales bacterium (assembly GCA_963746675.1). Taxonomy (GTDB): domain Bacteria; phylum Actinomycetota; class Thermoleophilia; order Solirubrobacterales; family 70-9; genus WHSW01. The sequence goes on along the minus strand of CAVVBX010000018.1, from coordinate 48,586 downwards.
GGTCGCCGCGGCGGCGTTGTTCGCCGTGCTCGCCCGGCGACGCTTCGGTGGGACCGCGCTCGTGCCGGCGTTGTGGTTCGCCGCCGGCGTCTCGCTGTGGCTGTTGACAGGCCGACTGCCGTTCCTGCTCGGGGTGCCGCTCGGCCTCGGGGCGTTGCTGGCCGCCGACCGCGCACACGGTGGGCTCTCGGGCCTGCTTGCCGCCCTCGCCGCCCTCGCCAGCCCTGTCGCGGGCCTGTTCGTCGCCCTCGCCGGCGCGGCGATCGCGATCGCCGGGGAGCGACGCCGCGGCGCCTGGCTCGCGCTTGCAGCCCTGACCCCGATCCTCGTCCTCAATCTCGCCTTCCCGCTCGGCGGCGAGGAGCCGTTCGTGTTCTCGGCGTTCATTGCCGTGCCGCTGCTCGGGGCCGCCGTTCTGTGGCTGGTGCCGCGCGAGTACCGGGCACTGCGGATCGGCGCGATCCTCTACACCGTGCTGGCGCTCGCCGTCTTCTTGGTGCCGAACTCACTCGGGGGCAACGTCACCCGCCTCGGCGCGCTGCTCGCCGGGCCGGTGCTCGCCCTGGTGCTCTGGCCGCGTGGCAGGCTCGTAGTCGTCGCGGTCTCGATCCCGTTGCTCTACTGGCAGCTGCTCGCGCCGGTGCGCGACGTCCGCAAGGCCGCCGGCGACCCCGCGACGGAGCGCGCCTACTTCGAGCCGCTGTTGTCTGAGCTCGACTTGGCGACCGCCGGCGAGGGCGCGGTGCGAATCGAGGTCACACCGACCGAGAACCGCTGGGAGGCCGCCTACGTAGCGCCGGAGTACCCGCTCGCCCGCGGGTGGTTGCGCCAGCTCGAGTCAGACGATTTCGAGCTGTTCACCGACGGAAGCCTCACCTCCCAGGCCTATCGGGGCTGGCTCGACACCAACGGGGTGAGCTATGTGGCGGTTCCCGATGCCGACCTCGACTACCTGGCGGAGGACGAGGTCGAGCTGATCGACGCGGGCCTCGACTACCTCGAGCCCGTGTGGGCGGGCGAGCACTGGCGCCTCTACCGGGTCGAGCGGGACCGGTAGGCCGTCAGCGCACGGTTCGAAGCACGAGCTCGACCTCGAGCAACTCCTCCAGCCGCGAGATCGTCTCAGCGGCGTCGCGGTGCAGGACCGCGGCCATCCCCACGGCCTCGGCGCCGGCGCAGTTCTCTCTCAGGTCGTCGACGAACACGGCCGCCACAGGCTCGACCTCGAGGCGCTCGCAGGCCAGCAGGTAGATCTCGGGCTGCGGTTTGTGCAGCCCGACCTCCCCCGAGATCACGGTCGCGTCGAAGAGGTCGGTCGGTGCCCGGTCGTAGATCCCGAGGCCCCACGAATTCGAGACCAGGCCGGTGGGGATGTCCGCCTCGCGGGCGGCGCGCACCGCGGCGATCATCTCCTCGTCGGGCTGCAGGTCGGCGAACATGCGCGTGATCAGGCCCTCGTGATCGGCTACCCCGAGCAAGTCACCGAATCGCTTCTCGAACTCGGGATCGGAGAGGTCGCCCGTCTCGAGTCTCCGCAGCAGCGCAAGCGCCTCGGCGTCGCCGCGGAACAACTCGCGCACCGCCTCTGGGGCCAGGCCCTCGCGCTCACAGAAGGTGGCGAAGGCCGGCCAGATGCTGGTGGTCAAGACGCCGCCGAAATCGACGACCAGGGCCATATGCTTCCGCGCCATGGCCGAGCAGGCTACCGACGGGTTGGACGTCGCTCGCATCGAGGCTTGGTTCGACGCGAACGTGGGCGAGGTCGCGCTCCCGCTCGCGTTCAAACGCATCGCGGGCGGCCGGTCGAACCTGACCTTCGCGGTCAGTGACGCTGCCGGGCGTCGCTGGGCGCTGCGCAGACCACCGCTCGGGAAGCGCCTCGCTTCGGCCCACGACATGGGCCGCGAGTACCGGATCATCTCCGCGCTGCAGGGCACGAGCGTGCCGGTGGCGCCCGCGGTCGGGATCTACGAGGACGAGGTCGATCCGTTCTACGTCATGGGCTGGGTCGAGGGGCCGATCCTGCGCACCAAGGCCGAGGCCGAGCTGTTTCCCGATCTCGCCGACCGGCGCGCGATCGGCGAGCGGGTCGTCGACACCCTGGTCGATATCCACGCGGTCGAGCCGGACGCCGTCGGTCTTGGTGAGCTGGCGAAGAGGGAGGACTACGTAGCCCGTCAGCTTCGCCGCTGGCACGGCCAGTGGCAGAAACAGCACACCCGCGAGCTGGCGCTGGTCGACGAGGTCCACGACCGGCTCGCCGCACGCATCCCCGAGCAGGGCCCGGCGTCGATCGTCCACGGCGACTACCGCCTCGACAACATGATCCTCAGTCCGGCCGGCGAGGTCGCCGCGGTGGTCGACTGGGAGCTGTGCACGCTCGGTGACCCGCTCGCCGACGTCGGCCTGCTGCTCGTCTACTGGGGTGAGGAGGGCGACGAGCTGATCCCGCTGATGGAACCGGCCACGATGGCGCCGGGGTTTCCGACCCGCGACCAGGTCAGAGCAACGCTACGCCGAGCGCTCCGGCCGCGACCTGTCGGAGATCGACTTCTACGTCGCGCTCGGGCTCTGGAAGCTGGCGATCGTGCTCGAGGGCGTCCTCTCCCGCTACGCCGCGGGCCAGTACGGCGAGGCCGACGCCGACGACGGCCTCCAGCGGTTCGCCGACACCGTCGAGCGCCTCGTCGAGGCGGCCGCCGAGGCGGAGCGGCGGCTCGGCTAGGCGGGGGCAGCGATCTGGGCGCCGTTCATGTGCTTGGCGTCGGTCGACGCAGTCTTCGGTACTTGAGGCGCAGTGCCGGGCGCTCGACCAGGTAGTAGCTCAAGGCCGCGCAGATCACAGAGCCGGCAAGTGTGCCCCCAAGCACGACCCAGAACGCATTTCCCCTCGAGCCGAGCTCAAGCGCGAAGACGTAATGCCACAGGAAGATCCCGTAAGAGACAAGACCCAGCCAGGCGATCACGGGGTTGGAAAGCAGACGGTGAACGACGCTCGTCTCGCCCGCGAAAATCGCCGACAGAAGCAGCAGCACCGAGACGACGCCGAAGCTCAGCTGGACCACGAGATGGTCCTCGGCACCAAGCAGGAACGGTGTCGGAGGGATCGACAAGCACAGTGCCACATATCCAGCGATGGCAACGATCCAAAGCACGCCCGGCCGCTCCACCAGGAAAGACAGCCAACCTTTGCGTTGTGCGTCTGGATCAAACCTGACGGTCACTAGGGCAGCGGCCATCCCGAGCGAAAACCACAACATGTATCCGGCAAGAGTTGCACCCAGCCACGTCTGCGGTCCCCGGGACCCGGCCACGTAAGTAGCGACGACAGAGATCGCCGACAGGACGGCCAGCAGAAGGAGCTCGCGCCGCGTCGAGACGGACACAATCTGGCTTCGCGCAAGGCGATCAGCTAACAGAGCGTAGACCGGGAGTGCGGCGTAGAACGTCAGCTCTACACCGAGGCTCCAGGTCTGGGCCAGGCCGCAGCCCAAGATCGCCGTCGAGCAGCCATCCCCACCCGCGATGGGAAGATTCCCGAGCAGCGTGTACTGGCCGAGCCATTGCCCGTTGTAGACGCCAACCAGCCCCGGGACGATCACGAGCACGGTGAGCACGAGCCAGTAGGCCGGGTAGATCCGCAGCAGTCGGCGCTTTGCGTAGTCCGCGATCTTGGGCGGTTGTGCTTGGCCCGCTCGGTGAGCGATGAACGGTCGATACAGCAGGAACCCCGAGATGAGGAAGAAGATCGTCACCCCGATATTGGTGTTCGCGAACAGGCGACCGGTCAGAGAATCGTTCAGCTGACCGGATAGGAACGCCGCGTGACCTATCAGGACGGTGAGGACCGCGATGGCGCGAAGGCCGTCGACCAGTGGGTACCGCCGGTGGTGGGGCGGTGGGGCCACCGCATCGGGAACCTGGGTGGAAGCCGACAAACGCGAATGGTCAGCCGGGGGGATCCGCGCCCACACCCGCCGTCGCTTGATCGGCGGAGGGGTGGCGCGGCGGTTCGCCGCCGGAGTCGGTCTTCGCCTGCTTCGCCCACCGGTTCAGCTCCCGCCGAGCGACCACCATCTTGTGGACCTCGTCGGGGCCGTCAGCGACCTTGAGCATGCGCGAGAAGCGCCACATCCCGGCCAGCGGCGTGTCGTCGGACATCCCCAGGGCCCCGTGGACCTGGATCGCGCGGTCGAGCACCTCCATGACCACGTTGGCGGCGACGACCTTGATCATCGAGATCTCCCGGCGCGCCTCCTTCTTGCCGTAGGTGTCCATGCGCCAGGCAGCGTTGAGGGTCAAGAGGCGCGCCTGCTCGGTCTCGATCCGCGACTTGGCGATGAAGTCCTGAACGAACTGCTTCTCGGCCAGCGGTCCGCCGAAGGCCTCGCGCTCGTTGGCGCGCCGGCACATCATCTCGATCGCGCGCTCGCAGGTCCCGATCGCGCGCATGCAGTGATGAATCCGCCCCGGGCCGAGGCGATCCTGGGCGATCACGAAGCCCGCCTGCCGCGGGCCCAACAGATTGTCGGCGGGCACCCGGCAGTCCTCGTAGAGGACCTCGCAGTGGCCCGGACCACCATCGTGGCCCATCACCGGCACCGAGCGCACGAGGTCAAAGCCGGGCGCATCGGTCGGCACCAGGATCATCGAAGCGCGTGCGTAGGGATGGGCGCCGGGGTCGGTGACGACCATCGCGATCGCCACCGAGGCGCCGACCGCGCCCGAGGTGAACCACTTGTGACCGTTGATCACCCACCGATCGCCGTCGAGCACGGCGCGGGCCTTGAGGGTGCGCGGATCGGAGCCCGCAACCTCGGGCTCGGTCATCGAGAAGCACGAGCGGATCTCACCGTCCAGCAGCGGCGCCAGCCAGCGCTCCCTCTGCTCAGGCGTGCCGTGCTCGGCAAGGATCTCGGAGTTGCCGGTGTCCGGAGCGGCGCAGTTAAAGGCCATCGGCGCGATCGCGGGGCTTCTGCCCATCTCCTCACAGAGCACCCCGTACTCCCAGTTGGTCAAGCCGACCCCGTGCTCGGAGTCGGGCATGAACAGGTTCCACAGCCCCTCGGCCTTGGCGCGCTCGCGGATCCCGACCAGGACCTCGGGATAGGCGCGCCCCGACTCGACCGTCACCTCGTCGTCGAGGGCCGCCAGCGCCTCGGCCTCGACCGGGTACACATGGGCGTCCATGAACTCGCGGATCCGGTCACGCAACTCGGTGACGCGGGGGCTGAGCTCGAAGTCCATCTAGAACGCGAGTGGGACGTAATCGCTCGGGAAGCCCGAGGGTCCGAAGAACCAGCTCTCGACCGCGTAGCGCGTCTTCGTCATAGATGGATCAGTCGCGGTGGTGTGCAGGAACAGGTCGTCGAACAGCAGCACGTCGCCGGCCTCGAAGACCGGTCGCAGGATGCCGACCTCCCCGGCGGCCTCCTCGGCGACCTCCGGCGCGACGGACCAGTCGAAGGTCGCTCCCCTGGTTCCGGTCTCGACGATGTGGTCGAGGCGTCGCGGAACGACGTCCATCCCGGGCGCGACGTCGCCACACCGCGTCAGCGCGACCCAGACGTTCATCGCCCGAACCCCCCCGCCGAGGAAGGCGCCGTCCTGATGCCATCCGACGCCGGTGTCCGGGTCGACCTTGCGCAGCGTGCACTTGTTCACCGAGATCGCCGGGCGCTCGCCGAGATACTCGCTGATCAGCCGCTGCAGCCCGGCGCGCTCGAGCTTCTCGAGCACGTCGAACAGCAGGCGTGGCGAGTCCGCGCCCCAGATCCCACCGCCGCCGGTGACCCAGCTGCGCTCGGCGGCGAGGTCGTATTGGGCGTCGGGCTCGAACTCCTCATAGTAGCCGTCCTCGCCCGCCCCACGCCCCGCGAGGAAAGCCTCGCGCGCCTGGAAGGCGCGCTCGATCTCGGCCGCCATCTCGGTCGCGTCGCCGGGTTCGATCGCGCCGCGGATCAGCAGGCAGCCCTGGCGCAGGATCCCGGCCCGCAGCAGGCCCGGGGTGAGCTGGTCGGGCCGGACGGCCGGCAGCCCGTCGCCGTTGACGGCCGGCAGGGCGCCGAAGTCGGGTTCCGGCGAAGCCGGCGGCTCGGCGTCGGGATCAGCGAGACCGGCACCGGCGCGGTGGCGGAGCAGCAGGATTCGTCGCTCGATTGCCGGATCGCGGCGCTCGCGGTTCTGTCGCGTCAGCGCCTCGATCTCCTCGAACATCTCCTCCGGCGACCGCAACTCTGCCACGGCGCCGGCGCCGGCCTGGTCTCGCTTGCGACGGAAGATCATCGGATCCGGGTGAGGGTGACGCCTCGGTGGAGGAGCCGGAACGCTATCAGGACGAGGTCGAGGCAGACATGCGATCGCCCTACAGCGGCCGGGCCGGGACGCCGACCACGGTGGATCCCGCCTCGACGTCCTTGGTCACCACCGCGTTGGCGCCGATCCGCGCGCCCGCCCCGACGTCGCACGGGGCCGAGCACTCTCGCTCCCGTCCCGACCTCGACGTGCTCCTCGATCACCGGGCCGTTGTAGGTCCCCGAGCGTAACCCAATGCTCACGAACGGCGCGATTGTGGTGCCGGTGCGGATCACGGTGAAGCCGCCGATAGAGACCTGGCCGTGGGCGATCTGGACCCCCGGCTCGATCACGACCGCATCGCCGATCTCGACCTGAGCGAGTATGCACGCGAGCAGCTGCAGCAGGCGCGGCAGGATCGGTACGCTCAGCGCCTGTAGCCGTGCCTTGAGCCTGTACAGCGCCTGGGCCAGAAAGGCATCGCTCGCCCAGGCGAGGCGGAGCACCTGCAGGATGCCGTCGGCGCGCGAGCGGAACTCGAACCGCTCGCGGCGATAGGCGGCCCTGATCCGGGCGTCGGCGACAACCGCCGACCAGAACGCCGGGTGGCGCGCCCGGACCTCGTCCATAAGCGAGCGAGCCGCCTCAGGGCTCTCTGTTTCGGTCGCGGTCTGGTTCGACACGGCGGTTATCCGCGCCGGCCGGCTGTCCGGGTGAGAGCGCGGAACGGCGCGGTGAGCCGCCAGCTCGCGCTCTTGCGGATCCGCTCCAGCTCGCGCTCGAGCTCGGCGCGCTCCTCGGCATCGCGGGTGGCCTGCGCTTGGCGGACCAGGTCGGCCATGCCGCCGAGCAGCTTCGCCGCCGCGGCCTCCGCCTCGGCCTGCCGGGCCCGCTCCTGCCAGCCGGCGCCATTCTCCGAGGACCCGTCGTCCCACTTGCGGGCGAGTTTCATGTACGCCTGGAGCCAGCTCTGGACGTCGTCGATCAGCTCGATCGTGTGGTGGTGGACGATCTGCAGGTCCGCTGTCACCACCTTGCGTCCCTTGGCCCGCGCCTGACAGCAGATGTCGAAGTCGTATCCGTGCAGCAGCCCGCCCAGCGACTCATCGAAACCGAGCTCGCGCACGGCCCACGGCGACATCCCGATAATGGCTCCATCGATCGCGTCGACCTCGCCGGCACGGGAGAACGAGGGGTTGGTGCCGGTCGGGTAGGTCATCGCGGGGATCTCGCCGCCGCCGTACTCCTCGTAGCGGTGAGAGAACGACGCCCAGGTGACCGATCCCTCCCACCAGGCGATGCTGCGCTGCCCGGTGGCGCCGGCGCAGCCGACTAGCGCGACATCGGGGTCCTCGAGCGCGCCGCGTAGCTTGCGGCAGAAGTCGGGATCGACGATCTCGGCGTCCTGGTGGACGAGGACCAACGCTTCGAGATCGTCGAGCTCGCGGGCCTTCTCGAGCAGCAGGTTGTAGCTGCGGAAGATCGAGCCGGTCGCCCCGTACGCCAGCACCTTGGTGTCGGGCTCGGCCGCGAGCCGGAATCCGCGGGCCGCGCAGCGCTCGTAGACGTCCGGTTTGGTGATTGAGCAGCCGAAGGCGATCATCGGATCCGATGCGCCCCGCCGGGCGGCGAGAGGGGGAAAATAGCGCGACGTCTGCGGCGAGGCAGCCCGCCGAGGCGCCGGGTGCAGGTCGCTCGGGCGCCGCGCGCCGCGGTGCCCGGCGCCGCGCTTCGAGCGCCCGCGGGAGACCGCCTGGGCGCCGAACAGCACCCCGATCATCACCGTGGCGACCCCGATCGCCGGGATCACGACGTCGGGCGTGCCCTCCTTGATGATCAGCGTCGTGCCGGAGGCGATCAGCACGACCGCGAGCGCGTAGCGCAGGAACGTCTGCGGCGCCTTGACGGAGAGGTTGGTGCCGAGGATCACCCCGGGATCGAGCCGATCAGGATGTTCGCCGGCGAGCGCGAAGTCGATGTTGCCGCCGATCCAGTGAGCGAAGCCGGCGGCCCAAAGCAGGACCGCCGCGTGGAAGACGTCGGTGCCGACGACCCGCTGTGGGGTGAGCCGGAAGATCGCGATCAGCGCGATCGCGATCAGCGTGCCGCTGCCGGCCGAGGTGAGGCCGATGACGAAGCCGGTCACCGCGCCGGTGATCACGGCGGCGATGATGTGGCGGCGGATACAGGTGCATCGCGGAGCGCTCCTGGATCACGCCCGCGAGGAACAGCGAGCGCAGCAGGGTCGCGACCCCGACCACCAGCAGGGCGCCGCCGAGCATTCCGAGCACGACCTCGTCGAGGTCGTCTCGCCGTAGTTCGCTCTGCAGGAACTCGATCACCCAGACGCCGGCGATCGCCGCGGGCACGCTGCCGACCGCGAGCCAGAACGCGAGGCCCTTGTGCACCGTGCCCTTCTTCAGGTGCTGTCAGCCGCCGACGGTCTTCGTGACCGCGCCGTAGAAGATGTCGGTGCCGATCGCGGTCACCGGCGAGATGCCGAAGACGAGGATCAGCAGCGGCGTCATCAGCGAGGCGCCGCCCATCCCGGTCATGCCGACGAGCACGCCGATGCCGAACCCGAAGACGATGATGCGCGGATCGATTCCGAGGCCGGATTCGGAGCGGATCTGCGGCGGGGCGCGAGTGATCCGCGCGCAATCGCTGACTTTGTTGACCAGCTTAGTCCTAAAGCGACGGCGGGATGGTAGCGCATCGCGTCGCGCGAAACGGGCGGACCGCGGATGCGGTGCGGACCGCGCCGCGCCGCGGCTAGCGCTTGAGCCAGGCCTCGGGGTCGTTGAGGATCGCCTCGATCTGCCACGGCAGCTCGCCTCGGCTGACGTCGGCGAGGGTGACGTTCTCGAGCACGCGCGCGGAGGTTCGCGCGCACCGCCACCCAGACGTCCCGAAGCCGCTCGGCCGGGCCCCGTAGTGGAGTGTCCTCGGGCGCCGTCTCGTGGATGTTCGCGAGCGGGCCCTCGACGGCGCGGATCACGTCGGCGACGCGTGATCTCGGCCGGGTCGCGGGCCAGCCAGTAGCCGCCCCGGGCGCCGCGGCGGGCCTGGATCAGCCGCGCGTGCTTGAGCTCGAGCAGGATGTGCTCGAGGAACTGGAGCGGGATCTCCTGCGCCTCGGCGAGCTGCTCGCCCTTGACCGGCTCGCCGTCCGGGCTCGCGGCGAGCTCGAGCGCGGCGCGGACCGCGTAATCGGCCTTGGCGTGATGATCCGCACCAACCTCAGATCGTCGCACTGCGGCCATCAATCTCTCCGTGATCGACCTCCAATCCCACTCGACCGTCTCCGACGGCCAGCTCGCGCCGGCCGACGTCGCGCGCGCCGCGGCCGAGGCGGGGGTGACGCGTGATGGCGCTGACCGACCACGACGCGCGTCGCGGGCGTGGCGCGAGGCGAGCGCCGCGGCCGAGGAGGCGGGAATCGAGAACGTGCCCGCGGTCGAGATGTCGTGCGTGCACCGCTACTCCGACGACCTGCACATCTGCGGCTACTGGGTCGACGCCGAACGCGATCCTGCCCGCCTGCGAGCGGGCGCAGCAGGAGCGCGTCGACCGCGCCCGGGAGATCGTCGACCGGCTGAACAGCCACGGGGTCGAGGTCACCTTCGAGGACGCGATCGCCGAGGCGGGAGCCGCCGACTCGATCGGTCGCCCCCACATCGCCAGCGCCGCCGGCGCCGGCCCGGACCTGGGCCCCTTCTTCGAGGAGTACCTGGTGCCCGGGCGCCAAGGCGTTCGTCTCCCGCACGCTGGCCGACGGCCGAGCAGGCGGTGCGAGCTGATCCACGAGGCCGGCGGCGTCGCGGTCGTCGCCCATCCCTACTGGGACGTGCAGGACCCCGACGCAGGTCCGCGACCTGGTCGAGAGCCTGGTCCGAGACGTCGGCCTCGACGGGATCGAGACCTTCTATCCGCCGCACACCCCCGAGCAGACGCGAGCACTGCCTCGAGCTCTGCGAGGAGTTCGACCTCGTGCCGACGGCCTCGTCGGACTTCCACGGCCCGACCCACAAGACCTTCAGCGCGCTTCGGCGCCTACGACACCTACGGGCTCGGCGAGCCACAGGTGCCCGGCGACCGGCGCGCTAGCCGAGCGACGGTGATCAGAGCGGTGGGCCGCCGACCGGCTCGCGGCCCTCGTCAGGGGGTGTGGGGGCGCTTGGGTCGTAGCCCCAGTGGCCGCGGAGATCCTTGCGGGTGTAGGCGACGCTGCCGGGATCGTGGGCGTGGTTCCACTCGTCCGCCGGGCCGAGGTAGTACTGGCCCACCCCGACTCCGGTGCCCGAGCCGATCAGCCCGGGCGGCTCGGTGTCGAAGTTCTCGCGCCAGTAGCGCTCGGACCAGAACAGGGCGCAGAACTCCGTGAAGATGTACTCGTCGGTGAACAGGTACCCGCGCTCGGTCAGATGCGGCCAGAGGTTGCGGACGCAATCGTCGAGGCTCGCCTGGTAGTCGACGTCGAGGAACGCGAGCACGATCGGCTCGCGGTGGTCGGGCAGCGTGTCGCTGAACCAACCCTTGCGGAAGGTGCAGCGCTCGATGCGGCCGAACCGGGCGACGTTGTCCTTGACGACCTCGAGGTCGCCGCGCAGGAAGCCGGCCTGAGCCTGGCGCGGCGAACTCGTCGTTGCCGGTCGGCTCGGGCAGGCCCTCGAACGAGTCGTAGACGATCAGCTGGCGCCCGGCTGCCTCGCAGGCCAGCGAGAGGTTCGCGGTCGAGCCGCCGACGTAGCAGCCGCACTCGATCACCACGCCCTCGACCTCAGGCGGGATCTCGAGCAGCTTCACGGCCATCGCCAGATGGGCCTTATACGAGGTGCCGGTCCACACCCCCCGGGTTGTACGCCACATCCGCCATCCGAGTCGCAAGCGCTTCGTCCAGGTGAGGCGGTACGCCGGGTCGATGCGATGGCTCCAGAGCAGGTAGAGGGTCGCCGCCGGCAGAGTTGCAACCGACCAGATTCGCGCGAGCCGGTTGGGGAGGAAGACCGTGCGCCAGTCGCGCAGGCGCGTCCGCCAGTCGCGAGCCGGCGCCGCCGACGAGCCCATGTCCGTCTACCGTCGGCGGCCGGCCGAGCTAGGCGGCTACGGCGGCCGGGAGCAGCTCGCGATCCTCGAGGTAGGTGAGGATCTGCCGCGCCGACTCCTCGGCCGACTGCGTGCTCGGTCTCGATCTCGAGCTCCGGGTTCTCCGGCGGCTCGTAGCGGATCCGAGACCCCGGTGAACTCCTTGATCTCGCCGGAGCGGGCCTTCGCGTACAGGCCCTTGACGTCGCGCTGCTCGCAGACTCTCGACCGAGGCCTTGACGTAGACCTCGACGAAGCGTTCGCCCATCATCTCGCGCGCCTCGTCGCGGATCTCGCGGTAGGGCGAGATCGCCGCGGTGATCACCGGCACCTCGTTGCGCGAGAGCAGGTTGGCGACGAACGCGATCCGGCGGATGTTCGTGTCGCGGTCCTCCTTCGAGAAGCCGAGACCCTTCGAGAGGTTCTCGCGCACGACGTCGCCGTCGAGCACCTCGAGCTTGGACCCGCGCTTGCGCAGCTCCTTGACCAGGTGCGTGGTGATCGTCGACTTGCCCGAGCCCGAGAGCCCGGTGAACCATAGGCAGAAGCCCTTCTCGTCAGCCATCGGTAGCCGATTCCTCCTTGTAAGCGTCGATCAGGATCTCAGCGACCTCGTCCCTCGAGAACTCATGGGGCGGCTTCTCGCCGGCCTCGAGCATCTCGCGCACCTTGGTCCCCGAAAGGAACAGGTGTGACTCCTGGGGGTGTGGGCAGGTCTTCGCCGAGCCCATCCCCTCGCACTCGTGGCACCAGAACGTGTGCTCGAAGAACAGCGGTGTGATCCCGAGCTCAGCGGTATCGATGTCGTCGAAGATCCGCTGCGCGTCGTAGGTGCCGTAGTAGTCACCGACGCCCGCGTGGTCGCGGCCGACGATGAAGTGGGTGCAGCCGTAGTTGCGGCGGATGATCGCGTGCAGGACCGCCTCGCGCGGGCCCGCGTAGTGCATCTTGCCGGGGTTGACGCCGAGCATCACGTGATCCGGGTGGTAGTAGCTGCTCCATCAGGACCTCGTAGCAGCGCATCCGCACGTCGGCCGGGATGTCGCCCTTCTTGGTCTCGCCGATCAGCGGGTGGATGTAGCAGCCCGTCGCAGATCTCGAGCGCCGCCTTGGTCAGGTACTCGTGCGCGCGGTGGATCGGGTTGCGGGTCTGGAAGGCGACGATCCGCTTCCAGCCGCGCTCGGCGAACGCCGCCCTCGACTCCTCGGTCGTCTGGTAGCGCTTCATGAACGCCTCGTCGTGGTCGGGCAGCGCGTCGGCCTCGATCGGTCCGGCGAGGCAGCGACTGCCCTCCTCGCGGATCGCTGCGACGCCCGGATGCTCGTTGTCGGTGGTCCGGTAGACCTTCTCGGCCTCCAGCTCGACGTCCGCTCGAAGACCTCCTCGACCGTCAGCCGGCCGAGCGCCTTGCCGTTCGGCGGCGCTGAGCTCGACCACGTCGCCGACCTCGCACTCGAGGTCGGTCGGCGAGCGTGATCGGGATCGGCCAGATGTCCCCGTCGCCCGCGGTGAGTCGCATGTCCTCGCACACCGACCTGTGAGTCGGCGGAGCCCATAAAGCCGGTCAGCGGCGCGAAGCCGCCGTTGGCGAGCAGCTCGAAGTCCGAGGCCTGGCGCGAGCTGAGCGTCAGCGCCAGGGCGGTATCAGCGCTACTCATTGATGCCGCACTCGGTCTTGTCGAGGCCGGCCCAGCGGCCGGAGCGCGTGTCGTTCTCCGCCCCCGGGCGGACGGTGCAGTGGGTGCACCCGATCGAGGGGTAGCCCTCGTCGTGAAGGGGGTTGTAAGGCACTTCGTTCTCCCGTATGTGGTTCCAGACTTGCTCGTCAGTCCAGTCCGCCAGCGGGTTCAGCTTCCACAGGCCGAAGCGCTTGTCCCAGCCGAACTTGGCCGCACCGGCCCTGGTCTGGGAGTCCACTCTGCGGATCCCGGAGACCCAGCACTCGGCTTCCGAAAGCGCCGCCCGCATCGGCTCGACCTTCCGAATCCCGCAGCAGGCGTCCGGATGACGGCGCCAGAGGTTAGCGCCGTGCGCCTTCTCTTGCGTTTCGAGCGAGATGCCCGACGTAGCCGAAGGAACTCGACCCCGTAGCGCTCGGCGAGCGCGTCGCGGGTGGCGTAGGTCTCGTCGAAGAGCAGGTCGGTGTCGAGGTAGAAGAAGTGCGTGCCGGGCTCGATGCGGTGGGCGAGATCGATGATCACCGAGCTGGTCTTCTGAAACGAGGTTGCGAACCGCAGTTCGGGGTGGAAGCGCTCGACCGCCCAGGCGATTGCATCCGCGGCCGAGAGGGCCTCGACTTCGGCCGTCACCTCGGCCGGGTCGACGAGCTTGCCGCCGATCATCGGCAGCCGCGCCGAATGGCCGTTCCCGTTCCCGTTGCCGTTCCCGTTCACGGCGCCATCGTCGTCGAACGGCCGCGGGCGGGAGATCTCGGTCTCGATCATTGGCAGCCGGGTGCCGGCCATCAGATCGCGCACTCGCCCTCGCCGCGCTCGACCTTGTAGGGCTCGGAGCGGTTCCAGTCGATGAACTCGTTCATCGTCTCGAGGCTGAACTCCGCGGGCAGCGCAAGGTCTCGGACCAGGTCCTCGAAGGCCGGCGTGCCGACCCGCTCGACGAAGGCGTTGAAGATCTCGCCCTCGCCGCGCTCGGCTTCGTAGTGGCGGATCCAGCGCTCGACGGCGTCGGGGACGCGCTTGGCGGGCAGGCGGACCTTGAGCCGGTGCCCGAAGATCACGTCGCCGCCCTCGTAGTTGCCGCCGACGTGGGCGATGTAGGCGGGCATCGTCCGTTCGCCCGCCTTGATCGAAGCGCCGTAGAACCCGATGTTGCCGATGTGGTGCTGGCCGCAGCCGTTCGGGCAGCCCGACATCTTGATGTGGATGGCGCGGGTCAGCGGATCGGTGAGCCGCATGCCCTCGACCCGCTCACCGATCGCGGCGTTGAGTCCCATCGAGCTGGTGATCCCGAGCTTGCAGCTGTCGGTCCCCGGGCAGGAGACGACGTCGTCGATCTCGAGCGCGCCGGCGCCGCCGAGGCCGAGCTCGGCCAGCCGCTGCCAGACGTCGTAAACGGCCTCGTCACGCACCCAGCGCAGGACGAGGTTCTGCTGCACGGTCGTGCGTGCGTAGCCGCCCGTGTAGTCGCGCATGATTTGTCCAAGGCCGCGGAGCTGCTCCGGGCTCAGGTCGCCGCGGGTGACCTTGACGGTCACCGTCGAGAAGCCCTCCTGGCGCTGAGGGCCGACGTTCGCCGCGCGGAAGCGATCAAACTCGGAGTGGTCGCCGTTGGGGCTCGCGTAGCCCGCAGCGGGCGCCGGGGCGCCGGCCTGCTCGTCGTCGGCGAGCAGCAGCCGGTCGATCGAGAAGTCGCGCTCGCTCGACCCAGTCGCCCTCGAGCTCCTCCTCGACCAGCTCGCGGAAGGCGTCGATGCCGACCTTGTCGACGAGGACCTTGATCCGGGCCCGGGCGCGGTTGACGCGCAGCCAGTCCTGGCGATCGAAGATCCGCAGGCAGGCCTCGGTGACCTTGAGGTAGTCGCCATTGTCGAGCTCGACGAACTCGTACAGCGTCGGCGCGACCCGGGGCATGATCGAGGTGCCGCCGCCGACCACGACCTCGACCCCGCGGACGCCGTCGCGCAGCTTCGGGATGAAGCCGATGTCGTGGATGCGGGTGATCGCGACGTCCTCGTCGGTGGCCGTGAACGCGGTCTTGATCTTGCGCGGCATCAGCTGGGTCGTCGGGTGGCGGACGAAGTAGCGCACGTAGGCGCCCGCGTAGGGCGTGATGTCGAAGAGCTCGGCGCGGGCGACGCCGGCGAACGGGTCCCCGGTGACGTTGCGAACCGTGTTGCCACATCCCTCGCGGGACGAGAGACCGACCGCGGAGATCTCGCGGATCAGCTCCTTCATGTCGGTCAGCGGGACGTGGTGGATCTGGATGTTCTGGCGGGTGGTGATGTGGCCCTTGCGCAGCGGTGCGAACTTCTCGATCACGGTCGCGAACGCATCCATCTGGTCGGGCGTGACGCCGCCCATCGGCAGCTTCACGCGCACCATCTGCACGTCGGGCTGGCGCTGCCCGTAGACGCCCTGCTTGAGCCGGAAGCCGATGAACTGGTCCTCGGGCGTCTGGCCGTCGAGGAACCTGTCCGCCTCGCCGTCGAAATCCTCGAACTCGTGCTCGAGGATCGGGATCACGTGCCCCGGGCACGTTCTCGTACACCTCGGGGTTCGCGAGCGAGCCGACCGGGCCCTTGCCCTTCTGCGGCTTGCCCTTCTCGACCTCGAGCTTGTGCTCGGCGGCGATCCGGTCTTCGGCGCTGGTCGCCGCTGGGGCAGCCGTCGGCTCCATGCGACGGCATAATACACGAATCCCTATTGGGATTTAGGTATTTAGGTATTCAGGTATCTACCGGTCGCCCCTTGCAGCCCCGTGAACGGATGCCGCCGCCGGCTCCTGTGCTCAGTCGACGTCGGTGTCCTCGATCAGGAACGCGACCCGGACGTGGGCGCGGAACTCGTCGAGGTTGTCGCCGCGGATACCGGTCGAGACGATGTCCACGGCGCGGATGTTGCGAAGCGACGACTGCGCCTGGTTGAGCGCCTGCTTGGCGGCGTCGTCACTCGAGGTCTTCGAGCTCCCGACGAGCTCGATGATCTTCACTACGGCCACTCTGTCCTCCTCTGGCTTGGGGTATCCCAGGAGATCTTCGCAAGGGATTGGAGTGTTCTATCCGCTCGCGGTCGCGGAGGCAAGTCGCCTCAGCGTGGGGAATCGCCCCAGGCGGAGCCGCTCACCTGGCGGGCGGCGATCCCCTCTTCGAGCGCGGCCCGCTGCCAGGGGCTCTGCGCCGGGGCGCCGGCGGCGCCGGCCGGGGAGGTGTCGGCGATGAACTGCTCGAGCGCGGCGACGATCGCCGCCGCCTCGGTCGCCGACGCGCCACCCGAGACCAGCTCGATCCGCGGCCGAGGGGGTTGCCGCTTGCCGTTGGAGGCAGTCATCGCGACCGAAATCTAACCTGCCCGGCGATGAGCGAGATCCCGGTGTTCGACGCGAAGGCCGTGCTGGCGGCGGTTTCGCCCGCCGAGGCGATCGATCGCACCCGGTTGGCGTTCGAGCGCCACGCATCGGGTGAGTGGGCGATGCCGGCGAAGGTCTACGTGGATGCGCCGCCCGACGGTGACTTCCGGGCGATGCCCGCTCGCGGCGATGGCCTCGCGACGCTGAAGTGGGTTACGTCGTTCCCCCGGAATCCGCAGCGCGGCCTGCCGGTGGTCGCCGGGGCGTTGCTGGCCTCGAGCGCCGAGACCGGCGAGCTGCTGGCGATCATGGACTGCGCGGCGATCACCTCCTTGCGCACCGGCGCCGCCGCCGCGGTCTCGGCGCAGGCGCTGGCGCGCGACGACGCGAGCTCGGTCGGCCTGATCGGCTGCGGCGTCAACGGCGCCTGGGCCGCGCGGTGTCTCGCCGCGGCCGGCTACGGACCGGGGGTCTGCGCCGACACGCGCGCCGACGCCGCCGAGGCGCTGGCCGCCGAGCTCGACTGGAGGGCCGGCTCGCGCGCAGCGGCCGCCGCGCAGGACGTCGTCGTCACCGTGACCCCGGCCGACGCGCCGGTGGTCGGCTCGGGCGACCTGCGCCCCGGCCAGCACCTGGCCGTGCTCGGCGCCGACGCGCGGGGCAAGGCCGAGGTCGAGCTGGGGCGCGTTGGCCCGCTGCCGGATCTTCTGCGACGAGTGGGAGCAGGCCTCGAAGGGCGGCGAGCTCTCGGGAGCCGTCGCCGCCGGGACCGTCGCCCGCGGGGACGTGACCGAGATCGGCGACGTCCTCCTCGGCCGCGCGCCCGGTCGAGGATCGGCGGAGGAGATCACCCTCTTCGACTCGACCGGGCTCGCGATCCAGGACCTCGGCATCGCCGCCGCCGTGCTCGAGGAGTGGAGGGCGGAGCGGATCGAGGCGCAGACCGTCTCGCTCTGACGGCCGGCGCCTCAGCGTGACCCGGAGGCAGCCCGCGCTAGAGCGGGATGTTGCCGTGCTTGCGCTTCGGCTGCTCGACCCGCTTGGTCTGCAGCGTGCGCAGGGCGCGGATCAGCTTCGGCCGCGTCTGGTGGGGCTCGATCACGTCGTCGATGTATCCGCGCTCGGCCGCCGAGTAGGGGTTGGCGAAATGCGCCTTGTAGTCGTCGATCAGCTTCGCCCGGCGCTCGTCGGGCGTCGGCGAGGTCTGGATGTCGCGCCGGTAGATGATGTTGACCGCGCCGTCGGGCCCCATCACCGCGACCTCCGCCGAGGGCCAGGCGAAGTTGAAGTCGGCGAGCATGTGCTTGGAGTTCATGACGTCATAGGCGCCGCCGTAGGCCTTGCGAGTGACCACGGTCAGCTTCGGCACCGTCGCCTCGGTGAACGCGTAGAGCAGCTTCGCCCCGTGGCGGATGATCCCGCCCCACTCCTGCGAGGTGCCCGGGCAGGAAGCCGGGCACGTCGGTGAAGGTGAGCAGCGGGACGTTGAACGCGTCGCAGAAGCGCACGAAGCGCGCGGCCTTCTCCGAGGAGTCGATGTCGAGCACCCCGGCGAGGTGCTTGGGCTGGTTGCCGACGATCCCGATCGGGTAGCCGTCGAGCCGCGAGAAGCCGATCACGATGTTCTGGGCGAAATGCTCCTGGACCTCGAAGAACTCGCCGTCGTCGACAATCAGCGCGATCACGTCGCGCATGTCGTACGGCTTCGACGGATCGTCGGGGACGATCGAGTCGAGCGCCTCATCCATGCGCTCGGGGTCGTCGTAGGGCTCGACCCGAGGCGGCATCTCGAGGTTGTTCGAGCGGCAGGAAGCTCATCAGGTAGCGCACGTCCTCCAGACATGCCTCCTCGTCCTCGGCGGCGAAGTGCGCGACGCCGGACTTCGAGTTGTGGGTCATCGCCCCGCCCAGCTCCTCGAACTCGACCTCCTCGCCGGTGACCGTCTTGATCACCTCGGGGCCGGTGATGAACATGTGCGAGGTCTCCTTGACCATGAAGATGAAGTCCGTCATCGCCGGTGAGTAGACCGCGCCGCCCGCGCACGGCCCCATGATCACGCTGATCTGCGGGATCACTCCCGAGCACTGGACGTTGCGGACGAAGACGTCGCCGTATGCGCCGAGCGAGACCACTCCCTCCTGGATTCGCGCTCCGCCCGAGTCGTTGAGGCCGATCACGGGCGCCCCGACCTTCGCCGCCAGGTCCATGATCTTGCACATCTTCTCCGCCATCACCTCGCCGAGCGAGCCGCCGAAGACCGTGAAGTCCTGGCTGAAGACGAACACCGGCCGCTCGTCGATCGTCCCGTAGCCGGTCACCACCGCATCGCCGTAGGGCCGCTTCTTGGCCATCTCGAACTCGTGGGTGCGATGGCGGACGAACGTGTCGAGCTCCTCGAACGAGCCGGGGTCGAGCAGCTTCTCGATCCGCTCGCGCGCGGTCAGCTTGCCCTTGGCGTGCTGCTTCTCGACTGCCTCCTCGGAGGCGGAGTGGATCGCCTGTTCGCGCAGGTCGCGCAGGTAGGCGAGCTTCTCCTCGTGGGTTACGGGGTACTTCTCGCGCATCAGGGGCGGGGATTGTATGCCCCGCGCGGCGGTGCGCCGCTGCTCGTACACTGGCGGGCCGTGGGCGGCGCCGAGAGCAGTAACTACGCCAAGTTTCAGACCGCCAATCCGGTCGTGCGTCGCCTCATCGACCGCTTCTACGAGCATTTGCGATCGATCGTCGGGCCGCTCGGTGCCGAATCGCTGCTCGATGCCGGCTGCGGGGAGGGTGAGACGATCGCACGCCTCGCGGAGCTGCTCCCGTCACGCGTGGCCGCTGTGGACGTGAGCGAGGAGGCGGTCGATTTCACCGCGCGCCGGCTTCCCTCGGTCGAGGTTGCGTGCGAAAGCGTCTATGCGCTGCCGTTCGAGGACGGCAGCTTCGACGTCGTCCTTTGCCTTGAAGTGCTCGAGCACCTCGACGACCCGGACGCCGCGCTCGCCGAGCTTCGTCGGGTCAGCAGCGGGGCGGTAGTCGTCTCGGTCCCGCACGAGCCCTGGTTCCGAGCCGGCAGCCTGCTGCGCGGCAAGTACGTGAGCACGCTGGGGAACCATCCAGAGCACGTCAACCATTGGACTGCGTCAAGCCTGCGCGACCTGCTGGAGCGGCGGCTGGAGGTGGTCAGTCTGGAGCGGTCGTTCCCGTGGCTTCTCGCCTGCTGTCGTCCGCAGCGGGGGAAAGGCCCCCGTCAAGGCCGACCGTCCGCTCGATCTGCGCCTCCGGCGTCGCCGGGCCCTGCTGCTCCCTCCGGATCTGGACCAGCATCTGCCCGAGCAGGCCGAGGCTGAGCAGCTGCATGCCGACGACGATCAGCAACACGCCGAGGAAGAGCAGCGGTCGCTCGCCGATCGCCTCGCCGGTCAGCTTGAGGATCGTGAGGTAGAGGGAGATCGCGATTCCGATCAGCGTCAGCGTCACCCCGACGCCGCCGAACAGATGCAGCGGGCGATGCTGGTAGCGCCCGATGAAGGTGACCGTGAGCAGGTCGAGTGCTCCGCGCAGGTAGCGTTCGGTGCCGAATCTGGAGCGCCCGTGTCGACGGGGGCGGTGGTTCACCGGCAATTCGGCGACCCGCCAGCCCTGCTGCGCTGCGAGCACCGGGATGAACCGGTGCAGCTCGCCGTAGACCTCGAGCGAGCGGGCGCACTCGCCGCGGTAGGCCTTGAGGCCGCAGTTCATGTCGTGCATCTCGAGCCCCGAGGAGCGCGAGGTCACGCGGTTGAAGAAGCGCGAGGCGAGCCGCCTGGTTGCTGGGTCACGGCGATCGCGCTTCCAGCCGGAAACGAGGTCCGCGCCCTCGATCCAGACGCTCGATCAGTCGCGGGATGTCTGCCGGGTCGTCCTGCCCGTCGCCGTCGATCGTCACGATCAGATCACCTGAGCTGTGAGCGAACCCGGTCGCGAGCGCCGCCGACTTGCCGAGGTTGGAACGCAGCCTGATCCCGCGGAGCCAGGGGCGTTCGACGGCGAGCCGCTCGACCAGCGCGAAGGAGTCGTCGGTCGACCCGTCGTCGATGACGATCACCTCCCAATTGCGGTCCGAGCGGGCGAGCAGCTCGCCTCGATCTCGTCGAGCAGCGCCGGCAGCGCGTCGCGCTCGTTGAGCACCGGGACGACCACCGATACATCCGGCACGCGTCATGCGGCGGTGCATACCTCGAGCGAGGCGACCGGGACCGAGACCCTCCACGGGTCCGGCGCTTCGTCCGGCGGGATCGTCAACGCCGTCGGTTGGTCCGGGGCCAAGCCCGCGAGCGGGACGCCGGTCTCGGACGCGAATCGGCGCAACTCGACCGGACCCGTGGCCTTGCCGGACGTCATCACGACTCCACCCGGGGGAAGTCTGAACGAGAGCGTCGCTCCCCGCTTGGCCGCGAGCTGCCGGCAGCGCCCCGAGGCGGCGCCGGGCTCGGCCGGGGTCAGGGTGACGCCGAGCGCGCCGGCGATCAGAAGCATCGGCTCGAGCCCGGTCTGCCTCCCGCGCGGCGCGGATCGTCTCCACGGGGTAGCCGAGCCCGCCGTAGCGCGACGCCGCCGCCAGGTAGTTCCCGAGCGGTGGATCTCCTCGGTTGGCGAGGGTGCCGAACGGCAGGTCGAGCACCGAGCCGACGTCGAGCTGCGCGGGGTTGAAGTCCGGGTTCGCCCGATCGCCGGCGAGCTCGAGCGCCCCGAGGTCGGTGCGGATCTGCGGCGCGGTGACGTAGCGGAGCGACTTGCTCGCGTCCCGCAGTTCGGCCAGGTTCGTCACCACGCCGGCGGTTGCCACGGCATAGAGAGCGATCAACACGAACCGCGTCCAGCGGACCTGGCTCCGCTGTTTCGACCAGGACGAGCAACACCGCGACAGCCCCGGGATAGAGGAATCGCTCGGTCGCCGGCGTTCTGAAGAAGGTCGGCGCGATCGCCTGCATCGCCCAGAGCGTGAGCGCGATCCCGATCACGGCCCAAAGGGTCGTCGGCACGCGGCCGCGGCCAATCCGCCAGCCGACGCCGACGATGGCGATCAGCGCCAGGACCGGGCCGACCGCAGCGTCGGCCGACACCTGCTCCCCGGAGAAGTCGTATCCGAGGCCGGTCAGCGCGGCGGCGGTCGCGGCAAGGCCCTGGAACCCCCAGGCAGGGATCAGGAGGATGTTCGAAACGTACGAGCTGGCTCTCGGAGTTGTCCTGTCGCCCGGATGCCCACAGCCACCAGATCGCGTAGATCGCGACCGGCGCGGCGACGATCCAGCTCCGCCGCCACCTGTCGTCGCGGGCCAGCACCGTGATCGCCACCCCGATCACGAACGCGAGCGCAACCGTGTAGGTGAGGACTCCGAGGCAGAGCAGGGCGCATGCGCCGAGGTCCCCCCGAGCGTCATTGCGGTCGAGCAGGAGCATCGCCCCGAGCCCGCACGAGACGGCGAGCAACACCGTGAACCCGTTCCCGGCGAGGACGTGGATCGAGTCAGATCCGAAGACCAGCAGAATCAGCGTTGGGGCGAACGCGACCAGCCTTCCGACCCGCCTGCTCGCGTAGAGGAAGAACAGACCGGCGGTCAGAAGCACCGCGACCCCGGTCAGGATCCGGAAGGTCGTCGTAGTCGGAGCCGAGCGTCTCGAGTACGAGCCAGGTAGACGAGCCGGGAGGTGAGAATCAGGTGGCCGCCGTGGGGCGCGAACGCGTCGCCGAGGTCGAGCCCCGGGGTGTTTGCGAACCAGGCAAGCTCGTCGACCGAGAAGGTGGTCCCCCGGCCGAGCCAGATGATCAGCGCCAGCGCGCCTGCCATCGCAGCGCCGAGCAGCGGTAGGACGACCCCCTCCAGCGCCGGCCTGGTCGGCGCGCGCCCCGAACCCGCCCGCTCGACCCGGCGGCCCCGACTCTCTGCGTCGGCGGCGAGGTTCATTGCTCCGAACAGAGCGTGGCCGGCGCCGCGACCGAAACCACCCAGCGGTCCGGGAGCCCGTCGATCGGGGTGCGCACGAGGGCAGGCCGGCCCGGCGAGACCGTTCCGATCGACTCCGAGGTCGAATCGGCGAACCGCCGCACCAGGACCTCGGCCGGGTCGTGGTCGGCCTCGATCAGGACACCGCCGCCCGGCGGGATCTCGACGGCCGCGGGCTGCTCGCTGTCGACCCCGAGCAGGGAGCAGCCTTCGCCCGAGGCCCTATCGTCGGTGGGCGCGAGACCGATCCCGAGCGCGCCGACGAGCACCGAATCGGCCAGCGCTCGCTCGTCCTCGCTGCGGCCTCGCAGCTCCTCGATCGAATACCCCAGCGGCCCGAAGCTCTCCGCGACCGCGCGGTAGGAGCTGACTGGCGTCTCGCCCGGCAGCGACGGAATCTGAAACGGGAGGCCGAGCGGGGCACCCTCGGCCACGGACTCGAGATCCAGGTTCGGGTCTGCGAGATCGCGGGCGGCGTCGAGCCCACCGAGCGCGGCTCGCACCGGTGGTACGACCGTGCGCAGGTCGCGGCCACCGTCCCTCAGCATCAGGATGTTCGTGCACAGCGCCGTACCCACGGCCGCATAGAGGACGATGACTCCGGCCCGCGTCCAGCGGATTCCTTCGGCCGCAGCGGCGCCGACCAGAAGCGCCCCGACCAAGGTCGGGAAGTAGTAGCGGGGATCGTCGGGCAGGCGGAAGAGCCCGGCGGTCACCGCGCCGGAGGCCCAGATCGTGAGCAGGACAGCGAGGGCGATCCAGAATGAGTCAGGCAGGCGGCCTCGACTCATTCGCCAGCCGAGCCCCGCCAGCGCCACGACGGCCAGCGCGGGCCCGGCGGAGGCCAGGTCGTCGAAGTGGTTGAGCCCCGAGACGGAGCCGAGCACCGCACCGAGGATCTGGAAGCCCCATGCGGGGAGCAGGAGAAGGTTCGAGAGCGTCACCTGATCGTGCGGATCGCCGATCTCTCCCTGGGCCTGCAGCCACCAAGCGAAGTAGATCGCAACCGGGATCAGCACGATCCAGATCCGATGCCAGCGGTTCTCGCGGAGCAGGATCGCGACCGCAGCGCCGACGACGAAGGGAAGCCCTGTCGTGTAGCTGGCCACGCCAACGCAGAGCACTGCGCAGGCGGCGATGTCGCCGCGGCGGTCGCTGCGTTCCAGCATCAGCAGCGCCGCAAGCCCGCAGGCAATCGCGAACAGAACGGTGAAGCCGTTGCCATTCATCACGTGCGACGGGTGCGAGCCGAAGAACAGCAGCAGCAGGGTCGGGGCGAGGGCTACGAGGCCCCCGATCCGCCGGCTCGCGTAGGCGAGGAAGAGCGCCGCGGTGAGGATGACAGTGGCCAGAGTGAGCAGGCGGAAAGCCAGATAGTCCGTCCCGAATAGCTCCAGGATCGCCCAATAGACGACGCGTGTGGTGAGGATGAAGTGGCCGTTGTGGGGCTCGAGCAACCCGTTCAGGTCGAGGCCCGGGGTGCGGATCAGCGTGTCGATCTCGTCAAGCGAGTAGCCGACCCCGCGGCCGAACCACAGGATCGCCGCCGCCGCCGCGACCGCGGCGGCGGCGAACGCCGGCCAGACCCACCGGTCGAGGTCGCCAAGGGAGCGGGAGCGGGATCTCCCCCGCGCGTGCGCTGCCCGGGTCTCAGCGGCGCTCGAGCTCAACCTGGCGGCACCCTAGGAAGGGACCCAGGCGGCTGGGCGATCCGGTCCAACGCGGCCGCGAGCGCCTCGACCACGCGCGGGTCGAGCTCTCGCCCGGACGACGCGCGCAGGGCGGCGATCGCGGCTACCGGCTCGGCTTCGACCAGCTCGGTCGCGCAGGCGCACGCCGCCCGACAGATCCGGGACTCGATCGGGATCGCGTCGGCGAGCAGCCGCTCGGGGCCCCTACCGTCATAGCGCTCGCGGCCCCGCAGCAACCAGCCGCAGACCTGCTCCGCCAGGCCGGCGCCCTTCGCGAGCCGGTAGCCGGCCTCGAAGTGGCTCTCGAAGGCGGCCCTATCGGCCTGATCGCGTTCGCCCGGGGGTTTGGCCAGCACCGTCGCCGGGACGTAGATCAGGCCGATCTCGTGCAGCCTCGCCGCCTCCCGCGCGACCTCGCAGCGGTCGCGACCGTGCCCGAGCCCGGCCGCGGCGACGAAGGCATAGGAGGCCGTCCCCTCGGCGTGCTCGGGCGCCCCGGGAAGATGCCGCTCGAGCGCCTGGACGAGGGCCCGCCCCGCGCGACGGTAAGCGCGGCGGGATCAGGCACCGACGAACGGACGTCGCCCAGGGGCTCCGAGCTCATCGAGCAGGCCCTCCAGCGCCGCGATCGCCTCGCCCGGGTCGGGGTGCGAGTGCTCGGCGGTGATCGCGACCGCGGTGCCGAAGCCGCTCTCCGCGAGCTCGATCGTGATCCCTGCCGCCGCGCCGGGCTCGGTGCTGCGCCAGGCGAGCATGCGCTCCGGCTCGCGGCCGGTCACCTCGATTCCGATCGGGCCGGCGGCGCCGGTTAGCCCGCCGATCCACGACTGCATGCGCTCGGCGTCGTCGGCGAGCTCCCAGAGCTCGGGCGCGGACTTGACCAGCGTTCGCTTCGTCTCGCCTGCATCCAGGCGGGCTTCAACCGGGCGCGGTCTACTCCTGCCGCCGAGGTTCGGCATGCAACGCGTCGCGTCGCGCCTGGCACTAGAAGAACGCGCCACCCCGGTACTCGCCGAAGACGTCGCGCATGGCGTTGCAGACCTCCCCGATCGAGGCGTCGGCGGCGAGCGCTTCGCGGATCGGGTGCAGCAGATTGCCGTTGCCACGGGCAATTTCTCGCAGCGCCTCCAGCCTGGAGTCCACGCCCGCCTGGTCGCGGTCGGCCTTGAAGGTGGCCAGGCGCTCCTTCTGGCGGCGCTCGGACTCGGGATCGACCTTGAGGATGTCGACGTCATCGACCGTGTCGGTGACGTACTTGTTGACGCCGACGACGACGTCCTGGCCGGTGCGATAGCGCTCGTGGTAGGAGAGCGCGGACTCCTCGATCTCGCGCTGGATGAACTCCAGCGCCTCGACCGAGCCGCCCAGCTCGGAGACCTTCTCGATCAGGTCCCACGAGCGCTTCTCGATCTCGTCGGTGAGCGACTCGACGAAGTAGGAGCCGGCGAACGGGTCCACCGTCTCCGCGGCGCCCGACTCGTGGGCGATCACCTGCTGGGTGCGCAGCGCGATCCGCGCCGAGCGCTCGGTCGGCAACGCCAGCGCCTCGTCGAAGCCGTTGGTGTGCAGTGACTGGGTGCCGCCGCAGACGGCGGCGAAGCCCTGCAGCGCGACGCGGATGATGTTCACCTCGGGCTGCTGGGCTTGCAGCGTCACCCCGCCGGTCTGGGTGTGAAAGCGGATCATCTGCGAGCGCTCGCTCTCCGAGCCGAAGCGTTCGCGCACGATTCGCGCCCACATCCGCCGCACCGCGCGGAACTTGGCGATCTCCTGGAAGACGTTGTTGTGGCAGTTGAAGAAGAACGCGAGCCGGGGCGCGAACTCGTCGATTGCCAGCCCTCGCGCGAGCGCCGCCTCGGTGTATGCGATCGCGTTCGAGAGCGTGAACGCGACCTCCTGCACGGCCGAGCAGCCCTTCTCGCGGATGTGGTAGCCGGAGATCGAGATCGTGTTCCACCTCGGCACCTTCTCGTGGCAGTACTCGAAGATGTCGGTGGTCAGGCGCATCGTCGGCTCGGGCGGGTAGATGTAGTTGCCGCGGGCGACGTACTCCTTGAGCACGTCGTTCTGGACCGTGCCGCGAAGCTGCTCGGACGACACTCCCTGTTCCTCGCCGACCAGCTCGTAGAGGAGCAGCAGCACGGCGGCCGGGGCGTTGATCGTCATCGAGGTCGAGACCTGGTCGAGCGGTATCTGGTCGAAGCAGATCCGCATGTCCTCGATCGTGTCGATCGGAACCCCGGTGCGGCCGACCTCACCGTCGCAGAGCGGGTCGTCGGAGTCGCGGCCGAGCTGGGTCGGCAGGTCGAAGGCCATCGAGAGCCCGGTCGAGCCGTGCTCGATCAGGTAGCGGTAGCGCTCGTTGGTGTCCTCCGGGCTGGCGAAGCCGGCGTACTGGCGCATCGTCCACAGCCGGTCGCGGTACATGCCGTCGTGGATGCCGCGCGTGAACGGGTATCCGCCTGGCTCGCCGAGGCGTTTCTCGAGCCCCGGCTCGACGTCGCCCTCCTCGTAGAGGCGCTCGATCTCGATTCCGGAGTCGGTGAACACGCGCTCGTCGTCGGGCCCGACGACCGGTGCGAGGTAGCGATGCAGGTCCCGGGCGCCGGTGCTCTCGGCCTTCGCGCCGGGTTCGCCCTCGGTCTCGGTATCCGGTGTTGCCACTGGCGGCAAAGGATAGGCGCCGGGCTCGAAGCGGGGCAGGGTTGCTCCGAGCGCCGGCGCCGATTCGGTGAGCTAGTTCACGGTCAGGCTGCCGTACATGCCGCCCTTGTAGTGGCCGGGGAGGTTGCAGAACATCACGTACTTGGCGGCGCTGAGATCGAGCGTCGCCGTGCCGGTTGCGCCGGCCTCGACCTCCTCGACCTCACCCGGGATGTCCAGCTGTGCCTCGTCGACGCTTCCATCCGCGACGGTCGGGAGCTTGGCCGGATCGTCGTTCGTCTTCGCGATCACGAGCTCGTGCGGAGCGCCGCCCTCGTTTGGCGCCGTGATCGTCACCGAGCCGGCCTTGGCGGTGACGTCGCTGGGCTTGTAATAGAAGTCGCCCATCTTGATCGTCAGCTCCTGGCCACCGGCCGCGGGAACCGTCGTCTCCGAGCCGGCCTCGTCGGTCTCCGGCGCTTCGGTTTCCGTTTCGGCGGCCTCCACCGTGGTCGTCGTTTCGTCGCTTCCGCCGCACCCGACGGCCGCAAGGCCGACGACCAGCAGCGCGGCTGCCGCTGCAGCCTTCAGTCCGTTCTTCATCGTCACTCCTCTAATCGTGTCCCGCGCAGTCTTCGCGCGCAGCGAACCGCTCGCATCCGGGCCCGGTACGGGGCTCGCATCCGGGCCCGGTACGGACATGGGCGGCTTGGGCGCGAGCGATCGGGGTGGGCTATCTGCGCTTGGCGATCGCCGCCTCGACCGCGGCGGCCATGCCCTCGGCGGGAGCCGGGTAGGTGTAGGGAGCGACCGCCTCGCGGGGCGGCGCCTCGAGGTTTGTGGTCGCGACGTGCGCCAGCGCCGCGGCGATCGCCGCGGGGTCGTCGGCGCGTACCACCTCGCCGCCGATCTCCTCGACCACGCGGCCGGCCTCGGTGCCGCCGGCAAGCGCGAGGATCGGCCGCCCGCTGGCGAGGTACTCGAACAGCTTGATGTTGAGCAGCTGTGAGCGGGTCGGCTGGGCGATCAGCAGCAGCGCGCCCGCCTCCCGTTGAAGGGCGAGGGCGCGGTCACGCTCGAGGCTGCCGGCGCGGACGATCCTGGCGGGGGACACGTCGGTGGCCATCAACCGGGACTCGTCGTCGGTCAGCGGCCCGGCGACGACGAGCTCCAGCTTCGCCGCCGTCTGCGGGTTGTCGCGCCCGAGCCGGGCGAGTGCCTCGACCAGCGCGCGGGGGTCGCGCCCGTAGCTGCCGAAGCGTCCGGTGTAGACGAGCGATACGCGGTCGGGGTCGAGCAGGCCGGTCGGTCCGCCGGCCGCCGTGGTGGCGAGCTCGGGGTCCCAGCCGTTGGGGACGACGATGGGCTCGGCGATCGCGCGCCGGCGGAGGTCGTCTGCCGCGGGTTCGGAGACGCAGACGACGACGTCGGCGGCGCCGAGCCGGCGGCGTTCGAGCCGGGCGTCGAGGCGACGCTGGGCCGCGGCCGGGAACCGGGGGCGCAGCGGCTCGAAGGTCCAGCCGTCGCGGACGTCGGCGACCCAGGGAACGCCGCGTCGCTGCAGGGCCATGCCGACGGTGTGAACCGACTCGGGCGGCGACGTCGTGATCACGCAGTCGAAGCGCCGCCCGCGTGCCAGTACCCGCGCCCGCCGCCGCGCGAACGGCGCCCAGGCGAGCGCCAGCGGCTCGGGCACGACGACCTTGCTCAACGGATGCGGGCGCCCGCCGTAGGCGTCGGCGTCGTAGATCGCGCCGATCCGGTCCTTGCCGTGCAGGCGCGCGCGCCAGACCTGGGCGTCGGCGGCCTGGACGACGTCGGGCTCGGTGGTCGGCCCGTAGGCGGCCGTCGTCAGGACCGTGACCCGGTGGCCGAGCCGGCGCAGCCACCTGCTCATCGAAGCCGGGCGAAGCGCGCCCGTGTCGCGGCACGGCGGGTAGAAGTAGGCGACGAGCAGGATCGAGCGGCTCATCCGCTCATCTTCCGTCGCCGAGCCTCGATCGCCTCGGCGTAGGCGACGTCCATGCGCTCGACGAGCTGCGGCCAGCTCCACTCGCGCAGCGCCTTCTCGCGACCGTTCGCCCCCAGCCGCCGCACGCTTTCGGGCCCGGCGTCCGTGAGCTTGCGAAGCGCCCCGGCGACCGCTCCCGGATCACCCCGGGGCACCAGTAGCCCCGTTGCGCCTTCCTCGACCACGGCGCGCACGCCCGGGTAGTCGGTCGCGATCGCGGGCAGGCCGCAGGCCATCGCCTCGATCAGCACGATCCCGAACGACTCCGGCGGCTCGGTGGTCAGCAGGAGGAGGTCGGCGGCACGGAGCACTTCCGGTAGCTCACCGTGAGCGACCGCGCCCAGGAAGTGAACCCGCTTGCCGACCCCCGCGGCAGCGGCATCCGCGCGAAAGCCCTCCAGCAGCTCGCCGCCGCCGGCGACGATGAGATGAACGTGCTCGTCACCGAGCCGGGCGAGGCCGTCGATCGCGACGTCGAGGCGCTTGAAGTGGTGGGCGCGGTCGAGTGTCGCGACGAAGGCGGCGACGACCGAGTCGCCGGGGATGCCGAGCCTCGCCCGCAGCCCGCTGTCGTCCGCGCCGGGCGAGAACAACTCGGCATCGACGCCGTTCGGCATCTCGACCAGCTTCGCCGGGTCCTCCGCGCCCACCCGTCGCAGGTAGACGACCGAGCGAGCGTGGTCGGAGGAGAGCACGCAGACGCGGTCGGCCTCACCGATCAGGCGCGGGGCAACGGTGCGCTCGTAGGCTTCGAAGAGGACGCCGCGCACGCCCCGGTCCACGAGCCGGTTCTTGTAGTGGACGAGCAGGGCCTGCGAGCGCCGTCGCGCTCGCAGGCGACCGAGGAGGGTCAGCTCGGAGCCGAAGATGAACGGATAGTGGAGGTGGACGAGATCGAAGCCCTCGATTCGCGCCAGGCTTGGGATCAGCGGCGCGTTGCCGACCGCGAACACCGGCTTGATCCGGTGGACGACAGCCTCCCCGGGGTCCGGGGGCTCGCCTGGAGCGGGGGCGGTGAAGACCTCGACCTGATGGCCGCGCGCCGCCTGCTCGCGGGCGAAGCGAAAGGCCGTATTGCCGGCTCCGCCCGGGTAGGGCGGGAAGGTCGCGGTCAGATGGGCGATCCGCAAGGCAGTGGCGCTCCCGCGCCGGCGGGCGCGGCGCTAGTCGCCGGCGCCGACCAGCCGCTCCACGCCGGTCTGCTCGATCGTCATCCGCAGGCCGTCGCGCAGCTCGAACTTGGGCTCCCAGCCGAGGAGCTGCTTGGCGCGGGTGATGTCGGGCTGGCGCACCTGCGGGTCATCGACCGGCAGCGCCTCGAAGACGATCTCCGAACGTGACTCGGTGACCTCGATCACGACCTCGGCGAGCTCGAGCAGCGTGAACTCGTCCGGGTTGCCGATGTTGATCGGCTCGTGCACGTCGGACTCGGCCATCGCCACGTAGCCGCGGATCTGATCATCGACGTAGCAAAAGCTGCGCGTCTGGCTTCCATCCCCGAACACGGTCAGGGGCTTGTGCTGGAGGGCCTGGCGGAGGAAGGTGGGAATCGCGCGCCCGTCGTGCGGGCGCATTCTGGCGCCAAACGAGTTGAACGTCCTCACGATCCCCGTGTCCACCCCCTGCTGGCGGTGGTAGGCCATCGTCAGAGCCTCGGCGTAGCGCTTCGCCTCGTCGTAGACGCCGCGCGGGCCGATCGGGTTGACGTGGCCCCAGTAGCTCTCCGGCTGTGGGTGGACCTGCGGGTCGCCGTAGACCTCCGAGGTCGAGGCGAGCACGAATCGCGCCCGCTTCTTCTTTGCCAGGCCGAGCATGTGGTGGGTGCCGTAGGAGCCGACCTTGAGCGTGTGCAGCGGCAGCCGCAGGTAGTCGATCGGGCTCGCGGGGGAGGCGAGGTGATAGACGACGTCGATCGGCTCGTCGATGTGGAAGGGCTCGGTGAGGTCGTGCTGGATGAAGATGAACTCGTCGGCGCGAATGTGCTCGATGTTCTGCAGCGACCCGGTGTCGAGGTTGTCGACGCAGATCACGCGGTGCCCGGCGCCGAGCAGGTGATCGCACATGTGCGAGCCGAGAAAGCCCGCGCCCCCGGTGACGATGCAGGTGCCCATCGCGGGCCGAGGATACCGGCGAGGGGGCGCCGGGGCGGTCGCCGGGGTTGGCCTTGGCGTGGACCCTGCAGTCGCCCAGCACGCCCGCGCGCGGGCCGCCCTCGAGTTGCTCGATGCCGCCGAACCACACCTGAAGCGGGTTGCGCGCCGGGTCTCGCTCTGCGCCGATGACGCCGACGACGCGCTTCAGCGCGCGCTCGAGGTGGTGCTCACCAAGGCCCCACCGCTCGATCGCCACCGACTGGCGGCTTGGATGACCGTGGTCACCCGCCGTGAGGCTCACGCGGTGCGCCGCTCTCGCGAGTGCTTCGCCGCGCCCGATGCGCTCGACCTCGCTCCCAGCGACCGCCCCGGCCCCGCCGAGCGCGCGGAGCGCAGCGAACGGGTCGCCGAGGCACGCCTGGCCCTCGCTGCGCTCAAGCCTGCCGAGAGAGTCGCGATCGTGCTCCAGGCCGAGGGCTACTCCTACGCCGAGATTTGCGCGCTGTGTGGCTGGTCCTACACCAAGGTGAACCGCTCGCTCGCCGAGGGGCGAGACCGCCTGCGCCGGCACCCGCGATCCCCGTCCAGCTAGAGCGCGGTCGTCGGTCGGGGCTCAGCCGCTGCCCCGCCGAGGGCCGGGAGGCGGCAGGCGCTCCGTGTTCTCCGGCTTCGGCGGGTCGTCGAGCCGCTTCACCCCGGGCGCGAACTCGACCCAGCGCGGCTTGTTCAGATGCCGCCGGATCACGCTGCGCGCCCCGGGATAGAACTGGACGTTGTACGGATTGTCGGGATCGACGCCCCGGTAGTAGAGGAGCATCTTGACCCGATCGTGGTTCTCCGCCCAGCGGAAGAGCTCGCTGGTGAACGAACCGTCGTAGTCGTCGTCCCAGGGCCCGTACTCGCCGATCACGAACGGCTTGCGTCGGTAACGGTTGAAGAACGCTTTGCCCTCGTCGAAGGCGCCGGCGAACCTCGAGTAGATGTCGAACCCGACCCAGTCGACGTACTTGCCCCCGGGCCAGTAGTCCGCCGGCTGGTTGCCGGCGACGTTCGGCGAGCCGAACGTCTGCGGCACCCACATCATCGCCACCCGTGGCTGAGGGAGCTGCTTCGGCACCGGCAGCGGGATGCCGTCGGCACCACCCTCGTAGACGGGGTCGTTCTGCGATTTGGCCCGCAGGATCCGAGGCATGCCCATGCGCACGAGGCGCCGGTTGATCCGCTCGCGCGAGCCTCCGCGTGCCAGCAGGGTGAAGCGTCGCCAGGCGCGACGGAACCAGTGGGTCGAGTGGGCCTGATCGCGGGCGCTGCCGTCGGCGTTGAAGGCCGAGTAGGGGTTCCAGTGCCCGTTCATCTCCGGCATCAGGCGGATGTAGACCGTCTGGCCCGTTTCCTCGATCGTCCGCGCAAGTCGCAGGACGTAGCGGTCGTCGCGCCCGCGGGCGATCTTCCGCGGCGTTATCAGTTCGCCTCCGTCACCGGGCGCGGTCGAGAGGCTGAGCACGCCGCGGGTGTCCGTCTGCCCCCAGCGGTAAAGCGCGCCCGTGGTCAGCGGCACCCGCCAGTGAAAGAAGTCCTGGAGCACGGCTTGGTGGGCTCCGACCTGGTCGGAGAAGTCGAACAGGTCGCTCGCGTACCCGGTGTCGGAGACGCCGTGGTAGGCGTGCCCGTCCTTGGGTGCGTAGGTGCTCGCGCCCGCCGGGCCGGCCGCCAGCGCGAACGTGCCGGCGAGCGCCAGGATCCCCGCCTTCGTTCTCATCGCCATCAGACCTCGAACACGCTAGCGGCGCCAAGGGCGCGGTGGCGGGCGCCGGATTGCGAGCGGAGGGGGTGGGATTCGAACCCACGGACCGAGCGAACCCGGTCAACAGCTTTCAAGGCTGCCGCATTCAACCGCTCTGCCACCCCTCCGAGGGTGTGCAGAGTGTGACGACAGCAGCCCTGGAATACCCTTGCGCGCGAGCGCGTGCTCGGACCGGCTCCTGCCGGGGCCGGCGACGGCCCGCCGGTCGAGACCTAGAGGAAGGCCTTGCCCTCGCCGCGGTACGTCGGCACCTTGTCGACGACCGCCTCGCCGTCGATCAGGTAGAGCGAGTCGAAGCGCTCGCACAGCTCGCCCGCTTTGGCGTGGCGCAGGTAGACGCGGTCGCCGACCCGGAGCTTGTACGCCGCGGCTCCGAGCACCGGCGTCTGCACCTCGCCCGCGCCCTCCTGGCGGTCGAGGCGCAGACCGCCAGGGAGATAGGGCTCGGGGAGGCGGTCCGCCGCGGCGGCTCCCGAGGCGACGTAGCCGCCCCCGAGCAGGGTCGCGACCCCGCCGACCGGTCGGCGCACGATCGGGAGGCAGAAGAAGGCTGCCGGCTCCAGCTCGAGCGATCGATAGTTGTCGAACAGCACCGGTGCATAGAAGCCCGACCCGGCGGTGAGCTCGTCGACGATCCCCGCCGCGGCCGTGCGCGAGAGGCTGCCCGTGCCGCCACCGTTGACGAAGTCGAGCCGGTGGCCGTGCTCGGCGACGACCTCACGGACGGCCTGGACGATTCCGGGCAGTCGCCGGCGGATGTCGCGCTCGGAGGCCGATTGCATCAGCCGAATCGCGGCGTTGCGCAGCGGCCGGCCGGGGATCCGGTCGCCGACGCCGGCGATCTGGCCCTCGTATGCCATCAGCCCCGCGAGCCGCGTGCCGGGCCGATCCTCGATCTCCTCGGCCATTCGGCGCGCTCGGGCGAGGTCGTGGACCGGCGAGCGCTTCGGCCCGACGCGCGCCATCCGCCCGCCGAGCGGCCGCCAGCCGATGTCGATGTCGAGGCACACCCGCACCTGCGCCCGCCCGCCGCCGATCGCGCCCTCGATCAGGTCCAGGTGTGGGCGGTCGTCGACCGTCAGCGCCGGCGCCCGCTCGGGCGACTCGGCCGCCAGGCGTGCGACGCGCGCGATCGCGCCACGGTCAACCGATGGATAGGCGACGACCAGGTTCTCGAACCCGTGCTCGGCGAGGTGCAACGCCTCGGGCACGGTGAAGGCGAGCACGCCGCGGAAGCCCGGATCGAGGGCGACGATGCGCCGCAGGACATCGGTGGAGCGCACCGACTTCGAGGCGATCCGGATCGGCAGCCCACCGGCCTGCGCGAGCATCCGCTCGGCGTTGCGGCGCATCGCGTCGAGGTCGACGAAGGCGAACGGCGGCGTGGCGGTGGCGAGGATCGCGTCGTAACGCGACTTCAGCGCCTCGCGGTCGATGCTTTCCGGGGGCGGGCTCACGGGCGAGGCGAGGGTATCTGGCCCTATCTAGAATCGGACCCTCCCCACGGAGAGGTGGCCGAGTGGCTGAAGGCACTCGCCTGCTAAGCGAGTAGGGGGCGCAAGCTCTCTCGCGGGTTCGAATCCCGCCCTCTCCGCTCTTCGTCGCACACCTCGACCGCACCGGAAGGCGCAGGAAGATGTCCGGGAGAGCAGTTCTGATCACGACGATGGCGGCGGCGCTGGTGCTGGCGCTAGTCGCATGGCGGGTCGCCGCAGACGACGCCGAGCCGGTGGAAGTTTCGGTTGATGCGACACAGTCCGACCGCGGAGCTCCGGCCGAGGCCCAGCCCGGTGCCGAGAGCACCGGATCCGGCGGCGAAGGCACGCAGTCCGGCGGCCCCACTTCCGCCGAGCAGTCCTCGGGCGGAGTTGCGGTGGGCGCCCATGCGGCGGGCTCGGCTACCGATCACGCGCCTGCCGGGCAGCGATCGGGTGCCGATCCGTCCGCCGGCACCGTGCCCGCGGCTCGGCACGCGACCCTCGCCCTCGACCGCTCGGGCGAGGCTTTCCCGCTGGTCCGGGTGCGCCGGGGCAAACACGTCGAGGTGTGGACCGAGCCGGGCGGCGGCGACTTGGTCGAGCGGGCCGGTAAGCGGACTGAGTTCGGCTCGCCCACGGTGTTCGGCGTCATCCGCGAGTCGGGCGAGTGGGCTGGGGTGACGACGGCCGATCTGCCCAACAACCAGCTCGGCTGGATCAAGCTCGACCGACGACGGCTCAAGGCTGGGTCGACCAGGGTCTCGATCGAGGTCGACCTCTCCCAGCGTCGCGCCGAGCTGCGCCAGTCCGGCAAGCCGGTGCGCTCGTTCGCGGTCACCATCGGGATGCCGGGGTCCGAGACCCCGACAGGGCGTTTCGCGGTCACGGATACCTTCCGCGGCGGCCTCAATCCAGCCTACGGCTGCTGCGCGGTGGCGCTCTCCGCCACCCAGTCGAACCTCCCGTCGGGCTGGCTGGGGGGGCGCCGGATCGCGATCCACGGCACCGCCGGGCCGCTCGGAGTCGCCGCGTCACATGGGTGCGTGCGGGCCGCCGACGCCCAGGTCTCCGAGCTGATCGACCGCGTCCCGCTCGGCGCCCCGGTGTTCATCCGCAGTTGAGCCGGCGCCGATCGGGTCTATGGTGGTCAGGTGCGCTGGCGGCTTGCCCAGGCGTTCGTGCTCGGCTCGGTCGTTGCCGCGCTGGGCTTGCCAGCGACGAGCGTCGCCGATCACGTTGGGATCGAGGCCTCGGTATCGGCAACGCTGAAGAGCCTCAGCCCGAGCTCGGCCAAGGTCGAGCTCAGCTTCTACATCACCTGCACCGGGGTGGGCCTGGGCAACGCGCAGTACTTCGGGGACCTGAAGCTCGTTGACGTGGTCACGCTCGAGGAGACCTACTTGGGCGGCGTGGCCAGCGCCTCGGGCACATCGACGGAATCCGTCAGCCGCGGCGATCGGGACCGGCGCCTCAGGGCCCGGCTTCGCGCTGCGTGCGGCGACTCCGTCACCGCCCACGGCTCACCATTCGTCGAGGTCGAGAGCGAGGAGGTGCTAATCCCGCGGCTTGGTGGCGGTGGCGGCGGCGGCGGTGGGAACGGCGGCGGTGGTCACGGGGGAGGCGGCTCGGGCGGCGCCGATCCCGACGATCCCCTCCGACGCGGGGGCTGCGCCAGCGAGCTTCGTGGCTCCGCCGGACCCGACCTGCTCGACGGCGAATCGGGCGGCGACCTGATCCTCGCGCTCGGGGGCGCCGACCGGTTGCGCGGACGAGACGGGCACGATTGCCTCGTCGGCGGCTCGGGTGGTGATCGTCTCCTGGGGGAGGAAGGCTACGATCGGCTGACGGGCGGCGGCGGCGCCGATCGGCTCGACGGCGGCCCGGGCCGCAACGCCTACGACGCCGGTTCCGGGAACGACCGGGTGCAGGCGAGGAACGGGAGTCGCGAGACCGTTCGCTGCGGCTCGGGGGAGGATCGCGCGCGGGTCGACGGCAACGATCGGGTGCGCGGCTGCGAGCATGTCGCGCGACCTTGAGGGCGCTGCCCGGTCAGGGCGCGGCGGCCTGTTCGGCCAGCGCTGCCTCGAGGTCGACCCCGAGCGCGTCGATGTCGGTGAGCACGTCGCGGTCGCCGGCGAGGCCGAAGAAGACGCCGCCGTCGTAGCTGAGCACGCCGATCGAGAGCGCGTGGTTCTGGGGCGACAGGGGCACGAACGGGTAGATCGCCTCGATTCGCCTGCCCAGGACGTAGAGCGGAAGCTGCGGCCCGGGAACGTTCGAGACGACCAGGTTCCACGTGAGCGGGCGCGAGATCGCGTCGGCCAGCACGCGGTTGATCGTCGGCGGCGTCCACCCGGTCGCCTCGATCACGAGCGAGGCGGCGTGTGCCTGTTCCGAGGCCTTCAGTCGGGCCGTTTCGGCGTGAATGCGCTCGAGCCGGGCCACCGGGTCGGGCTCGGCGATCGGCAGCGCGACCAGCAGGGTCGCGAGCCGGTTGCCAAGCTCGTGGTCCTCGTCGGGGCGCCTGACGCTCATCGGCACCAGCGCCACCAGATGCTCGGGCACCGGCTCAGTGCGTCGCTCGAAGTAGCGTCGCAGGCCGCCTGCGGCGACCGAGAGGATCACGTCGTTGACCGTGGCGCCGGTCTCGCCGCGGATCGCCTTCAGGCTCTCCAACCCGGTCGACACGTAGGCGACCCGGCGATCGCGGCCGATCTCCTGATTGAGGAAGGTGCGTGGCGCGGTCGGGCCGCTGGCGGCGAGCTTCGCGAACGACTCGGCCGTACGCATCACCCGACCGACGGTTGATCCCGGCGTGGTGATCGCCCCGACCGCGGCCTTGCGCGCCGCGCGCAGCGGGGTGCGGATGCGGTCCGATGCGGCGCGGACGAACAGCATCTCGCGGGTCGGCTCGTCGGGGTCCCAGGGCTCGTCCGGCAACTCGACCTCGTTCCCGTCGGGGCTCGCGTCCAGGATCGCGGTGCCGACATCTACCGCGGCGACCCCGTCCACCAGGGCGTGATGGGTCTTGTTGACCAGCGCATGGCGGCCGCGCTCGAGCCCCTCGACCAGGTAGAGCTGCCACAGCGGCCGGTCGAAGTCGAGCGGCTCGGACATGATCCGCCCAACCAGCTCGCGCAGTTCATCCGTCCCGCCGGGTTTCGGCAGCGCCGCCCGGCGCACGTGCCAGCGCAGGTCGAAGCGCGCGTCGTCGGCCCAAACGGGTTTCTCGAGGTTGAGCGGGGTACGCGTCACCCGCTGCCGGAATCGCGGCACCAGCGCGAGCCGGTTGTCGACGTGTTCGAGCAACCGCTCGAATTTCGGCGGCTTTCCCTTGGCCACGATCGTCGCCCCGACGTGGACGTGGATCGGCCCCCGCTCGGCAAGCAGCGAGGACATGTCCGAGGCGGAGAGGCGGTCGTTCACGCGCCGCGATCGTATCCGCGGGAAGCCCGCGCCGGGAAACGGTCGCGGCGCGCCTGCGAGCATGCCGCGGGTGAGCGAATCGAGGCGACGTCCGGAGCTGGCCCGAGGCGAGCGGGTGCTATCGGGGATCTGGCGCCTGCGCCTGCCGCTGCCCTGGCCCGGCGTGCCGCACGTGAACGCGTTCGCTGTTCGCGCCGGCGACGGGATCGTCCTCTTCGACACCGGGATGGCGACCGACGACGGGCTACGCCAGCTCGAGCTCGCGCTGGCTCAAGCCGGGCTCCGGATCACCGACGTTCGGCTCGTGGTCTGTACCCACGCCCACACCGATCACTACGGCCTCGCGGGCCCGATCGTCGACGCCGCCGGCTGCGAGCTCTGGATCCACCCCGCCTGGGAGCACGTCCGCGCGCTCGCCGAAGACCCCGACGCGGCACTGGACCGCCGGATCGAGGTCGCCCGCCAGAGCGGCGTCCCGGCCGCCGGGCTCGCGCTGTACGAGAAGGCGCGCCGGGGCGAGAACACGGGAATTGCCCGAGCCGTGCCCCCCGATCGCGAGCTGCTCCCCGGAGTCGAGGTGGAGACCGACCTCGGCGTCTGGCAGGTACACGAGACCCCGGGGCACGCCCCCTCGCACGTCGTCCTGCACCAGCCAGAGAGCGGTCTGCTGATCTCCGGCGACCACCTCCTCGGCAGGATCTCGCTGTTCTTCGACTACGGCCACACGCCCGACCCGGTGGGCGAGTTCATCGGCAGCCTCGACGTGGTCGCCGGGCTGGAGACGACGCTCTGCCTGGCGGGACACGGGCGCACTTTCCGCGACGTGCCTGCCAAGGTCGCGGCCAACCGGCGCGAGCTCGCGGAGCAGCTCGACCGGGTTCGGGGCGCGTTCGGCGCCGGGCCTCGGACGGCATTCGAGATCATCGGCGACATCGTCGGCGCCGAGAACCTGAGTCCCGCGACGGCGGCCTGGGGCCTGCAGCTCGCTCGCGCGTACATCGATCACCTCGTCGCGGCCGGCGAGCTGGTCGAGCTCGAGGGCTCTGACCCGCGTCGCTGGGAGCGGGCCCAGCCGCTCAGCCGGTCGCCGATTCCGCGATGAACTTGTCCAGGTTCTCGCGCGCCTGACCACGGATCTTGTTCTGCACCGGAGGCGACCAGCCCAACACGACGCCCATCGTCCCGAGCGCCTGGCGGGCCCACAACCAGAGATCGAACTCGTCGGTGTGCTCGGCGATCAGGCCGTCCTCGAACCGGAAGCTCGCCTCGATCTCGTTATGGACAGGGCGGCCGCTACCGCTGAACGTGTAGTCGGCAACCCAGTGAGCCGAGCCGCGGTCGCCCTCGGCCTCGACTCTGGAGTGACTGAGCTCGAGGTCGGTTCCCCGCTCGCAAAGCATCCGCCACATCGCCCGCACCTCGTCGCCGTCGAGGTCCCGGAACACCGGGTCCGAGAAGCGCGCGGTGGGCGCGTAGCAGTCGGCCATCGTCTGGTGGTCACGACGCGCGAAGGCGCCGTAGAAGCGATCGATCAGCGCGGCGTTGGCCGTGGCGTCCTCGGGCACTCGTCGATCGTATCCTGGTCGGCCCGAGGATGGAGGTGGAGATGGAGACGGTCGGCTTCACCCGTATGGCCGACGGCACCACGGAGGACTACGAGCTGCTCGCCCGCAACGAGCAGGAGTACATGCGGGAGTTGCCCGATCGGTTACTCGCCGCCGTCAGGGCGCTCGAGCATTCCTTCGGCGGCTACCAGGTGTCGCGCTGCGAGCATTCGCTCCAGTCGGCCTCGCGCGCCAAGCGCGACGGGCGCTCCGACGAGTACGTCGTCGGGGCGTTGCTGCACGACATCGGCGACGAGCTGGCCCCTTACACCCACGGCGAGATGGTCGCCGT
The DNA here is from genome assembly GCA_963746675.1 of uncultured Solirubrobacterales bacterium. Classification (GTDB taxonomy): domain Bacteria; phylum Actinomycetota; class Thermoleophilia; order Solirubrobacterales; family 70-9; genus WHSW01. Next base: position 9,169 of record CAVVBX010000018.1, on the reverse strand, counting down.
GATTCTGAAGCCGTACGTCGAGCCGCGGATCTGCTGGATCGTCAAGCACCACGGCGTCTTTCAGCAGCGCTACTACGGTCGCCAGACCGGCGAGGACCCCGACGCCCGCGAGCGTTTCCGAGGCCACGAGTGGTTTGACGATTGCGCCGAGTTCTGCGAGCTGTACGACCAGAACTGCTTCGACCCGGCCTACGAGTCGCTGCCGATCGAGGCTTTCGAGCCGCTCGTGCGCACCGTCGTCTCCGAGCCGCGCTACCTCGAGGCGGACGGCTAGCGGCTACTCCAATGCTCCTCGGCCTCGGCCTCCATCTTCGAGAGCCGGGTGTAGTAATCGGGGAACTCGTTCAGGTGGGCCCAGGCGATCTTTCCGGTGACCAGCGGATCGTCGTCGCTGACGTTGGTGCGCTCGTCGTGGCGGCCGTGCTCGAGCTCGACCCCCAGACCGACCCTGAACTCCTCGACGTCGAAGGGTGAGGCCGACCAGTCGATGCCGATCTGCTCGCCGATCTCTCTCGCGCGCTGCTCGCTGAAGGACGGTCCCTCGCTCATCGCGAGCAGCCTATCTGGATGCGGGCGTCTAGACGGTCTTCAGGCAGTAGGCGTAGCCGGTCATCGTCGCGCCGATCGAGTCGTTGACACTGACCGACGAGGTGGTCCAGCCGGCGGCGCGGGGCATGCGGAAGGATTCGACCGCGCCCGAGGCGGTGGAGTCCTCTCCGATTGGGCCGGCGTTGGCGTCGAACCCACCCGAGACCGCCTTGCTGCCCGGCGGGCACGAGACGTCGATCGTGCGAAGCTGCTGAGAGCCGACGCTGGCCTGCTGGGAGCGGGTGATCAGCCGCGGGCCGTGCTTGATGCAGTAGGCGATCGCGGTCAGCGTCCCGGGTACGCCGGGCTGCTGATCATCACCGCTGCTGACGTTGAGGCCCTCGACCGTCCAGCCACGCTTGCCGAGCTTCTGCGAGGTCAGGGTGATGACCCCGGCGCTGGTCGCGACGTCGAAACCCGGCGAGGCGAAGCCGCCCGCGATCACGCGCTGCTTGGGCCCACACCGTGCGGTGGCGGTTCCAAACGCAGTCGGCGGGACCTCGACGCTGACCGGCCGCGCCTTGACCTTCCCAAGCTTGCCGCAGTACGCGTAGGCGATGATGTTGCTGGTCGGGGGGTCGCTACCTTGGCCGCTGCCGCCGGGTTGCTGACTCCCCTGGACGTTGCCGCCGCCCATCGCGACCGCGTCGATCTTCCATTCACGCCGGCCGACCGCTTGCGAGCCGATCCTCACCGCCGGCGAGCTCTCCTTGGTGAACCCGGGCGCGCCGAAGCCGCCGGAGATCACCTTGCCGGAGGGGCAGCGTGCGACCGCCGAGCCCATCGTGCTCACCTGCGCCGAGACCTGAGCGCTGCCGTGCAGGCCGGACTTGTGGCTGGCGCCGGCGCCGGCGCTCATCGCAACCAGCGTCACCAGCGCGGCGGCGAGGGCGGCGGCGGTCCTATGGCGGCGAAGCGTCTGGATCATGGTTGCGGCCACCCGCCTAGACCGCGCTCTTCGGGGCGCAGTAGACGTAACCGGTGATCGTCGCGCCGACCGTTTCGTCGATGCTGACCGCCGAGGTGGTCCAACCGCTTGCGTGGCGCATGCGGAACGACTCGACCGCACCCGCTGCGTTGAAATCCTCTCCAAGCGCGCCGACGTTGCCGGCGAAGCCGCCCGAGACCGCCTTCGTCTCGGGCGGGCACGGGACGTCCAAGGTGCGGAACTGCTGGGGCCCGACGCTGGCCTGCTGTGAGCGCTCGATCAGTTTCGGCCCGCCCTTCAGACAGGAGACGAGCGCGGTCAGCGGCGCCGGTACGGTCGGCTGGCCGTCGCCCGTGTTGATGTTGAAGCCCTGGACCGTCCACCCGCGCTTGCCGGCCTTTTGGGAGGTCAGGGTGAGCACCCCGGATCCGGTAGCGAAGTTGAAGCTCGGCGACGCAAAACCACCCGCGATCGCGCGCTCGCCGCGGCCGCAGCGGGCGGTCGCGGTTCCAAGCGTGCTCGGCTGGACCTCGACGCTGGTCTCCCGCGTCTTGATTCGGCCCGGCGCTTTCGCGCAGTAGGCGTACGAGACGATCGTGCCGACCGGCGGGGGCGTCGCAGGGCCACCCTGGCCGTCGCCGCCACCGCCGCCCCCGAACCTGACGGCGTCGATCCCCCACTCGCGCTTGCCGACTCCCTGCGAGCCGATCCTGACCACCGGAGAGCTCTCCTTGCTGAACCCGGGCGCGGCGAAGCCGCCCGAGACGACCTTGCCGGAGGGGCACCGCGCGACCGCGGAGCCGGCGGTGGTCAGCTGGGTCTCGGCCTGGCCGGTCGCGCGGGCGCTCGGCCCGCGATCGGCCGCGGCAGCGGCGCCTGTGGCGCCGAGGGCCACCAGCGCGGCGGCGAGCGTCGCTGTGGTCCTATGACGTCGAAGGTCTTGCGTTCGGCTCATGACGGGATCATCGGAGCGATGATCCCCCGCCTTTAGGACCGATCGATCACCACCCGCCTAGAATCGACCGCCCGGGCCCGTAGCTCAGCCGGATAGAGCGTCGGTCTACGAAACCGAAGGTCACAGGTTCGAATCCTGTCGGGCCCGCTACCGAAACGGCAGGGAAACCGCTTGTTCAAGCTAGATCCGTGCGCCACTGCATGATCGGCGCAAAGCGTGAATGTCGGCGATTCAAGCCCTCACGCGACGAAAGACCATCGCGCAACCATCGCGCGCTTCGTCAACGTTCAAGCCGTTTACCGGGGGGAACCGGAGGCTTGCCTTCGCACAGTCTCCCAGAGCACAGGTCGCGGTCTTCCTTTCGCGGCGCTTCGCGGCCATCGACCGATCCGCGTAGGCTCGCCAGGGAATCCCATCGCATCGAGGAGAGAGAGTCACTGTGCCCGCTGCAAAGAAGCCCGCATCCCGCGCCGCCAAGACCGCTCGCAAGCGCTCGGCCGTCAGCGAACCGGCCGCGGTCAAGCGCCTCAACAAGTCACTCGACGCGGCCCAGGATGCGCTCGCCGCGCTTCGAAACGACGTCAGCAAGGACGTAAGCGTCGGTGCGCGAGGCCTCTATAAGGACGTGCAGAAGTTCGTCAAGGAGGCACGGCGCGACAGCGGAAGGCTCAGCAAGGCCCTGCAGCGCGACATCGAAAAGGCGCAGAAGCGGCTGTCGACTTCTCCGAAAGCCAAGAGGGCGAGCCGTGCCGGCGCGACCCGCAAGACCGCGGCTCGGTCAACAACCACGAAGCGCGCCGCGTCGCGGTCGCGCGCGAAGTAGGGCCTGGGGTACGCGCCTATACGGACCGAGCCGACGCCCTCGAAGCCGCCGGGCTGTCGGAGTAGGCGCTGGTGGTTCTCGAGCAGGACCGGGAGCTGGCAGACATCGACACGCTGGTGCTGACCACGCTCGTCGCGGTCCTGTTGAGCGTGGTCGTTCACGGGTCAGCGCGGCGCCGCTCAGCCGACGTTATCCCGACTGGGCCGCTGATCTGCTTGCATCGGCGCCCGAGCTCGGGGAGGCACCGGATGTTCCGGCTCGGCCCACGACGCCGACGGGTGGCTAAGACGCCAGGAGGCCCAATGTCGGGCGGGCGGTGATAGCTAGCTCGGCTCGGGGAGCCCGTCGCGGGCGAGGTTCACGTTCGCATACTCATCCATGCCGGTGAGCTCACGGCCAAACCAATCCGGCGGCTCGAATGCGGCCGCCTCCGCCTCCGAGCCGAACTCCACCTCGACTAGGGCGAGCCCCTCAAGATCACCCTCGAAGACGTCGATCTCGTATCTCAGCTCCCCCGCCTCGATTGTGTGGCGGCGCTTTCGCACCCGCCGCCGCGCGGTGAGCTCGAACAGTTGCGCGAAGTCCTCCGCCGAGATCCCGAGCTCGCGCTCGAAGCGGCTCTCGCCCGGCCCGCTCTTCACCGTCAGCACGGTCGTGTCGCCACGCTGGCGCACGCGAACCTCGGTGCCGTCCGGGTCGATGGCCACGTAGCCCTGCTCGATCGGTTCGTCCTCCGTGGCCCTGCTTCGCGCGTCATCGGGATCCTCGATCAGGAAGCGCCTCTCGGTCTCGGTGGCCACTCTCCAAGCGTAGAGCGCCCGCTCGGCACCCTGATCGCGGATCGCCCCATGGGCAGCCGCCGCGACTTATCGCTCCTATCCGCCTTGCTGCTCGGGTCAGCGGACGGCCTCCCTGATTCTCCGGAGAACTGGGGAGGGGGCATTGCCGGGGTACGGTGTTCGACGCGCGGCGGTGCTCGAAGCGCGGCGCCGATCCTGCCTCCGGTTCGCTCCGCCGCCGCGCCTACAGTCAGCGGCGAGATGTCCGCGGAGCCGATCTCGATCCTGCGCCGGTGCGATCGCTCGAAGGTCGCCGAGCTGCGCTCTCGCAACGAGTTCTTCTGGGCCGACCTGGCGCTCGCCGACGGCGCCCCGGCCGCTGACATCTCAGCTGCGTTCGGGATCTCTGAGGCGGCGGCGCAGAAGCTCGAGGACTTTCACGCCGGCGGCGCGCCGGCGCATCGGATGCACGTCGAGGACGAGCTGATCGTGTTCCCATTCTGGTGTGACGCAGCCGCGGAGGCCGGCGACGACGAAGCAGGCGAGGACGGCTCCCTGCACCTTTTCCGGGTCAACGTGCTGCTTCACGGTGACTTTCTGATCACCCTCCACGAGCGCCCGCTCGACCTGCCGGAGCTGGTCGCCGGGGGGCCGATCCCGGCGGGGCGCACAGAGCGCTACGTCGCCTATGTGGCGCTGGACGGAATGACCAATACCGTGCTCGAGGCGCTGGCGGCGATAGAGGCCGAGATCAGCGATCTCGAAGCCCGCCTGATGGAGACCGGGCTGCGCATGCCGAGCGCCGACCAGGCGCAGATCCGCAGCCTGCGCACCCGGCTGACCACGTTGCGGCTGCGGGTCGGGCCCGAGCGAGGCCTGTTCGAGCGCGTCGGCGAGGAGATCGAACACATCCCCAGCTTCGAGCCCGATCGCCATCAGTACTTCGATCGGATCCAGGCGCAGCTCGATCGCGCCGTCGATCGGATCGACGCCGCAAGCCAGGCGCTTTCGAACGCACTCCAGGTGAAGCTCAACGAGACCAGCTACCGGCTGACGATCGTGGCGACGATTTTCCTGCCGCTGACCTTCATCACCGGCTTCTTCGGGATGAACTTCGGGTGGATGGTGGGCGAGATCGACTCGTCGGCCGCCTTCTGGCTGCTCGGCGTGGGGTCGATCCTGCTGCTGCTGATCGCGCTCGTCCTATTCGGGCTGCGCGATCGCCGTCCCTGAGCACCCTCTCCCGGGATGGAGTCCCAGGCACCTGCCGCGCCGCCCAACGCGATCCAATCCCAAGCTCCTTCGATGGCCTGAAGGCACCCGTAGTGGCTACGGTTTTCCAGGGATCGCGGGCCGAGGACAATCGGCATGTGGAGAGCACCCACGCATCGGGCCACGGCGGCGAGCACTGGATGGCGTTGGAGGGGCGTGGGGACGGCCAATCCAACGGTGGCCCCTACACGAGCCGGTTCGCCGCAATCGGCGCGTGGATTCCCGAGCGGCGGCTGAGTACCGATGAGCTGATGGCGAGCACGACGCACGAGACCGACATTGAGCTCGAGCGGCTGACCGGCGTTCGCGAGCGCCATATCGTCGGCGAGGGTGAGGACTCCTACACGCTGGCGCTCGGCGCGGCGCGCGATGCGCTGGCGCACGCCGACTGTGCTGCGGAGGAGCTCGACATGCTCCTCGTGTCGAGCATCAGCCGCCACGTCGGTGGCCTGCGCGTGCAAATCGAGCCGCCCGTGAGCGTGTCGCTCAAGAAGGCGCTCGGCGCGCGGCGCGCGGTCAGCTTCGACATCTCCAACGCCTGCGCGGGGATGATGACCGGCGTCTTCATCCTCAACGACCTGGTTCGACAGGGCCGGATCCGGCGCGGGATGGTCGTCAGCGGCGAGTACATCTCAGAGCTGGGGCGCAATGCCGCACAGGAGGTCCGCACGGTGATGAGCGACCAGCTCGCGTCGCTGACGCTCGGCGACGCCGGCGCCGCCGCGATCGTCGAGCGGGCGCCCGAGGGCGCTGCCGGGATCGAGGTGGCCGGCTTTACGACCTTGTCGGAGCACAGCCGCCTGTGCGTGGCGTTCCCGGCGAAGATGGGCCCCGGGGTGACGATGCACACCGATGCCCGCGGGATCCACAGGGCCGCGACCGAGGACGCGGTCCCGATGCTGCGCGAGGTGCTCGATCAGGCCGGGCTCGAGTTCGACGCGATCGACTATCTGATTCCGCACCAGACTTCCGCGCGGGCAATCAAGAAGGCGATGGCGGAGTTCTCCGAGCGCCTCGGTTCAACGCCGAAGCACGTGGTGATCACCGTCGACGAGTTGGGCAACACGGCGTCGACGACGCATTTCGTCGCCCTGAGCAAGTACCTGAGGGAGAACCGCTTCGCCGAGGACGACGGGGTCCTGCTTCTCTCCCTTGCTTCGGGCCTCGAGGTGGGAATCGTGATCTTCAAGGTCGATCAGCTGGTGGGGCGCTATGGGCACGATCATTGAGGCGAGCGCGACGGCGAGCGCGAACGGACTTCAGCGCGCGCCGGGCGCGCTGAAGCTCGCCGACGCCGCCGCCCGCTCGTGCCTGGAGCGCGCGAACCGGACCGCCGAAGAGCTGGACCTGCTGATCAACGCCGGCCTCTATGAGGACAAGAGCATCAGCGAGCCCGCGATCGCGGCCATGATCCAGGAGGACATCGGCGCGAACCCGGAGCAGCAGACCGGCGCGGGTCAGGGAACGTTCTCGTTCGATGTCCGCAACGGGGCCTGTGGCCTCTTGACGGGCATTCACCTCGTTGACGGCATGCTCGCGTCGGGGACGGTCGAGCTCGGCATGGTCGTCGCGAGCGACGCGGACCCGGAGCCGGGTGTCTCTCGAGGGTTCGGCTTTCCCGCGGTGGGCGGAGCCGTGCTGTTGAGCACGGACGGCTCCGTCCGGGCTTCACGGCGTTCCAGTTCGCGACGTTCCCCGAGTTCGCGGAGCTGTTTCAAAGCTACGTGGACTGGCACGACGACGCCCGGCGCGGGCCGACCCATCACGGGCGGAACCTCCTCACCGTCGAGATCGCCGAGTCCTACGCCGCCCGGGCGCTCGACTGCGCCGAGTCGACCGCCCGCGAGCTCGCGGCGGCCAACGTGCTCGACTTTGGCGAGGTCGACCTCCTCGTCGCCACGGCGTCGGTCCCGGGCTTCGCCGACGCAATGGCGAAGCGACTCGGTCTGTCGGCCGAGCGGGTGGCGTCGCCTCCGGATGGCCTCACCTTGGCGCACACGGCCGCTTCGGCCGTGGCGCTCGAGTCTGGGCGGCTCGAGGCGGGCCGCACGGCACTCTTTGTCACGGTAGGTGCGGGGATTGCAGTGGTGGCCGCGCTCTACCGGGCATGATCCAAGCGTGGAGCAGGCGGCGCGCCCGAGACCCGAACGCTCTCAGGCTTCAAGCGCTGCTCGCGCCCTCGCAGACCAGCGAGCCCCGCATCGCGCCCGCCGGCCCGCGGCGCGGTACCGCCCGCTCGCGAGGGCCGTGGCTGAGATCGCGGGGCGCATCACCGGCGGCGGCCCCCCGAACATATTCACGACGCTCGGCCAACACCCACGCCTGTTTCGCGCCTGGTTGCGCTACTCGGCGCGCCTGATGCCGTTTGGTGTGCTGCCGCGGCGCGACACCGAGCTGGTGATCCTGCGGGTTGCGTGGCGGTGTCCTCGGCGTACGAGTGGCAGCAGCACGTGCCGATCGCACTGAGCGTGGGGTTGAAGCCGGACGAGGTCGCGGGCGTAGCGGACGGCTCGGCAGCGGAGCTTCACGGAGCGTCAGCGGACGCTGCTGGCCGTCAGCGACGAGTTGCTCGCCCAGCGCGCGCTTTCGGACGTGACGTGGAGCGCTGTTCAGGCAAATCTCCGCGACCGCGAGGCGATCGAACTGTGCGTGCTCATCGGGCACTACCAAGGACTGGCGTCCACGATCGGCGAACTCGGAAGCCAGGTCGAGCAGAGCCCTGGGCGGCGGAGCTGATCACCTTGCCGCCACCGCATCGGCAATCCGGTCGTCATCCGGCCAGATGGTGAGGCGCCTCCGCTCCGCCGACGAGCCTTCGAGATTGAGACCGAGGCGCTCGCTGCCACGCGAAAGCGCCTACGAAGCTTTGGTGAGGCTCCGAACCGGGCAAGATGTCGGGCGTGCGCGAGCTCTCCACCAGCTCCGCGCGGGACTGGCGCCCGCTCCTTCTTCGCACCAGTGGCAGCGCAACGGAGGGCGTCTACGGGCTCATCCTCGCGACGGCCGTGATCGCGATCTCGCGGGAGCTGGATCCGTCCGACGCAGGGCAGGCCGCCCTCAGCACGCTGGTGACAGCACTCGTGTATTGGCTGGCCCACGTGTACGCGAGCTTGCTCGGCAACGCCGTCTCGCCTGACCGGAGCTCGTCCCGAGGTGCGGTCGCCGGGGCGATGCGGGAGCACTGGTCCCTCGTTGAAGTCGCCATCCCGCTGGTGCTTGTCCTCGCGCTGGGCGCGATCGGCGTCGTTCCGGACCGTGCGGCGCTCGTCGTGGCGACAGCCCTGGCGCTTGTGGAGTTGGCCGCCACGGGCGCATACGCCGCGATCAACCAGGGTGCCGGGCCGACCGGGACGTTCGCCTCGGCCATGATCGCCCTGGCGCTAGGAGCGGCTCTCTGATCGTCCCTCTGAAGATGCTCATCCACTGATGTGCCGCTAGTCACGAAGGTCGCGGTCGACGGCCTTCAACGCGGCCGGGAGATGCTCCAGTACCCCGCCGAGGGCAACCTCGCGGCTCGCCTGTGAGGCGACGAAGGCGCCATCGAATGCTGCGAGCGCGAAGCGCGCGAGCTGATCCGCGGCCGGGCTGGCGGCATCGACGCCGAAGACGAGCTGCATCTGCGTGCGGAGACGCTCCAGCGCCATCTCACGCACCCGGCTGACCACCCGGTGGACCTCGCCTGCGTCGGCGTCTACCGGCTGTGTCGCCATGACGACGAGGATCCGCAGGAAGTCAGGGTTCCGCTCGAGCGACGCGGCGACGGTCTCGACGACCGCGCGCAGGTGTGCAACCTCGAACCGAGCCGCCGCTCCGGAATCGGCAGC
>CAVVBX010000017.1:0-49354 GCA_963746675.1 uncultured Solirubrobacterales bacterium | reverse complement strand
GGGGTGTTCGTAGAGGTCGGTCGGATTGCCCGCCTGCTCGACCCGGCCCTCGTTCATGACCACGATCTGCTCGGCGACGTCCATCGCCTCCTCCTGGTCGTGGGTGACGAAGATCGTCGTCACGTGGACCTCGTCATGTAGTCGTCGCAGCCATTGCCGCAGCTCGGTTCGAACGCGCGCATCAAGCGCCCCGAAGGGCTCGTCGAGGAGCAGCACCTCGGGCTCCACCGCGAGTGCCCGCGCGAGCGCCATCCGCTGACGCTGACCGCCTGAGAGCTGCGATGGGTAGCGGTCGATCAGCCCCTCGAGCTGGACCAGACCGAGCAGCTCGTGCACGCGGTCGTTGATCTCCACTTTCGGCCGCTTGCGGATCTGCAACCCGAAGGCGACGTTGTCGCCGACGGTCATGTGCTTGAAGGCGGCGTAATGCTGGAAGCAGAAGCCGACGTTGCGATCCTGGACCGCGACGTGGGTCATCTCCCGGTCGCCGATCATCACCCGGCCGGAGTCGGGCTCCTCGAGGCCCGCGATCACGCGCAGGAGGGTCGACTTGCCGCTCCCGCTAGGTCCGAGCAAGGCAGTCAGCGAGCCGTCGGGCACCTCGATCGTCACCCCGTCGAGGGCGAGAAAGTCGCCGAACCGCTTGCTCGCGTTTTCAACGCTGATTCCCATCAGGTTTCCTTTCCGGTTGCCAAGGCGGTGCCGCCGACGGCGATCGTCGTCGGCGCCTGGCCGCCCCTGTCACTTCTCTGAATCAGGTTCATCGCCAGCAGCGTCGCCAGCGCCAGCACGGCGAGCACAAGCGAGGCGGCGTAGGCGCCGGCGACGTCGAAGTGCTCGTACTGGTTCTCGACCAGCAGCGTCGCGGTCTCGGTCTTGCCCTCGATCTTCCCCGAGACCACGCTGACCGCCCCGAACTCGCCCAGCGCCCGGGCGGTCGAGAGCACCACCCCGTAGGTGACGCCCCAGCGGATCGACGGCAAGGTGATCCGCCAGAAGGTCTGCCAGCCGCCCGCCCCCAGCGTCGCCGCCGCCTGTTCCTGCTCGTCGCCGATCTCCTGCAGCACCGGGACCACCTCGCGGACCACGAACGGCAGCGAGACGAAGATCGTCGCCAGCACCATCCCGGGCACCGAGAAGATGACCCGGATCCCGTGCTCGGCCAGCCAGGGGCCGAACCAGCCGTCGACGCTGCCGTAAACGAGCACCAGCGCCAAGCCGATGACGATCGGCGAGACCGCGAACGGCAGGTCGATGAGGCCGTTGAGCACCGCCTTGCCACGGAAGTTCTGGCGCACCAGCACCAGCGCGCAGGCGATCCCGAAGATCGTGTTCAGGGGGACCGCGATCGCGACCATGACCAGCGTCAGGTAGAAGGCGTGCAGCGCCTCCGGCGTCGTCACCGACTCCCAGGCGTGCGCGACGCCGTCCTCGAAGGCCTTGAAGAAGATCAGGACGACGGGGATGATCAGCAGCGCGAACAGGTAGCCGAGCGCGACGCCGCGCAGCCCGTACCGAGCCAGGCTGCGATTACTGCGCATGGCGGAGGCTCCTGCGGCCCAGGATCCCGAGCGCGACCAGGATCACCAGTGAGAGCAGCAGCAGGACGACCGAGACCGCCGCCGCGGTCACCTCGCGATCGCTCTCGATCTGGCCGAAGATGAAGACCGAGGCGACCTCGGTCTTGAACGGGATGTTGCCCGAGATCAGGACCAGCGAGCCGAACTCGCCGATCGAACGGGCGAAGGCGAGGGCGATGCCGGAGAGGATCGCCGGGCGCAGGTTGGGAAGGATGACGCGGCGGAAGATCGTCAACGGGCGAGCGCCGAGCGATGCGGCCGCCTCCTCCATGTCGGTGTCGAGCTCGAGCAGCACCGGCTGCACGGCGCGGACCACGAACGGCAGGGTGACGAACAGCAGCGCCATCACGACGCCGATCCGCGTGAAGGCGACGTCGGATCCCGAGCGAGCTGTTGTCGCCGTAGAGCGCCAGCAGGGTGATCCCGGCGACGATCGTCGGCAGCGCGAACGGCAGGTCGATCACCGAGTTGATCCAGCGCTTGCCCCTGAACTCGTCGCGGACCAGCACCCAGGCGATGATCGTGCCGGCGACCGCGTTGATCGCGACCACGATCACCGAGGCGATCAGGGTCAGCTTCAGCGCCGCCACCGCCTGGGGGGCGGTGACGTCGTCCCAGAACGAGGCGATGCCGCCGTCGAGTCGACTTGGTCACCACCGCGGCGAGCGGAAGCAGGACGATCAGGCTCAGGTAGCCGACGACCAGGCCGCGAGTCAGCGCGGGGCCGCCGAGGCCGAGCCTGAGGCTCGGCCTCGGCGGTGCTTGCGCGTTGCGACGGCCCCTTGACCGGAGGTCATTGCTCGCCTCCGGCCGAAACCAGAGCTCCGTTGCTCTGCCTCCGGCTCACTCCGTGGCGACCCCCAGATTCGTCTCGATCTCGGCGACCGATCCGTTCTCCGGATCGAAGAAATCGGTCGATCACCTGGTCCCAACCGCCGAGATCGGCGATCGTGAACAGGTCGGGCGGGACCGGGAACTTGTCGGCGTTCTGCTCGAACACGGACTTGACCACCGGCCGGTAGCCATTGTCGGCCCACAGCTGCTGCGCCTCGTCGGTGTACTCGTAGTCGACGAACGTCCTGCGCCGAGTCGTCCGCGTCGGTCGTGACCGCGATCGGGGTCTCGATCAGGATCGTGTTGTCGGGGACGACGTAATCGACGTCCTCGCCGGCCTCCTGGGCGGCGATCGCCTCGTTCTCGTAGGCGAGCAGGACGTCGCCCTTGCCGCCGGTGAAGGTGGCCAGAGAGTCGCGGGCGCTCTCGTCCTGGACGGGCACGTTGGCGAGCAGGTCGGCGAGGTAGTTGAGGCCGTCCTGCGCCGAGTTGCCCTCGGTGAGGGTCTGATTACCGTAGGCGGCCATCAGGTTCCAGCGCGCGCCGCCCGAGGTGAACGGGTTCGGCGTCAGCACCTCGACGTCATCCCGGAGCAGGTCGTCCCAGCTCTGGATGTCCTTCGGGTTTCCGGCGCGGGTGACGAAGACGACGACGGAGTCCTCGACGATCCCCTTGTACTCGTTCTGGTTCCAGTCCTCGGCGACGAGTCCGGCGTCGACCAGCCGGGTCATGTCCGGTTCGAGCGAGAAGTGGACGACGCCGGCCGGCTGGCCTGCCTCGACGGCGCGCGACTGGTCTCCCGAGGAGCCGAACGAGTTCGAGAACTCGACGCCGTCGCCGTCCGAGGTCGCGTTGAAGCCGGGCTCGAGGTCCTGGGTGTAGGCCTCCTCCGGCGTCGAGTACGCGACCAGGTCGATCGAGCCTCCGCTGCCGTCGCCGCTCGAGCCACCGCAGGCTGCGACTCCGAGCGCCAGCACGGCGCTTATCGCGCCGGCAACGAGTAGGCGGACGTCGCCGCGGGGCCGCGCGGACGCGGGGAGGGCGCTCGCGGCCCTACGGCGACGAAGCTTCGGGATGAAGCGAGTCATTTCGGTGTTCTCACCTTTCTTGATTGGGTTACTGAACAATAGTGAAGCGCGGCAGAGTAGCAGAAGCCGGAGCGGGCGTCGAGATACCTCCCAGCGGAGGTCGCGGCACCGTCCTGAAAGCCGGGGTGGGACCTGCGTCAGCGATGGAAGCTGAGCTGCGTGCTGACGACGTCGTCTACAAGAGCTGCGCCGGGGCGACCTATCCGCCGATGCAGGGTGCGACCGCGGTTCGCCGTCGAGCGGCTACCCGAGGTCGGGAAGACCCTCGCCCGAGGTGGATGCCTCGGCGTGCAGGCGGCGTGGAATGCGGCCGGCACGGCGCGCCTCGAATCCGGCCTCGACCGCGGCGCGCATCGCGACCGCCATCCGCGCGGGGTCCGCCGCTCGTGACACCGAGCTCGCCAGCAGGACGGCGTCGCACCCGAGCTCCATCGCAAGCGCGGCGTCGGAGGCCGTGCCGATCCCGGCGTCGCAGATCACGGGCACGCGGGCCGCCCCGACGATGATCTGCAGGTTGTAGGGGTTGCGGATCCCGGCGCCGGAGCCGATCGGCGAGCCAAGCGGCATCACCGCGGCGCAGCCGACGTCCTCGAGCCGGCGGGCGAGGACCGGATCGTCGTTGGTGTACGGGAGCACGGTGAAGCCCTCGTCGACGAGAGTCTCGGCCGCCTCAACCAGCCCGACCGCGTCGGGCAGCAGGGTTCGGTCGTCGCCGATCACCTCGAGCTTGACCCAATCGGTCTCGAACGCCTCGCGCGCGAGGCGGGCGGTGCGGACGGCGTCGCGGGCCGTGTAGCAGCCGGCCGTGTTCGGCAGTGCGAACAGGCCGAGGCGCTCGATCAGGTCGACGATTGATCCGCGCGCCCCGTGGTCGACGCGGCGCAGGGCGACGGTCACGATCTCTGTCCCCGAGGCCCTCAGCGCCGCCTCCATCTGCTCGAGCGAGCGGAAGCCGCCGCTGCCGACGATCAGTCGCGAGGCCCAGGTCCTGCCGCCGAGCTCCCAGCCGACGGCAGATGCTTGCGCCGCGCGGTGCCCGGTGCGCGTCTCATCCACCCTGAATCGCCCCCACAACCTCCACCCGCTGGCCCTCGCGCAAGCCGATTCGTTCCCAAGCGCTCCGCGGCACCACCTCGCCGTCAACCGCGACCGCGATCCCGCGCCGCTGCGCAGTGGCCCCTGCGCGCTCGACCACGGCGGCGACCGACGACCCCATCTCGAGCTCGATCAGCTTGCCATTGAGCTCGATCGTCATCGGACCGCCGCCTCGGCGGGCACCGCGGCACCCTCGGCGAGCATCGTCGCGAGCCGCTCGGCCGTGATCGGCGCCAGCAGGATCCCATTGCGAAAGTGGCCGGTGGCGAGGATCAAGCCCTCGATTGCCCCCGGCCCGATCAGCGGCAGGTTGTCGGGGGTCGCGGGGCGCAGGCCGGCGACCGCCTCGACCAGCTCGAGCTCGCCGATGTCCGGCAGCACGCGGTAGGCCTCGCGCAGCAACTCGTGCACTCCGCCGGCCGTCACCCCGGTGTCGAAGCCCTGCTCCTCGACCGTGGCCCCGACAATCAGGCGGCCGTCACCGCGCGGGACGAGGTAGACGCGCTCGGTGACCACGATCCTGTCGCAGACGGGCGCGCCGGAGGGCTCGCGCAGGGTGAGGATCTGACCCTTGACGGGTCGAATCGGTGGTCGCGCCCGGGCGGGCAGCCAGTCGGCCGCCGACCGTGCCCCGGCCGCGAGCACCGTTGAGCGGCCACGATGCTCGCGTCCGTCGACGGTCCGCACTCCCACCAATCGGCCGCCCTCGATCAACGGTTCGGTCACCTCGGCGGTCGCGATCCTCCCGCCGGCGTTATCAAAGGCGACCGCCAGGGCGGCAACCAGCGTGCGCGGGTCCACAGCGGCCTCGTGCGGAGCATCGACCCCGGCCGCAACCAACCCCAGACCGGGCTCGAGCTCACGGCAAGCCGCGGGGCGCAGCCACCGGGCAGCGAGACGGAGCGATTCCATCAGCTCGAACCGCCTCCGCAGCTCGGCCGCCTCGTCGCGATCGAGGGCGACGTGCAGCGCGCCGAGCTCGAGCAGGCCGACGTCGCGATCCGCGGCCGCCGACAGGTCGGCGGCGAACCGCGGCCAAAGCCCGTGCGACTCGAGGTTGAGGTCGAGCAGCCCCTCCTCGCCCCAACTCGCCTCGCCGACCGGAGCGAGCATCCCCGCGGCAACACCCGAGGCGCCCGCGCCGGGTCGGTCCCGCTCGATAACGAGGACATCGAGCCCGCGCTCGGCTACCCGCCAGGCGCAGGCGAGTCCGATCACGCCCGCGCCGATGACCACGACGTCGTGCTGCCCGCTGCTCTCGGTTGCCACCGGAAGACTCCTCTCCGGGGCGGGCGGACCTGATCGTCCCTGCGCCGGCATTACCCGGATCAGGTTCAGACGGTCGGCGGCCCGTCGCCGCCCTCTCAGCCCAATGGTCGGGCTCCCGTTCTTGGTCCAAGATACTCCCCCCTGATGCCGACAACGAGGACGGAGACCGTGCAGCGCTTCTTCGACCACCTGGGGCGAGGCGACGTAGAGGCTGCGCTGGCGCTGGCGACCGGGGACGCCATCCTCGACAGGCGGCTCTCGAATGCGCCCTGGCGCGGACTCGTGCGGGGACGGGGCGCGATGCGGGAAGCGTACGCGGAGCTCGCCGACGCCGTCGACGATGTCAGCTGGGAGCCGACCGACGTTCGCGAGCTGGGCAACGACATGGTCGTCATCGGCACCAGGATCTCGGTCCATGGACGAGCGAGTGGGATCAGCGTGATCGCGCGCGGGGGCTGGCTGCTCACCTTCGACGGCGATCTGATCCGCGAGGGCGTGCTGCACCAGAGCTTTGACGCCGCGCTGCTGGCGGCGCGGCAGCGGCGCCTCGCGGCGGCGCGGCTGTACTTCGTCTGCGAGGCACGGCCGGGCGGCCGCGACCCGCGTCCGCTTCTCGACGCGGCGCTCGCCGGGGGTGTGGACCTGGTCCAGCTCCGCGACAAGGATGCCGACGAACGGCTGCTGCTTTCCGCCTCCGCCGCGTTCCGCGCCGCCGCTGACCGTGCCGGCGGGCTGTTCTTCGTCAACGACCGACCGGATCTGGTCGAGGCCGGCGGCGCCGACGGCGTCCACGTCGGCCAGGATGACATCCCGGTGGCCGATGCGCGCCGGATCGCCGGACCGGCGGCGCTCGTCGGGCTCTCGACCCACTCGCCGGAGCAATTCGACGCCGCGGTCACCGCCCGCGGCGCCGATCGCCCTGACCAGGTGAGCGCCGGGCCGGTGTGGGAGACGCCGACCAAGCAAGGGCGTCCGGCGGCCGGGCTCGAGCTGATCCGACACGCGGCGGCGGGCGGCGGGGACGCACCCTGGTTCGCGATCGGCGGGATCGACGTCGCCAACGTGGGCGAGGTCGTGGCCGCCGGTGCTCGCCGGATCGTGGTCGTGCGGGCGATCCGCGATGCGGCAGACCCCGAATCCGCGGCGCGCGAGTTGCGGGCGGCTCTCCGCTGACGTCTAGATTCTCGGCAATGGCGAGCCGCGAGCGAAAGCGGGGCGAGAGGCGCAAGCGCAAGGACCGCTCGATCGAGCGCCTGGCCCAACGGACCGAGCGTCGTGAGGGAATGGCCGCCCGCACCGAGGCCAGGAACGAGGCCGCCCGCGAAGCGCTCGAGCCGCTGGCGCCGGGAGAGCGCCCGGCCGCGGTCACCGTCGGCGCGGTGATCTCGGCGCTGATCGCGCTCTCGACGATCGTCGGCTACGTCGCCGGCGTCGAGGTCACGAAGATAGGCAGCGACGGGATCGAACAGGGCGAGAGCCAGGCCCCGCTGCTCTCGGTAGTCGCAGTCGTCGGGCTGATGGGCACGATGGCCTGGGGGATGTGGAAGGCCCGCTACTGGGCAGTGCTCGGCTTCCAGGCGCTACTGGTGATCGTCCTCGTTGCCGCCTCACTCGGCCTCGTGCAGGCGACCGCATGGGTACAGGCGATCGGCACGGTCGCGTTGATCGTCGGAGCCGGCGCGCTGTTCTACTTCATGATCAAGGCGATGGCCCGGATCCAGATGCCCGAGCGCCGGCCATCCGATTGATGGCTTGCTCCGGCCGCGCGAAGATGGGAAGCCGGCGGTTGACCACGATCACCGGCGGCCGAGGGTAGTTCTATAGAGTCGGCCGCGTGGCCGATTCATACGATGTGATCGTGATCGGGGGCGGTCCCGGCGGCTACGTCGCCGCGATCCGCTCGGCCCAGGTCGGCCTGAAGACGGCGGTGGTCGAGCGCGACAAGCCCGGGGGGCGCTGCCTAAATTACGCCTGCATCCCGGCGAAGACGATGCTGCACACCGCCGAGATCTTCGACGCCGCCCAGCACTCAGCGGAGCTCGGGGTGACGGTCAAGGGCGCCGCGCTCGATTGGCCGGCGCTGGCCACTCGACGGGCCAAGGTCTCCGAGACGCTCTCCGGAGGCGTGAAGATGCTCTGGGACAAGAACAAGGTCGCGATGATCGAGGGTGAGGGGTCCCTGACGGCCGACGGCAACGTCGCGGTGGGCTCGGACATCTACGAGGCCAAGGCCGTCGTCCTGGCAACCGGCTCGGTCGCGATGGCGATCCCAGGAGTCGAGTTCTCAGAGCGCGTCGTTGACACCTGGGGCGCCTGGTCGCTGCCCTCCCAGCCGAAGAAGATCGGGGTCGTCGGCGCCGGCGCCTCGGGCGCGGAGATCGCCTCCGCCTACATCCGCTACGGCACCGAGGTGACGCTGATCGAGATGCTGCCGCAGATCCTGCCCGCGGAGGACAAGGACGTGGTCAGGGTGGTCGAGCGGATGTTCAAGAAGCAGGGGATCGAGATCCTGACCGGCAACCCGATCACTGACGTCGAGGCATCGGCGAAGTCGGTCAAGGCAAAGGTGGGCGACGCCGCAATCGAGGTGGACCACCTCTGCATCGCAGGCGGGCGGGCGCCCGACACCGAGGGCCTCGGGCTCGACGCGGCAGGCGTGAAGACCGGCGACGGGGGCAGGATCGAGATCGACGAGTATCAGCGGACCTCGAACCCGAGGATCTATGCGATCGGCGACCTTGTTCGCGGCCCCGCGCTCGCCCACAAGGCGATGGAGGAGGGAGTGGTCGCGGTCGAGACGATCGCCGGCGCCCCCACCCACGCCGTGGACCCCGACCTCGTCCCGGGCGCGACCTTCTGCCACCCGCAGGTGGCGAGCGTCGGCATGACCGAGGCCGAGGCGAAGGGGACCGGGCGCGAGATCAAGGTCGGGCGCTTCAAGCTCGGCGCGGTCGGCGCCGGCACCGTCTATGACGATCGCGACGGGATCGTCAAGATCGTCGCCGACGCCGAGTACGGCGAGATCGTCGGCGCCCACATCGTCGGCAACCGCGCCTGCGACATGATCGCCGAGCTGGTCGACACGATCGCGCTCGAGGGCGGCTACCAAGAGCTCGCCCGCATCGTTCACGCACACCCGACGATCTCCGAGGCCGTACTCGAGGCGGCCCGCGCCGTCGACGGTTGGGCGACCCACCAGTGATGTGACCGACTACGACGCGATCCGCCAGGCGATGGAGGCGGCGATCCCGTTCAACAACCACGTGGGACTCGAGATCGCCGAGCTCGGGCCAGGGGGCGCCTCGGTCCGCCTGCCTGAGGACGGCCGGCTGCTCAACCACGTCGGCTCGCAGCACGCGGCCGGATTGTTCGCCGCCGCCGAGGCAGCCTCGGGAGGCGCCTTCGTCGGCACCTTCGCCGAGCGGCTCGGCGAGCTGACCCCGCTCGCCGCCTCGGCGGAGATCCGCTACACGAAGCTCGCCAGGGGGCCGGTCGACGCCCGCGCCGAGCTCTCGGGCGGCGACGGGCTGCTGGCGACGCTCGACGCCGAGGGCAAGGTCTCGTTCCCGGTCGAGGTCACGCTCACTGACAGCGGTGGCGAGACGGTCGCGACCGCGACCGTGAAGTGGCACGTGCGAAAGAACGCCTGAGGCCGCGACAATGCCGGTGTGAGCGCACGGCCGGTCTTCTACTACGACCTCGGGTCGCCGTACGCGTACCTCGCCGCCGAGCGCATCGATGGCGTCTTCACCGAGGCCGGCGCCCAGGCTCCCGCGTGGCAGCCGGTCCTCCTGGGTGGGCTGTTCAAGCGCTTCGGTCGCGACTCGTGGGCCAACGGCGCGGACCGCGCAGCGGGGATGGAGGAGGTCGAGCGGCGGGCCTCCGCCTACGGGCTGCCGCCGATCCGCTGGCCCGAGCCGTGGCCGGGCAACACGCTGTTCGCGATGAGGACGGCCACATTCGCCAAGGAGATCGGTCGCGCCGTCTCCTTCTCGCTGGCCGCCTTCCGCCAGGCTTTCGCGGCCGGCCGCGACCTCTCGCTGCCCGACAACGTGTTCATCGCCGCGGCATCGTCGGAGCTCCACCCGCGAGCGCTCGAAACGGCGATCGGCCGCGACGCGACCAAACAGGGCCTGCGCGAGGCGACCGAGCGGGCCGGCGACGTCGGAGTCATCGGGGTGCCGAGCATCGTGGTCGGAACCGAGGTCTTCTGGGGCGACGACCAGCTCGAGCAGGCAGCCGCGGCGGCGGCACAGACCCTTTGAGCTATGTTGCGACCGAGTGGCTGAGGAAGCGATGAAGACGGCTTCGGGCGACGGCGCGGCGGGCGCCCAGCGACCGCTTCCCGACTCCGACACCTGTCTCGAGCTGCTCGAGCGGATGGCGCTGATCCGCCGCTTCGAGGAGGAGGCCGGCCGCCAGTACCAGAAGGCGAAGGCGGGCGGCTTTCTCCATCTCGCGATCGGCGAGGAGGCGACGATCGTCGGAACCGCCTCGGTGATGCAGCCGACCGACTATCTGATCGGCACATATCGCACCCACGGCCACGCGATCGCCCGGGGGACCGAGCCCGAGCGGGTGATGGCGGAGCTGTTCGGCCGCGTCGACGGCACCTCCGGTGGGCGTGGCGGCTCGATGCACATCTTCGACGGGCCGCGTCGTTTCATGGGCGGCTACGGGATCGTCGGCGGCAACCTGCCGCTCGCCGCCGGCTTGGCCCTTGCCTCCGACTACCTCGGCGAGGACGCGGTCACCGTCTGCATGTTCGGCGACGGCGCCTCGAACTCCGGCAACTTCGGCGAGACGATGAATCTGGCGGCGCTCTGGAGCCTGCCGGTGGTATTCATCCTCGAGAACAACCTCTACGGCATGGGCACCGCGGTCGAGCGCCACTCGGCGGTGACCGACTTCTCGAAGAAGGCCGAGGGGCTCGGGGTGCCGGGGCTGCGGGCAGACGGCATGGACGTGCTGGCGATGCGCGAGACCGTCACCGAGCACCTGCGGATCGCTCGCGAGGATCGCCGCCCGACCCTGGTCGAGGCCTTCACCTACCGCTACCGGGGCCATTCGGCCGCCGACCCAGAGGTCTACCGGGAGAAGGAGGAGGTCGAGGAATGGCTCAAGAAGGACCCGATCGAGATCTTCCGCGGCCGCCTGCTGGCCGAGGGAGTGATCTCCGAGCAGGGGGTCGCGGAGATGGCCGAGCGAGTCGAGGCAGTGGTCATGGCCGCGGTCGAGTTCGCCGACGCCTCGCCCGAGCCCCCGCTCGACACGCTCTACGACCACCTCTACGTGATCGGCGGCCAGGTGCCGGGGTGGTACGCGGTCGACGAGCGCGCGCCGAGCCCCGTTCGCCGGCGAGCACGAGCGCGAGGAGCTCGAGGGCGAGGCCCGAAGAAGCTCGCCGAGGCCGGCGCCGCCTACGGCGGCGCGCCCAAGCGGGCGTCCGCGTCGACGCGACGGGCCGAGTTCGCTCGAGGACGGACGACGAGGGACGGACACGGAGGGAGCCCGATGCGGATAGGGGCCGGGCTGGCGGATCGGATGCGAGAGGCGCTGCGCGACGCGATGGCCGAGGAGATGCGACGCGACGAGACCGTGTTACGTGATGGGCGAGGACGTCGCCGTCTTCCAGGGCGCGTTCAAGGTCACCGAGGGGCTGCTCGACGAGTTCGGCGAGCGGCGGGTTCGCGACACGCCGATCTCCGAGAACACGATCGTCGGCACCGGGCGTCGGCGCGGCGATGGCCGGCCTGCGACCGGTCGTCGAGCTGATGACGGTCAACTTCTCCCTGCTCGCGTTCGACCAGATCATCAACCACGCCGCTGCGATCCCGTACATGTTCAACGGCCAGGTGAGGGTCCCGATGGTGATCCGGATGCCGGGCGGCGGCGGCCACCAGCTGGGGCCGACCCACTCGCACAGCTTCGAGGCGATGTTCCTTCAGGTGCCCGGGACTGCTGGTCGCCTGCCCCTCGACGCCGGCCGACGGCAAGGGGCTGCTGAAGGCGGCGATCCGCGACGACAACCCGGTGATCTTCATCGAGCACGAGACCCTCTACGGGGCGCGGGGCGAGGTGCCCGAGGACGGCGACCACGTAGTCAACTTCGGTGAGGCGGCGATCCGGCGTCGCGGGCTCCGACGTGACCATCGTCGGCATCCTGCGGATGGCCCACGTCGCGCAGAAGGCGGCGAAGACGCTCGCCAACGAGCACGGGGTCGAGGCCGAGGTGATCGACCCGCGCACCCTGCGCCCGCTCGACCTCGACACGATCCTCGAGTCGGTTCGCAAGACCAACCGCTGCGTGATCGTCGAGGAGGGCTGGCCGCACGGCGGCGTCGGCGCCAACATCGCCGCGCTGGTCACCGAGCAGGCCTTCGACCATCTCGACGCGCCGGTCCAGCGCGTCACCGGCGCCGACGTGCCGATGCCGTACGCGAAGCGGCTCGAGCAGTCGGCGATCCCGCACCCCGAGCACGTCGTCAGCGCCGCGCTGGCGACCCTCGAGGGAGCGCGGCTGACCATGGCACCCCCGCCGGCGAAGCCGACGAGGTGGCCATGAGCGTTGAAATCCTCATGCCGCGCCTCTCCGACTCGATGGAGGAGGGCACGATCCTGAGCTGGATGAAGTCGGTCGGCGACGAGGTGGCGCTCGGCGAGGAGCTGGTCGAGATCGAGACCGACAAGGCGAACATGGTCTACGAGGCCGACGCCGCCGGGACCCTGATCGAGATCGTCGCCTCCGAGGGCGACACGCTGCCGATCGGCGAGGTGATCGCCCGGGTCGGCGAGGCCGGGGAGGTCCCAAGCGGCAATCGCGCCGCTGAGAAGGCGAAGCCGAGCGAGCCGCCGAGCGTGCCCCGAGCGCCCGCGCCCGAGCCACAGGTCGACGTTGCGCCACCCCCCGCGCCGGTCGCAGCGGGCAGGGTGAAGGCGTCCCCGCTCGCCCGCAGGATCGCGAGCGACACCGGCGTGGACCTGGGGGCGGTCGAGGGGTCGGGGCCGGGTGGACGGATCATCAAGGCCGACGTGGAAAGGGCCGCCGGCGCGCCCGCGGCCCGGGCGACGCGGGCGGCTGCCTCGCCTGTGTCCGTCAGCCAGGAGGCGCCGGAGACCGCAAAGGGGGCGGTCGAGGTCGTCGAGCTGACCAAGCTCCAACGGACCGTCTCCCGCCGGATGGCCGAGTCCAAGGCAACCGCGCCACACTTCTACCTTCAGTCCTCGATCGACATGAGCCGCTGCTTCGCGGCGCGCTCGCAGATCAAGGACTCCGCCGCCGAAGGCGAGGTCGTGCCGTCGTTCAACGACATGGTGGTCAAGGCCGCGGCGATCGCCCTGGGCGAGTTCCCGCGCGCCAACGGTGCCTATCGCGACGGCCGCTGGGAGCTCTATGAGCGCATCAACGTCGGCATCGCCGTCGCCGCTCAGGACGCCCTGGTGGTGCCGACGATCTTCGACGCCGACCGCAAGGGCCTGCGCCAAATCGCCTCGGAGTCGCGAACGCTCGCCGGCCGCGTGCGCGACGCCACGGTGACCCCGCCCGAGCTCTCGGGCGGCACGTTCACGGTCTCGAACCTGGGCATGTACGGGGTCTCCAACTTCGGCGCGGTGATCAACTCGCCCCAAGCGGCGATCCTCGCCGTCGGCGCGATCACCGAGGCCCCGGTTGTGCGCGAGGGCGAGATCACCAGCGCTCAGATCATGGGCGTCACCCTGGCCTGCGATCACCGGATCCTCTACGGCGCCGACGGCGCCGAGTTCCTGGCGCGCATCCGGGCGCTGCTCGAGGAGCCGCTGGGCTTGGCGTTGTAGCTTCACCGCGACCGGGCGCGCGACGGCCTCGACCGTCCAACTCCCGGGAGGGCCTCCGCGCCCGACCCCGGGGTCCAGCCCCTAAGCCGAATGTCCGAACGCACCGGCGCGAGAGTCGAGGCGGATCGCGCTGCCGATGAACTGGGTGACGGCGACCTTTTCGATGAGCGGCGTGCAACAGACAAATGCCACAACCGAAGGCCCACATGCCGGGCCACCGCTGACGCGGCCCCAACGGCAGGAGCTGCTGATGCTGCTGCTGCTGGGCAGGGGCCTCGAGCGCGTTCTGACCAGCCTTCGCCGGCGGCCCGGTGCCGTGACCTCCGGCGAGACCGAGGCGACCTTGGCCGCCGTCGCCGCGGCCGCGGCCCTCGAGCCCGGTGATCGGCTGGTCGCTCCGCACGGATTCCTCGTCGCGCACCTGGCGAGCGGGGACGGTCCGGGCGAAGTCGCTGCGGCGCGGCTGCGCGAACCCACGAGCCGCCGTGGTCATCGCGGCCTCAGGGTCGGGATCGGGCCGCAGGCCCCGGCCGGGATCGCCGCCGGCGTCGCGCTGGCGCTCGCGCTCGGCCGCAGCCCTGGAAGGGATGCGGCGGTGGCTCTGATCGACGGACGCTGGGCCGACGACGAGGGGTGCTCGAGCGCGCTCGCGCTGGCCCGCGAGCTCGCCCTGCCGCTGGTCGTCGTCGCGATCGACGCCGGAGAGGCCAGCGAGCCTGAGGCGGTGGTAGTCGATCGGAGGGATTTCGAGGCGGTCCGGGAAGCGGTCGCCGCCGCCCTCGCGGAAGCCCGCCGTGAGCGGCACCCGTCGCTGGTGGTCTGCGGACCGATCCCCGAGGCCGACGGCATGGCCGGCGATCAGGTGGCGCGGTTCCGAACCCGGATCGACGACCCGGTCACCTCGTACGAGCGTTGGTTGATGATCAACGGCTTCTCGCGAGCCGACCTCGACGCCCTGCGCCGGACCGCCACCAACGAGCTCGACGATGCGCTCGGCGCCAGGGTCGCAGCCGCGCTGCGGCATCGGGTCGGAGCTCCGCAGGAGAGCGTCGAGTGACTGCCATCACGGGCACTCGGATCAGCTTCGACGAGGCGATCGCCGAGGCCCTGCGGTTGGAGATGCATCGCGATCCTGCCCTGGTCCTGTTCACGGCGGTACCGGGAGGGGCCGCCGCGGAGCTGCTCGAGAGCTTCGGGCCCGACCGCGTGGTCGAGACCCATGCAGCGGGCGCGGCGCTGGTGCTCGCCGCCTGCGGTGCCGCGGAAGAGGGCCTGCGTCCGATCTGCGAGCTCGGCCCGGCCGAGGCGGGCCCGTCGGCGCTCGACCAGATCGTCGAGCTGGCGGCGATTCACGCGGCAAACCTGGATCTCGCCAGCCCGCTCACCGTGCGGCTGCGCTGGGGGGACCCACTGACCGCGGGCGGCGCGGCGGCCGCGGACCCCCTCGCCTGGCTGATCGGCGCCGAGGGGATCAAGGTTGTGGCCCCCGCGACGGCCGCGGACGCCAAGGGGCTGACCGTCGCCGCCGTTCGCGACGAGGACCCCGTGTGCATCCTCGAGCACGCCGGGCTGCGAGCCGTGGTCGATCCGGTGCCCGAGGGGTCCCACCTCGTCGAGATCGGCAGCGCGCGGCTCGCCGCCCAGGGCGAGCAGATGACGATGGTCGCTCACGGACCCGGGGTCCCGGTGGCCGAGGCGGCGGCACAGCAGCTTGAATCGGTCGCCGATCTGATTGACCTGCGCACGCTGCAACCGCTCGATGCGGAGGCGGTCCTGGCAAGCGTGCGAAAAACCGGTCGCCTGCTGGTCGTCGAATCCGGCGGCGGGGCGAATCGGGTCACCGCCCAGCTCATCTCGGCGGTGTGGGAACGGGCCTTCGAGTACCTGGACGCCCCCCCGCGACGAGTCAGGCTCCGCTCGCCAGCAGGCTGGACGGAATCGAGTCAACCGGGGCAGCCGGATGACGATGTGGAAACGATCAAGGGGGTTAGCCGTGAGCTACTCGAGTACTGACGGCCAACAGGCGGGGACTATCGAGGTGACGATGCCCGAGACCGGGTCCGCCGACGGGGCCGCAGTCGTCGCCTGGCTGAAGCAGCCCGGGCGCCGGGTGGAGGCCGGGGAGCCGATCTGCCTCGTCGCCTGGGACGACGTCACCGCCGAGGTCACCTCGCCGGCGACGGGCGTGCTGCGGATGCTCGCCCTCGCGGCCGGACACCGCGCGGCGACCGGCACATCCCTGGCGGTGATCGACGTCGGCGTTCAGCCTCCGAGTGCCGAGCCATCGACGATCCCGGCACTGGAGATCCTGCCCGACGAGCTTCCGAGCGCCGCACCCGCCGCGCAGCCCCGGCCAGTGGATCTGGGCGGGTTCCTGTCGCCCGCAGTGCGCCGCTTCTCACATGAGCACGACATCGACCCGGGCTCGATCGAGGGCACCGGCCGCGACGGCCGTGTCACCCTCCGCGACCTCACCGGCCACAACTGACCCTGCGCTGGGCGGCATCGCCGCTCTGCGAGACTTGGGTGGATGGATGAGCTCTGGGTCGCGCGTGCGGGCGTGCTCGGCTACGACGAGGCGCGCCGTGCGCAGGAGGCGCTCGCGGCGGCGCGGCGCGGCGGTCTGATCGGCGACACCCTCGCCCTGCTCGAGCATCCGCCGGTGTACACGAAGGGGCGCCGCTCGACAGCGGACGAGCTGCCGATGGGCGAGGACTGGTACCGGGCGCAGGGCATCGAGGTGACCGAGACCGATCGCGGCGGGCGGGTCACCTACCACGGCCCCGGACAGCTCGTCGCGTACCCGATAGTCAGACTCGCCGATCAGGCGGCCCGCGACGACGTCCACCAGTTCATCCGACGCATGGAGCGAGCGATGATCGCGGCGCTCAGCGATTGGGGCGTCGAGGCGGGGACCTTCGACGGCCTGACGGGAGTCTGGGTCGGCGACCGACCGCCCCCGGAAGGAGGGGCTCGGAAGATCGGCTCGATCGGCATCCACGTCAATCGCGGGATCACCACACACGGCCTGGCGATCAACGTCAATAACGACCTGCAGCCCTTCGAGTGGATCATTCCCTGCGGAATCGAGGCCTGCCGGATGACCTCGCTCGGGCGCGAGCGAGGCGGAGAGCAGGACCTCGCCACCTTCGGCACGACGCTGGCGGCGCGCCTGGCGACCGTCTACGACCGAGCTCCGGTTGAACGCTCATGGGACGAGTTGGTCGGGCCGCTAGCGTTGGAGACGGCATGAGCACGGTCCCCGATCGAGTCCACGTAACCAGGTCACGCGCCCACCCCGGCGGGGCGACGGGGATCGAGGGGCGCCCGTTTCGCGAGCGCAAGCCACCGTGGCTGAAGGTGCCGGCGCCCGGCGGCCCGACCTACCGCAAGCTCAAGCAGTCGATCGTCGCCGACAATCTGCACACCGTTTGCGAGGAGGCCAATTGCCCGAACGTCGGCGAGTGCTGGGAGCGCGGCACCGCCACCTTCATGATCCTCGGCGATGTCTGCACCCGCCGCTGCGGCTTCTGCAACGTGCAGACCGGCGTACCGACCTGGAACGATCCGCTGGAGCCGTTGCGCGTCGCGACCCAGGTCAAGAGGATGGGCTTGCGCCACGCCGTGATCACCTCCGTCGATCGGGACGACCTCCCGGACTACGGGGCCGGCGCCTTCGTCGGCGTGATCCGCTCGATCCGGATGATGGCCCCGGAGTGCAAGGTCGAGGTGCTGACGCCCGACTTCCGCGGCCAGGAGATGCCGCTGGCCAAGGTGATCCACGAGCGGCCCGAGGTCTTCAACCACAACGTCGAGACCGTCCCCCGCCTGTATCCGCGGGCGCGGCGAGGCTCGGACTTCCTGCGCTCCTGCCGTGTCTTGGGCATGGCGAAGGAGATCGGCGGCGATCGGGTGGCGACCAAGTCCGGCCTCATGGTCGGCCTCGGCGAGGACTTCGACGAGATGGTCGGCGCCTTCCGGATCCTGCGCGAGCACCGGGTCCAGATCCTCACCGTGGGCCAGTACCTGCGCCCGACCCGCAACCACCTGCCGGTGGTGCGGTACTGGCACCCCGACGAGTTCACGGCGTTGCGCGACGCGGCGCTCGAGCTCGGATTCGAGTCGGTCGCCTCGGGACCACTGGTGCGCAGCTCCTATCACGCCGACGAAGCGGCTGCCGAGGTCGCCGCGCGACGCGCGGCCTAGCCGCCCTACGGGAGGACGCAGCACCATGCAGCAGAAGATCACCCCAAACCTGTGGTTCGACACTGAGGCCGAGGAGGCAGCGACCTTCTACACCTCCGTGTTCAAGAACTCGCGCATCGTGAACGTCGCCCGCTACACCGAGGCCGGGCCGCGACCGGCCGGTACGGTGATGACCGTGGAGTTCGAGTTGGACGGTCAGCGGTTCGTCGGCATCAACGGCGGTCCCCAGTTCACCTTCGACGAGGCCGTCTCCTTCCAGATCAACTGCGAAACCCAGGACGACGTCGACTACTACTGGGAGCGGCTGTCCGAGGGCGGCGTGGAAGGGCAATGCGGCTGGCTCAAGGACCGCTACGGCCTGTCCTGGCAGGTCGTGCCGACCGGGATGGACGAGGTGTTCGGCGATCCCGACCCGGAGCGGGCCAAGCGGGCGATGCAGGCGATGCTCGGGATGAGCAAGCTCGACATCGCCGCCCTGCGCCGTGCGGCCGACGGCGTCCCGGCGAACTAACCCACGGCGACAGCCCTAGGCGACACGCAAAGCGGCGGGCGCTTAGATCACAACGCCAAGGATCGACGGAAGAGCCGCTTAGAGACGACGGCCGAGCAGCAGGCTTCGGACATCGGCCTTGAGGTCCGCGGCAAACCCGAGCCCACGGTACAGCGACAGCGCCGCGGTGTTGCCCTCGTCCACGTCGAGCTCGATCCTGCGACATCCACGGGCGCGTGCGCGCTCGATCGCGAGCTCAACCAGCGCCCGGCCCAGACCCGACGCCCGAGCGTTCTCGAGCACGAACACGTCCTCGATCCAGGCATCCTCGGACGAAGTCCAGACGCTGGCGCGGAAACGCAGCTGGCAGACGCCTGCCGGGTCACGCCGGGCGCCCGCGGCCAGTAGGTACTCGCCGTCGCCGGCCGCGGCGATCGCTTCGACCGCGGCCTGGAGCTCGCTCAGAGTCGGCTTCTCTCGACCCAGCGAATCGCGGAAGTCGCCGAGAAGCTCGGCGACCCGGGTGAGCTCGTCGGCGCCGGCCACCCACGCACGAAGCTCAGCGGCGTTCATCGCGCATACCCTGACAGCCTTTGTTCCCGCTCAAGGACAACCTGCCGACCAGCCGCTTCCCGGTGCTCACGGTGCTGCTGATAGTCCTCAACGTTGCCTTCTTCATCTGGCAGACGCAGTTCCCGAACGACCCCGAGCTCGAGCGCGCGGGACTGACCACGGGGATCGACCAGAGCGCGGTCGAGTTCGGCGCGATCCCGTATCGGTTGACGCATCCCGGCGACTCCGACTGCTCCCTGCGAGCCGGCGGGCAAACCGCCGAGATCGAATGCGGAGCCGGACAGTCGCGCGGGCGCGAACAGCCCCTCGACCAGGCCGCATGGTGGGTGACCATCTTCACCTCGATGTTCATGCACGGCGGGATCCTTCATCTGGCGGGAAACATGCTCTTCCTATGGGTCTTCGGCAACAACATCGAGGACTCGATGGGCAGGCCGAGGTTCCTGCTCTTTTACCTGCTCGCCGGGGCGGTCGCCGTCTACGCGCAGTCGTTCGTCGACACCAGCTCAACGGTGCCGACGATCGGCGCCAGCGGTGCGGTCGCGGGCGTGCTGGGTGGCTACGCACTCCTGCACCCGCGCGCCCGGGTGCTGACGCTGATCTTCCTGATCTTCTTCATCACCCTGATCGAGATCCCGGCGATGATCCTGCTCGGGATCTGGTTCCTACTCCAGTTCCTGCCCGCGATCGGGCAGACGGCCGTCACCGACCTCGCCGGCGGCGACAGCATCGCCTACCTCGCCCATGTCGGCGGATTCGTCTTCGGCCTTGCCGCGATCAAGCTGTTCGCCAATCGCAGGCACGGGGGCGCCGCCCGGCCGCCCGACCCGGTGTACTAGACCGGTGAATCCCGACCTGCGCACGGCGCTGCTCGTCGGCGGCTTGCTGTTCGTCGTGCTGTTCGCGGCGATGACGCTGTCCGTGATGATCGACGACGGAATTGACATCCTCACCCTGGTCGCCGCGGCGATCATCGGCATGCTCGTGCTGGGCCTGATCGGCGCGATCCGTAACCCCCCGGACCGCTAGCCGGACGCTGGAGCGGCGCGGTCGGCCGAGCGGACGATCTCGGGCCGATGGTAAGCCCGTTTGCCGGTGGCGCGAGCCAGCGCAGCCACGCCCCCGAGCGCCGCGCGCTGGGCGAATCGCGGTGGGCCCGCGAGAAAGGTGCCCGGGACGAGCAGGTCGTGGATCGTGAGCGTGTTCTGCAGTCGGCCATTGATCTCGCCGTCGACCCCCACCTGGCCCCGCTGGGCGAACGCGAACAGGGTCTCGAAGAACCCCTGTACTCCGCCGGTCAGCTCGGGCATCGGGCGCTCTGCGGTGTCGATCACCTGGCGCACCACCATCCGGTCGTCGCCGGCGTTCCATGGGTGACCGTGCGAGGTCGATGCCTCGACGACGAACTCGTGCGGGGCACTCACGGTGTACTCGGCGCCGTCGAGGCGGTAGCCGGCGGTGCCCTCGAGCACGGTCCAGCGCTCGGGGCCGTCGGGGTGGTAGTGGTCCGCGGCGACCAGCCGCCCTCCGGCAGGCAGACGCCACTCCATCTCGAGCCGACAACCGCCGCTGGCCGAGGGCGTGTCGATGAAGGCCAGCCGCGGGCCGGCGGGGTCGAGCAACTCATCGCCGGGCTCGCAAACACGCGACAGCTTCGGGTTCACGCCGGCGAGCCTACCCGGGGCTACCGTCGATCAAGCCGATGCAAGCCGCGGCGGGCGCACTAGAGTCCGGCAGGTGAGCACGGTCGAACAGCCGTCTGCGGATCGGGAAGCGCCTGCGAGAAGCCTCGCGAACGGGGTTCTGTTCAATCCGCGCACCTACGACGGCGAGGGGCTCGACCCCGAGTCGCGGCGATTGATGCTCGCCACGATCGAGTTCTTTGAGGCACGAGGCAAGCGGGCGCTCAAGCAACACGACCGCGAGCACGTCTGGTATGCCGACTTCCTCGAGTTCGTCAAGCGCGAGCGGGTCTTCGCCACGCTGCTGACGCCGGCGGCCGACGGGGGCGGTGACCTCGACAAGCGCTGGGATACCCGACGGATCTGCGCCTTCAACGAGATCACCGCCTTCTATGGCCTCGTCTACTGGTACACGTGGCAGGTATCGATCCTCGGCCTCGGCCCGATCTGGCAGAGCGAGAACGCCGAGGCCCGGGCGCGCGCGGCGGCGTTGCTCGACGACGGCGCGATCTTCGCCTTCGGCCTCTCCGAGAAGGAGCACGGCGCGGACATCTACTCGACCGACATGATCCTGATCCCGAACACGGAGGACGAGGGCTTTCGCGCCAGCGGCGGCAAGTACTACATCGGTAACGGCAACCTCGCCCGGATGGTGTCCGTGTTCGGCCGGCGCGCCGATGTCGAGGGCCCTGATGGCTACGTCTTCTTCGCCGCCGACAGCCAGCACCCCGCCTACCGGCTGATCAAGAACGTCGTCAACTCGCAGTCCTACGTGAGCCACTTCGAGCTCGAGGACTACCCGGTTCGGCCTGAGGACGTCCTGCACATCGGTCCGGCCGCATTCGACGCAGCGCTCAACACGGTCAACATCGGCAAGTTCAACCTCGGCTTCGCCTCGATCGGGATCTGCGAGCACGCGCTGTACGAGGCGATCACCCACGCCGACTCAAGGGTGCTCTACGGGATGCGGGTGACCGACTTCCCGCACGTGCGCCAGGCGTTCACCGACGCCTACTCCAGACTGGTGGCGATGAAGCTGTTCGGCGACCGGGCGATCGACTACATGCGCAGCGCCGGGCCCGAGGACCGCCGCTACCTGCTCTACAACCCGATCACGAAGATGAAGGTGACCACGGAGGGCGAGCGCGTGATCGACCTGCTCTGGGACGTGATCGCCGCCAAGGGCTTCGAGGGCGACATGTACTTCGAGATGGCCGCCCGCGACATCCGCGCACTGCCCAAGCTCGAGGGCACCGTGCACGTGAACATGGCGCTGGTGCTGAA
Organism: uncultured Solirubrobacterales bacterium; assembly: GCA_963746675.1. GTDB lineage: Bacteria > Actinomycetota > Thermoleophilia > Solirubrobacterales > 70-9 > WHSW01. The sequence continues at coordinate 27,438 of CAVVBX010000017.1, read as the reverse complement.
GTTCATGGCCAACTATCTGTTCAACCCGGCGGAGTTCGAGCCGGTTCTTGAGCGCGATGATCCGGCCGACGACGAGTTCCTGTTTCGCCAGGGGCCCGCCCGAGGGCTGGGGAGGATCCGCTTCGCCGACTGGCGCATCGCCTACGCCGGCTTCTCCGAAGTGCCGAACGTCGCCCGCTTCGCCGAGCAGGCGGAGGCGTTGACGACGCTGCTCGCCACCGCGCCGCCATCCGAGGAGCAGATCAAGGACCTCGACTTCATGCTCACCCTGGGGGAGCTCTTCACCCTGGTCGTCTACGGACAACTTGTCCTCGAGCAGGCGGGGTTGAGCGAGCTGCCCACCGACACGGTCGACCAGATCTTCGACGTCATGGTGCGCGACTTCTCGGGCTATGCGGTGAAGCTGCACGGCAGCTCCTCGTCGACCGAGGCGCAGCAAGCCTGGGCGCTGGAGAGCGTCCGCAAGCCGGTCGTCGACGAGGCCAGGTTCGCGGGTGTGTGGGAGGAGGTCCGCGGCCTGGCCGGGGCCTACGAGATGCGTCCCTAGCGTCGCCGCGGCGGGGGGACTAGGCTCCGTTTCATGTGCAGAAACATCCGCACCCTCCACAACTTCGAACCACCCGCAAGCGAGGACGAGATCCGTGGCGCGGCGCTCCAGTACGTGCGCAAGGTCAGCGGCTCGACGAAGCCTTCGCGGGCAAACGCGGAGGCGTTCGAGCAGGCGGTCGAGGAGATCGCTGCCGTGACCGAGCAGCTGCTTGACCGGCTGGTCACCTCGGCGCCGCCCAAGGACCGCGAGGTCGAGACAGCGAAGCGACGGGCGCGTGCCGCCGAGCGCTTCGCGGCCTGACCCGCGGTAGCGCCGAGAGCCGCTCAGTCGAAGGAGGCGGGGCGGCGGGCGCCGCCGCGGTAGACCGCCCAGTGGACGAGGCGCGGAAAGATGCGGCCGATGTGATGGAACACCGCGTACAGGGCGGGCGCCGTGGCCTCTCGCCGATCGCGCTCGACCGCACGGGTGACGACCTCGGCGGCGCGTTCCTCGCTCAGGGTGGGAACAACGCGGTCGATCCAGGGAATGCGGTCCTCGCTGCCCGGATTGTTCTCCCAGTACGTGCTCGAGATCTTCGCCATCACCACGTCGGTGACCGAGACCCCTGTGTCGCGCAGGTCGACCCGCAGCGCGGTCGAGAAACCCCGTAGAGCCCAGCGCGCCGAGGCGTACGCGACCGAGCTCGGCCAGGGGAACCAGGCGCCGGGCCCGTTGACGTTGCAGATGCTGCCGCTGCCGCGGTCGGCCATCTCGGCGACGAACGCCTTGGTCACCGCGAAGGCAGCGAAGTAGGGCAGCGCCATGTCGGCCTGCATCTCGTCGAGCGAGGTCTCCTCGATGAACAGCCAACGGCCGATCCCGGCGTTGTTGACGATCACGTCCGGGATCGTGCCCGCGGCCTTGATCGCGTCCGTGGTCGCGACGAGCGCGTCGAGGTCGGAGAGATCGACCGGATGGATCTCGGCGACCCCGCCGGCGGCCTCGATCGAGTCCGCGACGCTGCGCAGCTTCTCCTCGGTTCGGGCGAGCAGCAGCACCCGCGCGCCGCGCGCCGCCATCGCCCGGGCGGTCGCGGCGCCGAGCCCCTGGGAGGCGCCCGTGATCAGGACGGTTCTGCCGGCGAGCTCCATGGTCGCGGCAAGGGTATCCCGATGATGGAGCCAGCGGGATTCGAACCCGCGACCTCCTGATTGCAGGTCAGGCGCTCTCCCAACTGAGCTATGGCCCCAGCCCGCTGATTGTAGGTCGCAGGTGCGACCCGGCGCCGGTCGTCAGTCGGCGGGCAGCGAGCCTGTCTTCCTCGACCCGGGCGCGATCTTTGTGCGAGGATCGGGCTCGAGGGCGCAAGAGGAGGAAGTGAATGGCTGACAGTGAGACGACCGTCGCCGTGGAGGGCCGCGAGGATCCCGACAAGCCCCCGCAGGCGGTGGCAGCGGAGGTCCGCTCAGGTGACGGCAAGGGTGGCGCCGAGGTTTCGAACCTCGACATCGTCCGCCACTACTTCGACCTCGCCGCCGACCACCTCGGCCTCGACGATGACATCCGGGTCGTCTTCTGGACCCCCTACCGCGAGGTCACGGTCCAGATCCCGATCAAGCTCTCCGACGGCAAGACGCACGTCTTCTCCGGCTACCGGATCCAGCACAACGGGGCCCGCGGCCCCTACAAGGGCGGGATCCGCTTTCACCCCGAGGTCGACGTCGATGAGGTCCGCGCCCTCGCCTCGCTGATGACCTGGAAGACGGCGGTCGCGGGTGTGCCCTTCGGCGGTGCCAAGGGTGGCGTCAACTGCCCGGCCGACAAGCTCGAGCCGGCCGAGCTGCAGAAGATCGCACGCTCGTTCATGGACAAGATCGAGAAGGTGCTCGGGCCGACCCGCGACATCCCGGCTCCCGATATCAACACCAACGCCCAGACGATGGCCTGGTTCATGGACGAGTACGGAAAGCTCCACGGCCACACCCCGGCGATCTGCACCGGCAAGCCGATCTCGCTCGAGGGCTCCTACGGCCGCGAGGCGGCGACCGGCCGGGGCTGCGTCTACATGTACCGGGAGGCGGCGCCGCAGCTCGGCCTTTCCCCCGCCGACACGACGTTCGTCGTCCAGGGCTATGGCAACGTGGGCTCCTGGGCGGCCCGGATCATGCAGCAACTCGGGGCGACGATGGTCGGCGTCTCAGACGCCAACGGGGCGATTCGCGCCGATGCCGGAATCGACGCCAATGCGCTGTACGACCACATCGCCGGCGGCGGCCTGATCACCGATTTCGCCGGCGCCGAGTCGATCGACGCAGCCGATCTGGTCGCGGTGCCGTGCGACGTCTTCATTCCGGCGGCGCTCGGCGGGATGCTCCACGAGCACAACGCCGACCGGATGCAATGCAAGGTGCTGGTCGAAGGGGCGAACAGCCCGACGACCCCGGTCGCCGACCAGATCCTGCGTGACAAGGGCGTCTACATCATCCCCGACGTGATGGCCAACGCCGGGGGGGTCGTCGTCTCCTACTTCGAGTGGGTCCAGAACCTGCAGCACTTCCGCTGGGAGGAACGCGAGGTCAACGACAAGCTCGGCACGATCATGCGCCGCGCCTACCGCGAGGTCTCGGCCCGGGCCAAGGAGGAGAAGCTCGACCTGCGCGAGGCCGCATACCTGGTCGGCATCGAACGCGTCGTCGAAGCCTCGCGCACTCGCGGCTACGTGTGAGACCGGCGGCCACCGCCCCGAGAGTCGGGGGGCAAGCAGTTCAAGGACGCAGGGCGATCGGCGAAGCGCGCGTACTGTCGGGTGCGTAAGCGAGTCGATCGACCGAGGACGCAGAAATGCGCCGCCCATCGGTTCTCAGAAGTCGAAGTCCTTCGGTTCGCCCTGCTCGAACCACAACTCGTCGTCCTCGGGCGTCTCGCGTAGGAACTCGGGCGTCTCCTCGAGCACGTCCTCGTCGCCGTCGTCCTCGACTTCGTCGCCGTCGTCCTCGATCTCGCCCTCGACGACCTCGACCTCCTCCTCCTCGCCGGTGAGTGGCTCTTCGGCGGGCAGCGGCTCCTCGCCGGTGATCGGCTCCTCGCCGGCCGAGGCCCCCTCGACGACCTCGGCTTCGCCGGTGTCTTCGACCGCTCCCTCGATCTGATGCTCGATCGTGTCCAGTGATTCGATCGGCGGCGCAGCCGGTGCGGGCTCGGCGGGCGAAGGCGTCTCCGGCGGTTGCTCCTCGTCGTCGAGGTCGAGGTCGAGCTCGAGGTCGAGCTCTTCCTCACTGTGGTCGTAAAATGTCGGCTCCTCGCCTGCGGTTTCTGAACCGGTCGCCGACGCCGGCTCGACCTTGGCGACCCGCTGATCCGGCTCCGGCGTGGGGGCTTCACCGGCCGGCTCCGTCGGCAGCTCGGCTGGTCCAGCCTCGGCGACCTGCTCGCCGGGCGCCTCCTCCTTGAGGGCCTCCTCCACCGCGATCCCCTCGCCGGCGGTTGACTCGGCCTCGGCGACTGCGCCGCTCGGCTCGGACTCGGGGAAGTCCGGCTCACCGGGCCGCGCCGGGGGCCCGAACGCCTCGCCCTCGAGGCGCGCAAGCTCATCGTCAGCGGCGCCCAGACGCCGTTTCAGGTCGAGGTGCTCTCGGATCGCGTCGTCGAGAATTCCCATGGCGGTGTGGTCGCAGGAAGACTACTCGCGCCCTTCTTTCGCCGTGCCCGCGCCCGTCCCTTTGCCGTCCCCCGATCGACGAGTATCCTGGGCGTGCACGGGTGGCCACGGGCCACGCGTTCGCGGGGCTATAGCTCAGTTGGGAGAGCGCCTGGTTCGCAATCAGGAGGTCGCCGGTTCGAGCCCGGCTAGCTCCATCTCGGAAAGCCCCGCCCAGCGCGTAGCGACGAACTCGACCTCGGGTGGGTCGATCCCGAGGTCGAATGGGACGCCTCGCGCCTGGCGGAGATGATTCCGGACTTGGCCGAGGTCTACGACGGCCATGAGGGCGTGCGGGCCTATTGGCGCGCCTGGTTCGAAGCGTGGAGCGACCTGGAGTTCGAAGTTGAAGACGTTCGAGATGCCGCGGGGTTTGTCGCGAGGGGCGCCTCAGCACCAAAGGGACGGTCTGCTGCAACCCCCGTTGTGGTGCCCAATAGTGCCCAATGGGATAGACCATGCCGTTCCTTCCTGCCGGTCCCCGGGACCTCGAGGCGTACCGGAATCCCGAAGCGATGGCGATGGTCGCCCGCGACGACGTGGTCGCCCTGATCTGCAATCAACGTCAAAGAGGGCGGCACAGCGGAATCTGGACAGAGCTACCGCCGTACGCTCAGGTGTTCATCTTGCGCGATGGCAAGCTGGTGCGCTGGCGTACCTTCCCGGATCAGGAGTCGGCCCTGAAGGCCGCCGGCCTCACGGCTTGCGTAGGAATCGGTCGCACCGCGTCGGCCTGCCGGTGGTAGCGTTGCCGCGGATCGTTCAACGCCAACTCGAGAAGGGGTCCTGATGACTGAAACGCTCAAGGGAGCTTGCTTGTGCGACGGCGTGGAGTACGAGGTTCAGGATCCCGAGGCACTGGGCTACTGTCACTGCAGTCGCTGCCAGCGGTGGACGGGGTCGAGCCTCGCAGGGGTGGTCGTGGCCCCGGAAAACTTCAGGTTCACCAAGGGCGAGGACTTGGTCAAGACCTACGAGAGCGAGCTTGCGCCTCGCAACTTCTGCAGCAACTGCGGATCCAGCCTCTATGACGACCTCGGCGAGGTGTACTTCGTGGCCGCAGGGCTGATGAGCGACCTCGATCTCGAGCCGAGCTTTCACCAACAGGTGGCGTACAAGGCCAGCTGGCACCAGATCGGCGATGACGCGCCGCAGTTCGCCGAGATGCCGCCGGCCTGACGCCCATCGCGACCGGAGCCTTCGGTTGTGGCCTAGGGCTCGCTTCGCCCTTGGCCGAGCACGTATAGCTGCCAGGCGTCCGGGACACCCTTGAGCTCATGCCTGCCTCGGTCCTCGAACGCCAGCCCTGAGCCCACGACGAGGTCCTTGACGGTCGACGAGACCAGGACCTCACCGGGCCCGGCCAGAGCGCCGATCCGCGCGCCGATCGCCACCGCGATCCCGGAGATGTCGTCACCGTCGGGCTGGACCTCGCCCGTGTGCAAGCCCGCACGGAGCTGGACACCCAACCCTCCCACCGACTCGCATATCGCCGAGGCGCAACGGGCTGCGCGGGCCGGCCCGTCGAAGACGGCGAGGAATCCGTCGCCCATCGTCTTGACCTCACGGCCGCGGTAGCGCGCGAGCTGGGCGCGGATCAGCCGATCGTGCTGTTCGCGTACCTCACGCCAGTGCTGGTCGCCCATCGTCGCCGCCTGTGCGGTCGAGTCAACGATGTCGGTGAACATCACGGTTGCCAGCACCCGCTCGAAGGTCTCTTCCTCGTCCCTCCACACTCGGTCAAAGAAGCTCTCAACCTCGCGGATGAGGGCTTCCTGGTCGCCAGCCCACGGGAGGTGATCGGCGCCGGGCAGCTCCACATACTCGGCATTGGGGATCACCTCTCCGAGATAGCGCCCCGCGCCGACCGGTTCGATCGCATCATCGCTCCGATGCAGGACCAAGGTCGGGACTCCGATTGACGGCAGCATCCCGCGGATGTCCAGCTTCTGGAAGACGGCCTCCTGCGCATAAAGGGCGCTCGGGCTCGCCGAGTGCCGTTGAAAGCGCTCCCACCACTCGACCATGGACTCATCGCCGGTGAGCGAGGGGGCGAAGCGCGGGAGCGTCGCCTCGGCGTACTCCCGTGTGCCATACCCGGTTCTGGGGTCACGAACCTCCCGGAGATACTCCTGCCACTCGTCGTCCGACCATTGGCAGAGATAGTCGGGGGTCCGCGTGCCAGACGCGGCGGTCGCGTGAAGGATCAGACCCGAGACCCGATCTGGACGCGTGGCGCCGAACATCGCGCAGAGCGCGCCGGCGTCGGAGTAGCCGAACAGTGCAGCGCGCTCCGACCCGACCGCGTCCAGCACGGCGGCGAGGTCGTCGACGAGCTCCTCGAGGGCGGGAAGGTCGTCGGGGGAGTAGCGGTCCGAGACGCCCGTGCCACGGCGATCGACCACGATCAGCCGTGAGAAGGAGGCGAGCTTGCGCAGGAACCGCGCATAGTGGGGGTTCTCCCAGGCGAGGTCGAGGTTGTTGAACGGCGCCAGATAGACCAGGTCAGCCGGCCCCTCGCCGAGGACCGTGTACCCGATCGCGACCTCGCCGTTGCGTGCGTATCGAACTCGGTGAGCTATTCGCCAATCGTATGGCCTGCTTCGACGTGAAGCCAGGGGGAGAAGGCCAGCCGGTTGAGCGGTCATTCGCGCGATACCGCTTAGGACTGCCATGAAGAAGGGCCCCCGTTGGTGACACGCTCAGTCGTGTTCATCAACCGAGCACCAAGGAGGCCCAACTCACATGTTGCACGCTGGATTAGACCTGAGCCGACGCAAAGTTGACGTCTGCCTGCTCTCCGATCGGGGGGAGCATCTCGACCAGCTCGCCGTCCCGCCTGACGTCGACTCGCTAAAGACCCTCGCGAGACGAATCGAGCAAGTCCACCAAGAGCCGGTGTCGGCCGTGATCGAGTCGATGACCGGAGCGCGGATCGTGCACGACACGCTCGAGGCCTGCGGCTGGTCGGTCGAGATCGCCGACGCCCAGAAGGTCAAGGGGCTCGCGCCGCTTGCCTGCAAGACCGAGCGTGGCGCTGATCGACGACCTCGAGACACAGATCACCGAGATCAACGCGAGGCTCAAGGCCGACCACGCCGACCACCCCTACATCCCGCTGCTTCGCAGCGCACCCGGGATCGGCTGGGTGTTGGCGTTTACGATCGCCGCCGAGATCGGCGAGATCGAGCGCTTCGCCTCACCCGCGAAGCTCGCCGGCTATACCGGCCTTTGCCCGCGGGTCAACCAGTCCGGTGACTCAGACCGCCGCGGCCCGATCACAAAGCACGGCCCGACCTACCTGCGCTGGGCGCTGATCGAGGCGACGATGCACGCCTTAAAGCACCCCGCCTACTCCGAGCGCTACCAGCGAAACAAGCGCCGGCTGGGCAAGCAGCGCGGCGCCAAGGTCGCCCAGATCGACATCGCCCGGCGGCTTGCCCACGCGATCTGGCACATGCTTTCTCGAAGTGAGGAGTTCGCTCCCCGAGGCGCCGCTTTTCGTCTGGCGGCCTGACCGCCCCTTTGGACTTGCGCCCGCGAGCGAAGCATCCGATTTCGCCTGATCCTCCCGCCGAGGAGGCCATAGAGACATGAGCGTTGCTCCACACCCCGACGCCGCGAAAGGACCCTGACCCCGAACTACCGACCGTTACTTGACACGAAGCCCTTCTTCATAGAGACGAGAAGCGATAATTCAGCAGCGGCCCTACGCCATCGGTGTGGCCGGCTCTTCGAGAGGAGGTCAGATGGCAGACAGCGGAGTTGGAACGCTCAAAGAGTTCCTCGCGGCCTTCAACAGGCATGACGTAGATGCGGTCATGGAGTTCTTCACCGAAGACTGCGTATTTGAGACGCCGCGAGGCGTCGATCCATGGGGGCGGCGGCTCGAGGGCAAGGAGGAGGTACGCAAAGGGATCGAGGCTCGATTCGCCGGGATCCCGGACATCCACTACGGCAAGGACCGCCACTGGGCCTCTGGCGACCGGGGCGTCTCGGAGTGGACGATCACCGGCACCGATACCTCGGGCGCAGAAGTCCAGGTCCAGGGGTGCGATCTGTTCGAGCTACGCGACGGGAAGATCTTGCGAAAGGACTCCTACTGGAAGATCGTCGATCAGGAGTCCTGAGGGCCTGCGCATGCGGATCGGTCGAGGACGGCTCCGTCGCGCGGCGGCGTTTGCGCGGTTTCCAGCCGTGAACTGCCCGACGCGGGGACCTACCGTGGAGAGGCGGCACGACGCAAGAAGGCCGCCCGTCATTTGGCGCCCGCGGTCCTCGCCCCGCTTCGATCCCCGCCGGTCGGGGATAGAGTCGCCCGATGGACCCAGGGCTCGCGTTGGCAGTGGCGCTGGCGCTCGCCTTCGCCGTGACGAACGGCATCCACGACGCCGCGAACGCGATCGCGACCCTGGTCGCCACCCGGGCCGCCCGCCCGCTCCAGGCGATCATCCTCGCCTCCGTCTTCAACCTCCTCGGCCCCCTGTTCGTCGGCGCCGCCGTAGCCGACACGATCGGAGGCATCGTCACGGTCTCGCCCGCCGTCGCCACGGAGGTGATCGGCGCCGGGCTGGCGGCGGCCGTGACCTGGAACCTGATCACGTGGCGCTTCGGACTGCCATCGTCCTCCGGCCACGCGCTCGTCGGCGGCCTGATCGGCGCCGCCTTGGTCGAGGGTGGCGCCGACGCGGTCAACTGGGGCGGCTTCGACGGGCTGCACCCGGTGGGCGTGATCGGCACCCTCGTCGCCCTTGCGATCTCGCCGCCGCTCGGCGCCCTCGCCGCCCTGCTGGTGATTCGCACGCTGCGACACCTGGCACGCCGCGCTACCGCACGCATCAGGGCTCCGATCAACTCCGGGCAGTGGGTGATGTCGGCGGCTCTCGCATTCAGCCACGGGGCCAACGACGCCCAGAAGGCCGTCGGCGTGATCGCCGCCCTGCTGCTCGCGGCGGGGCAGATCGACTCGCTCGCGGCGCCGCTCTGGGTGACGGCATCCTGCTCGGTCGCCTTGACGCTCGGCACGGCACTGGGCGGGTGGCGCATTATTCGTACCGTGGGCAGGCGCATCTACCGGATCAAACCGATCGACGGACTGGCGACGCAGTCGTCGTCGGCTGCAGTGATCTTGGGAGCCTCGGTGCTCGGCGCGCCCACCTCGACCAGCCAGGTCGTCGCCTCGGCCGTAGTCGGCGTCGGCGGCGGGCGAAGGCGCTGGCACCACGTCCATTGGGCGCTGGTCCGACAGATGGGAGTCGCCTGGTTGATCACGATGCCGATCAGCGGCGCCCTGGCGGTCGTCGCCTTCGGGCTGCTGCAACTGCTGACATGACCCCACGCTCGAGATGACCAAACACCATTGGTTCCTGCCCGACGAGCCCGACGTGCTCGGCCTGCTGGGGCGCCAGATCGGCGAGACGCTGGGCGGCTTGGACGCGCTCGTGGACTGGGCCGGCGGCGACGCCTCGTCCGCGTCAGCGGTCCGCGAGGCCGAGCGCCGCGGCGACGACGCCAAGCGGGAGGTCCTGAGCGCCGTGAGCTCCTCCTTCGTCACGCCGATCGAGCCCGAGGACCTGTTCGCCCTCTCGCAGGGGATCGACTGGCTGCTCAACCGGGCCCGTGACCTCGTCAACGAGGCGGAGGCGATGGACATGGCGCCGGACGAGACGATCGCCGAGATGGTGACGATGCTCGGCGAGTCGCTGCGAGAGATCGAGCGGGCGATCACCCAGCTGACCTCCGACCCCAGCGCGGCGGCCGCCTCCGCGACCGCCGCGATCGAGACGGAACAGGGGCTCGAGCGAACCTACTACCAGGGGATGGCCGCTCTGCTCGAGAACCCGGACCAGCGCGAGCGGATCGCCAAACGCGAGCTCTACCGGCTCGTCGCGCGGCTCGGCGATGCCGAGCTGCAGATCGCGGAGCGAGTGATCTACTCGGTGATGAAGGAGAGCTAGCGTCGCTCGGCCATCGGCGAAAGCTATCCGCGGCGCGAGCCGGTGCTCACGGCGGCCAGAGGTCGCCGTCGGCGATCTCGAGCAGGTTGCCGGCCGGGTCGTTGAAGTAAAGAGACCGGCGCTCGTCGCCCCAGACGTGCTCATGAGTGATCTCGACACCCGCGGCTGCGAGGCGGCGCTTCCAAGCCTCGTACTCACCCGCTCCCGCGGCGAGCAGACAGGCGTGGCCGGGACCCGCGCTGCCGTGGGCGGAGATCGGTCCGCTCCGGCCGGCGGTCAGCTCGCGGTCGAAGAGCAGCACCACTCCCTCCCCCACGCGGAACGCAATCCCACCCCGCCAACGCTCGACCAGACGCAGGCCGAGCGCCTCACCGTAGAAGCGCTCCACCTCCTCCGCCTCCGCCGTATCGTGATAGAGGCAGGTCTCGAGTACACCGTCGAAGCCGATCCGGCGGGGACCCGCGGGGCTCATCCGATCGCCTCGGCGAGCGCCTCGCGGCCCCCGCTGAGCACCGGCTCGCCATGCGAGACGAGGATCCGTTCGGCCGGCAGCTCGAGCAACGGGCGCAGCAGGCCGCGCAGGTCGCCGAGAGTCGGCTTGTTGGGCAGGTAGCCGAGCCAGGACTCGGGGCAGAGGCGCAGTCCGCCGCCCGGCGCGCCGAGGATTCGATCGCCGAAGACGAGGGTGCGGTGGTCGGCGAGCCAGAAGGCCACCTCACCCGCGCCGCGCAGCGCGATCGCCTCCATGCCTGCCGGCAACGTCGCGCGTGCGCGCGACGAGTCGGCGCCATATCGCGCGGCGACCTCTGGCCGGCTGCGCCGGTGAAAGCCGATCGTGGTCAGAGCGAGCACCCGCTCTGCGCCGGCGGCGCGCTGGTCGGCCCAGGCCCAGAACCCGTCCGCGTCCGCGGGCACGAGCGCGTCGATGAACACGGCGGCGGCGGCGGTCGAGACCGCGGTGGATCCGACCTCGCGATCCCAATCCGCGGTGCTTCCCGGCGCCGCGTCCGGGCGCCAATCAGGATGGGCGCTCGTCCAACGCCAGAGCCCGGGCCGGATCTCAACCGGCTCGAAGCAGGCGCTCATCGCGGGCCGCCCGGCGGGATCGCGGCCAGGGCGCGCAGGCGCCGGCGCAGGCCGCCGCCAGCCGAGAGCGCGCCGCGCAAGGCTCGCCGGGCCCCCGGGCCCGGCGGCGGCGGCGACCCCGGGGCGTAGCGATGCGCGCGCAGCCCGGCGGCGTAGCCGGCGACCGCGGGGCGGCCGGCGCTGCGAAAGCGGCGCTCGATTCCGAGCAGCGTGGTCTCAGTGGGCAGCTTCCATCCGAGGCGGCCGAGGGCGCGGCGAAACTCGGCCACCTGCGCCTCGGCGCCGCGACCGTCCTCGAGTGCCCGGCGCCGGCGCCTGAACACCACTGCCGGCCACGGCCCCCGCGAGCGCCGCGATCAACGCCAGCCCGAGTGCGATCGGTCCCCACGGCCCACCCTCATCGCGGGCAGCACCGACGGTGCCGCCCTCGGCCGCGCGCTCGATGCCGCGACCGCGACCGCCACCGCGACCCTGGTCGGCCACCGAGCCGCGACCCCGGAAGAACGTCCCCAGCTCGGCGTCGAGCGTCTGCGAGGCAGCGGGGGCCGCCGCCGGAGTCGGGTCGAAGGTCACCCACCCGACGCCCCGGAAGTAGACCTCGACCCAGGAATGGGCGTCCGTATCGCGCACCTCGTATACCCCGCGCTCGTTGTCGAGGCTGCCGGGCGCGAACCCGGAAACGACGCGGCTCGGGATCCCGACCATGCGCAGCATCAGCCCCATCGTGCCGGCGAACTGCTGGCAGTAGCCGGATCGGTCCTCGAACAGGAACGACGCCAGCGGGTAGGTGCGCTGCGGCACGTTGGCCGAGTAGTTGTAGCCGTTGCGGAGGTGACGCTCGATCGCCCGCACCGCCGCATAGGGGGTCTCCGCCCCGGCAACCAGCCGGCGCGCGAGTTGGTAGGTCGATCCGTACGGCGAGGCGAGCAGCTCGGCCCGCAGCTCGGCGTCCGGGCGCTCGCCCCAGAGCGGCATCGCCCGCCCTCGCGCCGGCGCGACGCCAAGGTCGACCCCGGCGACCGTCGCCGGTAGCCCGACCAGGGTCGAGTACCGGAAGCGGCGCGGCGGGTACTTGGACGGTGCGCCGCGGAGCTCGGCGGCGGTCGGTTGCGGCGAGTAGGCGAGGATCGAGTATTCGTCGCCTATTCGCAGAGGCTCCGGGCCGATTCGCAGCGTTCCGTCCGAGCTCACCGCAACGTCGTCCCCGAGTCCCTGCACGACCTGAGGCGTGCCGGCGCCGATCACCAGCCCGCTGGACAGCGCCCGAACGTCGAAGCTCGCCTGCGAAAGCCATTCGCGGTGGCGCTCGGGTAGGTCACCACCCGGAGTCCGGCGGCGCGCGAGGCGCTCGGTCGTCGCCAACACGTCCGCGCGCTGCGCTCGCTGCCAGGTGAAGCCGTCGAACCGGTCGAGGACGCTCGCCTTCCAGTACAGCGGGGCGGTGCTGCGAACCTCCAGCAGCTTCGTGCCCCTGTCGGGCCATTCGAGCGGGCCGTACGAATGATTCCAATCGAAGGTCACCTCGCTGTCGCGCCCGATCCAATCCCAGCTCTCGTAGTCCCACCAGGCCACCGCCGGATCGAGCCTCGCCGCGACCGGCAAGGCGATCAGGCCCCCAGCCGCGGCGACGGCGACGGCGATCGCAGCACGGCGCGGCTCGAGGCTCGGCGCCCACAGCCAAGCCACGATCAGGGCCAGCAGCGGGACGCCCCAGAGCAACTCGCCGCCTGGAGGATCGAGGGTGACCGCGACGCCGTAGAGCGTCACCAACACCCCCAACGCGACCACCCTGAGCACGGTTCGGCGACGGGCCGGCCAGAAACCAATCCCGGCCGCGATTCCGAGCAGCAGTGGCGCGAACAGAAGCAGCGTCAGCCGGAGCCAGACGTCCCCCCCGTCGTAAGGCAACTCAGTGTCCTCGAAGCCCGCGAGGCCACGGCCGAGGCTGTCGAACAGCTCGGGCCAGCTGCCCGGCGCCAGCAAGCGCGCCGGCAGGCCGACGACGACCATCGCGGTGGCGGTCGCCAGCGACGCGACCAAGAGGGCGGCAGGAGCTGCCGCGCGCGGGCGGCTGCGGTGAATGCCGAGCGCAGCGAGCAGGGCGCCACCGAGCGTGGCGATCGCCAGCGCCGCGAGCAAGCGTCCGAGGGGCGGGTCGACGACCATCCGGGACCACTGGGCCGTGGCGAGCGCAGCGAGCGCAGCGAACACGGCGAGCTCGACCGAGAACCGGGCAACCGCTCGTCGCTCGACGGGCTCACGCGCGGGCGCCCTGGAGGGGCGCCCGGCGTCCACGCCCGGCCCGTACGAATCGCCCGCCGGAGTGGCGGTGCGCTCGAAACCGCGCTCGGCGAGTCCGGTCACGCGATCCTCCCCAGCGGCCGGCGCGCATGCGCTCCGGCGAGTCGCCCCTCGCATCCGGCGACCGAGAACGCCGCCCGCCGCCCGCCGGCTGAGGCTGGTGCGACCAGGTAACGCGGGGCGGCGCCGGAGCGCAGCGCCTGAGGGAGAGCGGGGGGCTGGGCTGCGGTGACCCAGAACACCGCCCCCGGACGAATCGTGCGCGAGATCGCCGGCGCGGGCGAGCCCGCCTCGACGAGGGCCAGCCGTGCGTGCACCTGAGCCCACGCGCGGAGGTCGGACTCGATCTCCGTCGGGCGCCGGTCGCCGGGCAGCAGCGCGGCGCAGCCGCCAGCGCCGGCGAGGTGGACGCAGAGCGAGGCCGCGGCTCGGACCGCCGCCTCCAGCGCCTCGGAGCTCGCCGGGCGAGTCGCATCGAGGACCACGAGCGGCGCGGCGTCGGCTCCGGCGACCAGGCGACGCTCGACCAGCTCGCCGGTGCGCGCCACCGCCGGCCAATGAATCCGAGATGCCGGGCTGCCCTCCCGGTAGGCGCGCAGCCCATCCACCTCGAGCTCGATCGCGCGCGCGTCGAGCCGGCTCGACGCGGCGCCGTCCTCGAACCCTGCGAGCGAGGCCGGTCGAGCGCCCCCCGCGCCTCGGCCGGCGACCAGGACAGGCTCGATTCGGGGCAGGACGAGCAGCTCCCCGGGGTCGTCGCTCTCCGCCACCCGGGCCCAAAGCCCGAGCGGGTCGCCGAGCTCCAATCTCGCGGGGCCCGGCAGCCGGCGGCCGCGGCCACGGAGCCGGACGTCGATGACATGGCTCGACGGCGAGCGCGGGCCAATCCGGATCGCGGCGGGCAGCACACCGTCGCTGAGCGCGCCTCCCGGCGGGGGTACCCAGCCACCGACGGCGCTGATGCGCAGCGGATAGGGCTCGTCCTCGAGCACTCGACTCGGGGCTGGAGCCCTCACCAGCCGCCGCGGGCGGGCGAGCTCGACCCAGGCCACCGCAACCACGGCGAGCCCGAGCAAGCCGACGCCCGGAACAATCAGCGAGGGCGAGTCGAAACCGACACCGGCGACCACCAGGGTGAGCCCGAGCACGACCGCGGTCGGCGCGCCGGCCATGGTCCCCCTAGAACGCCGGAACGCGTTCGAGCGCCTCGGCGATCACCGCCTCCGCGTCGCCGGAGGTGGCGTCGGGGGCGAGCAGCAGCCGGTGGGCGAGCACCGAGGGGGCGAGCGCCTGGACGTCGTCGGGGAGCACGTGATCGCGGCCGTCGAGCGCCGCGCGGGCCTTGGCAGCGCGGAACAGCATCAGCACGGCGCGCGGGCTGGCGCCGAGGTCGACCCTGGGGTCGCTCCTTGTCGCCTCGCCGAGGGCGACCGTGTAGCGGCGCAGCGCCTCGCTACCGTGCACCGTGGCGACCCCCGCCTGCGCCGCGAGCGCGGTGGCGATTCCGGTCACCGGGTCGAGGTCGAGCACGCGGTCGTGGCGAGCATGCTGCTCGAGCATCTCCGCCTCGTCGCCGGCGCTCGGATAGCCGAGCGACACCCGGACCATGAACCGGTCGAGCTGCGCCTCGGGGAGCGGGTAGGTGCCCTCGTACTCGGCGGGGTTCTGGGTCGCGATGACGATGAACGGGCGCGCGAGCTCGTGCTGGTGGCCGTCGACGGTCACGTGGCGCTCCTGCATGCACTCGAGCAGGCCCGACTGGGTCTTGGGCGACGTACGGTTGATCTCGTCGACGAGGACGACGTTGGCGAACACCGGCCCGGGGTGGAACTCGAAGCGGCTCTCGCGCTGATTGAAGACGTTGGTGCCGACGATGTCGGCGGGCAGCAGGTCGGCGGTGCACTGCACCCGCGCGTAGTCGGCGTCCAGCGAGCGAGCGAGCGCCCTGGCGAGCGCTGTCTTGCCGACCCCTGGGTAGTCCTCGATCAGCACGTGGCCCTCGGCGAAGAGGGCGACCAGGACGTCGCGCAGGACATCGTCTCTGACCTTGACCGCGCGCTGGACGTTCTGCCGCAATTGGGCGCCCACCTCAGCCACCGCGGCAGGATCGAGCTCCGGAACCGTCGCCACGCATCCATGGTACGAGGGCGCGTCGGGCGAAGCCCAGCCGGGGTTGGACGGGAAGCGGGCGGGCTAGCGGCGGCGTCTGCCGGGGTTACGCCACAGCGCCCGCTTCCCCTGGTGCGCCCCGGTCGCGCGACCCGTGGCGGCAGGCCAACCCGAGCCGGCGGCGGAAAGTCGCCGCGAAGCGCAAAGTAGAGAGGCGGTCGGACGGCGGGCCGTGATGCCGGCCACACGAACGCGGGCAAAGAAAATGCGGCCCGGTGGGACTCTCTCCGCCTGCCTCGCACGTAGCCTACGCGCGAACAAAGCTTTGCGAGTCACCTTAGAGAGGGCCTTCCGCTTGGCTTTCGCGTCGGTTTCCTCTCTCCCGAACCGCAGGCGCAATCTATACCGGACCGCGGCGGATTGCAAGTGCCTCTGCGTCCCGGACCCCGCAAACTGCGTGAAAACGGGGTCAGCGCCGGGGCGCCGAGGGCTCCTTGCGTGCCAGTTCGCGCAGGTTGCGCGCCGCGCGACCGAGCAGGAGCACGATCATCGTGCCCGCGATCGCCAGGCCGATCAGGTCGAACACGGTGAGCTCGAGGTCGGCCAGGACGAAGTCCAGACCGGCCCCCAGGGCGACGACGGTGTTGAGCCCGATCAGGATCAGCCGCACCTCCGTCGGGCCGATCAGGCCGTAGCCGATCGAGAAGCGTCCGAACGCGAAGCTCTCGAGGTAGACGTTGATCGAGAGGATCAGATAGGCGACGACGATCAGGGTTCCGATCGAGAGCAGCATCAGCGGCGAGAGGCCGAGTCCGATGCCGATCGCCGCTGTCGCGATCGCGTCGACGAGATGGTCGATGTAGTAGCCGTAGGTCGGGCGCTCGATCCCGCGCACGCGGGCGAGGGTGCCGTCGAGCGAGTCGCCGAACCACTGCACCACCAGCAGGCCGCTCGCGACCCAGAGCCAGTCGATGCTGTCGTTGGAGAGCTGATAGGCGACACACACCCCGAGGGCGGCGATCACACCGAGCGCCGTCAGGTCGTCGGGCAGCACCCACCGGGGCAGGCGCGCCGCGATCCAGGTCAAGAAACGCTTCTCGGGCTTGGCGAGCAGGAAGCTCGGCTCGCGCGTCGCCTCAACGGACTTCTCCAGCTCCCGGTCGGCCATGTGGATCCGCCCGCCCCGCGGGCTAGGCGGGCTCCCGTCCGAGCGTGTATCCGGCCGCGGTCATCCGCCCGCAACGATATGGACCGCGCGGGCTAGATTCACCGTATGGACGACGATCGGAGAATCGCCCTGGTCACCGGGGCCTCCAGCGGGATCGGCGCCGCGACCGTTCGAGCGCTAGCCGCGGCGGGGTTCGACACGATCGCGACGGCGCGGCGCCTGCAGCGCTGCCAAGAGCTCGCGTCCGAGGTCGGTGGCCGGGCGACGCGGCTCGATGTCGCCGACCCGGACTCGGTCGCGGCGCTGGCCGAGGGTCTCGGGGACGTCGACGTGATCGTCCACAGCGCAGGCGGGGCGCTCGGCCTGGAGGCCGTCGCCGACGCCGACGAGGAGAAGTGGCGGGAGATGTGGGAGTCGAACGTCGCCGGCGTGATGAGGGTGACGAAGGCGCTGCTGCCGGCGCTGCGGCGCGGCCGCGACCCTCACATCGTCATCGTCGGCTCGGTCGCCGGCGTCGAGGCCTACGAGGGCGGGGGTGGCTACACCGCCGCCAAGCACGCCGCCCACGCGCTCGCCCAGACCCTGCGCCTGGAGCTGCTTGGCGACGCCATCCGGGTCACCGAGGTGGCTCCCGGCATGGTCGAGACCGAGTTCTCGCTGGTCCGCTTCGAGGGCGACGCCGAGCGCGCCGCGGACGTCTACCGCGGCCTCGAGCCGCTTCGGCCCGCCGAGATCGCCGACGTGATCACATTCTGCGTCACTCGCCCCGCGCACGTGGACATCGACTACGTCGCGATCAAGCCTACGGCGCAGGCGACGGCGAAGATCGCCCACCGGCGCGAGTAGCGCCGGTGGGCGGGCGCCGCTCTACCATCATTCGCCGGATGCGAATCGACGAACTGCTCGAGCGCCAGCGGCCCGTGTTCTCGGTCGAGTTCTTCCCCCCGAAGACCGACGCGGGCGTCGCCGACCTGTTCGAGACCGTCGAGGCGCTCGAGCCGCTGCGACCCGACTACGTCTCGGTCACCTACGGCGCCGGCGGGGCGACCCGCGACGGGACGGTCGAGATCGCCGAGCGGATCAGGTCGCGAGCACGGGATCGAGGTCGATGGCCCACCTCAGCTGCGTCGGCGAGACCCGCGAGGGACTGACCGAGATCCTCGACCGCTTCGCGGCGATCGGGATCGAGAACGTGCTCGCGCTGCGCGGCGACCCGCCGCGCGGCGAGACCGAGTTCGTGCCGCCCGCCGACGGGCTCTCCAGCGCCGCCGAGCTGACCGGCTTCATCACCGGCGACTACCCCTTCACGATCGGCGGTGCGTGCTTTCCCGAGGTCCACCCGGAGGCGGACGACCTCGCCGCCGACCTCGCCTACCTGAAGACCAAGGTGGACGCCGGCGCGAGCTTCCTGATCACCCAGCTCTTCTTCGACAACCAGGCCTACTTCGACTTCGTCGACGCCGCGCGGGCGCGCGGGATCGCGGTCCCGATCATCCCCGGGGTGATCCCGATCACCAGCTTCGGCCAGGTGGCGCGGATCTGCGAGCTCTGCGACGCCTCGATCCCCAGCGAGCTCGCCGAGGCTATGGGGGCATTGGGCGGCGACGCGGAGGCCGAGGCGCTGCTGGGCGTCGCCTTCGCCGCCAGCCAGTGCGAGGAGCTGCTTGCGGCGGGAGCTCCCGGAATCCACTTCTACGCGCTCAATCGCGCCCCGGGCACGCGGGCCGTGCTCGCGGCGCTGCGTGCATCGCGGCCCTGGGAGCGCGACGGCGATGCGCGCCCGGAGCAGCGGGCCGCCTCTTTAGACTGAGTCGCCTGATGGCGGCGGTCGAGGGGTCGTTCCTCTACAACGGGCAGCGGATCGCGTTCACCGACTATGGGGAGGGCGATCGCGTGCTCGTGCTCGTCCACGGTCTGCTGATGAACAGGCACATGTTCGACCACCTCGCGCCGGAGATGGCCTCGCGCGGCATCCGGGTGATCGCCGTCGACCTGCTCGGTCATGGCTCCTCGGACAAGCCGGCCGACATGCGCGCCTACACGATGACCACCTTCGCCGACCAGCTCGCGGCGTTGATCGACCATCTCGGGATCGACCGACCGGTGGTCGGCGGCACCTCGCTGGGCGCGAACTGCGCGCTCGAGATGGCAACCCGCCACCCGCGGGCGGCTCGGGCGCTCTTGATCGAGATGCCCGTGCTCGACAACGCGCTCGTCGCCGCAGGGCTGATCTTCCTCCCGATCCTGCTCAGCCTGCGGGTGGCGAAGCCGGTGCTGCGCGGGGTCGCCGCGATCACCAATCGGATCCCACGCACGAACTTCCTCGTCGACATCTGGCTCGACTGGACGCGGCGTCCGCCGGAGGCTTCCGAGGCGGTGCTCGAGGGCGTCCTGTTCGGCCGCACCGCACCGCCGCGCGAGGAGCGCGAGCTGATCGGCCTGCCCGCGCTGGTGATCGGCCATCCGCGCGACCCCCTGCACCCGTTCACCGACTCGGACATGCTGGTCGAGGAGATGCCGCGGGCGCGCCTGGTCAACGCCGAGTCGATCTTCGAGTGGCGGGTCAGCCCCGGGCGACTCGACGACGAGCTCGCCGCTTTCGTCACCGAGGCATACGCCGACGAGGCGGCCGAGAGCACAGCCGAAGCGGCCTCGACCTAGTGGCGCGCACCCCCCGAGTGCTGCGCCCCCTGCGGGAGCGTGACTTCGCCCTGCTGTTCACCGGCATCGCGGTGTCGATGATCGGCGACGGGATCACCTTCGTCGCGCTGGCCTGGCAGGTCTATGACCTCTCCAACGTGCCGACGGCGCTCTCGCTCGTCGGCCTCGCCTGGACGCTGCCGATGGTCGGGTTCCTGCTCTTCGGTGGCGTCCTCGCCGACCGGATCCCGCGCCGGCGTCTGCTGATCGTCGCCGACTTCATCCGCGCCGGGTCGCTGGCCGGCATCGGCCTGCTCTCGGTGACCGGGGAGATCGAGCTCTGGCACGTGGTCGTCCTCGTGATCCCATTCGGGATCGGCGAGGCGCTGTTCGCCCCCGCCTGGGAGGCGACGATCCCCGACATCGTCCCGCGCTCCGCTGCTCGTGCAGGCCAACTCGCTCAACAGTCTCACCGAGCCCGTCTCCTTTCGGGCCGCCGGCCCGGCGATCGGGGGGGTGCTCGTCGCCGGTGTCGGCCCCGGCGCTGCCTTCCTGGTCGACGCCGCCACCTTCCTGTTCTCGGCCGGCTGCATCTCGCTGATGCGGGCGCGCCCGGCGGCCAACCAGGGGGCGGCGCTGCCCCTGGGCGGCGAGATCGCCGCCGGATTTCGCTTCGTCCGCTCGCGGGCATGGCTGTGGGCAACGCTCGCGGCGGCCGGGCTCGGACTGCTGCTCTACTTCGGGCCGCTGGAGGTGCTGCTGCCGTTCCTGGTGCGCAACGAGCTCGACGGCGGCGCGGGCGCCTTCGGCGCGATCCTCGCGGCGTCCGGGATCGGCGCGATCGCGACGGCGCTGGTGCTGGGCCAGCGCGGGCTGGCCCGCAACCACGTCGTGCTGATGTTCTGCGGCTTTGCGATCGCATTTGGCTGCCTCGCCCTCTATCCGCTCACCGGCTCGCTTGCCGTGGCGATGCTGATCGGGGCCGTCTCGGGCCTGTTCTTCGCGATCGGCGAGATCACCTGGGCGACGATGATGCAGTCGCACGTCCCGCGCGAGATGCTGGGCCGGGTCTCGGCGGTCGACTACCTGGTCTCGTTCGGCCTCGTGCCGATCTCGTTCGCGCTCGCGGGCCCGGCGGCGGAGCTGTTCGGAGTCGAGCAGACGATGATCGGCGCCGGGGTGCTCTCGGCGCTCGTCTTCGTCGCCTTCCTGGCGGTCCCGGGGGTCCGCGACCCGGAGCGCTGGGCGGCCGAGGAGCGGGCGGCGGCGGACGACGCTTGAGGTCGGCTGAAGCTTGGATCGCTAGTCTGCGCCGCCGTGACCAGCAAGGAAGAGCGAGACCGCCGCCGCGCCGAGCGGCTCGAGGCCGAGCAACGTGAGACGAGCGCCCAACGTCGCCGGCTGCTGATCGGCTACGTCGTCGCCGGCGGCCTGGCGCTGGCGGTATGCGTCGGGGTCGTTGTGGTGATCGCGGGCAGCGGCGGCGGAGGCGGCGACCAGCAGGTCAACGGCAAGGAGATTCCCGCGATCGCCCACGTCGAGCTGCAGAGCGGCAGCGTCAACGGGTTCACCCCCGACGGACGCGACGGCACCCCGCCGCCGCCCGTCCAGCAAGGCGACCTCGAGGTCGCCGCGAAGCAGGCCGGATGCGAGCTGCGGCTCGACCTGCCGGACGAGGGCAACACCCACATCAAGCCCGAGGATGACCCG
Organism: uncultured Solirubrobacterales bacterium; assembly: GCA_963746675.1. Taxonomy (GTDB): domain Bacteria; phylum Actinomycetota; class Thermoleophilia; order Solirubrobacterales; family 70-9; genus WHSW01. Next base: position 6,241 of record CAVVBX010000017.1, on the reverse strand, counting down.
CCCGACTACCAGACCAACCCACCGACCTCGGGCGACCACATCGTGCCGCCGCGCCAGCAGGCCGACGGCGCCTACCGCGAGTACCCGGATCCGGTGTTCACGGTTCATTCGCTCGAGCACGGGCGGATCGACGTCCAGTACTCGCCCGACCTCTCGGAGGCCGACCAACTCGAGCTCAAGGGCCTCTTCGACGAGGACTTCGACGGCATGTTGCTGTTCCCGAATCCCGACATGCCCTACGAGGTCGCGGCGACCGCGTGGACGCAGATGATCGGCTGCCCGACCTACGAGGGTCGGGCGACGCTCGACGCGATCCGCGCCTTCCGCGATACCTACCGCGGCCAGGCACCGGAGCAGGTCGCGATCGTGATCCCGGACTCCTAGCGACCGGGCTCCCGCGAAACTCCCTGCAAATCTGCCACTCTGACCGGTGGGGCGCATCCATCCCCGCCCCAGCGTGTTGCCTGGTGAGAGAGTGCGATTGAAGCTCAGATACCTCGTGGCAGCGGCCCTCGCCGTGAGCTGCGGCTACGTCGCCGCGCCGGCGCTCTCCTCTCAGCCCTACATGCCGAGGGCCGTCGACTTCGAGCAGCGCCTGCCGGCCGTCGAGCGGCTTGCGGGCGCCGCCACGAACCCGGGTGAGGGACCGATCAGCTTCCGGTCCGGCGTGATCTCGGCGCCCGAGCGCTTCGACCTCGCCGGCCTCGCCGGCGAGCTGCGCCCACTCGAGCTCAGGGCCCGCGAAGGCGGCGGCGCGTGGAGCCGCTGGGTCGAGGCGGCTGACGGCAGCCCGGTGTACTTCGGCGGCGCCGACCAGCTTCAGCTCCGCAGCCGCGGCTGGCGGCCGAGCGGGACCCTGCACTACGTCAACGTCTCGGGGACGACGAGTCCCCTCGGGGGGCTGCTCAGCGACGTCCGCGCGACGATCAACTCGGCCTTCATCTCCGCCTCGTCGGTGATCGAGACGGAGGCCGGGGCACTCCCCACGCGCCCGGAGCTGATCAAGCGCAGCTCGTGGGGCGCCAACCGCGCCGAGGGCGGTTGCAGGCCCCGCACCTCCGCCGCGCACGGCACGGTCAAGGCGGCCGTCGTGCACCACACGGTTACGGCGAACAACTACTCGGAGGCCGAGGCGCCGGCGATCGTGCTCGGCATCTGCCGCTATCACCGCAACGGCAACGGCTGGAACGACATCGGCTACAACGCCCTCGTCGACCGCTTCGGGAACCTCTACGCCGGGCGCGCGGGCGGGGTCCGCAAGGCGATCGTCGGCGCGCACGCGCAGGGCTTCAACGCCCAGACCACCGGCATCGCGTCGATCGGCACCCATACCACCACCCCGATAACCCCGGCCGCCAAGGACGCGCTCGTCTCCTACCTTGCCTGGAAGCTCGCCGTTCACGGCCTTCAGGCGACGGGCAGGACGACGCTGGTCTCAGCCGGCGGATCGGCGAGCCGCTACCCCGCGGGGCGCAAGGTGCGACTCAACCGGATCATCGGCCACGGGACCGTCGGCCTGACCGCGTGCCCGGGCGAAGCGCTCGCCGACGAGATCGCGAGGCTGCGCCGCCTCGTCCAGGAGCGGCTCGACGCATCCGGGGGCGGCACGGTGCCACCGCCGGACGACGGTGGGATCCTCCCCAAGTAGCGATCAGCCGGCGCGGTAGGCCGGGAAGAAGCCGCCGGCCTCGCGACCCTCGGCAAGGCGCTCGTACTCGCCCGGGTCGCAGACCAGCTCGTGGGCGTGGAACCCGAGCTCGGAGTTGGCGAAGCCCCGCTTGAAGGTCTCGAGGCCATCACCGGCGACCACGCCGCCGCCCAGGTTGAGCGGCAGGCCGAGCTCGTCGCCGAGGTCGAGCATCGCCGCGACGACGTTCTTGAACGGTGACGCCGCTCGAGCGCTCTCCGCGGTGCCGCCGAGGTAGTAGTGCAGGACGCCGTCGCTGGTCGCCGCGATCGCGGCAGCGCCCGGATCGCCCGCGCGCCGGGCGATCAGCAGGTAGCTGCGCTCGAACGAGAGCACGGCGTCGAAGTACTCGCCCGCGAAGAAGTAGCGCTCCGCGGCGCCGGCGCGGCGCATCGTCTGCTCGTAGGCCCGGGCGAAGGCGGCTCGGGCCCCGGGGGTGGTGGCCGGACCGGCAGCCACCTCGACCATCCAACCGTCGCGCTCGTTCGCACGGATCTGCTCGGCGAGGCGGCTGCGGACCCGGCGCGGAAGGGCGGGGTCGTGAACGAGAACCCGCGAGCGCTCGGTCGGCCTCGCCAGCCAAGGCTCGCCGACGAGGCGCTCGCGGGCGAAGATGCTGATCAGCCCGGTCTCGGACCAGTCGATGCTCGCCGCGTCCGGCGCCTCGCCGGCTCCCTCGACGACCGCTCCCGGATAACCGTAGGGCGAAACGGCGTCGGCGAGATCGGAGTCCTCGACCCGGCGGGCGATCAGCGGAACCAGAGCGGTGCGCCGCGACGTCTCGAGGCGCAACGAGTGGGTGACCCCTTCAGCGTCGAGGAACGGGCGCGACCGGAACAGGTCGTCGCTCTCCGCGGCGGCGCCGTGGTCGGCGATCAGCTCGGCTCGGACTCGGTCTGCCACCCGGTGAAGTCCTCACGAAGCAGACCCCAGACCTGATTGTCGATTCGGGCATCGCCGCGTACGATCGCCGCGCGCATCACGCCCTCGAGCCGAAAGCCGAGATGGGTGACCACGCGCTGCGCCGCCTCGTTGGTGGCCGGGATCTCGGCGTGGACGCGGTGCGCGTCGTGGGTCTCGAACGCCTCGATGCACGCTTGGCGCTCGGCCTCGCGCGCAACGCCGCGACCCCACGCCGAGGGCTCACCGACGAGCACCGCCAGCTCGGGTCCGAGCTCGCGGTCGAGGCCGAAGAGGCGACGAAGCCGACCGCCGCGTCGTCACCGTCGATCGTGATCGCCCACTTGCGGTCGCCGCGGTTACCGATCGCCCGCTCGACCCAGCCGGCGGCCGCACCGAGGTCGAACGAATCGCGGCTGCCGACGAGGTCGGCGGTGACCCGCGCGTCGTTGAACCAGCGATGCACCGCCTGGGCGTCGCCGGGGCGGAAGTCGCGCAGGGCTACGGTCGCCTTGGTGCTGACCATCGCGGGCAACTTACCCGTACAGGCCGTCGGCCGGTGAGCAGCATGCCGGCCGTGCGGCCGAGGATCCGGAGGTCGAGCGCGAGCGAGCGATGATCGACGTACCACACGTCGAGCTCGATTCGCTCCTCCCACGGGATCCCGGCGCGGCCATTGACCTGCGCCCAGCCGGTGAGGCCCGGCCTCACCTCGAGCCGTCGGCGCTGGTCGGGGCTGTACTCCTCGACCTGCGCGGCCAGCGTCGGCCGCGGGCCGACGATCGCCATCTCGCCCCGTAGGACGTTGACCAGGTTCGGCAGCTCGTCGAGCGACGACCGGCGCAGCAGGTGACCGGCGCCGGTCACGCGGGGGTCGCCGCCGAGCACCGGCGTGCCGACGCCGACCGGGTCGCTGCCCACATGCATCGTTCGCAGCTTGAGCAGCTCGAACTCGACCCCGTCGCAGCCGACGCGGCGCGAGCGGTAGATCACCGGCCCGCGCGAACCGAGCCTGATCGCGACCGCGGCGAGCGCGATCACCGGCGAGGCTCAGCACCAGCGCCGACCGCCGCGATCAGGATGTCGCCGATCCGCGGCATCAGCGAGTCCCCTCCGCTCGCGTCCAGGAGCCCGGCGTGCCGAGTCTGATCCGATCCCAGAGCCCGGCGGCGATCGAGGCGGTGACGAGGACGTAGTAGCGGGCGAGTCGCAGCGGTCGCAGCGGGACCAGCGCCTCGACAGCGCCGCGGCGGCCAGCAGGGCGAGCTGGAGAGCGAGAGTGACCCAGTAGACGCGTGCCCTCGCCGAGCAGGGCGAGGTTCGCGGCGAGCGCGATCAGGTGCAGAAACGGCGACGCGTAGCGGAGCACCCGGTGGCTGAAGATCTCGAAGCCGTAGGCGATCCCGTAGCCGCGCGGCGAGAGCATCCCGTCGCCGCACCACCTCGTCGTAGACGCCGCGCATCATCCGCCGCTTGCGCGCGAACTCGCCTTCGATCGTCGCCACCATCTTCTCCTCCGACAGCGCCCGCGGCGCGTATACCGCTGCGCCAGCCGCGCTTGGTGAGCACGAACGGGAACGAGAGGTCGTGGCTGGAGGCGGGGCCGAGCGGCAGGTACGCCGCGCGCGCGGACCGCGTAGATCGCGCCGTTGCCGGCGGTGACACCGGCGAGCCTCGACTCGAGGGCGCGCAGCGCGAGCTCGAAGCGCCAGTAGGCGCCCTCCTGATTCGACCCGCCCTGGTCGATGAAGCGCGCCTGGCCGCAGACGTAGCCCACCCGCTCGTCGGCGAACGGGGCGACGAGCTCGCGCAGCGCTGTCGGGGCCCAGCTGGCGTTCGCGTCGCTGAATGCCAGCAGCCCGTTGGCCGCCCTCTCGACCGCGGCGTTCTGGGCCTCGATCTTCCCGATCCGCGCGAGGTCCAGCACGAGATCGGCACCGGCGGCGCGGGCGCGCTCGGCCGTGCGGTCGGTCGAGCCGTCCGAGGCGACGATCAGCTCGAGCCGTTCGCGCGGATAGTCGAGCGCGAGCGCGTTGGCGACCTTGGCCTCGATCACGTCCTCCTCGTCGTGGGCGGCGACGATCAGCGACACGGCCGGCAGCGACTCCGACAGCCGCGGGTATCGCCGCTGGTCGCAGCCGCGCGCGAGCGCGGCGAGCACCAGCGGATAGCCGAGATGCGTGTAGACGAGCAGGCCCACCGCGATCCAGAAGACGAGCTCGAGGACCGACATCCGCAGCGATCATCCGCCCAGCAGCCCACGGTAGACGGCGAGGGTGCGCTCGGCGATCGCGTCCCACGAGTAGCAACCAGCCGCCGCCGCGGCCGCGCGGCGCTCCAGCGCCGCGCGCTCGGCCGGGTCGGCGAGCAGCTCGGAGAGGGCTGTCGCCAGCGCCGCCGGATCGCCCGGCGGCACGAGCCGCAGCGCCCGCGCGCCGCGACCTCGGCGAAGCCCCCGACGTCGGTGGCGAGGATCGGCTTGCCGAACGGCGAGCGCGGTGTAGAGCACGCCGGACTGCTCGATCTCGCGGTAGGGCAGCACGACGAGGTCGGCGCGGCGGAAGTAGGCCGGCATCTCGGGATCGGCGACGAACCGGGGCACGAAGCGGACCGTGGCGCGCGCACCGCGCGGCCAGCTCCTCGAGCGGAGCCGAGCGGCATCCGGGGCATGCCGACCACCCACAGCTCCGCGCCCTCGATCTCGCGGAACGCCTCGAGCAGCACGTCGACCCCCTTGTAGGGCCGGATCAGGCCGAAGCAGAGGACGACCGGCCCCTCGACCGCGGCCAGCTCGGCCGGCAACGGCGCGCTCGTCGGGCTGTCGCGTCAGGTAGTCGAAGCGTGCCCATGAGGACACCCGGTGCACGCGGCCGGGATCGGCGCCCAGGTCACGTAGCCGCGCGACGCGCCGCGACTCGGAGTGGGCGATCACGCGCGTCCATGCGCGCCAGCAGCGCAGCGAGCGCGTCGCCGGCGGCCCGGCCGGAGGGTCGTGGACGGTCAGCACCCGGGGACGTGGCGGGAGCAGGAAACGGTCGAGCACGGGGGCCGCTAGCCACTGCAAGTGGACGACGTCGGCGGCGCGCCGTGCCCGGAGCGCAGGCGCAGCATCCCGGCGCAGGTGCTCGGCGCTGCGCAACGCCCGGCGCCGGCGATCGCCGGGGCCCAGATCTGCCGAGCGCCGATAGAACAGCTCGTCGACCCGGTAGCCCTCGGCCTCCGGCACCGGGCCGTAGGGAAAGCGCGTCGTGATCAGCTCGACCTCGGCGCCGGCGCGCGCCAGCGCCGCGCAGAGCGCGCGGTCGTAAGGCGGCGTGTAGGCCGGCGGGTCGACGATCTGGACGCGCATAGGGAACGATTGTGGCCGTGGACCTGACCTACTGCGTCGTCAACACCAACGGGCGACCGTACCTGCCCGACTGCCTGGGGGCCATCCACGATCACACCCCCGAGGATCTCGACTACGAGGTGTTGTTGCTCGACAACGCCTCCGACGACGGCTCGGTCGAGGAGGTCGAGCGCTGGAACGCCGGGCCTCGGGGGCTGGGCGAGCGGCTGCGGCCGATCGCGCTCGAGCGGCGCGCGGGCAAGGCGGAGAACGACTCGACGCTGCTGCGCGAGGCGCGAGGAGAGCTCTGTCTGCTGCTGAACGAG
>CAVVBX010000016.1:0-39253 GCA_963746675.1 uncultured Solirubrobacterales bacterium | reverse complement strand
GCAGGGGCTCTCGTGAGCGCTGTTGCCCTGCGTGCAGTTGAACCCGTTCGCTTCCGCGATCTGGCCGTTGAGGTCGCCGACGCGCTCGGGCCAGCCGTCGCGGCTCGCCGAGTCAGGGTTCTCGGAGAGCACGATCCCGGTGGTCTGGAACGCGTTGTAGGGGTGGTCGCTGATCGTCGACACCAGCTTGCCGTCGATCACCAGCTGCTCGCCCAACCGCAGGTTCCCGAGCTCCACCGAGTAGACCGCCTTCTCGTTCACCTTGGCGCCCTCTCCGGCGATCGAGAGGGTCGGGCGCACGCGCGCGTCCGTCACCAGCGCGTCGTCGCGTTTCTGGCTGCTCGGCCGGTAGCGAACCACGTTCACCCGGCCCTTGTCGCCGTTGACCGCCCGACCGCCCGAATCCGCGCCGACGACCAGCCTGTCGCCGCCGCTCGCCCCGTGGTCGTGAGCGCTGAGCACCAGGTTGACGCGGCAGGTCGCCGGGTTGCAGGGCAGGCTGCCCGCGTCGTCGATCTGCGCCTGGCCGTCGTCGATCACCAGCACGCAGTGGTGGTTGCGATTCGGCTGCGACTGGGTGCAGGTCAGCTTGTCGCTGCCGAGCGCCACCGTGCTCGCGCCCCCCGTCGCCGCTTCCCCGTCGGCCAGCACGAGCTCCGCGACCACCGTCGGGTCGTAACCGTATGTCGCTCCGATGCACGGCCGGTTCGAGCCGTGCAGCTCGTTCGGCTTCAGGCACACCGAGACCTCGACCTCCGCCGTCGCCTCGAGCCGGTCGCCGTCGCGCAACTCCCCGAGGTTGCCCGGTTGCAGCGACATCACCACGCGCTTCTTCTCGCCCTTGCGCTTGCCGATCGGGATCGTCTTGACCAGCTCCGAGTTGTTCCCCGTCGTCGCGGTGCGCAGCGTGCCCTCGCCCGCCCGCGGCGCTCCGCCTCCGCCGGCGCCGAGGCTGACCAGCGCGCAGGTCGCAATCAGCGCTCCCGCGACAGCCGTCTTGCGAGCCCGTCTGGCCACCCTGAACCCATCGGCAACCTCGCGCGCCGCCTGTAGAACCCGTCCCGATACCCGGTGTCACGTCCGTTCCCATCGGCGACCCGATCGAAGCCGACGGTGAAAATCCACACCCATGCGGGCGTTTCATTCTCTGACCCCGGTCAGTCCCTTTGTTACTTTGGGCACCACATGGACGTCTACCAGCGCCGGCGCCTGGTCGCGCTGAGCATCCTCGCGGTCCTGTTCGTCGTCCTCGTGCTGCTGATTCGCGGTTGCGGCGGTGACGATGCGGTGACCACCGTCGCCCCGGTCTCCGGCACCAGCGGCGTCAGTGGGGCCACCGCGCTCACGCAAGCGGACTACATCGATCAGGCCGACGCCACCTGCCTCGAGGCGAACACGGCGCTCGCCGCGGTCGACCAGGCGGATCCCGCGACCGCCGCGACCGAGGAGGGCCAGATCCTCGCCGGGGAGCTCGAGTCCCTACAGACCCTGCCCGCGCCCGAGGAAGGCGCCAACGATCTCGACGCCTTCCTCTCCGCCCTCCAGGATCAGATCGCGGCCTATGGCAAGCTGGTCACCGCTCTCGAGCGCGGCGATGACGCCGCCGCCGCCGAGATTCAGACGACGATCGACCAGGCCGCGGCCGAGGCCCAGGACGCCGCCTCGACCTTCGGCCTCAACGCCTGCGGCGACACTTCCAAGGTGGATGGATCAAGCGGCGGCAACGCCGGGGATTCGACCTCTGGGGGCACCGACTCCACCACCGCGACGACCACGCCGGTGGCCCCGACGGAGACGGCGCCGACCACTCCGGTCGCCCCGCCACCGGCCGACGAGGGCGGCGTGGCGCCCGTTGCCCCTGCCCCGACTGCCCCCGCGGACGGCGGCACCGACTCCGGCTCGGGCGGCATAACCCCGTAGCCGGGCGCCGCACGGTCCGGCTACGCCGCCGCCTCCGCCCAGGTGCCGTACAGCTCCGCGTAGCGGCCGCCGGCTGCGATCAGCTCGTCGTGGGTTCCCGACTCGGCGATCCTGCCGTGTTCGAGCACGACGATCCGCCCGGCGCGCCTGATCGTCGACAGGCGATGGGCGATCACGATCGCGGTGCGCCCGTGAAGCAGCCGCTCGAGGCCGTCCTCGATCACCCGCTCGGTGCGTACGTCGACGTTCGACGTCGCTTCGTCGAGGATCAGGATGCGTGGCTCGGCGAGCAGCGCCCGCGCGAACGCGACCAGCTGCCTCTGTCCCGCGGAGAGCGCGACCCCGCGTTCCCCGACCTGCGTGTCGAAGCCGCCCGGAAGCCTGTCGACGAAGACCTGAGCGCCCACCGTCCTCGCTGCGGCGAGGATCTCCTCATCGTCGGCGTCCGGTCGGCCGAAGGCGATGTTGTCCTTGATCGTGCCCGAGAACAGGAACCCCTCTTGCGGCACGATCCCGAGTTGCCCGCGAAGCGCCGACGAGCTCAGGTCGCGCAGATCGTGCCCGTCGGCCAGCACCCGCCCGCGCTGTGGGTCGTAGAACCGGGCCACCAGCTTCGCCAGGGTTGACTTGCCGGCCCCGGTCTCACCGACCAGCGCCACCGTCTGGCCGGCGGGGACGTGGAGGTCGATCTCCTCGAGAGCCCAGCCGGCATCGTCGGCGAGATCCTCCTCGTTGGTGTCGCCGCCGCCCGCGTAGGAGAACCAGACACCGTCGAGCTCGAGCTCGCCGCGCAGCCTGCCCGGGTCGATCGCCCCTGGCTTGTCGACCAGGTCGGGCTCCGTGTCGAGCAGGTCGAAGATCTTGTCCAGCGCCGCCATTCCCTGCTGGTAGGTGGTGTAGAGCTGTGAGATCTGCTGGATCGGGTCGAAGAACAGCTGCAGGTAGCCGATGAACGCGACCACGACACCGATCGCGATCTTGCCGTCGATTGCCTGATAGCCGCCGTAGAGAATGATCACCGCGGTGCCGATCGCCGAGAGCAGCTCGACCGCGGGGAAGTAGGACGCGTTGAGATAGACGGTCCTCATGTTGACCTCGCGGTTCGCCTCGTTGAGCTCGGTCATCCGCTCGACGTGCTGGCGCTCGCGGCCGAAGGTGCGCACCACACGCACCCCCGAGAGCGTCTCCTGCAGGTAGGCGGTGATGTCGGCGATCTTCTCCCTGCGTCAGCCGATAGGCGCCGGCCGAGGCGATGCGGAAGATCACGCTGGCGATCGCGAGCAGGGGGAAGGTGAGGAACGTGATCAGGGCCAGCGGCACGTCGAGCACGAGCAGGATCACGACCACGCCGACGAGCGTCAAGGTGCTCGAGAAGAGAGTGATCACGCCGTCGGTGACCAGGCTGTCGAGCGCCTGCACGTCATTCGTCATCCGCGAGATCAGCACCCCGGGCTTGCGCCGCGTGAAGAATCCGATCGACATCGCCTGCAGATGGACGTAGATCCGCTCCCGCAGGTCCTGCAGCGCCCGCTGGCCGACCCAGCCGACCAGGTACGTCTGCGCGTAGGAGGCGCCCCAGAAGATCGCCACCGAGGCGATGAAGACCGCCACGATCAGCGTCAGCGCGCCCGCGTCGCCGGCGAGGATCCCGTTGTCGATCGCCGCCCCGGCGAGGAACGGCGGAGCGAGCGCCGCCGCGGTGGCGACGAGCAGCGCGAGCATCATCAGGATCACCTGCCGTCCGGTAGGGCCGCAGCAGGCCGAGCATCCAGCGCACCTTGCGCCCGCGCTGGTCCTCGCCCCGGAGCAGCCGCCAGAGGTCGCGGAAGCAGCAGCAGCGTGCCCGCGAGGCGCCCGGGCTGATTCGACTGGTCCTCGGTCTCCTCGGCGAGGTCGGAGCCCTGTGTCTCGGGATCGCGCTCGGTGATCGCATCTCGGTCTCCGTTGCGACGACTCACAGCCGGGCCACCTCCTGGCGCTCCTCGAGGTCCTTCTGCAGGAAGAGCACGTCCTCGCACCCGAACTCGGCGATCTCCGCGTACAGCGGGCAGCGACCGAGCAGCTCGGCGTGCCGGCCGCGGTCGACGATCCCTCCCGCCTCCATCACCACGATCTCGTCCGCGAGCGAGATCGTCGAAAGCCGGTGGGCGACCACGAACGTCGTCCGGCCCTCCATCACCTCGCGCAGGCCGCGCTTGATCGCCGCCTCCGTGCGCGCGTCCACCGACGAGGTCGCGTCGTCGAGGATCAGGATCCGCGGGTCCGCGATCAGCGCCCGCGCGATCGCGACCCGCTGGCGCTGGCCGCCCGAGAGCGTCAGCCCGCGCTCGCCGACCATCGTCTCGTAGCCGTCGGGGAGCCGGCTGATGAAGTCGTGCGCCTGCGCCCGGCGCGCCGCGGTCTCGATCTCCTCGCGGCCGGCATCAGGTCGGGCGTAGGCGATGTTCTCCGCCACCGTCGCCGAGAACAGGAAGCTCTCGTCGGCGACGAAGGCGACCGAGTTGCGCAACGAGGCGACGTCGACCGAGCGCACGTCGACGCCGTCGACGAGCACGCTGCCTGCGCTCGGGTCGTACAGCCTGGCGATCAGCGCCACCAGGCTCGTCTTCCCCGACCCGGTCGGGCCGACGAGCGCCACCGTGCGGCCGGCCGGGACCTCGAGGCTGACATCACTCAGCGACGGCCCGGCGCCGTCGTAGCGCAGGGTCACGTCGCGGAACTCCACCCGCCCCGGACCCTGCCGGAAGCGGCGGCGCGTCCGGCGCGCTGGCGATCCGCGGCTCGCGATCGAGGATCTCGAACAGGCGGTTGCCCGAGGCGACCGCTCGCTGCGCCATCCCGAGCGCCATCCCGAGCATCCGCATCGGGCCCATCAGCATCATCAGGTAGGTGTAGAAGGCGGTGAACTCGCCGATCGTCAGGTTGCCGGCGATCACCTGCCGCCCGCCGACGAACAGGACCACCGCCAGCCCGAGGCTGGGAATGAAGCCGAGCATCGGCGAGTAGAAGGCGCGCAGCCGGGTCGAGTACACGTTCTGGTCGAAGACGCGCTCGACTGATCGCCGGAAGCGCCCGAGCATGTGCTCCTCGCGAGCGAACGCCTTCACGATGCGGATCCCCGAGACGCTCTCCTCGGCCTCCGCGGTCAGCTCGGCGATCCGCTGCTGGACCTCCTGCACGCGCCGGCCGCGAGAGCCGGTTGAAGCGCGCCGCGGCCAGGATCACGAACGGCACCGGGATCAGCGCCAGCGCCGCGAGCCATGGCTTGATCGCGAACATCACGATGCTCGCCGAGCGTGATCGTGAGCGCGTTCTGGGTCAGGAAGATGAGGCCGTAGCCGAGGAAGAAGCGGATCGACTGCAGGTCGACCGTCGCGCGCGACATCAGCTGCCCGGTCTGCTGACCGTCGAAGAAGCCCAGCTCGAGCGCCTGCAGGTGCGCGTAGACGCGCTCGCGCAGGTCGAACTCGACCGCGAGCGAGACCTTGCCCGCGATCAGTCGCCGAACCACGGTCAGCCCGAGCCGCAGGATCGCCGGCGCCGAGATCGCGATCGCGAGCGGCAGCAGGTCGGAGCGCGTCCGCCGTTGATCGCGTCGACGGCGTTGCCGACCAGCCACGGGATCAGCGACCGTCATCACCATCGCCGGCCCAGGCGAAGACCAGCGAGGCGATCACGGTCCGGCGGTAGGGGCGCAGGAAGCCGAGCAATCGCCGGAAGGTGGGCATCGCCATGACTATACAAAGTGAAGTAGAGCGGAGGCGCGATACTGATCCGATGGCTGTCCCGTCCGCCGGGCTGTGCGAGACCTGCGCGCATCAGCGCCTGGTCGGCAACACCCGCGGCTCCTCGTTCTCGCTCTGCGAGCGTTCGCGCCGAGAGCCCGCCTACCCGCGCTACCCGCGCCTGCCGGTGACCGCATGCCCGGGCTGGGAGCCGCGCGATGCGGGAAAATCGAGATGAGCTCGGTGTTGGGCCGTGCGACCGCGGCTGCGAGCGTGGTGCTCGCGTTCGCCGCGGCGATCGTCTTCGCGAGCACTCGGCACGACCGGGCTCCGGCCGCGCGCAGCACCTCGTCGTGGGCTGCGCTCCCGCCGAGCCCCCTGCAGCGGTCCGAGGTCGGCGCCGCCCGGGTGGGCGACCGGATCTACGTCGTCGGCGGGTTCGTCTCGACCGGGGGAACCACCGACAGGATGGTCCGCTACGACATCTCCGACGACCGCTGGCGCGAGGTCGCAGGGCTGCCGATTGCCGTCAATCACCCGGGCGTCGCCGCGTACCGCGGCCGCGTGTACGTCCTGGGAGGCAACTTCGGCGCCCCGGTCGCGGGTCAGAGCAAGTCGAACCGGCTCTATCGCTACACGCCTGCGAAGGACCGTTGGCGGCGGCTTGCGAGCGCGTCGATCCATCGTGGCGCGCTGGCCCTGGTGGGCACGCGGGGGAACCTCTACGCGATCGGCGGGTACAGCGACTCGAACGACCAGTTGCCGAGGGTCGAGATCTACGACGTCTCGAGGCGCAGTTGGCGTGCCGGCAAGCCGATGCCGACGGGGCGAAACCACGTCGGCGCGGCGGCGATCGGGCGCGAGATCTACGTCACGGGCGGCCGCCCGGGTCCCGATCACGGCGGTCTGGCCACGGTCGAGCGCTACGACACGCTCCGCGACCGCTGGTCGACCGTCGCGCCGATGTCGACCGCACGCAGCGGCCACGCGACGGTCGCCGCCGCCGGGCGGATCGTCGCCTTCGGCGGCGAGGAGCTCGACGGCGGGACGACGATCGAGCAGGTTGAGGTCTACGACCCGGCCAACGACCGCTGGCGAGCGCTCCCGGAGATGGTCACCCCGCGCCACGGCCTCGGCGGGGTCGCGCGGGGCGGGCGCATCTATGCGATCGAGGGTGGTCCGCAGCCGGGGCTCGCCTACTCCAGCGCGCTCGAGTTCCTCGACCTGCCGTAGCTCCCGACCTCCGCGGTGGGGCGGAAAATTGGCATATGCGGCCAATAACTCGCCCCGCTCAGACCTCGACGGGAGGTGGCGCGGTGCGCAACGCGCCGGCGCTCGCGGCGACAACGAGAACTATCGCGAGTACCTCGTTCGTGGCCAATCCCTGGTTGAGGGCGATGAACCCGATCGTCGCCGCCACCGCCGGCTCGAGGCTCATCAGCACGCCGAAGGTGCCTCTGGGGAGGCGCCTCAGCGCCTCGAGCTCGAGCGAGTAGGGAATTGCCGAGCTCAGCATCGCGACCGCGAACCCCGTCGCGAGCAGCTGAACCGAGAACAGCTCCGAGCCCGCGTCCGCAACCCCGGCCGGCAGCAGCAGAAGCGCGGCGACGACCATCGCGATTGCCAGTCCCTGACCGCCCGTGAACGCTTGGCCGATCCGATCGGCGAGCACGATGTAGGCGGCCCAGAAAGCACCCGCGAGCAACGCCAGGGCGCAGCCGAGGGCGTCGAGGTCGCTGCCGGGAAGGGGGGAGAGGAGCAGGATGCCCACGGTCGCCATCGCCGCCCAGAGCAGGTCGAGCCGGTGCCTGGATCCCACAATGGCGATCCCGAGCGGTCCGACGAACTCGAGCGTGACCGCGATCCCGAGCGGGATCCGGTCGAGGGCGAGGTAGAAGGACGTGTTCATTCCGGCCAGCGTGAGCCCGAGGAGGACGATGTCGCCGCGCCCCGAGCCCCGCAGGTCGGCCAACGATGGCCGCCAGATCGCGATCAGGACGAGCGCCGCGAAGGCCAGCCGGAGCATCACGGTGCCGGTCGGCCCGAGCTCGTCGAACAACGTCGTCGCGACAGCGGCGCCCGCCTGCACCGAGACGATCGAGCCGACCACGAGGGTGATCGCCGGTGCTCGCCCGCCTTCGCTCACGGCCGGTACGGTACGCCGGTGCCGTCGCGGCTAGCGGCGCCCGCCCCGGGCCTTCAGGTACGCCTTCCCCTCCGAATCGACCAGCCGAACGAGGTCGCCGAGCGCGATGTTGACGTCGCCGAGATGCAGGCCCCAGGTCGCGTCGGGCGACGGCGTGAGTTGTTTGGCACCGTCGATCGAGGAGACCATCAGCACGTGGGCGCCGCCGGCGTGAACACATTCCCCCGAGTAGTGGTCGGGGGGTTCGACCCATGGGGTCGGTGCGGCCGGCCACTCGCCTCCGTACATGAACAGGATCCCGGTGCCGAGCGTGCCCGGGAAGGGTTCGGTGCGCACCAGGGTCTCGAGCGGCGCCGAGCCGCCGCGCAGTGACGCCGGGTTGTTGCAGAGAACCTCGAATTCGTCGCCTGTCGGGAATCCGAACGCCGCCGCGAGCCGGCTGTCAGGCAGCCCGAACAGGGTGTCTGGCGGCGGCGGCTCATTGAAGGTCGAGAAGCCGATTACGCAACCGGTCTGCTTCGGCTTCGCGCAGGCGGGGACGTGGTTGAAGTCGCCGCCCTTGCGCCGGCCCTTCTCGACCGTGACGTTGGCTCCGATCAGCATCGCCGAGACCAGCTTTCGGCGCAGCCTCGGCTCGCCGTCGATCTCGGTCCGCACCAGGTACCGCAGCATCGACGCGCCCTGAGAGTGGCCGATCAGGACGACTCCGCGACCGCGGTTGTAGTGGTGCAGGTAGTCGCGCCAGGCGGCGAGCACGTCGGAATAGGCGAGCTGCGCCCCGGCGATCAGCTGCTGCTCCGTGGTCGCGCTGAAGATCGATGCCAGGGTGAGCTGGCGGTAGAGCGGTGCGTAGATCCGGCAGCGGCGCGAGAAGCGCGATGCCTCGAACTGCGCAACCGCGGTCTGCTGCGGGTCGACACTCAGGTCGGCGTTGATCCCGGGCTGGTCGCTGACCGTCGGGTAGACGTAGAAGCAGTCGAGCTTCGGCCTCTTGGCGTTGGGGGGATTCTCGACCGTGGAGCTGCCGTCGGGCTCGAAGACCGTGGTCTCGAGGCTCTGGCGACACGGATTCGGCTCCTGCCCCGGCTTGCACAACCAGACCGTGTCCGAGTCACCCGAAGCCGCCGCGCCCGCCGGCGCGGCGGTCGCCACCGTAAACGCCGCCGCGGCGATCAGTCCACCGATCCGCCGCCTGCCCATGTCCGAATCCCCTCCGTTCAGCCGGATTGCGGCGTGAAGCGTACCGGCAGCGTCTTCAGCTGGTTGAGGAACAGCGACCGGGCGCGGGTCGGCTCGCCGGCGAGCTCGATGTCGGGGAAGCGGCGCAGCGTCTCGGCGAGCAGGGTCTTGAGCTCGAGCCGCGCCAGAGCGGCGCCGAGGCAGAAGTGGCGGCCGCCGGCGCCGAACGCCTGGTGGTCGGCGCTGCGGGTGACGTCGAGCCGCTGCGGGTCCTCGTAGACCGCCTCGTCGCGGTTGCTCGACACGTACCAGAGCAGCACCTTGTCGCCCTCGCGTATCGTCCGGCCGTGTAGCTCGACGTCGCGCGTGGCGGTGCGGCGGAAATGGGCGAAGGCCGGATACATGCGCAGCAGCTCCTCGACCGCGCCCCGATCAGCGAGGCTCGGATCGCGAGCAGCAGCTCGAGCTGCTCGCGGTGCTCGAACAGGCCGAGCATGCCGCTGGTGAACACCGACCTGGTGCTGTCGTTGCCGGCGGCGCCCAGCAGCCCGAGCCCATGAAGATCTCGGCGTCGGTGAGCCGCTCGCCGTCGACCTCGGCGTGGACGAGCACGCTGATCAGGTCGTCGCCGGGGTTCTGCGCGCCGCTCGGCGATCATCTCCATCGTCTCGTCCCAGGTGCGGGTCATCATCTCGGCCATCGCCTCCTCGCTCGGGCGCAGCTCCTCGTCGCCGAACCCGAGCGCCATGTTGGTCTCCTCCACGTGGCGCTGGTCGTCCTCCTCCGGGCTGCCCATGAAGGAGCCGATCACCCGCGAGACGACCGGCCCGGCGACGTCGAGCACGAGGTCGCACTCGCCGCGCTCGGCGACGCGATCGAGGACCCGGTTGACGATCGCCCGGATCCGCTCCTCGTGCTCGGCGATCCGCTTCGGGGTGAAGCCGCGCTGGAACAGCGCCTTGAGCCGGTCGTGGCGCGGCGGGTCCATCGAGATCATCTGCTGCTGCTGGCGCCTCGAGCGGGATCCCGAAGTCGTCGAGGACGAGGATCCCGCCGACCTCGGAGGAGTAGGTCTGCCAGTCGAGGCTGACTCGCGCAGGTCCTCGGCCCGGGTCAGCGACCAGAAGCCCGCCTCCTGCGGGTAGTCGGCGAGCGGGCTCCAGTGGACGGGGCCTCGCGGCGTAGCCGAGCGAAGAGCTCGTGCGGAGGGCCGTCCGCCCACAGCGACAGGTCGCCGAGGTCGACTTGCTCGAGGTCCTGCTCGGCGATCGCGGTCGCTGGCGGCCCTCCTTCGACGCTCATCGATCAGCCATACTACAGATGTAGTGACAACCGATGGAAACCGAGATCCGTGACCGCCGAGCCGCTGCTCGCCGCACGCGGCGCTCGAGGTGCTCGAGGCCGACGGTGGGCGGGCGCTCACCCACCGGGCGGTGGACCGCCGCGCCGGCCTGCCCGAGGGCTCGACGAGCAACCACTTCCCGACCCGCGAGGCCCTCCTGACCGCGGCTCTGCGACGGCTGGTCGACCTCGAGCGACCCTCGGTGCGAGCCCTCGAGGACGCTCGTGCCCGGCGGTCCGTACGAGCCCCGTCGCGCGCCGAGCTGATCACCGAGCTGGTCGTCGACGAGCTGGCTCGACCGAGCTCTCCGATCTGGCGCTGGCGCGCTACGAGCTGATCCTCGAAGCCCGCCGGAGGCCTGACTTCGAGCGGGAGCTCAACGAGGTCCGAGCGCGAGTACCGGCGCTCGTCGAGCAGCTCTTCCGGCGGCCGGCTGCCGTGACCCGCGCCGGCACGCGCCCGACTTGCTGGCTCTGCTCGACGGCCTGATGGTCAACCAACTGCTGCAGCCCGCGACGGCGCTCTCGCGAGCCCGAGATCGTCGACCTACCTCGAGCGATTCTTCGCCTCCTGCTGAGGCTCTGGGGACCGACTCAGGCGAACGAGTCGCCGTAGATCGTCAGCCCGTAGATCACCGCGACGTCGATCGCGATCACCAGGACGGACCAGATCGGATAGGCGGGGAGGAAGAACAGGTGAGTGACGATGTTGATCCCGGCGAGGAAGATGCCGAGGATCACGCCGAGCCCGTTGCGGCGCAGCAGCAGGTAGCCGACGACCATCTGGAACGGGCCCATGAACACGAGCAGGGTGCCCCACATGGTCAGGTCGCCGGTGACCAATGCACCCTCGTTCAGGAGCGGATCCCCGCTCAGGGCGACGATGCCCTCGATCAGGTTGAAGGTGCCGACGATCAGGAACAGCGTGCCGGCGAAGGGAGCCCAGCCCGCGCCGCGAACTTGATCTGTGGAGCCGGCCATCGTCGGCCATGGTATGTATGCTGCCGCGAGTTCGTAAGCCCGTAGCCGAATCACCGCTCGTACGCGAGCGGGGAGCGGGGGACCCAAGTGTTGGGGCCAGCCCACCGACGCAGGTGGGGGCGCTGCTCCTCTAGCGCCAGCCCGTCAGCTAACCCCGTAGGCCGACACAGGAGATGACGGAGATCGTGCCGAGTCCAATCCCCAGCCGACCACGCGCCCTCGCGGCCGTTCTCTGCGCCGCCTGTGCGCTCGTTGCGTTGCCGTCGCCGGCCAGCGCCGGATCGGGTGGAGTCGGCCCCGAGGGCACCGGCGCCGGCTCTCAGACGGTCGCCGGCGCGAAGGCGAAGCTGCTGAGGAGCGGGCTCGCGGCGGCGCCCAAGAACGCGCCCGCCGCGGTCAGGCGCGCGATCGCCGCGGGCAACGCCATCGACGATGCGGGCTACTGCACCGGCGGCGGACACGGGAACTGGAACTCGCGCTGCTACGACTGCTCCAGGAACGATCAGCTACGTGCTCGGACCCAAGGGGGCGGACATCCTCAAATCCCCGCTTCCGTCAGGCGACTTCCGCAGCTGGGGCAAGGCCGGCAAGGGCAGCTGGATCACGGTCTACTACAACGGCGGCCACGCGTACATCGTGGTGGCCGGGCTGCGGCTCGACACGTCGCTGCCCGACGACGGCGCGGAGGGTCCTGGGTGGAGCAAGGACGTCCAGGCCGGGCTCGTCAACGGTCCGTTCCTGAAGCGCCACTACCCGGGCCTCTAGAGCCGCTTCGGCGCCGCGAGCGGTCCCCTCAGCCCGCGCGCTGCGCGTGCCAGCGCGCGTGCTCGACGCCGAGATCGCTGACCGGCGGGCCGCCCTCGATCAGCTCGCGAAGCAGCGGACCCCATGCGGCCTGCGCGCGCACGGTGGAGGCGATCTGGAAAAGCAGGCCTTCCGATCCGCCGCAGCAGCAAAGCCTCGGGAGGCAGCGTCATGCGGCGCATCTGCTCGACCATCTGCTCTCCAGAATCCTCGCGCAGCGACTCGGCCCCGCGCCACAGGTCGTCGGGCGCCAGGCGGATCGGCTCGTCGCCGGCGAACCACCAACCGGCGGTCCGCATGTGTTCCAGCAGCAGGTTGGCATCCCATTCCGCGGACGGGCCCGGTAGATAGCCGAGCCCGCGCATCGCGGTGACGAGGCCCTGGGCGTCGCCGTCGCGGATCGAGGCGAGCACGCGGCCCTCACGGGCGAGATAGTCGCGCGGCAGATCGCGCAGCATCCCGAAGTCGAAGAAGGCAACGCGGCGGTCGTCGCAGAGCAGGTAGTTGCCCGGGTGGGGGTCACCGAGCGCCACATGCAGCTCGGCGGCGGTGGCGTAGAAGAAGCGGTAGACGATCTCGGCGAAGCGGTCCCGGACGGCCTCGGGCTGCTCGGCCACGGTCTCGAAGCTCATCCCGTCGACCCAATCGGTCACCAGCACCCGCCTGCGGCTCAGCGAGGTGTCCACGGCGGGTACGCGCACGAAAGGATGCCGTCTCCAGAAGCGGGCAAGGCGGCGGTGATTCGCGGCCTCGAGCTCGTAGTCGCACTCCTCGATGATTCGCTCCGCCAGCTCGGCGAGCAGCTCCTTGACGTCGAGGCCGGGCATCAATCGGCGCATCACCGGCGACAGCATGCGCAGATTACGCATGTCCGAGACCACCGCTTCGGCAATCCCCGGATATTGGATCTTGATCGCGAGCTCGCGGCCGTCCTCGGCGCGGGCGCGGTGGACCTGGCCGATGCTGGCTGCGGCGGCGGGCTCGGGCTCGATCTCGGCGAGCACGCGCTCGGGCTCCGCACCCCATTCCGACGCCAGCACCGCCCGCATCTCCTCCCAGCCGACCGCCGGGACGTTGTCGCGGAGCGAGGCCAGGCGACCCTGCAGGTACTCCGACTGGTCGGCATCGAGGCCCGGGAACTCGACCGTGGACAGCACCTGGCCGGCCTTCATCGCCGCTCCACGCATCACCGCGAGTTGGTCCACCAGCGAATCGATAGTCGCCACGACGCGGTCGCCGCGGCGCCGCTGCCGTTCCTCGTCGGAGCCCCGCCCGTCGAAGCGGTCGCCGGCCCAGCGGGCCGCGCCGCCCGCGGCGACTCGGCCAAGCCGCGCGGTGCGCGCGACCCGGCCGGAAACCGGCAGCTTGCCCTGCTCGTCGGCCATCACGGCCAGTGTGGCAGGGGGCGCTTGCACAATTGTCAACCACGGCTCGAGGCCAGCGCGGGCTACCGGCCGGTCAACCGCTATCAATTCAGATCCAGATGTCCGGCACCGAGACCAACCAGCAGCCGGCTCCGGCTCGATCGAGCTCGAACTGGACCGGGGGGCGGGTGGCCGGGCTCGTCTTCTCGAGCATCGCCGCGCTGGTCGGGATCGTGATCCTGCTCGGCGGGCTTGCACTGATCGCCGCTCACAGCTTCGCGCGAGACGACGACGGCTACTACACGACCGACACCGAGCGGCTGAACAGCGACACCTATGCGATCTCGACCGACCAGATCGATCTCGGTGCGGATCCGGGCGGTCCCGCACCGGAGGACCTGCTCGGTACGCTCCGCGTCAGGGCCGAACCCACCAGCGGCGACTCGATCTTCCTCGGTATCGGCCAGACCAGCGACGTGGATCGCTATCTCAGCGGCGTGCGCCATGCCGAGCTGACCGACTTCGGCTTTCGCAATCGGGCTCGCTTCGACGTCCAGCCCGGCCACGCCCCGCGACGACGGCCTGCCGCCGAGAAGTTCTGGGTCGCCCAGAGCGAGGGCTCCGGCGAGCAACGGGTCGACTGGGAGGTGCAGACCGGCGTCTGGACGGTCGCTGTGCTGAACACCGACGCGAGCCGCGGGATCTCGGTCGAGGCCAGCGTCGGCGTCGAGCTCTCATGGCTGATCTGGGTTGGGATTGGGCTCGCGGTCGTCGGGCTGATCCTCACCGCCGCCGGGGTGACCCTGGTCGCGGTGATCGGGCGCCGCGCGTCGCGCGATTCCCAGAACGTCACAAGCTAGGGTCTTCCCGGCAGCGGCCGGAAACCGAGGGAGGAGTAGACGTGGCGCATGACGTGGTGGTGGTGGGTGCCGGGCTGGCCGGGCTCTCGGCGGCGCGCGACCTGGCGGCGGGTGGGGCGGACGTGGTCGTGCTCGAGGCCCGTGCCCGAGCCGGCGGGCGGGTCGAGCAGACCGAGCTCGCCGACGGCCGCCTGGTGCAACTCGGCGGCGAGGTCGTAGGGCCGTTCCACGAGGCCTACCACGGACTCGGCGACGAGCTCGGTCTGACCTTCGAGCCCTCGTTCCCCGACCTGCCCGGCGAGGAAACCTACGTGCTCGCCGACGGCCCCGTCGTCGGCGACGGGTTCCCGTGGATGAGCGACGCCGACCGCGCCAGCTACGCCGCGGTCGAGGAGGAGTTCATCCGCCTCACCCGCACCGTCGACCCCGACGATCCGTGGTCGCACCCCGACGCCGAGCGGCTCGACCGGCTCTCGACCGCCGCCTGGATGCGCGACCGGGGGGCGACTCCGAACGCTGTCCGGGCCCGCGACCTCGCCGCCCTGTCGCTCTCGTCGGAGTCGGTCGAGCGGACCTCGCTGCTCTCGGATCTGCGCAAGGAGGCGGCGGCCGGCGGACACGGCTTCTACGACTACGCGGTCTGGGAGTGCGAGCGGATCGCCGAGGGCTCGGCGAGCGTCGCGCTGCGGATGGCGGCGGAGCTCGGCCACCGGATTCGCTACTCGACCCCGGTCGCGCGGATTCGCACCCGCACGAGCGGCTGTGCGGTGACGACCGCGGCCGGCGAGAACTTCGAATGCGAGGCGGTGGTCTGCGCGCTGCCCGCCGGGCCGTTGCGCGGCGTCCAGCTCGACGGGATCTCCGACGAGCGCCTGGCTTCGCTGCGACACCAGCGGCACGCGATCGCGGCCAAGGCGGTGTTCGCCTACGGCTCGTCGTTCTGGGAGCAGCAGGGACAGAACGGCGAGTACTACTCCGAGACGGGCATCCTCGGCGGCAGCTGGGTGCAGCGCGACGGCATCATCTCGGCGCTTGTTCCACCCGAGCGCTTTGCGCCGCTGCTCACCACCGCCGCGGAGCACCGCGAGCGCGAGCTGGTCGCCGAGCTCGTCGAGGCGTTCGGTGAGGGCGCCGCCGACCCCGATGCCGTCTACCTGCGCCTCTGGGGCGCGGACCCATGGACGCAGGGCTACATCACCTCCTGGCGCCCCGGCGACGTGACGGCGGTCGGCCCGCTGCACGGCACCCACGAGCCGCCGCTCTACATCTGCGGCTCCGACCAGTGGGTGTGCGGCTACATGGAGGGCGCCGTTCGCACCGGCCGCGCCGCCGCCGCCGAGGCGCTCGCCCAAGGTTGACCGGCGACCCGTAGTAGCGTCAGTCTCCAGGGGCCAGGTCACCGACACTATGAGGAGGATTGCCATCGCCGGCCACCAGCGGATGAAGGTCCTGATCGCCGGCGGCGGAGTGACGGGGATCGAAACGCTCTTGGCCCTCCAGGATCTGGCCCCCGATCGGGTCGAGGTCACGCTCGTCGCCCCGGCGGCGGAGTTCGTCTACAAGCCGCTCGCGGTGCAGGAGCCGTTCACGCCGGAGCCGGCTACACGCTTCGAGCTCGGGCCGCTCGTCTCGCACGCCGACGGCGCGTTCGTCCAGCGAGAGGTGCGCCGGATCGATCCCGATCAGCGAATCGCGGAGCTCGATGACGGCACGCGCCTTGACTTCGAGGCAGCGGTTGTCTGCGTGGGTGCAAGGGCACACGCCGCTTTCGAGCACGCATCGACCCTGCGCACCGACGGCGAGCCGATTGACATCGACGCGCTGTTGCACCAGGCCGCGCGCCACGAGTCCGGACGGATGGCCTTGGTGGTCCCACCCACTGGAAGCTGGCCGCTGCCCGTCTACGAGCTGGCGCTGATGGCCGAACGGCGCGCGCGCGAGCTGGCGCTCGCGATGCGAATCACGATCGTGACGCCAGAGCCCGATCCCTTGATCGTCTTCGGGCGGCTCCCCAGCGACGCGGTGGCGTCGCTTCTCACCACCCGCGGGATCGAGGTGCGGACCAGCGCTCGAGCCCACGAGGAGGCCGGCGGGGCGATCGTGCTCGACCCCGGGGACGAGCATCTCGACGCCGGCGCCGTTGTCGCGCTCCCCGAACTCGGGGGACCGGGAGTCCCTGGGCTGCCGGCCGACGAGCGCGGCTTCCTGCCGATCGATGAGCACGCCCGAGTCCAGGGCGTGAGCGGTGTCTATGCAGCCGGGGACGGCACCAACTTCCCGATCAAGCACGGTGGCCTCGGAACGCAGCAGGCCGACGCGGCGGCCGAGCAGATCGCGGCCGAGGCGGGGGTCGAGATCCAACCGACGCCCTTCCATCCGGTGATTCGGGGCAAGCTGATCACCGGGGACGAGTCGCTGAACCTGCAGGCCGATATCACCGGGGGAGGCGGAGAGGGCGTCTCGAGCCTCGACTACCTCTGGTGGCCGCCTCAGAAGATCGCCGGCAAGTACCTGTCGGCCGAGCTCGCGGGCGGGACGCCGCACGAGTTCGGCCCCCCACCGGAGCACGGCATCGACGTCGAGGTGTCGCTGGACCGAGATTGGTATCGCGAGCCGATGGCCCTCGACCCTTACTCGCCGCTGTCCGGACCACCGTGGTGAGAGCTCTGCTACCGGACCTGCGACCCGCCGCCCGGCTCGCTCACCGCGCCCTGCCCGCGGCCGTCGCCCTGCGCGCCTCGATCACTCGGGTGGCGTCGGTGATCGAGAGCAGTCCGGCGAGCTGACCGTCGTCGAGCACCAAGCCGCGGTTCGACTCGGTCTGGCTGATCTGCTCGACGGCCTCCTCGAGCGGGGTCTGTGGGCTCAGGGCCGGCAGGCTCTCGCGCGGCACCATCGCATCGCGGACCCGGCGCCGGGTCCACTGCTCGCGCGGCAATGCGAGCACCGAGCGAAACGAGATCAGGCCGACCGGCCGGTCGTCCTCGAGCACCGGATAGGCAACGTGCCGATGCGCAAGGAAGCAGCGATCGATGAAGGCCTCCAGATCGAGGTCCGGATCGACGGTGACCGGCTCGGCGACCATCACGTCGCTCACCCGCACGCCGCTGAGGGCCTGATGTGTCTCCGCGCCCGTGCGCTCGGCCTCGGCCGCCGCGAGGATGAACCAGCCGATGAAGACGAACCACAGGCCACCGATCGCTCCTCCGAGCAGGACCGTGAGCACACCGAACGCGATCAGCAGCTGACCAAAGCCCTGGCCAATGGCCGCCGCGGTGCGGGTCGCGGCGAGGAAGTCCCCCTTGCGAGCCCACAGCGCCGACCGCAGCACCCGGCCTCCGTCGAGGGGGAGTGCGGGCATCAGGTTGAAGACCAGGATCACGAGGTTGATGTAGCCGAGCCAGAACAACACCCCGTCGACGGCACCCGGGAGCGGCAACAGCAGCGCCGCGCCGAGGGCGACCACCCCGACGACCAGCGAGACGATCGGCCCGGCGATCGCAATCCGGAATTCGGCTCCCGCGGAGGGAAACATGCCGCGAAAGCGCGCAACCCCGCCGAAGATCCAGAGCGTGATCCCCGCGATCTCCATGCCCTCCTTGGCGGCGCGCGTGGCGTGCCCGAGCTCATGCGCCAGCAACGAAGAGAAGAACAGCAGCACGGCCACCACGGCCATCGCGAGGTAGGTGCCGTTCGTGAGCCCGGGGTTCGTCTCGGGGAAGATGGCGTCGGCGAGCGACCAGACGAGCAGGGCGAAGATCAACGCCCACGACCAGTGGATGCCGATCTCCACCCCCGCCAGACGACCGAGTCGGATGCTCGAGGTCACAGTTGCCGCCCGGGGCTCACAGCGCCGTCGGGTAGGTCTCGGGCGGCTCGCCGCGGACCCAGCCGGCGCTCGGCTCCAGCGGCTCGACCGCGCGGGTTCGGTCGAAGTGCAGCACCGCATCGAACTGGTGCGCCAGGTCGGCGGCGAAGTAGTGGCTCTGCCGCTCGGTGTCGGGCCGGTAGATGACCCCGATCGCCCGCTCGAGCCGTGGCTCACGCAGCCCTGCGCGCGCCGGGCCTCCGGTGCCCAGCGGCAGCATGAACCCGGGCAGCTCGGTGGAGTGAAAAAGCCGCTCGTAGCTGCCGGGCAACGCCGGCCGGACCCGCTTGCGCTCGACCGGGGCGCCCCAATCCGAGGCGGCGCTGACCGTCCCCTCGAAGGTCGTGAAGCCGATCAGGAAGGCGTCGGCGCCGTGGCGCTCGCGGGCGAGCTGCCCCAGGTTGAGCTCCCCCCGCCGCGACATCTCGGTGCGGCGCGCGTCCCCGATGTGGGAGTTGTGGGCCCAGACGACCACCCGCGAGCGCCTGCCGTGCCGGTCGAGGTGAGCGAGTAGCCGCTCGAGCGTGTCGGCCATGTGGCGGTCGCGCAGGTTCCAAGTCGTGGAGCGGCCGGCGAACCCGGTGAACGTCGCGCGGTAGTAGCGCTCCGCCTCGACGACCAGGCGCGCGTTCTGCTCGGCGTAGAACTGCTCGTCCTCGGCCGCGATCCCGTCCCGGCGCAGGTACATGTCCCCGGTGCGCTGCAGGTCGACCAACTGCGCGAGAACCTCGCGGTCGCACGAATCCGACAAGCCGGTGGCGACCGCCTGGCCGTAGTCCTCGCTCTGCTCGAAGCGCTCGAGGCACCCATAGCGCTGCCGGGCTCGCTCGGCTGCGCCGGGATCGATCCGGTCCAGGTATCCGACCACCCCCTCGATCGACCGGTAGAGGCTGTAGAGATCGAGACCGTAGAAGCCGGTGGGTCGTTCGCCTGCTTCGAAGCGAGCGCGCAGCCAACCGGCGAAGTCGAGCACGTCGGCGTTTCGCCACATCCAGGTCGGGAAGCGCTCGAAGCCGCGTAGGGCGCCCTCGGCGTCCGGGTCGTCCGCGGCGCCGTGGGCGAAGCGGCTCACCCGCAGCGCATCGGGCCAGTCGGCCTCGACGGCGACCGCGTCGAAGCCCCGCTCCTCGATCAGCCGCTTCGTGATCACGGCCCGCTGGCGATAGAACTCATGCGTCCCGTGCGAGGCTTCGCCGATCAGGACGAGCCGCGCGTCGCTGATCAGGTCGAGCAGCGGGTCGTGGTCCGCCGGGGCCCCGGTGAGCGCCACGGCCTCTCCACGGATCGCCGCGAGCAGCGGCGCGTCGAGCTCGGCTGGCGCCCCGACCTTCATCGCCGGCGGCCGGCGGCGGTCGGATCGGCTCGCGGGGAAGTCGCGTCCGCGAACTTGTCGGAGAACCAGGCGGCCGCGAGGTCGGCGACCTGCGTCAGCGTTCCCGGCTCCTCGAAGAGGTGGCCGGCGCCCGGAATCACGGCGATCTGATGGGGTCCGGCGAGCAGTAGGCTCGCCTGGCGGTTGAGCTCCAGAACCTGCTGGTCCTCGCCGCCGACGATCAGCAGGGTCGGAGACGTGACCTCGCGCAAGGCGGCTCCGGCGAGATCTGGCCGACCCCCTCTCGACACCACCGCCGCGATCGCGTGACCGACGACCGCGGCGGCCTGGAGGGCGGCGGCGGCGCCCGTCGATGCCCCGAACAGCCCGACCGGCAGCCCGGGGAGCTCCCCCATCTCCCGGCCCATCGGATCGCAGCGAGCAGCCGCCCGGTGAGCAGCTCGATGTCGAAGACGTTGGCGCGGGTGGCGGCCTCGGGCTCGGTCAGCAGGTCGAAGAGCAGGGTCGCGAAGCCGGCCGCGTTCAGGTGCGCCGCGACGGCTCGGTTGCGGGGGCTGAGTCGGCTCGACCCGCTCCCGTGAACGAAGACGACCATGCCCGTGGCGCCGGCGGGCACCCGCAGTGTCCCGGCGAGCTCGATGCCAGACCCCGCCGGAATCGAGACCTCGGTCTCCGTAGCCGGACCTCGATCCGGGGCCGGCTCGGCCTGCGCCGCACCTGCGCCCGGGTCCTGAGCGGACGAACGCGCCGCGGTGAGCAGCTCGACCACCTCCCGATCAGACGTCTGGGTGAAATCGTCGTACGCACCTCCGACTCCGATGAACGGCTCGGGCGAGCCGAGGCAGATGAAGTCGTCGAACTCCGCCCGCACGTGGCCCCGGGCCTCCGACGGGCAGACCGGGACGGCGAGGATCACCTCGCGCGCACCGCCCGCCCGCAGCACCCGGGCTGCGGCGACCGCGGTGACCCCGGTCGCCAAACCGTCGTCCACGAGGATCACCACGCGCCCGTCCACATCGAGGGCCGGATGACTGGGCCGGTAGACCTGGCGCCGGCGCTCGAGCTCGCGCGTCTCGCGCTCCACCACCTGCCCGAGCTCGGCGCGTGAGACACCGAGGCGTTCGAGCGTGTTGGGGTCGACGATCACCTGACCGCCCTCACCGAGCGCTCCGATACCGAGCTCGGGCTGCATCGGCGCGCCCAGCTTTCGGACCAGGCCGATGTCGAGTGGCGCCCCGAGCGCCCGCGCCACCTCGTAGCCGACCGGCACGCCCCCGCGCGGCAGCGCGACGACGACCGGGTCGCGCTCGGCCAGAGCGCCCAATGCGCGGGCAAGCTCGCGGCCCGCGTGATGGCGGTCGCGAAACCGGGGCGGCCCGATGTGCTCAGCGGAGTGGGGGGGAGAGGTCAAGGCGGATGCGTCCACCACGGAGCATTCATCCGCGGGCCACGGCATGCATCAGTAGGCGCCACGGTGTCGGCTTGGTGCTGGACACGGATGAGGACGCATCCGCATTGCTGCGAGGATTGACCACGGTGAGTCAAGCGCACGGCGTCCAGACGTCAGTAATCGTAGTCGGGTACGACGGGCGCGAGGAGTCCCGCGACGCCCTCGCGCTCGCCCGGCTGCTGGCACCCGGCATGGCGGCCGAGGTTCTGCTCGTCAGCATCCTCGTCCATGCGCCGCTCGAGATCGAGGCCCCCACCTATGAGGCGTCGCTGCGCGAGGACACCGAGCGCTTCGCCGCCGAGATTCGTGAGCAGGTGGGCGACGATCCGGTGCGCGTGCTCGCGCTTCCGGCGGCTTCCGCAGCAAAGACGCTTCACGACGTCGCCGAGCGCGAGAGCGCGGCCCTGATCGTCCTCGGCTCCACACACCGTGGTCCGTTGGGTCGTGTGCTGCCCGGGAGCGTCGGCGAGCGACTGCTCGCCGCTGGTCCATGCGCGGTCGCCGTGGCGCCTCGCGGTTTCGCGGCTCAGGATGATCGCGGCGCTCGGATCGTGGGTGTCGGTTGGACGGACACTCCGGAGTCGCGCCAGGCTCTGGACTTCGCCGTGTCGCTCGTCGAGCGGGTGGCCTCCTCGATTCGGCTGGTCAGCGTGGTCGGGCCGGTCAGTCGCGTGGCCCTGGCCACCCCGAATGCCGCCGCGGCTTGGGCATCGCTCGAGTACGGGTTCGAGAAGGTCGAGGAGGCGGCGATCGAGGAGCGCGAGCGCGCGCTCGCGGCCGCGCTCGAGTCCCTCCCGGCGGGGGTGGATACGACCGGGGACGTGCTGCGGGGCGATCCGGCATCGCGACTCATCGACGTCTCGGCCGACCTCGATCTGCTCGTGCTCGGATCGCGCGGGTACGGGCCCCTCCGGCGCGTGCTCTTGGGAAGCGTCTCGGCTCCGGTGATGCGGGCGGCGGGCTGCCCCGTGATCGTGGTGCCGAGAGCGGGGTCTCTGCCGGAGGTCGAAGGGGGCGGCCTGGCGGCTCGGGTCGCCCGCGAGAGCGGCGACGAGGGACGGGGCGGCGCAGCGGCATAGGACCTCGCGTGGCGTGAGCTCACTGCCGGCGCGACGGCGCCGGGCCGCGGCTCTCGATACCGTGCCGCCTCGGTGAGGGCACTGGCAACGTTCGTTTCCGGAAAGCGGGGGAAGTGGGTCGTCCTCGTCCTCTGGATCGTCGCCTTCGTGGCGATGATGCCGCTGGGCTCGAAGCTCTCCGACGAGACCCGGGACGACACCACCTCGTTCCTGCCGGAGAGCGCCGAGTCGACCGACGTCGTCAGGATTCTCGACCACGACTTCCCGAGTGGCGAGACGACCCAGGGACTGATCGTCTATCAGCGTGACGGTGGCCTCACCGCCGCTGACAGGCAGGCGATCGCCGCCGACGCGACGGCGGTCGAGGCGCTCCCCGACTCCGAGCTCCCGCTGACGCGTCCGCCCGCGGTGCCGTTTGCGCCGGCGTCTCCGCCCGGGCTGGTCTCCCCGAACGCGGACCTCGCCTACACCGTGCTCACGGTCCCCACGAATTTCGAGAAGGCGGCAGACTGGGGCGAGAACGTGCGCGACCTTACCGGCGACTCCGCCGACGGGATGCGGATTCTCCTCACCGGCGACATCGGCTTCTCGGCCGATTCCGAGGAGGTGTTCGGCGAGCTCGACACGAAGTTGCTCGCCGCCACCGTCCTGCTCGTGCTCGTTCTCCTGGGCGCCATTTACCGCTCCGTGCTTGTCGCGATCACCCCGCTGATCGTCGTCTTCCTCGCCTACACCGCGGCGACGGCCTTCGTCTACCTCTACGCGAACTCGGGTGCGACCGTGTCCTCGAACGGCACCACGATCCTCGTCGTACTGATGTTCGGGGTGGGCACCGACTACTGCCTGCTGCTCGTCTCCCGCTACCGGGAGGAGCTGCGAAGGATTGAGGACAAGCACGAGGCGATGGCGCGGGCGGTGCGGCGAACCGGTCCGACGATTCTCGCCAGTGGCCTCACCGTCTCGCTGGCGATGCTGACCCTGACCCTTGCCGACGCTCGGCTCACCTCGACGCTGGGGCCGGTGGCGGCGATCGGGGTCGCCTGCGGGATGGTCGCCGGGCTGACCCTGCTCCCGGCGCTATTGACGATCTTCGGCCGCCGTGGCTTCTGGCCCCGCCGCAGCATCGTCGAGTACGACCCCGACGGCGCGTCGGTCGCGCGCCAGGGGGTCTGGCGTCGCGTCGGCGACCGCGTCCTGCAGCGGCCCGGGCCTGCGCTGGCGGTGACCGTTGTCGCCTTCGTCGCCGGCGCTCTGGGCCTGCTCGCCTACAAGGTGGACTACTCGACCACGACCTTCTTCAAGAAGTCGGTCGAGTCGGTCGAGGGCTTCCGGTTGATGGAGGAGGCGTTCCCCGCGGGCGTGCTCGCCCCGACCACGGTGCTCGTGCGCAGCGAGGGCCGGCCGGTGAGCGAGGCGGAGGTGGCGAGCGCGGTGCAGGCGCTCGATGGGGTGGATGGCGTCGCCGCGGCGACGCCGACCGGCAACGTCTCGACCGACAAGCGGATGACGACCGTCGACGTGGTCCTCGAGGGCGATCCCTACACCAAGGCGGCGCTCAACGTGGTGCCGGAGATCCGCGCCAGCGTCAGCGACCTGGGCCCCGGCGTGACCGCCCTCGTCGGCGGCGGCTCGGCGATCAGCTACGACTTCGACCAGGCGATCGAGAGCGATCTGAAGCTGATCGCGCCCGTGGCGCTGCTCGTGATCGCGCTGATTCTGGCGATCCTGCTGCGGGCGCTGGTCGCGCCGCTGGTGCTGATCGCGAGCGTGATCCTCTCCTTCCTCTGCACGCTTGGGCTGTCGATCCTGTTCATCCGCTTCGTTGTCGGCGACGCCGGCTTCGACGCCTCGATTCCGACCTTCGCCTTCATCTTCCTGGTCGCCCTCGGGATCGACTACACGATCTTTCTCATGGCCCGGGTGCGCGAGGAGGCGCGAACTCACGGCACCCGCGAGGGCATGCTGCGCGCGCTTGCCGTGACCGGGCCGGTGATCACCTCGGCGGGGATCATCCTCGCCGGCACCTTCTCGGTCCTGATGACGCTTCCCGTCACCTACACCTTCGACCTCGGCTTCATGGTCGCGCTGGGGATCCTGCTCGACACCTTCATCGTTCGCACGATCATGGTCCCGGCCGCGGTCGAGCTGATCGGCGACAAGATCTGGTGGCCATCGACCGCGACCGGCGCCGGTGTGTTGCACGAGGACACGGGCGAGCATCCAGTGGTCGAGGGCGAAACGGCGTAGCGGCGCTTCGCAGGATCGCTTCTCGCGGTGGTCACGGCTCGGGCGCCATCCGGGCCGGCCACCGTGCGTGGTCAGCGGCGACTACGGATGCGATCGGCTCGGTCGTGGCGCAGACTGGGCGGAAAGACCCACAAAGGAGACACGATGCCTGCAACCACCACCAAGTCGGGCGCCTCGCATTCGAGCAAGTCGACCGAGAAGGCCCCGGTTGACTACCTGCAGGACGCCCTGGAGGACCTGGACAAGGCCCGCGAGAAGGCGGGCGAGGAAGTCAGCGCCAGCATCGACTCTGCCCGAGAGCGGATCAGCGACGCCCGCGACGATCTGACCGATCGTGGCCACGACCAGGTCAAGGACTGGCGCGAGCAGTTCGGAAGCGCCGCGGACGACGCGCTTCGGGAGCTCGGCCGATGGGCGATCCGCGCGCAGCGCAGCCCGGAGGCGCTCTCGGAGCTCTCCAAGGAGATCAGTAAGCGCGAGGCGGAAGTCAGCGCCTGAACCGGAGGTCGGGCCGGTCGCGACCGCGGCCGACCCGACCCGGGCCTCTCACCAAACGACGTAATCTCGGCCGGTGGCGATGACAGAGCCGATGGGAAACGCGGACGCCGCCTGGCTCCACATGGACCAGCCGACGAACCTGATGGTGATCACGGGAACGCTCTGGTTCGATGAGCCGGTCGACTGGGACCGCACGCGCGAGGTCCTGCGCACCCGCCTCGTCGAGCGGTTTCCTCGCTTCCGCCAGCGGGTGGTGGAGGGGCGGGCCCCGCTCGCGGGCCCGCACTGGGAGGACGACCCGCAGTTCGACCTCGACCTGCACCTCCCCCGGCTGGCCCTGCCCGGCCGCGGCGACCGCGCCGCGCTCGAGGCGCTGGTCGCGGACCTGATGGCGACTCCGCTCGATCCCTCGAAGCCGCTCTGGCGCTGGCACCTGGTCGACGGCTACGGTCGGGGCGCGGCGATCGTGGCGCGGATGCATCACTGCATCGCCGACGGCATCGCCCTCTCCCGGGTGCTTTTCTCGCTCACCGATGAGGCGCCCGACGCCGAGATCGCAGCCGTCCCCGAACGGCCGCACAGGGGGCGGATCGGCGGCCTCGTCGCTCCCGTGGAAGGCGCGCTCGAGGTCGCCCGGGGGGCCACCGGCGCCTTGACACACGAGGCGGTCGCGATCGCCCGCCACCCGGGGGAGCTCACCAACCTCGCCGCCGTCGCCCGCGACGATGCCGAGGCGCTCGCCAAGCTGCTGTTCTCTCCCGCCGATACCCCGACCCCGCTCCGGGGAGAGCTCGGGGTCGCCCAGCGGGCCGCATGGTCGGCGCCGATCTCGCTCGACGCGGTGAAGGAGATGGGGCACGCGACCGGCACCACCGTCAACGACGTGGTGCTCACGGCCGTGGCCGGCGCCGTGCGCCAGTACCTCCGTTCGCGCGAGGGTCTCGTCGATGAGCTCACCGCGTTCATTCCTTTCAACCTGCGGCCGCTCGATCAGCCGCTGCCGGCGGAGCTCGGGAACCGCTTCGGCCTCGTGTTCCTGAAGCTGCCGGTGGGGATCGGCGGCCGGCGCAAGCGTCTGGCCGAGATCCACCGGCGCATGGAGGAGATCAAGCACTCGCCCGAGGGCGCGATCTCCTACGGGCTGCTGGGGGCGATCGGAAGGACCCCGGTGCAGGTCGAGAGGCGGATCGTCGAGCAGTTCACGGGGAAGGCGACGGCGGTGATCACCAACGTCCCCGGCCCCCGCCGGCGGGTCAGCTTCGCCGGCACGCCGGTGCGCGGGGTCCTCGTCTGGGCGCCGCGGTCGGGAAGCGTCCCGATCAGCGTCGCGATCTTCAGCTACGTCGGCGAGATCACGGTCGGCCTGATGGTCGACGCCGGCCTGGTCCCGGACCCGCAGCGGATCATCACGGCGTTCGAGCGCGAGGTCGCGGCGCTGCTGCGCCTGAAGACCTGACCGTGGGTGCTCGGCACGGGTGATCGACCTTCACTGCCACATCCTCGCCGGAGTCGATGACGGTCCGGTCAACCTCGCGGACAGCGTGGCGATGGCCCGGCAGGGCGCCGAGGACGGGATCGCGCTGATCTGCGCCACCCCTCACATCCGCCACGATCACGACGTCCGGATCCACGAGCTCGCCGGGCGCGTGGCCGACCTCAACGCCGAGCTCGAACGTCGCGGCGTGGCGGTCAGCGTGGTCGCGGGTGGCGAGGTGGCGGAGACCGTCGTCGACGGCCTCGCCGACGAGGAGCTTCGGACCGTTGCGCTGGGCGGCCGCTGGATCTTGCTCGAGCCGGCTCCGGGGCCGCTCGGAGACTCGCTCGGCGCCGCCGCCGAGCTCCTGCGACGGCGCGGATTCCGAAGCCTGATCGCCCACCCCGAGCGACATCCGGCGCCGGACATGGGCGAGCGCTTGGCGAACCTCGTCGAGGCGGGCTGCCTGGTGCAGGTGACCGCGGCTCTGCTGGCCCAGGGCGAGGCCTCGCGGCCGCTGCTCGACCTGGCGCGACGGGGGGTCGTGCACGTGCTCGGCAGCGACTCGCACTCAGCCCGCCATGGTCGGCCGGTACGGATCTCCGCTGGGCTCGAGCGCCTGCGCGAGGCGGCGGAGATGCGCCCTCATCTCGAGTGGATCGCGCACCAGGCGCCGGCGGCGATCGTCAGGGGGGAGGACCTCCAGGCGCCGTTCGCCCCGGTCTAGACGTACGGGCGTAGCTCCACGTCCGCGGCGATCTCCTCGATCACCGGGCGCGCGCCCGAGCCGAGGCCGTGGCGAAGGAAGTTGACCGCACCCGCCGCCGCCGCCGTTACCAGCGTCTCCTCCCACGGGTGGTCGAGCGCGAGCCCGGCGGCCAATGCCCCCATCATCGTGTCGCCGCAGCCCTCCCGTGCCCCCCGGTCGAATTGCGGTGGCACCAGCCACGACCGCGCATCGCCGTGCAGCACGAGGGCGGGCTCGGCTCCCCGGGTGACGATCACGTTGGCAGCACCTTGCTCGCGGAGCTGCTGGGCGGCCTCGAGCAAGCGCTCGGGCCCGTCAACCGGCCCGGATATGAACTCCGCCAGCTCCCAGTCGTTGATCTTGACCAGGTGCGGGCGGCCCTCCAACGCGCTGTCGAGGCGCGGCGAGGAGAGATCGACGAGGACGGGCGTGCCGTTGGCGCCGACGTCGGTCGTGAGGCTGGCGTAGACGTCGAGCGGCCAGGCGTCGGGTGGGTCGGGGTTGCAGATCACGAGCGCCCCGGACTGCAGAGCGACGGCGCAGGTGAGCGAGAACAGGTCGTCGAGCTCGTGCCGCGAGGGCGCTTCGGCGGCCATCCGCGAGACCAGTACGCGCTCGCCGCTGCGGCGGTCGAAGATGTGGCAGCCGCTGGCGGTGTCGGTATGGACCAGGCGCCGCTCCCCCGGTAGTAGCTCGAGCAGGGGCTCGAGCACCGCGCCGGTCTCGCCGCCGATCAATCCACAGAGCACGGGATCGGCGCTCAGCTCGCCGGCCGTCCGCGCCACCCAGACGCCCTGCCCGCCGGCGTGCACGTGGATGTCGTCCCTGCCTTGGCCTCTGGCCTCGATCGCGATCGTCAGCAGCGGGTTGGGCGAGAAGATCGCGATCCGTCCGATCTCTTGCTCTGCGCTCACCAAAGGACGGTCAGAATAGTCGCGCGGTCCCTGCCACCTCCTGCCACCGACGTCTGGCAACATTGGGAGCCCTCTCAGTCCGACGGTATAGGATCGAAACGACGCGACACCAACGCCGCGTCGCAAGCAATGGAGGAGGGCTCATGCGTACAGGAGTGAGCGGCATCGTGGCCGCTGTCGTGCTCTCGGCATTGGTGGTGCTGGTCGCCGCCGCGCCCGCGGGTGCGATCTCGGTCTCGGGTAAGCAGAAGGTCGTCAACGAGAACGCCGGCAAGTACAAGATGAAGGGCGACCTGCTCGGCAAGTGGAAGATCACGGCGTTTAGACAGATTCACACCAGCCCGACCTACAAGGCGAAGGGCAAGGAGAAGTTCAACGGGTGCATCGACACCGATCGCGACCGCTCCTGTGCCGGCGAACCGTCCGGGAAGCTGTTCTTCAAGTTCCGATACTGGGCTGTGTTCGACGACGACGACACGGTGGCGCTCGGAACGTGTGCTCATCGGATCGTCGGCGGAGACGGCGCCTTCACGGGAGCGACCGGTTTTCTGCAGATGGTCGACACGCCCATCGGCTCGCCGCCGTTCTTCAAGACGCACTACGAGGGAGACATCAACTTCGGTTCCGGTCGCGCTGCGGCCCCGGAGATGCCGGCATCGTGCTGACACGTTGAAATCGGAAGGGCCGGGGACCACGCCGTGTCCCCGGCCCTTGACCGACTCTGGAGAGCGCCTGCTTTGCCAGCGCCCGGCGTACGCTTTGGAATCAGTGCCCGAGATCCACTCTCCGCGCCCCCTGAAGCCCCGACGGCGTGATCAGCGGTTCGAGGCTTGAAGGCCGTTCGCGTCGGTTGCTCGGGTTGGGCCTACCGTGATTGGCGCGGTGGCTTTTACCCCGCGAAGTTGCCTCAGCGTGAATGGCTGAGGTACTACTCGCGCCGGTTCGAGACGGTGGAGGTCAACAACACCTTCTACAAGCTGCCCAGCGCCGAGGCCGTCAACGGCTGGATCGAGCAAACGCCGCGTGGCTTTCGCTTCACGGTCAAGGCGAGCCGCTATATCACCCACATCAAGCGACTCAACAATCCCGAGAAGTACGTGGAGCGATTCCTAGCGTCGATCGAGCCGCTTGCGAAGGCGCGCAAGCTCGAGGCGATCCTGTGGCAGCTGCCGCCAAGCTTCCGGCGCGACGACGAGCGCCTCGATGCGGCCCTGGAAGCGATCCGCGCCCGGGCTCCGGGCCGCCACGCGGTCGAGTTTCGCCACCCGAGCTGGTTCACCGGCGACGTCTACGCGCTGCTGCGAGGTCGCCGCGCGGCCCTCGCGATCGCCGACGACCCCGAGTTCCCGTTTCAAAGGCGCGTGAGAACCGCCGGTTGGACCTACGTACGCATGCACCGGGGCGGCCGCGGAGCGCGCGGTCGCTACTCGCCGGCTGAGCTTGCCACCTGGCGACGGCGGATCGCGGCTTGGCGGGTGAAGACCGACGTGCTCGTCTACTTCAACAACAGCCAGGAGGCGTTCGCGGTCGACAACGCGGCCAGGCTGCGGGGTGGGTTGAGCTAGGCGCACCTGCGACGCGATGCTGCTCGAACTGGCGCATGACCGCCTCGCGCCCAAACGTCGCGCCCCGGTTCCGGCCCACCCTCCGCGGTCCGCATGATCACGTTCTCCCGCGACATCGCCTACTCCTGACAGCCCGGCGGCTTCGAGGGCTTCGGCGCGGTCGAGAAAGACGCGCATTCGAACGAGTTGACCATCCTCCAAGTCGTAGATGACGGCGTACTCCTGCACGACCGACGCCCCGCTTGCCTTGCCGGTTGCGGATTGCGTGAAGAGCGCGACCACGCTGTTGCTGGCGTCGATCAATCGGTCGGTCTGGATCGAATAGTCCTCGAAGTCCTCGGTCCACCCGGACATGAACTCGACGAATCCTTCCCGGCCTCTGTAGCTCCTCCGCTCCAGCTCGGGGGCGGCGACCCACTCGACGTCCGCGGCTACTGCGCCCGTTTCCCACGCGGCCTCCCAGTCCCCGCGTTCGAGTCCCGCCTCGAAGGCTTCGATGATGCGTCGCACGATCTCCACGTTCTCCTGCGACATCGCCTACTCCGAAAGCCCGGCGGCTTCGAGGGCGGAACCGTGGTCGAGCCAATCCCATGCGCTGATGACCTTGTTTCTTTTGAAGCGAACGACGGCGCTCCAATCGGAGTCGATCTCGACCCCGCTGGTCGCCCCCCGGACGTGGATGCGCCCGAGCACCACCAGTTCCTCACCGGACCAGCGAGCCTCCTGAACGTCGAGTCGATACTCGTCCCACGCCGCTCTCACGTTGTGCCAAGCCCGCTCGACGCCTTCGAGGCCGCTGAATACGCTCCCCGTCCCCTCGGTGCCCTTCGGAAACGCCGGGCGCCATTCGGCCTCGGGGTGCCACCCCTCCAGAAAGCCGCTCAGGTCTTGCCGGTTCCAGGCCTCGATCACTCGCGTGACCATCTCAGCGTTCTCCTGCGACATCGCCCGCGCAGTATCTCGTCTGGCCGTGGCGGAGCCGAGTAGGAGCCATAACGGAGCAGAACGCGGTCTGGCCTACTCCGCCAGCCCGGCGGCTTTGAGGGCTTCGGCCCGATCCCAGTAGGTGTCGTAGCGCACGATCTTGCCGTCGCGCAGTGTGAACAGGTCCCCGATTTCGTGTTCGATGGGCACACCGCTCTGCTTGCCACGCGCAGTCTGCCGCGACAGCACCAGCACCCGGTCCCCGCTGAGGTCGATGATGCGCTCGGCGTCGATGCGCAGGTCCGAGAACGCCCGGAGGTAGTCGCGCATCGCGGTCGACATCTCATCGCGACCGAGCCACCGCCCCTCCATGTCAGGGGTGTCTGCGCCGATGCGCGAATACTCGATATCGGGGTCGAAGCCCTCCGCCGTGAGGTCGCCAGTGGCCCACTGCTCAAAGAGCCTGCGGATTACTTCGACGTTCTCCGGCGACATCGCCCGCGCAGTATCGCGCTATGACCGTGCTTAGCTCAGTCGGAGTTACGGACCGACCAGAACGCGGCCCCTACTCTTCAAGCCCGGCGGCTTCGAGGGCTTCCTGCCGCTCCTGGTACATGCAGACCCGCACGATCAATCCATCGCGGATCGTCCACACCTGGGCGCCTCGCGCCGTCGCCTCGATGCCGTCGCGGCCTTCGAAGTGGATGGTGAGGGGAAGCACAACGTCCTCACCGGCCACCAGGTACTCCGTCGGTTCCATCCGGACGGCCTCGAACGTTCCCGTGAAGTCGTCGAGGAACCCCCGGACCTGATCGAGTCGATAGACGCCTCGGTACGGCCCCAGCGCCCGAGAGAAGTCCAGTTCAGCCTCGGGATCGGCATCCTTCATGGCGGCAACAATGTCGCCACGGTTGAAGGCGTCGAAGGCCAGGCGCACAATCTCGACGTTCTCCTGCGACATCGCCTACGCAGTATCCCGCTCTGGCCGTGACCTAGCTGAGTAGCTCGGCGAGCCCGGCTCGGTTCGAGTCGCCCAGCGTTTGCCGACGGTGCCCGGTCGCTGATCGAACGGGGCGTCATCTAGCCGCGTTCTCACTTCGTTCTCACCCCCGCCGCGCGAACGGCGCCTCAAGGCACCTATCCCGCTTGCCCATGCGATGCCGGAGGAGGGACTCGAACCCCCGACACGCGGATTATGATTCGGCTTCCCGCGTTGCGGCGGGTTGCGGACGATCGGTGCTTTCACGCTTACCGATGCGGTTCGCGCCCGTTCCGACCTGGCGCCGTTTACGGCTGTTCGCGGGTGTTGTGTTGCCCCCGTGTTGCCCCGGCTCCGGGGGTGTCGCCTTACATGGGCCCATGCGGTCGAAGCGGACGCGCTTGGCGGCGCGATGCTGGACTACCGCCGAGAGGGTGACGGATGGGACGACGATCGCGCATCTCAGCTGCCGTGCCGCGGTCGTGTCACGCTCGCCGGAGCCGCTTCCATCGAGGGCCGGCCGGCGCGAGTGTGGGCCTCGCACCAGCGTCCGTATCGGTTGGCCAGAGGAGCCGCTGTGATGCCGTGCATCAAGACCGAGAGCCCAACCGTCAGGTAGATCGCCAGCAGAATTGTCTGCTCGTGTGGGAGCTGGGACTCCTCGAGCAGGATTACGGCAAAGACGATCGACGCCAGCCCGCGGGGACCGAACCAGCCGACGAATGCAAGCGTCGCCGGGCGCGCCTTCGTCCCCAGCATCGCCAGCGCGACCGGAAGCATGCGCACGACCGTGAGGCTGAGCGCCGCGTACAGGACGAGGTCCCAGCTCAGCTCGCCGAGCGCGGGCCCTAGCAGGACGGCGCCGAAGATCAGGAAGGTGGCGCCGTTCAGCACGCCTCCGACCTCGTCGACGAGGCGATTGACGTCGGCGGGGTCGCGCCCGAGCAGCCCGCCAAAGGTCGCGCCGGCGACGAAAGCCGCGATAAAGCCCGATCCGTCCAATGCCACGGCGATCCCGTAGGCCAGCCCGGCACCCGCGGCTGGTATCACCTGCAACCATGCCCCGGTGATCAGATGCCGCGGGGCGGCGACTCGAACGATCGCGGCGATCATCAACCCAGCGACGATGCCGCCGACGATCCCGTAGCCGATCTCCTCGAACACGAGCGTCGCGGCGCTTCGGCCGCCGGTCACATTCGAGTGGACGTCGGCGGCGGCGATCGCGATGAAAAGAAGCGGAACGCAGATCCCGTCGTTGAGCCCGCTCTCCACATTCAGCCCCTGGCGGATGCGCGCCGGAACCCGCGGCTCGGTAACGACCGCCTGCCCGAGCGCGGCGTCCGTCGGCGCCAAGACCACGCCGATGATCAGCGCTTCGCCGACGGTTATCTGTCCGAAGATCGCGGCCGCGGCGGCCGCGCCGAGCACGATCGTCAGCGGGAGCCCGATGCCGAGCAGACGCAACGGGTCCCTCGCTTCACGCCGCAGCTCGCCCAGGTTGATCCGCGATGCATCGGAGAACAGCACGAGGGCCAGGGTGGCCTCGGCAAGCGTTTGGACGGTCGAGCTCGTGCTCGCGAGGTCGAGCTCGTCGAGCACCTTCGGACCTACCAGCAATCCGATCCCGACGAAGAGCATCGCCGGGGTTACCGACGTACCGGAGATCCGCCCCGAAACAGACGCCACCGCCAGGAGCGCGAGCGCGACGATTGCCAGCGACCACTCCACTCGGCGAACCTACTGTGCAGGCGATTGGTCCGCGTCCTGGCCGGTCATCGTTCATTGAGAATGCGGAGTAGGGTGCGACAACCCGCGACTCTTCGTGGGCCACCCCACTAGAGAGGCTGTGAAGCATGCGAGGACCCAGTTGGTACGCGATCCCGGCGCTCACGGCGCTGTTCGTCTGCGCTCTGATCGCAGCCGGATGCGGCGGGGACGACGAGACGACCACGTCCACAGAGGCCACGTCAACGACGACCACGTCGACCGGGAGTGCTGCGGACAACGTCGACGCAGCCGTGGAGTCGTGTAGCACCAAGGCACAAGAGCTTTCCGAGGCCGCCAGTGCCGCTTTGGAGGCGGCATGCACCACTGTCGGCGCCAACGCCAAGCAGGCGCTGGCCCAGGGTGGCGAACAGGTCGATCAGGCGCTCTCGCAAGCCGCAGACTCATGCAACAGCGCGGTGGCACAGCTGCCCGCTGGCGAGGCCCAGGCGGCGCTCACCGAGCTTTGCGACGCAATCTCAAGCAGCTAGGCGCGACGACAGAGTCGATGCCCCAATACCGGAAAGGGAATCCAAATGGCAGACAGACCCGTATTCCTCTACGCC
This sequence comes from uncultured Solirubrobacterales bacterium, assembly GCA_963746675.1. Classification (GTDB taxonomy): domain Bacteria; phylum Actinomycetota; class Thermoleophilia; order Solirubrobacterales; family 70-9; genus WHSW01. Next base: position 5,524 of record CAVVBX010000016.1, on the reverse strand, counting down.
GCGACCTATGACGACCTCGACGACGCCGAGGCCGACTACGAGGCCGTGTTCGAGCTCCACGCTGCGGGCGCGATCGGCACCTTTGACTCGGCGGTGATCTACAAGGACGACGACGGCAAGGTCCACGTGTCGAAGACCGAGAAGCCGACCCAGCACGGCGCCTGGACCGGGGCCGGGGTCGGTGCGCTGGTCGGACTCGTGTTCCCGCCCGCGCTGATCGGCAGCGCGGTCGTCGGCGCCGGTGCCGGCGGGCTGATCGGACACCTGCGCGGCGGCGTCTCGCGCGGCGACCTCAAGGAGCTCGGCGACGAGCTCGAGCAGGGCACCGCGGCGGTGATCGTGCTTGGCGAGTCAAAGATCGAAGAACAGCTCGAGAAGGCGATGACACGCTCCGACAAGCTGATCGAAAAGCAGGTCGACGCCGACGCCGACGAGCTCGAGCGCGAGATCGACGCGGCGGCCAAGGAGGGCACCGCGTAGCGCCTGCTCCAGTGCGTGAGCAATCGGATACCGGACGCATCGAGGCCTTCAGCGACGGCGTCTTCTCGATCGCAGCGACACTGCTGGTGCTGGAGATTGCGGTCCCTGAGGCCGACTTCGAGCACCTCGGGAAGGGGATCGCGGACCAGTGGCCCTCTTACCTGAGCTACGCGACCAGTTTCCTCACCATCGGCGGCATCTGGCTTGTGCACCACGCCATCTTCCGGCGCTTGCGTTTCGCTGACTTCAACGTCAGCCGCCTAAATCTGCTGCTGCTGATGGCCGTCGCCTTCCTGCCATTTCCCACCAACCTGGTGGCCGAGGCGATCGACTCAAGCAGCGCTGAGCGCACCGCCGTCCTCTTCTACGGGGCGACGCTGCTCGTGATCTCCGTCCTGGTCACGTTGCTGGTTCGCTACGCGGGATCGCACCCGGACCTCATCGAGGAGGAGGGCCGCGACGAGGTCGTCGCGCTGGCAGCGCAGTCGAGTCCGAACCTCGTCTTCTACGTCGTCGTGTTGGCCCTGGCCTTCCTGGCGCCCCAGGTCGCCGCCTTCGGCTTTCTCGTGATCGCAGTGGTGGCGATCGCCCGCACCCGCGGGGGGTCGCGGCCGGTGCGCTCTCAGCCGTAGGTGCAAGGGAACCTGAGGGGAGACGAAACGTCACAGGCCGGAGGGACTGTCGCCACAAGAGTCGGCAAAGAGATCGCTGAGCACGCCAAGCGTGGCGGCCATGACAATGCCGGGAGCGCAGGGACCGGTTGCTCTTCGATCACCGAGGCCGGTCTCCTGTCGATCGTCGCTCTGCTGGCGGCTTGGTCCGGCTACGCAGCGGCGAAGTGGAGCACCGAGTCACGTGTGGGCCTTGCCAAGGCCTCGGCCGCGAGAACCGAGGCGAGCCGGGCCACCCTCGAGGCCACCAACCTCCGGAATTTCGACTCCTCGACCTTCGGAACGACCGTCTTCCTCGCAAGCGTCCTCTTCATCGTCGGCATCAGCGCTCACTTCCCCATTGCGCGGGATCCGATACCGGGCTCGTTGCGCTCGGCGGTGTGATGCTGGTGTTCTCCCTCCTGCTGCTCACGCGGCTCGCCTCGGCCGCCCACATGACCTCAACCGAAGCTCGGGACTGATCATTCGCTTCCAACCGGAGGCGCAAACCTCCGCGTTGGACGACAAGCGGTCCCCCATTTCTACGTTCTAACCGCCTCCCGCGGTTCGATCTCGGCGGCGGCGACCGGCACTAACTCGTCCAGGAACGTCGCGTCCCCGAGTCCCCTCGTCCACGCTGCCCGACGTACGTCCGCAACGTAAACGCCGGATCGTGGTGGCCGAGCCAATCGCAGACCTGCCGCGCGCTCTTGCCGTGATGGTGCTGGACCGACGCGGCGTAGTGGCGAAACGCGTGGAAAGCTCGACCCTTTGGCCACGCGACACCCGACGCGTCGCGGGCGGGCGCGAACACCCTCCGGTAGAGGTTGCCCGCGTTCATCGGTCGACCCTCGGCGTTCGGGAACACCGGGTCGTCCGGCGCGCCGTACTCGGCGCGCCCGCGCCACCGCTCCAGCGCCCGGGCCAGCCCCGGCGAGAGCGGCAGAGTCCGGATCGAGTGGCGGCTCTTGAGCCGCTTGCGCTCGCCCTCATAGACCTGCTCGACCACTTCGAGGCTCGGGTCGTCGCCGAACCACACGTTCGCCCAGGTCAGCCCGAGCGCCTCGCTCACACGCAGGCCCGTGTGCGCGAGCAGCTCGAAGAACAGCCGCCACTCCGGCGGTGTCGCGTCGAGGAACTTCGCGAGGTCGGCGCTCGTCAGGTCGCGCGGTGGCTCGGCCTCGCGCAGCTCCGTCCTCGGGACGTAGCGCGACGCCGTGCGCGGGATTGTGTTGCGATCTTGCCTTCCTCGGCCGCGTCGCCGAGCATGGCGCTCAGCGTCGCCTTCGCCTTGCGGATCGCCGCGCGCGGAGCGGCCGCGGTCCTCCAGCCACCCGAGCCACTCCTTCACGTCGCGGGCCTCGATCTCGTCCAGGCGCGTACCGCCGAAGTACGGGAGGACGTGCTGATCGAGGTCGCGCCGGTACTCGGCGCGGGTGGTCTCGGAGAACCCGCGCGTGGTCCGCCCGCGGTAGTTGTCGATCCACGGCGTCGCGTAGTCGCGGACCAGGACCCGCGAGTCGGCTTGCGCCGCTTGCCGTTCATCGCGCCGCCCTTCGCCTCGCGGGCCTCCGAGTAGGAGGCGAAGAACTGTTTGTGCTGGCGCCCCTTGTGGCGCCAGACGACGACGTAGCGGTTCCCCCGAGTGAAGACGCCGGGGGTCCTGGTCTTGCGTAGGCGGCGGTCGTCCGAACCGCCGTTAGGCTGAATCTGGGTCAAGGCGTACTCCTTGGCTCCGGCCCCGGGGCGTTCCAGCGCCGCCGGGGCATTTTTCTTAGTGCTGGAGCCAAGTTTACCCCTTTGGGCGGCGCTCAGTCGGCGTCCAGTTCGACCCCGAACAGCGCCTTCTCGCGCTGCCTGCGGCGGCGCTCGGCGGCCTCTTGGTACTGCCGCCGGTTGTCGGCGATCCGCTGTTCCTCGCCCTCGCGGACCAGCTCGGTGAACGCTTCGAGCGGCGGGTCGACGGCGTCGAGGACCTCGGTCGACCTGGTCAGGAAGCAGCCCGCGATGCCGGCGTCCAAGCCGAGCAGCTCGCGCCCGCGACGCTGGGTGAGATCGAGGCTCACCCCATCGACGCCCTCGGCCTCGACCCGGAAGCGGCCTTGGTCGAGGACCGCCGCGGCCTCGATCAGTCGGCTGGGATCGGAGAACGCCCAACACCGCCGCCGATCGCCGTGCAGCAACCAATAGCGCGTCCAGGGCTGAAGCGCTCCGGCAACCGTGCGCCCGAAGCGCTTGCGCCACACCTTGGCTGCCTGCTTCGCCAGTTGGGCGCGCTCACGCTCGGCGCGCTTCGCCTGCTCAGCCTCGCGCTCGACCGTCCGGCGGTGTGCCTGCTTCGCCTGCACGATCTCACGCGCCCGGAGGCGGTCTCGCGCCTGCCATTCGGGTTCGTGTTCCGCCCGGGCTTGAGCAAGAGCCTCATCCCATTCGTTGGTGCTCATGTGCGGTCTCCTCTCGGGCGACCTCGACGGCCTCCCCGTAGTTGATTCGCTCTCGGCTGCGCAGCCCGAGCGCCCGGTTGTCGAGGTGGAACGCCTCGACGTCATCCAAGGACGAAACAGAGGTGTTGGGCACGGGCGACGAGGACGGTGGTGTTGCCCCGGGCGTTGCCCCATCGCCGTCTGCGCGCGCGGTGGATGGCTTCAAGGACACAGAAATCCCCGCTTGAGCGGGGCTTTCGCGATGCCGGAGGAGGGACTCGAACCCCCGACACGCGGATTATGATTCTGCCCGCGCGTCTTCGGGTGTTAACCGGTGATCGCCGTTATGCCTGCAAATCAGGCAATTGTTCGCTCTCAACGTAGGCGCCGAGTTGCGGCTATCTCCCGACCTCGTGTTGACCCGGTGTTGACCCGCGCGCCACGGGCCGCGTTGACTGAATCCTCGTCAGTGCGCCTCAGCACCAACGAGCTCGGAGTGACGGCGAGTTGGCGTAACGGATCCGCGCCTGCGGGCACTACTAGAACATGCGATCGGGCCAAGCCGCTGCCTTCGAGCTCCAGCCTCTGCCGAACCAGCGTGCCGGAGAGTGGGAGGTCTGGCAGACGAGCCTGCACAACCCCGACTTCGCCGAGTACGCACGGATCTGCGGCGGGCTCGGGATCAGGGTCATTGACCGTGAGCAGCTCGACGAGGCGCTCGCCCGGGCCCTTGCCTACGACGGGCCGGCGATGGTCGAGGTGATCACCGACCCAGAGCTCGTGTGATGGGCAGCGGAGTTGGCGCACGTGCGAGGATGGCTCGGGCCCTGGCAGCGATCTCGATCACAGCCGTCGGGGCGGTCCTCGCGATCGGATGCGCGAACGACGGCTCGGCGCCGGTCGCCGAAGCGCAGGTGCCGGCGCACACCGAGCGAGTCGGCGATGCGAGCCACGCCGCCCAGTCTCGAGTTGCGAATGCGGCGAACCGAGAGCCGAGGAAGCGTGCGCGCAAGACCCTCGTGAAGCTCAAGGAAAGCGACTACGGCCCGGTCCTGTTCGACGACAAGGGCGGGGCGCTCTACCTGTTCACAGCCGACCCGGCGGGCAAGAGCAGCTGTTACGGAGACTGCGCACGGGCCTGGCCGCCTTTCTTTGCCCGCGGCAAGCTGCGGGCTCGCGGCGGCGCCGATCAGGACCTACTCGGACGAACCGAGCGCCGCGACGGGCGAAAGCAGGTCACCTATGCCGGACAGCCGCTCTACTACTACGTCGCCGATCTGCCGAACGAGATCCTCTGTCACGACGTGTTCGAGTTCGGCGGCGACTGGCTCGTGGTCCAGGGCTCGGGCCAGCCGGCGCCGTAGAGGTCCAGCGCGGCGTGAATGCGGCTCCTTTTGTCCGGCGCCGGCTGTTCGAGATCCTGAGCGCCGGCCCGAGCAGCGGCCCACGCGCGATCCTCGCCGTGCTCCTCCGAGTCGCGTCGGGCGCCGTATTCCTGATCTTTGGCCTCGCCAAGTTCACCAGTCATGGGGCCGAGGTCGATTCGTTCCGGAGCTATGGCCTGCCATCACCGGACACGTTCGTGTACATGATCGGGACGCTGGAGATGATCGGCGCTTTGTTTCTATTCGCCGGGTTCGCGACGCGCTTTACGGCACTCCTCCTCGCGGGCAACATGGCCGCGGCGATCGTCATCTCGGGCCTGGGCGAGGGGGAGATCATCAGCCTGACGCTGGCCCCGGCCTTGCTGATCTCGATGCTGTTCCTGATCCGGGTCGGGCCCGGTCGATACGCCCTGGACAGCCCTCTTCAAGGATCGGCGCCACGCAGCCTCTGACGCCGGAGCGGGCCCCGCGCAACGCTAAAGCCCGCTTTCGCGGCCTTCGACGAGGAGCGGACCCGATTCGTTCCCGCCACGAGGCACAAATTCTGAAGATGGGTGTTACTGCTCAGCCAGGTTGAGCTCGAGTT
>CAVVBX010000015.1:0-121226 GCA_963746675.1 uncultured Solirubrobacterales bacterium | reverse complement strand
GGATCGTCGTCACGGGCACCGTCGCCGCGCTCAGCTGCCTCGGCGCCGGCACCGGCGCGATGGCGATCAGCGATCACGGCGGTGCGGGCGCCGATCGGATGGTCGGCACCAGGGCGTGGCGACGAGCTCAAGGGACTCGGCGGCGGCGACGTGCTGATCGGCGGCGCGGGCCGCGACGTGCTGATCGGCGGCGCGGGCCGACCGCCTGCTCGGCGGGCCCGGCCGCGACGGCTTCAACATGCGCGACGGCGACGAGCTGGCGGCGCCCGGCGACGACCGGATCGACGCCCGCGACGGCCACCGGGACGAGATCAGCTGCGGCGACGGCGACGACCTCGCGATCGTCGACGAGGTCGAGGACGGCGTCTACGACTGCGAGCGGGTCAGGAGCCGTGATCGGCCCGCCCGGCCGACCACTCGTCGAAGCTCGCTCGCGGCGAGCTCGCCGATCCCGGAGCGCGGCGGAGCGCCTCGAGGCCGAGCGACCCCGACGACTTCATGCGCCGGCGCGACTTCCTCGGCCGGACCGCGGCGCTCGCCGGGGCGGCGAGCCTGGCCACGGTGCTGCCCGCCGAGACCCTGGTCGCCGAGGCGGCGCGACGCGGCGCTGCGCACCGCTGCCCAAGCCCCGCGACCTGCCGATCGACACCTTCGTCGTCCTGATGATGGAGAACCGCTCCTTCGACCACTACTTCGGCTGGCACCCGAACGCCGACGGCAAGAACGCGGGGCTCCACTATCCCGACGCTCGATGGCCACCAGGTCGCCACCCACCACCTGACCCCCGACTTCCAGGGCTGCGACTTCCGCGATCCCAACCACTCCTGGGACGGGGGCCGCCACCAGTACAACGGCGGGCAGCTGGACGGCTTCGTACAGCGGCAACGCCGAGGGCACCGGCAGCGACGAGTACGCCGCTCGGCTACTACCTGAAGAAGGACCTCGCCTTCATCCCGCACGTGGCCGACGGCCTACACGCTCTATGACCGCTGGTTCTGCTCGATCATGGACTCGACCTACCCGAACCGCCACTACCAGTGGCGGGCCCAGAACGGGCGGCCAGAAGGCGAACGCAGCTCCCGCCGCGAGACCCCGACGACCGGCTTCAACTGGGAGACGATCCTCGATCGCGCGCATCGCGCACGGGCTCGACGGTCGCGCTACTACGTCTCCGACCTGCCCGTTCGCGGCGCTCTACGGCACCACGGGGGATCGCCTGGACTCACCCGGTCGTCGCAGTTCTACGCCGACGCGGCGGCCGGCAAGCTGCCGCCAATCTCGCTTCGTCGACCCCGCCGTTCCGCGACGGCGGCGGGCGGCAACGGCGATCTCCGCCGACGAGCACCCGCACGGCGACATCCGCCTGGGGCAGGCGTTCATGTCCGACGTCGTCCACGCCTTCATGCGAGTCGCCGCAGTACCGGCGCGGCGCGCTGTTCATCAACTACGACGAGTGGGGCGGCTTCTTCGACCACGTGCAAGCCCCGCCACGTCCCCGACGACCGCGCCAACCGCGGACCTCGACGAGGACTGGGCGATGACCGGGTTCCGGATCCCCGGCGGTCGCGGTCTCGCCGTTCACGCGCGCCAGCGGCCGGCGTCAGCCACATGACCGGCACCCACGAGTCGATCCTGAAGCTGATCTCCTACCGCTATCGGGCTCGGCTTCCTGAACAAGCGCCACCGCTACGCCTCCAACATCGGGCGCAGCTTCGACTTCGCCAAGCCGCGACTTCGAGCCGCCGTAGCTCCCCGACCCGGCGGCGATCGCCGCGGTGCCCTGCGCGGCGGCGGCAGCGGCGCGGCCGAAGGAGCACGACCTGGCCAAGCTCGAGAGCTCGGGGCTGCTGGAGCGGCTCGGCTACGAGGTGCCCGAGGTCACCTACGAATCGCTGTTCCGCTACCCGGACGCGGTGCGGCGAGCATTCGAGTCGGGCGGCTGAGGAACGGAAAAGGGCCCCTGGTATGGGGCCCTTTGCTCCGAAAGGACGTTCCGCCCGCGTACCTGCCGCTGGCCCGTCGGTCCTTCAGCTTTGAGAAGTCTTCCGAACGCGCGCTACCTTCAACAGCAACGCGCGCTACCCGTCAACACTAACACGGTATTTGCGGAGAAGTTACGGATTCCTCGCCGGTACGGATCATGCACGGTTCCGGGACTTCCGACCCGTACAACCGCCTCTCGCGCACTTGTACGGCGGTGCCATGGATGCTGCGTGGGCCGCTGCTACGCTGCGCGCCCCGGGCGCTTAGCTCAGTTGGGAGAGCGCCAGCTCGACAAGCTGGAGGTCACTGGTTCGAGCCCAGTAGCGCCCATCCGCAAACGGCGGGCACGCCGGCGCCCAGGCAGGACAGTCATCGGCCGTCCAGGCCGGCGATCGCGTCGGGTACGCCCTGGCGCGCCGTGGGGAACCGAGGCGCCCAGCCGAGCTCGGACTTGATTCGGGCGTTGGAGCTCTTCGCGGACCGGGTCACGGCGCGGACAGGATCGGAGCCGGCGACGAGGCGCGCGAGCCAGGCCGGGATGCGGCGCGGAGGGCCGGTGCCGAGGGCCGTTGCGGCGAGGGCGACGAAGTCGTAGAAGCGAATCGGCTCGTCGTCGGCGACGTGGTAGAGGGCGCCCGCAGGGGCGCGTTCGGCGGCGTCCGCGCATGCGCTTGCCACGTCCTCCACCCGGACGACGTCCCACCAGTTCTCGCCCGGTCCGATGACGGCGAAACGGCCCGGTTGACGCAGACGGTTGACGAACTCCTCGACGAACCAGCCGCCGGGGCCGTAGACGTGGCTGGGCCGGATGACCACCTCCTCGAGCGAGGACTCGCGCAGCAGACGCTCGCCCTCCTGCTTGGAGCGACCGTAGGCGGTCTCGACCGGCAACGGCGTTTCCTCATCCAGCAAGGCGCCTTTGGCATCCCCCGTGACGACGGTCGAGGCGAAGAGCATCCGGCGCACCCCGGCGGCCTCGCAGCCGGCGATCAACCTGCGGGTGCCCTCTACGTTGGCCTCGTGGATCTTCCTCGGATCGCGCTGCGATGCGATCTCGGCCGCAAGGTGGACGACGCACTCCGGGCCGGAGGAGTCAACGGCGCGGGCGAGGGATTCGGCATCGGTGAGGTCGCCGGCGACCGCGTTCGTGCCAGGCGGCTCGGAGCCTTTCCGGCGGACCAAGGCGTCGACGACGTGGCCTCGCCCGATCAGCTCTTCGCAGACCACCGCGCCGAGAAAGCCACTGGCGCCCGTGACGAGCACTTTCACGCGACGAGTGTATGTCGCAACGACGCTAGCTCGTTAGCGCAAGGCCCTGAGGTGGCTTGACAAGCTGGGGACCACTTCCGACCCCGTTTCGCCCGTCGCCCGGTCCCCTCGCTGCTCAAGCAACTGGGCGAGCACCACGCAGCGCAGGTCGTCGCGCTTGAGCCCCGCGACCGCTCGCTTCGGGTCCTCAGCCTCCGCCAGCCTGCGCCACAGCGACCAACCGTGATTGATCGCGTCGGCGTTCCATGGGCTCCTGGCAGCCGCATCTGCCATCGAGCGTCACCGTACAAAGGCGGCCGGACGCTGGGGGTTGCCGGACGCTCCTAGCGGTGGCCCTTGAACGAGATCACCTGCTGGATCCCGCTCGGGCGGTTGGTGTAGCGCATCGTCGTCGGCAGCAGGCCCGGGGTGAAGGTGATCCGCTCCCGGGTCGCGTCGGAGTGCCACTGGTTGGGGTCGGGGCTGCCCTGGGCGGTTTCGAGCTCCGCACCGGCCGCCGCCAGCGCGCCCCAGATCGCCTGCTGGCACGCACCCAACTTGCCCTTGCCGCAGTAGCTGACCTTGAACGGGGCGTCGATCTTCATCCCCAGCAGCGAGCGGATGTCGCGGTCGAAGTACTGATACCAGCCGGCGTACTGGCCGGTGTGGCTCGCGATCCAGGGCGCGTCGAAGCGCCTGAACAGCGAGTTGAGCTCGTCGAGCTGGCTGCCCAGCCGCGGGCCCATGAACGCGTCCGCGATCCGGTCCCACGACCCGTCCATGACGGCGGCGCCGGGATCGTCGATGAATCCGTCGAGGTCGCGGTCGAGGCGACTGCCGCCGCGCTTCCGCCAATCCACCAGCACCTGCAGCATCTCGCCTGCCTGATCGTTTGGCGGCGTGGTGCCGTCGAGCAGCCTGCGCAGCAACGGCACCGTGTCGATCGCCCGAATGTCCTGGGTCGCGGCGGCGTTCATCGCCGCGGTCACCGAGGCGTGTGACCACCGCCCGTCCGCGTCGGCGAGACGATCGAGCATCCGGGTGAGCAGGTCGTTGCGGACCGCCGAGCCGTTCTTGCCGAAATCATTGTCGGGGGCGGCGAATCCCTTCGCGGCGCCCTGGTTCCAGTTCACGATCGTGCCGTCGCTCGGATCCATCCCCTGGATGTGGTCCGCGGAGTCGAGGAACCCCTGCCACTCGTACTTGCCGGTCCCGAGGGTGGGGAGGCCGGGGTCGACCGCAGGGTTGCGGAGCGGCAGCCGGCCGCTGGTGAACATCGCGATGTGCTGGTTGTCGATGTAGAACGAGTTGAACGTCTGCGGCGTCTTCGAGGCGGCCTTGAAGAACGACTTCGGCGAGTCCACCTGGCCGTTCGAGAGCCGGCGGAAGAAGAGCTGGTCGAGCGTGTCCTTGCCGTAGGTGGAGCGCTGCGAGGAGATCGCGACCCTCTTGCCATCGACGGTCGCGTAGCCGACCACGGGCCCGTGCACGGTCCGCATGAAACTGGCCGGCTCGTCGCCCACGAGCCCGGCGTCGAACGGCTCCATCGCGCGGCACTCGCCCTTGTAGCGGTACATGGTGTCGCTGCCGTTGCAGAGCTTCTCGACGAACTGATCGATGATGTCGCTGCCGGCCGAGGTCAGTGTGTTCGCGAAGTCCTCACCGCGGCCGATCAGTAGGTAGCCGGGGAACGGCGCTGAGGTCACCCCGCGCCAGTTGAGGTCGCCGGCGTGCATCTCCATCTCGTAGGTGAAGCCGGGGTAGAAGTAGTCGATCTGTGGGCCGCCGACCATCAGCGGTCGGCCGGTGGTCGACTGTCCCTTGGTGATCATCAGGGTGTTCGACGCCTGCACCGGCCTGTTGTTGTCGGTCGGCTGGACGCCGGGTGCCACGACCGTGTGCTCGAAGCTGCCCGGGTCGAGGATGACGCTGCCCTTCGGGTTCTTCGGGATCTTTCCGTACGGGAAGCGGCCGTCGATCGAGGTCGGTAGCTCGGGGTTCTTGAACTGGCGCAGGTCGTTGAAGACCTTCAGCCCCTTCTTGGCCCCGAGTCGCTGCTGAAGGCCGGCGAGGAGCTCCGAGCGCCTCGCCTCGTCGCCGCCGCCCTGGCCGAGGAACTGCGCCTTGAGGGCGTTGACGGCATAGACGTCGTTGCGGGTCCAGGGCGCGTTCGATGAGCCCTGGGCGGCCAGGTAGTCGTTGATCCCCGAGATGAAGACGTCGATGTCGTGCAGGACCGCCTTGCCCTCCTTGCCGGCGCTCTCCAGGGCCTGGGTCTGCTTCGCGATCTCGGCCTCAGTCTGGGCGCTCGGTGTGAACGAGCTCAGGTTTCTGATCAGGTCGATCGCCTTCACCCCCGGCAGATCGATCGCGGCGACGCGGGAGACGTAGCGGACCTGCTGGAGCAGCAGGCCGCGGTCCTCGGCGAGCAGCCAGCCGGCGGCCCAGACGCCGTCGTCATGGGTGGCGCCGGCGATGTGGGGGACGTTGAAGCTGTCGCGCTCGATCGTCACCCCTGGGCGTGGCACGGCCTCGATCGTTCCCGGGCCGTCCGGGCCGATGCCGAAGCCCTCCGACTTGAAGTAGGTGTCGAGGTCGCTGTCGGAGACTTGGTCGAAGAGCGGGGTCAGGCCGTCATACATGAGCGCCTGGTCGTCGGCTTCGGGGACGATCGGCAGGCCGCCGTACTCGCCGACGGGGAGGATGTTGAGCGCACGCTGCGCGTAGTCCTTGACCTCCGCGCCAGCGACCGGCGCCGCGACCGCGAGCAACGCAGCCGCGAGCCCGAGGACCCTCAACGCACTCCGCATCCTGCCCCTCCTCTGTTGATCGCCCGGTCGCCTCGTCCGGCGACGCTCTCTCCGACCCGAAAACGATATCGGTCCGTCAGTTGCGGTGAACCGCGACAATCGCCCCGAGCGCCGTGAAGCAGATCATCCCGAGCACGACCCACTCCGCCCAGCTGTCGAGATCGAAGGCCGCCGCATAGGCGAGCATCGCGAGAACGGCGATCAGCACGAGCGTCAGGACGCGGATGTGCATCTGCTGGCGCCGAACCTTCTCGGGGTGGGGGAGCTCGCTGGTCGGCGTGTGAAGACGGTGCTCTGGGCGCTGCTGTTCGCTGATCGGGAGACTATACGAGCGCCCGCGGCGCACGGGAATATGCTCGCCGCCGATGCTCGTGACCTACGTCTCCTTCCTCGCCTTGCTTGGCGCTTCGGCGCTGATCGGCCAGGCGATCTTCGTCGCCTGCGGTCGGGCCGAGTGGTCGCGGCTCGGGCCCGCGGTCGGGCTGGCGGCGCTGTGCGCGGTCGCCTGGTGGACGGTGCGATTGCCCGGCGAGGGGACGACGGCGCTGATCGCGGTCGCGGTCTTGGCCGCGTGCTCGGCGCTCTACTTGCGTGGCCGGGTGCGAGGGGTGAGGGCGGCCCTGCGACGCGGGACGCCGATCGCGCTCGCCGCGCTGGCCCTCGCCTCGCTGCCCTTCATCGTCGAGGCCCGCTACGGGATCCTCGGCACCGGGATCAACCCCGACATGTCCCAGCACCTGTTCGCCGCCGATCGGCTCGCGTCGGGGGGAACCGAGCGGCTGATCGCCGAGGGCTATCCGCTGGGGCCGCACTCGATCGTGGTCGCGCTCGCTGCGCTGGGGCCGAGCACGGTGCAAGCGTTCAATGGGTTGATGCTCGCGGTGGCGGTCGCCACCTGCCTCGCGCCGCTGGCGCTGCTCGACGAGCTGGGCGGCTGGCGCCGCGCGGCCGCGGCGTTGTGCATCGGCTTCGCCTACCTGGTCGCGGCCAACCTCGTCCAGGGGTCGTTCAAGGAGACGATCCAGGCGCTGTTCGTGCTCGCGTTCGCGGTCGGCTTAATGCTCCTCGCCCGGCTCCGGTCGAAGGAGGACGCCGCGCCCCGCCCACTGAGCGCCGTGCCGCTGGCCGTGTTGGCGATCGGAAGCGCCTATGCCTACAGCTTCCCCGGACTCGCTTGGCTGGTCGGGGGGCTTGCGGTCTGGGCGGCGATTGAGCTCGTCCGCTCCGCTCGCCGCGGCGGGCTCTCCGACGCGCTGCGGCTCGCCAGGCTCGCGGCGCCGGCGGCGCTCGTCGCGGCGGCGGTGCTGGTCGTCGCGATCGTCCCGGAGCTCGGGCGGATGGCCGACTTCGCGAGCTTCGAGACCTTCAATCCCGACGGCGGCGGGCTCGGCAACCTCTTCAGCCGGCTCTCACCGCTGGAGGCGCTGGGCATCTGGCCCTCGGGGGACTTCCGGGTCGAGCCGGGCGACGGCTTCGCGCCCGCGATCCTGTTCTATCTCGGCGCCGCCTTCGGGGTTGGCGCGCTCGCTTTCGGGCTCGCCTGGTGGTGGCGCCGGGGCGAGCGCGCGGTCCCCGCCGCGCTGGCCGCGGCGGCGCTGCTGTGGCTCTACGCCCTGATCGGCGGGACGCCCTACCAGGAGGCGAAGGCGCTTGTGCTGGCGGCGCCGCTCGTGGCCCTGGTCTCGGTTCGGGCGCTGGTCGCCGGCGCGCCCGCCGTGCTCGCCGCCGCCTTCCTGATCGCCGCTGGCGCTTCGAGCGCGCTCGTGCTCGTCAACGGCCCGGTCGGGCCGACCGGCTACTCGCCGGAGCTGGCCGAGCTGCGCGAACGCCTACCGGCGAGCTCGGTCGTCGTCTACGGATCGCCGGAGCTGCTCGACCAACAGCACGGGCGCGATTACCTGGCCTGGGAGCTTCGGGGCAACCGGATCTGCATCGAGGAGGCGGGGGAGGGAGCCCAACCGCCGCCCGGCAGCTCATCGCTTACGGTCGAGATCGGCGAAGACGGCGCGGTCGTTCCCGCCGACCTCCATGTCGTCCTCGATCGGGTTGGACCGGAGCCGTGTCCCTTCATCCCCGACGCCTCGCGGGCCGATCCGTCGGCGGCCGGCGGCTGAGCGCTTCAGACGCCACGTTCAGCCGACGCCCTCGGTCGGCCCGAGCTGTCCCCGAATCGCCCCGTCCGGGTAATCAACCGTGTGGATGTTGACGTAGAACTTCTCCGGAACGTCGCCGATCTTCCTCACCAGCTTGCCCTTGACGCCCTTGACGCAGCCCTCGTAGGAGCCCGTGCCCTCGATCCCGGCCGGGTCCTCGAACAGGCCCACTTTGACCTTGCCGGCCTCGTCGGCTGTGCCCTTGTGGATGTGGCCCGCGGTGACGAGGTCGAGCTTCGAGAGCTCGAGGCTGAAGCAGATCTTCTCCTTCTTGGCCTTGAGGAAGACCTGGAGCTCGCCCTTGCCATTCCTGTCGCCCGGGCCGGGGATCTCGTTCTTGCCCCTCAGCTTGCTCTCGACCTCGACCGTGTTCTTGCCGGCAACCGAGAGCGCCGGGACGGCGAGCGTCGACACAGCCAGTGCGATCAGCGCCAGGACAGCCCGTCCAGTGCGCGCGTTCCGCTTCATCCCTGCCTACCTCCTTCGAATTTCCCTTCCAGTCGACACCGTAGTATCTCCGCGCATGAACTCGCGACCGCCTGATACGGCCGGGGGCGGCGCGCTGCCGCCCGATGCCCCGTTCGACGCCGCCGCCTGTGCCGACCGCCTCGCTGCGAAGATCGTCGAGGCCGTGCGCGAGCTCGGTCGCCGGGGCGCGGTGGTTGCGGTTTCGGGGGGAGTGGACTCGGGCGTGGTCGCGGCGCTGTGCTGCCGGGCGTTGGGTCCCGAGCGAGTTCTCCTGCTGCGGCTTCCCGAGCGCGACGTCGGCACCAGCTCGTCGGACCTGGGCCTCGAACTCGCCGAGTCCCTCGGAGCTCGCACTCTGGAACAGCCGATCACCGACGCGCTCGATGCGCTCGGCTGCTATCGGCAGCGCGATGAAGCGATCAGGAAGGTCTTCCCCGACTACGAACCGAGCTGGCGCCACAAGCTGGTGCGCTCGCCGGCGACAGGCGGGATGACCGTCTTCTCGGTCGTGGTCGAGCGCCCCGACGGGACCGAGGAGCAGCGGCGAATGCCCCCGCAGCCCTACCTCGAGCTGCTCGCCGCATCGAACATGAAGCAGCGGGTTCGCAAGCTGCTCGAGTACAGCTGGGCGGACCGGCTCGGCTACGCGGTGATGGGAACTCCCAACCTGCTCGAGTTCGACCAGGGCTTCTTCGTCAAGGGTGGGGACGGCCTCGCCGACGTCAAGCCGATCGCCGGCCTGTTCAAGGGCCAGGTCTACGCCCTCGCGCGCGAACTCGGGCTTCCCGAGGGAATCGCTACCCGGTCGCCGACGACGGAGACGTTCAGCCTGCCGCAGACGCAGGAGGAGTTCTACTTCGGCCACCCCTATGAGCGCATGGACCTCCTCGTCTGGGCGCGCGACCAGGGCATCGACCCCGCCGATCTCGCCCCCCGGGTCGGGCTCGAACCGCAGGAGGTCGAGAGCGCGTTCGGGGAGATCGACCGCCGACGTGTGGCAACCGAGTACCTGCACGCCGCCGCCGTCGTGCTGGACCCCACCGACTAGCGTGCTCGACCGCCCGGACTGACCATGTGCGGCATCGCCGGAATCGTTCGGCCCGACCCCGGATCGCCGGTCGAGGAGGAGGCGCTCCTCCGGATGGCCCGGGCGATCCGCCACCGTGGGCCCGACGGGTTCGGTCTCCTCCTCGATCCCGGAGCCGGGCTCGTCTCCACCCGCCTCGCGATCATCGATCTGCCCGGCGGCTGGCAGCCGCTCGAAGCCGACCGCGACGGCGGCGCGCTCGTCTACAACGGCGAGGTCTACAACCACCCCGAGCTGCGAGCCGAGCTCGAGGCGCGCGGTGAGTCGTTCGAGACGAGCTGCGACACGGAGACCGTCCTGCGGCTGATCGAGCGCGACGGACTCGCCGCGCTCGAGCGGCTGAACGGCCAGTTCGCGTTCGCCTGGTGGCAGCCGAGAGCCGCCGCCTGACGCTGGTGCGCGACCGCTTCGGTGTCCGCCCGCTGCACTACGCGCTGCTCGACGACGGCTCCCTCGTCTTCGGGTCGGAGGCCAAGGCGCTGTTCGCCTCGGGCGAGATCGGCGCGGAGCCCGACCTGGTCGGGCTCGACGAGGTGTTCACCCTCTGGGGGCCCCGTGCCCCGCGAACCGCCTTCCGCGGCGTGCAGCCAGGTCGCCGCCCGGCGGATTGCTCGTCTGGGAGCGCGGCGAGATCATCGAGCGAGCGGCGCTGGTGGGAGCCCGCACTACGCGCGCACCGAGTCGTCGGAGGCCGATCTCGAGGAGCTGCTGCGCAGACAGCGTCCGGCTGCGGCTGCGCGCCGACGTGCCGGTCGGCACCTACCTGTCCGGCGGGCTCGACTCGAGTCTGATCACGGCGTTGGCACAGGCCGAGACCGAGGGCGAGCTGCGCACCTTCTCGGTCGCCTTCCGCGATCCGCAGCTACGACGAGCGGGCCCACCAGGAGGAGGTCGCCCGCGCGATCGGGACCCGGCACCACGTCGTCGAGGTCGGGCGCCACCGAGATCGCCGGATGCCTTCCCGGAGGTCGTCCGGCACGCCGAGACGCCGCTGATCCGGACCGCGCCGGTGCCGCTGTACCTGCTCGCTCGGGAGGTTCGCGGGAGCGGGATCACCGTGATCGCGACCGGCGAGGGTGCCGACGAGCTGTTCTGGGGCTACGACCTGTTCAAGGAGGTGGCGCTGCGAGAGCTCAACGCCGTCGACCCCGAGCGGCGCCGAGGAGCTCCTCGACGGGCTCTACCCCTACCTCGGGCCGACGGTGCCGCGCGTCGCGGGCCGGCCTGGCGCGCGCTTCCTCCTCGAGACGGGCGCCGACGACGAGCTGCTCGGCTCGCATCTCACCCGGGTCGAGGCCACCGGCCGGCGTCAAGGCGCCTATACCGGCCGACGTCGCCGAGCCGATCGGCCCGGAGCAGCCTCGCTCGACCGGCTGCGCGCCGGGCTGCCGCCGGCGTTCGGCGAGTTGGAGCAAGCTCGAGCGCGCCGCGTGGCTGGAGGTGACGACGCTGCTCGAGCCCTACCTGCTCGCGGCTCAGGGCGACCGGGTGGCGATGGCGCACGGCGTCGAGGGTCGCTACCCGTTCCTCGACATCGGGTCTTCGCGTACGCTGCCGAGCTCCGCCGGTCGGCCAAGCTCGGAGGCCTGCACGACAAGGTCGCCCTGCGCGAGCTGGCCGAGAGGCTGCTGCCGGCGGCGATCGCCGCAGCGTGGCAAGCAGCCGTACCGCGCTCCCGAGGTCGACCCGTTCTTCGCTCCGGGCGCGCCGGACATGGGTCGACGAGACCGCTCTCGCCGACGGCGCTTGCCGAGACAGCGGAATCTGGGACCCGCAGCGGGTCGAGGTCTGTTGCGGCGCTGCCGCGCCGGCCGAGCGACCGGGGTGCGCGAGGGCATGGCGCTGGTCGGGGTGCTGTCGACGCAGCTCTGGCACCGGGCCGTTCATCGACGTCGCGTCCGGCGCCTACCCTGTCGAGACCGCCGAGCCTCGGGTGAGAATCGACCGGACTCGGCGCGAAGACAACCATCTAGCCAGGAGACCTCATGACCGAAGCCGACGGCGACGTTCGGCGGGAGATGCGCACCTTCATCGAGGACAACTTCCTCTACATGCACCCGGACACCGAGCTCGGCGACGGAGACGATCTGCTCAAGCTCGGGATCATCGACTCGCTCGGCTTCGTCGAGTTGGTCGAGGAGGTCCAGGGCCGGTACACGATCGAGGTCGAGGACGTCGAGATCACCGAGCAGAACTTCGGCTCGATTGAAGCGATCGCCGCGCTTCGTCGGTCGCAAGCGGTCCGGGACTTGAACACGCGGACCCTCGGTGAGGACCTTCGTGCCGCGGGCCGCGGCGCACCCGGACAAGGTCGCGGTGGTGGCACCGGAGGGCGAGATCACCTACGCGGCCCTCGACCGCGCCGCCGATCGCCTCGCCGCGGGCCTCGCCGAGCTCGGCGTGAAGCAGGGCGACCGGGTCGCCCTCTGCTTCCGAACGGCCTCGAAGCGACGATCGCGATCTACGGGGTCTTCCGGGCGGGCGCCGCGATCTCCCCGCTGCACCCGACGGTCAAGGCCGAGAAGCTCGCCTACGTGCTCGAGAACGCCGGCGCGCGGGCGCTGATCTGCGACGCCGAGCGCGTCGAGACTGCGCGGGCGGCCGCCGATCGGCGCGCTGGCTCGGTCGAGGTCGTCGACCGGCGTCGAGTCGGTGGCGACCGACGGCCCGCCGCCCGTTCACCCGGTGTCGGTCGACCTCGCCGGGGTCGTCTACACCTCGGGCTCGACCGGCGAGCCGAAGGGCGTCGCGCTCACCCACGCCAACATGACCTTCGTCGCCGACTCGATCATCGAGTACCTGGGGATGGACGAGATCCGAACGGGTGCTCTGCGTGCTGCCGCTCTCGTTCGGCTACGGCCTCTATCCAGCTGCTCACCTGCGTGCGGGCGGGGGCGACGCTGGTGCTCGAGCCCGGCTTCGCCTTCGCCGGCCGCGTCGTCTCGGCTGCTCGAGGAGCAGCGGATCACGGCGCTCCCGGGCGTGCCGACGGTCTTCGCGGTGCTGCTCTCGCTGCGGGACTGGCCGAGCGTGAGCTTCCCGCACCTGCGCGTGCTGACCAACGCCGGCGCCGGCCTGCCCGAGCCGATGGCCAAGGAGCTTCGCGCAGACCTTCCCGCGGCGCGCGCCTCTACCTCGATGTACGGGCAGACCGAGGCGCAGCGGATCTGCTACCTGCCGCCCGAGCAGGTCGACGAGCGCCCGACCTCGGTCGGGATCCCGATCCCCGGCACCGAGGCCTGGATCGAGGACGCCGACGGCAACGTCGCGGCTCCGGGCGGCGGTCGGCGAGCTGATGGTCCGGGGCGCGCACGTGATGCAGGGCTACTGGGGCAGCCCGGAAGCGACCGCCGCGAAGCTGCGCCCCGGCCGCTGGCCGTGGGAGCGGGTAGCTGGCGACCGGCGACCTCTTCCGACGTGACGAGGATGGGTACCTCTACTTCGTCAGCCGCCGCGACGACATCATCAAGTCGCGCGGCGAGAAGGTCGTGCCACGCGAGATCGAGGACATCCTGCACTGCGGCGCCCGGCGTCCGCGAGGCAGCCGTCGTCGGGGTTCCGGACAAGCTGCTCGGCGAGGCCGTCGTCGCTCACGTCGCGCCGCAGGCGGACCACGAGCTCGACCCGGGCGCGCTGCGCAGGCTCTGCGCGGAGCGACTCGAGGACTACATGATTCCGAAGCAGGTGGTGATCCACGATGAGCTGCCGAGGACGGGCAACGGCAAGCTCGACCGAGCGGCGCTGCGCGCTCATTAGCGCGGCGCGCAGCGGGCTCAGGTCACGTACCACTCGCCGTCGAGGCGGGTGAGCAGCGAGGCCGCGCTGGACAGCAGCGCGTCGATCTCGGGGTGGCGCGTGTGGATGATCGCCCGCCGGGCGAAGCCGAGCACCGCGAGGCGGAGTCGTAGCGGCGCCTCGAGGTGAGGTTCGAAGCGCCCCGCCAGGGCCGCGCTTCCGGCGGCCTGGGCGTGTTGGGCGAGCTCGGCGAACACCGCCTCGGCCTCTCCCGGCGGCGCCGCGAGATGCAGCACGCGGCTCACGTCGCCCGGCCTGAGCAGGTACGCATACCAGCCGATCGGTCGGCCCTTGTGGCGGACCAGCCGCCGCACCAACCCGCCGAGCTGCGCCTCGACCAGGCCGAACGTGTAGTCGAGCGTGCGCTGGTCGTAGTCGAGCCGAAGCTTGACTCGCCGCGAGGTCGCCGCGAGGTGCTCCACCAGCGCCTCCGCGCTCGCCTCCTCCGAGACCACGTCGGCCGGCGGAGCGGGGTGCGCGCGCGGCACCAGACGCCGACCCGCGGCGTGGATCGGGAGCGCCGCGACCGGGAAGGACTCCCGCTCGAGCCTCCGCCGCGCGACCGCGCCCAGCGCCTGGCGGGTCCAGCGAAGCGGCTTGAGCACATAGAGCCAGTCGTAGGCGCGCGCGTGATCGATCCGACCCCCGAACGTGGTCCACATGCGCGCGACGATGTCGTCGGCGCTGTCGGACCAAGTCAGGTCCTGCTCGCCCTTGAGCAGGCCGCCCAGGAGCAGCGCTCCCATGGCTCCACCGCGGCTCGCCGGATCGACCACCAGGTGCGAACAGCAGATCCCGCGTAGCGACTTGCCCTCGACCCACAGGCGGCGAGGCTGCGCGCCGATGAACCCCACCAGGGCGCCGTCCTCGTCCTCGGCAACCAGTGACGGGGTCTCGGGATCGGCCCAGGGATGACTCAACAGGGTCTCGTCCAGCACCCGGGCGTCGCTCTCCCAGCCGCCCAGATGGGCGCTCATGAGCGCGCTCACCGCCGGCAGGTCGTCGCGCTCGAGCGGGCGGATCGTGGCCATCGCGGGCAATCAAATCACCTTCGGGAGCGGGCGCGTAGCATGGCGCTCCGCATGGCCGACGTGACCGTGATCCTTCCCGACGACTCCCGCCTGGAGCTTTCCGAGGGCGCCACAGGCGCCGACGCGGCGGCGGCGATCGGCCCCCGGCTCGCCAAGGACGCGCTGGGGATCAGGGTCAACGGCGAGCTTCGCGACCTCGGTGCGCCGCTACCCGACGGCGCCGCGATCGCGATCGTGACCGCGAAGAGCCAGGGGGAGGAGGCCGCCGACGCGCTCTGGCTGATCCGCCACGATGCGGCCCACGTGATGGCGACGGCGGTGGTCGAGCTCTGGCCCCGGACCAAGGTCTCGATCGGGCCGCCGGTCGAGAGCGGCTTCTACTACGACTTCGAGTTCGCCGACGGCGAGCGCCCATCCGAGGACGACCTCGAGCGGATCGAGGCGGCGATGCGGGAACACATCGAGGCCGATGAGCCGTTCGAGCGCAGCGACGTCTCCGTCGCCGCGGCGGTGGAGCGCTTCCGGGCCGAGGACCAGCCGTACAAGGTCGAGCTGATCGAGGACCTCATCCGCGACCAGGGTGTCGAGACGGTCTCGCTCTACCGCAACGGCCCGTTCACCGACCTCTGCCTCGGCCCGCACGCGCCCTCCACCGGTCGAATCGGCGCCTACAAGCTCAACTCGCTCGCGGGGGCCTACTGGCGCGGCGACGAGAACCGCCGGATGCTGACCCGGATCTACGGCACCGCCTTTCACTCACGGGGCGATCTCGACGCCCACCTCGAGCAACTGGAGCTGGCGCGGGAGAACGACCACCGCCGACTGGGGCCGCAGCTCGACCTCTTCCAGCTCCGGCCGGAGGCGCCCGGAATGCCCTTCTGGATGCCTCAGGGCACGGTGCTGCTGCGGCTGATCGAGCATGAGGTCCGCGAGCAGCTCGACAAGCGCGGCTACCTCGAGATCAAGACGCCGCGCGTGCTCGACGAGGAGCTCTGGCACCGCTCCGGGCACTGGGACAACTACCGCGAGAACATGTTCTTCGTCGAGCCAGCCCAGCGGGAGGGCGACGAGCGCCGCTTCGCGCTCAAGCCGATGAACTGTCCGGGCGCCTGTCTGGTGTTCGGTTCGCAACGCCACTCCTACCGCGAGCTGCCGTTGCGACTGGCCGAGTTCGGCGACGTCTCCCGGTATGAGCGCGAGGGCGTGTTGCACGGCCTGCTCCGCGTCCGCGCGTTCACCCAGGACGATGCCCACGTCTACTGCACGCTCGATCAGGTCCCAGACGAGGTCGACTCGATCTGCGAAGCGATCGACGAGCTCTACGCGCGGTTCGGCTTCGACGACGTCCGCGTCGAGCTCTCGACCCGGCCCGATAAGTCGGTCGGCACCGACGAGCAGTGGGCTCAAGCCGAGGCCGGTCTGAAGGGGGCGCTCGAGCGCCAGGGCCGCGAGTACGAGATCAGCCCCGGCGAGGGGACGTTCTACGGGCCGAAGATCGACTTCCATGTCACCGACGCGCTCGGGCGCTCGTGGCAGCTCGGCACCTGTCAGCTCGATTTCCAGATGCCCGAGCGGTTCGACCTCACCTACCAGGGTGAGGACAACTCCGAGCACCGCCCGGTGATGATCCATCGCGCCCTGCTGGGCTCGATGGAGCGCTTCGCCGGGATCCTGATCGAGCATCACGGCGGGCGGTTTCCGACCTGGCTGGCGCCGACCCAGGCGGCGGTGCTGCCCGTGTCCGATCCTCATCTCGAATACGCGCGTCGAGTGGCGGCCGAGCTCGGGGCAGCCGGCGTGCGGGCGCGTGTGGACGACCGCTCGGAGTCGGTGGGGCGGAAGATCCGCGACGCCGAGCTGGCAAAGATCCCGCTGATGCTCGTCGTCGGCGAGCGCGAGCGGGCAAACGGCACGGTCTCGGTGCGCTCCCACGAAGAGGGTGACCTCGGGGCGCTGAGCCTCGACGAGGTGCTCGCCCGCCTGCGCGGGTAGACCGGGGCTGCGCTGCCCGTCAGCGGCGCCGGGTCCCGCGCACGAACACGTCGCCGGACCGAGGCTGCAGCTCGAAGCGGCGGGCCGTGGCCCCCGAGCTGCTCGTGTGCAGGGCCCGGAAGCGGACCGTGATCGCAACACCGCCCGGCGGGTTGACGATCGCCGTCCCATTGCTGAACTCGCGCTTCCAAAGCCCGTCGGCCGAGCGCTGCCGCCGGCCGAGCGGTCGCCCGGGGTTCGTCCTCCAGCCGCGCCACCAATCGTGCTCGGGGTCACCGATGGGCGGATCGGATCGGTAGGCCGAGTTGATCGCGTCGGCGCCGCGCCGGACGAGGAAGTAGTTCGCGAGCTCGTAGCGGGCATCCGCGGCGCTCGCCAGGTACGGCTGCAGGATCACCCTCTTTCCGAGCCGGTGGAGCCAGTCGATATGGGCGAGGAACGTCTCGTAGCCGAACTGCCCCCCGCCCGGAGCGATCCCGGGGTCGTTGAACCCCCGCTCGAGCTCGACCCAGTCGGCCGCGGCGACCTGCCGCAGGACGGCGGGGTCGTCGTGCGGCAGCCACCAGAGCGAGTTGTGAGTGATCTGCGCCTTCGGGAACGCCGCACGGATCTCCTCGAGGAAGCTCGCCACGTAGCCCTCCCAGGCGTCGAGCGACATCGGCAGCCCGGTGCGTGGATCGATCGGCACGGTCTCCTTTCCGGAGCCGTTGGAGACCCGCATCTCGAGGTTCACGTCGTCGATGTAGACGCCGACGTATCCCCCTCGGCGCGGATCGCGGCGGACGCCCCGCGCGAAGGTTGCCCGCGCCTCGGCGATCCACTGCCTGCGCCAGCCCGGGTTACCGACGTCGGCGGCGTATTGCGCGCATCCGGCGCCGGTGCACTGACTCGGAATGAACAGCGGCAAGCCCATCAGGTCGCGCAGCACCCAGTCCGGATGGGCGCGCACGAGGGCGTCCTCGGAGGGGTTGTAGATCGCATATAGGTCCTGCGAGAAGGAGGTCGGCGGCGGGCGCCAGCGCATCGCGTTGCGCTCGAAGAACGGTGAGTAGCCGCGCATCTGGAAGTAGCGCCGGCGCATGAACGTGCGCTCGCGTGGACTCGGGTGGACCAGGTGGTCGTCGAAGCTCGAGATCGCGTTGCGCACGAACCGGGGCTCGCTCCCCCAACCCGTTTCGGGGCGGGCGACGAGCAGGAGCGCGACCAGCGCGAAGACCACCGGCGCCAGCACTCGCAAACGCCCCCGTGCGGGCGCTGTTTCAGGCGGGGCTGTGCTTCGGCGGCGCAATCGGGTCGACCCACCCCGCAGGCTAGATCATCGCCCGGGGGACGATCCTCGGCCGATCGGTCTCTATACTGGCGCGCAATGAAGGGCAGCCACATCCGCGCGCGCCGCTAGCGCCCGTGCCCTCCTCTTGATCTCCTTGCCGATCCCCGTCCGACTGCAGGTAGCTTGACGCTCCGCGCCAGCGTGAACTCATAGTGCCGGTCCCGAGGCGGTTCGACCGGAAGCCCCCGGAGCGCGACCCGACGCGCATCAACGAGCGCATCCGCGTGAACGAGGTGCGCCTCGTCGACGAGGACGGCAGCCAGATCGGCGTGATCAAGACGGACGAGGCTCTGCGCATGGCGCAAGAGCGCGACCTTGACCTGGTCGAGGTGGCGGCGGAGTCGAAGCCACCGGTAGCCCGCCTGCTCGACTACTCGAAGTACAAGTACGAGCAGGAGCAGAAGGCGAAGGCCGCCCGCAAGCATCAGCAGCAGGTCAACGTGCGCGAGATCAAGCTGCGGCCGAAGATCGCCGACCACGACTACGAGACCAAGAAGGGCCACGTCGAGCGGTTCCTGCGCCAGCAGGACAAGGTCAAGGTGACGATCATGTTCCGGGGCCGCGAGCAAGCCCATCCGGAGCGTGGCAGGGCGCTTCTGGACCGCCTCTACGAGGACGTCGGCGAGCTGGCGATGATCGAGTCGCACCCGCAACAGGAGGGCCGCAACATGCACATGATGCTCGCGCCTTCGAAGGAGAGCGCCGCGCGAGCGCGCGAGGAGCGTCACCGCGCCGAGACCGGCGAGGGCGTGCCGACAGCGGGGCGGACGGCGCCGGCGCCGAGGCCGGCACGGAGTCGCCCGAGGACGCTCCGGCGACCCCGGCCGAGCCCTCCTCCTAGCAGCGTCCCGGCGCGGCGCCCGGGTCTGCTTCAATAGTCGGCCCCGATGCCGAAGATGAAGACCCATTCGGGCGCCAAGAAGCGCTTTCGCAAGACCGCCACGGGCAAGCTGCGCGGGCGGCGCGCCTACTCGAGCCACATTCTCGAGAAGAAGTCGCCGAAGCGCAAGCGGCGGATGGCCAGGCCGGTCGAGATCGCCCCCGCCGATACCAAGCGGGTCCGCAAGCTGCTGGCGGAGCGGCAAGTGAGCCGGGCCACCAACGCCGTCGCCCGCAAGCGGCGCAAGAAGAAGGTTCTCAAGCAGGCAAAGGGCTACTGGGGGCGCAAGCACTCGAGCTACCGGTTCGCGAACGAGCAGGTGATGCGCTCGGGTCAGTACGCCTACCGCGACCGGCGAAGGCGCAAGCGCGACATGCGGCGCCTGTGGATCGTGCGGATCAACGCCGCCGCCCGGCGCGAGGGGATGAGCTACTCGGAGCTGATCCACGGCCTCTCGGAGGCCGGGGTGGAGGTCAACCGCAAGATGCTCGCGGACATCGCCGTCCACGACCCGGAGGCGTTTCGCCGATTTGCCGAGCAAGCCCGGGAGGCCGTGGCGGCCTGAGCGAACTCCGACCGCCGACCAGACTTCACCGGGCGCCCACGGGGCCGCCTTTTTTTTCGTTGGCCCGATGATCACCAGCCCAGACAACGAGAAGCTGAAGCTGATCCGCAAGCTCGCGGATCGCAAGCATCGCGAGCGCGCGGCGCTGTTCGTCGCCGAGGGCGAGGACCTCGTCGCGGCGGCCGAGGCGGCCCGCCGCCGACCCCGGTTCGTGCTCTGGGCCGGCGAGGACGTCGAGCCGCGACTGCTCGACTCGGTCAGCGCGCTGGGCTCGGGCACCAGGGTGATCGGGGTCTACCCCGAAGCCTGGATCGAGCCCGATCAGGGCGGCGTGCGTGTACCTGCACGGCGTCGGCGATCCCGGAAACGTCGGCGCGATCATCCGCACCGTCGCACGCGCTCTGGGACGGCGGTCGTGGTGCTCGGACCCGGCTGCGCCGATCCGTACTCGCCGAAGGCGGTGCGGGCGAGCATGGGCTCGATCTTCGCGCAGCCCGTCGCCCGGGCCGCGATCGGCGAGACCCCGGCCCCGCGGGTCGCGCTGCTGGCGCATGGCGGCGAGCCGCCCGGCGAGCCTGTGCCGGCGACGATCTGCCTCGGCGCGGAGCGCGAGGGACTCCCGCAGGGCGTGCTCGCCGAGTGCGAGCGTCGCTGGACCATCCCCCTGCGCGACGGTGGGGCGGAATCGCTCAACGTCGCCGCCGCGGCGGCGATCGCCCTGGGACGGATATCGTCGGCCGCGGAACCCAGAGCTGATGCTTGAGCGGATCGAGAGCCTGCGCGCAGAGGCATCCGCGGCGATCGCCGCGGCGCCCGACGCTGCCGCGCTCGAGGAGTTGCGGGTCACGCACCTGGGCCGCAGGTCCGAGCTGACCGCGGTCCTGCGGGGAATCGCCGAGCTCGAACCCAGCGCGCGAGGCCCCGTCGGCGCGGCGGCGAACGCAGCGCGCGAGGCACTCGAGGCCGAGCTCTCGGCTCGCCGCGACGAGCTCGACGCCGCCGAGATCGGGGACTCGCTCGCCGCCGAGGGAATCGACGTCACGCTGCCCGGCACGCCCCCGGTCTCGCTCGGACATCTGCACCTGCTCACCCGCACCCGGCGCGAGATCGAGGACGTCTTCGTCGGCCTGGGCTACCGGGTCATGGAGGGGCCCGAGATCGAGCACGACTTCTACAACTTCACCGCGCTCAATCACCCGCCCGGCCATCCGGCGCGCCAGACCCAGGACAGCTTCTACATCGACACCTCGACGCTGCCCGCCGGGGTCGTCAACGACCGCGGCCTGCCGCCCGGACCGAAGGACGTCCTGCTGCGCACCCACACGTCGCCGATGCAGGTCCGCGCGATGGAGGCCCAGGAGCCGCCGATCTTCATCGTCGTGCCGGGGACCGTCTACCGCCGCGACACGATCGACGCCACCCACCTGCCGATGTTCCAGCAGGTCGAGGGTCTCGCAGTCGCCGAGGACATCTCGCTCGCCGATCTCGCCGGCACCCTCGAGCACGCGGCGAGGGCGCTCTTCGGACCCGATCGACGCACGCGCCTGAAGCCGGACTACTTCCCGTTCACCGAGCCGTCGGTGCAGGTGGACGTGTCGTGCTTCGCCTGCGACGGCTCGGGCCGGCTCGCCGGAGGGGAGCGCGACCCCCTCTGCAAGGGCACCGGCTGGATCGAGATCCTCGGCGCGGGGATGGTGGACCCGAACGTGTTCGGCTTCGTCGATGGCGCCTACGACCCCGAGACGACTCAGGGATTCGCCTTCGGCATGGGAATCGAGCGCATCGCGATGCTCAAGCACGGCATCCCGGACCTGCGTCTGTTCTTCGAGAACGACGTCCGCTTCCTGGGGCAATTCCCATGAGGGTTCCGTTCGGCTGGCTGAGCGAGTACTGCGATCCCGGGCTCTCGCCGGAGGAGGTTGGCGAGCTGCTCTCGATGCGAGCGGTCGAGGTCGAGCGAGTCAGCCGGGTGGGCGTGCCCTCGGTCGAAGGCTTCGTCGTCGGCCGGGTGGTCTCGGCGGAGGCGCACCCGAACGCCGACCGGCTGCGCGTCTGCGAGGTCGAGACCGGCGACGGCGTGCGGACGATCGTCTGCGGCGCCGCCAACGTGGCCGCGGGTCAGACCGTGGCGGTGGCGATGCCCGGCGCGCGCATGCCCGACGGCCAGAAGCTGAAGAAGGCGAAGCTGCGGGGCGTCGAGTCGAACGGCATGATCCTCTCCGAGCGCGAGCTGGAGATGGGCGACGAGCACGGGATACTCGTGCTCGAACACATGCCTGCCGCCTCCTCGTCTTCGACTCCGGGGGCGGCAGGGTCAGGCGAGGGACTCGCTCCCGGCACTCCGCTGGCAGACGTACTGCCGATCGCCGAGTCGGTGCTCGAGCTCGACCTGAATCCGAACCGGGTCGACTGCATGGGCGTCTACGGAGTCGCGCGCGAGGTGCACGCGATCACCGGAGCTCCGCTGGCGGGTCCGCCGTGGGAGGACGAGACGGAGGCCACGGGGAAGGGGTCGGTCGCCGAGCTCGCGTCGGTTGCCGTCGAGGTGCCCGAGCTGTGCCCGCGGTTCACCGTGCGCGCCTTCACCGACGTCGCGTCGGCCCCTCGCCGCCGTGGCTGCGCGGCCGCCTGATCGCCGCCGGCATGCGGCCGATCTCCAACGTCGTCGACGTGACCAACTACGTGATGCTGATGACGGCGCAGCCGCTGCACGCGTTCGACCTCGACCGGGTGCCGGGCGGCGAGCTGATCGTTCGCACGGCCCGCGACGGCGAGACGGTTGACCACCCTCGACGGCGTCGAGCGCAGCTTCGACTCCGAGACGGTCCTGGTCTGCGACCGCGAGCGAGCTCTCGGGCATCGCGGGGATCATGGGCGGCCAGGTCTCCGAGGTCTCCGATTCGACCACCGGGTGCTGCTCGAGGCGGCGACCTGGGACGGGGTGAACATCCTGCGCAGCTCGGGTCTGCTCGGCCTGCGCTCCGACGCCTCGGCGCGGTTCGAGAAGCAACTTCATCCCGATCTGGCGCTGCGCGCGCAAGCGATCGCCGCGCGGTTGCTGGTCGACACCGCCGGCGCGCGGCTCGTCCCGGGACGATCGACGTCGCCGCGGAGGTGCCGCCTCCGCACGTGATCTCGCTCCACGGCGCGCGCTGCGACTCGCTGCTCGGAGTCCACGTCGAGCGTGCCGAGGCGGGACGGACCTCGGCCGCCTGGGTTTCGTCGTCGAGGACGCGGGCGAGAACCGGCTCAGGTCGACCGTTCCGGTCCACCGCCACTACGACGTGACGCGAGAGGTGGACCTGATCGAGGAGGTCGGGCGGCTGCACGGCTTCGACCATCTGCCGCGCACCCTGCCCGCCCACGCCGACCGCGTCGGTGGGCTGAGCCGCGAGCAGGTGCTGCGCCGCCGGGCCGAGGACCTGCTCCGGGACCTGGGCTTCGATCAGACGATCAGCTGGGCGTTCACCGACGGTCGGCCTCGCGGATCGGCTGCGACTGCCCGAAGACGATCCGCGCCGTGGCGACGTCGCCGCCCGCAACCCGGTCTCGGCCGACCACTCGCGGATGCGGACGACCCTGCTCGGTGGCCTGCTCGACGCCGCGCGGCGCAACCTCGCCCGAGATGCGGACTCGGTGGCGCTGTTCGAGTCCGGCCGCGCCTACCTGCGCCTGCCGGCGCCCGAGCGCGGCGGCTCGTTGGCGGGCAGGTTCGCCGGGCGATTGGCGCCGCCGGCGCGGGAGCCGCACCGGCTCGCGGCCCTGCTCGTCGGCGAGCGCGGCGACGCCGTCGTGGCGGCCGGGAGCGCCGCCGGGCGACGCGGCGGGCTTCTACGCGCTCAAGGGGACGCTCGAGCTGCTCGCGGGGCACCTCGGTGCAACGGTCTCGCTGGCGCCCGACGCCGAGCCGTTCCTGCACCCGGGTCGCGCCGCCAGGGTGGAGGTCGGTGATCTCCCGGCGGGCTGGATCGGCGAGCTCCATCCACTCGTAACCAGGACGTGGGATCTCCCGGTCGCAACCGCGTTCGAGCTCGACCTGGCGCCGCTCGTGGACTCTTCAGCGTCCGGCGAGGAGCGCTACGAGGACCTGACGACGTTCCCGGCAGTGCTCCAGGACCTGGCGGTGACCGTCGCCGAGGACGTGCCCGCAGAGCGGGTGCGAGAAGCGGTGCGGGCGGGCGGCGGGGAGCTTCTGATCGCCGCCGACGTGTTCGACCTCTACCGCGGTGAGCAGCTGGCGCCGGGAGAGAAGAGCCTTGCGCTGCGGCTCGAGTTCCGGGCCGCGGATCGCACCCTCACCGATGACGAGGTCGGTGAGCTGCGGGAGCGGATCCGTGCCGAGCTCGCGCGGATCGGGGGGTCGTTGCGTGAGTGAGCGCCGACATCGGGTGATCGTCGCCGGCGCGTCCGGCTATGCCGGCGCCCTCGCCGCGGAGCTCGTCTGGCGCCATCCGCAGCTCGATCTCGTCGCCGCCACCTCGCGCAGCGACGCCGGGACTCGCCTCGACCGCCTTCACCCCCGCTATCGCGTCCCGATCGAGCTCACCGAGCTCGACCTGGACACGCTCGAGCGGGTCGATGCCGGAATCGTCGCCTATCCGTCCGGAGCCGCGGCCCCGGTGGTTGCAGGCATGCGTGGCCTCGGGATCCAGGTGGTCGACCTGTCGGCGGACTTCCGCCTGCGCGAGATTCCGATCTATCAGAAGTGGTACGGCGATCACGGCGACCCGGATCTGCTGGTCAGCGCCGTCTACGGGCTCACCGAGCTGGATCGCGAGCGGATTCACGACGCCGACCTGGTCGCCAACCCGGGCTGCTATCCGACCGCCTCCCTGCTGGCGCTCGCGCCGCTTGCCGAGCGCGGGCTGATCGGCGCGGTGGTGATCGACGCCAAGTCGGGCGTTTCGGGCGCCGGGCGCGATGGTGGGGAGCGGCTCTCGTTCGTCACCCTGACCGAGAATCTCGACGCCCTACGGCGTCGACGGCCATCGTCATCTGCCCGAGATCGAGCAAGAGCTGCGGCGCTTGGGAGCCGACTGTCCGGTGACCTTCGTCCCGCACCTCGTCCCGCTCGACCAGGGACTCCTGGCGAGCTGCTACGTGGACCTCGCCGAGCCGATCTCCCAGGAGGCGCTGGTCGGGCTGTTCGCCGACCGCTACGCCGCCGACCCCTTCGTCGAGGTGGTTGACGCACCTCCGGGGGTCCGCGAGGTCCGTGACACGAACCTGTGCCGGATTCACGCGGCGCTGATCGGCGAGCGCAGGGCCGCGATCTTCGCGGTGATCGACAACCTCTGGAAGGGCGCCTCGGGTCAGGGGATCCAGAACCTGAACCTGATGCTGGGCCTGGACGAGACGGCGGGGCTGGCGTGAGCTTCTTCCGCTCGCGCTGGGTCGAGGTGCCGGAGGGGGTCGAGGAGATCCATCCGGGCAACCTCGCGCCGGGCTTCCGAGCCGCGGGCGTCGCCTGCGGGCTCAAGCGCGGTGGCGAGACGGATGTCGGCCTGATTGTCTGCGATACGGAGCGGATCGGATCGGGGCTGCTGCTGACCCGCAATGCCTCCGCGGCGGCGCCGGTGCGGGTCTGCCGCGCAGAGTGTGACGCGGGATCGATTCGCGCCGCCGTGGTCAACTCCGGCAACGCCAACGCTGCCACCGGCGAGGCGGGATATCGCGACGCGCTGGCGATGCGCGACGCAGCCGCCTCCGCGCTCGGCGCCGAGCCCCGGTCGGTGGCGATCGCCGAGACCGGTGTGATCGGGGTGCCGCTGCGGGTCGAGGACGTGGTCCGCGGCGTCGGTGAGGCGGCCGGCGCGCTCTCGGAGCGCGGGGCGGCCGAGTTCAGCCGCGCGATCATGACCACCGACAGGGGACCGAAGGCATGCGCAGCGCGCGCGGGAGCGGTGACCGTCTCGGCGCAGGCGAAGGGGGCCGGGATGATCGAACCGGGGTTCGCGACGATGCTCTGCTTCGTGCAGACCGACGCCGAGATCGCCGACCCGCAGCACGCCCTGCGCGAGGCGGTCGCGGAGTCGTTCGAGCGGATCACCGTCGACGGCCAGATGAGCACCAACGACACCGTGCTACTGCAGGCGAGCGGCGCCGCCGCGGCGCCGCTTCCCGAGGGACTCCTCGACGCCGTCCTGCTCCAGCTCGCGCTCGAGGTCGTCGCCGACGGCGAGGGTGCAACGCGGGTCGGCAGGGTGGAGGTCCGGGGTGCCGCGAGCACCGACGAGGCCGAGCGAGTGGCAAGGGCGATCGCAAACTCGCCCCTGGTCAAGACCGCGCTCTACGGACGCGACCCGAACTGGGGCCGGATCGCGCAGGCGGCGGGGATGGCTCTCGCCGGCGAGCAGCTCGACGAGCTCGGGGCGGCGGCGATCGACGCGGACGAGCTCGCCGGCGCCGGCGAGGAGGCGGAGATCGTAATCTCGCTCGGCCGCGGCGAAGCCTCGGCGCATGTCTTCTTCTCCGACCTCACACCGGAGTACGTGCGGATCAACGGGGATTACACGACATGACTTGGCAGGGGCGCGAGCACGAGGGCGTGGCATCGGTCGAGACCCTGCTCGAGGCGCTGCCCTACATCCGCGAGTTCCACGGGCGCACGGTGGTGATCAAGTACGGCGGCGCCGCGATGCAGGACGAGGACCTTCGCGACGCCTTCGCCACCGACGTGGTGCTGCTCAAGTACGTCGGCCTCAACCCGGTGATCGTCCACGGGGGCGGCCCTGACATCACGCGCTACATGGAGCGGCTGGGGATGGAGGTCAAGTTCGTCGAGGGGATGCGCGTCTCCGATCCCGAGACGGTCGAAGTGGCGAAGATGGTGCTGCTCGGCAAGGTCAACGCCGACATCGTCACGCGGCTCAACCGCCATGGTCAGCCGGCCGTCGGGCTCTCGGGCGAGGACGGCGCGATGTTCACCATCGCACCGCACCCGCTCGCCGACGAGGTCGGCCTCGTGGGCGAGATCGAGCGGGTCGACGTCGACGTGCTCAACCACATTGCCGAGGACTACATCCCCGTGATCGCCTCGGTGGGCGTCGACCGCGAGGGCAACTCCTACAACGTCAACGCCGACACCGCCGCCGGCAAGGTCGCCGCCGCGCTCTCGGCCTACAAGACGATCTTCCTCACCGACGTCGCCGGTTGGCTCGCCGACCCCGCCGACGAGGGCTCGCTGCTCTCGGGGGCGACTGTGGACGAGGTCGAGGCTGCGCTCGAGGGCGTCGCGGGCGGCATGCGGCCCAAGCTTGGCGCCTGCGCCGAGTCGATCCGTGGCGGCGTCGGCTCCGCCCACATCATCGACGGGCGCCAGCCACACTCGCTGCTGCTCGAGCTGTTCACCGACGCCGGCGTCGGCACGAAGATCACGGCGTGAGCCTCGCCGAGCTGCAGGTCCTCGAGTCGCGTTACGCGATGCCCACCTACGCGCGCGCGCCGGTCGAGTTCGTCCGCGGCGAGGGGGCGCGGCTGTGGGACGCCGACGGCCGGGAGTACCTGGATTTCTTCGCCGGCCTGTCCGTGCACAACGCCGGCCACTGCCATCCGCGGATCGTCGCTGCGATCTCCGAGCAGGCCGGCCGGCTGGCGGGCACCTCGAACCTCTACTACTCCGAGCCGGCGATGAGGCTGTGCGAGCGGCTCTCGAAGTCGAGCCTCGGCGGCAAGGTGTTCCTCGCCAACACCGGTGCCGAGGCGAGCGAGTGCGTGATCAAGGTGGTCCGCAAGCGCGCCCACTCCCTGGGCATCGATCAACCCGAGATCGTCAGTCTCGAGGGCGCCTTCCACGGTCGCACCCTGGGCGCGCTGGCGGCGACACCCAAGCTCGCCCGGGACGACCTCTTCGGGCCGCTGCCCCTCGGGTTCGTGTCGGTGCCGCGCGACGATCCCGATGCGCTGCGCGCCACGGTCGGGGAGCGCACGGCGGCGGTGTTGATCGAGCCGATCCAGGGTGAGGCGGGCGTGTTCCCGATCGGTGACGAGGTGCTGCTGGCGGCCCGCGAGGCCTGCGACGCCGCCGGGGCGGCGCTCGTCTTCGACGAGGTCCAGTGCGGGATGGGCAGGACCGGGACGCTGTGGGCATTCGAGCAGCTCGGCGTGAAGCCGGACGCGCTCACCTCGGCGAAAGCTCTCGGCGGTGGGCTGCCGGTCGGGGCCGTCGTCACCTCGCCCGCGATGGGTGATGGCCTGAGCCTTGGAGACCACGGTTCGACCTTCGCCGGCGGGGCGATCGCCGCCGCCGCGGGGCTGGCGGCGCTCGACGTGATCGACGACCCGGAGCTGCTGCGCAGGGTGGCGGAGAACGGCGCCCACCTGCGGGAGGGACTCTCGGCCCTGGAGGCGGTTGGGGAGGTTCGTGGCCGCGGGCTGATGACCGGCGTCACCCTGGCCGAGGGCCTCGATGCGGCCGGGGTGGCGCGTGCCGCGCTGGATGCCGGGCTGATCCTCAACTCTCCGGACGAGGGGATGCTTCGCTTCCTGCCACCGCTCGTGGTCAGCCGGCCCGAGGTCGACGAGGCGCTCGAGCGGCTCGAGGTCGCGCTCGCGTGAGACGGCGCCGGGCCTCCGTTTAGACTCGCCCCGCGATGCACGAGGACCCGACGCGCCGCATGGACGTGCCGCCGCCCGACGGTCCGCCGCCGGGTGGCTACGGGGCGCCGCCCCCCGACGAGGGCGGGATGGGCGGCGGGATGAAGGCGGTGATCGCGATCCTGATCGCGGCCGTCGTCGGCCTCGGCGTCGCTCTCGCCGTCGTCTCCGGGGACAGCGGCGACACGCAGGCCACGAGCTCGTCCACGAGCACCGTGCCGATCACGTCGACCACCAGCACCGTGCCGTCCACGTCCACGACCGCGCCGCCGACGACGACCACGTCCACGACCGTGCCGCCGACGACCTCGACCACGACGACAACCCCGCCGACGACCTCGACCGTGACCGACCTCGGCACCGTCACCGAGGGCAGCGGCGGCACCGAGTCCCCGTAGCGCTCGGCTGGCTTCCCGCATGCCGGTGAGTGGGACGCGCTCGGAGCCGCGGCTGGCGGTGGTGATCACCGGCGGCGGTCCCTGGCTGTCGGAGGCGATCGCGTCGATTCGGGAGCGCGAGCCGGTGGACCTGATCGTGGAGGGCGCCGCGGCCGACGGGGCCCTCGCGGAGTCCACGGCGCCGTACGTGTTCGCGCTCGACGGCGCCGACCTCGCCGCCGCGGGCATGCTGCGATCGATGGCCGATCGGCTCGACGCGGGCCCTGATCTGGGCGCCTGCTACGGCGACTATCTCGAGTTCGGCGACGAGCTCGCCCTCAGGGAGGTTCCGAGGGACCTCTCCCACGGTGCCTTCACCGCGGGCGGTTATCCGTCGGCGGCGATGTTCCGGCGCACGGCGCTGCAGCGGATCGGCGATCCGCTGGCGGGCGGCGGCGAGCCGGGATCCGCGGACATCCGGTGGGCGACCCTCGCGCGTGTGGGTACCCGCGCGAGCCACATGGGCTCGGGAGTGGTCACGTTCTTCGAGCGCGCCTCGGGGCCGATGCAGGAGCGCTCCGGGTCACAGACAGTCGCCGATGCCGTCAAGTACGCGGTGCTTCTGAGCGCGGCGCGCGAGCGCCCGCCGCCTCGCGCATCTGCCGCGGGCCCCGCCCGGGTTGCGGTCCTGATCCCCTGCTTCAACGATGGCGGCTTCGTCGTCGCGGCGGCGGTTTCGGTGCGCGAGCCGGAGCCGGTCGAGGTCTGGGTCGTGGACGACGCCTCCACCGAGCACGAGACGCAGGAGGCGCTCGATCGGCTCGAGGGACTCGGCTGCACGGTCGTGCGGTTGACCGAGAACGGTGGACCGGCGCCGGCGCGCAACCTGGCGATGGAGCGAACCGACGCCCCCTACGTCTTTCCCCTCGATGCCGACGACCTCGTCGTGCCGGGGTCGCTCGCAAGGCTCGCGGACGAGCTCGACGCCGACCCGGGTCTCGCGGCCGTCTACGGGGACATCGAGGAGTTGACCGACGAGCGCCGGCTCGTCCGCAAATCGCCACCGGGGTTGGATCCGTTCCGGATCGCCTACGTCAACGAGATGCCGCTGGGGTCGCTCTATCGCAAGGCGTCGATTGTCCCGCTCGGGGGCTGGCAGGACCCATCCCCGGACCTGCTCGGGTATGAGGATTGGGATCTGTGGATGACGCTCGCCGAGCACGGTGCGAGATGCCTTCGGATCGACCTGGCGGCCTACCGGTATCGGCTGCACGGATCGCGGATGACCGCGAGCACGCGCCGCAAGCACCCGTTTCTCTATGACGCTCTCCGTGAGCGCCACCGCGCCCTCTTCGACGCCCTCCCGGAGCACCGTCGCCGCTCGAGGGTCGGCACGATCCGCAAGGCGCTCTATCCCTACGTCTACGGAGGGCGGAAGCGGTACGCCTTTGAACGCCCGATCAAGGCCGGCCTGGATGCGGTTGGCGTCTGGACGCGGCGACGATGACCGCTGCGGCCGCGGGCTGGGAGGCGCCTAGATGGCTCGCATCCTGATGGTCATGCGACCGGGCAAGGGCGGCGCATTCGCCCACGTCACCCAGCTCTGCGGCGCGCTATCAGCGCGGGATCACCAGGTCGCGGTCTGCGGACCGCACGCGGACAAGGCCGCCGGGCTGGCGGCGGAGGTGCTTCCGGTCGAGATAGTTCGGCCGCTGTCGCCGACCGGGGACGCGCGCGCGATCGCCGGGGTGATGGCGGCGGTGCGGCGCTTTCGGCCGGACTTGATCCACGCTCACGGTTCCAAGGGAGGCGTCATCGCCAGGCTCTCGCGGGTCGTCAGGCCGCGGACGCCGTTGGTCTTCACCCCGCACCAGTACGCGTTCGAAAACTACTTCGACGGCGGGGGTCGGCGGGTCGCCTACGAGGCGATCGAGCGCGTCCTGGCACCACTTGCCACGCGCGTGATCGGCGTCTGTGAGGCCGAGCGCAGGCTGGCGGCCACGATCGGACCCGGCCGGCGAACCCGACTGGTCTACAACGGGATCGAGCCCCTGCCGAGGGTCCCCCCCGATCCGCGGCTCGCCGCGCTCCGAGAGCGCGGCCCCACCGTCGTCGCCGTCGCCGAGTTGCATCCGCGCAAGGGGATCCCCACGCTGCTCGAGGCCATGCCCAAGGTGCTCGGCGCGCATCCGAGTGCGACCGCGGTGATCGCGGGCGGGGGTGAGGAGCGGCAGCGGTTGGAAGCGATGGCACGCGACCTCGGTCTCGGTGACTCGGTCCGCTTCCTCGGTCATGTCGATGACGTGCCGGCGGTCCTCGCCGGAGCCGACGTGTTCGTCAATCCGGCCTGGGCCGAGGCTTTCCCGTACTCAGTGATCGAGGCGATGTCGGTCGGCGTGCCGATTGTCGCCACCGATGTCGGCGGCACCGGAGAGGCGATTCGCCCCGCCGAGACCGGCATGCTCGTGCCGCCGCGGGAGCCGGAGCCGCTGGGAAGAGCGATCACGGTCCTGCTCGAGGATCGGGAGACAGCGTGCATGTACGGTGAGCGCGCCGCAATGCTTGCACGCGAGAGATTTACGCTTGAGAGGATGGTCGAGGGCGTGCTTGGCGTCTACGCTGAGCTGGGCGTCCTCGGCGATAAGGAGAATCGGGTGAAGAGCGACTGATGGCAAACGGGCGATACCCCGACACGGGAGATGCGGCGGAGGATCGCGTCGATGTCCGCCGTTACCTGGGCGCGCTACGACGCGATGCCCGCCTGATCGCGACGATCGTCGCTGTGATCACGTTCGCGGTCCTCTTGTTATCGCTGATCCTTCCGAAGTCCTACGAGGCATCGGCGACGATCGTGCTCGATGCCGACGTCGGCGTGTTCGGGCCGCCGGACGCGGACTCCACGCAGCGCAAGCTGGCGACGATCGAGCAGCTGCTCTCGAGCCAGCAGGTCCTGGATCGGGCGGCGAAGGAGGTCGGCGGCGGCGAGACTGCCGTCTCGATCGACTCGGCCGTCGACTCGGCCGTCGACGAGACGGCCAACCTGATCGACGTTTCGGCGCGTGACGGCAGCCCGGACACCGCTGCGGCGATCGCCAACGCGGTCGCCTCGAGCTTCCTCGACGTTCAGCGCGAGCTCGAGCAGGAGCGGCTGCAAGCAGCTCGCGAGAGCCTCTCGCAGGAGATCGACCAGCTCGAGAACGCCCCCGACACCGCGGGCGAGATCGACGCGATCAAGAGTCGGGTCAACGATCTCCGGGTGCAGGAGGCGAGCGCCGGATCCGACCTTCAGCTTGCCGAGCAGGCGATACCGCCCACCGAGCCGGCGGCGCCCCGCCCGCTGCGAAACACCGTGCTCGCGTTCTTCGCCTCGATCTTCCTCGGCATCCTCTTCAGCCTCGGTCGTGATCAGCTGCGCCCGGCGATCAACGAGCCGCGCGAGCTGAGTCGCATGTTCGGCCGCCCCGTCCTGAGCGCGATCCCGTACGTGTCCAAGCGCTTCTCCCGCTCGCGCCAGGCCGTGTCCGCGATCGAGCACGAGGCTTATCAGAGCCTGCGATCGGCGGTCCAGCTGGCGATGCCGCCGCAGGAGGACCGCGCCCACGTCCTCCTGATTACCAGCGCGGTACACGCCGAGGGAAAGACCACGGTCGCGGCGCGCCTGGGCCGGGCCCTCGCCCAGGGGGGCGACAGGACCCTGCTGATCTCTGCGGATCTGCGCTGGCCCAGCCTTCACAATCTCTTCGGCCTCCCGGTCAAGCCAGGATTGACCGATGCCCTGGCCCTGGTCCAGCGCTCCGGCATCAACGAGTACGTGGTGCCCGCGAGCGTGCACCCGATCTCCGTCCAAGGGGCCAACCACGGACCGGAGCCCGACCTGCACGTTCTCACCTCGGGCTCGAAGACGGCCGATCCTGGGAGGGTCCTCGGCAGCAGCGCGATGCGTTCGCTGGTCGAATCCGCCACCGAGCTCGGATACAGCTACGTGCTCCTCGATGCGCCACCGATGCTCGGGATCGCCGACGTACAGGGCCTTGCCCAGCTCGCCGACAGAGTCCTGATCGTTGCCCGCCTCGACCGGGTCACCTTCGACCAGGTCGTCGACATGCAGGAGCTGATCGAGCGGCTCGGCATCAACCCGCTCGGTCTCGTCGTGATCGGCGCCCGCGTCGATGTCTCGCCGTACTACCTCAGCGAGCGTCCGTCGCTGACCGGAGTCGGGGAGGGCGAGGCGCAATCGGAACTGTCCTCGCTGCCGCCTCGCTAATAGTCGTCGGCCGTGCCGGAACGGACCGGGCGGCGCGGGATCATCGAACCGGCCCAGATCAGCGCCGCAACGACCCACAGGTGGCGCCAGTGGAGGGTGTCGACGAAGAAGCTGTTCAGCATCAGCCCGCACCAGGCTCCGAACAGCGCCGCGGAGCCGATCCCGTGCGTGTCGCGACCGGTGAGCGCGTTGCGCGCCGCCATCGCCAGGGTCGTGAAGAGAAGCAGCAGCATGGCGAGCAAGCCGGCGAATCCCTGCTCGGCGAAGGTGCGCACATAGAGGCTGTGCGCGTCGTAACGGGCCGCGATCTCGAATTGACCGGGGCCGATCCCGAGCGGGTGCTCCCGGGCGAGCTCGAGCCCGGTCGCCTGCGCCTGGAAGCGTTCGGTGTCGTAGGCCTGGAGATGAGCGCGTTCGTCGAAGAAGTCGACCGACCCGGTGGCGGTGAGCGCGGTCATCAGCGCTGCGCCGGCGATGAGCAGCAGCGTCAGCAGCACGATCGCGCGCTTGCCGCCTCCCCGCCGTGGTGCGATCACGAGCAGCATCGCGATCACCCCGATCGCCAGGTTGCCCCAGGCGGCTCGAGAGTAGGAGAACAGGACCCCCAGCGTGAGCAGCAGGAAGATCGCCGCCTTGAGCCAGGCGCGCATGCGAAGCAGCCGGGGGCGAATGATCTCCTCGAGGAGCACGAGCGCGATCGGGATCACAAATGGGCCGAAGACGTTGGCGTCCTTGAACAGCGCCTGGACGCGCTGTCCGTCCTCGAACAGCAGCAGCTCCCTGCCCGGCAGGGGCAGGAAGAGCGCGGCCACGCCGGCGAGGGTCGAGACGACCGCGGCGATCAGGTACGCGATCACGATCCCCCGCGCGCGACGCTCCGAGGTGACGTAGCCGGCGAGCCAGATCGCGAACACGGCAAGGTAGGCGGTGATCGAGAAGAAGAGCGCCGCCTGGCGCGCGTCGACCAGCTCGATCGCGGAGACCAGGTTG
Source organism: uncultured Solirubrobacterales bacterium (assembly GCA_963746675.1). Taxonomy (GTDB): domain Bacteria; phylum Actinomycetota; class Thermoleophilia; order Solirubrobacterales; family 70-9; genus WHSW01. The sequence continues at coordinate 87,658 of CAVVBX010000015.1, read as the reverse complement.
AGGACGAGGAAGGCACCCAGCGTCGCCCCAATCGCGAGCGGGGCTCGCTCGAGGCTGAACCGCCCGGTGACGGCCGCTATCGAGATCACGACCCCGAAGACGAGATCGGGAGGCGCGGGCTCCACCTTGACCACGCCGAGGAGCAGGAAGCCGAGGAAGACGGCGGCCTCGTAGCGGGCCAGCGCGAGCATGGTCACACCGACGAGCCCGAGCCCACCGACGACCACCAGTCCGAGCGACGGGGGCGGATAGCGCGAAGCGGCTACGGCGAGCACGATCGCGAACATCGCCAGGGACACGAAGGCGACCGAGGTCAACGGGGTTATCTGAAAGGGGCGACGGCCTACCGAGATGGGATGATCTGCCCCGGTCAAGGTGGGTGAAGGGTAGTGGCGCTCAACTCAGGCGAGCGGGAGAACCCGGCTTCGGGCGCGGGTGTGCAGGGCGAGCGCGACTTCGCCTCGTCGCGCCGGATCGCCTTCAACGCCGCGATCAGGTCGGTGGGCGAGATCGTCGCCAAGGTCGCCAGCGTCGTCTTCTTCATCGCGATCGCCCGCCAGCTCGGCCAGGCTAGCTTCGGCGACTTCATCTTCGGCATGTCGCTGTGTGGGGTGCTGTTCATGCTCGCCGCGTTCGGCACCGACGAGCTGCTTCAGCGCGAGATCGCGCGCGATCACTCCAAGGTCGAGGAGATGCTCGCCAATGTGATCGTGCTGCGGTCGCTGCTCCTGGTCGTCCTCGGGGCCGTCGTCTACGCGATCGTGACGGTTGCCGGGTACGACCAAGACACCCGCCTCGCCGTGATGCTGATCGGACTCGGGACCGGGATCGAGCTGTTGACCAGCTCGATCTATCACGTGTTGCAGGGATACGAGCGGATGGCGTACGTGTCCGTGACCCTGATCGTCCAGCGAACCTCCACGGCAGCGCTGGGAATCGCGGTCCTCGCTCTCGGCGGGGGGCTGGTCGACGTCGCGATCGCGTTCGCCGTCGGCTCGGTCTTCGGGCTCGCCACCTCGGTCTACCTGTTGCGGTCGCGGGTCGTCGCGCCGCGGATGCGGATCGACCGCGCGCGCTGGGTGCCCCTGATCAAGGCCGGCATCCCGCTCGGGCTCGTGCTGCTGCTGTTCACGACCTTGCTCAAGCTCGACGTCGCCCTGCTGAGCTTCCTCGGCGGCGAGGACAACGAGGCGGTCGGCGCCTACGGCGCGGCCTATCGGCTGGTCGAGGCGACGATGTTCCTGAGCTGGTCGTGGAGCACCGCGGTGCTCCCCTGGCTCTCCCGCCACGAGGACGGCACGGCCGTCTCGCTGGCCCGGGGCTTCGAGCTCGGGCTGAAGGGGATCAGCGCGATCCTGATCCCGATCGGGATCGTCTACGCGGTCCTGGCCGAGCCCCTGATCCATCTCTTCTATGGCTCCGGGTACGACGACGCGATCATGCCGTTGCGCCTGCTCGCCGGGATGACCGTCCTCTACGGAATCAATACTTATGCCGCGACCGTGCTGATCTCGCGCGATCGACCGCTCGCCTTCGCCAGGTCGGCGGCGATCCTGATCGTCCAGAACGTGGTCTTCAACATCATCCTGATCCCCACCTACGGCGCATCGGGCGCCGCCTTCAACGCGGTGCTCTCGGGTCTGCTGCTCGCCGTGCTCAGCCTGCGGGCTGCCGACCGGGTGGCGGGCCCGGCCTCGTTCGGCCGAGTGTTCGCCGCACCGGTGCTCAGCGGCGCGCTGATGGTGGCGACCATCTTCGCGCTCGGAATCGGGTTCGTCTCGGCCGCGTTTGGCGGGATCGTCTACGTCGCCGCCTTCCTGGCGATCGAACGGCTCGCTGCACCCCGGGATTTCGAGTTCTACGCGGGGATGCTGCGGGCAGCCTCGAGGAGGGGAGGCACGATCGGCCCGCCGCCGGGCGAGGTCGGAGGCCTGAGCTGATGGCGATCACGGCCACTCGGCTGGCGGGCGCGGTCGGCCGACGGTTGCGCTCACCGGCGGTTCGGCTCGGGCTGCTTCCGTACCGGTCCGTCTCGACGCAGCGGGAGGAGATCGCGCGGCAGCGCGACGGGGAGTACGACTACCTCGCCCGTATCGATGAGCTGGCTCGATACTCGATCATCACCGGGTATGTCCGCTGGCTCGGCGGCGAGCCGAGCATCGTCGACGTCGGTTGTGGTGCCGGTCTGCTCCGCGAGCGGCTCATGGGAACGCCGCTTCGCCGTTATGCGGGCATCGATCCCTCCCCCGACGCGATCCAGCGCTCCCAGCGCCTCGCCGACGAGCGGACCGCGTTCATGGTCGGTGATCCCGCCGGCGGCCTCGATCGCGCCGGGCTCTCGGCCGGAGAGTTCGACATCTGCACCGCGCTCGATGTCCTCTATGTCTGCGACGATCCGGCGCTTCTGCTCGACTCGATCCGCGAGTTGGTGCGTCCAGGCGGGCACTTTCTCTGCTCGAACCATCGTCATCCCGGAGACACCGCGCTCGTCGCGATGATCGACGAGCGCTTCGTCCCGGTGGACGCGGTCGAGGTCCGCAGCCTGACTCGCCGCGGCGGTCGGGTGCGACGCTGGCGGATATCCTGCCACCGTCGTGAGCGCTGATCGCAGGGAGGCCGGTGGGCGGGAACAGCGGCTGCGACCGCTTGCCTTCGCCTACCACAGCGTCGTCTCCCTGAGCCGCCGCCAGGATCCCTCCTACATCTCCGTCGACCCGCGCCGGTTCGTGCGCCAGGTGTCCTACCTGCGCCGCCGCGGTTACCGGTTCGTCAGCGCCAGCGAGTACGGCCGCGCGCTGCGCGACGGCGACGACATGGCGGGTCTGTGCGCCCTCACCTTCGACGACGGCGCCGAGGACAACGCGAGCGTTCTCCCGCGGCTGCTCGAGCGGCTGAACGTTCCGGCGACGCTGTTCGTCTGCCAGGGCCTGCTTGGCCAGCCGGACCCGTTCTTCAGCCCGGATGCCAGGATCAGGTTCATGTCGCAAGCACAGCTCCTGCAGCTCCTGGATCACCCGCTCATCGAGATCGGGTCGCATACCAGCACCCATGCGGACGTCTCCGAGCTCGAGCGCGAGCAGGCGCTCGAGCTGCTGTCGGTCTCACGACGGACGCTCGAGGAGCTGATCGACAGACCGGTCACCACCCTCGCCTATCCATGGTGCTCGTACTCGCAGGATGTCCCCGGTGCCGCCGAGTCGGCCGGATTCGAGTCGGCGTTCACCTGCGGCCCTCGCGGCGCATCGCGACCACATGAGATCCCTCGGGTGATCGTCAATACGTGGGACCGTCAGCTGACCTTCGGCCCGAAAGCTCGCGGGTGGTTCGACCGCGCCTGGGCATCGCCGCCGGTTCGCCTCGCGCGTGGAGCCGGCAAGCGGCTCGGGCTCGGGCCACCGCCCGTGAACAAGCCGAACGAGACGGCCGCGAACTAGCGGCCGCGGGTGCTGCTGCGGCTGCCCGATCGGCGCCCGTGGCCGGCGCGCCCCAACAGGACGACGCCTTCGCGCTCGCCCAGCTCGACCCGGCGGGTCAAGCTCCCGTCCAGCCGGCGGTAGCGCCGCTTGAGCTTCACCACCCGAGTCTGCGCGTCGGGCTGGTTGACGAGCACGAAGCCGCCCCTGAAGTCCCGTCGAAGCAGCCCGTGCCACTCGCGAGAGCCTCCTCGGGCGGCGCCGAGATCGGCATCCCATCCGGTCCACCAGTCATCGGGGTACGCGTGGTCGTCCTCGTCGACGACGATCGCGTCTCCGGCGCGCTGCACGAGGAAGTAGGCCGCGAGCTCGAACTCCCGGCCCGAGACGCTGTCCATGTCGTAGGAGGAGAAGAGGACGGACTTGCCACGACCATGCAGCCAGTCGATGTGGGAGAGGAAGGTCTCGAACCCGAACGTGCCGCCGCCGCCCGTGAGGCCCGGGTCGGAGAAGCTGCGCTCGAGTTGGATCGCGTCGGCGGCGTCGACCTCGCGACGCACGTAGGGATCATCCTGATCGAGCCACCAGTGCGAGTTGTGTGAGATCCAGGCTCCGGGGATGGCGTTGCGTATCTCCTCGACGAACTCCGCCATGTAGCGGCGCCAGTCCTCGTCGGTCATCGGCGCACCGGTGCGGGGGTCGATCGGCCGCACCGGCTCCTCGGCGCCGTTCGAGACCCGCATCTCCAGGTTCACGTCGTCGATGTGGATCCCGACATAGCCCTGGTCCATGTGCGCCTGCGCGTCGGCGATCCAATGCGCTCGCCATCCGGGGTCGCCGATGTCGGCCGCGTACTGGGGGCAGACGCCGGCCGAGCACCCGTACTGGATGTACAGGGGCTGGCCCTGAGCGTCGCGGAGCACCCAGTCCGGGTGCTCGTCGACCAGATCCCCCTCGCTCTTGGTGTAGATCGCGTACAGGTCCTTGTAGAAGTGCGCCCGGGTGGCCCAGCCGAGGGCGCGGTCGAAGAACGGCGGGTACGCCCGCGTTCCCCAGTACTTGTCTTGGACGAATTGCTGCGTCGCCGGGGTCGCCTCCGTGGCGTAGGCATCGAAGGCCGTCTTGGCGTTGAGGAGCAGCGTCGCCCTGCCCTCCACCGGCTCGGCGGCCCGTGCAGGCGCCGAGCTCGTTCCGGCCAGGCAGAGCCCCAGGATCGCCACCGAAAGGGCGATCCGCCAACGGTTTGGTGATCCCTGGATGAGCGTCGATGCCATGCGTCTTCCCCAAACCGGCATCGGGCGGTGCGCCGCGACCCGCGAACAGGCGTCGTGCCTGGTGGACGGATATACGGACGGCATTTGTCGTGCGTCCGCCGCCCTTTGCGTTACCGTGGTTCGTCCGCCACGGAGGGCGGCGGAGCTGAAGACCATGGAGGCACCAGAAAGCTCGACACCGAAACGGCAGCAACGCCGCGCCGAGGCCGCGCCCTCAGGGGGGGCCGCGGGCGGGCGCGCCGACCACGCGGCCAAGGCCTCTCGAGCGGATCTGCTTCTTGCGCTCGCCGCGGACCTTCAGGATCAGGCGGGCGAGCTGCGTGCCGCTGTGGAGCAGTCGGTGGCGGCGCTCGAGGCCACCTCCGCCCGCCTCAAGGAGTTGGTCCAAGGGGCCCGCGCGACGCAACCGACCGCCTCGGGCGGCGCCCGCGAGGCTCGCGCCTACGGTGGGTCCGGTTCCAGAGCGGCGCCGAGCGAGACCCGCCGGCGCGAGCGCCCGAAATCGGCCAAGGCCAAGGCCAAGGACGAGGCGATGCTGCGCGCCACCCGGATGGCGATTGCCGGCGTGGGTCGGAAGCAGATCGCGTCGGCGCTGCGCAAGGAGCTCGACGTTCACGATCCGGACCCGATTCTCGACCGGGTGCTCGGTTCGGGAAGGTAGGCGGCTAGGGCGCCGCCGGCTCGGCGTCGGCCAGCCGGGCGAACACTGCCCAGCGTTCAGCGGCGCTGTACAGCGGATGGCAGGCGGTCAGCACGAGCCGCTCGTACCCGACCTCGTCGACGATGTCGACCTGGTACGGATCGACGATCTCGTGCTTGGAGACCTCGTAGGTGAAGGTGCCGTAGGGCATCTCGAGCACAACCGTGTCGCCCTCGTCGATCTCGTTGATGTGCCGGAAGGGGGCCAGATAGGTGGTGCGATGGCCGGCGATGCCGATCGTTCGGCCCTCGCCCGGGAAGGCGGTCTCCGGGTAGTGACCCGGCCCCTTCTGCAGGCTGGCCGTGTCGGTGCCCTGCACCACGACCGCGTCCAGGCCGATGCCGGGGATCTTGATCCGCCCGATCCCCTGCCCGGTCTGGACCTGGTCCGCGAACGCGTGCGCGAGCCGGTCGAGGCGAACCTTCGGATCGGATTCCTCAGACGCGGCTCGATGCTCGGGCGACGACAGAAAGGAGCGCTCGAGGTCGTCGAGGGAGTCCGCGGCCTTGCCCTGCTGGATCGTGCCGTAGACGGTCGAGATCGGCTCTTTCCAGGCCAGTGTCATGGCGACGTCGACGAGGATCACGATCCCGGCCGTGATCATCGCGATCGAGAGGATGTGCAATGCCCTGCGCATACGGCACATGATCGCCGATGCGTCGCGCGACTGGGGCGTGCGAGACTTCCGCGCCATGGTCGCGGACGACAAACCTCGCATCGCCTCCGACGAGGCCGAGTCCGGGCACCCTTCCCGGGTGCTCCTGCTCTACTCGGGTGGGCTCGATACCTCGGTAATGCTTCACTGGATCCAGGCGCGCCACGGCGCCGAGATCGTCACCCTTACGGTAGACCTCGGTCAGCCCGGTGAGGACTGGGACGTGGTCGTGGGCAAGGCGCGCGACCTCGGAGCGGTCGACGCGATCCGGGCCGACGCTCGGGACGAGTTCGCGCACGAGTACGTGCTTCCCGCGATCAGGGCGAACGCCCTCTACGGAGGCGGCTACCCGCTGTTCACGGCCCTCGCGAGACCGCTGATCGCGAGGCTCGCGGTCGAGCACGCGAGGGCGACCGGCTGCGACGCGATCGCCCACGGCTGCACGGGCAAGGGCAACGATCAGGTGCGGATCGACGGGACGATCGCTGCCCTGGACCCCCACCTGCGCGTGCTCGCCCCCGTGCGCGAGTGGAAGATGGGCCGCGAGGAGGAGATCGCCTACGCCCGCGAGCACGAGATCCCGATCAAGGGGGCCAACCAGGCTGCGGCGCCGTACTCGATCGACGACAACCTCTGGGGCCGCTCCTCGGAGGGTCGCTCGATCGAGGACCTCTCCCAGCCGACGCCCGACGACGTCCTCAACCTCGTCACGCGCCCCGAGGACGCCCCCGACGAACCCGAGCTCGTTCGCGTTGGCTTCGAGGCCGGGCGCCCGGTGTCGCTCCACGGCGAGCGCCTCGACCTGGTCGAGCTGATCGAGCGCGCCGCCGAGATCGGTGCTCGCCACGGCGCCGGGATCGTCGACCACCTCGAGGACCGGATCGTCGGGCTCAAGGTCCGCGACGTCTACGAGGTCCCGGCCGCGGCGATCCTGATCCCGGCCCACAGGGAGCTGGAGAACCTCGTCTCGACGATCCATCAGAACAACTTCAAGCGCGCGCTCGAGGACAAATGGGCGTATCTCTGTTACGCCGGCCTCTGGCTCGAGCCGCTGCGCTACGACCTCGATGCCTATATGGAGTCGGCCAACGAGCACGTGACCGGGGAGGTGACGGTGAAGCTGTACAAGGGGCAGGCGAGCGTGGTCGCCCGCAGCTCGCCCTACGCGCTCTATGACCGGGTCCTGGCCGGCTTCGGAGAGTCGGGGGGCGAGTTCAGCCAGGATGCGAGCCCCGGGTTCATCGAGCTGTTCACGCTTCAGAGCCGGATGGCGCACCGGGTTCGCAACCGCGAGGCGCCGGTCGATGAGAATCGAGAGGAGAAGAGCTGATGTCCGCGATCTACGAGTTGATCGGCCGCATAGTCGTCCGTCTGACGTGGCTTCGCTACGGGCGCCAGATCAAGATCGCCGGCGGCGTCGCCGCCGTCCTGGTCTTGTTCGGTGGCTACCTGGCGGCCAGGCGCGAGCCGCCGGAGGGCTGAGCGCCCTCTCCGGCCGCCGCGGCCGGCGGCCGGTCAGCCGGCGCAGACCCAGGCCGAGCCGCCGGAGTCGGCCCAGATCTGGGCGGCGATGTCCGCCTGCTCGGCCGGCGAGGCGTCCTCGGGGTTGCCCTCACCGCCGTAGAGCTCCCAGGTCGAAGGGAGGATCTGGTAGGCGCCGCCGGCGCCCGATGACGGGTTGACCGCGTCGAAGTTGCCGCCGGACTCGCACTGCACGATGGATTCCGGGATCGCCCAGTCACCGAACCAGGCGCCGACCTCATCCTGGGCCTGCCGGGCCGAGATCCGTTCCAGGCGCTGGACCTCGGAGGTCCAGTCCGAGACCCGGGACTGCAGGCCCGCCAGCGCTTGCTGTCGGCGCGCCCGGGCGTCGGTGAGCGCCGCCGCCTGGGCCTCGGCGTCGGCGCGGACCGCGGCGATCTGGTCGCGGGCGGCGGCGACCTGGTCGTTGAACGCCTCGGCGCGTTGCTCGGCGCTCGCGACCGCGGCCAGCTTCGCGGCGACCTGGTCGCGAAGCATCCGCACACGGGCGACGAGCGAGGCATCGGCCTCCTCGATTCGGCGCAGGTACTCGGCTCGAGTGGCCAGGTCATCGAAACCGTCGGACTCGAGTAGCACGGTGGTGGTGTCGGGCATCCCGCCGCGGTAGATCGCGACCAGGCGGTCGGCGAGCAGGTCGAGTGAGCGACCGAGCGCGGAGCGTGCCTGCGCGAGCTCCTGCTCGGCGGCTCCGACCGCGGCCTCGAGCCGCGCCTCGCGTTCCTCTCCGCGCGCCAGGACCGCGCTCAGCTGAGCCTCGCGTTGCGAAGCTGCGATCGCGCGCGCCTGTACCGAGGCGAGCTGCGCCGAGGCGGCGTCGATCTCGGCGCCCAGCGCCTGCGCCTCGCCGCGGGCGCCGTTGATCTTGGAGTTGAGCTCGTCGATCGACTTGGCGCCGGAGCGCGCAACCGGCAGCGCCAGTGCGATCCCCAGCAGCAACGCACCGAGCGCGATCAGCAGGCCGAGCATCCCCTGTGGGGCTGCCGTGCGGGCGGGGGCGGGGGAGATGTCTCGATTGGCGTTGCCCATTAGACCGTGCCTACGGGGTTAGCTGACGGGCTCGCGCCATGGGCTGGCGCTACACGGCATCACCGCGATTCGCCCCCGGCGGCGAAGAGCGCGCCGCCCGCGGGTCCCCCGATTCCCGCCTACCGCCGCGTGTTATACGGCGATTTGCAGGGAACTCGGCGAGGGCGGGAGACTAGCTGACCGTTAGGAGCCGGTGAGCACCGTGCGCGAGGACTCGCCCCCTGCAACGGAACTTGCACCGTCCTGCAACGCGCCTTGCTCGAGCTCGGGCGACCATTCGACCCGGCGGAGCGAGAGGATCGCGAGCAGGAGCACGAGCAGCACACCCGCGCCGGCGACCGCGAAGCCGACCCTGGGGGTGAAGATCGACGCGATCGCGCCGCCGAGCAGGAAGCCGACGCCGGGCATGGCGCTCGCCAGCGCCTCGAGCAGCGCCAGCACGCGCGCCTGGTAGGTGGCGCGGGTGAGCTGCTGGACCGCTGTTACCAGCGCGATCCACTGCACCCCGTTGCCGAGTCCGCCGATCACCGATGCGGCGCAGGCCACGAGAAGGCTGGGCGCGGCGGCGGTGCCGAGATAGGCGACGCCGATCGCCAGCGTTGAGGTCAGCAGCAGCGCTCGCAGCGGAACCCGGCGCAGCCCGGCGAAGGTCAGGCTGCCGGCGACCATCCCGACGCCCCAGCTCGCCAGCAGGGCGCCGTAACCGGCGTCGCCGGCAGCGAGCGTCTGCTTCGCGAACACGACCTCGATCGGGATCACGAGCGAGAAGAAGACGAAGGCGGCCGCCTGCGCGCCGAGCAGGCGGCGAAGCGCCGGCCGGTCACGGACGTAGTCGAATCCACGGCGAAGCCGCTCCGACCAGCCGCCCTCGGCCCCCTCGGCCTCGGGAGTGGCGAGGCTGCGGGTGAGGCCCAAGAGCACCGCGACGGCGAGGAAGGAAACCGCGTCTGCGGCGAGCGCCGTCTGCAGGCCTGCCCCCGCGACGACCAGGCCGGCGATCGCGGGCCCGCCGGCGGCGCCGACGGTGAAGGCAACGTTGAGCAGCGCGTTCCCCTCGCGCAATTGCGCCGCCGGGGCGAGCACCGCGGCGGCGGAGGCCCGGGTCAGCGCCCGGGCAGCGGAGGCGACTGAGCCGTCGAAGGTGGCGAGGGCAAGCACTGCGAGCAGGGAGAACTCGCTCGAGATCAGCGCCAGCACCGCGAACGCAGCGGCTTCCGCGGCATACAGGGCCGGCAGCGTTGCGCGGGCGGGCAGCTGCTCGAGCCGGGCGACGATCGGCGGGCCAAACAGGGCCGGGGCGAAATGCATGCCGCAGAACAGCGCGGCGACGGCCATCGGGTCGCCGGTCTGGTCGAAGACGAGCACCGCGAGGGCGATCTCGCCGAGCCAGTTCCCGAGCTCATTGACGAGGTAGGCGAGGGAGAGGCTGGGGAAGCCTCGGAGCTGGAAGGGGCGGAGCGCGGCGGCCATCTGGTCAAGTTTCCCAGCGCTCGGTCAATCCCTTGCAATTTGACCCCCCAAGTTGCAACTTTGAGCAAGTTGTGTAAGCTTGCGCAAGTTCTTCAAGGTTCTGCCGGGTCAACCGGTGGGGCATCTGGCGTTCGAGGAGGAATGGCCATGGGCTACCGCAAGGGCTAATTTCGCAACATAGGCAAGGTTTCACGCCGCACGCGACACGCACTGATCGTCGCGGGCGGCGTTTCGTTTCCGTTTTTCCGGTAGACGCCGGGTTGGTCAGGAAGCCAGCGGTGCGCGCTCGGCGGTGACCGCCGGAGTGGCCGCGACGTAGTCGTGGATTCGCTTGTCGAGCGCCAGTTCGGCCTCGAAGTCCGCGTCCTCGCCGTGGCGGTAGGCGAGGTCCTTGCCGTCCAGCACCTCGACGAAGGCTTCGACGAAGCGGGCGTCGAGTTGGGCGCCGGAGACGCGGCGCAGCTCGATCACCGCCTCGTAGGAGCTCACCGGCTCGCGGTAGGTGTCACGGGCGGTCATCACGTCGTAGGTGTCGGCGACGGAGATCACGCGAGCGAGCTCGGGAATCTCATCGCCGGCGAGACCGCGCGGGTAGCCCTTGCCGTCGATGCGCTCGTGGTGGGCGAGGATGATCTCGCCAATCGGCTGGTAGCCGTCGATCTGGGAGACGATCCGGGCGCCCTCGTAGGGGTGCTTCTTGATCTCCTCCCATTCGGCGTCGCTGAGCTTGCGCCGGCCCGACTTGAGGATGTTGTCCGGGAGCACGAACTTGCCGATGTCGTGCAGCAGACCGGCGGAGTGGACCAGCTCCTGGGCCTCAGCCGAGAGTCCGGCCGCAACCGCGATCTCGCGCGAGTAGCGGGCGACGGCCGCGCTGTGGCGGGCGGTCATCCGGTCGCGCAGGTCGAGCGTGCGCAGCAGGGCGGAGAGCAGTGCGACCTGGAAGCCGGCGAGCTGGCGGGCGCGAAGCTCGAGCTCCTCAGCGCGTTCCTGGGAGACCAGCAGCGCCCCGACCAGGTACTGGAAGACGAGCACGAGGATGCCGAGCAGGACGACCGCCTCGGTGCCCACCTGCACGTAGGCGAAGGCGACCCCCATCGCCAGCATCGCCGACGCCAGCTCGGAGGGCAGCAGCGGCAGCAGCGCCCGGCGGATCTTGGTCGCGAAGCCCGAGCGCTCCTCGTAGCAGGAGTAGCCCGCGATCAGCGCGAAGTCGATCGCCAGCCCGAGCACGAAGACGACGAAGATCAGCAGGTAGAAGCCGGCGCTTCCGGTTTCGACCGAGGCGGCCTCGGAGCTCGTGTGGAAGACGATCCCGGCGATCAGTGGAAACCAGGCGTACGTAACGAGGTTGATCAGCAAGTGCTGGGTCGGATAGCGAGCCTTGCTCCAGCCGATCAGGATCGTGACCACGCCCATCAGCGCGGCCGGACCCCCGCCGAGGAAGACCGCACCAATGACGATTGTCAGGAAGCTCGCCGAGACAACCACCTGATAGACCCGGGTGCGAACCGCGATCAGGTCGCTGATCACGGAGATCGCCGTCAGCGTTCCGAGCAGGCCGAGATCCCAGTTGGACATCCCGTCGGTGAGGATCACCAGCGCCACCGCGGCGGCGAGGGCGGCGAACTCGGCGTAGATCACCGTTTTCGTGGGACGATCGAACATGGGCGGGCGGGCGGGCTACCTCAGCCCGTGATCGAGTTGGCGTTGCGCCCGTAGCGAGGGACCGCCTTGTTGATCGCCGGCTGGCGCATCGAGGCGAGGAACTCCTCCAGGTCGGCGGGCGCGTAGCGCCGCTGACCGCCGGGCGTCCGATATACGGGGACCAGGCCCTGGTCCGACCACTTGCGCAGCGACGCCGCGCTGACCCCGAGCAGGTCCGCAGCTTCGCTCACGTTCAGAAACCTCTGGGTTGCTTCCATCCTTCTTTCCTGTTGGTAGATCCGCCGAGAAGCAGCGAAAAGTTGCACCGACCCCTCCTTGATAGGCGCAGTCGCACGTGTCGGCAAGAGCCCGCGATCACGGCGCGCAGGAGATGTGCAAGTTCGGCCGCTGGAACCTGTGCGACCCTGCGCAACCCGCGCAAATTGGCGCAGAAGTTGCAGCTCCTGATGAAGAGGCGGTGCGCCCGGCCGCGGCCGTTGCGCTCGGAGGGGCGGGACGGGGCTAGATGAGTGATTCCACGAGGTCACGCACGCGGATGACGCCCGGATACCGTCGCCGGATCGCGCCCGTCGGCACTCGCCCATGCCCACCGGCATGGGCTTCACCCGCCGGCCACGCCCGGCTCGGTCCCGCGCGCCCCCGCGCACGCGAGCCCGCGGAATCAATCATCTGATGATTAGGAGAGCGCGGTGAGCAGCGAGTCCGTGGCCTCGGCGGGATCGTCACCCAGTGAGGGGACCCCGTCACGGCCTGCGACCAGACGCGCGGCGCGGTAACCGAAGAGACGCGCGAGGCCATCCTCGGCGCGTAGAGAGCGCAGCGCGCCCGCGAGCACGTCGAGCTGGGCTTCGGATCCGCAGATCACGACGGCCTCCGGGTCGAGCGCGCGCAGCGCGCTCCGAAAGCGGCCTTCGGCGAGGCCCGCGGAAAGGAGCAGGACGCGCAGGCCGGCGCGGCGCAGGAACAGCTCCAGCGCCTGGACGTGTACGGACTCGACGCCGAGCGGCGAGCCGGAGTCGAGCAGCAACACGCCCTCTGGACGGGTGGCGCCCGCCGCGAGCCGGCGGGCCCCGTGCAGCCAACCGGTCGCCCACCGACAGGCGTGCTCAAGCTCCGCCTCGCCGTTGGGGCGTCGCGCCGCCATCTCCAGGGCCGGCAGCAGCACCTCGGCGACGCTGCGTTCGACTGAGCGGATCGCGAGGCTCTGCTCGAGCTCGCGGTCGCACGAGCGCTCGTCGAAGCGGTCGAAGGAGGCGAGCAGCCGGGCAGGCGAGGCGGGGCCGCGACCCCGCAGGCGTGCTACCTCGACCGCGCTCGAGATGTTCTGCGTCTCGCGCAGCGCCTCGCGCAGCGCCTCGACCTCGTCGAGTTCATAGATGCGGTGGTTGCCCGGCGTGCGGCGAGGGTGCGGGTAATCGAGCCGCCGCTCCCAGCTGCGGAGCGTGCTCGCGCTCACGCCGAGCATCTCGGCAGCCGCGTTTATCCTGATGCCGCTCATCGCAAGTTCACTCGAGACCTAACCCGCGCAGGATCGAAGCAGGTTCGATCGGCGAGTACAAGTTTTCGGAGGCTCGCGCTAGGAATCTTGCACGGTCGAGGGCGACGTGCTCGGTCCGGTCGCCACCGGTTGGCCAGATGCCTGCGCGGCGTAAGTGGCCTCGGTCGCGCTCTCGAGCAGCCGCTCGATCGTGTCGCCGTCGGCCGGACAGCCGACGACTCCGGCGGCGATCCCGATCTGGGGTCCCTCGGCCGCCTGCGAGCCCTCGATCAGGCCTGCCACCCGCTCGGCCATCGTCACCAGGCCGGATGCATCCTGGTGCGGTGCGAGGACCGCGAACTCGTCCTGCTCGAGCCGGAAGGCCTGGTCGGTGGCTCGTATCTGACGGCTGATCACGTTTGCAACGGCCGTCACCATGCGGTCTCCGGCACCGCGGCCGTAGGCCTCGTTGACGCGCGCCAGGCCATCGATATCGATCAGCGCCAGCGCGAAGCCGTGCTCGTATCGCTTCTGGTTGGCGAGCAGGATCCGCATCCACTCCTCGAGCTGGGAGGGCCCGGGAAGCCCGGTCAGTGGATCGGCGGCCGCAACACCGCCTCGCTCCTCGACCAGAGATCTCGTCAGCGCGCCCTGGATCGTCCCGAAGACCTCGGCCAGCCGCTCGACAGCCCGCGCGAAGTCACCTGGGTTGCGCTCGGGGATCTCCCGCCGGATCGACTCGACGAGCAAGGTCTGCAACACGGCGAGGTCGCGCGGGATCTGCTCCGAGGCGTCCGGGCCTTCGCGGAGACTGCCCAGCATCGCCGCTCGGCGACGTTCCTCCGGCTCGAGCTCCCGCTCGGCCGCCGTCGACGGCTCCGCCAGCGCGGCGACGATGTCCGCGATCAGCGGCGGCGCCTCGGCGGCGATCAGCGACACGGGCAGGTCCCCGACTTCGGGCAGAGGGGTACGCTCGATCAGTCGCAGGAGCCATTCCTTGGCCAGTTGCTCCCGTTCGGGCTTCGAGCGCGCGATCTGGCCTCCTTGCGAGCCTTCCACGCGCGCTCAAAGTACCCGATCCGCCAGTCGGCATGCCTGTGACTGCACCGAGGGTGCCGACTCGCACGAGTCGGCGAATCACTCATCTAGACTCGGCGGCTTGAACGCTGACGACACGACGCGCTCCGCCGCCGGCCCCTCGGGCGACGTTGCCGGCACCGCCGCGCCCGCTGCCGGCGATGCGCTGATCGGGGCAACCCTCGAGGGCCTACGCCGTGCGTCCGAGGAGGTTGAGCAGGCCGCGGCCCTCGCCGAGACCCTGCAGCGCAGCCTGCTTCCCGAGCGGCTCCCCGAGATGCCGGGCTTGGGGATCGCGGCTCGATACGTCGCCGGCAGCGCCGATGCCCAGGTGGGCGGCGACTGGTACGACGTGATCGCGCTGCGCGAGGGCCATGCGGGGATCGTGATCGGCGACGTCGTGGGTCACGGCCTCAGCGCGGCGGCGCGTATGGCCCGGCTTCAGAACGCCCTCCGCGCGTACGCGCTCGAGGGCCTGCGCCCGACGCTTGTGCTCGAGCGGATGAACGGCTTCACGCGCGAGGTCACGGGCGGCCCGATGGCGACCGTCCTCTACGGCGTCGTCGATCCCGACGAAGGCCGGCTGCGCCTTGCGGCGGCCGGTCACCTGCCGGTGCTGGTCATCGGCCCTGCCGGAGATGCCTACTTCGCCGAGGTGCCCGCGGGAAGCCCACTGGGGGTTGTTCCGTTCCCCGCCTACGAGGAGGCGACCATCCCGCTCGTGCCCGGGTCCACGGTGCTGCTCTACACCGACGGGCTCGTCGAGCGCCCCGATGCCTCGCTCAACGAGGGTCTCGAATGGCTGCGCGGATTCGCAGCCGGAACGCCGGCTCATCCCGACGAGCTCTGCCGGGCGCTCCTGCGTGCGCGCTTCGGGGACGAGCCGCCCAGCGACGACGTCGCCCTGCTCGCGGTCAGGTTGGAGCCGGTGCCGGAGGAGAAGATGGAGCTCACCCTGCGCGCCGAGCCGGAGTCCTTGTCGCACATGCGGCGAGCGGTCGGGCGCTGGTTGCGGGCGGCCGGTGCGAGCGAGGCGGAGGCCTACGAGACGCTCGTTGCCTGTGGCGAGGCATGCGCCAACGCGATCGCCCACGCCTACCCGCTGGGGGAGGCTTCCTACGTCGTCGAAACCTCCCGCATCGGCGAGGGCGCCGTCGAGATACGGGTTCGCGACTTCGGCACCTGGCGCCCTCCGCGCTCGGGTTCACAGGGCCGCGGCCTCGGGTTGATCGAGGAGCTGATGGACGAGATGGAGATCGATCGAGGCCCAGCCGGAACCACGGTTCGAATGAGTCGCACGCTCGGCGAACGACGGCCCTCCGGGGAGGCTGCATGAGGGACGGAAAGACCAACTTCGA
Organism: uncultured Solirubrobacterales bacterium; assembly: GCA_963746675.1. Classification (GTDB taxonomy): domain Bacteria; phylum Actinomycetota; class Thermoleophilia; order Solirubrobacterales; family 70-9; genus WHSW01. Next base: position 71,998 of record CAVVBX010000015.1, on the reverse strand, counting down.
GTTCGAGCAGCGCGGGGAGGCGCTGGTCGCCACCGTCGATGGCGAGATCGACGGCTCGAACGCGGCCGAGCTTCGGCTCGCGCTCGCGGAGCGGCTTCCCAGCGCAGCGAGCGCGCTCGTGCTCGACCTCTCGGCGGTCACGTACCTGGACAGCTCCGGGGTCCAGCTCCTCTTCGACCTCGGGCGGCGCCTCGCGGCCCGCCGGCAGGCGATCAGGCTGGTGGTCCCCGAGGGGTCGCCGATCCGCCGGGTGCTGGAGCTCTGCGCGGTCGACGCCGTCGCCCCGATGGACCGTGACCTCGATGGTTCGCTGCGGGCGGTGGCGGCCTCCGAGATCCCGGGCAAGGACTGAGCGCTCCCAGCGGCGTCGGCGTGCCGGCGAGTGCTCCGCCGGGTACCCGGCGGCGGGCCGCTTGCGCGGGCTTTGGTTACAGGCCGGGATTGCCGATAGGCCGGATGTGCCTCGGACCGGAACTGCCAACCCACGGCTATCCGCCAACTCACGCCTGGGGGTAACCCGCGCGACCGGACCCGCTATTTGCGGGCCAGGCCTTTGACCGCGTCCTCCTCGCCGCGTAGAATGCGCTCTCGCGGGGCCGCAAGAAGCGAGCCGCGCCAAGCGTCGGAGCGCGCCGGCGGGATGCCGGGCGCGAGAGTGAGCACAGATGTCGAGCATCCATCGAGAGATCCGGGCAGGGATCGTGCAGCCGTGCGCGATCCTCGTTTCGACGCGGCCGCGATGACCACTGCCGAGCTCAGCGTTGCTCTGGCAGCTTCGCGCCGCGGTCTGCGCCGTCTCGAGGCGCAGCGGATGATCGACGTCGTGGCGCTTCGCCTGGCGCCCTCGCTCGCCGCCGGCCTGATCGCCTACTCGCACACCCGCGCGCTTGGTCCGAGCCTGCTCGTCTTCGCCTGCGTGCTGATCGCCACCCAAGCGGTGGTCCGCTCCGGCTTGCCGCTCCATCTGATGCCCGCGAGCCGCATCCTGCTCGGCCTCGCCGCGCCGGTCGCCGGCGTCTGCGCCGCCGCCCTCATCGCCCTGGCCTTCGGCGAGACCTACCCCGCCTCCCAGTTCACGGCGATCATCCTCGGCGCCTGGATGGTGATGGCCCTGGGGGCCTGGATCCGGGCCCGCTCCGAGCGCGGCATGCGCGCGCGGGTCGCGGTAATCGGGTCGCGCGAGGTCGCCGCGGACATCGTCGCCGAGCTCGAGGCCGCCGGCGTGCAGACGTACGACGTCGTCGGCTGGGTCGGCGGCCAAGGCCCGGCCGAGTACCGAGGCCTGCGCTGGCTCGGAGGCCTCTACGAGGTGCGCCATGCGGTGCTGTCGGAGAGCATCGACCTGCTCGTCTGCGCGCCCTCGGCCGGCGACGGCGAGGGCCTCAGTGCCGACGACGTCTGGGCGCAGGTCGCGGTCGAATGCCTCGAGCTCCCGGTTCGACTGATCGCCGCGAACCAGCTCTACGAGGAGACGTTCGGGCACGTTCCCGTGGGGATGATCGATGCCGCCTGGTACCGCTACATCATGCATCCGCGGTTCCGAGCCTCGGCGCCGTTGAGCAAGCGGGTGTTCGACCTCGTCTTCGGATCTCTGATCGCGCTGCTCTTCCTGCCGGTTGTGGCCGTCGCTGCGCTTGCGATCAAGCTCGGCGATCGCGGGCCGGTGCTCTACCGCCAGCGCCGACTCGGAGAGCTGGGCGAGGAGTTCGAGATCCTCAAGCTGCGAACGATGCGGGTTGACGCGGAGGCCGACGGCCCTCAGTGGGCGCGGGCCGACGACGACCGCATCACGCCCGTAGGGCGGCTCTTGCGGCGCACCCACGTCGATGAGGTCCCTCAGCTCTGGAACGTGCTCCGCGGCGAGATGACGCTGGTCGGGCCGCGCCCCGAGCGGCCGGAGATGGTCGCCGAGCTCGAGCGCCGCTTCCCTCACTACACCCGCCGCCACCTGGTCAAGCCCGGCATCGCGGGCTGGGCGGCCCTGCGCTGCGGCTATGCGGGATCCGACCTCGGCACGGCGTGGAAGCTCTGCCACGACCTGTTCTACATCAAGCGCCGCTCGGTGCTCGCCGATGCGTTGATCCTCGCTGAGACGGCGGTCGAGGTCTTCCGCGACGCCCACCGCGGGCTGCGCGCACCCGACGAGCGCTTCCTGGTCAGCAAGCAGCCGAGTAGCTGAGCGCCGCGGATCCGCGGGGGCGACCGCCCTACGCGGCGGGGTCGACGCCGAGCTGCCTCGCGAGGCTACGCGCTGGCTGGCTCAGCGGGTTGAGCTCCAGCGCGGTGCGGATCTCGTCGCGGGCCGCGGCCGGGTCGGTCTTGGCCAGCAGCTCCGCGAGTAGGTAGTGGGACGCCCACTCTTCCGGCCGCTGTCGCGCTGCCGCGCGGAACGCGGCGATCGCGCGCGGGCGATCACCGACCTCGCGTGCGATCGCTCCCTCGGCGAGCATGGCCTCGATGCTGAGCGGGTTGAGGTCTCCTGCGCGGCTGAGGTCGTCGTAGGCGCGGTCGAGGTCGTCCTGCCATTCCGAGTAGGCGCTGTTGACGTAGCGCTCGGCGAGGAACGGCGGCACGGCGCTGAGCGCGAGCACCGCGAGGCCGGCCACCAGCCAGCGTCGCCAGCGACGTGACGTGGGTCCCTCGGCCGCGAACAGGGCGGGCGCGCAGGCGGATCCCAGCAAGGCGAACGTGGGCGCCGTCAGCGCCGGATAGCTCCAGAACCAGTCGACCGAGGAATGGATCAGCCAGTAGCTGCCGCCGGCCAGCGCGACGGCCGCCAGCGCGGACGCACCCGATCCACGCCGGCGGGCGCGCAGGACGCCCCAGAGGGCGCCGCCCAGCGCCAGCACGAACAGCAGGAGCCCCGGGATCCCGAGCTCCGAAAGCAGCTCGAGCCAGACGCTGTGAGCGTCGTGCGCGTCCTGGTAGGCGACCGCTCGCTCGCGCGTGTAGCTGTACTGAAAGCCACCCGAGCCGTCGCCGAGCAGCGGGTTCTCGCTCGCGTCGTCGAGCGCAACCTGCCAGAGATCGCGGCGATCGGATGCGGCGTTGAGGGTGAACCGGCTCGCTTCATCGGAGAGGTCGGGTGTGCCGCCGGTGCGGAACTCGTCGATGCGGTCCCCAGCCCACTCGACCGGGTTGCCGACCGACCCGATGAAGGCCACCGCCGCCAGGATCACCGCCAGCCAGAAGCCCCAGCCGACGAACCGGTTCGCTCCGGGGCCCAAGCTGCCGAGGCCCGGAAGCCTGCGCTCGAACCGGGCCGCCGCCGCTCCGATCGCCACCGCGATCAGGCTAGTCAGGCCGACCGCCGTCGCGGCTGCGCTGATCTCCTCCGGCACCCTGAAGATGCCGCCGTCGGCGGCGGCGGAGTAGAGCGCGGAGGCGGGCTCGAGGACTCCGAGCGCCGGCAGCACCGCGAGCAACAGCCAGCTCAGCGCGCGCAGCCTGACCGGGGAGAGGAGAACGAAGACGACGGTCGCTACGGCGATCGCTGGAATCGAGCCACGGCTCTGACTGAGAACGACCAGATCGAGGGAGAGGGTCGCCGCGCCGAGGGCGATGCCGCGAAGCCGCCAGTCGAGCGCTTGAGCGCTGGCCAGGCCGAGAGCGGGGAAGACCGCAATCGCGAAGAACGCCGCGTTCGCATTCCGGTAGCCGAGCGGGAACTCCAGCGTGCCGTCGGTGCCGAGGAGGTCGCGCGGGTTGTCGACGCCCAGCAGCGCGATCACCGCCGCCGCGCCGGCGAACGCCGCGGCCGCGGCCAAGGGGACCGAGGAGAGCTCCATCCGCGGTCCGAGAAGGTTGCAGAGCCAAATGCCGAGCCCGAACGCCAGCGCGTAGACCAGCGCCCGCTGGCCGTCGGCGATGGCGACGTCCGCCGCCGGGCTCCAGAGGGCCGACAGCATCGTCCAGGCCGCGAGCCCGAGCAGGGCGGCGATCGCGACCATGACCGGACGCGAGAGCCTGAGGCTCAAGCGGCACGGGGCGATGCCGCTGAGCAGGGCGGCGCCGAGGCAGAGGACGATGGTCCCCGGGAGCATCACCACACCGAAGTAGGCCCCGAACTGCCACGCCCACCACGCCCAGACGATCGAGAGCAGCCCCAGCGCCACGAATGCCGCGGGCTCGAACCGGCCGTGACTTCCGTCCGCCGTCGAGGCTGGGGCCGGGTCGGGCATCGAGCCAAGGTATTCGACGCGTCTTGGGAGGTGCCTTGCAGAGGGTGGACTTCGGGGGCGCGCCGCGAACTCCGGATCGCAACCGACAACGCTGGGGCGGACGATGAAACGAGAAGGCGAGGGTGGCGGCGTGGATCCGCTGGAGGAGGCCGCGGCGCGCGCGCGCGAGCAGCTCGCGCGCCAGCTCGCCGAGCAGGCGGAGCGCTTCGACCGCGAGCTAGCCGATCTTTCGACCCGGATGCTCGAAAGCGCCCGCAGGGTGGCCGACGAGCGGATAGCGCTCGAGGTCGGACGTGTCGATCGTGCCTCGGCTCGACTAGGTGAGGATCTTCATCGGCAGCTCGGCGAGAGCGCCGCGGAGTTTCGCCATGCGCTCACCGAGCAGTTGCGAGCGAGCCGCGCCGAGCTGCGCGCCGACACCGAGCGCCAGGTAGCCGATACTCGCGAGGCTATTCGCGGGGATGTCGAGCAGCGCTTCGCGAGCGGCGACGAGCGGGTGAGCCGGGAGATCGAGCGCCGACTCTCGGAGCGTCTCGACCAGGCCAACGAGATGCTGCGCGAGCGCATCGAAAGGGCGATCGAAGATGCTCACGACCGGGTCGGCCGACGGATGGACGAGCGTCTCGCACAGGCATCGGGAACCCTGAGCGGCGAGATCGAAGCAGCTCGAGCCATGCTTCGAGAGCGGATCACCGCGACCGTCGAGGGAGCGGTCTCGGAGCTGGCGGGGCGAGCGGCTGAACGTCGCGGCGAACTGAGCGCGGAGCTGGAGTCCACGGTAGCCGAGGCAGAGGAGCGGCTGCTCGACCGGCTCGGGACCAAGGCCGCCGCCACTCGCGGGGAGCTCAACAGTGAGATCGCCGCGCGCATGGGCGCGCTGGAGACCGCCATCGCCGCGAGGTTGGAGGCCGAGCGGCTCGAGAACAAGCGACGCCGAAAAATGGCGCGCACCGCTCTGCGCGATCGGCTACGCGACGAGATCGCGAAGCGGACGAAGAAGATCCGCAAGGAGCTCACCGAGACCCTCGAGGGCGGTCTGGACGCCGGTCTCGGGCGGCTGTCGGATCAGGTCGATACTCGTGCCGCGGAGATGGCGGCCGACCTCTCGGCGCGCTTCGGCGACCTTCGTCTCGAGCTGCGCGATGAGGTCAAGAAGTCGGTCGACGTGCAGGTCGATCGGGTCGGCCGAGAGCTGGGCGAGAGCATGCGGGCTGCTGCGGTCGAGCGCTCCGGCGAGCTCGACGCCGAGCTTCGCGCTGAGGTCAGCGCGGCCACTGCCGCTCTCGGTGAGCGCGTGGCGTCGCGCGCGCTGGCGCTCGAGACCGAGCTCAATCAGCGGGTGGCCGAGCGAAGCACCGAGATCGAGACCGCGGTCGCCGAGGCCACCAAGCGTGGCGAGGCCTCGATCGCCGGGGTCGTGCGAGAGGGCGAGCAGGCGCTCGGCGGGGTGCGCGCGGAGCATGAGCAGGCGATCCAGCTCGCCGGCGCTGCCGCGGCCGAGAAGGCCACCGGCGAGATCGCGGCCGGCGCCGCATCGAACGCCGAGCGTGCGAGCGCCGAGGTGCAGGTCGCGATGGAGCGGCGGATGGCCGAGTTGCAGAGCGCCGGCAAGTCGGCGCTCGACGCACACACGCAGAGCGGCCGGCAGACGCTGGTCAAGTACGTCGACAAGACGCTCTCGCGGGCCGCCCGCAGGCAGGAGCTGAAGCTTGCTCGCGAGGAGCGTGAGCGCCGGATCAGGGCCGCCGAGGAGCGAATCGACAAGCAGGCCAAGGGGATCCTCGAGTACGCGCGCAGCTCGATCGATCAGCTGCGCTCGGAGGATCTCGCGGAGCTTCGCAACGACGTGCTCTCGCTTCGCCGGCAGGCCCGCGATGAGCTCGATGGGCTGGCCGAGATGGTGGCCGAGTCAGAGGCCTCGATCGGTGAGCGCCTGGCCGCTTACGAGGCGGAGGTCTCCGAGCGCCTCGCCGTCTCCAGGGAGGAGGTGGGTGCCGTCGTCGCAACCGGCCGCGACCGGGTCGACGCGGTCAACGAGCAGGCGCGCAACGACGCCGAGCGGGCCGCCGAGGACGCACAGCGACGGATCGCCGAGGCGATTCGCTCACAGGAGGGGGAGGTCGGGGCCCGGATCAGATCCGACGTCGCAGCGATGATGATCCAGACCCGAGCCGAGCTGGTCTCGCTGCGCGAGGAGCTCGAGCGCATCGGCGGCGACGTCCGTGCGGCGGCCGGGATCGCCGAGGAGCGGGTCGCCCAGACCACCAGGATCGCCGAGGCGACGGTCAGCACCCGTGCCCAGAGCGCCGCCGCAGCCGCGATCCGGGACCTCGTCAAGACCGCCAATGATCTCTCACGGAGGATCGAGCACCAGGCGGGTGCCGTGGATGCTCGTGAGCGCCTCGACGAGGTACTCGCCAAGCTGCACGCCGCAGATCAGCGCCTGCGCGATTCCGATGAGCGCACCAGGCGCGCCCTCGGCCACCTCAGAGCGGTCCCGGACTCGCAGGAGCGCTCAGAGCCGGCCGATTCGCCGTAGTTGGGCCGGTCGCATCAGCGCGACCAGCACCGAGCCGTCGAGCACCGCGAGCCCGCCCTTCTTCAGCTCGATCCGGCCCCCCGTGACCGACTCCACCGCCCGGGAGAAGTCCGGTTCGTGTCCGACCAGCAGCGCTTCGCGTCCCGCTGCGAGCTCGGCCGGGTCGAACTCACCGCCGAGAAGCTGCTCGCTGTACCCCACCTCGATGCCCAGCGACTCGCAGGCGATCTGCCCGGTCTGCGCGGCCCGGACCTTGGGGCTGGAGAGACAGCGTTCGATCTTGACCCCGAGCTCCGCGAGGGCGGCGCCGGCGGCCCGGGCCTGGCGCTCCCCCTTGGCGGTCAGCCTTCTCGCGTCGTCGTCGTCGGCGACATCCTCGGCGTCGCCGTGTCGCAGGAGCCAGATCACGCCCGGGATCGTCGCAGTTAGCGAAGTGGAGGGTCGATGCCGACCGGGTCGATTGCCATGATCGGCCGGTGAGCGCGAGGCTCGAAAGAGGAGCTCGGCGTCCGGCCGGGCGCGAGCTCGAGATCCCGTGAGCCGGAGCGTCGTCCACCTGCACGTCCACAGCGAGTACTCGCTGCTCGACGGTGCCTGCAAGATTGACGCGATGGCGGCGCGGGCCGCGGAGCTCGGCATGCCGGCGCTCGGGCTCACTGACCACGGCGTGATGAACGGCGCGGTCGAGCATTACAAGGCCTGCCGCGAGCATCAGATCAAGCCGATCCTGGGCCTCGAGGCTTATCTGGTCGACGACCGCCGCGCCGAGGGTCGGGTCGAGCGCAACCACCTCACCCTGCTGGCGGCCTCGGACGAGGGCTTCCGAAATCTGGTCAAGCTGACCTCCGCCGGCTACCTGGAGGGGTTTCAGCGGGGCAAGGCGAACGTCGACTCGGAGCTGCTATCGCGCCATTCCGACGGCGTGATCGCGCTCACCGGTTGCCTGCAGTCGCGGTTCTGCCGGCGCCTGGTCGAGGATCGTCCCGACGATGCGCGCGCGCACCTCGACGACCTGGTGCAGATCTTCGGCGCCGACGACGTCTATTTCGAGGTTCAGGCGAACGGCATCCCCGACCAAGGAAAGGCGAACGAGGGCATCGTCCGCTACGCCCGCGAGCTCCGCCGACCGCTCGTGGCGACCGCTGACGTGCACTACCTGCGCCGCGAGGACTATCGCAACCACGCCGCGCTGCTCTGCGTGCAGACGAAGTCGACGCTCGAGCAGCCGAAGCTGACCTTCGACACCAACGAGTTCTTCCTCAAGAGCGCCGACGAGATGGAGGCGTCCTTCTCCGAGTGGCCGGAGTCGGTGCCGACCACGCTCGAGATCGCCGAGCGCTGCCAGGTCGAACTGGAGCTCGGCAAGCTGCTCCTGCCGCGCTTCCCGACCGCCGACGCGGAGGAGCCGCGCCAGATGTTGCACCGGCTCGCGCGCGAGGGCCTGGCGCGCCGCTACGGCGACCCACCCTCGGCTGTGGCGCTCGAGAGGCTCGAGTTCGAGCTCGGGGTGATCGCCGAGATGGGCTTCGACTCGTACTTCCTGATCGTCTGGGATTTCGTCCGCTTCGCGAAGGAGAACGGGATCGCGGTCGGTCCCGGCCGCGGCTCCGCCGCCGGCTCGATCGTCGCCTACGCGCTCAACATCACAGACCTGGATCCGCTCGCGAACGACCTGCTCTTCGAGCGGTTCCTGAATCCTGCGCGCAAGTCGATGCCCGACATCGACATCGACTTCTCGGTCCGTGGCCGCGAACGGGTGATCCGCTACGTTCAGGAGAAGTACGGCCGTGAGTCGGTCGCCCAGATCATCACCTTCGGCAAGATGGCGCCCCGGCAGGCGACCCGTGATGCCGCCAGGGTGCTCGGCTACGACTACGCGAGCGGCGATCGCGCCGCGAAGCTGATTCCCGAGCCGATCATGGGGCGCAGCCCGAGCTTCGAGGACTGCCTCAAGCCGGGGCAGGACCTGCGCAAGGCATACGACGCGGATGACGCCACCAAGCGGATCGTCGACGTCGCCCAAGGTCTCGAGGGCATCGTCCGCAACAACTCGATACACGCCGCTGCCGTGGTGATCGCCGATCGGCCACTGGACGAGGTCGTACCGCTTCAGCTGGCCGAGGATCGCGGCGCGCCCGCGACCGGGAACGGCGCCGGCAAGCCCGAGCGCCAGTACAAGATCGTCACCCAGTACTCGATGGGACCGATCGAGGAGATCGGGCTGCTGAAGATGGACTTCCTCGGGCTTCGGAACCTCGACGTGATCGAGGACGCGATCGAGATCATTCGGCGCTCGCGCGGTGACGAAATCGAGATCGAGGCGATCCCGATGGACGATGCCGGGACCTACGAGATGCTCGCCCGTGGCGATTCCGTCGGGGTGTTCCAGCTCGAATCCGAGGGGATGCGCGACGCGCTGAGGAAGGTCAAGCCGACGGAGTTCGACGACATCGTCGCCCTCGTCTCGCTCTATCGGCCGGGGGCGATGCGCTACATCGACGACTACGCTCGGGGCAAGCGCGACCCGAGCTCGGTCACCTATCCCGACGAGCGCATGAGGGAGATCACGCAGACGACCTACGGCTGCTGCATCTACCAAGAGCAGCTGATGGAGATCGCGAAGCGGATGGCCGGCTTCAGCCCCTCCGAGGCCGACGATCTGCGCAAGGCCGTGGGCAAGAAGAACCGCCGCCTGATGGCCACGATGGAGGATCAATTCCTCGCCGGCATGACCGAGTCGGGCACCGACCGCCGAGTGGCCAAGGAGCTCTGGTCGCTGATGACCGCGGCAGCGGACTACAGCTTCAACAAGTCGCACGCGGCCTGCTACGCGTTGATCGCCTACCGGACCGCCTATCTGAAGGCCAACCACCCGGCCGAGTACATGGCGGCGGTGATCTCCTCGGTGATGTCGACCAAGGACAAGGTGCCGTTCTTCGTCAACCGGTGCGAGGAGATGGGGATCGAGGTGCTGCCTCCCGACGTCAGCGCCTCCGATCACGGTTTCGTCGTCAGCGGCAACTCGATCCGCTTCGGCCTCGACGCGGTCAAGAACGTGGGCCACGCCGCGGTCGAGATGATCATCGCCGCGCGTGAGTCCGCCGGCCACTTCGAATCGATCTGGGATTTCTGCCAGCGGGTCGACTCACGGGGCGTCAACAAGCGGGCGATCGAGTGCCTGGTCAAGTGCGGCGCCCTCGATTCGACCGGGGCGAGCCGGCGAGGCATGCTCGAGGTGTTGGCCCAAGCCCAGTCGGCGGGCCAGAAGGCCCAGGACGACAGCCGTCGCGGTCAGGGCTCGATCTTCGACCTCGACGGCGATCCCGGCACGGAGGCCAACGCCGGAGGGCTCACCGCCCCGCGGCACCCTCCGGTCCCCGGCGCGGAGTTCGACCAGCCCGAGCTGTTGCGCCTGGAGAAGGAGACCCTCGGCACCTTCCTCTCCGCCCATCCCCTGAGCGACGTCCGCGACGCGCTGCGCGCCAGCGTCGAACGCCCGCTTGCCGCGATCCCGGAGATGAGCGACGGCTCCTGGGTGACCGTGGGCGGGATCATCAGCGAGGCAAAGAAGGTCCGCACTCGAAGCGGCAGCTACGTCATGTTTGCCACCCTCGACGACCTCGAGGGGCGGATCGAGCTCTTCGTGCGCGACGCGGCCGGCGAGGCCGCGGAGGTGATCGAGGTGGACCGGATCGTGCTGGTCCGCGGCCGCGTCGATCACAAGGGCCGCGGCGAGATGAGCCTCGTCGTCGCCGAGGCGGAGCGGTTCGAGCCGGATCCTGACGAGCTCGCGGCGGCGCGCGAGAAGGCAAGGGCGGCGGCGGGCCCGTTGACGCTGAAGATCGATGCCGCCCGGTTCGGCGCCGGTGTGGTCGAGGATCTCAAGGCGCTGTTCGAGGCCTTCCCCGGCGAGAACGAGGTCCTGCTCGAGATGCGCACCCGGGAGGGCGTCCGCAAGCTGCGCTTCGGTAGCGAGTACAGGGTGACGCCGTCTCCGGCGCTGCGAGCCGAGATCGATCAGCTCCTGGGGCCGGCCGCGATCGCGGCCTGACTCGTCCCCCGGAGCCGTAGACTTCCTGCGTGGCTACGGTTCAGCGAGCTGGAACGCGGTTGGGAGAGTGTCGGCGCTGCCGCACGTTCTGCGACAAGCTGGTCGAGCCGCGCGGCTGCATCGAGCTCGGCTGCCGCTTCCTCTACAGCTACGAGGACCAGCTCACGGGCGGTCGCTACATGGGCTGTATGCGCAAGGTCTTCCGGGCCGAGATCGATGTCGACATGTTCGAGCTCGCCGAGGCGACGGGCGGCTTCGGGGGGATCAAGATGACCGGCGAATCGCTTCCCCAGTGCCAGTTCAAGGTGGAGCCCTGCTTCGAGGGCGATGGCCGCGCCTACGATTGCGTCAACCCTCGCTTCTTCGACTGCACCGACGCCGGACTCGACGGCATCCGCGCCTTCGACCTCCGCAACGCCCTTACATAAGTCGCGCCCCAGGCATCACCGCGCACGCCCGGACGCGGGAGCAGAAACAGAAGTCCGCGGCGTAGCCGCGGACAATTGATTCGAGCGGGAGCGGAGGACGTGGCGCGATTTATTCCCGTCCCGTGACGACCGTCCGGGCGTGCGCGGTGGGGGCCGGAGCCGCGTTGCGCCGCCGTTAGGCGCGGAAGCGGTAACCGACTCCGCGCACGGTCTCGAAGCGCCCCTGGCCGAGCTTCCTGCGCAGGTAGCCGACGTAGACATCGACGACGTTGGAGCCCGGGTCGTACGCGTAGCCCCAGACGCCGGCGAGGAGCTGCTCGCGGCTTAGGACCTGGTCGGGGTGCTGCATGAAAGTTCGCAGCAGCTCGAACTCGCGCGCGGAAAGCTCGACCGTTTCGCCGGCGACGCTCGCCCACCTGGTACGTAGGTCGAGCGCCACGTCGCCGGTTCGCAGCTGGGTCTGCTCGGGGGCCGCCCCCGGGCCGGCTCGCAACTGCACTCGGATGCGAGCCACCAGCTCCTCGAAGTGAAATGGCTTCGGCAGGTAGTCGTCGGCGCCCATCTCCAGTCCCTCGACGCGGTCATGAGGATCCCCGCGCGCGGTGAGCACGATCACCGGCAGCCGCTGTCCTGAGCCGCGCAGATCCCGCAGGACCTCGAGCCCGTCCTTGCCGGGCAGGCCAAGATCGAGAATCAGCAGGTCGAAGTCGTCATCGTGCGCAAGGGCGCTGGCGGTGATCCCGTCGGCCGCCACGGTGGTGACGAACCCGCTCGCTCGCAGGCCCTTGTCGAGGAAGGAGGCGAGGCGCGCCTCGTCCTCGGCGATCAGGATCCTGCTCAAGGCCTCGGCGCCGCCGGGATGACGACGGTGAAGGTCGAGCCCAGGCCCGGCGCGGAGTCGAGCTCGGCCCAGCCGCCGTGGGCCTCGGCGATCGCGCGCACGATCGAGAGCCCGAGTCCGGCTCCGTCGGCGCGGCTGCGGTCGGTGGGCTTCGCGCGCACGTAGCGAGCGAAGATCCGTTCACGGTCGGCCGGGTCGACGCCGGGCCCTTCGTCGCGAATCCAGAGCCGTGCCTGATCGCCTGCGAGTGAGCTACCGAGCCAGATCGGCTCTTTGGTGCGCGTATGACGGACCGCGTTGTCGGCCAGGTTCATTACCGCCTGGGTGAGGCGGTGCTGGTCGGCGACCACGATCCCGACGCCGGTGCCCTCGAGGCGCCAGTCCCGGTCGCCGAGGCTGCTCGCCTTGGCGAACAGATCGTGTGTGAACAGATCCAGGTCGAGCGGCCCGAGGCGCAGGAAGTCGGGGCGAGGTGCCTTCGTCAGCAGCAAGAGGTCGTCGACGTAGCGGTTCATCCGCTGGAGCTCGTCCTGGATCACGGCGATCGCCTCCTCGCGCTCGCGGGGCGACGCACCTAGGGTCTCGACGTGGCCCCGGATGACCGTGATCGGAGTCCGTAGCTCGTGGCCGACGTCAGTGAGGAAGTCCTTCTGGTCGGCGAATGCGGTCTCGAGCCGGTCGAGCATGCTGTTGAAGGTGCGGCCCAGCTCGGCGATCTCGTCTCCGCCGCGCACGGGTATGCGTCCGGACAGGTCGGTTTCGCTGATCGTCCTCGCGGTTCGCGAGAGCGCCTGAAGCGGAGCGATCGCGCGTCCGGCGGCGAGCCAGATGAACAGCGACGCGAGCAGGAGGACGACGACCGAGACGCCGATCGCGATCCGGACCGCGCTCTCGACCTGTTCGCGCTCGGCAGCGGTCAGCGCGGCGACGACGAGCATCCCGGTCTCCTTGCCGGCCGAGACCGGAACCGCGATGTAGCGAGCCTCGCCGAGCTCGGTGTCGAGCCGGCCGCTGGACGGGGTCTGACTGGCTCCGACGCTTCCGAATGCCCGCTCCAGCCCCGCGGCGTCGGGCTGCGTGTTGAACGCCGAAGGCTTGTCGCCGACGAACGTCACCAGGGCGCCGTCGGGTGGCGCGGCGGTTCGGGAGAGATAGGTGTCGAAGAGCTGGTCGAGACCGGTGAACGGCCGCCCGTCAGGGCCTTGACCGTGCTCGGAGAGGGCGCGCAGCGTTTCCACTTGAGGCACGAGCTCGCGCTCGACCTGCTCCCCGATCCGCGACATCAGAACCTGGCGCAGCACCAGCACGGACGCTGCGGTCGAGATCACGAGCAGCGCGAGGAAGAAGATGAGGACCCTGGCCCTCACGCCCGCGAACAGCGATATTCGCTCCCCGGCGTCGGTGGCGGCGTCCGCGCCCTCCGTGGTGCGGGACCGGGAGTTGATCAACACCAGCCAAATGTAACCTGGATCGGCTGCCTAGCGTGTCCGGGCCCGTGCAATCGGCGGCGTCAGTACAGCTTGACGGTCAATCGGGCGACCGAGTCCAGGTACTGATCGTCAGTGGGGCCCGGACCCGTCGAATCAGGTGTCTCGCTCGCTGGCACGAGGCCGTTTGGCGCGCCGACGGTCGGCCCGACGCCGGTCGGTGTGGCGACCGACGCAACGGCCGGCACCCGGGCCGCGGCGCCGGCGCCGCCTCGGTCGCCGTTGCGATCGACCGCCGGCTCCGCGCTCTGGGTGACGTCGGGGCCGCCGGGCGCGGCTACGCCGGAGAGCGAGCCCTCATCCCCGGGACGGAGGAAGTTCGTGTAGACGACGACGATCAGGACGCCGACGACGATCACCTGGGCGGCGGCGATGATCGGCCGGCCGGGACTCACTCGGCTGCTGGCTTGGGCCGGAGGAAACGCATCCAGCGTAAGTTTTTCCAAGTCTGATGAAACGGCTATGAGACAGCGATGAGATTGTCATAAGACAAGCGGGGGAAACGCGCAACGTGCGGAGAAACTCCATGAGAGCGTTTCTCATCCGGGGCTCACGCTGTTCTCACCTGTCGGACCTAGGATCGTCCGAGTCCATCTTCTGTACTGCCAAAGGAGACCTGTTCCTGTGCGAATCACCAAGCTAATCAAGACGAAGCTCGCCGGGGTGCTGATCGTCGCGCTGTGCGCCTCGATCGCCGCACCTGCGCTCGCAGGGGCGCAGCAGGTCACCCCGACCAACGACCAGTACAAGAACGAGCTCAACCAGGCCAACCAGGGCGCCCAGCCGCCCTCCTCGAACGCTGCGGCCGAGTCGGCGTCCGGGCTCAGCAGTCGCGTTGGGCCGCTGCCGTTCACCGGCTTCGACGTGATCGCCATGCTGGCGGTCGCACTTGCCGTCGCCGGCGCGGGTCTGGCGCTCCAGCGCGCGGTCTCTCGGGACCCGTCTGACGGAGTCAGCTAAGCGCTGATCATCAACGCCTTCGCCGCCCGCTTCGTTTGCGGGCGGCGATGCCGCGTTCGCGTAGGCGCTTGGTTCGCTCGACCTCGGCTCGGTCGGGGCCGCGGCCCTCGGGACCCGGAGTCTCGAGCAGCGCGGGCAGCTGATCGAATCGAGGCTCGGAGAGGAAGGTCGCGATCCCGGTTTCGCCGAGCTCGCCCTCGCCGATGTTGGCGTGGCGATCGCGATTGCCGCCGAGCGGGATCTGCGAGTCGTTGACGTGCAGGCAGCGAAGCCGGTCGAGTCCCGGGCCGGCGTCGAACTCGTCGACCACCGCGGACAGCGACGCCGGGTCGCGGATCTCGTAACCCGAGGCGAGCAGGTGGCAGGAGTCGAGGCAGACGCCGGCGCGATCGTCGCCGCCGAGCAGCGCCACGAGCTCGGCCAGCTCGGTGAAGTTCCGCCCCAGCGGCCCCTGGGTTCCGGCCGTGTTCTCGAGCAGGACCCGGCACCGGTTGGAATCCGCGAGCGCGGCCCCGATCGCTTTCGCGGCGCGCTTCATAGAGGCACCGTGGGGCTCGCCCTTTCGGGCGCCCGCGTGGAGGACGACTCCGTCGGCGCCGATGCCGTCCCCGACTCGCAGGGCGTGGGTCAGCGAGGCGATCGACTTGGCGCGGACCTCGCGTTCCTTGCTCGCGCAGTTGATCAGGTAGACGGCGTGGATGACCACCGATCGAAGCGGCGAATCGGCCATCGCGGCGCGGAACTCGGCGTAGTCATCATCCGAGTATCGGGTCGGGCGCCACGCCCGCGGGCTCTGATGGAAGATCTGAATCGCCTCGCACCCGAGCTCGGTGCCACGCTCGACGGCCTTGGAGAGGCCGCCGGCTGTGGAAACATGCGCGCCGATCAACAAGCTGATGAACCAGTCCCCGAGAGTTCGCTTCGCCCCTTCGCCGACCGGTGCCCTGCACATCGGAGGCGCGAGGACGGCACTGTACAACTGGCTGTTCGCGCGGGGCTCCGGAGGCACGCTCGTACTCCGGATCGAGGACACCGACCGCGAGCGATCGACCGCCGAGAACGTCGCGCAGATCCTCGACGCACTGCGATGGCTCGAGCTCGACTGGGACGAGGGTCCGCTGAGCCAGGCTGCGCTCGCCGACCGTCATCGCGCCCGGATCGCTGCGCTCGTCGACTCCGGGCACGCATATCCCGACCCGGCGACCGGGGACGAGGTGAGGGCCTGGCGCGATGCCCATGGCGGCGTCGGATACCGCGGTGTGCCTCGGCCGGGTACGGGGGCGGCCGTCAGGCTGCGGGTCCCCGACGAGGGGGAGACCGTGGTCGACGACGTGATCAGGGGCCCGGTCAGCTTCGAGAACCGGCTCCAGGACGATTTCGTGATCGCCCGCGGCGACGGCACTCCCCTCTACAACTTCGCCGTCGCGGTCGACGACGCCGAGATGGAGATCAGCGAGGTGATTCGTGGCGACGACCATCTCTCGAACACGCCGAAGCAGCTGCTGGTGATGCAGGCGCTCGGAGTCGAGCCGCCCCGTTACGCGCACCTGCCCCTCCTGCACGGCCCGGATGGCAAGAAGCTCTCCAAGCGCCACGGCGCCGCCTCGGTGCAGGAGCTTCGCGATCAGGGCTATCTGCCCACAGCGGTCCGCAACTACCTCGCTCTGCTCGGCTGGGGCACCGACGACGACACGACGATCCTCTCCACGTCCGAGCTCGTCGAGCGATTCTCGCTCGAGCGGGTCGGCACGGCGTCGGCGATCTTCGACCAGCGCAAGCTGCGCTGGCTCAACGGCCGACACATGCGCGAGATGCCCCTCGACGACTACGTTGAGGCAGTGGCTGCCGAGCTGCTGCGAGAGGGGCACGCCGACGCCGTCGCCGAGCCGGACCGCCTGCAGGCGGCATGCGCGATTGCCCACGACAAGGCCCAGACCCTGACCGAGGTATGGCCGTTGATCGGCTTCCTGTTCGAGCAGCCGCGCGACGACCCGAAGGCTTGGCGCAAGGTGATGCGCGGCGACGCGGCGGCTAACCTCGCGGCGGCCCTCGAGGCCCTACGCAGTGCGGATCCCTTCGATCAGCCGACGCTGGAGGCGGGGCTCGGAGCGGTGGTGGAGCGGCTCGGCGCGAAGGCGAAGGATGTCTACCAGCCGATCCGGGTGGCGATCACGGGTTCGACCGTCTCCCCTGGGATTTTCGACTCGCTCGCGGTGCTCGGCCGCGCGCGGGCGATCGAGCGCGTCGAGCGCGCGCTCGACCGTCTGCCGACGCCGGTTGACGGCGCGAACGACGCCTGAGCGGCGTCCACGGCTAAACAAGCGCGCTCCGCTGCCGATCTAAGGAGTGAACCCGCGCCAGGCGCGGACCCAGGCATGAGAGCGAGACGATGAGCGACGCGAGCACGCGTACTGCCGGCGGCGAACGGCGCGCCGGCGCAGGCGGCAAGCGACTTGCCGCGGCGTTCGACGCGGTTTCCGAGCTGCCGGCGCTGGCGGAGGCCCGCCGCCGGCTGGTCAGGATCTGTGATCGCCAGGCGGCCGCGCCGGGGGACATCGCCGACGTGGTCGAGTCCGATGCCGCGCTCGCGATCGCGGTGATGCGGGCGGCGAACAACGGCAACGGCCCCTCCGGTCGCACCAGCGGGGTTCGCGAAGCGATTGAGGCGCTGCGCCCCGACGGCGTCCAGGCGCTCGCCGCGGCGCTCGACACATACGACGTACTCGAGCACCCCGGGCTGTGGTCCGATCGCCACGAGCGCTTCCGCCGGCACGGGGTCGCGGTCCGCAACGCAGCGGAACGCATCGGCGAGGTCACGCGGCTCCCACAGCGCGACGAGCTCGCGATCGCGGCCCTGCTCCACGACGTCGGCAAGCTCGTGCTGATCGAGCTCTACGGCGATCAGCCCCCGGTCGGCGGTCCCGGCGAGAACCCCGAGGACCGCGTCCGTCGCGAGCGCCGTGAGCTCGGGATCGACCATGCTCTGGTCGGTGCCGTGCTGATCAGGCGCTGGGGACTCGGCGGTGCCGCTGCGACGGCGGTCGAACGGCACCATGCGCACGACGCCGAGGGCCACGCTGCGGCGATCCGGCTCGGGGATTTGATCGTCCACCAGGCCGACGGCGCCCCCGTCGCCCACGACTCACTGCGCGGCGCGGCCGCTGCGCTGGAGATCGATGACGCGGCGCTGAGCTCGTTGATGTTCGAGTTTCCGTACGTGGGCGAGCGCCGCCGGCGAGCGAGCGAGCCGTGCCCGCTGTCGATGCGCGAGATCGACGCTCTGCGGGGGCTGGCGGAGGGCAAGGTCTACAAGCAGATCGCGCTCGAGCTGTCGCTGTCGGTGAGCACGGTTCGCACCCACCTGCACAACGTCTATCGCAAGATCGGCGCCGTCGATCGCGCCCAGGCTGTGCTCCTCGCCCGCGACCGCGGCTGGCTCTGAGCAAGGCCCGCCCGCGTCCGGGGGTGGGGGTGTGGCTATTCGATCAGCGAGTTGCGGAGGCCAATCGCGACCGCGTGGGCCCGGTCGCGGGCCTCGAGACGGTTGAGGACGGCCTTGGTATGAGTGCGGACGGTCTCGGTGCCGAGCCCGAGTCGTTTGGCGACCGCTGCGGTCGAGAGGCCGTCGGCATATAGCTGCAGGATCTCGCGCTGGCGCCGGGTGATGCCGGCGACTCCGTTGGGCTTCTTCGCCGCCGGGTCTACGAACCGCTCGGCCTCGGCCGCGGCGTCCACGGCCTGCGCCAGCGACGACGCGGGGCGAGCTCTTGGCGACGAACGCGGTCGCCCCTGCGTCGAGCGCCTGCGTCGCGGCCTGGCGCTCGGGACGCCGCCCGTGGGCGACGATTCCCAGCCCGGGCCTCGCCTTGCGAAGCGCCCGGATGGCCGGGATCCCGGTCGGCCCGTCCCCGGCGCCCTGGGTACCGGGCGCCAACTCGACGATCGCGACGTCGAACTCGCTCAGGGAGGTGATCAACTCGAGCGCACCGCGGCCATCCTCGGCCTCCTCGACCTCGTAGCGGTCACCGAGCAGGCCACGCACGCCCAACCGGATGGTGGGGTGCAGATCGATCACCAAGCAGCGCCGTTCCTCGTTCACTCCATGTGCCCCGAGTGGCCGGAACGACTCCGTTCCGGAAAGTTTCCTCGGCCCGAACCGGGCCCTTCGGCGGCGTCCAGCGGCCGCTCGCCCATCCTAGCCAGGTCCCGCGGGAGCGTCGGGTCGCCGGTCGGTAGGAGCGAGGTTTTTCGACCGGCATCCGCTACAAACCGTTGCCGATGATCTCCGTCACCTCGAAGTCACGCTACGCCGTCGTCGCGATGGCGGAGCTGGCGCGGTCCGGCACCGCCCCGGTCCCGATCGCGCAGATTGCTGAGCGTCGCGAGATGCCGGTGCAGTTCCTCGAGCAGCTCTTCTCGACCCTGAGGCGCGATGGCCTCCTGCACAGCCAGCGAGGCGTCAAGGGCGGCTACACCCTCGCCCGTCCGCCCGAGGAGATCACCGTGCTCGAGGTCGTCCAGGCGCTCGACGGCAAGGTGGGCCAGGAGGCCGACGAGGCCGGTGGCATCTGGCGCGACGGCATCGAGGCCCTTCGCGGCGTCTTCAGCTCGACGACGATCGCCGACATCGCCCGCCGCGAGGCCAGCGAGACCGGGGCCGGGATCTACCACATCTGAAGACGGCCGCCGGGAGCGCCCTACTCCGCCAGCCCGGCGGCTTCGAGGGCTTCCCCCCTGTTTCGGAAGGCCTGTTCTCGCACCACCCGGCCGTTCTTGATCGTGAAGAGGAAGGCGAACTGGTCACGGTCCTCCATGGCGACCTGGCTCATCGCCCCGACTCCGTTGACCTGGGCCACCGCGACCACCTGGTCTCCAGCGTCGATCAGCTCTACCGGGTCAACCGTGTACCCCGACAGCGTCTTTTGGTTCTCCTCGTAGATCAGACGTATGGCCTCATTGCCGTGGTGGGTCCCCAGGAGGAGGGTCTCGAAAACCACGTCTTGGTCATAGACCTGGGTCAGAGCATCGAGGTCGCCGCGGTTGTGCGCCGCGAATCCTGCCCTGATGAGTTCCAGGGTCTCCTCCGACATCGCTTGCGCAGTATCGCGCAGGGGCAGTTACGGCGAGGCGGGCCCGCATCTACCGCTGCTGAGCACTTGGTGCCGGGCAGGGACCGCGTCGAGCGTTACTCCCGCTGACCGGCGACCGCGGTCACTCGGGTATCGCCCCGATCTGCTGCATCAGGCTCATCGTGTCGGTGAGGCCCCAATGCTCGACGATCTTCCCGTCTTCCACGCGGATGATCTCGACCCCTTCGAACTCGACCGACTTGTTGCTCGGTGGCACCCCCATGAACTCGGCTTGATGGGTGCCGCGGATGATCGCTCGCGCGGCCGCGAGGTCTCCCTGGGCCAGGGTCACGTCGACCTCGGCCTTGATATCGGGGAAGGCCGCGCGGAACGTGTTGATGAAGAATCTCACGCCGTCTCTGCCGGGCGGCTGGCCGGGAAGCCCCTCCTCGTGATCGACGATGTCCTCGGCGAGCAGCTCGTCGATCACGTCGAGGTTTCCGTTTCCGACCACTTCCTCGTAGAAGCGCCTGATCAGGTCTGCGTTGTCAGCCATTGCCGATCTCCTCTCGCTGTGGTGGGCGCTCCTCCCGCGTTCGCGTCCGTGCGTGCCTCGGCCTGGGGTGCGCGACCAGCCGAAACCTAACCGCCCCGCACGGCGCCGTCAACCGGATACCTGGGCTCAATCGGCTGCGCACGCCCGGCCGGCCTCGAAGGAGGCGTCGACCACCTCGGCCGGGATCTCCTCCTCGCGCCTGATCGCCTTCAGCGCGAGCTCGACATCTCCGTTCGAGAGCGTCTCGCCGAGTCGCTCGATCGCGCAGTCCACGTCCACGTCGCCGCCCTCTCGCTCGAGCGCGGTACGCATCTGCCGCTCGAACCGCTCGCGCAGCGCGGTCGGTCGCGCGCGCGCGCTGTCGGTGACCGTCGTGCTCTGCGTGGTCGAGGTTTCGTCGCCACCGCAGGCCGCGAGACCGGGGGAGATGACGGCGATCAGGCTCATGGCCAGGGCGGCGGCTCTTGCGGGCGACAACGTCGCGCAACCCTACCGACGGTGCTTGCGGTTACCTTGAGCTTCGAATGAGCACGCGAGAAGCTGCGAACGGCGTTGCGCGCGAGGCTGCGGCGGTGATCGGCGACACGCCGCTGGTGCTCCTGCGCACGATCGGGGAGGGGCACGGTGCCGAGGTCGTCGCCAAGCTCGAAAATCTCAACCCCGGCGGGTCGGTCAAGGACCGCATCGGCGTCGCGATGATCGACGCCGCGGTCGCCGACGGCGCGCTCGAGCCCGGCGGCGTGATCGTCGAGCCGACGAGCGGAAACACGGGGATCGCGCTGGCGATGGTCTGCGCGGCACGCGGCTATGAGTTGGTGCTCACGCTGCCCGAGGGGATGAGCCGCGAAAGGGCGAAGCTGCTGCGCTCCTACGGGGCCGAGGTCCACGAGACGCCCTCGATGGGCGGCATGGGCGAGGCGATCGCGCTCGCGGAGAAGATCGTCGCCGAGCGCCAGGCGTTCATGCCGCAGCAGTTCTCGAACCCGGCAAACCCCGAGGTCCACCGGCGGACCACGGCGGAGGAGATCTGGCGCGACCTCGAGGGCGAGGTCGACGTGCTGGTCACCGGAGTCGGTACCGGCGGCACGATCACCGGCGTCGGTCAGGTGCTCAAGGAGCGCCGGCCGGGGTTTCACGTGGTCGCGGTCGAGCCGGCGACCTCGGCGGTTCTCTCCGGGGTCTTCCCGGCCCGCACAACATCCAGGGCATCGGGGCCGGCTTCGTCCCCGAGGTGCTCGACCGTGACGTGATCGACGAGGTGATCGCGGTCGACGACGAGAGCGCGCTGGCGGCGGCACGTGACGCCGCACAGCGTGAGGGCCTGCTGGTCGGGATCTCCGCCGGCGCCGCATTTCATGCCGCGCTCGAGGTCGCGGCGCGTCCCGAGATGGCGGGCAAGCGGATCGTCACCATCGCCTGCGACGGCGGCGAGCGCTACATGTCGCTGCCATTCTTCACCCCGGAGTAGCTCTGGTGCTTGGTCTAACCACATTGCGGCGGGTGGTGCAGGAGATCGGCAGCGATGTCGCCTCGGCTCGCGACCGCGATCCCGCGGCGCGGGGCGTGGGGACGGTCGAGATCCTCTCGAGCTGGGGCGGCGTCCAGGCGTTGCTCGCCCACCGGGTGTCGCACGCGCTCTATCACTCGGGCGTGCCGCTGGCGCCCCGGACGATCGCCTTCACCAGCCGGGCCGTGACCGGGATCGAGATCCACCCGGCGGCGAGGATCGGCGCTGATTTCTTCATCGACCACGGAGCGGGCGTGGTGATCGGCGAGACGGCCGAGATCGGCGACCGGGTGACGCTCTACCAGGGGGTGACGCTCGGCGGAACCGGATTCGCGCGGGGCAAGCGCCACCCGACCGTCCAGGACGACGTCACGATCGGCTCGGGGGCGAAGCTGCTTGGTCCGGTCACCGTCGGACACGGCGCCAAGGTCGGCGCCAACACGGTCGTGATCGAGGACGTGCCGCCGAACTCGACCGTGGTCGGCAATCCCGGCCATCCGGTGCGGGTGGAGGGCCGCCGGCCCGAGGGCCCCGACGCCGATTGGATCCACCTGCCGGACCCGATAGCCGATGCGATCAAGTCTCTGTCCGAGCGTCTCGCCGCGCTCGAGGACCGGATCACCGAGCTCGACGGCCACGCCGCCGAGGGCGAGGTGAAGCAGCTACGCCCCAAGCAGGGACCCTCGTCGGCCGGCGGTTGAGGCACGCGCCGCGAGCGCGACTATCCTCGCAGCGGTGAGCGCTGACGCCAGTTACGGGGCCCCGACGGCGCCCGGAGCCGATCCGATCGAGCGCCTGTTGGCCGAGCTCAATCCGGCCCAGCGGGAGGCGGTCACGCACCGGGAGGGACCGCTGCTCGTGCTCGCCGGCGCGGGCTCGGGGAAGACACGCGTGCTGACCCACCGGATCGCCTGGCTGTTGGCCACCGGCCGCGCGCGGCCGAGCGAGGTGCTCGCGATCACCTTCACCAACAAGGCCGCCGGAGAGATGCGCGAGCGCGTCGGCCAGCTCGTCGGCGGGGTCTCGCGGGCGATGTGGGTGATGACCTTCCATTCGGCCTGCGCCCGGATCCTGCGCGCCGACGCAGAGCGGCTCGGCTACAAGCGCGCGTTCACGATCTACGACGAGCCCGATTCGGTGCGAATGGTCAAGCGCTGCATCGAGGAGCTTCAGCACGACCCCAAGCGCTACACCCCGCGCGCGGTCAAGGGCGCGATCTCCGCCGCCAAGAACCAGCTCGTCGACTCTTCCGACTACGCCGATGCCGCCGAATCGGATTTCGAGCAGGTGGTCGCCGACGTCTACCGACTCTACGAGCGCCGCATGGTCGAGGCCTCGGCGATGGACTTCGACGACCTTCTGGTGCGAACGGTCAACCTGCTCGAGTTGTTCGACGACGCGCGCGAGAAGTACCGGCGCATCTTCCGTTGGGTGCTGGTCGACGAGTACCAGGACACCAACCGGGCCCAATACCGGATGCTGCAGCTGCTCGCCTCCGAGCACCGCAACCTGACCGTTGTCGGCGACGATTTCCAGGCGGTGTACTCGTTCCGCGGCGCGGACATCCGCAACATCCTCGAGTTCGAGCGCGACTTCCCCGACGCCGAGACGGTGCTGTTGGAGCAGAACTACCGCTCGACCCAGACCGTGCTCGACGCGGCCAACGGTCTGATCGCCCACAACCGCAGCCAGAAGCCCAAGCACCTGTGGACCGATGGCGCACGCGGCGAGCCGATCGTCGTCGCCGAGCTCGACGACGAGCATGCCGAGGCCCGCTACGTCGCCTCCGAGGTCAACCGGCTGGTCGAGGAGGGGGCCCCGCGCGACCAGATCGCCGTCTTCTACCGGATGAACGCCCAGAGCCGGGTGCTCGAGGACACCCTGGTCCGCTTCGAGATCCCCTACCAGGTGATCGGCGGGACGAAGTTCTACGAGCGGGCCGAGATCAAGGACGCCGTCGCCTATCTCCAGTTCCTCTGCAACCCCGCCGACGCGGTCTCGTTCACGCGGCTGGTGAACTCGCCGCGACGGGGGATCGGCCAGCAGACCCAGGCGCGCATTCTCTCGCACGCGAACACGCTCGGCGCCGACGTATGGGAGGTGTTCTCGGACCCGCTCACGGTCCCCGGGTTGGGGCGCGCGGCGTTGAAGTCGGTCGGGCGCTTCGCCGAGACGATGGCGGGCCTGCGCCAGCGCGCCGAGCGCGCCGGCCCGGTCGCCGAGCTGCTCGAGGCCGTGCTGCACGAGAGCGGTTACATCGAGGCGCTCGAGGCCGAGCGCACGGTCGAGGCCGAGGGCCGGGTCGAGAACCTCGAGGAGCTGGTCGGGGTCGCCGGCGAGTTCGACGCCAACCGCGAGCTCGAGGGCGGTTCCGCCGTGAGGCGGAGCGAAGCGGAGCCGAGCCGCGCCGCCGTTGAGGCGCCTGATGCCACGCCGCTGGAGGAGTTCCTCGCCCAGATCTCGCTCGTCTCCGAGCAGGACAACCTGAGCGATTCCGAGAGTCTGGCGACGCTGATGTCGCTGCACAACGCGAAGGGGCTCGAGTACGACGCCGTCTTCGTCATCGGCTGCGAGGAGGGCGTCTTCCCGCATGCTCGTTCGCTCGAGGAGGGCAACCTCGAGGAGGAGCGCCGGCTCGCCTACGTCGGCGTCACCCGAGCGCGTGAGCGCCTCTGGATGACCTTCGCCCGCCGGCGCTCGCTGCACGGCAGCTCGAGCTGGAATCTGCCCTCGCGCTTTCTCTCCGAGATCCCGGAGACGCTCGTCGAGCGCCATGTTGCCACCATGCAGACCGGCTGGTCGCTGGGCGGCGACGCGCGTCGGGGCGCGACCGGATTCGGCGAGCGCCGCTCCTCCGGCTCGGTCTCTCCCGAGCCCAAGCAACCCGCGCCGCCGCCGGTCCCGTACGCGGTCGGCGACGATGTCTTGCACGCGACCTTCGGCGAGGGCGTCGTGACCGCGGTCGAGATCGGCTCCGTGGTCGTCGTCCGGTTTGCCGGCGACGGCGGCGAGCGCAAGCTGATGGCTGACTACGCGCCGCTGAAGACGGGTCGCGTGAGCGCCCGGATAATTGACGGCAAGGCGGTGGCGGCCCAGGTGCGTGAGCGGGTCGCGGAGGGCGTGCGGGCGTTCGCCGACGCGCATGCGGGGCAGGTCCCGGGCCTGGCGACGATCCTGGTCGGCGACGATCCGGCCTCGCACGTCTACGTCGGCAACAAGCGCAAGCAGACGGAGGAGGTCGGGATGCGCTCGATCCATCACGGCCTCGGCGCCGAGACGCCGCCCGATGAGCTGCTCGGCCTGCTCGGCGAGCTGAACGCCGACGACACCGTGGACGGGATCCTGGTCCAGCTACCGCTCCCCGACCAGATCGACCAGGACGACGTGATCGCGGCGATCGACCCGGCCAAGGACGTCGACGGTCTCGACGGCGACCAGCGCCGGCCTGCTCGCGCAGGGCCGCCCGGGTCTCGTTCCCTGCACCCCGCAGGGAGTGATCGAGCTGCTCGAGCACGCGGGCGCGCAGACTCGAGGGCGCCGAGGCGGTGGTTCTCGGCCGGTCGATCCTGGTCGGCAAGCCGCTCGCGGCGCTGCTCCTTGATCAGAACGCGACCGTCACCGTCTGTCACTCGCGCACCCGCGACCTGGCCGAGGTCTGCTCGCGGGCCGACATCCTGGTGGCGGCGGTCGGCTCGCCCGGGTTGGTGACCGCGGAGATGGTCAAGCCGGGAGCGACCGTGATCGACGTGGGCACGAACCGCACCGACGACGGCCTGGTGGGGGACGTCGACTTCGAGGCCGTTGCCGAGGTCGCGGGCGCGATCACGCCCGTCCCGGGCGGGGTGGGGCCGATGACGATCGCGATGCTGCTTGCCAATACGTTGAGAGCGGCCTCAGAACGTCCGCGGTAGAGCGTACGCTGCAATCGACCTACCCCTCCACTCCCAGAGGAGAGCTATGGACGCAGACAGGCTTAGGACCGGCGAGATGATCGCGGGTATCTCTGCGGTCGCGCTGCTGATCATCATGTTCCTGCCTTGGTTCGGGATCGGCGGCGCTGCCGGCGATGCCCTCCAGCAGGCTCAGGATCTTGGCTTCGCGCCCGATGTCAGTACGTCCGCGAACGCCTGGGAGTCGTTCGACTTCATCGACCTGGTTCTGCTTCTCACCGTCATCGTGGCGATCGGGACCGCGGTCGCAACGGCGACCGCGACCAACGTGGCGCTGCCCGTTGCGGCGAGCGCGATCACCGCCGGGCTCGGGATTCTCTCGACCCTGCTGGTCCTCTACCGGCTCATCGATCCGCCCTTCGATGCGAGCCGCAAGTTCGGCGTCTTCGTCGGGCTGATCGCAGCAGCGGGAATCGCCTACGGCGGCTGGCGCCTGATGGAGGAGGAGAGCCTCGGCTACGACGAAGCGGCCCCGGGCGGCGATGCGCCGCCGCCCCCACCGCCCGCGCAGGCACCACCGCCGCCGCAGGCACCGCGCCCGCCGCCGCCGCAGGCACCGCCGCCTGGCTGAACGTCTGATCCCGGTGGGACCCGGGAGCAGGAGTGGATACGACGGCCGTCCTCCGGGGCGGCCGTCGGCTTCGCGCGCCCTCGGGCTCGCGCGAACCTAGAATCAGCCCGGTGATCGATCGCGAGCAGGTCCTCCACGTCGCCCGGCTGGCGCGGCTCGAGCTCTCGGAAGCCGAGATCGAGCGGATGTCCGGCGAGCTCTCCGGGATCCTCGAGCATGTCGACCGGATCTCGGCCCTCGACCTGGACGGGGTCGAGCCCACCTCGCACGTGGTCGCGCTCGAGAACGTCCTCCGCGCCGACGAGCCCGAGCCGAGCCTGCCGCGCGAGGTCGCGCTCGAGTCGGCGCCGGACCCGGCCGACGGCGCCTTCCGCGTCCCCTCGCCCCAGACCCAGTGAACGCCGAGCTGCTGGAGCTCACCGTCGCCGGAGCGCTGCGGCGAATCGAGGCGGGCGAGATCTCCGCCGACGAGTACTTCGGTTGCTACGCCGAAGCAGCAGCCGGCGACAGGCTCAACGCTTACCTCTGGCGCTCGGAGGCGGGCGCCCATTCTGGCGGCGGCGAGGGGTTGCGCGGTGTGCCGATCGCCGTCAAGGATCTGTTCTGCACCGAGGGGATCCAGACGACCGCCGGCTCTCGAATCCTCGAGGGATACCGGCCTCCCTACACCGCGACGGCGGTCCGCAACCTCGGCGAATCCGGCGCTCGGGTGCTCGGCAAGACGAACATGGACGAGTTCGCGATGGGCTCCTCGAACGAGAACTCGGCCTACGGCCCCGTCCTCAACCCCTGGGATCACGGTCGCGTCCCGGGTGGGTCCTCGGGTGGCTCCGCGGCCGCAGTCGCCGGACGACTCGCCCCGGCGGCGATCGGAACCGACACCGGTGGCTCGATTCGCCAGCCGGCCTCGCTGTGCGGGATCGTCGGCCTGAAGCCCACCTACGGGGCGATCTCGCGCTACGGGATGGTCGCCTTCGCCTCCTCTCTCGACCAGTGCGGGCCGCTGACGCGCGACGTCACCGACGCCGCGCTGTTGCTGCGCGCCATGGAGGGCCGCGACCCGCGCGACTCGACCTCGGTCGGGATCGAGAGCGGGGTGGACCTGCCCTCAGGTGAAAGCCTCGCGGGCGTGCGGATCGGCGTCGCCCGCGACTTCTCACACCACGCCGCAGGGGTGGAGCCGGGCGTCGCCGACGCGTTCGAGCGTTCGCTGGCCACGATCGAGGGTCTCGGCGGCTCGCTCGAGGAGGTCGACCTGCCCAACGCCGAGCACGGCATCTCCGCGTACTACGTGATCGCACCGGCTGAGGCGTCGGCCAACCTCGCCCGCTACGACGGCGTCCGCTACGGGCTGCGGGTGGACGGCGACGACGATCTGGTCGCGATGTACGAGCGCACCCGGGCCCGGGGCTTCGGCGCCGAGGTCAAGCGCCGGATCATGCTCGGCACCTACGCGCTCTCCTCCGGCTACTACGACGCTTACTACGGCAGCGCCCAGAAGGTGCGGACCCTGATCGCCACCGACTTCGAGCGCGCGTTCGAGCGCTGCGACCTGATCGTCACCCCGACCTCGCCGTCGGTCGCGTTCGAGCTCGGAGCGAAGACGGCCGACCCGCTCGCGATGTATCTCTCGGACTACTTCACGGTCCCGATGTCGCTGGCGGGGATACCGGCGATCTCGATCCCGGCCGGGCTCGCCGAACCGCCCGGCGGCGGGGTCGAGCTCCCGGTCGGGCTGCAGATCGCGGCGCCGGCGTTCGCGGAGTCGAGGCTGCTCGAGGCAGCGCATGCGATCGAGCGCGCGATCGGCTTCGAACGGACACCCGCCGCGCCCGACGGTCCTGCGCGGGGTCGGCCATGAGCGAGGAGCGGCTGCATGAGGTCGGCTACCGATGAGTGAGTGGCGCGACCGCTACGAGCCGGTGATCGGCCTCGAGATCCACGTCCAGCTGCGCACCCGGACGAAGATGTTCTGCGGCTGCGAGCTCTCGTTCGGCGACCAGCCCAACATCCACACCTGCCCGATCTGTCTCGCCCACCCGGGCACCCTGCCGGTCACCAACGAGCGGGCGGTCCACTACGCGCTCCAGATCGCGCTCGCGCTCGGCTGCGAGATCGCCCCGCGCTCGATCTTCCACCGCAAGAACTACTTCTACCCCGACAGCCCGAAGGCCTACCAGATCAGCCAGTACGACATCCCGCTCGCCACCGGCGGCCGGCTGGGCGAGGTTCGCATCCACCGCGTCCACCTCGAGGAGGACGCGGCGAAGCTCGTCCACGTGTCCGAGTCGGGTCGAATCCACGGTTCGGGAGCGTCGTTGGTGGACTTCAACCGCGGTGGGACTCCGCTGGTCGAGATCGTCACCGAGCCCGACCTCGACGACGCCGCCGCGGCGCGCGAGTGGCTTGGCCTGTTGCGGACGACGATCAAGCAGATCGGCGCCTCCGACGTGAACATGGAGGAGGGCAGCCTGCGCTGCGACGCGAACGTCTCCCTGCGGCCGATCGCCGCCGAAGCGCTCGGCGTCAAGACCGAGCTCAAGAACATGAACAGCTTCCGGTTCCTCGAGCGCGGCGTCGGGGCCGAGCTCGATCGCCAGGCGGCGCTGCTCGACGCGGGTGAGGAGATCGCGCAGGAGACGCTGCACTTCGATCCGCGAACCGGTTCGCTGACGCCGCTGCGCTCGAAGGAGTACGCGCACGATTACCGCTACTTCCCCGAGCCGGACCTGGTTCGCGGTCGCGCCGACCGAGGCGATGCTCGCCGCCGCGCGCGAGTCGCTGCCCGAGCTGCCGGCCGAGCGCCGCGAGCGCTACGTCACCGAGCTCGGGCTCGATCCCAAGCCCGCAACCCAGCTCGCCTTCGACGCCGATCTGGGCTCCTACTTCGAGCGCGCGCTCGCGGCCGCCGGCCGCGTCGAGCCGAGGGTGATCGCCAACTGGGTCACCGGCGAGCTGGTCGCGCGGCTGCGCGAGGCCGGCGCCGATGACGCCGACCCCTCGGCCTCGCGGGTCTCGCCGGAGGCGCTGGCGACGCTCGCGGGGATGGTCGAGGAGAAGCAGGTCTCGACCGCCGCCGCGCGTCAGGTCCTGGCCGACGCTGGTCGCCGAGGGCGGCGACCCGACCGAGATCGTCGAGCGTGAGGGCCTCGGCCAGATCGGCGATTCCGGGGAGCTGGCGGCGATCGTCGTGCGCGCGATCGAGGCCGACCCGGACGCGGCGGCGCGGGTGCGCGAGGGCAACCAGAAGGCGATCGGGCCTCTGGTCGGCTTCGTGATGAAGGAGACCAAGGGCCGAGCCGACGGCGGCGAGGTCACCCGCCTGATCCACGAGCACCTCGGCGAGGGCTGAGCGTGGCCTGGAACGTCGTCATCGTCGGAGGGGGGTTCGCCGGAGCCTCCGCGGCTCGTGAGCTGGAGCGGGTGATGCCGAGCCAGTCCGCTCGGCTGACGCTCGTCAACGACGTCAACTTCCTCCTCTACACGCCGTTTCTGCCCGAGGCAGCGGCGGGGACGCTGGAGCCGCGCCACGTCGTCACCCCGCTGCGCGACATCCTGCGCCGCACCTACCTGCGCCTCGGGGCGGTCTGCGCACACGACCCCGCCGCGCGTGCGGTCACCCTGAGGACGCACGAGGGCGAGCGCGAGGAGCTTCGCTACGACCAGCTCCTGGTCGCGGTCGGGTCGGTCTCGCGCTCGCTGCCGATCCCGGGCCTCGATCAGCACGCGATCGGCTTCAAGAGCCTCGCCGACGCGATCTGGCTTCGCAACCACGTGATCGAGACGCTCGAGGCGGCCAACGCGACCGAGGACCCCGCCCGCCGCGACCGACTGCTCACCTACGTCTTCGTCGGCGGTGGGTACTCCGGGCTCGAGGCGCTCGCCGAGCTCCAGGACTTCGCCGCCGACGCGATCGAGCGCTACCCGCGCGCACGGCTGCACGGGATGCGCTGGATCCTCGTCGAGGCGAGCGACAGGGTCCTGCCCGAGATCGACCTCGACCTGGCCGACTACGCGCTGCGCGAGCTGCGCGGGCGCGGGATCGACGTCCGCCTCGGGACCCGGCTCGAGCGGCGCGAGCGCGGACTCGGCCCGGCTGTCGACCGGCGAGGACGATCCCGACCGCGACCGTCGTCTGGACGGCCGGCGTCGCCCCGCATCCGAGCCTCGCGGCGCTCGGCGCTTCCGCTCGACGAGCGGGGCCGAGTCGAGGTCGACGAGTACCTGCGCGTCCGCGGACTCGAGCGGCGTCTGGGCGGCCGGCGACTGCGCCGCGGTCCCCGATCCCGCCAAGGACCGCGCGACGCGCCTGTCCGCCGACCGCGCAGCACGCGGTTCGCCAGGGCCCGGTGGCGGCGCACAACATCGCCGCCGCGCTCGGCGCGGCCCAGCGTCGGCGGCGGTTCGACTACGTCGCCAAGGCGGCCTTCGTCAACCTCGGTCGCTACAAGGCGGTCGGCAAGCTCGGGCGCGCTCGCGTTCCGCGGCTTCCCCGCCTGGTGGATGGCGCGGACGTACCACATGAGCCAGATCCCGGGCCTCGCCCGCAAGGTGCGCGCCGTCGCCGACTGGACGGTCGGTCTGCCGTTTCGGCGCGACGTCGCCGAGGTCGGCTCGATCGGCCATCCACGGCCGCTGCGCGACGAGGCCTACGCGCGCGGGGGAACCCACCGCCCGCTCGAGTAGGACGCCACAATGGGCTCATGGCCGGCGGTCTCTACCTTCTGATCGCGCTCAACTTCGGCCTCGCCACCGGATTCGTCGGCCGCTCGAAGGGCAGCTCGTTCCTGATCTGGTTCGTGGTCGGCGCCGTACTACTGGTGCTCGGCCTGATCGCCGCCCTCCTGTTCCGTTACGACAAAGCCGAGCCCGAGCGCCGCTGCCCGCGCTGCGGCGCGGTGCAGAAGCTCTACGTCCAGGTCTGCGGGCGCTGCGGCGAGGACCTCTACCTGCCCGACCCGTCGGAGGTTCGGCCGGGGCGCGGCCGGGCGTAGCGCGGACCGACCGCAAGTCGTGGCGGCACCTCGAGCGGAGGTCCGCGATCCGCCGATCGCGGGGCGGGCCCTCAGTCCTGTCCGGCGTGGGTACCGATGTGTCTGTGCGCTCTCAGGACGATCATGGCCTCATGCTCAGGACTCTCCTCTCGTCGCTGTTCTTCTTGATGGCCCTTGGCCTGCTCGGGCTCAGCTACGGCGCGCTCAGATGGCTCTGGGCTGAGAACCCAGACAGTCCAGATTCGACCTACATCAAGTACGCCTCGGTCGAGGGAACACCGAACGTCCCGGAGGGACTGCTACAGCGGCGATTGCGGGACGTTCGGCTGGTCGCCCCTGCAGCTCGCCCACGGCCTCGACGTCGGAGACCCGGGATCGCCACCGGCTCGAGTCGCCAGTCCCTCGGCGCGACGCGGCCTAGCGCAGCCAGGTCCGCACGATCGCGTTCGCGAAGCCCATCCCGTAGCGCACCACCGCCGGCTTCTTCGAGTGGCCGGAGAGGCGGCTGACCACGGTCACCGGCACCTCCTTGGCGGGGATGCCGCGCTTGATCGCCTCGATCATGAACTCCGACGTGTGGAACTGCTCCTGGCGCAGGACGAGCGTGGGGCAGGACGTCGGCGCGCACGGCGCGGTAGCCGTTGGAGCAGTCGGTGACCTTGGTCCGGGTGATCAGCGAGACCATCCGGTTGAAGAAGACGATCCCGGCCTCGCGGGCGGGGTGGTTGCGCTCGGCCTCGCCGAGCACGCGCGAGCCGTGCGCGACCGCCACCTCGCCGCCGACGACGGGCTTGACCAGTCGCTCCATCTCCTCGGGGAGATGCTGGCCGTCGGCGTCGAGGGTGACGACGATCGCCGCACCGGAGTCGGCCAGCAGCCGATAGCCGGTGCGCAGCGCAGCGCCGCCGCCGCGGTTGACCACATGGCGGGCGACGACCGCGCCGTGCGCGCGCGCGACCGCGTCGGTGCCGTCGCGCGAGCCGTCGTCGACGACCAGGACCGAGGTCGCGCAGCCCGCAGACCTCGGCCGGGATCCGGTCGAGCACCGTGCCGACGTTGTCGGCCTCGTTGTAGGCGGGAACGAGGACGCCGATCCGGCCCGCGAAGCGCTCCGGGTGTCCCGCGGCGCGGAACTCCTCCCAGGCGAGGCCCTCGAGCGCGCCCGAGAGCTGATGGCTGACCCGCGAGCTCTGCGGCCAGCGAGCGGACCACGAGCGCGAACAGGATCAGGATCGCGAAGATCGCCACGCCGATGATCCGGGTGCCGTTCTGCCGCTCGAACGCGAACGCGGAGAGCAATGCATCGGGGATCTCCGTCCCCGCGACGATCGCCAACCCGAGCGCGATCAGCAGCAGGATCAGCACGTCGGCGTTCCGCAGCGAGTGCCGGCGCCAGATCGCAAATCCCGCCACCAGCGCCGCGAGCACGAGACCGGCGGCTCGGATCGCGGTCAGCTCGGGCGGCAGGATGTCCGCGAGCGGCGTCATCGGGCCGGATGAGGATAGGGCGCCGCGAGCAACGGGCAGGTGGCGCCGGGGGCCCGGGAAACCGAAGTTGTCAGCCAACCGCGCTACCCTCGCGCGCTATGCGGATCCTGATCCTGGGCGGTGACGGGTACCTCGGTTGGCCGACTGCGCTGCGGTTCTCCGCCGCCGGCCATGAGGTCTCGATCGTCGACGACTTCTCCCGCCGGCGTTGGCACGTCGAGCACTCGACCGACACGCTCACCCCGATCCGTTCCTTGCAGGACCGGCTCGAAGCCTGGCGGGAGATATCCGGTAACGAGATCCGCGCGAATGTCGGCTCGGTCCAGGATGCGAAGTTCCTCTATCGCGTCGTCGCCGAGACTAGCCCCGAGGCGGTGATCCACTACGCGGAGCAGCCCTCGGCCCCGTACTCGATGAAGTCGCGCGAGGCGGCGGTCGAAACCCAGCACACCAACGTGATCGGCAACCTCAACCTGCTGTTCGCGATCCGCGACCTGGTGCCCGCCTGTCACCTCGTCAAGCTCGGGACGATGGGGGAGTACGGGACCCCGAACATCGACATCGAAGAGGGGTTCATCGAGATCGAGCACAACGGCCGCACCGACACGCTGCCGTTTCCGAAGATGCCGGGTTCGATCTACCACCTCTCCAAGGTTCACGATTCGCACAACATCCACTTCGCCTGCCGGGTGTGGGGTCTACGCGCGACCGACCTCAACCAGGGGGTCGTCTACGGGATCGAGACCGAGGAGACAGCCGAGGACGAGCGCCTGGTGACTCGTTTCGACTACGACGAGTACTTCGGCACCGTGCTCAACCGCTACTGCGTGCAGGCGGTGATCGGCCATCCGCTCACCGTCTACGGGGAGGGTGGCCAGACGCGTGGCTTCCTCAACATCCGCGACACGCTGCAGTGCGTCGAGCTCGCCGTCTCGAATCCGGCTGCGCTCGGCGAGTACCGAGTCTTCAACCAGTTCACCGAGCAGTTCTCGGTCGGCGAGCTCGCGGAGCTGGTCAAGCAGAGCGCCGGTGACATCGGCATCGAGGCGGAGGTCCACAGCTACCCGAACCCGCGCGTCGAGGCTGAGAACCACTACTACAACCCTGCCCATTCGAAGCTGCTCGACCTGGGCCTGAAGCCGCACCACCTGGGTGAGGAGCTGGTGCTCTCGATGCTGCGCATCATCGAGCGGCACAAGGCGCGCGTAATCAAGCGCGCGATCCTGCCGCATACCCGCTGGAAACCCGGCGAGCTGGCCGGCGAGGTGCCCTCCGAGACGAGCTCCTAGAGGCGGCTCGGCGGCGGGCTCCGCGGAGCGCCCGGAACCCCGCTTGCGAGCGGGAAAAAGGCGCTGAGACCGACACCGGGCCACTGCTACCATCGCTCGCCCATGCGCGCTGCGGACGCACTTTGCGAAGCACTGAAGGCCGAGGGTGTCGAGCACGTCTTCGGCATCCCCGGCGGCGCCAACCTGCCGACCTACGACGCCCTCTACGACGCCGATCTGGTCCACATCCAGGCCCGCCACGAGCAGTGCGCCGGGCACGCCGCCGAGGGCTACGCCAAGGCCTCCGGGCGCGTCGGGGTGACGTTCGCGACCTCCGGGCCCGGCGCGACGAACCTGGTCACGCCGATCGCCGACGCGATGATGGACTCGGTGCCGACGGTGTTCATCACCGGACAGGTCCGTACCGATCTGATCGGCACCGATGGCTTCCAGGAGGCCGACGTCACCGGGATCACGATGCCCGTGGTCAAGCATTCGCTGCTGGTCACCGACCCGCGCCAGATCCCCGACTACGTCCACAAGGCGTTTCACATCGCCTCCACCGGGCGCCCGGGGCCGGTCCTCGTCGACGTTCCACAGGATCTCTCCAGGGCCGACATCGACTACACGCCGATCGAGGGCACCCCTGACCTGCCGGGCTACAAGCCGACGACCGAGGGCAACATCAAGCAGATTCGCATCGCCGCCAAGGCGCTGGCGAACGCCCGCCGGCCGGTGATCTACGGCGGTGGCGGGATCGTCAACGCCAACGCCTCCGAGCAGTTTCGCGAGTTCTGCGCCTCCGACAGGCTGCCCGTGACCCTGACCGTGATGGGGCTGGGGGCGTTCCCCGCCCCACACGAGCAGTGGCTCGGGATGCTCGGCATGCACGGCACCCGGACCGCCAACTACGCCATGGACGAGGCCGACCTGATCGTGTGTGTCGGCGCCCGCTTCGACGACCGGATCACCGGCAAGCTCTCGGAGTTCGCGCCGCGGGCGAAGTTCGTCCACATCGATGTGGACCCGGCAGAGATCTCCAAGAACGTCCCGGCCCACATCCCGATCGTCGGTGACGCCGCCGACGTGCTGCCGAAGCTGAACCGCGAGTACCGGGCACTGAAGCCCGACTCCGGGCGGCTGGAGGAGTGGTGGGCGCGGATCCACGAGTGGCAGACCGCCCACCCGCTGCGCTACGAGGACTCGTCCGACTCCGAGATCAAGCCCCAGTTGATGGTCGAGGCGCTCTACGAAGCAACCGAGGGCGACGCGATCATCACCTCCGACGTCGGCCAGCATCAGATGTGGGCGGCGCAGTACTACCACTTCAACAAGCCACGACGGTGGCTCAACTCGGGCGGGCTCGGGACGATGGGATTCGGCCTTCCGGCGGCGATCGGCGCCAAGGTCGCCCGCCCCGACGACACGGTCGTCTGCCTCGCCGGCGACGGCAGCCTGGTGATGGTCTGCCAAGAGTTCGCGACCGCGGCTCACCACGACATCCCGGTCAAGGTCTTCCTGATGAACAACGGCCACTTCGGCATGGTCCGCCAGTGGCAGGAGCTGTTCTGGGAGGAGCGCTACAAGGCGGTCGAGATGGGACCGAGCCCCGATTGGCCGAAGCTGGCCGAGGCGTTCGGGTGGACCGGCATGCAATGCACCGACAAGGGCGACCTACGCGACGCGATGAGCACCGCGCTTCAGACCGACGGCCCGGTGCTGCTCGACGTCCACGTGACCAAGGACGAGAACTGCTACCCGATGATCCCGGCCGGCGCTGCGGCCAGGGACATGGTCGGCTGATGGGCGAGCCCGGCACCAGGGACGTGGTCCGGCTCGAGGACCTGCAGGCGAGTCGCCAGCTCACAGGGCGCAAGCACATCCTCTCGCTGCTGGTCGAGAACAAGCCGGGAGTGCTGGCCCGGATCGCCGGCCTGTTCAGCCGCCGGGGCTTCAACATCGACACGCTCACCGTCGGCCCGACCGAGGACCCCGACGTCTCGCGGATCACGCTCACCCTCGACGGCGCCGTGCACCCGATCGACCAGGTGACCAAGCAGCTTCACAAGCTCGTCAACGTGATCAAGATCCGCGACATGGAGCCGGACGGCACGATCGCCCACGAGATGGCGCTGTTCCGCGTCAACGCGGCGGTCGAGAGCCGCGCCGAGATCATGCAGTTCGCCGAGATCTACGAGGCGAAGATCGTCGACGTCTCACGGCGCTCGCTGACGATCGAGGTCACCGGGAATCAGGACAAGATCGACTCGTTCGAGCGCATGATCCGCCCGCACGGGTTGATCGAGATGGCCAGGACGGGTGAGGTCGCGATCACCAAGTCGCGCCCCGAGCAATAGCGGTCGGCGCGAATGATCGACAGCGCGAATGCCCTCGGAGCATTCGAGCAGGCTCTTGGTCGAGTCGCGGGTTCCCGGCGGAGGCTGGTCAGCGTCACGACCGAGTCCGAGATCGCCGACCCGACCTCCGCTGTGTTCGCATCGCGCCTTGCCGGTGACCGGTGGTTCTGCTGGGAGCAGCCCGATCGCGACGGGTTCGCGCTCGCCGGACTCGGCTCGGCGCACGAGGCTGTGTCGCGCGGCCCGGGGCGCTTCGCCGACCTGGTGGCCGAATGCGCGGCGATCACCCGCGGCCGGCTCGCGGACGAGCCCGAGGGCCTGCCCGCCGGCGCCGGCCCCGTTTGGGTGGCCGGGTTCGCCTTCGACCCGGCGGGAGGAGACACCTCGCCGTGGTCGTCGTTCCCGCCGGCCCTGGCGGTGCTGCCCGAGCTCTCCCTGCTGCGATCGGGCGGGCGGAGCTGGCTCACCCTGAGCGCGGTGGTTGGACCGGGCGCAGGCGCCCGCGAGACGCAGGAGCGGCTCGCGCGTCGCCTCGCCTCACTGAGCGAGTCGCCGTTGCCGATGCTGGACCCTCATCCGAGCGGTGAGACCCGGATCACGAGCGCCACACCGCCCGGGCGCTACGAGGACGCCGTCGCCGCCGCAGCGGAGATGATCGCCGCCGGCAGGTTGGAGAAGGTCGTGCTGGCGCGCGAAGTCGTTGTCGAGGCACCTGCGGCCCACGATCCGGCGGCTACCTTCGGCGCCCTGCGTGAGCTCTTCCCGTCCTGCTTCTGCTTCTGTGCGGGATCGCCGGAGGGCGCCTTTCTTGGCGCGAGCCCCGAGCTGCTCGTGCGGCGGCGCGGGGCGAGCGCAGCGGCCGTCGCCCTCGCCGGCTCGACCCGGCGCAGCGCCGACCCTGCGGTCGATGACCACCTCGGCGAGCAGCTCCTGCGCAGCGCCAAGAACCGCCGCGAGCACGAGATCGTCACGCGTCGGATCGAGCGGACGCTGGGGCCACGCTCGGTCTGGGTCGAGGCGGAGGCCGAGCCGGTGCTGGTCCGGGTTGCGAACATCCAGCACCTGGCGACGCCGGTCCACGCTCAGCTCGCCGAGCCGCTCTCGGCGCTCGAGCTGGCGGCCCTGCTGCATCCCACCCCGGCGGTCGGTGGCGAGCCGGGTGCTGCTGCGCTCGAGGCGATCGCCGAGCTCGAGGGCATGGATCGCGGCTGGTACGCCGGGCCGCTGGGCTGGATGGACGCCGCCGAGGACGGAGAGCTGTGCGTCGCGCTGCGCTCGGCGCTGCTCCGCGATCGCACCGCCCACCTGTACGCGGGCGCGGGGATCGTCGCCGACTCCGACCCCTCGGCCGAGCTCGCCGAGACTGAGCTCAAGCTCGAGGCCCTGTTGCCGCTGCTGGCCGGATAGCCCGCTTGCCCCCGCGGGCAACAGGGTTTAGGGTCAGTTGTTCAGGGGAATCGCCCGCAGCCGCGGGCCGGCCGGAAGGAAGGGCCTATGTTCGTCCGACTCAGGGACCATCTGCGACACCACGTGATCGCCTACGTCGCGCTGTTCATCGTGCTCGGGGGCACGGCGGTGGCGCTGCCCGGCAAGGGGACCGTGACCTCCAACGACCTCGCCAAGAAGGCGGTGAAGACGAAGAACATCGCCAAGAAGGCGGTCAAGAAGAAGAATCTCGCCGACGGTGCGGTGGTCGACCGCGAAGCTCGCCGACGGCGCGGTCGATACCGCGAAGATCGCGAGCGGGGCGGTGACCGCCGGGAAGTCGTCCGGGCTGGTCAAGGGCGACGGCGAGCAGTTCATGACCAGCGTCACCGTCGACGGGGTCGGCTTCCTGCCCGATCCGAAGCCCATCCTCGCTGAGGTGCCGACGATGGGGAAGGTCGAGCTGATCGCCTGTTTCGGCGCCCCGAACTACTCGATCCGGGTCCGCCTGCTCAGCAACGACGACGCGCAGCCGTTCTTCGGCGCCGGCACGGTGACCTACAGCGAGCTGCCGGCGGGCGTCGGCCCACCTGCGCTGAGCGACCAGGACGCCGGGTTCTTCTCGCTCGGCGGCGGCTCGCCCTTGATCGCTCAAGGCCCCGGTGGGCTCGGGACCGGTGGACACTGGGACTACAGCCTCTCGCGGGGCAGCGGCGAGGGCACCGTCGGAGCCCATGTCAGCGTTGACGGTTACAACAACCACGGGATCGGCGGCCCGCTGCAGTGCACCGTCACCGCGACCGCAAACACTCAGGAGTAGGGCTCAGGCAAGCGTTCGCTCGAGCGCCTCGGCGGCGAGTTCGCCGAGGCGCTCGTGCAGCGCCACGTTTGTGGCCCGATCCACCGGGACCTCGATCAGCGCGGTTTCGGCGCTCGCCCCGGCGAGCTCGGACAGATCCGTGATCCGCCCGTAGGGGACTTCGTAGAGGGCTGCGACGCGCTCGGGCTCGAGCCCCGGTGGGGTGCCGAGGATCGCCTCGAACTCGTCGCGCCCGAACTGCCCGGCCTGGGGCAGGAACTCGAAGATCCCGCCGCCGTCGTTGTTGAGCACGACGATCCGTATCGGTGCGTCGGCGTGGCGGAGGGAGGCGAGCGCGTTGGAGTCGTGGTGGAGGCCGACGTCGCCGGTGACGATCCACGTGGGCCGCCCACTCGCCGAAGCAGCGCCGATCCCCGAGGAGATCAGGCCGTCGATCCCGTTGGCGCCCCGGTTGGCGAGGAAGAGGACGTCGGCGTCGCCGGCGGGCAGAAAGGCCTCCTGGTCGCGAATCGGCATGCTCGAGGCCGTGTAGACGAGGTCGCCGTCGGCATAGAGGCCTCCGAGCGCCGCGTGGACGCCGGGCTCGGTCGGTCGGTCGAGCCCGGCCAGCTCCGCCCCGATCGCCGACTCGGCGGCTTCGGCGGCCGCGAGCCAGGTCTCCGCCCATCGCGGCTCGGTCGCGGCGCCGGCGAGCCGAGCGATCGAGAGCGCCGCTCGAGCTCCGCCGGGTCGGCGCGGACGATCGCCCCCGCGATCCGGGTCGGCTCGTTCCAGCCGCCGTGCGGGTCGACCACGATCTGGGGTGCCTCCGGCAGCGAGGACAGCCATTGGCGCAGCGGCTTGCAGGTCGGCATGTCGCCGAACCGCAGCACCAGGTCCGGTGTCAGCTGCTTGGGCCGAGCGCGGGCGATCGGCTCGTATGACGACACGACCAGGCTTCGATCGTGCGGGCCGAGCCGGAGTTGCGACGTCGGCTCGGCGAGAACCGGGTAGCCGGTCGCCCGGGCGAGGGCGGCGATTTCCCGGGCGACCGTGGGGTCCGGGTTGCGCCCGGCGACGATCAGGCCGCGTGGCGCGTCGCGGATCCGGCTCGACGAGGGCGTCGACGAGCGCCTCCGCCGGCGCCGAGATCGCTCGAGGGACGGTCGTCAGCGGTGGATCGCCTCCTGATCTTCCTTCGCGGCCCTTCAGCGCCAGCGCCGAGCTGGCGGTGACGTCGCCTTGGCGCGGCTCGGGCCCGAGAGGGTCGCGCCAGGCGATGTTCAGGTGCACGGGCCCGGGCCGCGGATCGCCGGCGGCTGCGGCGAATCCACGGCAGGCGACCGAGCGGAAGTGGAGCAGCCCGGCATCGTCGGCATCGTGGGTGCCCAGCTCGCAGAACCAGCGCACGGCCGAGCCGTAGAGCTTGATCTGGTCGATCGTCTGCCCGGCGCCGATCCCGCGCAGCTCCGGCGGGCGGTCGGCGCTGAGCGCGATCAGCGGCACGCCCGCCTCGTCGGCCTCGCAGACCGCCGGGTGCAGGTTGGCGGCGGCGGTGCCCGAGGTGCAGAGGATCGCGACCGGCCTGCCGGTGACCTGCGCGGCGCCGAGGGCGAAGTAGCCGGCCGAGCGCTCGTCGACGACCACCCGCGCCTCGATCGCCGGCTCGCGCCACAGCGCCAGCGCCAGCGGTGTCGAGCGCGAGCCGGGGGAGAGGACCGCGTCGCGCACGCCACACCGAGCAAGCTCCTCGACCATCGCCGAGGCCAGCGCGGTATTGCGGTTGGTGCGATCCATCCTCGGAACGCTAGCCGGTCGATTCCATATTTCTGCGCACCCCGATTCCGCACGGATACCGTCGCCCCTGGGTGGGACGGGTTATGCCGCGCATGGTGGCGCACAACCCGTCCCAGCGCGAGGCGACAGAGGCCCCTGCCGCGTGGTGGGACGGGTTGTCGCCCATCCATTCGCGGCATAACCCGTCCCACCCAGGTCACGGTGTCATCCCGGGGGCACGCCAAGTCGGAATCGGCCGTCTAGATGCGGTGGCGCTCGAGGGCGTCCGCGTCGATCTCGACGCCGAGGCCGGGGCCCGGCGGCGGGCTCAGGAGGTCACCCTCGAGCGACGACTCCCGCGCCGCGATCGTCTCGGAGAACAGGAGCTGGGTGGCGAGTCCGTGCGCGAGCTCGGCCGCTGCGCCCTCGAACGGGAGCGCCTGGGCGGCGTGCGTGGCGGCGGCGATCCCGAGCGGGCCGTCGAGGGCGCTGGAGAGGTAGATCGGCAGGTGGCCGGCAATCCCATTCGCCTCGCCGATGCCGCCGACCTTCGCCAGCTTCACCGTGGCCAGGTCGCAGGCGCCGGTTGCCGCGGCGCGCTGGGCGTCCTTGCCGCGTTCGACGCTCTCGTCGGCGGCCACCGGGATCGGGGTCGAGGCGGTCACCTCCGCCAGTTCACGGAACTCGGCGACCGGCTGCTCGACCAGCTCGATTTCGAGCGGCTCGACCATCCGCAGGACACCGAGCGCCTCGGACGCGCTCCAGGCGCCGTTGGCGTCGAGGCGGATCCGGGCCCCGGGCCCGAGCGCCTCGCGGACGGCGCGCACCTGGGCGACGTCTTCGCCGGCGCCGAGCTTGAGCT
Source organism: uncultured Solirubrobacterales bacterium (assembly GCA_963746675.1). GTDB lineage: Bacteria > Actinomycetota > Thermoleophilia > Solirubrobacterales > 70-9 > WHSW01. The sequence goes on along the minus strand of CAVVBX010000015.1, from coordinate 30,889 downwards.
TGAAGGTCTCAAAGCCGCGCTCGGCCCAACGCCGGGCATCCGCGGCGACCTCGGGCGGCGGGCCGGCGACCAAGGTGGCGTTGCAGTGCACCGGGGCCTGCTCGGGGGCGCCGAGCAATGCCCACAGCGGCTTCCCGGACGCCTTGCCCGCGAGGTCGAAGATCGCCATCTCCAGAGCCGCCTTCGCCGGCCCCGGCAGACGTCGCCCGGCGGCGACGTGGATGAAGGTGTCGATCGCCGCTCGCAGCGGATCGGCGCCGGCGAAGTCGGAGAGGTCGGCGCGGCGGAAGCGCCGCGAGGCGCGCAGCAGCGCTCGCTCGATCGTGCCCAGGTCGGCGCCGCGGCGGAGAGACATCGCCACCGCCTCGCCCAGGCCCTCGAGCTCGGCGTCGGTCTTCAATCGGACGAGCAGCATCTCGCGGCGCTCGAGCGTTCCGCGAGCGGTTGCGTACGGGCGCTCGAACGGCAGTGCGAAAGGGACGATCTCGACCGCGGTGACCTTCATCGGGAGGCGATCAGCAGCCCGGCGGTGAGCAGCAGGCTGAAGCCCCCGAGCAGCGCGCCGCTCTGAGCCAGCGCTGCGTTCAGCGACGGGCCGTCGGTTGCGGTGAAGACGGCGCGCAGCGGCTTGACCGCAAGCGGTGCCGAGAGCAGGCCGAGCAGCGCCCAGGCCGGTCCACCGGTGAGCGCCAGGCCGAGCGGCAGCACGACAAACGCGCCGACGACGAGCGCGCCGTAGAGGCGCCGCGACCGCTCGCGCCCGAGTCGTACCGCGAGCGTCCGCTTGCCGGCGCGGCGGTCGGTGTCGATGTCGCGGACGTTATTGACGACCAGGATCGCGGTCGACAGCAGGCCGACCGCGATCGAGAGCGCGAACGAGAGCCAGTCGAGGCGTTCGAGCTGCACGTAGTAGGAGCCGTTGACCGCGACCAGACCGAAGAAGAGGAAGACGAACAGCTCGCCCATGCCGGCGTAGCCGTACGGCCGCGGGCCGCCGGTGTAGAGCACGCCGGCGGCGATCGAGACCAGGCCCACGGCGATGATCGCCGGTCCGGCCACCGTGGCGAGGTAGATGCCGGCGGCATTGGCGACCGCGAACGCAAGCCAGGTCGCGTGGAGCACCCGGCGCGGGGCGACGAGCCCCGACGAGGTCACCCGCACGGGACCGAGCCGGTCGGCGGTGTCGGCGCCGCGCTTGGCGTCGGAGTAGTCGTTGGCGAGGTTGGTGCCGATCTGGATGAAGGTCGAGCCGATCAGCGCGGCGACGAAGGCGCCGACGCGGAGGTCGTCCGAGGCCTCGATCGCCGCTGCCGTGCCGACCAGCACCGGCGCGATCGCCGCCGGCAGCGTGCGCGGGCGCGCCGCCATCGCCCAGATGCGCAAGCCGCCCACGCGCCTCGGCCTACGGCCGCTTCGGGAACTTCGAGAAGTCCGGCCGGCGCCGTTGTTGGTAGGAGTTGCGCCCCTCCTGACCTTCCTCGGTCATGTAGAAGAGCAGGGTGGCGTCGTGGGATAGCTGCTGGAGCCCGGTGAGCCCGTCCTCGGCGGCGTTGAAGCTCGACTTCAGCAGCCGCAGCGAGAGCGACGACAGCGCGGCGATCTCGCGCGCCCAGGCGACGTACTCGCGCTCGAGCTCAGGCAGCGGTACGACCGCGTTGACGAGACCCATCTCGAGGGCCTCGGCGGCGTCGTAGAGCCGGCACAGGAACCAGATCTCCTTTGCCTTGCGCACCCCGACGGCGCGTGCCAGCAGACCGGCGCCGAAGCCGCCGTCGAAGCTGCCCACCCGCGGCCCCGTCTGCCCGAAGCGGGCGTTGTCGGCGGCGATCGAGAGGTCGCAGACGAGGTGGAGGATCTGTCCGCCGCCGACTGCGTAGCCGGCCACCGCGGCGATCACCGGCTTCGGCATCCGGCGGATCTGGACGTGCAGGTCGCCGGCGTCGAGCCGGCCGACCCCCTGCCGGGCGACCTCGTCGTCGCCCATGTATCCGTCGTCGCCTCGGATCCTCTGGTCGCCGCCCGAGCAGAAGGCATCGCCCCCGGCCCCGGTCAAGACCACGGCGGCGACCTCGATGTCGTCGCGCGCGCGGCTGAAGGCGTCGCGTAGCTCGGCGAGCGTCTGGGGCCGGAACGCGTTGCGGACCTCGGGGCGGTTGATCGTGATCCGGGCGATCGCCTCGCCGCGCTCGTAGACGATGTCCTCGTAGGAGGCCGCCTCGCGCCACGCGATCGGCGCGTAAAGCTCCTCGCGGGGCGGGGCGTCCTGATGCGGAGTCGGCACGGGGCCGCAAGAATAGGGCCCACCAATGCATCTGGACAACTGGCTCTCCCAGCGTGCGGCGACCTGCCCCGACCGCACCGCGCTGATCGCGGACGGGATGGCGCTCTCCTACGAGGAGCTCGAACGAGAGGCGACCGCGACGGCGAGGCGGTTGGCTGCGCGGGGGGCGAGGCGCGGCGGCATCGTCGCCCTGATGCTCGAGCCCGGGCTGGACGTCGTCGTGCTCCTGCACGCGCTGATGAAGCTCGGGGCGGTCGCCTATCCGGTCAACACGCGGCTTGCCGAGGCCGAGCTCGAGGCCGAGCTCGAGCGCGCCAAGCCTGCGCTGGTCGTCAGCGGCAGTCCCGACCTCGGGATGACCGAGGCCGATCTGCCGCTGCTCGGCGAGCACGATCTCTCGGCGCTTCATTGCCGCATCCTCACCAGCGGCACGTCGGGCGGCCCACGGCCGGTGGGGCTCACCTACGGCAACCACCTGTGGAGCGCTGTCGGCTCGGCCTTCAACCTCGGCGTCGAGCCGACCGACCGCTGGCTCTGCTGCCTGCCGCTCTTCCACGTCGGCGGCCTATCGATCGTCATGCGCTCGGTGATCTACGGGACCACGGCGGTCGTCCACGACGGCTTCGACGTCGATCGGATCGCCTCCTCGCTCGAGGGCGATGGCGTGACGCTGATCTCGGTGGTCGCCACCCAGCTCACCCGCCTGCTCGAGGCCGAGGTCGACCTGCTGCCGCTCCGGGCCGTTCTGGTCGGTGGCGGGCCGGTGCCCGAGGAGGTGCTCGAGGAGGCGATCGGCCGCGGCGCCACCGTGGTCCAGACCTACGGGCTGACCGAGGCTGCGTCGCAGGTGACCACGCTCGAGCCCGCAGAGGCGCATCGCAAGCTGGGCTCCGCGGGGCGGCCGCTGCTGACCACGCACCTGAGGATCCAGGAGGGCGAGATCCTGGTCCAGGGCCCGACGGTGGCGCCGGGCACCGCCGACGAGGGCGGCTGGCTGCACACCGGCGATCTCGGCCGGATCGACGACGAGGGGTTCCTCTACGTCGAGGAGCGGCTCGGCGACGTGATCATCTCGGGGGGCGAGAACGTCCTGCCTGCCGAGGTCGAGGAGGTGCTCCTGCGCCATCCGGGCGTCGCCGACGCGGCGGCGGTGGGGCGCGCCGACGCCGAGTGGCAGGAGGCGGTAACCGCGGTCGTCGTGCTCCGCGACGGCGCCAGCGCCAGCGCCGACGAGCTGCGCGCCCATTGCGCCGCCGAGCTCGCGGGGTTCAAGGTGCCGAAGCGGGTCGAGTTCGTCTCCGAGCTGCCGCGGACGGCGTCGGGGAAGCTGATCCGCAGGGACCTGCGATAGAAACCCGGCCATGGAGAGCGCGCAAGTCAGAGCCTGGTTGGGCGAGTACATCGACGCTTGGCGCAGCAACGAGCGGGAGCGGATCGCGGCCCTGTTCACCGACGAGGTGCGGTACCGCTACTACCCTCACGAGGAGCCGATCGTGGGCGCCGGGGCGGTCGCGGACGCCTGGCTCGACGATCCCGACGAGCCCGACAGCTGGACTGCCGCTACGAGCCGGTCGCGATCGACGGCGATCTCGCCGTCGCCACCGGGGAGAGCATCTACACCGGCCCCGACGGGTCCGTGCGCGAGGCGTACCACAACTGCTTCGTGATCCGCTTCGCCGACGATGGGCGCTGCCGCGAGTTCGTCGAGTACTACGTCAAGGACCCGGGCTGACCGCGCGCCGGGCGCTACTGGGTAGCATCCCGCGGCCATGACCGACGACAAGATCTACTACGACGCCGACGCCGACGCCGACGCCCTGAAGGGCAAGACGATCGCGATCTTGGGCTACGGCTCACAGGGCCACGCCCACGCGCTCAACCTGCGCGACTCCGGCTACGACGTGGTCGTCGGGCTGCGGGCGGACTCCTCGAGCCGCGCCAAGGCCGCCGCCGAGGGACTCGAGGTGCTCGACATCCCCGACGCCGCAAGCCGGGGCGACGTTGTGATGATCCTGCTGCCCGACGAGAGGCAGGCCGAGGTCTGGGAGGCCGAGATCTTCGACGGGATCGCCCCGGGCAACCTGCTGATGTTCGCCCACGGGTTCTCGGTCCACTTCGAGCAGATCACGCCGCCGGACGGAGTCGACGTCGGCATGGTCGCGCCGAAGGGCCCCGGTCATCTGGTCCGCCGCCAGTACGAGGAGGGCAAGGGCGTCCCTTGCCTGATGGCGATCGACCAGGACGCCACCGGCAACGCCCGCGACCTCGTGCTCGCCTACGCGAGCGGGATCGGGGGTGGCCGCGCCGGGATCATCGAGACGACCTTCAAGGACGAGTGCGAGACCGATCTGTTCGGCGAGCAGACGGTGCTCTGCGGCGGCGCCACCGAGCTCGTCCGCGCCGGCTTCGAAACCCTGGTCGAGGCGGGATACGACCCCCGGCTCGCCTACTTCGAGACGCCTGCACGAGCTCAAGCTGATCGTCGACCTGATGTACGAGAAGGGCGTGCAGGGGATGCGCTACTCGATCTCCAATACCGCCGAGTACGGCGACATGACCCGGGGGCCGAGGGTGATCGGCCCCGAGGTGCGCGAGGCGATGAAGCAGGTGCTGGCCGAGATCCAATCGGGGGAGTTCGCGCGCGAGTGGATCGCCGAGAACCGCGCCGGGGCGGAGAACTTCAATCGCCTGCGCGACGAGGCCGCCGGGCACCAGATCGAGTCGGTGGGCAAGGACCTGCGCTCGATGATGCCCTGGATCGACCAGGAGTTCTGAGCATCCGCCGCACGTCCTAGGGTTCAGGGCATGGAATCAGCAGCCACACCGCCCCCGCCCCCGCCCCCGCCCGCCCTCCGCCCGCCGCGCCGGTGCCGGCGCCGTCGGGCGCCTATGAGGTTCGGGTCGAGGCCGAGCGCCAGGACGAGTACCACCGCTTCCTGCCCCTGGTCAAGTGGCTGCTCGCGTTCCCGCACTACCTGGTCCTGATCGTGCTCGGGATCGGGGCGCTGTTCGCGCATCTGATCGCCTTCTTCGCGGTCCTGTTCACGGGGCGCTACCCGCGCGGCCTGTTCGACTACGTCGTCGGCGTCATGCGCTGGGGTTGGCGTGTGGGTGCCTACGTGTACCTGCTCACCGACGACTACCCGCCGTTCACGCTCGACGACGATCCGTCGTACCCGGCGCAGCTCGAGATCGACTACCCCGAGCACGTCGACCGCTGGCGCCCCCTGGTCCACTGGCTGTTGATCATCCCCTACTACTTCGTCGCCACGATCCTCGTCTACGTCGCCATGATCGTCGCCTTCATCGGCATCTTCGTGATCATGTTCACGAAGGAGCTTCCGGAGGGGATGTTCAAGCTGATCCTGATCCCCGCGCGGTGGAGCTTCCGCGCCCAGGCCTACGCCTACTTCCTCGTTACTCGGTACCCACCGTTCGAGTGGGACGACTGAGGCGCGCTAGTCGGCGCGGGCCGGCGTCCTCGGTCGCTCGCGTGCGGAGGACGCGTCGCTCCCTGCTTCCTTGGCCCGCTTGACTACTGCGAGAGCCCGGCGGCTTCGAAGGCCGCGGCTCGGTTGACGTGAACCTCCAGGCGCAACGCCTTGCCGTCGCGCATCGTCCAGATGTGGCCGCCCCGCAGCTCGATCGGGATCCCGCTGACTCGTCCGATGCCCGTCTGTAGATAGGCCGCGACGATCCGCTCACCGGCTGGGATCAGCTCCTCGAGCTCGAAGCGGAGCTCTCGCCAGCTCTCCAGCCAGCCCCGAAACGCCTTGCTCATGCCCTCGATCCCGATGTAGGTACCGCGCTCGGGAACGCTGTCGCCGAAGACGAACTCGATCTCGGGGTCGTAGACGGCGACATTCCAAAACTCCCCCCGAGCCCACTCGGCATAGACGCCCCTCAGCGTCTCGAAGTCCTCCTGCTGCGACATCGCCCGCGCAGTATCGCGTCCTCACCAACTAGGCTGCCGGTCGGCGGTGCGTCGAGCCGTAGGCGCCTGGCCCGCCTGGCCTCCTCTACGACCCAGGGCGACCGCGACCGTCGCCCTCCAAGGCGGCGATCCTGGCCTCGATCCGGGCCTTGGTCTGCTCGGCGGTGTGGCCGGCGCCGTGGACGCGAAGATCGCCCTGATCGAGCGCGTCGAGCGCGAGACGTAGACGAGCGGCGAGCTTTTGGCGAGCCAGGGGTCCGGCGGAAGCCATCACCGTGAAGGTTGCGGCAAGTGCCGGACGGCCCGCGTCCGTCTCTGCGGTGCGCGGGGCGCGGGTACGGCTGTGGGTACGGGATGGGTCCGGAAGTGACCCTGAGTGACCCCGAATGAGCTACTCGCCGAGCACCTTGATCACCAGCCGCTTGGGCCTGCGGCCGTCGAACTCGACGTAGAAGATCGCCTGCCAGGGCCCGAGGTCGAGCCTGCCGTCGGTCACCGGGACGATCACCTGGTGGTGGACGAGCAGGTTCTTGAGATGGGCGTCGCCGTTGTCCTCGCCGCCGCGCGTGATGGCGGTAGTCGCCCGGATCGGGCGAGAGCGCGCGGGCCACGTCGTTGGCGGGCTCGCTCCAGCTAGGCGGGGCGAGCTTGTCGAGCCACTCGAGCGTGTCCGCCTGGATCCCGGGCTCGTCGTCGTTGACCCAGACGCCGGCGGTGATGTGCATCGCCGAGACCAGGGCCATGCCCTCGGCGATCCCCGACTCGTCGACCGCCGCCTGGACGTCGTCGGTGATCCGGACGAACTCGCGCCGCTGCGCGGTCTCGAAGGTGAGGTAGACGGTGTGGGACGGTCAATCGTTCGGCGCTCTGGCAGCCGCTGCTCGCCCTCGGGGAGCTGCCCGTCGCGGCCGACGTAGCCGTCCTTGGCGCCGACGACCAGGTAGACGGCGTCGGCGTCGCCGACGTTGCGGAGCTTGCGCACGGTCGAGGGGTCGACGCGCGCCGCGCCGCCGGGCTCGAGCGCGTGCTTGGAGCCGTCGTCGAACTCGATCTCGATCCGCTCCGGAGTGCACGAAGTAGAGCTCCTGCTGGCGCTCGTGGAGTGGAGGCCTGTCTCGTTTCCCGGCGGGGAGGACGATCGCGTTGACGCCGAAGGCTCGGTCACCCCGAGCTCGGAGCGGATCTTCCGGAACCCGTGGTCCGTCGCCCATCTGCCATGTGGCCGACCGCGTAACCGTCGCCCTCGACGATCCCCTCGCCATCGAGCCCATCGTACGTGGCTTCCGCGCCCCCTCCGTATCCTGAGATCCGCGGATGGCCGAGCCGCCGACATCTTCACCAAGCACTACATCCTGACCGCCGGGCCGACGCCGCTGCCGCCGCGTGTCTCGGCGGTGATGGCGGAGCCGATCCTCTACCACCGCGCCCCGGCGTTCGTCGAGATCTACGCGCGGGCGCTCGAGCGGCTGCGGCGCGGTCTTCCAGACCGCCAACGACGTGCTCTGCTTCGCGGCCACCGGGACCGGGGCGATGGAGTCCGCGGTCGCCAACCTGATCGCGCCCGGCGAGCCCGCCGTGGTCGCCTCCTGCGGCAAGTTCGGCGAGCGCTGGGCCGAGCTGTGCGACGCCTACGGCGCCGACACCGACCGGGCTCGACTTCGAGTGGGGCGAGAAGGTGGATCCGGACGGCGCTCGACGACGCGCTCGCCGCCCTGGAGCGCCCGCCGCGGGCGCGTGTTCGTGACCCAGTCCGAGACCTCGACCGGGGTCGTCAACGACATCCGGGCGCTCAACGAGGTGGTCACCGGGCCGAGGGTCGCTGCTCTGCGTCGACGCGGTCTCCGGGCTCGGCGCGGTCGACCTGCCCCAGGACGAGTGGGGCGTGGACGTGGTCGTCGCCGGCTCGCAGAAGTCGCTGATGTGCCCGCCGGGGCTCGCGTTCGCCTCGGTCTCCGAGCGGGCGATGGCGCTGTCGGCCGAGCGCGGCCGGGGCCGCTACTACCTGGACTGGCGCGCGAACCGCCGCCGGGCCAGAAGGAGGAGCCGCCGAACTCCGCGTTCACGCCGGCGGTGACCCTGTTCCGCGCCCTCGACGTGGCGCTCGACCTGATGCTCGCCGAGGGCCTGGAGCGGCGTCTTCGCCCGCCACGCGCTTCTCGCCCGCGCGGCTCGCGCCGGGATCGACGCGCTGGGGCTCGAGCGCTTCGGCCCCGACGACCCGAACGCGAACGTGGTCACGGTCGGCGAGGCTGCCCGACGAGATCGACGGCGCCGGTGCCGAAGCTGATGCGCGACAGCTACGGGGTCACGATCGCCGGCGGCCAGGGGCACCTGAAGGGCAAGATCGCCCGGATCGCCCACTGCGGCTACTACGGCGCCTTCGACATCGTGATCGCGCTGACGCGCGCTCGAGATGGCGCTGCGCGACCTCGGCGCACGACGCCGAGCCCGGGTCCGGGGTCGCCGCGGCCCAGCGCGTGTTCGCCGAGGCCGGCACCGCTGCCGACGCCGGTCGGCTAGATGACCGCAGCGCCCACCCTGCACCGAGCCGATGCCGAAGGTCCTGGTCAAGGAGAAGATCGCCGACTCCGGCGTCGACGCTGCTGCGGCGACGAGTTCGACGTCGAGCTCGGCCTCGAGATGTCCGACGACGAGCTGCGCCGACCGGATCGGCGAGTTCGACGCGATCGTGATCCGCTCGGCGACCAAGCTGACCGCGGACCTGATCGAGCGCGGCGACGCGGCTGAAGGTGATCGGCCGCGCCGGCACCGGCGTCGACAACGTCGACGTCGAGGCGGCGACCAAGCGCGGGATCGTCGTCGTCAACGCCCCCGAGTCGAACTCGGTCGCCGCCGCCGAGCACACCCTGGCGCTGGCGCTGGCGCTGTGCCGCAACGTCCCGCAGGCGCACGGCTTCGCTGGTCGCCGGGCGAGTGGGCGCGCTCGCGGTTCGCGCGGCAACGAGCTCTACGGCAAGACGCTCGGCGTGATCGGCTTCGGCCGCATCGGCCAGCTGGTCGCCAAGCGCGCGCTCGGTCGTTCGAGATGGAGGTGATCGCGCTTCGACAAGTTCGTCGCCGCGGAGCGCTTCCGCGAGCTCGGGCGTCGAGGGCGTCGAGACGACCGACGAGCTCTACCGGCGCGCCGACGTGATCACGATCCACCTGCCGAAGACGCCGGACACGATCAACTGGATCGACGCCGAGGCGATCGCGCAGATGAAGCGACGGGGTGCGGATCGTCAACTGCGCCCGTGGCGAGCTGGTCGACCTCGAGGCGCTGCGAGGCCGGCCTCGACTCGGGCAAGGTCGGCGGCGCTGCGCTCGACGTCTTCCCCGACGAGCCGTTCACCGACCACCCGCTGTTCGAGCGCGACAACGTCGTCGTCACCCCGCACCTGGGCGCCTCGACCGCCGAGGCGCAGGACCGCGCCGGGACGATCACCGCCGAGCAGGTGCGCGCGCGCGCTGTCGGGCGGCGTGGTGACCAACGCGGTCAACATCGCCGCCGTGCGGCCCGAGGCGATGGAGGCGCTGGCGCCGTTCGTGCCCCTGTGCGAGAAGCTGGGCCGGCTCGCCCAGGGCCTCGGCGACGGGTCGATCGACCGGGTCGCGGTCGAGTTCCACGGCCGGATCGCCGAGCACGACACGCGCCTGCTGGGGATCGCCGTCCTGGTCGGGATCCTCTCCGGCCACACCGAGGAGCCGGTCAACCTCGTCAACGCGCCGGCGATGGCCGAGGAGCGCGGGATCGAGCTGACCGAGCTCAAGGAGGTCGGCGTCGGAGGAGTTCACCGAGCTGGTCACGGTGCGGCTCGAGTCGGCGACGCTGGTCGAGGTCGCCGGCACCGGCGGTCGGCCCGCGCAACGTCCCGCATCTGGTCGGGGTCTGGGGCGAGAGCTTCTACATGCCGTTCGCCGAGCACATCTGTGCGATCTTCCGCTACGAGGACCAGCCGGGGATGATCGGCCGGCGTCGGGACGATCTTCGGCGAGCACGGGGTCAACATCGTCTCGGCCGCGGTCGGCGCCGAGGCGAGCGGCGACGAGGCGGTGATGGCGCTGACCACCGACGCCCCGGTCCCCGACGAGGTGCATCGACGAGATCCTCGACCGGCGAGGGCTTCTTCGTCGGCCGCGCCGTCGACCTCTAGGCGTCGGCATCGATGCGCGCGGTGGTGATCACCCGGCACGGCGGACCCGAGGTGCTCGCGGGTCGAGCAGCGGCCCGACCCGCCGGTCGGCGCCGGGCGAGGTCCGGATCGCGGTCAGGGCCGCGGGAATCAACTTCGCCGACCTGATGGCGCGGTCCGGCGTCTACCCCGACGCGCCCTCGCCACCATGCGTGGTCGGCTACGAGGTCGCCGGCGAGGTCGAGTGCGTGGGGGAGGGGGTCGATTCGCACCAGATCGGCGACCGGGTGCTGGCCGGGACCCGCTTCGGCGGCTACGCCGAGCTGGTCACCGTCGCCGCCGACCAGGCGATCGCCGCTGCCGGACGAGCTCAGCTTCGAGCAGGGCGCGGCCTTCCCGGTCAACTACGGGACCGCCTACGCCGCGCTGGTGATCATGGGCGGGCTGAAGCCCGGCGAGCGGGTGCTGATCCACGCGGCCGCGGGCGGCGTCGGGATCGCCGCGACCCAGATCGCGAAGGGGATCGGCGCCGAGATCTTCGGCACCGCGTCGGCCTCCAAGCACGATCGCGATCCGCGAGCAGGGCGTCGACCATCCGATCGACTACCGCAACCGGGACTTCGCCGCCGAGGCGATGCGGATCAGCGGCGGCGTCGGCCTCGACCTGATCATCGACGCCATCGGCCCGTCGAGCTTCCGCAAGGACTACGCGATCCTGCGCCCGGGAGGGCGGCTGGTGATGTACGGGCTCTCCGAGGTCCAGACGGGCGAGAAGCGCGACATTCCGGCGGTGCTCAGGAGCCTGGCGCGGATGCCGCTGGCGACGATGCCGTGGTGGAAGAGCCTGCAGATGATGAACGAGAACAAGGGCGTCTTCGGGCTCAACATGCTCAAGTGGTGGGACCGGGAGGGGCTCGACCGGGTGCTCGAGCCGCTTCGCGCCGGGCTCGAGCAGGGCGCCTACGTTCCGGTCGTCGCCGAGAGCTTCCCATTCGAGCGCGCCGCGGAGGCGCACCGCTACCTCGGCGAGCGCCGGAACGTCGGCAAGGTCGTGCTGGTCCCGGGCTGAGCCCCGGTCGGCGACCGCCGGCGTCGATAGCTTGCCTGCGTGCTCACCACCCTCGCCAGCGTCGGCAGCGAGTTCCAGCGCGAGATCGTCGACACCGGGCGGCTCGCCGCGTTCGTCTTCTTCGTCGCCCTGCTCGGGACCTTCGGATTCATCCGGACCTCGACCCACATGATCAAGGCGCAGGTCAAGTGGTGGCCCGGCAACGTCTCGGTCGGCGGCACGCACGTCCACCACCTCGTCTGGGGGATCGTCGCGATGATGATCTTCGGCTACATCGGCGTGGTCCACCAACCCGAGTCGCCGTGGCGCGAGATCGTCGCCGCGTTCTTCGGGATCGGGGCCGGGCTGACCCTCGACGAGTTCGCGCTCTGGCTCGAGCTCAAGGACGTCTACTGGGAGAAGGACGGGCGCAAGTCGGTCGACGCGATGATCGTCGCCGGCTGCCTCGCCGCGATCGGGATCGTCGGGCTCTCGGTCTGGGTGCGGCTCGCCGACGACGTCGAGACGGGGGTCTTCGCCGCGGTCGGCGCGGTCGGCGTGGTCGCGATCGCTGTCGCGCTCGTGAACGCGGCGAAGGAGAAGTTCGTGATGGCGTTCGTCGCCCTGCTCTTCTGGCCCGCCGCGGTGGTCAGCGCGATCCGGCTGGCGAAGCCCCGCTCGATCTGGGCGCGATGGTTCTACCGCGACCGCAGGCGCGAGCTCTCACGCGCGCGCTATCCGGCCGGTGAGGGCTCGGGCTCGCCGGAGCTGCCGGACCCGCCCGTCTCGGGCTCCGAGTCCTCGACCGAAGGCCAGAGCTCGTCGTAGATCGCCCCCAGCGAGGCGGCGACGGGAATCGCGAGCAGCGCCCCGAGGATGCCGGCGAGCTGCGCGCCGGCGAGCACGACGACGATCGCGACAACCGGGTGGATGCGGACCGCGCTGCGATAGAAGATCGGCTGGATGACGCGATCCTGGAGCTGCTGGTAGACGAGGAACAGCGCCCCCCAGACGATCAGCGCGGTGGGGAAGTCGTGCAGCGCGGCGACCACGGCGACCAGCAGCCCGCCGATCGTGAACCCGATCAGCGGGCACGAGGTCGAAGATGGCGACCAAGACCGCGAGCGGAACCGCGAGGTCGACCCCGAGGAGCTCGAGCGACAGCCAGGTGAAGACGCCGGCGAGCGGCCGCCAGGATCAGGTTCACCGAGACGTAGGAGCGGACGATCCGGGCGATCCGGACTCCGGCATCACGCACGCGCTCGCGGTGCGGCGCTGCCCAGTCGCGAAACGGCGCGATCGAACTGGTGGCCGCCGTCGAGCAGCAGGAAGAAGGAGAGGGTGAGGACGACGATCGCCTCGACCAGGTTGTTGAGGACGCCGACGGTGACGTCCTTGGCGGCGCCCGCGGCGTCGCCGAGGCTGGGCGGGAAGCTGCGATGCCTCCTGGGTGAGCAGTCTTGGTGATGTCGTACTTGTCGTTGAGGTCCGCGAACTGCTGGTTGTTCTCCGCCCAGCGCTTCGAAGTCGTTGACGTAGGAGGGGAGCTGCGAGCCGAGCTGCTCGACCTCGCGGACGATCGGCGGGATCACGTTGAGGACGATGAAGCCGAAGGCGAGCGAAGAAGAGCAGGTAGGCGACGAGGATCGCCAGCCAGCGCGGCAGCGAGCGGCCGCGCACCCGCGCCCGCTCGACCAGGTCGACGAGCGGGGCTCAGCGCCAGGGCGAGGAAGATTCGCCGCGAGCAGCCAGCGGATCGTCGTGCGCACCTCGACGATCACGTGCTCGAGCAGCAGCGCGACGCCGATCGAGACGAGCACGATCGCCACGACCTTGAAGACTGCTCGGGCCTCGATTCGCGAGGAGATCAACTGAGAGCTCCCGGGACGGTTTCGCCGCCGGCGTGCGCTACCCTGCGGCTATCGAATGACTGCCCGGCTCGACAGCCTCGCGCTTCTCCTTCTCCTCCCCCTTCGGGGGGAATAGCGCTGGGCGGCGCGACAGCCGCGAGAGACAGGTTCATTCGAGGGAGGCGGAGTCCGAAGGACGAAGCCGAGCCCCGCCGCTGTTGAGGCGGCTCATTGGCAGAGAAGGAGGAAGGGCGATGAGCCCAGACAGTTCCGATCAGGTCCCCGAGGCAGGCGCCGGCAGCCGCCGCGTCCACATCTTCGACACGACGCTGCGCGACGGCGAGCAGTCGCCCGGTATCTCGCTCAACACCCAGGAGAAGGTCGAGATCGCCCAGCAGCTCGCGCGGCTCGGCGTCGACGTGATCGAGGCCGGCTTCCCGATCACCTCGCCCGGCGACTTCGAGGCGGTGCGAGGCGATCGCGCGCGAGGTCGAGGGTCCGGTGATCTGCGGCCTCGCGCGCACCCACAAGGCGGACATCGACGCCGCCTGGGGCGCGATCAAGGATTCCGAGCGACCGCGGATCCACACCTTCATCTCGACCTCCGACATCCACATCACCCATCAGCTGCAGACCACGCGCGAGGACGTCAAGGGCCAGGCGAAGGCCGCGGTGGCGCTGGCGAAGTCCTACTGCGACGACGTCGAGTTCTCGCCCATGGACGCGACCCGCGCCGAGGTCGAGTTCACCGCCGAGGTCTGCGCGATCGCGGTCGCCGAGGGCGCGAACGTGATCAACATCCCCGACACCGTCGGCTACACGACCCCGGAGGAGTACGCGCGCTACTTCGCGCGCCTGTACGAGCTCGGTCCCGGAGCTGCGCAGGCGTCGAGCTCTCGGTCCACTGCCACGACGACCTCGGGCTCGCGGTGGCGAACTCCTACGCCGGCGCTGCTGGCCGGCGCGCGCCAGGTCGAGTGCGCGGTCAACGGGATCGGCGAGCGGGCCGGCAACTGCTCGCTGGAGGAGATCGTGATGCTGCTGCGGACGCGCCGCGACGAGCACGGCCTCGACACCGGCCTCGACACCCGCGAGCTCGCCCGCACCAGCCGCATGGTCACCCGGTTCACCGGCTACGCGGTGCAGCCGAACAAGGCGATCGTCGGGCGCAACGCGTTCGCGCACGAGTCCGGCATCCACCAGGACGGCGTGCTCAAGGAGCGCACCACGTACGAGATCATGGACGCACGCGACGTCGGCCTCGAGTCGAACTCGATCGTGCTCGGCAAGCACTCCGGCCGCCACGCGCTGCGCGACGCGCTCGAGCAGCTCGGCTTCAGGGTCGAGGGCAACGCGCTGAACCAGGCGTTCAAGCGGTTCAAGGAGATCGCGGACAAGAAGAAGCAGGTGACCGCGCTCGACCTCGAGGCGATCGTCGTCCGATCAGGTGCGCGAGGGCTCGGCCGCGCTACGACCTCGCCTGGTTCGATGTCGAGGCGTCGTCGCGCCGCGATCCGCGGGCAGAGGTCGCGGTGACGATGCCGAACGGCGCCGAGGCCGTCGGGGAGTCCGGCGGTGACGGTCCCGTCGACGCGATCTTCGGCGCGATCCGCAAGGCGACCGGGGTCGAGTCGGAGCTGCGCCAGTACACGGTCGCGGCGGTCACCGAGGGCGAGGACGCGCTCGGCGAGGTGACCGTGATGCTGCGCGCCCACGGCCGCCTCGCCAGCGGCCAGGGCGTGGCCACGGACATCCTCGAGGCATCGGCCCGCGCCTACATCCGCGCGCTCTCCAACGCGCTCGAGGGCGCCGCCGTGCGCGAGGCCGAGGGCGTCACCGCCGACGCTGCCGGCCAGCCTGCGACCCCGGGACCGTAGACCACCCCGCCCGTACGCCGCCCACGCGGCTGATCCACCGAACGTCCCGGAGGGACTCCCATGCGCGCCATTGCGGGACGCTCGGCACTAGAGTTCCGCGGCGATGGGTTCGCTCGACGGCCGCAGGGCGCTGATCACCGGAGCCTCGTCGGGGATCGGCGAGGCGACCGCGCTGGCGATGGCCCGCGAGGGCGCCGCAGTCGCGCTCGGCGCCCGGCGCAAGGACCGGCTCGACGACACCGTCGCGCGGATCGAGTCCGAGGGCGGGACGGCGGTCGCGATCGAGGCCGACGTCGCCGAGGAAGCCCAGGCGCGGGCGCTCGTCGAGGCGGCGCAGACCGAGCTCGGCGGGCTCGACTGCCTGGTCAACAACGCCGGGGTGATGCTGCTCGGCCCGCTGCAGGGGGCCGAGCCGGCCGAGTGGCGGCGGATGATCGACGTCAACTGCCTCGGGCTCCTCTACTGCACCCATTACGCGCTGCCGTTGATCCGCGACGGCGGGGGAGGGGATGTCGTCAACGTCTCCTCGGTCGCCGGGCGCGTCGGCCGCGCTCGGGTTGGGCGTCTACAACATGACCAAGTGGGGTGTGGTCGGGTTCTCGGAGTCGCTGCGTCAGGAGGGTGCGCTGATCGGCATCCGCGTCACCTGCGTCGAGCCGGGCTTCGTCGAGACCGAGCTTCAGGGTCACAACACCAACCCGATGGTCGTCGAGCAGATCGAGAAGAACCGCGAGAGCATCGGCGAGGTGCTCGAGCCGGCCGACATCGCCGAGCGCGATCGTCTACGCGGTCGGCCAGCCGAAGCACGTGAGCGTCAACGAGATCCTCGTTCGGCCGACCGGGTCGCGGTAGGCGACGAGGACGAGCATGACTAGACGTACGTACGTGATAACGTACAGCGCGTGAGCGCGGTGGCAACGCCAGGACGGAGCGGCGGTCGGGGCCCGGGTCCGCGCCCTGCGCGAGGCCATGGACCTCTCGCTTCGCGACCTCGCCGAACGCAGCGGCGTCTCGGCCCCGATGCTGTCGCAGGTCGAGCGCGGTGAGACCAGCCCGACGCTGGTCAGTCGCCGAGCGAATCGCCGCCGGGCTCGACCTCACCCTCTCGCAGCTGCTGCGCCTCGACGAGGGCGAGCACGTGGTGGTGATCCGGCGCGGCGAGCGCCGGGCGCGCAGGCGCGGCGGCCACCGCACCGAGGAGCTGACCCCGCCGCTGCCGGGCCAGCGCGCCGATCGTCTCGCTCCACCAGCTCGAGCCCGGGCGCCGCGACCGGGCGCGCCGGCGACCCGCCCCTGCACGAGCCCGGCAGCCGCGAGACCGCGGTCGTGCTCGCCGGCGCGGTCGAGCCTGCTGATCGACGACGCAGCGCCACGACCTGCGGCCGGGCGACAGCGTCACCTTCGACGCCGACCTGCCGCACCACTTCGACAACGACGGCACCGACGCCGGCCGAGTTCCTCGCCGTGGTCGCCGCCGGCCTGCGGAGGGGCTGATGTCGCGGATGCCGCGGACGCTGTTCGACAAGATCTGGGAGGCGCACGAGGTCGCCGACGGGCTGATCTACATCGACCTGCACCTGGTCCACGAGGTCACCTCGCCGCAGGCGTTCGACGGGCTGCGGCTCGAGGGCCGGCGAGGTCCGCCGCCCCGACAAGACGATCGCCACCGCCGACCACAACGTGCCCACCGACGGCACCCCGGCGGCGCGGCTGATCGCCGACGAGCTCTCGCGAATGCAGGTCGAGACGCTGGAGCGCAACTGCGAGGAGTTCGGCGTCCCGATCTACTCGCTGGGCTCGGAGCGCCAGGGAATCGTGCACGTGATCGGCCCCGAGCTCGGGCTTGACCCAGCCGGGGATGACGATCGTCTGCGGCGACAGCCACACCTCGACCCACGGCGCGTTCGGCGCGCTCGCGTTCGGGATCGGCACCTCCGAGGTCGAGCACGTGCTGGCCACCCAGTGCCTGGTCCAGAGGCGGCCGAAGACGATGCGGATCACCTACGCCGGGGCGCTGAGCGGCGGCGTGACGCCGAAGGACCTGATCCTGGCGACGATCGGGCGGCTCGGCACCGGCGGCATGGTCGGCCACGCGGTCGAGTACGCCGGCGACCCGATCCGCCGGCTCTCGATGGAGGGCCGGATGACCGTCTGCAACATGACCATCGAGGGCGGTGGGCGCGCCGGCATGATCGCGCCGGACGAGACCACCTTCGAGTGGATCGAGGGCCGGCCAGGGCGCCCGCGGACTTCGACGCGGCGGTCGAGCGCTGGCGGCGAGCTGCCCACCGACGAGGGGGCGAGCTTCGACCGCGAGGTCGAGATCGACGCGTCCGCGATCTCGCCGATGGTCACCTGGGGGACCACAGCCCGGGCATGGTCGTCGAGGTGACCGGCGCGGTGCCGGACCCGGCCGGATGGGGCGAGGGCCCGGCGGACCGCGAGGCGGCCGAGCGGGCGCTCGCCTACATGGCGCTCGAGCCCGGGACCCCGATCACCGAGATCCCGCTCGACCGCGTCTTCATCGGCTCCTGCACGAACTCGCGGATCGAGGACCTGCGCGAGGCGGCGGCGATGGTCGACGGAAGGCGCGTCGCCGACTCGGTCCGCGCGATGGTCGTCCCCGGCTCGCAGCAGGTCAAGTGCGCAGGCCGAGGAGGAGGGCCTCGACGAGGTCTTCCGCGCCGCCGGGCTTCGAATGGCGCACCGCCGGCTGCTCGATGTGCCTGGGGATGAACCCGGACATCCTCGCCGAGGGCGAGCGCTGCGCATCGACCTCGAACCGCAACTTCGAGGGCCGCCAGGGCAAGGGCGGGCGCACCCACCTCGTCTGCCCCGAAGATGGCGGCGGCCGCGGCGATCGAGGGCCGCTTCGTGGACATCCGGGAGTGGGCCTGAGCGATGGAGCCCGTCGACGTCATCGAGGGCAAGGTCTCGGTGCTCGACCGCGCCGACGTCGACACCGACCAGATCATCCCCAAGCAGTTCCTGAAGCGGATCGAGCGGACCGGCTTCGGCGAGTTCCTGTTCTACGACTGGATGCGCGACGGCGAGATCGAGCTCGAGCCGAACCCGATCCTGGTCACCGGTCGCAACTTCGGCTGCGGATCGTCGCGCGAGCACGCCCCCTGGGCGCTGCAGGACTTCGGCTTCGAGGCGATGATCGCGCCCTCGTTCGCCGACATCTTCTACGTCAACTGCACGAAGATCGGCCTGCTGCCGGTGATCCTCGGCCAGGAGCACTGCCGCGCGATCGCCGAGGCCGGGGAGGCGCGGATCGACGTCGACGACCAGACCGTCGACCTCCGCCGCCGGGGTGATCCGGTTCGAGATCGACGAGGAGGTCAAGCACCGGCTCCTGCACGGCCTCGACGACATCGCCCTGACCCTGCAAGGCGCGGCCGCGATCGACGGCTTTCGAGGCGGCCGCGGACGAGCACGCCCGACACGAGGACGCTTTGACCGGCCCTGACCACCCGCGGACTGGGACGCAGCGACCTACGACCGGGTCGCGGACCCCCAGGAGGAGTGGGGCGCGCGAGGTGCTCGCCCGGCTCGAGCTGAGCGGGGCGGAGACGGTGCTCGACGCCGGCTGCGGTTCCGGGCGTGTGACCCGCCATCTGCTCGAGCGCCTCCCGGACGGGCGGGTGATCGGGGTCGACTCGGCCGCCATCGATGATCGAGCACGCGCGCGAGGCGCTGGCGCCGTTCGGCGACCGGATCGAGCTGCGGCGTGGGCGACCTGCTCGAGCTCTCGCTCGATCAGCCCGTCGACGTCGTCTTCTCGAACGCCGCCTTCCACTGGATCCTCGATCACGACCGGCTGTTCGAGCGCCTGTTCGCAGCGCTGCGACCAGGCGGGGTGCTCGAGGCCCAGTGCGGCGGGGAGGGCAACGTGGCCGAATGGACGCGCGCGATCGAGGCCTCGGAGGGCGACGAGCGGTTCTCGCCCTACCTGCGCGGGATGCAGGACACGCATTACTTCGCCTCGGTCGGCGACACCTGGTCGCGCCTCGAGCGCGCCGGCTTCGAGGTCGGGCGGATCTGGCTCGAGGAGAGCGTCGTCGAGCCGCGTGAGCCCCGGGCGTTCGTGCATTCGGTTGGCCTCGCCCGGCACCTCGCAACGCCTGCCCAAGGACCTTCACGAGGAGTTCGTCGACGCGGTCTTGGGATCGATGCCGCGCCCGCTGGTGCTCGCCTACGTGCGGCTCAACATCTCGGCCCGGCGGCCCGGCTGATGGCGGCGCGGATCGTCGCTCTACCCGGCGACGGGGTCGGTCCCGAGATCGTAGCCGCGGCCCGCCGGGTGCTCGATCGGTTGGGTGAGTTCGAGGTCGTCGAGCACCCGGTCGGCGGCGCCTCGATCGATCTCCACGGCACGCCCCTGACCGACGCGGTGCTGGAGGCCTGCCGCGGCGCGGACGCGGTTCTGCTGGGCGCCGTCGGCGGCCCGAAATGGGACACGACGGACCCCGATGCGCCCCGCCCCGAACAGGGACTGCTCGGGTTGCGCAAGGGCCTCGGCCTGTACGCCAACCTGCGACCGGTGCGCCCGAGCCCGTCGCTGCTGCTCGCCAGCCCGCTGCGCCAGGAGCGGATCCGCGACACCGACCTGCTCGTCGTCCGCGAGCTCACCGGCGGGATCTACTTCGGCGACCGGGGCGCACCGGCGACCGCGCCCACGACACCTGCGAGTACTCGGTCTCCGAGATCGAGCGAATTGCCCGCGTCGGCTTCGATTCGGCGCGCCGCCGCCGCGGGCGGGTGACCTCGGTCGACAAGGCGAACGTGCTCGAGACCTCCCGTCTGTGGCGGGAGACGGTCGAACGGGTGGCCGAGGGCTATGACGACGTCGAACTCGACCATCTCCTGGTCGACAACGCGGCGATGCAGCTCGTCAGCGAGCCGGCGCGCTTCGACGTGATCCTGACCGAGAACATGTTCGGCGACATCCTCAGCGACGAGTCGGCGATGCTCACCGGCTCGCTTGGGATGCTGCCGTCGGCGAGCCTCGGCGACGGGGGGCCGGGTCTGTTCGAGCCGGTGCACGGCTCGGCGCCCGACATCGCCGGCAAGGGCATCGCCAACCCGCTCGCCACGTTCCTCTCGGTGGCGATGATGCTCAGTCACGGGCTCGGAATGCCCGACCAGGCGGTTGCCGTCGAGGAAGCGGTCGAAGCTGCGCTGGCGCGCGGCGTGCGCACCCCCGACCTCTCCTGGGTCGAGTCCCATCCGCCGCCGATGTCGGACCTCCCCGCCGAGGTCGAGGTCGGCACCGAGGAGATGACGGCGGCCGTTCTCGATCAGCTTTCGCCGTAGAGGCCGCCGGGCATCTGCGGCATACTTGCCCGATGGAGAAGTCGGAGTGGATCTGGATGAACGGGGGGTTCGTCGCCTGGGACGACGCCCAGGTGCACGTGCTCAGCCATGGCCTTCATTACGGCACCGGCGTGTTCGAGGGCATCCGCTGCTACGAGACCGATCGCGGGCCGGCCATCTTCCGTCACCGTGAACACCTCGCGCGGCTACAGGCCTCAGCCGATCTCTTCTACCTGCCGCTCCCGTACTCCGCCGACCAGCTGCGTGATGCCACGCACGAGCTCATCCGTCGCAACGGGCTCGACAGCTGCTACATCCGCCCGCTCGCCTTCCGCGGCTACGGCGAGATGGGCCTCTACGCCCAGAGCGCCCCGGTCGAGGTGATGATCGCGGTCTGGCCTTGGGGCGCCTACCTAGGCGACGAGGGCAAGCGCCAGGGCATCAGCGCGAAGGTCTCCTCGTGGCGGCGGATATCGCCGGCCGGCCTGATCCCGCACTCGAAGGCCTCGGGCCAGTATCTGAACTCGATCCTGGCCAAGACCGAGGCTGCGCAGTCGGGCGTCGATGAGGCGATCCTGCTCGACGAGAGCGGCCTCGTCTGCGAGGGGTCGGGGGAGAACATCTTCGTGCTCCGCGAGGGCGAGCTGGTCACCCCGGGCCACACCTCGTCGATCCTCGACGGGATCAGCCGCAAGTCGGTGATCCAGATCGCCGCAGACCTCGGCTACAACGTCGTCGAGCGCGATCTGGCTCGAGCCGAGCTCTACCTCGCCGACGAGGTCTTTCTCTGCGGCACCGCCGCGGAGCTGGTTCCGGTGCGCGAGATCGATGGCCACGATCTCGGTGAGCCCGGCGAGGTGACGCGGCTGATCCAGGCGAAGTTCGAGGACGCGCTGCACGGCCGCGCCCCCGAGTACGCGGAGTGGCTGGACGTGGTCGAGCAACCGAGTAAGGTCACCTCCTAGCGATGCCCGCATTCGAGGTAATCGAGCGAATTAGCACCGCCGCGACCGCTTAGCGGCACGCGGCAGCGCGGCTCTGCCCGCGCACACTCCTCGCTCGTTCCCCGGATCCCGAAAGGCATCAATTGACCCAGGTACATCTCTACGACACCACGCTCCGCGACGGAATGCAGGGCCAGGGCATGTCGCTGTCGGCCGCGGAGAAGGTCCGCGTCGTGCAGGCGCTGGACCGGCTCGGCATCGGCTACGTCGAGGCCGGGTTTCCGAGCTCGAACCCGAAGGAGGCCGAGCTCTTCCGGCTGCTCGCCGGCGTCGAGCTGTCGCAGGCGCTCGTCTGCGCCTTCGGCATGACCCGCCGGCGCGGCCTCGCTGCCGAGGACGATCCCGCGCTCCGCGACCTGGTCGGCTGTGCGGCGCCCGTGGTCACGTTCGTCGGCAAGACCTGGGCCCTGCACCTCGACAAGGTGACCCGGGTCACGCGCGAGGAGAACATCGCGATGATCGTCGACTCGATCGACTACGCGCGCGCCGAGGACAAGCGGGTGATCTACGACGCCGAGCACTTCTTCGACGGCTGGCGCGACGACTCCGGTTACGCGCTCGAATGCCTGCTGGCGGCCGTTGAGGCCGGCGCCGAGAACGTCACCCTCTGCGACACGAACGGCTCCAGCCTGCCGGCCCAGGTCGCCGAGGCGACGGCCGCCGTGGTCGCCGAACTGGGGGAGAGGGTCGAGGTCGGGATTCACACGCACAACGACGCCGAGTGCGGTGTGGCCAACTCGCTCGCCGCGGTCGAGGCCGGAGCGCGACTGGTCCAGGGGACGATCAACGGCTACGGCGAGCGTTGCGGGAACGCCAACCTCGTCTCGATCCTGCCCTCGCTGCAGCTCAAGATGGGCTACGAGTGTGTGCCCGACGATCGCCTGAGCCTGTTGACCGAGACCGCGCACTTCGTCGATGAGCTCACCAACACGACCCCCGACCCCGATCAACCATACGTCGGCCGCAATGCCTTCGCACACAAGGGCGGCTTGCACGTCGCCGGCGTCCAGGCCGACGCGCGCACGTTCGAGCACATCGACCCGCGGCTGGTCGGCAACAGCCGTGAGGTGCTGATCTCCGAGCTGTCGGGCAAGGGGTCGGTGCTCTCGCGCGCGGAGGGCGCGGGGATCAACCTCGACGCGGACGCCGCCAAGCGCGCGGTCGAGCGGATCAAGGAGCGCGAGCACCGCGGCTACCAGTACGAGGCAGCCGACGCGTCGTTCGAGCTGCTGCTGCGCCGCGAGGCCGGGGAGTACCAATCCCTGTTCCGGCTCGAGAGCTTCCGGGTGATCACCGAGAAGCGTGCCGACGGCCGAGTCGAGACCGAGGCCACGATCAAGATCTGGGTCGACGATCGTCGCTACGTGCGCACCGCCGAGGGCAACGGCCCGGTGAACGCGCTCGACCGGGCGCTGCGCGACGCGATCGGCGAGCTCCACCCGCAGCTCGGCGAGGTCGAGCTGATCGACTACAAGGTTCGCATCCTCGACTCGCACCATGGCACCGGCGCCGTGACGCGGGTCCTGCTCGACGCGTCCGACGGCCACGAGTCATGGGGGGCGATCGGGGTTTCGGAGAACATCATCGAGGCCTCGTGGGAGGCGCTGGTCGACTCGCTGGAGCATGCGTTCCAGGCCAAGCCAGCTCCCGCCGCCTCCTCGGCTTCACGTCCCGGGGCGGCCGGGTCCGCGGCGAGATGAGCGCCGAGCGGATCCCCCTCGCTCGCCCGGAGCTGGGCGGGCGCGAGGAGGAGCTGGTGCTCGAGGTCCTGCGCTCGGGGCGGCTCTCGCTCGGGCCGATGCTCGAGCGCTTCGAGCGCGAGTTCGCCGAGCGCGTCGGCGCCGGATACGCGGTCGCCCTCTCCTCGGGCACGGCGGCACTCCACCTCGGCGTCCGGGCACTCGGCTGGGGCTCGGGTGACGAGGTCATTACCTCTCCCTTCAGCTTCGTCGCTTCGGCGAACTGCTTGCTGTATGAGGGCGCCGCACCGGCGTTCTGCGACGTCGATCCGGTCACCCTCAACCTCGACCCCGAAGCCGTGGCGGCGTCCATCGGCGAGCGGACCGTCGGAATCCTTCCGGTTGACATCCTCGGCTATCCGGCGGCGATACCTGCCTTCGAGCGGCTGGCCGGCGAGCGGGGGCTCGGCTTGCTCGAGGATGCATGCGAGGCGATCGGCGCCCTCGACGCCGACGGAGTCCAGATCGGGGCTCGCCGCCACCCGGCGAGCTTCGCGTTCTACGCCAACAAGCAGCTGACAACCGGCGAGGGGGGGATGCTGACGACCGGGGACGAGCCGATCGCGAGCCGAGCCTCGAGCGAGCGCAACCAGGGGCGCGCCCCGGACATGAGCTGGGTGGACCACGAGCGGCTCGGCTTCAACTACCGGCTGACCGACCTCCAGGCCGCGCTCGGCGTCGCCCAGCTCGAGCACCTCGACGAGATGCTTCGAGCCCGGTCACGTGCGGCGGCGCTCTACGGCGAGCGACTGGCGGCGCTCGACTACGGCGCGCCTGCCGGAGAGGGCGACCCTTCCGGCCTCGTGCTTCCCTGCTCGGACCACGGCGCCGAGCGCCGAAGCTGGTTCGTCTACCCGGTGCGCCTACCGGCCGCCGCCGACCGCGACGCCGTCGTCGCCGACCTCGCGCAGCGCGGGGTTCAGGCGAAGGCCTACATGCCCTGCATCCACCTGATGGGGCACATGCGCGAGCGCTTCGGATCCGGCGAGGGCCAGTTCCCGGTCGCCGAGGACGCCTCCGCGCGGCTGGTCGCGCTTCCGTTCTTCCCCTCGATCAGCGAAGGGCAGATCGACCGCGTCTGCGAGGCCCTGGCCGAGGCGCTCAGGGGTGACTGGACCTGACCCTATAGTCAGCCCGCGATGCCCCGGTTCGAAGGACCCTCAGACCCACTGTTCGCGCGCATCAACGCGTCGATCGGTTTCGACCGGCGCCTCTGGCCCGAGGACATCGCCGGCTCGCGCGCGCACATTCGTGCCCTCAATCGGGCCGGGGTGGTCGACGACCGGGAGAGCGACGCCCTGCTCGCGGCGCTCGACCAGGTGGCCGCCGAGCTCGAGCGCGGCGAGTTCGAGTTTCACGAACACGACGAGGACATCCACATGGCGGTCGAGCGCCGGCTGACCGAGATCGCGGGCTCGGTGGGCGGCAAGCTGCACACCGGACGCTCGCGCAACGACCAGGTGGCCACCGACCTGGCGTTGTTCGTCCGCGCCCGCGCCAACCGGGCGATCGAGTTGACGCGCTCGCTGATGGCGCGGCTGCTCGCACTCGCCGAGGCACACGCCGACTGGCCGATGCCGGGCTACACGCATCTGCAACGCGCCCAGCCGGTCTACCTGGGCCATCATCTGCTCGCCTACTTCTGGATGCTCTCGCGCGACGCCCGCCGCTTCGCCGCCGCGCGGGCCGCGACCGCCGAGATGCCGCTCGGTTCAGGAGCGCTCGCGGGCCTCAACTGGGATCTCGACCGCGATGCGACCGCCGACGAGCTCGGCTTCGAGGGGCCGGCCGCGAACTCGATCGACGCGGTCTCCAACCGCGACTTCGCCCTCGACTACCTGTATGCGGCGAGCGTCTGCGCGACGCACCTGTCGCGGCTCGGCGCGGAGATCGTGATCTGGTCGAGCCAGGAGTTCGGCTTCTGCCAGCCCGCTGATGACTTCTCCTCCGGCTCGAGCCTCATGCCGCAGAAGAAGAATCCCGACGCCGCCGAGCTGCTGCGCGCCAAGGCTCCTCGGGTGATCGCATCGCTGACGACGCTTGCCGGAGTCCTTCACGCGCTGCCGCTCGCCTACTCGAAGGATCTTCAGGAGGACAAGGAGGCGCTGTTCGATGCCGTGGACACGGTCGAGCTCGGCCTCGAGGCGGCCGAGGTGATGGTCGCCGGCCTGACCTTCGATCGCGACCGGCTCGCGGCGGCGGCGGGCGACGAGATGGTCGCGGCCACCGACATCGCCGATCTGCTCGCTCGCAGGGGGATGCCGTTTCGCGAGGCCCACGGGGTCGTCGGCGGGCTCGTTCGCACGGCGCTCGAGCGGGGCGTCGCGCTCTCGGAGCTCGAGCCCGACGAACTCCACCGCCACTCCGAGCTCCTCGACGGGGAGTACTACGACGTCCTCCGGTCCGGGGCGTGGCTGGAGTCGAAGCGGTCGGCCGGCGGCACCGGGTCCGAGCCGCTGGCCGCGCAAATCGAGTCGGCACGGCGGGTGCTCGAATCGATACCCGCCCCGGCGGTGTGAGCCACCTCGACGCATCGTTCTTCGAGCGCTCGGTGCACCGGGTGGCGCGCGACCTGATCGGCTGCGAGCTCTGCTTTCGCGGCGTCGGCGGCGTGATCGTCGAGACCGAGAGCTATGAGCGCGACGACCCGGCCTGTCATGCGTACGTCGGGCTGACTTCACGGACGGCGACCCTGTTCGGCCCGCCGGGCCGTGCCTACGTCTACCTCTCCTACGGCATCCACAGCCTGCTCAACGCCGTCGCCGAGCCGGAGGGCAGCGCCGCCGCGGTGCTGATCCGGGCGCTCGAGCCGCGGCGTGGGATCGAGCGCATGATCCGTCTCCGCGGCCGGCGCGAGTCGCGCGAGCTCTGCTCCGGCCCGGGCAAGCTGACCGAGGCCCTGGGAGTCGACCTGCGTCACAACGGCGCCTCGTTGGGAGAGCCTCCCTTCGAGCTACGGCCACGCTCGCTTGAGTGGGAGGGGGTCGAGATCGAGACCGGACCGCGGATCGGGATCAGCCGGGCGACGGAGCGCCCCTGGCGCTTCTGCGCGGCGGGCAGCCGGTTCCTCTCGCGGCCGCTACGCGCGGCCGCCTGAGGCGGCTCAGCCGGCCGAGATTCCGCCGCCGCTGGGCGCCGGTTCGCCCCCGCCGGCGGAGCCGCCGTCGGTGCTCGGGGGAGCGGTCTCGGTGGTCCCCCCGCCGCCGCTCGGCGCGGGCGCCGCTGAGTCGCTGGAGTCATAGGTGGGCGCCGGGGGGCTGGTGGAAACAGGGGGGACCGTGCTGGGGGCGCTGGTATCGGGCTCCTGGCCCGCCTTGCGCGCCCCCTGCACCTCCTGGTAGGCATTGACGACGTCGGCGAAGATCAGCGCCGGGAAGGTGCCGCCATCCACCGGACCGCCGGCGTACTCGGTTTCCATCGGCACCACCTCATCCGGGTGGCCCACCCACACGCACGCGGTGATCTCCTCGGTAGCGCCGCAGAACCAGGCGTCGCCGTTGTCGTCGGTGGTGCCGGTCTTGCCCCAGGTGGGCTCTCCGGTTGCCGCGTTTCGGCCCGTTCCCGAGCTGACCACGGTCGAGAGCACGTCCTTGGCGGTCGCCGCGACGGTCGGGTCGATCACCTGCTTGGCGACGACCTCGTTCTCGCCACTCGCGCCCGTCTGATCCTTGACCAGGGCGCCCTGGTTATAGGAATCGCCGTCGGTCACCTTGACGATCGCTACCGGGCCGCCGGCGTCGGCCGCCATCGTCCCCGAGAGGCGTTTGCCGTCGGCGGCGAGGGTGTTGTAGGCGTGAGCCATCTCCAGCGGCGTGACCCCGACCTCGAGGCCGCCGAGGATCAGCGCCGGGTTGTAGGGCTCGAACGGCCCGCCCTCGACCGAGTACTGATTCTCGGTCGAGAGGTCGGTCTCGATCCCCATCTTCTGGGCAGTCGCAGCGACGTTCTGCGGCCCGGCCTGGGTGCCGACCTGCGAGTAGACGGAGTTGTCGGAGTAGGTGGTGGCGGTGAACAGGGACGCCGAGCCGAGGTAGCTGTCGTCGTAGTTGTTGACGTCGAAGATGTCGTTGAGGATCTCTTCGTGGCCGTTCTTCTTCTCGACCTTCACCCGGAACGGGATCTCCTGCGGCGCCGAGGCGTAGACCTCGCTGGTCGAGTGGCCCTGCTCGAGGGCGGTGATCAGGGTGAACGGCTTGAACGAGGAGCCCGGCTGGCGGTGTCCGTTGGTGGCCAGGTTGAAGGGGGCCTCCTGGTAGTTCGGCCCACCGACCATCGCCCGCACCGCGCCTGTGTCGTTGTCGAGTACGACCACCGAGGCGGTCGGCTCGATCGCCCCGAGGCGGCTCTGGACGATGCCCTCCACCCGTTGCTGGAACTCGAGGTCGAGCGTCGAGGTGATCTGCAGCCCCCCGCCGAACGCCTCGCCGGCGCCGTAGCGGTCGACCAGCTGCTGACGCAGCCAGGAGGTGAAGTAGGGGGCCGCGGAGTTCTCCTGCGGGGGGGCGATCTCGTCCTCCTTCGGGATCGGGATCTCCGTGTATTTCGCGTACTCCTCCTCGGTCAGGTACCCCTGCTCCTGCATCTGCTCGAGCACCAGGTTGCGCCGCGCCTCCGAGTCGATCGGGTTCGCGCGGGGGTTGTAGGCGCTGGGTGAGGAGATCATCCCGGCGAGCAGGGCCGCCTCCCAGGGCAGCAACTGCGAGGCGCAGGGCTCGGCATCGCCCTGCCCGCAGCCAGGGTGCGCGTAGCCGAAGTAGGTGCGGGCGGCGGCCTCGATCCCGGTCGCGCCCTCGCCGAAGTAGATCTCGTTCAGGTACTCGGTGAGGATCTTGTCCTTCGACCACTGGCGCTCGAGGTGATAGGCAATCGCCGCCTCGCGGAACTTCTGCAGGATCGTGCGACTCCCCTGGGCCGCCAGCGCGTTCTTGACGAACTGCTGGGTGATCGTCGAGGCGCCCTGCTGTGCGGACCCGGAGAGGATGTCCTGGTACAGCGCCCGGCCGATCCCCTGGAAGTCGACGCCGCGGTGCTCGTAGAAGCGCGTGTCCTCGATCGCGACGACCGCCTCCTTCATCGCCGGCGAGATCTCGTCCGAGGAGAGCAGGATCCGCCCCTGGTTGTTGGTCAGGGTGGCGAGCTTGACGCCGTTGACGTCATAGACGATCGAGTTCTGGGCTCGCTTGTACTGCTCCCGGCTTTCGAGCGCGGGCAGGTCCTGGGCCACCGCCATCATGATCCCGAAGATCCAGGAGACGAACGCGAGTCCCGAGAGGCCGAGGATCACCAGGGCGAATCGGAGCTTGCGCATCCGCGGCTTCGCCGATGGGTCGGACTGCTCGGGCGGTCCCGGAGGCTTGGGCAGGCGTGTCCGGCGACCCCGCTTCGGGCCGCCGTTCTCGCTCACGGGTTCGTGTTCGGATCCGGAGTCCATCGCAAAGACCTCGTCTGCGGGCGCGTTTGGTCACACCCGGCCGAGCGACTCGACGTGCCGCTCGCGGCCCAGCCAGGCGTTCAATCGCCCGTCCATCGGAGCGCCGGCCTACCGTGACGGCGGAAGCGGACACCCCTAAGAGCCGGCCGGTGAGTCTAGCATTGCGCCTGTGCCGCCCACGCAGGAACCTGCCGCCGGTAACGGTGGCCAAACGGAGACCCTCGACCGCCTGCTCGCGGGCGCAGTGGACGTACTTCCCGAGGGCAGACTGGCCGAGCAGATCGCGGGCGGCAGGGCCTTGAGGGTCAAGTTCGGGGTTGATCCGACCAGCCCCGACATCCATCTCGGCCACTGCGTCGTGCTGACCAAGCTGCGCGCCTTCCAGGATGCCGGGCATACGGTGGTGCTGATCATCGGGGACTACACGGCGCGAGTGGGCGACCCCAGCGGCCGCGACGCGACCCGGCCGGTGCTCTCACCGGAGCAGGTGGAGGCCAACGCCGCCACCTACCAGGAGCAGGCCTTCGCGATCCTGGACCGCGAGCGGACCGAGCTGCGCCGCAACAGCGACTGGTTGCGGATGGAGAGCGAGGAGCTGTTCGACCTCGTGCGCCGTTTCACGGTCGCTCGCTTGCTCGAGCGTGACGACTTCAGCCGGCGAATGGCGGACGCGCAGCCGATCTCCGCGCTCGAGCTCCTCTACCCGGTTCTACAGGGCTATGACTCGGTCGCGGTCGCGGCCGACATCGAGCTTGGTGCCACCGACCAGAAGTTCAACCTGCTGTTCGGCCGCGACGTTCAGGCTGCCTACGGGCAGCCACCGCAATCGATCCTGACGATGCCGATTCTGCCCGGCACCGACGGGGTGCGCAAGATGAGCAAGTCCTACGACAACTGGATCGCGGTCACCGACCCACCGGGGGAGATGTTCGGCAAGCTGATGAGCATTCCCGACGCGGTGATGGGCGAATACCATCTGCTGCTGCTCGGAGCGCCGCTGGATCCGGAAACGCATCCCGGCGAGGCCAAGCGCGCGCTCGCACGTCGGCTCACCGACCGTTTCCACGGTGCCGGCGCGGGAGAGGTCGCCGAAGCCGCTTTCGACCAGGTCCACGTGCGTGGCGGGCTCCCCGACGAGATCGCGGTCGCGCGGATCGCGGTCGCCGACGGCGAGCTCGTCCACCTTCCGGCGCTGATCTCCGCCGAGTTCGATCTCTCCACCAGCGAAGCACGCCGGATGATCCAGCAGGGCGGAGTCAAGCTCGACGGCGAACCGGTGGGACCCGACACCTTGGACCTCGCAGCGGGCGAGCTGGTCGGTCGAGTGCTTCAGGTCGGCAAGCGACGGTACCGCCGGCTCGCGCGTGACACCGTCTGACGCGCCCTGCGCACGTCCTGCGCACGGGACGTCTGAGCGAGCCTGCTACCCTCTCGCGTCCGCATCCAGCCGATCGGCTTGCGGCAGGGGCCTCGGCAGGGTTATACTTGCTGGTCGCGCCTGAAACGGCACTCGCCCGTTCGAGGAAACCCCTCGGCGCGCGGGAAGCGGTCTTTGAAAACTGAGCAGCGTGCGATCCGGGGATTCGTCTCCGGATCCGACAGG
The DNA here is from genome assembly GCA_963746675.1 of uncultured Solirubrobacterales bacterium. GTDB lineage: Bacteria > Actinomycetota > Thermoleophilia > Solirubrobacterales > 70-9 > WHSW01. The sequence continues at coordinate 670 of CAVVBX010000015.1, read as the reverse complement.
TCCGACCATCGCCGATTCGTCGGCGGTGGCAGCCAAACCCCGTCATGTCGTCCGTCAACTTGTGTACTCGACGGACATCAGGCATGACGACTTTTCGTGTTCGACAGAGGAACCGGCGCCGGTTGACCCCGGTGTCGGATTGAAACCCTCGAGTCATTTTTCACGGAGAGTTTGATCCTGGCTCAGGACGAACGCTGGCGGCGTGCCTAACACATGCAAGTTGAGCGACGAACCAGGGCTTGCCCTGGGGCAAAGCAGCGAACGGGTGAGTAACACGTGGGTAACCTGCCCCGATAACCGGGACAACCCGAGGAAACTCGGGCTAATACCGGATGTGCTCGCCGGACTCAAGTCCGGCGCGTAAAGGAAGCTTCGGCCTCCGTATCGGGAGGGGCCCGTGGCCCATTAGCTAGTTGGTGAGGTAACGGCTCACCAAGGCTACGATGGGTAGCTGGTCTGAGAGGACGATCAGCCACACTGGGACTGAGACACGGCCCAGACTCCTACGGGAGGCAGCAGTGGGGAATCTTGCGCAATGCGCGAAAGCGTGACGCAGCAACGCCGCGTGGGGGAAGAAGGCCTTCGGGTTGTAAACCCCTTTCAGGAGGGACGAAGGTTCGGCGGTGAATAGCCGCCCGGACTGACGGTACCTCCAGAAGAAGCCCCGGCT
>CAVVBX010000014.1:0-242964 GCA_963746675.1 uncultured Solirubrobacterales bacterium | reverse complement strand
CAGCCTCGGCAAGAATCGCGTTGACCTGATCCTCGTCGCCGGCCGGGATTCCTAGCGCCTTGATCTGAGCGACCTGATCGGTGACCGACGGAATCAACGTGTCGTCCCAGAACGCGACGATGTCCGCCTGGCTCGGCTGGCCGCCCGTAAACGTCTCGTTCGCTGCGGAGTCGATCGTCTTGTTCCCCTCCGCGCAGATGTCGTTCGCCTGAGTTACGAACTCCTCCTTGGTGATCGATGCAGCGGTCGTGGTCGTCGAGTCGTCCCCGCCTCCACAACCGGCAGCCCCGATAGCGATCGCCGTGGCAGCTGCGCATACCCCGATACAAGTCCTTTTCACTCGGCTCCTCCAGTCATTGATTGCGGGGCAGCCTAGTCGGCCCTGAGGACGAAGCGGGGACAACGATCCTCGATCAGTCCCAGCGCTGGACGAACAGATTGGCCCGGCGGCCGCTTGACATTGCCGGGCCGCGGACGTAGCGTGATCTGACCCGACGACGGGGAGACCGGTTTGCGGACAATCGGCAGCGATGCCGCCGGAAGCGGAGGGTCTGCGGTTACCGTGGTGGCGGGGAAAGCGGCTACGACCACAAGACGGAGCGGTGCTGCGAGGGCCAAGTCGTGGGCGTCCAGTCGAGGGCCGACAACTGCGGGGGGTGCGGGCAGCCGTGCCAGGGGCCGGTGTTCGTCTGTCGGAATGGGGAATGCGTCTGCGCGCCGGGCTACGAAGCCTGCTTCTTCACCCCGTAGGGCCGGAGAACCGGCCACGCGTATAACCATGGGCTCTGCAACCTCGCATGCCCGCCATCAAGAGCGAAATTCCCGCCATCTGGCTTGCTCATGCTGGCTGCGGACGCGCTGCTACCAACGGGCCAATAACGCGCCGTGACTAGTGGCGCGGCTTGTTCCGCGGGTAGCGGCAGCGGAGCACGCCCGTGAAGGTGACGGCGTCGGAGCCGTCCTGCGAGTACGCAGGGCTGTAGCCGATGCCCATCAGCTTGTGGTGGTCGCTGAAGCGGATCTGGCCAAAGCCCGGAGACGGAAACGGCGGCTTGTGGATGTTGCTATAGCTGACGCCGCTGGGGCCGTGGTGGACTGAGATCCACGGGTCGGCGCTCGGGCTCTGCACGAGGTCGTAGGTATGAAAGCCGCTGAAGTCCTCGATCGAGACTGACAACGTGTAGCCGGTGCCGGTCTTGCCGGTGAGCGCCTTGAACTCACCCCGGTGCTTGCGGCACTTCGCCGAGCTGAACACCGCCACCGCGCCGCCACCTCCGCCCAGAACCGTGACTTGGTGTTGCCCGCCGGCGAGCACGGCCGGCGATCCCGACAGCCCGAGCGCCAGCAGCGCGCCGGAGACGATGCTGCCGACGGCGAAACGTCGTGAAGGCGCGGCCATCTCCACCACCCTATTCGTGTTGCCGCCGGGTGGCGGCGCCACCCCAAGCCTCCGCGAGCGGTGGAGGTGGACCTAGCGGAGTTCCGGATCGAAGGGCTGCTGATCCGACTGGCAGACCGTGCCCGTCGGTGGGGTGATCAGGTCGACCAGGTAGTCGACCGTCGCCTGGTCGATGCAGGCGCTCGGGTTCTGGAAGCTCAGGTGACCGTAGCCCTCGTGGGTTAGCAAGACCGCGTTGCCGAGCCGCCGCTCCGCTCGCACGGCGTTGGCATAGGCCGTGTTGGGGTCGCACCGGGTGCCAATCAGCAGGATCGAGTTCGGGGTCGAGGCGTCCCAGGGACCGCGGTAGCTGTCCTCGCCCCGCACCGGCCAGGAGGCGCAGTGGGCCCCACCAGCCCTGCACGCGGCCCTGAAGTCGGCTGATCCACTTGAGTCGTTTGATCACCTGCGGCCAGCTTTGCGATCCCCTATGGGCCGGCGCGTCGGCGCACTGGATCGCCGTCGAGGTCGTCGTGCCGGCCCAGCCGGCGGGCGTGAGGAAGCCGCTTGCCGCGGTCTCGAGCGCCGATCCGTCGCCGCGGAGCGCGGCGTCGAGATCCGCCGCGTCCAGTGGCCACTGCTGGGGGTCAGTCGACGACCTTGAACCTGTCCTTCGCCGCCGAGGGATCGACGTTGCCGGCGGCGTCGATAGCCCGGACCTTGAACTTGAACTTGCCCTCGTCGAGGCGCTTGTACTTGCGCGGAGAGTCGCAGTCGCCGAACTGCCTCACGGCCTGGTCGAGCCCTTTGCCCCTGAGCGAACACTCGAAGGCAGAGCCCGGCTCGTCGCTTGTGAACTTGTACCTGGCCTTGGGCCCCTGGTTCTTGTTCGGCGGGGTCTTGGTGATCTCGGTCTCGGGCGGGTCAGTGTCGGGAGGACAACCGCTCGACGGTCCGCTCACTCCTGGGCATTGATCCTGGGTTTCGTCACCGAAGCCATCGACGTCGGCGTCGGGTTCCACGTCGGCGTTGATGAACAACTCGAGGCCGGGGTTCGAGCTGCTCGGATCGCGCGTCTCGCCAAGGCCGAGCGGCGGGGACCAGAACTCCACCAGAGCGCCCGGAACCGCTTGGCGGCCGATCCCGGTGCCATCCAGCGGGGCGCTGATCACCTCGACGCCGATCCGTTGCCCGGCTTCGACCGGAAGTTGGGCCGGGAAGACATAGACGCCAGCTGCTGTGGGCAGCGTCTCGGCCGCTCCTCGCTGGACGCCGGTGTTCCCTGCCAGCACCAGGAGCCTGAGCGACGAGCTCGAAGCGGTCGTGATCGTGCGTGCGCGCCAGCGCACGATCACCCCATCCTCAGGGATCGTCAGTCCCCCCGGCGCCCGGTCCGACGCAGGGAGGTCCGCGAGACTGATCGAGCAGGCGACCGCGCAGAACCCAAGCAGGGGAGCGCTCTCGAGATCGTTACCCACCGCCACAGCGCCGGAGGCCGAGCCCGGAAGCGCAAGTACGAGCGCCGTGGCCGTCGCCACGAGGCCCAACCGTCCGCGCGTACCGAACACCCCGTCCTCCCCGCTCGCTTCAGTAACAGGCGAACTTATCCGGGATGCGCGATCGAGTCAACCGCAGGCCCGCCTGCCGCGCTCAGCCCACGACCTTGAACTTGTCCTTGGCGGCCGAGGGGTCGGTGTTTCCGGCCGCGTCGGTGGCGACCACCTTGAACTTGTGCTTGCCGTCGTCGAGGCGCTTGACCTTGCGCGGCGAGGTGCAGGGCTTCAACGCCTTCTTGTCGAGCTTGCACTCGAAGGTCGAGCCGGGCTCCGAGGAGGTGAACTTGAACTTGAGCTTGGTCTTGTCGGGCTTGTTCGGAGCGCCCTTGGTGATCTTGGTCTCGGGCGGATCGGTATCGGGGACTACCGGACACGGCCCCTGGGTCGAGGCGTCGGTCGGGCACTGATCCTGGGTCTCGTCGCCGAAGCCGTCTCCGTCGGCGTCCGGCTCGATGTCGGCGTTGAGCAAAATCTCCAAGTCATCGTTGTCGAAGCACCCGCTCGGAGCCCTGGTCTCGCCGTCGGCGAGCGCGGGGTAAAAGGACCGTCTAACGGCACCGGAGTTGGTGGCGAATGCGCGGAAGTTCTCGCCGGCACCCGCGTCGACGCCGATGAAGTCGCCGGCCTGGATCGCGAGTCGGGTCGGGAACTCGTTCGTCCCAAGCGCTGCCTGCACGGATTCGCTGGAGTTGATGCCGGTGAACGTCCCGGCACTAGCAGCCCGAATGATCCGCAGCTTGACGTTCACCGGGGCGAGCCCGACCACCAGGCGCCAGCGCACGACGACCCCGGCGGTGAGCGCTGTTACCTGCCGTCCAGTCAGGCTCTGCTGAAAGAAGGTCGGGGCTGGCGTGCAGGAAGTCGTCGTTTCCAGCGGAATGGTCAGATCGCTGCCGATCGTGGTCACCGCACCTGCCGACGGCGGGGAGGACGACGGCGCCGATCGCGATCGCAGCCACGAAGCCGGCTTGCGCTCGCCTCCTAAACATGCGTGGCCTCCACAGTCGCTCGGTGTCGCGGCGAACGTATCCGGAAGCGCCGATTCCGTCAACCGTCCGGCCCCGCGCGTGGCGGACCCGCCCGCGTCTCCCAGAACTCAACGTGAAGCCGCCGGGCCTGTTCGAGGAACTTCGGTGAGGCGCATGAGCAGCGGGATCGCGGGCGTCGCCGAGCGGGGCGATTCGCCTCTATTCACGCAGAGGCGGACTCGCTTCAGCGGCTCAGGACGTGTTCAGTGCCACGGCGGCGCGAATCAGCGCCTTCAACGCCTTTTCATCAATCTCGTCGCTCTCATGGAAATCGATGGCACGCCTGGTGTTGCCTTCGAGGCTGGAGTTGAAGAGGCCTGAAGGGTCCTCCAACGAGGCGCCCTTGGCGAAGGTCATCTTCACGACATTCTTGTACGTCTCACCGGTGCAGATTATTCCGCCGTGCGACCACACCGGCACCCCTCTCCACTTCCACTCCTCGACCACTTCGGGGTCGGCCTGCTTGACGAGAATTCGGACCCGAGCGAGCGTCTCGCCCCGCCAATCACTCAGCTCCTTGACTCTCGCATCTATCAGCTGAGAAGGAGAGTCTCCTTTTTTTCCTTCCTTCGAGCCGCTCTTCCTCTTCTTCATGGTTGTTGTCGCTTTCTTCATCGTTGTCGTCGCTCGTCCGTCACTTGAGTATCTTCGCCGACTGCCTTGATTGCATCGCGAATTGTGTCGGGATCGGCCGCCAACGTCGGCAGCCTCGAGGACGGACCACGGAGCGGCGCTCGACGGCCTCGTCGAGGCGTCTGATTGGGCAGCAACGGGCAGCGGAACCCATTCTGAGGCCCCCGACCCCACCGCGCTGATCGGGGCCGGGAACGAAAAACCCCCGTCTAGCGGGGGCTTTCCGAGAGCGGCTGATGTGAGCGAAAACCCCGCCAACTGGCTTGTTCATGAGGTCCGTACGGACGCTACTACCAGTTGAGGTACCAGTTTCTGGCGCGTTCACGGCTTCCGGGACTGGTAGCAAGAGCCCATCCGGCTGATCGCCATTCGCGCTGATCCAATCGCCGCGACTCCGCTGCTGCGTTCACGCGTGAGGAGGCGTCAGCTCAGCGCGCGCTGTCGCTGCTGCTCCTCGCCTAGCGGCGATTGGGGGCGGGGGCCCCTACGTCGCCGCGGTCAGCACGAGCTTCCCACGTACGTGGCCACCCTCGCTGAGCTCGTGCGCGCGCTTCACATCGGCGAGCGGCATCGTCTCGGCGATCTCCACGCGCACATCCCCGCCTGCCACGAGCTCGGCTATCCGCGCGAGCTGCTCGGACCTCGGACTAATCACGTGCAGCTCCGCGCGCACCCCCTGCTCTCGCGCGGCCTCCTCGGGCGGGGTGCCGGCGATCGTGACGAGCATCCCACCCTCCCGCACAGCCGGGAGCAGCGATGCAGTCAGTTCGCCGCCGACGGTGTCGAGCGCGATGTCTGCACCGCTCACAGCCTCGCTCACGTCCTGCTGGGTGTAGTCCACGTACTCGTCGGCGCCCAGACCCAGCACGAAGTCGCGGTTGCGTGTGGAGCCGGTGCCGATCGCCCGCGCGCCGGCAACCTTGGCGAACTGGACGGCGAAATGGCCTACACCGCCGGCGGCGCCCGCGACGAGCGCCGTCTGCCCGCTGCCAAGACCTCCCCGGTCGAACAGGGCCTGCCAGGCGGTTTGGCCGGCGACGGGAATCGCCGCCGCCTGCTCGTGAGGGACGCCCTCGGGCTTCTTGGCGATCGCTGCGGCGGACGCGGTCGCGTACTCCGCGTACCCTCCGCTCGTCGAGATGCCGAACACCGGGTCGCCCTCGGCGAAGCCGTCGGCGCGTGAGGTTTCGACCGTCCCCGACACGTCGATTCCCAGCACCCTCGGGAGCGGCGCGCTCCTGGACCCCCGCCGGTTCTTCCAGTCGGCCGGGTTGACCGACGCGGCGTGGACCTTGATCAGCACCTCGCCGTCGCCGGGTTCGGGGCGGTCTGCCTCCTCGTAGCGCAGGACGCCGGGATCGCCCGTCTCGTGAATAACCACTGCTTGCATGGACGTGTCGTCCCCTCTAGAGGTTGACCGTCGCCATCCCGGCCTCGTCGTAGCGCTTGCCCGCCGCCTCGGGCAGCTCGGCGTCGATCCGGGACAGGTCCTCGTTCGTGAGCTCGACATCGACAGCGCCCGCGTTCTGCTCCAGGTAGCTGCGCCTCTTGGTGCCGGGGATCGGCACCAAGTCCTCGCCCTGCGCGAGCACCCACGCGATCGCCAGCTGGGCTGAGGTGATGCCCTTTCCCGCCGCGATCTCCTCGACCTTGGCGGCGAGCCTCAGGTTCGCCTCGAGGTTCTCGCCGCTGAAACGGGGTCCGGTGCGCCGGAAGTCTCCTTCGTCGAGCTCCTCGGGCGACTTGAAGCGGCCAGAGAGGAAGCCGCGCCCAAGCGGCGAGTAGGGGACGAAGCCGATCCCGAGCTCGCGGCAGGTCGGGAGGACCTCATCCTCGGGATCGCGGGTCCAGAGCGAGTACTCGGTCTGGACCGCGGTGATCGGATGCACGGCGTGGGCGCGACGGATCGTCTCCGGGGCGGCCTCGCTGAGCCCGAGGTGGAGGACCTTGCCCTCGTTGACCAACTCCGCCATCGCGCCGACCGTCTCCTCGATCGGGACGCTGGGGTCGACGCGGTGCTGGTAGTAGAGGTCGACGTGGTCGGTGCCGAGGCGCTGCAGCGAGCCCTCGATCGAGACGCGGACGTGCTCGGCCGAGCCGTCGGACGGGCCGACGGTGGACATGTCGCCCGGCCTCGCGTTGTCCATCCGGCGCGAAAACTTGGTAGCGATCACGTACTCGTCGCGGCGGCCCTTGATAGCGCGTCCGACGAGCTGCTCGTTGGTCAGCGGCCCGTAGAGCTGCGCTGTGTCGATGAAGTTGATCCCGAGCTCGAGCGCTCGCTGGATCGTGCGGACGGACTCATCCTCGTCGGTGGTTCCGTAGAAGGCCGACATTCCCATGCATCCGAGCCCAAGCGCGGAGACCTCGAGATCGGCGAGTTTGCGCTGTTTCATCTCGTTCCAGCCTTTCGCGGTGGCAGTCGATCAACGATACGCCTCGGAACGCGCCAGACCAGGGAGGATCAGGGCTCGCTACCGCTTTCTCCTGATGCGGGCGTGTGAGCGACCGAGTCGTGCACGCCCGCAAGGGACGACCAGCACAAGCTAAGTGGCTCCACGGAGCCACTCCTCCTTCGCGCGAACGGCGGCAGCGGCAGGTAGACGCCTGCGACCACGCCGTGCGCTGCTACCAGCTGAGCTACCACTCGCACACCGACGGGCGCGTCCTGGCGGCTGCCTCGGGCTTGCCACGACACCGATAAAGGCGCCGAAAAGAGCGGCTGATGGGATTCGAACCCACGACCTTCTGCATGGCAAGTGTCTCCGTGGGTTTGCGGGGCTTTGCGGCTGTTGGTGTTTCGCCCGCTAATCGCCGGTTTCGCCGATCCCTACCTGCTCGGCGTTTGCGGCTGTTTCCTGACGTTGTGTTGACCCAGCGTTGACCCGGACCGGGTAGAGCAGGCCTCGGGTCGCCGTGGAGCGGGTCAACGCAGATCTCGACGGGGAAGGTCGTCGGCGAGACCTGACGCCTCCTCCTCGCGCGATGCAGTAGTCAGTGGGACGACTGCGGGCGCTACCCCTCCGCATGAAACGAGGAGCCAACGCCCGCCCGGTCAGCTCCGCTCGCTGTCGAGGATCGCCATCTGCTGATCGTCGTAGCGCTCTCCCGCCGCGGCCCCGGCGGGCACCGCCTGCTCGATCGCGGCCAGGTCGTCAGCCGAGAGCTCGACCTCGAGGGCGCCGAGCGCCTCCTCAAGCCGCTCGCGGCGCCGCGCCCCGACCAGCGGCACGACATCCTCGCCGCGGGAGAGCACCCAGGCGATCGCAACCTGAGCCACGGTCGCCCCCTTCGCCTCGGCGATCCCGCGGATCGCCTCGACCAGCTCCAGGTTGCGATCGAGGTTCTCGCCCAGGAAGCGCGGGGCGTGGCTGCGGAAGTCCGCTGGGCCTGTCTCGTGATCCTTCGACCAGTGGCCGCTGAGCAGCCCGCGCGAGAGCACGCCGTAGGCGGTCACCCCGATTCCCAGCTCGCGGCAGGTCGGCAGGATCTCAGCCTCGATCCCTCGCGAGATCAGCGAGTACTCGATCTGCAGGTCGCTGATCGGGTGCGTCGCCTGGGCGCGGCGGATCGTCTCGGCGCCCACCTCGGAGAGGCCGACGTGCCGGACGTAGCCGGCCTCGACCATCTCCGCGATCGCGCCCACGGTCTCCTCGATCGGGACCTCGGGGTCGTAGCGGCCGAGCCGGTAGATGTCGATGTGATCGGTGCCGAGGCGCCGCAGCGAGTAGGCGAGGGAGTTCTTCACCGCCACGGGACGGCCGTCGACGCCGGCCCACCCCCCGGCGGGATCGCGCAGGACGCCGAACTTGACGCTGATCACCGCCTCGCCTCGATCACGGCCCTCGAGAGCCCTGCGGATCAGCATCTCATTGTCCCCCATCGCGTAGTAGTCGCCGGTGTCGAGCAGGTTCACCCCAGCGTCGAGGGCGGCATGAATGGTGGCGATGCTCTCGGCCTCGTCGGCGGGACCGTAGAGATCGGACATCCCCATGCACCCCAGCCCAAGGGCGGACACCTGGGGGCCGTCTTCTCCGAGCGAGCGAGTTACCAACTTGGCCTCCTCAGGCGCGCAGAACGCCGATGTTGAAGTCTCCGGTCTCGAGTCGCGAGTAGAGCCTGAGCCAGAGCGGCAGATACATCTCGGTGCCGCGGGCCGTCTCGATGCCTCCCAGGTCGATGATGCGCCCAACGGGCCAGCCGAAGCTGCCGAGCAGGTCACCGACCTCGCGCTTGGCGCCGTCGTCATCGCCGCTCATGAACACGGCGTGCTCTCCGGGGACCCGGGTGGGCTCCACCATCACCTGGCAGTTCATCGTGTTGAGCGTCTTCACCACGCGGGCATCGAGGAAGGCCGCCTGGATTCGCTCCCCGAGGCTCTCGTCGTTGCAGAAGGCGAGCATGGGCGGGAAACCCTGCGATGCATCGAGCGGGTTGGCGATGTCGATCAGGGTCTTGCCGGAGAGGTTCTCCTTGCCCGCCGCCTCGAGCGCCTCGAGGGAGGCGACCCCGGCGGTGCAGTTGACGACCAGCTCGCCGTGGCCGGCGGCTTCGGCGAAGCTTCCTTCGGCGGCCGCCTCGCCGGCGTCCTTCGCCCAGGCGACCGCGTTCTCGTTGCCGGCTCGGCGCGAACCCATCGTGACCTCGTGCCCGAGCTCGACCAGCTTCGTCGCAATCGCCTGGCCGACCATCCCCGTTCCCAGCACCCCGATCTTCATCGCACGTTCTCCTTTCCTCACTGCTCCTGCGCAACCCGTCGGCGCGGATCATGACTGAATGGGGCAGCCGCTCATCGCGCGGAGGAGCAAGGTTGTCGGTTCAGTCTCCGACGAGACCACACGGGGATAGGCAGGGCGTGCGCCTATTTCTTGCCAGCGACAGGAATCGTGCTGTCGCCCGTCGCGCATTGCGACAGTCGGCTGTGCGTCGCTGTAGCTTCCGCCGTCACCTGGGGCGGCGAGGGCCCTGGTCTTCCGGTCGCGCCGGCCTGAAGCCGATCCGGTGCCATGCCACCTCCGCCACATCTTCGGCACGCTCGCCGTCCAGGTGTTCCCGCTGTCCGACGATCGCGCGCCGCGTAGAACCGCCGCCGAAGCGCCTGAATCCTCGAAATTGCGCGCCCACGCCATTGCAGAAGGGCCTTATGCGCCTTCCGCCCCGCTCTCTGAGCCTGCTCTGTCGGCGCCTGGGAGACACCGCAGTGTCTGGGCCGCGTCGTCAGCTCACGGTTGAACGCGGCCGGGCGACTCGGCTCGGACGATGGGTTCGGACCGAAGAGGGCGGTCGTCTGGTGGACAGCGGGCCATCATTGGCCGATGCGAGCCGACGCTGAGCGGGTCGGCGCTGCGGTGACGCCTTCCTGTGCATGGGTCCAGCCATGAGCCGTTGCCGGTGATCTTGGGCTTCGACCTGCATTTCTGCCTCGAGCTCTGCACCCGTCCCGGATCGATTGGCCACGTGTCGAGCGGCGTGACGTCCCGGGGCGCGGGCTCGGCTTACGGCGAGCGCAACCGATTGAAGTCCTCACTCGAGGCGATGCCCTTGAGCCTCGTCACGCCCTCGATGGGCAAGGCTGCGGCCGCACGCCCCCCGACCGAGACCGGGACGCGCACGGCCAGCGAGCGCAGCTCGTTGGCGACTGCGGCGAGGCGGCTCGGCTCCGAAGCGGAGAGGACGACCACCCGCGGTCGCAGCCGATTCACCGCGTCGTCGAGCGTGTCGAGGGGCGTGTCGGCGCCGAGATAGGCGATCCGCCAGCCGCGCTCGCGCAACGAGAGCCCGAAAGCGATCAAACCGAGGTCGTGGAGCTCGCCGGGGAGACAGGCCAGCAGCGCGAGCGGGCCGGCGCCGGCTCCCCAGCCACGCGCCAGGCCGAGCAGGCGGCCGCGGACGACGCTCGAGGCGAAGTGCTCCTGAGCGACCGTGGCCTCGCCGTCGTGCCAGCGGCTCCCGATCTCGGCCATCGCCGCGGTGATCACGTCCTCTAGGACCCTGGCCAGCGAGAGACCCGCCAGGCACTCGTCAAGAATCGCATTGGCCTCCTGCTCGTCGAACGCCTCGAGCGCGCGGCGCAGGCGGCGGGCCTGCGCCGCGGGGTCGAGCGCGCCGAACGAGGGCGGGGCGGCGCCTCGGCGCCGCGACGAGCGAGCGCCGCCGCCTCAGCCGCGGCTACGCCCTTCGCGGTGAGGTCGCGCATTGCCCGGATGACATCCTCGTCCGCGCTCGAGTAGAGCCGGTAGCCCTTTGAGGTGCGCTGCGGCTCGACGAGGCCGTAGCGACGCTGCCAGGCGCGGATCGTGTCGGGCCGCACGCCGGTGCGCCGGCTGAGCTCGCCGATCCGGACGCGCTCTTGCTCTTGCTGTGGGTGGCCAGACATTGTGCAGGACCTTGGCAGGTGGCCGGGATCGATCCCCGGCGTTGCCTGCGCGCGACCGGTCCGAGCAGCTTAGTGAAAACTTAGAACAAACCCTGTGCAGGCTGTCCCAGCATCTGCTAGTTTTCCCCTCCTAGGGTCTAGACAGACCTTGGACATACCCCCCACCGAAGGAGTGGCTCATGCATAAGTTCCTCGTCTCACTGGCAAGCGTCGGCGCCGTCGTCGCGCTCTCCGCCTCACCGGCCCTCGCCGACAAAAAGGGCAACGGGGCCGGCAAGCACGGCAAGACGATCGTCGAGAAGGTCGTCAAGATCTCCGGCCCGACCGGGTTCGACGGCGATGCCGGCGATTTCGACATCCTCCGCGAGGCGGTCGTCGCGACCGGGCTCGACGGCAAGCTCGACGGCCGTCGCCAGCTCACCGTCTTCGCACCGACCGATCAGGCGTTCCTGGACCTGACCGGGGCGGCAACCGAGGAGGACGCGTTCAATGCGGTGGCGGCCCTCGGCCTGCCGGCGGTGAAGCAGGTGCTCAAGTACCACGTCGCTCCCGGCCTCCGAGCCGCGAAGCAGGTCGTGAAGGCGAAGCGAATTCCGACGCTGCTGCAGGGCTCGTTCCTGACCAAGGCCCGAGGCTCGGCTGAGCTGACCGACGCGACCGGTCGTACGATCGCGATCGCCGCGCCCGACGCCGTCAAGGCCTCGAACGGGATCGTCCACGTCGTCGACGGCGTCCTGCTTCCGTACGAGCTCTAGCGCGAAGCGAGCGATCCAAGCGCGGCTGCGACCCGCGCGCGAGGACCGAAGCGGCCCGGGGCTTGCCCCGGGCCGCTTTGCTTGTTCGGGCTCCCCTGGCGTGGGCGGCGTCGAGGCCGTCTCGGTTGTCTGGGGCGTCTGCAGATGTGCCCCATGGCTTTCCCTTCCGCGTGCGGCGGTCGCGGCCTGATCGGGGCCGAAAGACCCCTGCGGTTTTTCGGATCAACCCGTTTTCGTGACCGGCCCGCTCGCTCGGTCGGGCTTTACGCGACAGCCTCGCGTGATTGCGACTGTCTCGGGGCGTGCCTCCTCCGCAACGCCGCGCGCCAGACCAGCCTGTTGACCCGATGTGTCGCGGGGGCCGGGTTCGCCCGTTAATCGGTACGTTCAGTGACTCCGGTGAGCCTGGCTAGCGGGGGTTTCTCCTAAGAGCGGCGGATGTGAGCGAAATCCCCGCCATCCGGCTTGATCATGCGGCCCACGGAGCCGCTGCTACCAGCTCTGTTACCAGTTTTCGAGCCGCCGCTGAGAGGCTGACCGGTAGCTCGCTGGAGAGGCTCGTGGGCGCGAACCAGTTCGACTTCCCGTGCGCAGAGGAGCCGCCGCGGCGGTAGTGACCCGCGCCACGGATTCCGGCGCCAACCGGATTCGTCCGTCCGTGGGCACCACCCACTCGCACGAGTGGGTCGGTGCGGATGAAGCCCGTCGGTCCGCTGCCTAGCTTTCGCCTAGACAGGGCGGCGATTCGCTTGCCACGGCCCAAGGCGTCTGCCCGCATCGAACCATGATCGTCCGGGCGCGGGACGTCCGTTTCTCTTCCCCGCCCGTAGCCTGGGAACATGCCCGACCCCGCGCCAGTCCAGCTCGACGACGCGGCGGCCTCCCGACTGCGCCGTCTGAACGTCATCGTCGGCTCGGTGCACGCCCTGCAGGCGATCGTCCTGCTCGCGATCGCGACGGCCGCATCGCTTCCCGTCACGGCGTCGTTCCTGATCGGCCCGCCCGGCGCCGGCGACTACGGCGCCGCGAGTCTCGGCAGTCTACGGGTCGACTGGCTGGTCGCCGCGTTCCTGTTGCTCGCCGCGGTCGACCACCTCACGCTGAGCGGCGGACGGCCGCGCCGCTGGTACGAGGCGAACGTTGCGCGCGGGATCAATCCGGCGCGCTGGTGGGAATACTCGGTCAGCGCGTCGCTCATGATCGTGCTCATCGCGATGCTCGCCGGGGTCAGCGAGCTCGTCGCCCTGATCGCCCTGTTCGGGGCGAACACAGCGATGATCCTCTTCGGGCTCGTGCAGGAGCAGGTGAACGCCGACCGCGACGAGGTGGACTGGCGGCCGTTCATCTACGGGTGCGTCATCGGCGCCGTCCCGTGGATCGCGATCACGGCCCAACTCATCGTCTCCACCACCGACGGCGACGGCGTCCCCGGCTTCGTCGTCGCGATCTTCATCACCCTGTTCCTGCTCTTCAGCACGTTCGCGGTCAACATGTGGCTGCAGTACCGCGGCCGCGGCCGCTGGGCGGACCCGGCATTCGCCGAGCGCGTCTACGTGTTCCTGAGCCTCGTCGCGAAGAGCGCGCTGGCCTGGCAAGTCTACGCCGGCGCGCTCGCCGGCGGCTCAGCGGACGTGGACGCCATCCGGCGAACGGCGGCTGCCACCATGAGCCGGAGGGATGATGCTGGCGCAGCGCCGGGAAGATCGACCTGAAACGGGCGCCGCGGCGATCGAGCGCGGCGGCTTCGACGAGCCCCGAAGTGAGACGATCGCCCGGCGCGTGAAGACGATCGCGCCGCGCGTCATCGGCCTCGTGCTCGTCACCGTGCTCTTCCCGGCGCTGTTGGTGATCGCGCTCGCGCTCGACCTCGTTCGATGGGCCACTCGCCGGGTGCCTTGGGTGACGACCCGCCTGCTCTGGTTCCTGTGGGTGTACCTCGCCGCCGAGGCCGCCGGTCTGCTCGCGCTGCTTGGCGTCTGGGTGATGGCGGGCTTCGGCCTGCGTCGCGCCTGGATGGCCGAGTGGACCTGGCGCTTCCAGCAGGTGTGGGCCGGCTGGCTCTTTGCGGCGGTGCGCGGACTCTTCGGACTCCAACTCGAGGTCGCCGGGCAGGCGCTGGTCACGCCGGGGCCGGTGATCGTCCTCGTCCGCCACGCGAGCATCGTCGACAACCTGCTGCCGTCGGTGCTCGTCGCGCGTCGCGCGCGCGTGCGGCTGCGCTACGTGCTCAAGCGCGAGCTGCTCGCAGACCCATGCCTCGACGTCGCCGGCCGCCGCCTGCCGAACTACTTCGTGCGCCGCGGCACCGGCGAGGCCGTGGAACGCGAGAACGTGCGGCGCCTCGCAGCCGGGATGGGTCCGCAGGACGGCGTGCTGCTCTACCCGGAGGGGACGCGCTTCACGCCCGGGCGTCGCGCCGGCGCGCTCGAGCGGATCGCCGAGCGGGACCCCGCGCGGGCGGCTCGCATGGCGGGCGTGCGGCACCTGCTTCCGCCCAAGGTGGGCGGGGTGCTCGCGGTGCTCGAAGGCGCGCCCGAGGCCGACGTGGTCGTGCTGGCCCATCAAGGCCTCGACGGTCTGCGGCTGATCTCGGACATCTGGAGCGGCGCCCTCGTCGGCCGGCGGATCCGCGTGCGCCTCACCCGAATCCCGCGGGCAATGGTTCCGGCCGGCGTGGACGAGCGGGTGCGCTGGCTCGACGATGTCTGGGCCGAGATGGACGAGTGGGTCGGCGCGCGCCTCGTTGCGCTCGAGCGCGCGGAGTTCGCGGCCGCGGGGCAGGCGTGAGCGACGTCGCGATCCTCCTGCTGAACCTCGCCGTCGTCTTCGCGCTGACGACGGCGCTCTGGGCGCTCAGCGTCGCGTTGCGCGACACGTCGATCATCGACGTCTTCTGGGGCGCCGGCTTCGTGGTGATCGCGTGGGTGACCTACGCGGTGGCGGACGGCTCGCCCGCGCGCGAACTGCTGCTCGCCGTCTTGACGACGATCTGGGGCCTGCGCCTGACGATCCACCTCGCCCGGCGCAATCTCGGCAAGGACGAGGACTTCCGCTACCGGAAGATGCGCGAGCGCCACGGCGACCGCTGGCCGCTGCGCTCCCTGTGGAGCGTCTTCTGGCTGCAGGGGCTGCTGATGTGGGTCGTATCGCTGCCGGTGCAGGCGGGACAGTTCGACGCCTCGCCGCACGGGCTCGTGTGGCTCGACTGGCTCGGGGTCGCCGCCTGGGCGCTCGGCTTCTTCTTCGAGACGGTCGGCGACGCACAGCTCGAGCGCTTTAAGGCCGACCCGGCGAACCGCGGGCAGGTCATGGATCGCGGGCTGTGGAGCTGGACGCGCCACCCCAACTACTTCGGCGACTTCAGCGTGTGGTGGGGGCTCTATCTCGTGGCGCTGGCGACGGGGAGTGCGTGGTGGACGGCGGTGGGACCGCTGGTGATGAGCGTGCTGCTGATGCGGGTGAGCGGGGCGCGGCTGCTCGAGCAGTCGATCGGGACCCGGCGGCCGGGGTACGCGGCGTACGTTCAGCGCACGAGCGGGTTCTTCCCGCGGCCGCCGCGACGCGGGTGAGCTGCCCCACGTCAAGCAACTGCGTTCTCCCGGTCTCGATCTGCTGATCGAGCCAGGGTCAGAGCCCGGCCGGATGGCTCCGGCCCCCGCGCCGTGACGGACCAGTATTGGACCGGCGCAGGTGGACCGGTATTCAGACGGCCTACAGCAGCTTGCCACCCGATCGATAAAGGCGCCGAAAAGAGCGGCTGATGGGATTCGAACCCACGACCTTCTGCATGGCAAGCAGACGCTCTAGCCAACTGAGCTACAGCCGCGCGGAGGCGGAGTATAGGCGGCGGCCGGCGGTCCTACCCCGGGGGCTCGGACTTGAGATCGGCGAGCAGGTCGGCGAGGTCGAGCGGCGCCGTGAACATCGCCACGCCGGGTGATCCGTCGGCCGGGCGCGGCCACTGCTCGCGCGGACGGTCCCAGTAGAGCTCGACCCCGTTCTGATCGGGGTCGCGGAGGTAGATCGCCTCGCTGACGCCGTGGTCGGAGGCGCCGTCGAGCGCGATCCCGGCGTCGATCACGCGCCTGACCGCGTCGGCGAGGGCGCGCCGGGTCGGGTAGCGGATCGCGGTGTGGAAGAGGCCGGTGGTGCCCGGGGCGGGCGGCGCACCGCCCTTCGACTGCCAGGTGTTGAGGCCGATGTGGTGGTGGTACTCACCGGCGGAGAGGAAAGCCGCGTCGGCGCCGAACCGGTCCTGGAGCTCGAACCCGAGCACTCCCGAGTAGAAGTCGAGCGCGCGATCGATGTCGGCCACCTTCAGGTGGACGTGGCCGATGTCGACGCCAGGATCGATCGGATCGCCGCTGGGAGCGCCGGTCATGCCTTGATCATCCCGCGTCGAGCGCCTCGTTGACCAGGCGGTCCGCCTCGGCGTTCTGCTCCCGCGGGACGTTTCGGATCGACCAGCTCGCGAGCCCGGCGAGAGCCGCCCGGACCTCGGCGTGAAGGCTCCGCAGCGCCCCGTCCTTGACCTTGTACTCGCCACGAACCTGGCGCACAACGAGCTCGGAGTCGCCGATCAGCTCGATCTCGCTCGCCCCCAGCGCGCGCGCCCGCTCGATCCCGAGCAGCAGCGCTCGGTACTCGGCGACGTTGTTGGTCGCCTCGCCGATCGCCTGTCCGGTGCTCTCGAGCACCTCGCCCTCGGGCGTCGCCACCACCACCCCGGCGGCGGCCGGGCCCGGGTTGCCCCTGGAGCCCCCATCCACGTTGACGACCACGCGCTCGGGCAACTGCGGCTAAGCCTCTAGGCCTTGACGCCCTGCTCATCGCCGGCCTTGGCCTCGGCGACGACCTTCTGTGCGATATGGCCGGGAACCTCCTCGTAACGCAGGAACTCCATCGTGTAGTCGCCGCGGCCTCCGGTGATCGCCCGCAGGTCGGGCGCGTAGTCGAGCACCTCGGCCATCGGCACCTCGGCCTTGATCTCGGTCGCCGTACCCTTCGGCTCCATCCCGAGCGGATGGCCGCGACGCGAGTTGAGGTCGCCGATCACATCGCCGACCGCGTCCTCGGGAACCGAGATCAAGAGCTGCACGATCGGCTCCAGTAGATAGAGGTCCGCCTCCGCCGCCGCCTGTTTGAAAGCCATCGACCCGGCGATCTTGAATGCCATCTCCGACGAGTCGACGTTGTGATGCTGGCCGTCGAACAGGCGCACCTTGATGTCCTTGATCGGGTAGCCGGCGAGCACGCCCTTGGCCATCGCCTCGACGACCCCCTTCTCGACCGCGGGGATGAAGCCCCCCGGGATCACGCCGCCCTTGATCGCGTTGACGAACTCGAACCCCGCCCCCTGCTCGTTCGGCTCGATCTCGATCTTGCAATCACCGAACTGGCCCCGGCCGCCGGTCTGCTTCTTGTAGCGCCCGTGCGCCTTCGCCGAGCCACGGATCGTCTCGAGGTAGGGCACCTGGGGCGGGTGAAGCTCGATCTCGGCGCCGAACCGGCGCTTGATGCGATCGACGATCACCTCGACGTGGACCTGGGTCAGGCCGGCGATGATCTGCTCGCCCGTCTCGGGATCGCGGTGGACGTCGAGTGTCGGGTCCTCCTCGGAGAGTCGGCGGATCGCGCTCGCCGCCTTCTCCTCGTCGCCCTTCGACTTCGGCTCGTAGGCGAACGCCATCACCGGTGCGGGGAGGTCGAGCGGCGGGAAGCGAATCGGGGTGTCCTTGGTCGCCAGCACGTCGCCGGCGCGAGTCTCGCGCAGCTTCGCCACCGCGCCGATGTCGCCCGGGCCGAGCTCGTCGATCGGGCTCAGCTCCTTGCCCTCGGGCGCCGCGAGCTGGCCGATGCGCTCCTTCGAGCGCCGGACCGCGTTTTGCACGTGTGAGTCGGACGCCAGCACCCCGGAATAGACGCGCAGCATGTTCACCCGGCCGGTGTAGGGATCGGCGGTGGTCTTGAACACGTAGGCGACCAGCTCGCCGGACTCGTCGGGTTCGATCTCGGCCGGCTCGCCGTCCTTGCCGAGCGCCGGCACCGCGCCGCGCATCGCCGGCGAGGGCAGGTCCTCGACCAGGGCCTCGAGCAGCCGGTTGGTGCCCAGGTTGTGGGTCGCGACGCCGCAGGTGACCGGGAACAGGTGGCCCTCGGTGACGCCCTTCTTCAGCGCGGCGACGACCTCGGAGTGGGAGATCTCCTCGCCCTCGAGGTAGCGCTCCATCAGCTCGTCGGAGTTCTCGGCGACCTCGTCCATGAGCTTCTCGCGGTACTCCTCGGCCTGGGCGAGCAGCTCCTCCGGAATCTCGATCTGCTTCGAGTTGGCGCGGCCGTCGCCCTCGTACTCGAACGCGGTCATGTCGATCAGGTCGATCACGCCGCGGACCTCGTGCTCGGAGCCGATCGGGATCTCGGTCGCGACTACGTGCTGGCCAAAGGCGGCCTTCAGCGATTCGAGCGCACGAAAGAAGTCGGCGCGTTCGCGGTCGAGCATGTTGACAAACACCAGTCGCGCCAGGCCCTCCTCGTCGGCGCGCCTCCAAAGGCGCTCGGTATGGACCTCGACGCCCATCACCCCGTTGATGACGAACACGGCGGCATCGACGACCCGCAGCGCGGCGAGCGTGTCGGCGATGAAGCTCGACTCGCCCGGCGTATCGATCATGTTCACCTTGCGGCCGTCGTGCTCGAACGAGGTCACCGCGGCGCCGATCGACATCCCGCGCTCCTGCTCGTCGGGCTCGAAATCGCAGATCGTAGAGCCGTCGTCGACGCGTCCGAGGCGGTTGACGACGCCGGACTCGAACAGGATCGCCTCGGCGAGACTGGTCTTGCCGCTCCCCCGGTGACCGACAAGCGCGACGTTGCGGATGCGGTCGGGGGCCTTGTGCGGCATCGCTGAAATCTATAAGACGAAGCGCGAACGCAGGCCGATCACGGCCTTCGTGTGCAGCTGGGAGACTCGCGACTCGGTCACTCCGAGCACCTCGCCGATCTCGCGCAGGGTGAGATTCTCGTAGTAGTAGAGGGCGATCACCAGCCGCTCGCGCTCGGGCAGCGACTCGATCGCATCGGCGAGGCGGTCCTTGACCTCCGAAGCCTGTGCCTCGCCCTCGGGGTCGACGGCGCCCGGGTCCTGGATCGTGTCCAGGACCGAGATCTGGCTGCCGCCCTCGGGATCGGCGAAGGTCCAAAGATCATCGAGCGCGAGCACGGACGAGTTCGCGATCTGCAGGAGAACGTCCCGGAACTCGTCGACCGTCATCTCGAGCTTCTCGGCCATCTCCTCGTCGGTCGGGGCGCGTTGCAGCTTGGCCTCGAGCGCCGCGTGGGCCTTCTCGACCTCGCGGGCCCGCGAGCGCACCGATCTCGGCACCCAGTCGAGCGACCGCAGCTCGTCGATGATCGCCCCCTTCACCCGGGCGACGGCGAAGGTCTCGAACTTGATGTCGCGCTCGGGCTCGAAGCGCTCGATCGCGCCGATCAACCCGAGCAGCCCGTAGGAGATCAGGTCGGATTCCTCGACGTGCGAGGGCAGCCCGGAGGCCATCCGGCCGGCGATGAACTTGACCAGCGGCGAGTAGGCGACTACCAGGCGCTCGCGGGCCTTCTCGTCGCCGTCGTCCTTGTAGCGACGCCAGAGCTCGCGGAGCTCGACTGCCTTGACGTTCGTTTCCATGCTCGTGCCCGTTCGAAATCTACCTGCGTTGGTGGGAAATCGCGCCGATACCACTAAGCGCGCGGGTGGGACTTTGCGTATTCACTGGCGAGCCGCGAAGGCTCGACCCGAGTGTAGATCTGGGTCGTGGAGATACTCGAATGGCCGAGTAGCTCCTGGATCGAGCGCAGGTCGGCGCCCCCCTCGAGCAGGTGGGTGGCGAAGGAATGCCGCAGCGTGTGCGGCGAGACCCGCCCTGCGACAGCGGCCTCCCTGACCCACTTCTCGAGCCTGCGGCGTACGTCGGAGGGCCCCAGGCGCCGGCCGCGTCGCGAGATGAACAGCGCCGGCTCTTCGCGCGCCGGCCCGAGCGCCTGCCGGGAGATCTCCAAGTAGCGCCGAACGGCCCGCTGTGCGGGCTCGCCGACCGGCACAACCCGGGTCTTGTCACCTTTGCCGTGCACGCGCACGGTCTCGGACTCGAAGTCGGGGTCGCCGAGATCGAGCGAGACGATCTCCTCGGCTCGCAGGCCGCAGGAGTAGGCGAGCTCGAACAGCGCGCGGTCGCGCACCTCGAGCGGGCCGGTGGCCGGAATCCGGTCCAACAGCGATGCGACCTCGTCGCGGCCGAGCACCCGCGGAAGGCGCGTGTCCCGTTTCGGCGTGGGCAGCAGATCGGCCGGGTTGCTCTCAGCCTGCTCGCTCGCCAGCAGATGCGCGTGCAGGCCGCGCGCCGCGGCGAGCTTGCGGCCGATCGTGGACTTGGCCAGCCGCCGCCCGGAGAGGGTCGCGGCATAGGCGCGCAGGTCACGGTAGACGAGCTGCCCCGGCTCGCGTCCTCGGTCGGTGGCCCAGGCTCCGAGCTCGAGCAGGTCGCGTCCGTAGGCGCGCAGGGTCGCAGCCGATGCGCCGCGCGTCGTCAACTCGCGCGTATAGGAGTCGAGCGCGCTCAGCCACGCGGGGCTGGCCTCGAGCTCCTCCGCCGGTGGTGCAGGTTCGGGCATCGGAGGGGTGATTCGCCGCGGGCGAATCTACGCCTGCCGCGGGGCGCGAAGTATCAGCCGATGTAAATAGGTGTGCCGACGTCGACCTGGTCGTAGAGCTCGATCACGTCGGGGATCGCCATCCGCACGCAGCCGTGCGAGGCCGCGCTGCCGAGCGAGCCGATGTCGTCGGTGCCGTGGATCCCCGCCCCGTTGTAGATGCCCATCCAGCGGGCCTTTAGCGGGTTCTCGGGCACGCCTCCGGGCACCGTCGTGCCAGCGAGGTCGCCGGCCCAGTCGGAGTCGGGGACGTTCCAGACCGGGTCGACCTGCTTGTCCTGAATGCTGTAGAGACCGGTCGGGGTGTCGAAGCCCAGGGCGCCGATCGCGACCGGGTAGGTCTTTGCCAGCTCGAGGTCCTTCCACAGCGAGAGCTCGAAGCTGGAGCGGTCGACCGTCAGATAGGTCGGGTACTGCGCGGCGAGCTCGGCCGTGGTCACCTCGGGGGCGAGTCGCTCAACCGGCAGCGAGATCTCGCGGCGGTCGGGGCTCTGCACCGCCGACTCGAGCTTCGCCCGCAGCTCGTCGGCGACCACCGCGACGCCGTCGGAGCCCTTGACCGGGCTCAGCGAGGTCGCGCTGGCCTCGATCGTCGCATCGACGGGAGCGCGATCGACCTCGGCGGAGACCTTGTCGATGAACTCCGTCAGCGCCTTGCCCGAGTATGTGATCTGCGGTGAGATCGCGACGTCCACCGCACCGCCGGTGGCATAGCGCCAGACGCGGGTCGGAAGGCCACCCTGCTGGCTCTCGGTGAGCGCACGATCGACCATCCCGTCGACGTCGGAGCTGACCTCGAGCTTCTCGGGGCTGAGCTGGTACTTGACGCCCTCGAAGTTGACCGTGACCCGCCTGCGAAGCGGCTCGACCAGCTTCGCGTCCACCGCCTCGCGCGCCTCGGCCGCGGTCATCCCGGCGACGTCGACGCCGCCGATCGTCACCCCCTCGGCGATCTTGTCCTTGCGGGTGGAATCCCACGCGTAGGCGCCGACCGCGCCCACGAGCAGGACGCCGACCAGCACGAACACCGTTATCTGAAGCTTGCGTCCCACCGTGGCAGAGAGTCTAGGGCGACCTTTTGACGTCGCCGCGCTGTTTCCTACGGTGCAACCGGAGCTTCAGCTCAGCACGGTCGGCAGCCACGCCGAACGCTGCCAGGCGGACGCATGTACGAGTGCGGAGGCTGCCGTCACGGCGTGGTTTGGACCGTCCTCCTCGCGCCGCGGGTACGGCGACGACGGCCGGCGAGCATAGAATCCCGCCCCCGATGCGGTCCAAGGATCAGGTCAGGCGCGCCGTCTGGAAGGCGATGGATCGTGAGGGCGTCTCGCGGTTCCCCGGCGCCGAGGCCCGGATCCCGAACTTCGCCGGGGCAAAGCTGGCCGCCGACAAGCTCGCAGGGCATCGAACCTGGAAGCGCGCCCGGGTGATCAAGGCGAATCCCGACTCGCCGCAGACCCACGCTCGGCGGCGGGCGCTCGAGGACGGCAAGACGATCGTGATGGCGGTCCCCCGGCTGCGCGACCAGCACCCGTTTCGCCTCCTCGACCCGCGCAAGCTCAACGCCAAGCAGGTGCGCGAGGCGGCGACGATAAAGGGGGCGCTGCGCCACGGCCGCGTCGTCGCCGACGAGGAGCTGCCCGAGATCGACCTGGTGCTCTGCGGCACGGTCGCGGTCAACCTCAACGGCGCCCGGATCGGCAAGGGCGGCGGCTTCTCCGACATCGAGTACGGGCTGCTGATCGAGGCCGGCAAGATCGACGACCACACCGTCGTCGTCACCACCTGTCACCCGATCCAGATCCTGCGCGAGAACCTGATGATGCTCAGCCACGACCTCCCGGTCGACCTGATCGCGACGCCGCGCGCGGTGATCGAACTCGAACGCGGGTACCCCCGCCCGCGGGGGATCCTCTGGGACCACCTGCAGCCGCCCCAGATCCACGAGATCCCGATCCTCGAACGGATGGGCTACGCCTAACCGCTTAGACAAGCGGTTTCTCGCTCCCGTGCGCCAGCGGTGCGCCAGTCAGCGCTCCTCGCCAGCACCGCGCGCAGCCACGGCGGCGCGGTCGAGCTGGGCGCTCAGGTGGCTCTCCACAAGTTCAAGGTCGTCGGCTGACCCCGTCGCCCCTGCCGTTGACCCACGGTCCAGGCCGGAATAGGCTCGACTCGAACCGCAAGCCGGAGGACCGGATGCTGGAGGTGAGCCGCGTAAAGCCTGCCCTGTGGATCGCCGCGGCGCTCGGTGTCGTGCTCCCGGCCTCGGCCTCCGCCGCAACCACGGTCGGCGGGACCTTCCTCCCCTCGGTGAGCTGCAGTTCCCCAGCCACTAGCTTCCAAACGACGTCCCCCGGCGACCAATATGCCGTTCCCGCGGATGGCGTCATCACCTCGTGGAGCTTTCGGGCCGCTGCTTCGCCGCCTCAGCTCAAGTTCATGGTTGCGCGGCCGGCGCCGGGCACGCCTAACGCCTTCACCATCTCCGGCAAGAGCGCCCTCAAGACGCCTGCCGCCAACACCCTGAACAAGTATCCGATCCGCATCTTGGTCGAGGGCGGCGATGTGATCGGCATGCATGCCGCCACCGACGGGGCATGTGGCCGAGTCGCCGCCGGCTACGACTACCACTCCATAGTTGGCGACCAGGCACTCGGCACGACGAGCACCTACACACCTTTGCCCGGGGCCCAGTTCGGCATCGCGGCGAGGCTCGAGGCCGACGCCGACGGTGACGGGTTCGGCGACGAATCGCAGGATCAGTGTGCGACCGACGCCTCGACCCAGGGGCCCTGCCCCGACACCGACGGTCCCGACACCGACCCGCCCCAGACCGCGATCACCAAGGGCACCCTCGGCAAGACGGACAGGAGCAGGGTCAAGTTCAAGTTCATCTCCGATGAGCCGGACTCCACCTTTGAGTGCAAGCTCGACCGCAAGCCGTTCAAGCCCTGCACCTCGCCGAAGAATGTCAAGCACCTCGACGAGGGCAAGCACAAGTTCAAGGTCCGTGCCGTAGACGCGGCGGGCAACGTCGACCCCTCGGCGGCCAAGGACAAGTTCAAGGTCGTGGGCTGAGCCCGCTCGCCATCGCGCGATACTGCGCGGACGATGTCGCAGGAGAATGTGGAGCTGGTACGAGTGGTCCACGAGGGGTGGGCTCGCGGGGACTTTGGAGTCGGAGCCGACCTGTTGTCGGCGGACTTTTCCTGGGAGCAGCACGCCGACGCGGTGGAGGCGGGTTCGCGCCGTGGGGCCGAGGTCGGCCAGAGCTTGCGGAATATCTTCGACGTCTACGACGAGTACCGGTTCGAGGCCGAGGGTTTCATCGACGCGGGGGATCAGGTCTTCGTGGCGGGCCGGGCCAGGGGGACCGCCAAGGCGAGCCGGATGGAACTGGACCAGAGGTTCGCCTTGGTATGGACGGTGCGGGACGGCCTGCTGGCCCGCGTCCGGGTCTTTACGGACCGTGACGAGGCACTCGAAGCCGCCGGGCTTCAGAAGTAGGCGATGCCTCGAGCGGCACGAAAGCCGCTTGATCGTGTGATCCTTCGCTTCGTGAGCCACGGATCCCAGATCCACGAGATCCCGATCCTCGAACGGATGGGCTACGCGTGAGCCCGGGCGAGCGCCGCTCGCTCTCCGAGCTGGTCGATCAGCTCTGGCCCGCGTTCGAGATCTACGGGCCGCGCCCGGACCCCACCCCCTCCGAGGGTCCCGACCCCTACGGCGACCCCGATCCGGACTGGCTGCGGATCGACTGGCGCGAACACCTGAGAACGATCAACGTTCCGCCCGCCTCCTCGGCTTCGCCTCCGGGGGCGGTTGGGTCAGCCGCAGGGACGACGATCGTGAACTACGTCGAGATGGGCCCGCCCGAGTCCGAGCAGGCGCCGCTGGCGATCGTCCTCGTGCACGGGCTCTCGGGTTGCTGGCAGAACTGGCTCGAGAACATCCCCCACTTCGCTGAGCGCCACCGGGTGATCGCGGTCGACCTACCAGGCTTCGGTTCCTCGCCGCCCCCCGAGTGGGAGATCTCGATTCCCGCCTACGGCCGCCTGCTGCGCGACTTCTGCGACGCCCTCGAGGTTCGCGACTGCGTCGTGGTCGGCAACTCCATGGGCGGCTTCGTCGCGGCCGAGGCGGTGATCGCCGAGCCTCGCCGATTCGAGAAGCTGGCTCTGATCTCGGCCGCGGGAGTCTCCAGCACCCGGCTCAAGGAAGGACCGACCGAGGTCGCCGCCCGGATGCTGACGGCGGCCGCCCCATACGCGTTCAGCGTCCAGACCCGCGCCTTTCGCCGTCCACGCGCCCGCGCGATGGCGTTTCGCAACGTCTTTCGCCACCCAGAGCTGATCCGGCCCGAGCTCTTGTGGGAGTTCTTCACCGGCGGTATGCGCGGCGCGGCGTTCGCCGAGGCGTTGATCGCCGTCGCCGTCCACGACTTCCTCCACCGACTCGACGAGATCGACGCCCCCACCCTGATCGCCTGGGGGCGCAACGACAACATCGTCCCGCCCGCCGACGCGCTCGAGTACGGCCGCCGGCTCGTCAACTCGGAAACGGTGATCCTCGACGACACCGGACACGTGCCGATGGCCGAGCGCCCGGTGCGCTTCAACCGCCTGCTGGAGGCGTTCGTCAGCCGGTGATCGCGCCGTGAGTGGCTGAGCTGACGGTCTTCGCGTACTTGGCGAGGACCCCGGTCGCGTACGCGGGCTCAGGCGGCTCGTACTCGGCGATCCGCTGCTCGATCTGCTCGTCGGTCAGCGCAACCTCGAGCCGGCGCGCGTCGACGTCGATCGTCACCTCGTCGCCCTCGCGGATCGCCGCGATCGGGCCGCCCTTGGCGGCCTCGGGAGCCACGTGGCCGACCATCAACCCGCGGGTCGCGCCCGAGAAGCGGCCGTCGGTGAGCAGCGCGACCTCCTCGCCCAGGCCCTCGCCGACGATCGCCGCCGTGACCTGCAGCATCTCCCGCATCCCGGGGCCGCCCGCAGGTCCCTCGTTACGGATCACGATCACGTCGCCGGGCTCGATCGCCTGGTCCTTGACCGCGCGGAAGCACTCCTCCTCGGACTCGAACACCCGTGCCGGGCCGGACTGGCCGGTGCGTTCTGTGCCGGCAAGCTTGACCACTGCCCCGTCGGGGGCGAGGTTGCCGCGCAGGATCGCCAGCCCGCCCTCGGGCTTGAGCGGGTCCGAGAGCGGGCGCACGACCTCCTGGCCGGGGTGCTCAGAGGCGGCCGCGGCCTCCTCGCCGATCGTCCGGCCGCTGACCGTGATCTCGTCGGGATGCAGGATCCCCGCCTCGGCGAGACGGTTGAGGATCAGCGGCACCCCGCCGGCCGCGTAGAGGTCGGTGGCGACGAAGCGCCCGCCGGGCTTGAGGTCGGCGAGCAGGGGCGTGTGGCGCGAGATCCGCTCGAAGTCGTCGATCGCCAGCTCCACGCCGGCCTCGCGAGCGACCGCGAGCAGGTGCAGGACGCCGTTGGTCGAGCCGCCGGAGGCACAGACACAGGCGATCGCGTTCTCGAGTGACCGCCGTGTGATCACCTTGCTCGGCCGCAGGTCGTCGGCGAGCACGCGCATCACCAGCTCGCCGATCTTCTCCGCCACGGTGGCCTTGTCGTCGTCCTCGGCGGGCACCATCGAGGAACCCCCGGGCGAGATCCCGAGCGCCTCGAAGGCACAGGCCATCGTGTTGGCGGTGAACTGCCCGCCGCAGGCGCCGGCGCCGGGGCTGGCAACGTCCTCGAGCGAGCGAAGCTCGTCGTCGGACATGTCGCCCGCGGCGTGGGCGCCGATCGCCTCGAAGAGGTCGACGATGGTCACGTCCTTGCCGTGCCAGTGGCCCGGCGCGATCGAGCCGCCGTAGAGCATCAGCGAGGGGATGTCGAGGCGCGCGAGCGCCATCACCGCGCCGGGGATGGTCTTGTCGCAGGCCGAGAGCGCGACCAACGCATCGAACTGGTAGCCCCGCGCCATCAGCTCGATCGAGTCGGCGATCACCTCGCGGCTGACCAGCGAGGTCTTCATCCCCTTGGTCCCCATCGTGATCCCGTCCGAGATCGCGATCGTGTTGAACTCCATCGGAGTGCCGCCGGCGGCGCGGACGCCCTCCTTGACGTGCTCGGCGAGGCCGCGGAGGTGGAAGTTGCACGGCATCGCCTCGGTCCAGGTGTTGGCGATCCCGACGGTCGGCCGGCTGAGCGCGTCGTCGCCGAAGCCGATCCCCTTCATGTAGGCGCGCGCGGCGGCCCGGTCGGGGCCGTCGAAGACCCCCGCCGAGCGCGGGCGGGGGAGCGAGCGGTCGCCGTTCGTCGTCACGAATCGGGAGTGTAGGGTGGCCCGATGCTGACGCGCCTGCGTTCCCGGCTGACCTACGCGAACGTGGTGGCGACGATCGCCCTGTTCGTGGCCCTCGGTGGCGGGGCCTACGCGGTGCTCAAGCTGCCGAAGAACTCGGTCAAGTCGAAGCAGATCAAGAACGGGCAGGTCAAGAACAAGACCTCGGCCCGAACGCGGTCGACGGCGCCAAGGTGGCCCCCGGCGCGATCGGCGCGGATGACCTAGCGGCCTCCGCACATCCGAAGCACTTCGCGTACTCGGGGGCGATCGACACCGCGCAGGAAACCGTGCTCGACTTCGACGGCTACAAGATCTCCGCTGAATGCGAGAACGGCAGCGGCCAGCCGCGACTGGTGGCGAATATGACCGTCCCCGAGGCGGGGGCCCTCGATCAGCTCCTCACCATTGGCGCGATCAACGCCGGCGCTCCGGAGACCGCACAGTCGTAGTCGGCCGATCCCCGGCGGCCTCCTCGGCACCCGCGGCTCGCATCGCCGACGTCCAGGCCGGCGCCGGCAAGTCCACGACCCAGGTCTTGTTGTCCACCTACGCTGCAGCGGGCCATTCGGCCGAGCTGACCGTTCATGGGATCGCGGACGACCCGGCCAAGACCTGCGCCCTCACCGGAACGCTGACCGAGACCGGCTGAAGCTCAGAGCGCCCGCAACCGCGCGATATCTCGGCGAGCGTGGTCGGGGTCGACCTGATGTCCGGGCGGGTCGACGTTCGCGGTCGCAATCAACTCGCGCTCCCGGCCGTGCAGCGCCAGCCACTTGGCGAGCACGTCGTCGGCGTCGGGCAGGCGCTGGCCGCCGTCGCGGAAGCGGACGCAGTACTCCGACAGCAGCTCCCCGGTCGCGGTGTCGTAGGCGACCAACGGCCGCTGCGGGTAGACGAGGTACGCGTAGCCCGGGCTGTGACCGGGCACGCTGAAGCATCCGAGCTGCTCGTAGGCGTGGAAGTCCGCGGGGGCGACCGCGCCGCGCAACAGCTCCCTGGCGCGCCGCTCAGCCGCGTCCACGCTCAGCCCCCCGCCGCCGGCGGGTAGAAGACCACTCGCTCGGCGTCGCGTGGGACCTCGGCGAACTCGCGCACCATCACCGCCTCGCGGCGGCCGGCCCCGCCTGCGGTCGGCACCGCGGCCCACATGCCCTGTTCGAGCTGGCGGCGGAACTCCTCGACCAGACGCTCCTCGTCCTCGGCGACCTCGGGATCGCCCTCGGCCAGCAGAAGGTCGCCGTGGCCGGGCTTCATCCGCACGAGCTTCACTCTCCCAAGGTACCGCTCCGGCGGGCGATCCCGAACACGTCGACCGGCCCCGCGCCTCGGCCGATCGCGCGCAGACCGTTGCCGACGGCCTCCGCGGCTACCTCCTTCGCGCAGCGCGCGGCGTCGGCCAGCTCCTCTCCGCGGGCGAGGTACGCCGCCAGCGCCGACGAATGAGTGCAGCCCGAGCCGTGAGAGGCGCCGCCGGGATAGCGCGGACCCTCGATCCGCAGCGAGCCGCCGGGCTCGACGAGCATGTCGGCACCGTCCTCGGTATGGCCCCCGGTGACCACGACCGCGGTCGGCCCAAGCGCCAGCACCGCCTCCCCGAGCTCTCGCTGGGTCGCCGCCTCGCCGAGCCCCGAGAGCGAGCGGGCCTCCGGCAGGTTCGGGGTTACGACGCTGGCGCGGGGAAGGATGCGCTCGATCAGCGTCGCCTTCGCGCTCGGGTCGAGCAGCGTCGCGCCACTCTCGGAGATCATCACCGGGTCGACGACTACCGGGACCCCCTCGACCAGGTCCAGAGAGGCGGCCACCGCCTCGATCGTTCGCTCGTCGGCGAGCATCCCGACCTTCACCGCGTCGACGCCGATATCGGATGCGACCGCCTCGACCTGGGCGACGATCATCTCGGGCTCCACCGGTACGACCATCCGCACGCCGATGGTGTTCTGTGCCGTCAGCGCCGTGATCGCGGTCATCCCGTGGACGCCGCAGCGCGCGAACGCCTTCAGGTCGGCCTGGATGCCGGCGCCGCCGCCGGAGTCCGAGCCGGCGATCGAGAGACAGGCCGCAACGCGCGCGGGGCGGGACATGGGCCGAGGTTATTGGGGTTGCTCCAGACCGGTGAGCGCATAGGCCCCGAGCGCATCGGCTCGCACGTATCCGAGCAGCTCGAGTCGAGCCAGGGTGACCGCGGCCTCGCGCGGCCCCAAGCGGCCGCCGACGGCGACGCGATCGACGGTCGAGGCGCCGGACGCGACCAGCTCGAGGACCGCGCGCAGAGGCGGCTCGAGCGCCGGGCCCGGCCGGGGCCCCGGAGCGCGCCGCAACTCGCCCAGTCGAGCGTCGGCACCGACGCCGAAGAGTAGGTCGAGGACATCGCGGGCATCGCGAATCAGATGGGCGCCCTCCTTGATCAGGTCGTTCGTCCCCTCGGCGACGCGGATACCGACCTGACCGGGCACAGCGCCGACCGTCCGGCCGAGCTTCGCCGCGAGGTCGGCGGTGATCAGCGTGCCCGACGGCTGCGCGGCCTCGACGATCACCACCACCTGGCCGAGCGCGGCCATGATCCGGTTGCGGGCCGGGAAGTCCTGCTTGCGTGGCCGGGTGCCGGGCGGATGCTCGGAGATCACCGCCCCCTCCTCGACGATCCGCTCATAGAGCGGCCGGTTGGCCGCCGGGTAGACGACGTCGGGACCGTTGGCGAGCACGGCGATCGTGAGGCCGGCGCCGGCGAGCGCCCCGCGGTGCGCGGCGGCGTCTATTCCACGGGCCATCCCGCTGACGATCGGTCACGCCCGCGACGGCCAGATCGCGGGCGAGTCGCTCGGCGACTCGAAGCCCGTAGCCACTCGCCTGGCGGGCGCCGACGATAGTCACCGCGTCCCCACACCCAAGCTGCTCGACCGCTCCCTGCCGGCCGGCGCCGTGGAGGAGCGGCCTTTCCGGCGGTTCGAGGTCGCCGAGTCCCGCCGGGTACGCGGCGGAACTGCGCTCGACCGTCCATGTCGGAGCGCTCATCGGGACTCGCGGCGGCGTAGCGACAGCGCCTCCTCGGCGTGCTCGAGCGCGATCGTGTCACTGGCGTCGAGATCGGCGACGGTTCTCGCCAGCCGGATCACACGCTCGCGACCGCGGCCGCTGAGGCCGAGGGCGAGATCGATCCCGGCGAGCATGCGCTCGATCTCGGCGTCGATCGCGATCTCGATCGCGGCCAGCTCGGCGTTGGCCCGGTCGTCGCCACTCCGCGCCCGCTGGCGCTCACGCGCGGCGAGCACCCGGTCGCGCACCGGCGCCGACCCCTCGCCGGGCTCGGTGAACGCGGCGAGGTCGGGCTGCTCGACCGCCAGGGAGACGTCGATCCGGTCGGCGAGTGCGCCGGTGAGCTTCGCCTCGTAGGCGCGCACCGAGCTCGGATCGCACGTGCACTGCCCCGAGCGCGGGCCGCGCCCGCAGGGACACGGGTTCGCCGCCGCGACGAGCTGGAACCGACACGGGAGCTCGACCGCGTACCGCGCCCGGACCAGCCGGATGGAACCGTCCTCGAGCGGTTGTCGAAGCGCTTCGAGCGCGTCGCGGCGGAACTCCGGCAGCTCGTCGAGGAAGAGCACGCCGTGATGGGCCAGCGTCACCTCGCCGGGCCTCGGTGGCGTGCCACCGCCGATCAGACCGGCGGTCGAGATCGTGTGGTGCGGAGCCCGGAACGGGCGCCGGCGCGCCACCGCGGCGTCGACCGAGCGCCCGCATGCGCTCGCCACCCGGGCCGTGTCGATCGCCTCCCCCGGCCCGAGCGGCGGCAGGATCGACGGCAGGCGCCTCGCCCCCATCGACTTGCCAGACCCCGGGGGTCCGCTGATCAGCAGGCTGTGGCCACCGGCAGCCGCGAGCTCGAGCCCGCGGCGAAGGCCCGGCTGTCCGCGTAGGTCGGCGAGATCGGGGAGCTTCGAATCGCCGTTCGGCAGCGGGCGGATCGGGCCCGGCGACTCGGGCTCCCCCTCACCGCCCAGGGCGCAGAGCTGCTCGAGGCGCTCGACCGGGATCACCCCGCCGCCCGCCGCCAGCGCCGCCTCCGGTGCGCAGGCCGCGGCGACCACGATCGCCCGGACGCCCGAGCGTCCCGCGGCCTCGGCCATCGCCATCGCCCCCGGCACCGGCCGAATCGAGCCGTCGAGGGCGAGCTCTCCGGCGAGCGCGATGTCGGCGATCGCCCGCTCGGGCAACTGCCCGGTTGCGGCGAGAACCGCGGCGGCGATCGCGAGGTCGAAGCCCGGCCCGGCCTTACGCAGGTCGGCGGGCGCCAGGTTGGCCGTGATCCGCTTCTGGGGGAACTCGAAGCCCGAGTTGGCCAACGCCGCTCGCACCCGCTCGCGGGACTCGCGCACCGCCGCGTCGGGAAGTCCGACGAGTGCGAACGAGGGCAGCCCGGCGCGCACATCGGCCTCGACCCGGACCTCCCGCGCCTCGACCCCGAGAATGGCGAAGGTGCGGGCGACGGCGAGCATTCGGACGACCGTAGGGGCGCCGAGCGCGCGGATGGCGCGCAAAGGGTCACCAACTCGATTCGAACTTGATCCAATCGGTGCGCGTCAAGGGCGCGGCAACGCCCTAGCCTGACCGCCGATGATCGAGGCGAGACAGGAGCTCGGCCGCCGCGCGGAGGACCTGGTCGCCTCCCGGCTCGAGCGCGCCGGCTGGCGAACCGTCGCCCGCAACGTACGCACGACCGAGGTCCGCGGCGAGATCGACCTGATCGCCCTCGACGGCCCGACGCTCGTCTTCGTCGAGGTCAAGGCGCGGCGCACCGGCAGCGCCACCGGCCCGGAGACGCCGGCGATGGCCGTGGGCCAACGCAAGCAGGCCAAGCTGCGAAGCCTGGCCGCCGCCTGGCTGCGCGACCGCGGCTATCAGGTCCCGCGCCACCGCGACCTGCGTTTCGACGTCATCGGCCTGCGACTGGACGCGGCCGGGCGGTTGACCGAGTACGAGCACCTGCGCGCGGCGTTCTGAGGCCCACCCCGCCCGCTCGCCGCTAGCCCAGGCGGAGCTGCGAGTACGCGATCGAGGCGAAGGAACGGCGGTGGAGGTCGGATGGGCCCTGCGCGACGATCGCGGCCCTGTGGTCGGGCGTCGAATAGCCGACGTTGCCGTCGAAGCCGAAGCCGGGATAGGAGTCGGCGATCCGATGCATGTAGCGGTCACGGGTGACCTTGGCGAGGACCGACGCGGCCGCGATCGCGGCGCTGCGGGCGTCGCCGTCGATCACCGCGCGGTGCTCCAACCGGCAATCCGGCACCCGGAAGCCGTCGGTGAGGCAGATGGCGCCCGGCACCGCGACGCGCTCGAGGCTGCGCGCCAGCGCGGCGAGGTTGGTGACGTGCAGTCCGCGCCCGTCGATCCCGCGCACGCAGCGAACCGTGACCGCGACCCGCGCCGCCGCGCGGACGACAACCGGGTAGAGCGCCTCGCGTTGCTCCATCGTCCGCTGCTTGGAGTCGTCGAGATCTCCGAGCGCGCGGCGATCGCGCAGGCTGAGCCGCTCGTAGTCGATCAGCACCGCCGCCGCGACCAACGGCCCGGCGAGCGAGCCCCGCCCGGCCTCGTCGGCGCCGGCGACGAACCTGGAGCCGAGCTCACGGTCGAACCGAAACAGCTTCGCGGCCCTGCGGCGGCGCCGCGCCGCGGCCTTAGAGGAGGCCGATGCGCTTCGGCGGCCAGTAGGTGAAGAAGGCTTGGCCGATGATCCAGTCGCGGGGAACGGGGCCCCAGTAGCGGCTGTCGTCGCTTGCTCCACGGTTGTCGCCCATCATGAAGTAGTGATCGGCCGGGATCGTGATCTCGGTCGGGAAGTCACAGCCTCCGAGACCGCGACAGGGGCGAATGTAGTCCTCCGGGGGCGGCTTGACGCCGTTGACTATCGGAACCCCGTCGACGATCCGCAGCCGATCACCCGGCCCGGCGACGACGCGCTTGATGAAGTTCGTCTCGGCCATCTCCGGGGTCGGCTCGGGGCACGCCTGGCCCCGCCGGCGCTCGGGCCTCTG
The DNA here is from genome assembly GCA_963746675.1 of uncultured Solirubrobacterales bacterium. Lineage (GTDB taxonomy): Bacteria > Actinomycetota > Thermoleophilia > Solirubrobacterales > 70-9 > WHSW01. The sequence continues at coordinate 210,149 of CAVVBX010000014.1, read as the reverse complement.
CACGCCGCACTGCTCGCCGCGCTCGGCGCCGGCCGGGGGATGAAAGACGACGACGTCGCCGACCTCGGGATCTCCGCCGAGGCGGGATGAGAAGCGGTTGACCAGCACCCTCTGGCCGACATCCAGCGTCGGCTCCATCGATGGCGAGGGAATCTGGTACGGCTTGACGATGAAGGCCTGGATCCCGAGCGCGAGCCCGATCGCGAGCGCGACGATCAGGACGAGCTCGAAGAGCGCGCCGCGCCCGGTTGTCGGCTTCGGGATCAGGCCCGGTCTTCCTCAGAGCCCGCACCCGGTTCGGCGTCCGCACCCGCATCGGGCTCTGCCGGGGCGTCCTCGGGCTCGGCGGGCTGCTCGGCGTCGGGGGCCTGCTCCGCTTCGGCCTCCGGCGCCTGCTCGCCATCGGCGCCCTCGCTCCGGTCCTCAGCGCCCCCGCCCTCGTCCTCCGACGCCGGCACGGCTTCGGCCTCCTCCTGCGCAACACCCTCGGAGTCGACCGCCACGGCCTCGTCGGCCTCCTGGAGGACGAGGTCGTCCTCGATCCCCCAGCGGCGCTCCGCTACGCGGGCTCGCTTGCCCACGCGCCCGCGCAGGTAGTAGAGCTTCGCCCGGCGGACGTCACCACGAGCGACCACCTCGAGCCGCTCCACCTTCGGCGAGTGCACGGGGAAGGTGCGCTCGACGCCGACGCCGAACGACTGCTTCCGGACCGTGAACGTCTCGCGCGCGCCGCTTCCCCGGCGGGCGATGACGATGCCCTCGAACACCTGGGTCCGCCTGCGGGCGCCCTCGATCACCTGGAAGTGCACCCGGACGCGGTCGCCGGGCTCGAAGCGCGGGACCTTCTTCAGCTGTCGCTGCTCGATGCTCTCGATGATCGTGCTCATGGTGGCGTCGACTCCGTCGGGGCCCTCTGGTGCCCCGGAAAGGGCCGGAAAAAGGCGCGGGAGTTGCGGCCCGCGCGGGCGTCAGATAGTAGACAACTCGCCGCTAAGCCGGACCTAAGCGCTCAGCGCTCCGCTGGCGACGCCACTCGCGGACGCGCTCGTGGTCGCCGGAGCGCAGCACGTCGGGCACCTCCCAGCCCCGATAGCTGGCGGGCCGCGTGTAGTGCGGGTACTCCGGCGCGCCGCCGAGCGCCTCCGAGAACGACTCCTCGATCGCGCTCTCGGCATGACCGAGCGCCCCGGGCAGCTTGCGGATCACCGCGTCGGCGACCACCATCGCGGCCACCTCCCCGCCCGAGACCACGTATGGGCCGATCGAGACCGCATCGTCGGCGAGATGCTCGCGAACGCGGTCGTCGATCCCCTCGTAGCGGCCGCATAGCAGCGCCAGGTGCGACTCGGCGGCGAGCTCGTTGGCGAGCGCGTCGTCGAGGGGGCGGCCGACCGGGGCGAGGAGCACGATCCGGGCGCTTCGAGGGCCGGCGCCGTAGACGGCGCCCAGAGCCGCGTCCACGACATCGACCCTCAACACCATCCCGGCACCCCCGCCGTAAGGCGAGTCGTCCACCTGGCGCCCGCTCAGCGGCGTGGAATCGCGGTAATTGAAGAAGCGAAGCTCGGAGCCACGCTCCACGGCGTTGCGCACATGGCGCTGGCCGGCGAACCATTCGAACCACTCCGGAAACAGGGTGAAGGTGTCGATGCGCACGCGGCTGGCGCGGCTCAGTCCTCGACGATCTCGACCATTACGCGGCCGGCATCGTCGGCTGTCGCCGCCGCCTTGGCGATCGTGCGGATCGCGTTTGCGACCCTTCCGTCGCGGCCGATGACCCGGCCCAGGTCGTCGTCGGCGACGTGTACCTCGAGCACGGTGCCGTCGTCCTCCTCGATCTCCTCGACCCGCACCGCGTCGGGGTCCGCGACGAGCGCCCGGACCAGGAACTCGACCAGGTCTCGCATCGGCCGCTGCGGCTAGGTGCCCGAGGCCTGGATCCCCTTGGTGCGCAGCAGCGTGGCGACCGTGGGGGTCGGCTGGGCACCGTGATCGAGCCAGTGGCGGGCGCGATCCTCGTCCACCACGATCACCGAGGGGTCGGTCTGGGGGTTGTAGTGGCCGATCGTCTCGATCGTCCGCCCGTCGCGCGGCGAGCGCCGGTCGGCGACGACGATCCGCCAAATCGGGTTCTTGCGCGAACCCACCCTTCTGAGCCTGATTCTGACCATTGCGGCGCGGGAGGTTAGCGATTGGCCCTGAGGCACGCTGAGAACAGACGCCGAACGGAGGAACTCAGCGAATGTTCCTGATCAGCTGCTGCGGGTCGGGCATCTTGCCCTGGGCGAGCTGGGACATCATCTTTCGCATCTGGCCGAACTGCTTGACGAGCTGGTTCACGGCCTGCACCGTCGTGCCCGAGCCGCGCGCGATCCGCTTGCGGCGCGAGCCGTCGATCATCGTCGGGTTGGCGCGCTCGGCAGGGGTCATCGAGAGGATGATCGCCTCGAGCCGGTCGAGCTCGCGCTCGTCCATGTCCACCTGGCGAAGCTGCTTCATCGCCTTGCCCATCCCGGGCATCATCCCGAGCACGTTCTGAAGCGGACCCATCTTCCGCACCTGCTTCATCTGGGTGAGGAAGTCCTCGAGCGTGAACGTTGCTTTTCGGATCTTGCGCTCGAGCTCGGCGGCCTGATCGGCATCCGAGACCTCCTCGGCCTTCTCGATCAACGACAGCACGTCGCCCATGCCGAGAATGCGCGACGCCATTCGCTCCGGGTGGAAGCGTTCGAGCTGCTCCACGCGCTCCCCGGTGGACGCGTAGAGGATCGGCTTCCCGGTGACGGCCCGGACCGAGAGCGCAGCGCCGCCGCGAGCGTCGCCGTCGAGCTTGGTCAGCACCACCCCGTCGAAATCGACTCGGGCGGCGAAGCTTTCGGCGACGTTGACGGCGTCCTGGCCGGTCATCGCGTCGAGCACCAGGAGGACATCGTGGGGCTTGGTCCGATCGCGGATCGCGGCCAGCTCGTCCATCAGCGCGTCGTCGACGTGGAGGCGGCCGGCGGTGTCGACGATCAGCGCATCGAGCCTTGCCGATCGTGCCTGCCCCAGCGCCCACTCGGCGATCTCGACCGGGTCGCGCTCGGTCCCCTGCTCGAACACGGTCGCGCCGCAGCGCTTGCCCATCGCCACCAGCTGTTCGATCGCGGCAGGCCGCTGCGTGTCGCAGGCGGCCAGGCCCACCTTCTTGCCCTCGTCGCCGAGATGCTTTGCGAGCTTCGCGCACGCGGTCGTCTTGCCCGAGCCCTGAAGGCCGGCCATCAGGATCACGGTCGTGCCCGAGGGGGCGAGCGCGAGGTCGCGCCCGGCGCCGCCCATCAGCGCCCCCAGCTCCTCGCTGACGATCTTGACCACCTGCTGGCCGGGGTTGAGCGAGTCGAGCACCCCGGCGCCGAGGCAGCGCTCCTTGACCTGCGCCGTGAACCGCTTGACGACCTTGAAGTTGACGTCGGCCTCGAGCAGCGCGAGGCGGATCTCGCGCATCGCCTTGTCGACGTCGGCCTCGGTCAGCTTGCCGCGGGCGCGGACATCGGCGAGGGTTTCCTGCAGGCGATCGGAGAGCTGATCGAACATCAGCTGGTCAGCTTACGGCGCCCCGAGACCGCGAGCGTCTCGTTGCGGTACTCGCGCCGCCCCGTGACCTCCTCGCCGAACCATTCCGGGGGTTCGAACCTGTCCGCCGCGCCGCGGTCGGGGAACTCGACCTCGACCACGAGCAGTCCCTCGAGCTCCCCCGAATAGGCATCGAGCTCGATCAGCAGCTCGCCGGCCGGGATCAGATGGCGAGTCTTCGAAACCCGGCGCCCCTCGGTGAGCGGCCAGAGCGATTCGAACTGTTCGCGGTCGAGCTCGAGCTCCTCCTCGACCCGGACCTCGCCCGTGCCGCCCTTGATCGTGAGTAGGAGCAGGTCGCCACGGCGGCGCAGGCGCACCTCGGCCTCGCCGGCGTCGGCGAGAGCGAGATAGCCCTGCTCGATCTCGACCGACTCGGTCCCGGCCAGGTCAGGTCTGCGTGAGACCAGGAACTTGCGCTCGATCTCCAACACGGCGACGCCTAATCATCGAGCAGAGCGTGGGCGAACTGCTCGGGGTCGAACGGACGGAGGTCCTCGAGCCCCTCCCCCACCCCGATCAGCTTCACCGGGATCCCCAGCTCACCCGTGATCGCGAGCGCGATCCCGCCCTTGGCGGTGCCGTCTAGCTTCGTCAGCACGACGCCGCTGAGGTCGACCGCGCCGGCGAACGCACGCGCCTGGCGCAGGCCGTTCTGGCCCGTGGTCGCGTCGATCACGATCAGGGTCTCGTGCGGCGCGCCCTGGAGGCGCTTGCCGGCGACCCGGTGGACCTTCGACAGCTCCTCCATCAGGTTGCCGTGTGTGTGCAGGCGACCAGCGGTGTCGACGATCACCACGTCGGCTGCGCGCGCTTCTGCGGCGGCGAGCGCGTCGAAGACGACCGCGCCGGGGTCACCGCCCGGGTTGCCACGAACGATCTCCGTCCCGGCTCGCTCGGCCCAGGTCTCGAGCTGCTCGATCGCCGCGGCGCGATAGGTGTCGGCGGCGGCGACGATCACCTCGAGCCCGAGACGCTCGCGCAACACCGCCGCGAGCTTGCCGATCGTGGTCGTCTTGCCGGTCCCGTTCACGCCCACGACCATGATCACCGCCGGCTTCGCGGACAAGTCCAGACGCGGCCGATCGGGCCCGGCGAGGCCGGCGAGCAACTCGACCAGGCGCGCGCGAATCGCCTCGGGCCCGGCGACCTCTCCCGCTTCGACCTCGACCTCGAGCTTGCTCACCACCTCAGCGGTGGCCGGCGCACCGACGTCAGCGAGGATCAGCGCCTCCTCGAGCCGCTCCCAGGTCTCTGAGTCGAGGCGGTCGAAGAGGCTCGCCGAGAGCTCGGCGCGCAGCGCCTGGCGGCTCTTCGTCAGCCGCTCCCGCAGACGCGCGAGCACGCCGCCGCCCGCCACCTCCTCGGCTTCGCCTGCGGGGGTGCGGGGGCTTCGCCCGGGGTCCCCGCCGGGCCGCCTGATCAGCTCTTCCCAATCCATGGGCGCGGGAGGCTAGGGCTCAGGCCGCCTCGGCCGCCTCGCCGAGCGCCGGCCTGCTGCTGCTCGAAACGGCGCGAGACGACCTTGGTGATCCCGCCCTTGCCCATCGAGACGCCGTAGAGCACGTCGGCAGCATCCATGGTCCGCTTCTGGTGGGTGACGATGATGAACTGGGCGCGGTCGGAGAACTGGCGCACGAGCTGGAGAAAGCGGTCGATGTTGGCATCGTCGAGAGCCGCCTCGACCTCGTCGAGGATGTAGAAGGGCGATGGCCGGGCGAGGAAGACCGCGAACACGAAGGCGAGCGCGACCAGCGCCTTCTCACCTCCGGAGAGGAGGCTGAGCCGGCGGGTGGCCTTGCCGGCGGGGGTGACCTCGATCTCAACCCCCTGGGTTGAGATCGATTCATCGGCCTCCGCCTCCTCGGCTTCGTCTCCGGGGGCGGACCGGTCAGCCGCGGGACCGCCCTCGGCAAGATCGGTAACAGCATCGGCGGTCGCATCGGCTCCGCCGAGCACGGGCTTCGGGCCGCGCGCGTCGTCCACCAGGCGCAGGCGGCCACGACCTCCTGGGAACAGGTGCTCGACCAACTCCTCGAAGTTCCGCTGGGTGGCGTCGAAGGTCTCCTCGAACGCGGCATGGATCTTGCGGTCGGTCTCGCGGATCAGCGACTGAAGCTCGACCAGAGCGGTTTCCAGATCGGTCCGCTGAGCTTCGAGGCTCTCGACGTGGGCGAGCGCCTCCTCGTACTCGCGCTCAGCGAGCGGGTTGACGGGGCCGAGCTGCTCGCGGCGGCGCCCCAGGCGCTCGAGCTTGACCTCGATCTCGGAGCGCTCGGCGTCCTCGAGCGGTTGCTCGGCGGCGCCGAGCTCACGGCCCACGGTCGCCGCAATCCGCTCCAGCTCGTCGGCGGCATCGGCGCGGCGGTCCCGCAGATGGGCGACCCGGACCTCGGCGTCGGTGACGCTCTCGCCCACCGCTCGCATCCGAGCCTGAAGCTCGGCCTCCTCGCGCGAACAGGCGCGGAGCAGGTCGGTGACGTCGTCGGTCCCGACCTCGCCGAGCGTCCGGCGCTCGAGCGCGGCCGCCCGCTCACCGGCGGCGTCGCGCGCATCAGCGGCCGCCTCACAGAGGATCTCGAGCGCGCCGAGGATCGTCACCTCGTGCTCGACTCGCTGCGAGAGCGAGTCCTGCCTGCGGCTGCCGAGCAGGTCCTCGATCCGGCGCGCGATCTGCGCCGCGCGGTCGGCCGCCTCGCGCACCCGGCCGACCTCGGCACCGCGATCGGTACCTCCGGCCGAGCGCGCCGAGACCAGCGCCTCGGTCGCGGCCGCCAGCGCCTCGGCGATCCGCTCGAGCCCGACGACCACCGGGTCATCGCCGGCGCCGGCGCCCTCGGCGAGCTCGTCGGCGAGGGACCCGAGAGCGGCGCGGCGACGGTCAACCGCGCGCGCGAGCTCGCGCGCGGCGGCTGCCCAGGGCCTCGGCCCGCACGCTGAGCCGCTCGTGGGCAGCGCGAACCGCCGTCAGCCTGCCCCACGCCTCGGTGCGCTCACGATCGCGCTCGGCGAGCTGCTCCTCGATCGCGGTCCGTCGTTTGTTCACGTCGGCAAGCTCGGCATCGATCTCGGCGCGCGTCTCACGGGCGCCGGCGGCCAGGATCTCGGCGCCGGCGAGCTCCGCCTCCTGGCCGTGGAGCTCGGAAGCGAGCAGGCGGGCGCGCAGCTCCGCCGCCTCGCGCTCGAGTCGGGCATGGATGTCAGCGGCCTGCGCCTGGCGCTTCAGCGGTCGCAGGCGACTTCGCGCCTCGCGCTCGACATCCAGCGCCCGGTCGAGGTTGTCCTGCGTTCGTTCGAGCTTGAGCTGGGCCCGGCGGCGGCGCTTGCGGTGCTTGCCCAACCCCGCCGCCTCCTCCACCAGCAGCCGCCGGTCGCGCGGGGCTGAAAGCACGATCTCCTCGACTCGACCCTGGCTGATCACCGAGTGCATCTCGCGGCCGAGGTTGGCGTCGGCGAGCGTCTCGATCACGTCGGAAAGCCGAGCGCGGGCACCGTTGATGCGGTAGCTGCCCTCACCGCCGCGCTCGAGCCGTCGCTGAATCGAAATCTCCGAAAACTCGGCTCCCACAGACCCCGCCGCCCCCGGACGCGAAGCGGAGGAGGCGGTGGGCATTTCTTCGTCCTCGCCAGCGGCGAGGACGACTTCGACCTCCGCGTAGCGGCTCGGACCGGCGCCCTCGCCGCCGGCGTAGATCATGTCCTGCATCGTCTGGCCGCGGACGCTGAGTGGGCTCTGCTCCCCCAGTGCCCACAGCACCGCGTCGGTGACGTTCGACTTGCCGCAGCCGTTCGGTCCGACGATCACGCTGACGCCAGGGGAGAACACGAGCTTGGTGCGCTCGGGGAAGGACTTGAAGCCCTTGATCGTGATCGAGCTCAGGTGCATGTTCTGAGGCGTTCGCCCTCGCTTGCGACGACCCTCCCGGGCTTCATCTGCCCCCGGCAGCCTCGCGCGCGCGTCGGACGGATCTCGTGCCTAGGCGAACCCGTCCAGCGCCTGCTCCGCCGCGGCCTGTTCGGCCGCCTTCTTCGAGCGCCCAGAGCCCCGACCGAGCACTTCACCCTTGACGCTCGCCGCCACTGCAAAGACGCGATCGTGCGGGGGGCCGGTCTCGCCCGTGACCTCGTACCGGACCCGCGCACCGTCGCGCGCGAGACGCTCCTGCAACGCCGACTTGAAGTCGATCAGGCGGTCGGCGGCAAGTTCGAGCTCGTGCGTGAATGCCGCCACAGTCGCCTCCGAGGTGACCTCGAAGCCGTGGTGGAGGTAGCAGGCTCCGATCACGGCCTCGCATACGGAGGCGAGCGCGCGCTCGGAGGCGAGCAGGGCCGAGACCTCGATCCCACCCTCGATCCGCTCCGGCGCCGCATCGCGCAACAGCTCCGGCACGCCGAGCGCCTCGGCGACCTCGGCGCAGGCGCGGCCGCTGACCGCCTGGCCGTGCATCTTCGTCAGCCTGCCGATATCCGCGAGCGGGTAACGACGAAAGAGGTGCTCGGCGAGGGCGAGCCCGAGCACGCTGTCACCGAGGAACGCGAGTCGGCCGTACGAATCGGCGCGATGCTCGACCCAGGACGAGTGGGTCAGCGCCCCGGCGCTGAGATCCGCAGGCAGCTCGTCGAGCAGCGCCCGCAGCGCCTCGGGACCGCCGCCCGGCGCGCGGCGCGCCCGCCCCCCCCGTGCGAGCCTGCGAATACCACGCGCCATCAGCGCTTACGCGGGCTGCCGCCCAAGCACGAAGTCGACCGCGTCGCCGACCGTCTCGAGGCGCGCGGCCTCCTCCTCTGAGACGCTGATCCCGTAGGAGTCCTCGAGCTCCATCACCAGCTCGTAAAGGTCAAGCGAGTCCGCGTCGAGATCGTCTCGGAAGTGCGTCGCGTCCGAGATCCCGTCCGGATCGACCTCGAGCTCGGCTGCGAGGTGCGCGCGCACCTTTGCCATCACTTCGTCGCGGCTGAGGCTCATTCGAGCTCCTTCCTATCACGCATCGCGGCCCGGGTCGCACCCGATCGCTCGAGCAGATCCGAGGTGCGCTGGACGGCGCGCTGATCGACCGCGCGCGCGGCGAGGCGCACCGCGTTGGCGATCCCATCCGGACCGGAGCTGCCGTGGCCGACCACGGCGACGCCTCGCAGGCCGAGCAGGATCCCCCCACCGGTGGTGTCGGGATCCATCCGGTGGCGAACGCCTCCGAGCGCGGGCCTCAGCATCAGGCCGCCCAGTGCGGAGACCGGGTTCGAGCGCGCCGCCGCCCCGACCGCCGCGGCGACCGTCTTCGCCGTGCCCTCGATCGTCTTCAACGCCACGTTGCCGGTGAAGCCGTCGGTGACGATCACGTCGGCGGCCTCGCCGAGCAGGTCGCGGCCCTCGACGTTGCCCACGAACTCGATCCCCTCGGCGAGGGCCAGCTCGGCGTGCGCGCCGACCACGTCGCTCGAACCCTTCTTCGGCTCCTCACCCACCGACAGCAAGGCGATCCGCGGGCGCTCGACGCCGAGAACCGCCTCGCTGAATGCCGCGCCGAGGTAGGCGAACTGGACGAGGTCGCCCGCTCTGAAGTCGGAGTTGGCGCCGACGTCCAGCAGCAGACTCGGCGGCCCTTCGCGCCCCGGAACCGCCAGCTGGACCGCCAGGGCCGGGCGGCGCAGCCCGTGCAGGCGGCGCAGCGCGAACAGGGCCGCGGTCATCGTCGCGCCGGTCGGGCCGGCGCTCGCGAGCGCGTCCGAGCGACCCTCGGCCACGTCCGCCGCCGCCAGCACGACCGAGGCCTCGGGGGCGCCGCGCACCGCGGAGACGGGGTCGTCGTCGTTGGTGATCTCACCCGGCGCCTCGATCAGCTCGATGCCGTCGACGCCTTCGAGGCCGGCGAGCCGCCCGAGATCGCCGAAGACGCGAACGGCGATCCCATCCGCTGCCGCGGCGCGCGCACCGTCGACGATCACGCCGGGGCCCCGGTCGACCCCGCGGCCATCCAGGGCGACGGTTGTCACCATCTAGTCCTGCGAGCCGTCGACGAGCTCGGGCTCGCCGATCTCGTGCGAGATCACCTCACGCCCGGCGTAGGTGCCGCAAACCGGGCAAACTCGGTGAGGCAGGCGCGGGCTGTGGCACCGTGGGCACTCGTTGAGGCGTGGCTTGGCCGCCGTGTGGGTCGCGCGTCGCTTGTCGCGGCGCTGCGAGGAGGTTCTCTTCTTCGGGACGGCCATCGGAGCGGGCAATGGTAGCTATAAGGACGCTGGAGCTCAGTCGAGCTTCAGCTCCCTGAGCTTGGCCCAGCGAGGATCGGGCTCGGACGGGTGCTCGTGGGCCCCCGGATCGGCGTCGTTGAGGGACTCGCCGCATACCGGGCACAGGCCCGCGCAGTCGGGGCGGCAATAGATCTGCGCCGGCAGCGCCAGCGCCAGCGCGTCGTGAGCCCACGCGGACAGGTCGAGCTCCCCCTCGGTCACGTAGGGGCTGCGGAGCTCCTCATCGCGCGACCCGCGCTGGTCCACCTCCCGCGCGTCCACCTCGACCTCGATCTGCGCCGGCTCGAGGCAGCGCATGCACGGGCCGGTCAGGAGATCGGCGAAGCGGAGTCGCAGCGCGTACCCCGAAACGGTGCGTGAGATCTCCAGGCGCCCCTCGACACTGCCGCCGGCGAACCCGTACTCGCTCCCGCCGTACTCGAACGATCCGGGGTCGACCGCGAGCTCGATCCTGGTCCCCTGGCCCGGGCTCAAGGCGAGCCGTTCGAGGTCGACTGTGTGATATTCCGGCGCCATGCCTTCCGCACCTCCAAGATAGCGAGCGATCGATGGCCGCGCACATGCACTCCGATCCCGAGCACTACCTCGAGCGGACCACCGCCCGGGTGCCCCGATACGCGGAGCTCCAGGAGCGGTCGATCGAGGCGATCCCGTTCGCGCCCGAGCGGGTGCTCGAGCTCGGAATCGGGACCGGCGAGACGACACGCCGCCTGCTTGCGCGCTACCCGGCCGCGCGGGTGACCGGCCTCGACGCGGAGCCCGCGATGGTCTTCCGGGCTCGCGAGCTGGGAGTCGAGGAGGCCCGCCTCGCGAGAATCGAGGACCCGCTCCCCGACGGCCCCTGGGACCTGGTGGTCTCCGTGCTGACCGTGCACCACCTCGACGACGACGGCAAGCGCGACCTGTTTCGCCGCGTCGGCGAGCAGGCGCGGGCGCTGGTGATCGGCGACGTCGTCGACGTGCCCACGGCGCAGCGGGTCACGCCGCTCGAGCCAGGGGTGCACATGCCCGCGCCGGCCGCCGACCTCGCCCGCTGGTGCGGCGGCGAGGTGGTCTGGGAGGCCGACGACCTGGCCGTCGTTCGAGCGGTCTACTGACGGCCCCGACCAAGAGGAGCGGACGATGTCCAAGGTGCTGTACGAGAAGCGCGATCGAATCGCCTACGTGACGATCAACCGCCCCGAGGCGCGCAACGCGGTCGATCCGGACGTCCACCGGGAGATGATCGAGACCTGGTCGGATTTCGCCGCCGACGATCGAGTTGGATGTCGCGATCCTCACCGGGGCCGGCGACGAGGCGTTCTGCGCCGGCGCCGACCTGAAGACCTACATCCCGCCGATCATGGAGGGCGCGCGACCGCACGACATCCGCGAGATAGTCGAGCTCGGCCTCAACGGCTTCACCCGCGGCATGCATCGGATCGCGAAGCCGATCGTCGCCGCGGTCAACGGGTGGGCGCTCGCCGGAGGGCTCGAGACCGCCCTCGCCTGCGACATCAGGATCGCCTCCGAGCGGGCCAGGTTCGGCTCGTTCGAGGCTCGCCGCGGCTTTCATCACGGCGACGGTGGGCTGGTGCGGTTGGTGAACGCGTGCGGGGTCGGGATTGCCTCGCACATGCTGCTAACCGCCGAGCCGGTCGACGCGCACCAGGCGCTCGAGTGGGGCCTGGTGACCAAGGTGGTCCCGCACGAGGAGCTGATCGCGGAGGCCGAGGCCGTGGCCCACCAGATCCTCCGAAACTCGCAGCGCGCGGTGCGCTCAGCGAAGCAGACGATCCTCGACGTGATCGGACAGCCGCTCGACTTCCAGCTCCGCACCGAGGCCTGGAACGCCTACACCTGCGCCGACCCCGAGGAGACCGCGGCGATGCTCAACCGCTTCTACGGCAAGACCGACGCCGGGCGAGCCGGCGAGCACGAGACGGAGCTGTGAGCGGTTCCGACCGCTTGCTTCGATGTCGCGGTCGGCCAGCTCCTCCTCGGAGAACCACCGCTCGCTCATCTGTGAACCTCCCCTCGGGGAGGCGGACCCTAGCCGAGCGGTCTAGCCAACCTCAGCGGGTTCCTCGTCGCGGCCGGCCAGCCGGTCGCGGCCGCGCTGGACGGCGGAGAGGAACTTCTCGAGGTTGACCTCGAGCGTGGAGAGGATCTCGTCGGCGTAGTCCTCGGCGCCGAGGCGGATCGAGCGCTCGGTCTCGCGCGCGTCCTCGATGATCTCCTCGGCCGCGCGCTCGGCCTGCTTGTAGACCTCCTCGTCGGAGATCAGGCGCTCCTGCTGGTCGCGGGCCTCCTTGACCACGCGCTCGGCCTCGCGCTTCGCCTCGGCGAGCATCTCCTGGCGCTCCTTGACGATCCAGCGCGCCTGCTTGATCTCCTCGGGGATCGTCGCGCGCATCTGGTCGAGCAGGTCGTAGATCTCCTCGCGATCGACGCGCACCTGATCGGTCAACGGCACCGGGCGGGCGTTGTGGATCAGGTCGTCGAGCTTGTCTATGAGGACCAGAACGTCCATCAGAAGTTCGCAAAGCTTACGGGGCCGTGCATGAACCGGCTGCTAGAGGCGAGTTTCGGCGCTCCACTGCAAGCTCCTGCCCACCGAGCCGATTCGGCCTCGGCGCCCACGTGCGAGCTCCTCATGGTCTGATCGCGGCGGGCGCGCTCACGCAGGGCCGCGGCCACCGGGGCGGGCACGAGGTCGCTGACGTCGCCGCCGAAGGTCGCCATCTCCTTGACCCCGGTCGAGGAGAGGAAGCTGTAGTCGGGTGAGGCGAAGACGTACACCGACTCGAGCTCCGGCGCCAGCTTGCGATTGAGCTGATTCATCTCGAGCTCGTACTCGAAGTCGGAGATCGCGCGGATGCCCTTGACGATCACTGTCGCCTGACGCTCGCGGGCGAAGTCGACGACCAGGTTGGTGAACACCTCGACCTCGACGTTCGGGAGGTCCGCAAGAGCATCGACGAGGAACTGGCGCCGCTCCTCGGCGGTGAACATGGTCTGCGACTTGCGGATCCCCTGACCGACCACGCCGACGATCACGTGGTCGAAGACGCGCGAGGTACGACCGATGATGTCGAGATGCCCATTGGTGACCGGGTCGTAGCTGCCCGGGCAGATGGCGATGCCCCCGTTGCTCATCGGTTCACGTAGATCCGGATCAACGCCTCGCCGATCCGCCGTTCGGTGAGCACGGACAGGCCAGGCGCGTCGAGCTCGAGCGGCCGGCGAGCGGAGCACTCGAGCGCCACGCGGGAATGGCGAGCGAGGCGCGGTGGCAGGTATTTCGAGAGCTCGGGCTCAAGGGGGCCGGCGAGTTTATAGGGCGGGTCGCAGAGGATCAGGCCGAAGCGCTCCTCGCTGTGCTTCAGATAGCCGACGGCGTCGGAGCGAAGGATCTCGCACCGGTTCGAGAGACCAAGCCCCTCGACGTTGCTGCGGGCCAGGGCCGGTTCCGTGTCGACCAGCACGGCGGAGTCGGCGCCGCGTGAGAGCGCCTCGATTGCCAGCGCGCCCGTTCCGCAGAACAGGTCGAGCACCCGCAGGTCCGAGACGTCGCCCAGAAGCGCGAACAGCGTCTCACGAGCACGATCCGAGGTCGGCCTGACCGCGCGTGATCCGCCCGCCGGCGAGGCCAGGCGACGGCCGCCCAGCCGGCCGGCGACCACCCTCATGCGCGCAGGCGCTCGTCGCCGAAGCGCTCGCGGGCGGCATCGAGGAGCGGGCCGAGTTCGGGGTCGCCCAGGTCGCCGTGGGTTCGCAGCATCCGCAGCACCTCCGCGCGCGCCTCGGCGAGCAGGTCCGCGTCGTCGGGCAACTCGGCGATCCGGAACCGTGGCAGGCCGTGCTGGCGGGTGCCGAGCAGCTCGCCCTCTCCGCGCAGGGCGAGGTCGACCTCGGCGAGCTCGAAGCCGTCGGAGGTGCGCGCGATCGCCTCCATCCGCTTGCGGGCGAGCTCGGACTCGGGATCGGCGAACAGGATGCAGTGGCTCTCGTGCTCGCCCCTGCCGACTCGACCGCGGAGCTGGTGAAGCTGTGAGAGGCCGTAGCGCTCGGCGCCCTCGATCAGCATCACGGTGGCGTTCGAGACGTCGATTCCGACCTCGATCACCGTGGTCGCGACGAGCACGTCGGTTCGCCCCGAGGCGAAAGCGGCCATCGCCTCGGACTTCTCCCGCGAGGACATCTGTCCGTGCAGGAGGCCGACCTCGAACGCCGACAGCTCACCGGCACGCAGCCGTTCGGCCTCCGCTCCCGCCGCCTTCGCCCGCAGCTTCTCCGAGTCCTCGACCAGCGGGCAGACGACGTAGGCCTGGCGGCCCTCGCGCAGGCGGGCGCGGATGAAGTCGTAGGCGCCCGCCCGCTTCTCCTCCCCCACGACCCATGTCTTGACCGGGCGCCGCCCGGCGGGCAGCTCGCGGATCGTGGTCGCGTCGAGGTCGCCGTAGGCCGTCAGCGAGAGCGTGCGAGGGATCGGCGTCGCGGTCATGTGCAGGACGTGAGGGGCCGCGCCCCCCGGCCCCTTGGCATCGAGCGCCGCCCGCTGCGAGACGCCGAAGCGGTGCTGCTCGTCGACGACGCACACCGCGAGGCCGGCGAACTCGACATCGGGCTCGATCAGGGCATGCGTTCCGACAACCAGGCCGAGCTCGCCGCTCGCCAGCCGGTCGAGGGCCTGCCGGCGTCGCGTCGCGGGCGTCGCCCCGGTGAGCAGGGCGAATTGGGTGGGTTCGCCGGCGAGCAGGCGGTCCAGGGTGGCGGCATGCTGTTCGGCGAGCGTCTCCGTCGGCGCCATCAGGGCCGCCTGATGGCCGGCCTCGACCGCCCGCAGCATCGCGTACAGCGCGCAAACGGTCTTGCCCGAGCCGACCTCGCCCATCAGCAGACGCTGCATCGGTCGCCCCGACGCCAGATCGCGATCGAGATCGGCGAGGGCCGCGCTCTGGTCCGCGGTGGGCTCGAACGGCAGCGAGCCGAGCCAGCGCTCGACCAGGCCGCCTCGCGGCGACGGGCCGATCGCGATCCCGGGCCGCGACTCGCGGCGCCCACGGCGACTCATCGCGAGCACCACCTGGTGCAGGAGCAGCTCCTCGAGTGCGAGCCGGCGCCGGGCCAGGTCGGCCCGCTGACGGTCGTCGGGGAAGTGCAGCGCATGCAGCGCGTCGGCCTCGACGGGAAGACGGCGGCGGGCCCGCAACTCCGCCGGCAGCGGCTCGATCGCCATCGCGGATGCCTCGATCGCCTGGAAGGCCCACTCGCGGATCCGGTTCGGCCGCAAGGCGTCGGTGGCGGGATGGACGGCGACCAGGCCAGTCGTGTGAATACCGCTCGTGGGGGGCCGGGCCGAGTCCTCGGCGAGGATCTCGTGCGTCTCGACCCGGAAGCCACCTCCCCGCTCGGCCTTGCCGTTGAGCAGCACCCGCGTGCCCGGGCGCAGCCGCTCCGCCAGCCAAGCCTGGTTGAACCAGGTCGCCTGCAGCGGCCCGCTGGCGTCGGCGACGGTCGCCTCGACGATCCGCAGGTTGCGCCGGCGAGTCGGGCGCACACGCGCCGAGCGCACCTCGACCAGCACCGTGGCCCGTTCGCCGATCCGCAGGTCGGCGACGTCCCGCACGGCGGCCCGGTCGCGGTAGCCGTGCGGCGCGTGGCGAAGCAGATCGCCGACGTTCGCGATCCCGAGCTCGGCCGCCGCGGCGGTGAGCTTCGGCCCCGCGCCTCGCAGCGAGGTCAGCGGGGCCGCGAGCAGGCTCGGGCGGGGGGAGCTGCGGATCGGCGCCGCGCGCAAGTCGTCGCGAGTCACCGACGCGCCGCTGCCGAGCGCCCGCGGCGGCTCGACCGCGCCGGTTCGCTCCGCAACGGCGATCTCGCTCATCGCTCGCAAGGGTAGGCTCCGGGGTAGATGGGACGAATCGAGGACAGGCTCGAGGAACTCGGGCTGGAGCTGCCGCAGGTGTTCGCGCCACCGCCGGGTGTGCAGTTCCCCTTCGATCTGGTCAAGGTCCACGGCGGCTTGGGCTACGTATCCGGCCACCTGCCGGTGAACGGCTCCGAGGTGCTGGCCTCGGGCAGCGTCGGCGATCAGCTCACGGTCGAGCAGGGCTACGACGCCGCCCGGCTGGTCGGCCTCTCGATCTTCGCCTCGCTCGCAGCCGAGCTCGGGCGAGCTCGATCGGGTCACCGGCTGGGTCAAGGCCCTGGGCCTGGTCCAGTGCGCCCCCGAGTTCGACAAGCCTCCGGCTGTGATCAACGGATTCACCGACCTCGTGCTCGAGGTCTGGGGGCCCGAGGCGGGCCGTCACGCCCGCTCGGCGATCGGCGCCGGCAGGCTTCCCTTCGACGTCCCCGTCGAGATCGAGGCGATCGTCGAGATCGCGTAACGAACCTGCCCCTGGCCGGTCTCGAGGGCGGATGAGCAAGCGGCCGAAGGAATCCGTCTGGGACTACCCGCGGCCGCCGCGGATCGAGGCGGAAGACCGGCGGGTACGGGTCGAGCATGGCGGCGAGGTGGTGGCCGACTCCGACCGCGCGCTGCGCGTGCTCGAGACCGCCAGCCCGCCGACGATCTACGTACCGGCCGAGGACGTCCGCACCGAGCTGCTCAGCGAAGTTGCGTCCAAGCACTCCTTGTGCGAATGGAAGGGCCTCGCCCACTACTTCCACCTCGACGTCGGCGGCGCCCGGGCCGAGGCGGCGGCCTGGAGCTACCCCGAGCCCCGCGGCGCGTTCGCCGAGCTCGGCGACCACTTCGCCTTCTACGCCGGCCGCGTCGACGCCTGCTACCTCGACGGCGAGCGCGTGCAGCCGCAGGGCGGCTCCTTCTACGGCGGCTGGGTCACCGCCGAGATCGAGGGCCCCTACAAGGGCGAGCCGGGGACCGAGGGCTGGTGATTCGTCAGCCGCCCGCCGGCCCCGGAGGCGAAGCCGAGGAGCCGGCGGCGTTATTCCGATGGCGGGCGAACATCTCGGCGACCCACCGGGCCCCGGGGCGCTCGCGCAGCGGGGCGAAGAACTCGTCGAGGCCGGGAGGCGGCTCGCCGAGGACCAACGGGCCCTCGGGCGGGTTGACGAGCGGGTAGAAGAGCGACGCCGCGGTCAGGTCGGCGACCGAGAACGAGCCGCCGGCGAGGTAGTCGCCGTCGACCGCATCCAACTCCGCCTCGAGCCGGTCCAGCGCGGCGACCACGTCCTCGCGCGCCCGCGCCGCCACCTCGTCGCCGGCGACGCGGAAGCGCAGCTGCACGTAGGTGGAACCGAAGCGCCCCGCCGCCGCGCGGACCGGGCCGAAGCCGGCAAGCCGACCGGGCAGCATCGTCTCACCCAGCTCCGCCATCGCGTCGGGGTCGGTTCGCATCTCGTGAAAGGCGAGCAGCCGGATCTGCGGACCCAGCCGCTCATCGAAGTGGTCCTCGAGCTCCAACGCTCGGGCGCGCTCGTCAGGATCCTCGGGATACAGCGGCGGGTCGGGGAACCGTTGCTCGAGCGCGGCGATGATCGCGGTCGAATCGGCGATCGTCTCACCGTCGATCTGCAGGATCGGGAAGGTCTTGTCGGCGCCGCGGGTGAGCCACAGCGCGGCCACCATGTGGGCGCCCGGGATCGGCGCCCGGAGATCGTGCTCGACGCCCTTGAAGGTGAGTGCCCAGCGAGCCTTCTCGTTGAAGTGCGAGATCGGGATGTGCCAGAGGACGGGCTTGCTCATACGACTTCGATCTCCGATACGGCCAGCGAGACCAGGGTCGGAAACGGCAGCGGCCGGTTCCCGGGCCCGATCGGGCGCACCCAGCGCCTGCTCGGGAACGTCAGCCCTCCCGCCTCGACGTGGTCGGCGCACATGTGGGCGGCGTGCGCCCAGCCGCCGACCACCTCGGCGACGTAATCATGGCGGCGAAGCAGGCCGTGCCGGTCGAAGTAGAAGCTCTGCCCGCGAGAGTGGGTGTCGAGCGCTTCGGGGAAGGTCACCTCGAGGCGGCGCCAGGTCTCGCCCTCATGCTCCCACGCCTCGCCGTCGGTCGCCTCGACGCCGTCACGAACGAGCAGCAGCGGCGTGGTCAGGTAGTTCCACATCGCGTATCCGGTGAAGTAGGTCGCGTCGAGCGCGTCCCAGCGCAGGTTGCGGCGCAATCCCGGGCGCCCGAAGAACTGGGGCCGCGGATCGTCACGAGACTCGATCACCTCGCCGTCATCGGTCTCGATCCGCACCGGACCGCGGTCGAAGACGCCGCGCAGGCCCGGGCGCGGGAACGGCACCGCGGTCGCCCGCGGCTCCGCCACCTCGACCTCCATCCGGTAGTCGGCGAGGGCCCGTCCCTGGACCCGGGTTCGGACCAAGAGGCCGCCGCTGCGAACCCGGGCCGAGATCCGGCGGGCGGCCCGCCAGCGCTCGACTCCGCCGTGCGCCTCGAGGACTTGATCGAGCAACGCGGTCATCGACCCTCAACCATCCACTACTGGGCGGCGATCAGCCAGGAGTAGTTGGGGGTGCCGCCGCGGTGCAGCTCGAGCTCGGCCCCGGCCGGGAGCCCGAGCTCGAGGTCGGCGAGCGGTATCGGCGCCTCGGCGCCCTCGATCACGGTGACGATCTCTGCCCCCTCGGCGAGCCGGGCGACGGTCTCGAGCAGAGTCGATCCGGCTCCGCCCCAGGCGACGATCTCCTCGCCGGCGAAGCCGACCGAGTCGCCGCGGCGGAAGCGTCCCGCGGCATCGTCGCGCGCCGCCGGGGCGACGGCACCGACCCTGACGGTCTCCAACGCCGAGCGCAGTCGCTCGCCGTTCGCCTCGGCCGCCTCGTGGGGCTCGAACTCGACCAGCGCCGCCAGCGCCGCCTGCTGAGACTCGGACTTGACCACCGTTACCGGCTTGCTCGCCAGCCTCGCCGCCTCCTCGGCCGCCATCAGGACGTTGGACGAGTTGGGCAGCAGCACGACCTCCTGGGCCGGGCAGGAATCGATCCCCGCGAGCAGGTCCTTGGTCGGCGGGTTGAGCGTCGGCCCCCCGTCGACGGCGAGCGCACCAAGCCCTTCGAACAGCGCCCGCAGGCCGCTGCCGCTGGCCACCGCCACGACCCCGGCCCGACCGTTGCCCAACCGGGCGCGCTGGCCGGCAACCTGCTCGTGCATGTCGGCGATGTCCTCGCGCTGAACCGACCCGGCACCTGCGAACAGCGCCTTCGCCGAGTCCGGATCATCGGTGTGGACGTGGACCTTCAGCGTCGCCTCGTCACCGACGACGAGGACGGAGTCGCCCAGCGCCTCCAGCGCCGAGACGAACGCCTCGCTCTCCAATTCTTCTCCGGTGACGATGAAGTTGGTGCAAAAGCGATAGCGCGAGTCGACGTGGTGGACGTCATCGATGCGCGCCGCGGCGTAGTGCGGGATCTCGGGCAGGCTCACCTGCTCGCCGGCGAGGCCGGCGACCATGCCGCGGATGATGACCACGAGGCCGAGCGCTCCGGCGTCGACGACGCCCGCCTCGGCGAGCACGTCGAGCTGCTCGGGTGTGTGGCGAACCGCCTCCTCGCCGGCGAACAGCGCCGTCGCCAGCATCTCGGCGAGGAGCGCGTTTTGCTCGTCGGCCGTCGCGTCGGGGTCGATCCGCTTGCGAAGCCACTGGGCGCGACGCTCGGACACCGCGTCGGCCATCGCCCGGATCACGGTAAGCATCGTTCCCTCGGCCGGCTCCCGGATCGAGGCATACGCGGCGTCGCTGGCGTTGCGCAGCGCGGCCTCGATCAGCTCGGGGTCGATCAACCGTCCCGGCGGCGTCGCCACCTTCTCGGCCAGCCCGCGGACGATCTGGCTCAGGATCACCCCCGAGTTCCCGCGGGCACCCATCAGCGCCGCACGGGCGACGGCGCGGACGATCTCTGGTCGGGGCGGGTCGCCGTCGCCTTCGCGCTCGAGCCGATCGAGCTCGTCGAGCACGTGGCGCATCGTCAATGCCATGTTGTCGCCCGTGTCGCCGTCGGCGACCGGAAACACGTTCAGGTCGTTGATCTCCTGCCGGCGCTCCTCCAGGTGCGCCAAGCTGACGCCGACGATCTGGCGGAAGCGATGAATCGACGGGTCGGTCACGTTGGCGAATCTACCGCCGGGGGCGACCGGGGCGCAGCAGGCCTTTGGCTACGCGTGTTTGGTGACCTTGTTGGACTTCAGACAGCGCGTGCAGACGTAGACGCGCCGGGGGCGGCCGTCGTCGTCGATGCGGACCTTCTGCAGGTTCGGATTGAAGCGCCGTCGGGTGGCGACCATCGAGTGGCTGCGCGAGTTGCCGAACGCGGGCCCCTTGCCGCAGCTATGACAGACCTTGGCCATCGGACGCCGGATGGTAGCGATCAGACGACGTCCCGCAGCTCGGCCATCCTCAGCGCCGCGAGCGCGGCGTTGCGTCCCTGATCGCGCCTGTCGCCGCCGGCGCGCGCCTCAGCCTGCTCACGCGAATCGCAGGTGATCACGCCGAACGCGCAGGGAACGCCGGTGGAGAGCTGGACGTCCTGCACCCCTCGTGCCGCCTCGCCGCAGACGAACTCGTAGTGGTCGGTCTCGCCGCGGATCACGACGCCGAGGCAGGCGACGCCGGCGAAGCGGCCGGACTCCGCGCACCACTTCGCCGCCAGGGGCAGCTCGAAGGCGCCGGGAACCTCGAAGGTGTGGACCGAGCCGGCATCGACGCCGTGCTCGGCGAACGCTTGGGTGGCTCCCTCGACCAGGCGCTCGGCGAGATCGTCGTAGAAGGTCGCGACGCAGATCGCGAAATCAGGCCTCCGGCTTCTCGTCTCGGGCCTGCTCGTCGTGGAGCAGCTCCTCGTCGAGCGCCAGGCCCTGGTGGTGGAGGACGTGGCCGAGCTTGTCGCGCTTGGCGTTCAGGTACTCCTCGTTGTGCGGATTGGGCACCGACTGGATCGGGACCTGCTCGGCGACCGAGAGGCCGTAGCCCTCGAGCCCGTCGATCTTCTTCGGGTTGTTGGTGAGGATGCGGATCGCTCGTCAGACCCAGGTCGACCAGGATCTGGGCGCCGATGCCGTAGTCGCGCAGGTCGGCCGGAAGCCCGAGCTTGAGGTTCGCGTCGACCGTGTCGAGGCCCTCCGTCCTGGAGCTTGTAGGCGCGCAGCTTGTTGAGCAGGCCGATCCCGCGCCCTTCCTGGCGAGAGGTAGAGCAGGACGCCCGCCGCCCTCGGCGCTCGATCATCGCCATCGCCGCCTCGAGCTGCTCGCCGCAGTCGCAGCGCAGCGAGTGGAAGACGTCGCCGGTCAGGCACTCGGAGTGGACCCGGACCAGCACGTCGGCCGGCTCCCGCGACCTCGCCCTTGACCATCGCCACGTGGTGCTTGTCGTCGACCAGCGAGCGGTAGCCGACGGCGGTGAACTCGCCGAACGCGGTCGGCAGACTGCGTCGCAACGACCCGCTCGACCAGCTTCTCGTTGCGCCGCCGGTAGGCGATCAGGTCGGCGACCGTGATCATCTTCAGGTCGTGGCGCTCGCAGTACTCGGACCAGGTCGGGCACCCGGGCCATCGTCCCGTCGTCGTTCATGATCTCGCAGATGACGCCGGCCGGGTTGCAGGCCCGGCGAGGCGGCGCGAGGTCGACCGCCGCCTCGGTCTGGCCGGTGCGCTCGAGCACGCCACCGGCCTTGGCCCTCAGCGGGAAGACGTGCCCGGGCTGGACCAGGTCGCCGCGGGCCGACTCGGGGTCGATCGCGACCTGGATCGTGTGGGCCCGATCGGCGGCCGAGATCCCGGTGGTGACGCCGTCTCGGGCCTCGATCGAGACCGTGAACGCGGTCTGGAGCGGCGCCTCGTTCTTGCGCCGCCATCAGGTTGAGGTCGAGCTCGTCGCAGCGCTCGCCGGTCAGCGCAGGCAGATCAGGCCGCGGCCTTCCTTGGCCATGAAGTTGATCGCCTCCGGGGTCGCGAACTGCGCCGCCAGCGTCAGGTCGCCCTCGTTCTCGCGGTTCTCGTCGTCGCAGACGACGACCATCCGGCCGCGCCGGATGTCGTCGAGCGCATCCTCGACGGTCGAGAACACGCTTGCCTCCGTGGTCGATCTGATCCTCCGCCATCAGCTGCTGCCTTTCTCCTTGAAGCCTAGAAGGCGATCGACGTAGCGGGCGACGACGTCGAGCTCGACGTTGACCGAGTCGCCCGCGGCCGACTCGCCGAGGGTCGTGCGCTCGAGCGTCTCCGGAATCAGCGAGACCTCGACCCGCCGTCGGCGAGCGCGGACGACGGTGAGGCTGACGCCGGAGACGGTCATCGACCCGTGCTCGACGGCGTAGCGCTCGAGCCCGTCCGGGAGCCGCACGCGGATCCGCCTCGCGATGCCGTCCTCGGCCGTCGAGACCACCTCGCCGACCCCGTCCACGTGGCCCTGGACCAGGTGGCCGCCGAGCGGTTCGCCGGCCCGTAGCGCCGGCTCGAGGTTGACGCGGTCGCCCGGCGCCAGGTCGCCGAGAGTTGTCAGCGACAGCGTCTGGTTCATCACGTCGGCCTCGAAGGCGCCGCTGCTCGGAGGCTGCCGCGGTGACGCAGGCGCCCTCGACCGCGACCGAATCGCCCTCGGCGAGTCCGGCGGCGAGTCCGGCGCGGATTCGCAGCCGAACGCCGGCCTCGTCCTTCTCGACGCTCTCGACCGTTCCCAGCTCGTTGACGATTCCGGTGAACACGGTCACTCACCACTCACCATTCGCGCAGGCGGGCTCGCACCAGGATGTCGTCTCCGCAGCGTTCCCAGTCAGTCGCCAGGGGCCGTTGGGCGTCGGCGACCGCCCGGCGCGCCCTCGCCGCGAGCAGCGGCGACCACGGCCCAGCAGGACCGGCGCGATGAAGAGGCGAAGCTCGTCCAGCTCGCCGGCGTCGAAGAACGAGCCCGCGAGCTCGGCGCCGCCCTCGAGCAGCAGGGAGGTGATCCCGCGCCGTCCGAGCTCCTCGAGCGCCGCGCCGATGCGCGCGGCGCGGTCGCCGGCCACCTCGATCACGTCGGCGCCGGCGGCGTGCAGGGCGACCAGGCGTTCGGGGTCCGCGCCCGTGTCGGCGAACGACGTCGAGCGGGCGCCTCGGCGAGCGAGCCGACCAGGTTCGAATCGAGCGGAAGCCTGGCGGCCGAATCGAAGACGACGCGCGCGGGCTGGCGCGGCTTGGAGTGCCTCGACGTCTCGCGCGGTGAGCAGCGGATCGTCGGCGAGCGCGGTTCCGATTCCGACCGCGACCGCGTCGGCGTCGGCCCGCCAGGTGTGGACCAGTGCCCGGCTCGCCGGCCCCGAGATCCACTTCGATACGCCGGCCTCGGTTGCCGTGAAGCCGTCGAGGCTGAGCGCCGACTTCAGCGTCACCAGCGGCCGGCCGGTTCGAGCGTGCTTGCGGAACGGCTGGATCAGCAGCCGCGCGGTCGCTGCCTCGGCGCCATCGGCGACCACGACCTCGACGCCCTCGTCCCGGAGCGTTCCCGGCCCGCGACCGCTCGCCTTCTCGCTCGGGTCGTCGCAGCCGATCACCACTCGGGCGATGCCGGCGGCGAGGATCGCGTCCGTGCAGGGCGGCTGGCGCCCGTGGTGCGCGCACGGCTCGAGCGAAACGTAGAGCGTCGCTCCGACCGGGTCATGTCCCCGATCGCGAGCGGCCGCCAGCGCCGCGACCTCGGCGTGCAGGCCGCCAAGCTCGGCGTGGACCCTCGCCGATCACCTCGCCCTCGCGACGATGACCGCGCCGACCAGCGGGTTCGGGCTCACCCTGCCTCGACCGCCCTCGGCGAGCTCGACGGCGCGCAAGAGGTGGGCGCGATCCTCGGCTGTGGCCACGAAACCCATCCTGATTGACTCGTCAGTCAACCGTCAAGTGTACTTTGGCGCGGTGGGCGACGACGACCGAGGCTTCGGACGCTCGGCCGGCACGCTCTCCGCCGGGGTCGGTGTCGCCGGCCTGCTGACGTACGCCTACTTCGCGCTCGCCTCCCACAACCTCGACCCGGTCGCCTACGGCGAGGTGGTCGTGCTCTGGTCGGCCGTCTTCGTCACCATCTCGGTCCTTCACCGGCCGGTCGAGCAGTTGATCTCGCGAGGGATCGCCGAGCACCGCGCCCGCGGTGAGCCGATCGGCGGCACGCTGCGCAGCGCCGCACTGATCCAGGCCACGATCGCAGCCGGATTCGCGCTCGCGGCGCTCGCCCTGCGCGAGCCGCTCGAGGACGATCTTCTCTCCGGCAGCGTGACGCTCTACTGGATCTACGTCGCCGCGGTGCTCGCCTTTGCGGCCAGCTTCTTCGCCCGCGGCTTCCTCGCCGGCGAAGGTCGCTTCGGACTGCTCGCCGGGCTGCTCGTCTCCGAGTCGTTCTCCCGCGCCGCTTTCGCGCTCGCGGTCGCGGTCGGGATCACAGCCGGTCGTGACGCGGTCGCCGCCGGCATCGTCGCCGCGCCGCTGCTCTCGCTCGTCGTCGTGCCGCTCGCGTTCACGCGCCGGGGCCGGGTCCGACGGGCTCGGCAACTCCGCCGCCGCATGCCAACCCTCCGGCTTCGCTCGCGAAAAGTGGCGCGTTCGCGGCCGCCGTATTCGTGATCATGCTCAGCGAGCAGGCGCTGCTCAACGGCGGACCACTGTTGATGAAGGCGTTCGAGGGGGCCGCCGCCGCCGGGTTCATCTTCAACGTGCTGATGCTGGCGCGAGCGCCGCTGGTCGTCTTCCAGGGGATCGCGATCAGCCTCCTCCCTCACCTCACCCGGCTGCGCTCGCGTGGTGGCGCAGGCGCCGAGGCGGCCTTCGGCGTCTCGGTTGGGCTCACCCTGCGCGCGGTCGCCACCTTCACCGGGGTGGTCGCCGTCATCGTCGCGGCCGCGGGCCCGCAGTTGATGCAGATCGCCTTCGGAGAC
Organism: uncultured Solirubrobacterales bacterium; assembly: GCA_963746675.1. Lineage (GTDB taxonomy): Bacteria > Actinomycetota > Thermoleophilia > Solirubrobacterales > 70-9 > WHSW01. The sequence goes on along the minus strand of CAVVBX010000014.1, from coordinate 185,433 downwards.
GAGTTCACTTACGACCGCGCCGACCTGCTGATCGTGACCGCGGCGATGGGGCTCTATCTCGGGGCCACGACCCTCAACCAGGCGGCGCTCGCACAGAGTCAGGCGCGGCGCGCGGCGATCTGCTGGGCCGCCTGCTCCGGCTCGTTCATCGCCTGGTGTCTGCTGCCGGTGCTCGAGCCGACACAGCGGATCGAGATCGGCTTCGGGCTCGGCGCGTTCGTCCTCTTCAGCACCCTACTGCGCGTCTACCGCAGCCCTCCCGACCTCGACGGGCTGCGGCCGGGATCGCAGGAGGAGGTCGACGCCGGACTGGCGCTGGCCGACGAGGCGAGCTAGCGGGCGAATACCTTTGCGCAGATGGCCGACCACGAGCTGATCCTCGTCGCGGGCCTCCTGCTCGCCGCCGGGATCGCGGCGGCGAAGGTCGCCGATCGCGTGCGGGTGCCCGGCCTGCTGCTCTTCCTCGGCCTCGGCATGCTCGCCGGGTCGGAGGGCATCGGGGGGGTCGAGTTCGACGACGCCGAGCTGACCCGAACCCTGGGCACGATCGGCCTGGTGCTGATCCTCTTCGAAGGCGGGTTCACGGCCGGTTGGAGCGCGATCCGGCCGGTTCTCGGCACGGCGGTCTCGCTGGCGACCGTGGGGACGATCGTCACCGCGCTGATCACCGGCCTGGCAGCGATCTGGCTGTTCGACCTCGGCACGCTCGAGGGGCTGATCGTCGGCTCGGCCGTCGCCGCAACCGACAGCGCCGCGATCTTCGCCGTCCTGCGCGGATCCCGCCTCAGGCGCCGGCTCGCCAATGCCCTCGAGGGCGAGTCGGGAATGAACGACCCGGTCGCGCTGCTGCTCGTCACCGGCTTCATCGACTGGATCGAGCTGCCCGACTACGGCGCCCTCGACATGGCCGCCTCGCTGGCGGCCAAGCTCGCCTTGGGCTTGGCGATCGGCCTCGTGGTCGGCCACGCGGCCCGCTGGGCGTTCCGCCACCTCGACTTTCCGACCGCGGGCCTCTACCCGGTCGCGTCGATTGCAACGGCCGCGCTCGCCTACGGGACGGCGGAGCTGTTTCACGGCTCGGGCTTTCTCGCGGTCTACATCGCTGCGCTCGTCCTCGGCACCGGTTGGCTGCCCGCGAAGCAGACCACGACCGCCTTTCACGAGGGGCTCTCGTGGGTGTCGCAGATCTCGCTCTTCTTCCTCCTCGGGCTGCTGGTATTCCCCAGCGACCTCGGCGACGTCGCGGTCAAGGGCCTGCTTCTGTCGGCCGCGCTGATGTTCGTCGCGCGGCCGCTGGCGGCGATCCTCTCGAGCGCCTTTGCCCCCTTCGACATCCGCGAGCGACTGATGCTCGGTTGGGCCGGCCTCCGCGGGGCGATCCCGATCTGGCTCGCGACCTTCCCCGTGATCGCGGGCGTCGAGGGCAGCGACCTGATCTTCAACGCGATCTTCTTCGTCGTCGTCACGTCGACCCTGATCCAGGGAGCGACCTTCGAACCGCTGGCGCGGTTGCTCGGCGTGACGACCGACGAGCCCGCGCTCCCCGAGCCGCTGATCGAGACCGGCCTGATCCGCGAGCTCGGGGGCGAGTCGCTCGTCTGGCGCGTGAAGGCCGGCGACGCCGCCGTCGGCCGCACGATCAAGGACTTGGGCCTGCCACGCGAGGCCCTGGTCAATCTGATCGTCCGCGAGCGGGCGGCGATTCCCCCGCGCGGCTCGACCGAGATCGAGCCGGGCGACGAGCTGCACGTCGTCGTGCGGCTCGAGCAGCTGCCGGAGTTCGAGCGGATCACAGCGCGGTGGCGGACCGGGCCGCTCGGCGATCCGCCCGTGCCGGTGCTGCCACCGCGAGGCGCACCACAGGTGTTCTCGGTCCGCTCGTGGACCGGCGCCGACGGCGACCCGGGCCACCCGCAGGCTGTCGAGGGAGCCGGGGTGGTCGCGCGCCTGCGAGTGCGACGCGACGCGGCCGGGTCGCTGCTGCTGCTCGCCGACGGCCGCTACGCGATCAGCTCCAGCGATCTCCTGGCGGTGGGCGGACGCCGCCAGCTCGCAGCCTGGGCCGCGCGCCGGATCGGCCGGCCGGGGCTCTCAGGTCAGGAGGTCGCCTGGTTGCAGGAGGTCGCCGGCGCGCTGGCGGCGCCCGCGCCGACTTCGATGCCGCCGCCGACCAGGAGAGCTCTAGGTGGCGCCTGCCGCCTGCGCGATCCGCCGGTAGGCGCCGGCGGGATCCTCGGCGCCGAAGATCGCCGAGCCGGCGACGAACAGGGACGCACCGGCGTCGGCGACCGAGCCGACGGTCGCGGCGTCGATGCCTCCGTCGACCTCGACCGCGGCGCCGGGGAGGAGCTCGCGCAGGCGGGCAACCTTGCCCGGTGAGGAAGCGATGAACGGTTGACCACCCCAGCCCGGGTTCACGGTCATGCAGCAGAACGTGGTCGGCGACCCCGTCGAGCTCACCGACGGCGACCGGGGGCGTAGCGGGGTTGAGGGCGATCCCGGCCAGGCAGCCGGCCTCGCGGATCGCCCCCAGAGTGCGGTTCGCGTGCGCGTCGGCCTCGACGTGAACCGTGATGCAGTCGGCGCCGGCGTTGGCGAACTCGGATACCTGCTGGGCCGGGCGCTCGATCATCAGGTGGACGTCGAGCACTCCGCCGGCGTCGTGGACCTGATCCGCGATCGAGGCGGCGACGAGCGGGCCGACCGTTATCGGGGGCACGAAACGGCCGTCCATGACGTCGACGTGGATCACCCTCGCGCCGGCCTCCATCACCTCGGCCACCGCGGCGCCGAGGCGAGCGAAGTCGGCGGAGAGGATCGACGGCGCCACGCGGCACCCCGAGAACGCCCCGTTGTCGGCTCCGGCGTTCACACCGGGTTCAGCATCGAGTGTCCGCATTGCTGGCAGGTCAGGTCCTCGTCGTTGGTCATCCGGACCATAGTCTGGTGCTCGCCGCAGTCGGGGCAGGCGGAGACGAGCTCGTAGCGACGCAGGCAGTAGACGCAGCGGTATCGACCGGGAAGCTGAGTCGGGCGCAGCCACGGCTCGCCGCATCCCGGGCAGACCGGCCGGCGCAGTGTTCCGCCCGACGACTCGTCGGCCATCATCCGCTCCCGGCGCCGAAGCGGGCAATGAAGAACCCCGTCGTCGCATCGCGTTCGGGCAGAAGCTGGAGGAAGCGACCGTCGCGGCGCGACCGCAGCCTCGGGTGAGCGGCGCCGAGATCCTCCGCGATCACGTCCGCGTACTCCGAGGCACCGGCGGCGACGACCTCATTCTCGCGATCCGAGATCGTGCAGGTCGAGTAGACCAGCGTGCCTCCGGGCGCCAGGGCGCGCGCCGCACGAACGAGCAGGCGCCGCTGCAGCGCGGCAAGCCGTTCGCAGGCCTGCGGCGACTTGCGCCAGCGGGCATCGGGGCGTGAGGCGAGCGTGCCGAGGTCGGAGCATGGCGGATCCAAGAGGATTCGATCGTAGCCCGAGCCAAGGTCGGCCTCGGCGGCGTCGCCGACCTCGACCCGCGCGCAGCGGACGCCCGCGCTCGAGCAGAGCTCGCGCAGTTGGTCGGCGCGGCGCCGATCAATCTCGACAGAGACGATCTCGCCACGGTCCTCCATCCGGGCCGCGATTCCCGTCGTCTTGATCCCCGGCCCCGCGCAGAGGTCGAGCACCCGATCGCCGGGCTGGGGGTCGAGCAGGGCAACGACGGCCTGAGAGCCGCGCGACTGGGGGATCAGCTCTCCCGTCGCGATCCTCGCCCCGATGCCCTCGCCGGCCTCGGCGACGACGATCCCCGTGGCCGGGTCGAGCAGCTCGCCCGAGCCCGGACCCTCGACCTCGATCCCGGCAGCGCGAAGCTCCGCCACCAAAGCGGTCGGCTCGGCCCGCAGCGTGTTGACCCGCAAGGCGGTCTCGCGCGGTTCGTTCATCGCCGCCATCAGCAGGCGGGCCTCCTCGGCGCCGAGCTCCTTCCACCACATTCGAGCCAGCCATTCCGGGTAGGAGTGGGCGAGCGCCGCCCCCGCAGGGGTCGAGTCGTCGAGCGAGGCCAACAGCTCCTCGCGCTCGCTCGCCGCCCGGCGAAGAAGCGCGTTGACGAACCCGATCCCGGCCTTGGCGCGGCCCCGGGGCGCGCGGTCGGCGCGCGCCCCGGCCCTCGCCAGCTCGACCGCCTGATCAACCGCGGCATGCTCGTCGACGTGGTCGGAGAACAAGAGCTCGAAGATGCCGAGCCGCAGCGCGGCGAGCGCGGACGAGTCGACCTTGCGCCGGCGGCGAGCGAGCACCGCAATCAGGTGGTCCGTGGTGGCGCGACGCTGGACCGAGCCGTAGGCGAGCCGGCGAGCCCGGGCAAGCTCGCGGCCCGAGAGCTCGAGCCGCGACGCGGTGGCGGCGAAAGCGCGGTCGGTCCAGGCACCGTCGTCGAAGGTGCGGCGCAGGACCTCGTAAGCGGCCCGCCGCGCGGGCGTGATCTCGGCGCCACCCGATCCGCCGCTCACGCGGGCCGCGGCAGCGAATGGCCCCGCAGGTAGGCCTCGGCGTCCATCGCCCGCCCGCCGGCTGGACGGACCTCGCGCAGCCGCAGCACCCCTTCCCCGCAACCGAGCAGGAGCTCGCCCTCGCCCCCACCCTCGAGCGCTCCCGGGCCCATCCGGCCCGGCAGAGCCTCCGCGGCCAGCACGCCAAGCCGCTCGGCGTCCTGGAGCTCGAGATAGGCGCCGATGTGCGGTGTCAGCGCGCGCACCACCCGCTCGAGCTCGATTGCCCTGCGGGTGGGATCCAATCGGCGCTCCGGGGGCTCGATCCTCTCGGCGTAGGTCGCCAGCGAGTCGTCCTGCTCAGCGAGCTCGAGCTCACCTTCCGCGCGCAGGTCGAGCGCCCGAAGCAAGAGGTCGCCGCCGAGCGCCGCGAGCCGGGTCGCGAGCGCCCCGTAGTCGTCGCGACCGACGGCGATTCGCTCCTGGAGCGCGATCGGGCCCGAGTCGAGGTCCTCGGTGACCCGCATTATCGTCGCTCCCGTCTCCCGATCGCCGGCCATGACCGCGCGCTCGATCGGCGCCGCGCCGCGCCAGCGTGGCAACAGCGAGGGATGGACGTTGAGCAGCTCCAGCTCCGGAGAGCAGCGGCTCCCGGATCAGCTGGCCGAAAGCGCATACCAGCCCGACCTCGGGCCGCGTGGCCTCGATCCGCTCCCAGACCGCGGGCTCGCTCGCGTCGGCGGTCTGCAAGAGCTCGATCCCCAGCTCCCGAGCCGCCTGCGCCGCGGGCGGCGGCGCCGTCCGCCGCCCTCGGCCCCTCGGGCGATCGATGGGCGTGACCACCAGCGCCGGGCGATGATCGCCGCCCACCAGTCGCTCGAGGACAGCGACCGCGAATTCGGAGGTGCCGAGGAAGACGGTGCGCAGTCACTCCTCCGTTTCGTCGTCCTCGCGCGTTTCGTCGTCCTCGCGCGAGGGGCTGTAACTGGTGCCCTCCCGAAGCGCCCGCAGGGCCTGCTTGCGCTGGTCGCGCTCGGTGCGATCGAGGATCAGGACGCCGTCGAGGTGGTCGATCTCGTGCTGGAGCACTCGCGCCTCGAGGCCCGAGGCCTCGATCAACAGCGGCTCGCCGCGGACGTCGAGGCCGCGCACGCGCGCGTGCAGCGGCCGCTCGACGTCGAGGCCGATCCCGGGCAGGCTGAGGCAGCCTTCCTCGGCAACCACCAGCTCGTCGGAAACCCACTCGAGCTCCGGATTCGCCACGGCCGTCGGCCTGGCGTCGGCGCCGGCCTGGAAGACGAGCAGTCGCCGGAGCACGCCGAGCTGGGTCGCGGCGAGGCCGACGCCCAACGCTCCGCCCATGATCTCCACCATCCGCTCCGCCTCGCCGGCGAGCTCGTCACCGAACTCGCCGACATCGGAAGCCCGCGACCGCAGCACCGGGTCGCCGAACGTGCGGACCTCGGCGAGCGCTGCGGCACGCCGCTCGCGCTCCTCTTCGGTCAGGGTGGCCTCGGTCGGCCGGTCCCCCTCGGCGCCGAGCTCGCCACCGGCGCCGGGCGGCGCCTCGAGCTCGTGTTCTGCGGTCTCGCTCATTGGCACGAGTCTAGAGCGGCGTCACTGGGCGTCGACGTCGACCGAGACCGCGAGATCGCGAAGGTCGCGCGCGCCAGCGGCAGCTTCGACCACCTCGCGAACCGCCGCGACCGCAGCTGCCCGGTCGGCGGCCTTGACGATCACCTGCCGGCGCTCGCGGCCGCGGAGGCGAAAGCGCGGCGCCGGTCCAAGCGCCTCGGCGCCCCGCGGCAAGGCCTCGTCGAGCGCGTTGCGCAGTCGCTGGGCCGCCGTCTGGACGCGCCCGGGATCCACGCCCGAGAGCTCGACCCGGATCAGGTGCGAGAACGGCGGATAGGCGAGCTCGCGACGGCGCGCGAGCTCGCCGCCGAGGAACCCGGCCGCATCATGGTCGGCCGCGTGGCGGATCGCGGCGGCACCGGGAGCGAGGGTCTGCACGAGCACGCGGCCGCGGCGCTCGCCGCGGCCGCTACGGCCGGCGAGCTGGGCGACGAGGGCGAAGGTGCGCTCCTCCGCCCGCAGATCGGGAAACCGCAGGGTTGCGTCGGCGTCGAGGACGACGCCGAGGACGACGTCGGGGAAATCGTGGCCCTTGGCGACCATCTGCGTTCCGACCAGCACCCCTGACGTCGCTGTCTCGAACTCGCGCAGGATCTCGAGGTGCCCGCCGGCGCGGGCGGCGCTGTCGGAGTCGAGCCGGAAGACCGGCATCGGGGCGACCGCCTCGGCGAGGACCGCCTCGATCCGCTCGCTTCCCGAGCCCGCGCGCGAGAGGCTCACCGAACCGCATTCCGGGCACGCCTCGGGGGCCGGCTCGGCGTGTCCGCAGTGATGGCAATGCAGCCCGCTGACCCGATGGAGGACGAGCGAGACGTCGCACCGGGGGCATTCCCAGGCATGCCCGCACTCGCGGCAGGAGAGGTACGGGGACCAGCCGCGCCGGTTGATCAACACGATTCCCTTACCGCCGCGGTCGCGCAGGTCGCCGAGTGCCGACCGCGTACGGGGGTGCAGCGGTCCTTCCGCGCCGTCGCGGCCGCGCATGTCGACCACCTCGACCTCGGGCAACGAGCGTCCGTCGACGCGCTCCGGCAGCTCCACCCGCTCGAGCTGCTGCCAGCTCTCGGGGCGTGGCGTGGCCGAGCCGAAGACGAGCGCGGCGCCCGCCAAGTCGGCGCGACGGCGGGCGACCTCGCGCGCGTCATAGCGGGGATCGCCATCCTGCTTGTAGGAGGAGTCGTGCTCCTCGTCGCAGACGATCAGACCGAGGTCCGCTATCGGCGCGAACACCGCCGAGCGCGGTCCAACGCAGATGCGGGCCGCGCCGCTTCGCAGCCTGTGCCACTCGTCGCGCCGCTCGCCGGCCGCGAGCCGGGAGTGCAGCACCGCGACGCGATCGCCGAACCGCGACGTGAAGCGGGCGAGAGCCTGAGGCGTCATGCCGATCTCCGGAACCAGCACGATCGCTCCGAGGCCGCGCTCGAGCGCTGCCTCCGCCGCGGCGAGGTAGACCTCGGTCTTCCCCGACCCGGTGACGCCATGAAGCAGCAGCTCGGTGCCACCGCCGAGGCCGGCGACGATCCGCTCGACGGCCCGCCCCTGAGCGTCACCGAGCGTTACCCGCTCGGCCGGAGCGCCCACCTGCGGCGCCGCCGGGCGCCGCGGGACCTCGCGCTCGGAGAGGCCGACGAGCCCGCGGCGCTCGAGTCGGCGCAGGGCGTCGCGCCCGATGCCCTCGGCGGCGAGGTCGCCGGCGGACAGCGGCGATGATGCTTCCACCAGCAGCTCCAGCGCCAGGCGCTGGCGCAGGCCGAGGCCTGCTGCCGACGCGAGCGCCCCCCGCGCCGCCGGTGCAGGCTCGACCACCGTCTCGGTGCGCGCCCGGACCTGCCCGCGGGCGCTCCGAGTCCCCGGCGGCAGCACCAACTCGAGCCCGCGCGCCGGGGTCGAGCAGTACTCGCGCCCGACCCAGAGCCCGAGCTCGATCAGCTCGGGCGGCACGCCTGCCTCGAGCGCCTCGATCGGCTCCGCCAGCCGCTCGGGAGGCAGGGCGCTGCGCTCGGCGAGGTCTACGATCACGCCGAGCACCCGGCGGCGTCCGAAGGGGACCACGAGCACGGTCCCGACGCCGACATCGCCCAGCCGGTCGGGCAGGCTGTAGTCGAAGGGGCCGCGCAGCGCGCGGGCGGTGGTCAGTGGCTCGACCTTGGCGATCGACATCGAGCCCAGGCTAGGGCCGGGGACGGACACGCCGCTGGCGCCGTCACGGATATATTGCGCCCGTGGCGCCGAAGCTCCACCCCGGCGAGCGGGTCCTCTACGAGGGTCATCCGTCCTGGCGCGCGATCCTCGACTTCTACCTCAAGGGGATCTTCGCCACGGCCGCGATCTGCCTCCTGGTAGCCGTGGCTACGGGGCTGATTGGCGACGAGACCAACAAGGCCTTGGTGTCGATCATCGCCCTGGTCGGCGTCGCGGGCACGATTTTGGCCGGGTTCATCCTCCGGGTCGCGACCAACTACACGATCACCGACCGGCGCCTCCACATCAAGCGCGGGATCGTCTCACGGACGATCCAGGAGACTCGGCTGGAGCGGGTGCAAAACGTCAACTTCACCCAGTCGGTCGTCCAGCGCATGCTCCAGGTCGGCGACGTCGACTTCGACACCGCCGCGGGCGACGACTACAACTTCGTCTTCAGCGGGGTGGCCGATCCGGCGGACGTGGTGCACATGGTCGACCAGGCGACCCATCGCCCGGGGCCCGAGGGGTTGGGCGACGTTGCCCCGCAGGCGCAGGCGGCCCCGCCGGAAGCTCCCCCGCCCGCGAGCTGAGGCTCAGGAGCCGGCGGGCGCGGCGGCGGTCTCGCCGAGGCCGGCGGCCTCACGCAGGGCGTCGGCGCGATCGGTGCGCTCCCAGGTGAAGTCGTGATCGTCGCGGCCGAAGTGGCCGTAGGCGGCGGTCTTCTGGTAGATCGGCCGGTGCAGCCGCAGCTCCTCGCGAAAGGCGCCCGGGCGCAGGTCGAAGTGCTCGTCGACCAGCCTGCGGATCTCCCCCACCGGGATCCTCTCGGTGCCGAAGGTCTCGATCATCACCGAGATCGGATGGGCGACGCCGATCGCGTACGCGACCTGAACCTCACAGCGGTCCGCGAGGCCGCCGGCGACGACGTTCTTGGCCACCCAGCGGGCCGCGTATGCCGCCGAGCGATCCACCTTCGACGGGTCCTTGCCAGAGAAGGCGCCACCGCCGTGGCGAGCCATGCCCCCGTAGGTGTCGACGATGATCTTGCGCCCGGTGAGGCCGGCGTCGCCGACCGGCCCGCCGATCACGAAACGACCGGTCGGGTTGACGAGGAAGTTCTGCTTCGTGTTCAGCTTGCGCTCGTCGTAGAGCTCGCCCGGCAGGATCGGGTGCAGGACGTGCTCCCACAGATCAGGGCGGATCAGGGTGTCGGCGTCGAGACCGTCCTTGTGCTGCGTCGAGACCAGCACCTTCTCGATCTCGATCGGGCGACCGGACTCGTAGCGGACCGTGACCTGGGTCTTGCCGTCGGGGCGCAGGTAGGGCAACACCTCGCCCTTGCGCACCTCGGCCAACCGATGGGCGAGCTTGTGGGCGAGTGAGATCGGCAACGGCATCAGCTCCGGCGTCTCGCGAGTCGCGTAGCCGAACATCATCCCCTGGTCGCCGGCGCCGGCCGCGTCGAGCTCGTCGTCGTCGGCCGGGTCGGTGCGAGACTCGAGCGCGTGGTCGACACCCTGGGCGATGTCGGGCGACTGCTTGTCGATCGCATTGATCACCGCACAGGAGTCGGCCGAGAAGCCGAGGTCGGCGTCGGTGTAGCCGATCTTGCGGATCGTCCCCCGCACGATGTCGGGGATGTCCACCCAGGTCTCGGTCGAGATCTCCCCCGAGACGACCACGAGGCCGGTGTTGACGAGCGTCTCGCAGGCGACGCGCCCCTGTGGATCATCGGCGAGCACCGCGTCGAGGACACCGTCGGAGATCTGGTCGGCGACCTTGTCGGGATGCCCCTCGGTCACCGACTCCGAGGTGAACAGGTACGAGTTGTCGGCGAACTCCTGGTTCATCGGTCGGGAAAGGTTAGTCGGATGGCGGATTGATCGACTCCGCTGCCGGGTCCGCGGCGCCGGGATCGGCAAGCAACAGCCGGGCGTCGGTGGCCAGCAGCTCGTCGGAGCTGTCCACCGCGAGCCCGAGCGCCTCGAGACGCCGGAACTCGCCGGCGAACGTCGCGTAGATCGGATCCTCGGCGAGACCGAGCTGCTCACCGACCGCAACCAGCTCCCCGAGGTCGAAGAAGGCGAGCAGCGAGACCTGCTCGTCCTCGCCGAGGTCCTCGGTGGCCCGTTCGTAGAGCTGCGAGCGGTCGAGCCCGCCCTCGCCACGGGCGAGCTGGCCGATGGCCGCCGGGTCGGTGGCGATCACCGCGAGGCCGGCGAAGACGGCGGAGGTGATCTCGACCGTGGGCGACAGCCGCAGGCTGCGCGTCTGCACGCCCTCGACCTCCGCCTCGCCGTAGACGGGCGCCTGCAGGTCGCTCCCCGGGTCGACCGCGGCCGCCAGCGGCCCCTGGAGCGAAGCCAGCGCGCGCCGGGCGCGCTCTTCGTCGACGCCCGAGGCGACGAGCTCGAGATAGGGCAGCGCCGCGTCGTCGGCTGACCGGGGCGCGAGCGCGAAGGCGGCCTCGCTGCCGAGCGCCGCGAGCAGCTCGCGCTGGAGGTCGACCCGGCCCTTGCGGCGCAGGCGGGCGAACAGCCTCTCGAAGCCGGTGGCGATCCCCGGCGCCTGGGCGCTCGCCTGCGCGAGCAGCGCGCTGACGGTCGCCCGCGGCTCGCCGAACCCGATGTAGGCCAGTGAGCGTTCGGGGAGGATCTTGGGGAGCTCTGGCTCGAAGCTCGGAAAGGCGGCGAAGAACCCGGGCGATGACTGAGCCCGTTCGGGGTCGAGCGAGCTGCGAACAGCGAGCTCGAAGGCTCCCTCGGAGGCCACCAAAGCCGCAGCCGCGCCGACGCTGGCACCGGGTGCGATCACCGGTGCCAGTGACCCCAGCGTCCCCCGATCGCCGGAGATCAGGGCGTCGACCCCGTCCTCGCTGACGTATGCCTCGATCAGGCGATCGTCCGGAAGCTCCTCGCGCAAGCTCCGCGCCGCCTCGTCGGCGGCGAGCGGGGTAGCGCCTTCGGCGCCGGTGGCGACGTCGATCACCGCGCGAACGCCCACGGGCTGCCCGATCACGAGGAAGCCGTCGACCTGCGCGGTCGCCAGGCCGCGCTGATCGATCGTCAGCTCGACGCCCCGGTACTGCTCACCCTCGGGCCGGCCGGCCGCAATCGAGCCGGCGTACTCGGTCGCGCCGCCCGTATCGCCGACCTCGAGCAGCTCGACCTGGGTCGCCGCGCGACCTCCGGTGCCCACAACGGCCACGGCTGCCTCGCCGCCGAACCACGGCAGGATCTCCGTCCCGAAGTCGGCCGGCGCCCTCCCGGCGCCCGGGACCAACGCCAGGGCCCGGGCTGCTATCTGGCCCGCGAACAGCGGGATCGACCGCGCTGCCTCCCTGGCCAGGTCGTACTGCTCGCTCTCCGGGTCGAGGTTGGCGTGCACGTATGCGAGCGTGTCGGACGGGACCAGCTCCTCGGCGTCGTCGGGCGGCGGGCAAGCCGTGCCACCGGGCGCCTGGCAGGGCAGGTTGGGAACCGCGACGGCAAGCAGCAGCAGAATTGCCGCGGCCGCCCCGAGGGCGGCTACGAGGCGTCTTCGGGCGTCGGTCGAGAGATCGCCCCAGAAACGGGCCAGGCCGCTGCCGATCGAGCGCCCGACGCGGGCGATCGCCCTCCCGGCGACGAAAAGCACATCGGAGACCGCGTAGCCGGCGCCGCGCAGGCGCCGGCGCGCCGGGTCCAGGTCGGGTGCCTTGGGGCGACGCATGGCCCGCCCTAGTTTCGGGCGCCCGACCGCGGGCGACGGTTTCGCTTGGGGATGAAGTCGATGATCAAGGGCACGCCCTCGAGCCGGTAGTGGCCGCGCATGCGGTTCTCGAGGTGGTATGCCCAGTCGCGGGTGATCAGACGGCGGTCGTTCACCTGAATCGCGATTCGCGGTGGACGGTCACCGACCTGCGCCGAGTAGTAGAGGCGCAATCGCTTACCGCGTCTCTGCGGCGGCGGCTTCGTCGCCACCACCTCGGCGACGACGCGGTTGAGGTCCGGGGTGGGGATCCGCTCGGCACGACGGTCGGCGAGCTCGAGCGCGCGCTCGAGCAGCTTCCGCACGCCCCGTCCGGTCTCCGCCGAGCACGCGACCACCGGGGGGCGCTGGCGCAGCCGCTTCGCCACGCGCGCCTTCGCGTCCTCCAGGTCGAAGCCCGCCACCTCGTCCGCATCGCGGCCGCTGGCGAGATCCCATTTGTTCAGCGCCACCAGCGTCGCGCAGCCGGTCTTCATCGCCAGCTCGGCGACCCGCAGGTCCTCGGAGGTGATCCCCTCCGCCGCATCGCAGACCACGAGCGCGACGTCAGCGCGCTCGGCGGCGCGCTCGGAGCGAAGCTGGGCGTAGTAGTCCACGGTTCCGGCGACCTTCGTCCGCCGTCGGATGCCGGCGGTATCGATCAGGGTCAGCGCGCGGCCGTCGAGCTCGAGCGGCGTGTCGATCGCATCACGGGTAGTGCCGGCCATCTCCGAGACGATCACGCGCTCGGCACCCAGGAACGCGTTGACGAGTGAGGACTTGCCGACGTTCGGGCGACCGATGACGGCTATGGCGACGCTCTCCGCTGTCTCCTCGGGCAGCTCGGAAGCCGCGGCGCCGGCGAGCTCCGCCAGGCGATCGAGCAGGTCCCCGGTGCCGCGGCCATGGGTGGCCGAGACCCCGATCGGCTCACCGAGACCGAGCGCGTGCAGGTCGGCGACCAACGGCTCCTCGGTCGCCGAGTCCACCTTGTTCGCGACCACGATCACCGGCATCTCCGACCTGCGCAGGATCTCAGCAACCTCGGCGTCACCCTGTCGCAGACCGGCTCGGGCGTCGAGCACGATCGCAACCGCGTCGGCGTCGGCGATCGCCTCTCGCGCCTGAGCCTGAACCGCTCGCGAGAGCGAGTCCTCGGCAGCGAGGTCGACACCGCCTGTGTCGATGAGCTCGAAGCGGAGGCCGTTCCAATCGCAGGCGAGCACCTTGCGGTCACGCGTGACGCCCGCCTGCTTGTGGACGACGGCGTCCCGTCCGCCGCTGAGGCGGTTGGCGAGCGTGGACTTGCCGACGTTTGGGAAGCCGACGATCGCGATCCGGGGCGGGCGCACCATCCGACTCGGGCCTCAGACGAGCCCGCGGTCGCGAGCGAGCCCCACGACCCGTTCGACCACCTCGTCGGCGGTCAGCCCGGTGGTGTCGAGCTCGATCGAGTCCTCGGCCGGGCGCAACGCGCCGTGCTCCCGGTCCCGGTCCCGCGCATCGCGCTCGAGCTGCGCCGCGAGCACCTCGGCGACCGGCTCGCCTGTGTCGGCCGCACGACGACGAGCGCGCTCGTCGTCGCCGGCGACGAGGAAGATCTTCAGCGGGGCGTCGGGGCTGACGACGGTGCCGATGTCGCGACCCTCGGCAACGTAACGGCCGGCCCTGATCAGCTCGCGCTGGCGCTCGACCATCGCCCGCCGAACCTCGGGGTGCACGGACACGCGCGACGCCGCGACGGAGACCTCGGGCGCGCGCACCGCATCGGTCACATCCTCGCCGTCCAGCAGCACGACCGGGCCGACGAGCGCGATCTCGATCGCGCGGGCGATCGCGCCTACCGCCTCGGCGTCATCGGGATCGGCGCCCGCCCGCAGTGCCCCGAGGGCGACGCTCCGGTACATCGCCCCGGAGTCGAGATAGGTGAAGTCGAGCGCGTCGGCGAGCCCGCGCGCAACCGTGGACTTTCCGGCCCCGGCGGGGCCGTCGATAGCGATAAGCATGGGGCGCGGAATATAGGGTTGCTACATGCAGACCTGGGATATCTCCAAGCTCGACGTCCAGCCCCGCCAACCCGAGGTGCTCTCCTCGGACCAGGAGGGGCGGGTGATCGTGCTCCATCTGCCCGCCGGCGAGCGGCTACAGGAACATCAGGTGCACGAACGCGCGTGGCTGGTGGTCGTCTCCGGCTCGGTCGAGATCGCCGAGCCCGGCGGGCAGACCGTCAGCGGTGGCGCCGGCCTGCTCGCGGTCTTCGACCCGAAGGAGCGCCACGAGGTGGCGGCGACCGAGGACGCTCGCCTGCTGCTGGTGCTCTCGCCGTGGCCCGGCGAGGGTCATCCGAGTCACGCCGCCGGGGAGGCGGACGCGTGAGGCGACCGCTGCCGGGCGGTGCCTAGACCGGCGTGAGCAGCGAGCGCAGGTCGGCGCCGAAGCCCGGGTAGCTCACAGCCGCGGCCTCGAACCCGCTCACCTCGACGCCCTCGGCGGAGGCGAGCCCGGCGATCGCGCCGAGCATCGCCAGCCGATGGTCACCGGCGGGGTCGAGGCGGCCACCGCGCAGAACGCCCGTGCCGGTGACCGCGAAGCCGTCCTCGGTCGCCTCGATCTCGGCGCCGAGCGCCCGCAGGCCGCCAACCACGGTGGCGATCCGATCCGACTCCTTGTGGCGAAGCTCGCCGGCGCCTGAGACGACCGTCTCTCCGTCGGCGAAACAAGCCACGAGCGCGACCAGCGGCAGCTCGTCGATCGCCAGCGGAATCTCGCCGCCACCCACGCGTGTCGCCTGCAGCGGGCCCGACCGGGCGACGATCGTCGCCACGGGCTCGGGTCCCGCGGCCGCGGTCTCGACCACCTCGATCGCCGCGCCCATCCGGGTCAGGATGCCCAGCAGGCCAATCCTGCCCGGGTTGATGCCGACGCCCTCGAGCCGAACCTCGCTCCCGGGCACGCACACGGCCCCGGCGATCAGGAACGCGGCCGAGGAGAAGTCGGCGGGCACGGTTACCGCGCCCGGCTCGAGGTGCTCGGCGGGCTCGACCGTGACCCGCTGGGCCGGTAGCGCCCCGCGGATCGTCACCGGGGTCCCGGCGTTTCGTGTGATCACGCTCGCGCCCGCGGCGCGCAGCATGCGCTCGGTGTGGTCGCGGGTCGGCCGCCGCTCGATCACGCTCGTCGTGCCCTCGGCCAGGAGCCCTGCCAAGAGCACGCACGACTTCACCTGGGCGCTGGCCACCGGCGACCGATACTCGATGCCGTGCAGCTCGGCGCCGGTCACCGTGAGCGGTGGCAGGCGGCCGTCGCGCGCCTCGACCGCGGCGCCCATCAGGCGAAGGGGCTCGGCGACGCGGTCCACGGGCCGACGGCGGATCGACTCGTCGCCGTCGAGTACCCACTCGCCTGACGATTGACCAGCCAACCAGCCAGGAAGGATGCGCAGCAGGGTGCCGGCGTTACCAACGTCGATCAGGGAGGGGCTTGCGCCGCGCAGGCCGACCCCGCTGATCCGCACGTCCAACGAGCCGGCCCGTGGGCGCTCGGGCTTCCGCTCACCGAGCCTCGCGCCCAACGCCGCCACGGCCGTCAGCGTGGACCGGGTGTCGGCGGCGTCGAGATAGCCGTGAATCGTGGACTCGCCCTCCCCCATCGCCGCGACGATCGCGGCGCGATGCGAGATCGACTTGTCCGGCGGGGGTGTGAGCGCGCCCCGCAGCGGTCCGGCCGGCCCGAATCGCTCGCTCATCTCTGGTCGCCGGCGACGACCGCGACCGTGTGGCCGAGCCCACGAACGATCTCGGACGCCCGCTCGGCCTCGTCGGAGCTGGCAATCCAGACCGAGATCGCGCCGGTACGCATGTCCGGCGCCGGGTAGAGCGCCATGTCCTCGATGTTGACCTGCGCGCGGCCGAGCTCGAGCGCGATCTCGGCGACGGTGCCGGGCCGGTTCTCGACCCCGATCCGCAGCTCGCAGAGGTCGCCTCCGATCAAATCGGACTCGAGCAGACGGCGCCGGTCGCCGGCGGCGCCCCGATGCCAGTCCGAGACCGCGGCGACGTCGCCGGCGCGAATCAGCGCGGCCGCCTCGCGCAGGCGCTCGCCGACGGCCTCGATCTCGTCGGCGACCGCATCGCCGTTGGTGGCGAAGATGTCTCCCCAGATCGCCGGGTTGGCGCCCGCCACCCGCGTCGTGTCGCGAAAGCTCGTGCCAACCTCGGGCAGGCGCTCGGACTCCTCCGAGAGCGCCGCGGCAGCCTGTTGGACGAGCACGTTCGCGAGCACGTGTGGAAGGTGGCTGACGGTCGCCATCACCCGGTCATGCGTCTCGGCGTCGATCGCCTGCGGGCGGGCGCCGAGATCGGCGACCGTGCGCTGCAGGCGGTCGTAGCGCAAGCCGCTGGTGGATTCGGTCGGGGTCAGGTACCAGCGTGCGCCCTCGAGCAGCTCCGCGCGGGCATTCTCGACCCCGGAGGTCTCGGCGCCGGCGAGCGGGTGGCCTCCGATGAAGCGAGCCGACTCCCCGTCCTCGGGCAGGCTCTCGATCAGCGAGCGCTTGGTCGAGCCGACGTCGGTGACGATCGCATCCGCGTCGCTGGCGGCGAGCGCCTCGGTGACCAGGGCCGGCAGGGCGCCGACGGGCGCCGCGCAGAAGACCACGCTGGCTCCCTCGACCGCCTCGGCGGCCGACGACGCGGCCCCGCCGAGCGCCCCGAGCCCGACCGCGCGGGCGAGGTTCTCGGCGTCCGGGTCGAAGCCCCTGACCTCGGCACCGAGACGTCGGCGCGCGGCAAGCCCGATCGAGCCGCCGATCAGCCCGACGCCGAGGACGGCGATCTTCACGGCTTCGGGCGCTCAGCCGCCGGTCAGACGGCCGAGGCTTCCTTGCCCGCGACCTCCGCCACGCGCCGGACCTGGTCCGCGTACTCGGCGAAGGCCTCGGTCGCCAGCGCCTGCGGGCCGTCGCAGATCGCTTCCTCGGGCTCGTTGTGGACCTCGACCATGATTCCGTCGGCGCCGGCCGCGGCCGCCGCCAGCGACATCGGCCCGACCCAGTCGCGGCGTCCCGCCGCGTGGCTCGGGTCGATCACGATCGGCAGATGCGTGAGCTCCCGCAGCGCGGGGATCGCCATCAGGTCGAGCGTGAACCGGTAGGCGGTCTCGAAGGTGCGAATCCCGCGCTCACAGAGCATCACGTTCTGGTTGCCCTCCTTGAGCACGTACTCCGAGGCCATCAGCAGCTCCTCGAGCGTCGCCGAGAGGCCCCGCTTGAGCAGCACCGCCTTGCCCGTCCGACCGACCTCCGCCAGCAGGGTGTAGTTCTGCATGTTGCGGGCGCCGATCTGGATCACGTCCGCCACCTCGACCACGTCGTCGACGTCACGCACGTCCATCAGCTCGGTGACGATCGGCAGGCCGGTCTCCTCCTTGGCCTCCTGGAGCAGTCGCAGGCCGGCGACCCCGAGCCCCTGGAAGCTGTAGGGCGAGGTGCGCGGCTTGTAGGCGCCGCCGCGCAGCATCGTCGCGCCGGCCTCGCTGACCACCCGGGCGACCTCGAGCGTCTGCTCGCGACTCTCAACCGTGCAGGGACCCGCGATCAAGCCGAAATGCTCACCGCCGAGCTTGCGCCCGTCGATGTCGATCACTGTGCGCTCGTCCTTCTTGAACTGCGCCGAGGCGAGCTTGTAGGGCTTCAGGATCGGGACCAGGTGGTCAACGCCCGGAGCCCCCTCGAGCCCAAGCGAGGAAACGCGGTCGCGCTCCCCGATCGCCCCGATTACCGTCAGGAGGTCACCCTGCGAGACGTGCGCCGCGCAGCCGACCTCCTCGATTCGATCGACGACATGGGAGATCTGCTCCTCGGTCGCCCTCTCTTTCATCACGATCATCATCTTGCGAAATAGCCTTTCGGTCTCAACACGGTGGAGTAAGTGCTGCTACGGCGTCCGGCGGTTGGTTTCCTTCTCGCTCACGGGCCTTTCGGCCGGGCCGGACGCCTAGCTAAATCGCCAGTAATACGTAAACCACGCGCACGACTCGGGCCCCTTGGGGGCGATGGTGAGAGCCGTTGGAACCTCGCGATTCACGCAGAAGGTTGTAGCACGGCGCCCGAAAAAGCGCAAACTCCGGCTGGGTTCACCCGATGCTGACCGCCGCACCGAACGTCCGGCAGTACCCCGTAGGGGGCAAAGTCCGGGACGTTCGCCCCTAGCGCTAGAGCGCCCGCGCGAGCGCGGCGAGGAAGCGGCGGTTCTGCTCGCTGGTGCCATAGGTGACGCGGATGTGGCCGGGGCCGCCGAGCGGGGTGCCGGCGCGGACGACGATGCCTTCCTCGGCCAGCTTGGCGACGACCTCCGCCTCGTCGCTTTCGCCGAGCGAGACCCAGGAGAAGTTGGCGTGCGACTCGGGCGTGCCGAGGCCGAGGGCGCGGACGCCCTCCTGCACCGCGACCCGCTCGATGATCGTCCGCTCGACCCGGCTCGCGACGTCGTCCTGGTGGCGGATCGCCTCGGCCGCGGCGGCCTGGGCGATCGCGTTGACGCTGAACGGCTGGCGGACCGCGTCGACCGCGGCGCGGAAGGCCGGCGTGCAGAGCCCGTAGCCGACCCGCAGGCCGGCAAGCCCGTAGACCTTGGAGAAGGTTCGAAGCAGGACGAGGTTGGGGAAGTCGCGACGCAGGTCGGTGGTGGCATCGGGGTCATCGTCGAGCTGGAACTCGACGTAGGCCTCGTCGAGGATCACAGTGACGTGGCCGGGCACGCGGTCGAGCAGCTCCGCGATCCGCGCCGCCGGGAGGTGGGTCGCGGTCGGGTTGTTCGGATTGCAGACGATCAGCAGCTGCGTCGCGGCGGTGACCTCGGCCAGCATCGCGTCGAGGTCGTGGACCGCGTCGTCGGTCAGCGGAACGCGAATCTCGCGGGCGCCGGAGAGTGGCGCCAGATAGGCGTACATCGAGAACGACGGCCACCCGTAGACGATCTCGGCCCCCGGCTCGCAGAGCGCCAGCGCGGCGGCGAGCAGGACCTCGCAAGAGCCGTTCGAGACCGCGACCTGCGCCGAGTCGGTCTCGTGGCGCTCGGCGATCCGCCGCCGCAGCAGCGTCGCGGCGGGATCGGGGTAGCGGTTCGAGGCGCTCGCCGCGCGCGCGATCGCCTCGGCGACCTCGGGGTGCGGACCCCACGGCGACTCGTTCGAGGCGAGCTGGGCAATGCCCGAGTCCGCGATCGCCTCCGGCGCCTTGCCGGCGGGCACGCCGGCCTGGTAGCCCGGGATCGCGGCGAGCTTGTGCGCGAAGGTGACGGTCATTGGGCCTATTGTGCTGGGTAGCGGTGGCGAGCCGGCGAGCGGCTCGACACTCGAGACTCAAGGCGGCGGCGGACTACCAGCGGCGCGCGCTGCCGATCAGCTCCTGGGCGTAGCCGGCAACCGAGATCGGCGACATGATCAGCTGGTACGTCAGCAGGTAGCCGAGGAAGCCGATGCGGTTCTGGCGAACCCGCAGGCCGACCTCCTGAAACGCCTGCCGGCTGAGCCGGAACATGATCAGCGAGAGCATGATGTTCAGCGGTATGACCGCGAGTGTCATCGGCCCGACGATCGCGAAGTTTCCGCACAGAGCGAGCACGATCCCGATCGGAAAGGCAATCGAGTAGACGAGGTCGACGTAGGGGAAGATGAAGTTCACGAGCACGGCATGAGCGTTCGAGCGACCGCCGACCAGCAGCGCCCTGCCATGCTCGCGCAGTCCTTCGATCATTCCCCGTGCCCACCGGCGGCGCTGTCGCGCGAACGCCTTGAGGTTGTCGGGCGCACCCGTGAACCCGATCGCGGTCCGCTCGTAGCCGACCCGTCCTCCCTCGCGCATCATCGCCCAGGTGAGGACGATGTCTTCGCCGATCCGGTCCGGCCAACCGCCGACACCGGCGAGCGCCCTGGTTCGATACACGCTGAAGGCGCCCTGGGCCACCATCGTTCCCTGGAACAGGCCCTGCTGGCGCTTGACCGAGGCGATCCCGAGGAAGTAGTCCCACTCCTGGGCGCGGGTGATGAAGTTCTCCCGCGAATTGCGCACGAAGACTGCGCCTGCGACCGCGACGGTGTCCGGAGGCGAGATCTCCATGCGGGCGACGGCCCGGCGCAGGGCGGCCGGCATCAACAGCGTGTCGGCGTCGACGGTCGCGACCAGTGGCGTGCGCACGCGCTTCAGCGCGCCGTTCAGGGTCAACGCCTTGCCGCCGTGTGCAAGCGTGACCACGGAGATCCGCGAGTCGGCTTTCGCGCGCCGTCGCGCGAGCTCCGCGGTCCGGTCGGTCGAGCCGTCGTCGGCGACCAGGACCTGCATCTCTCCGGGGTAGTCCTGCTTGAGGATGTAGTCGAGCGTCTCGTCGACGCTGTCCTCCTCGTTGAAGCAGGCGACGACGACGGTGACGGCCGGGAATGCCAGATCGAAGCGAAGCGGCGGTGGCTGGTCGATCAGCAGCGATGCGATCAGGTGGGCGTTGAGGTAGCCGGGGATGATCGCGATCCCGCCGATCACGAGGATCGCCAAGGGCAGCGTGATCGACTCGCCGAGCTCGTCGATCCAGGGGAGCGACAGCCAAAGCGAGAACCCCGCCCAGGCGAGGGCGATCGCGGCGACCAGGAGCAGCTTCAGCCGAAGCTGGATGTAGACGCGGCGACGCGGCGCTGGCGAGGTCCCGGAGCGCTCAGCCAAGACCGGCGGCTCGCCGGTCGGGGGCATCTCGACGGTCAGCGGCGGCTCGCCGGTTAGGGGCGGATCGACGGTGATCTCGACCGGGGCCGTCCCCACCGGGCTTGGGTTCGGATCGTTCATCGTCCTCTGCCGTCCATCGGCAGAGCCGGTCTCGCTCTTGACCCTCGCAAGACCCCCTCGTGGGGTCAGCCCGCGTGCCTACTGCGCGCTGTGGAGGTCCGCGCGCAGCTTCCGGGTCTCGCCGATGTATACGTGGGCCGGCCGGTGCTCAGCCGGGGCGTAATAGTGGGCGAGCACGCGGATTACCCGCGGCATCGCCCCGGGCACGTCGATCTCGCGGTTACACAGCAGCGGAACCCGGTCGAGCCCGAGCTCGCGCGCCGCGACCGCCGGGAACTCCGCGTCGAGATCGTCGGTGCAGGTGAAGATCACGCTGACGAAGCTCTCGGGTTGGAGCCGGTTGCGATCGATCAGCTCACCGATCAGCTCGCGCGTCGCCGCGAGGATCGAGTCGGCGTCGTTGCGCTCGGCCTGCGCGGCTCCCCGGACTCCCCACATGCGCTCCGCGCTCACAGCGCCGCATCCTTCCAGAGCCGGCGCAGCTCGGTGGTTCGCAACCTCCGCGAGTCGCCCTCGGAGAGCTCGCCGAGGCGCAGCGGTCCGAACGCGACCCGTGCCAGCGAGACGACCTCGTTGCCGATCGCCTCGGCCATCCGCCGCACCTGGCGGTTGCGGCCCTCGCGGATGGTCAGCTCGACCACCCGCGGCGAGACCCGGCGCGCCCGGGCCGGCGCGGTCGGCCCGTCGTCGAGCTCGACGCCGTCACGGAGACGTCCGAGGTCGGCTTCGGTTGGCGGCCTGCGCAGGCGGACGCGGTAGGTGCGAGGGACCTCGTAGCGCGGATGGGTGAGCCGGTTGGCGAGCTCGCCGTCGTTGGTGAGCAGGATCAGGCCGGTGGACTCGGCGTCGAGCCGTCCCACCGGGTAAAGGCGCGCCGGCGAGTCGATCAGCTCGGTGACCGCGCGGCGCCGGCCCGGCTCGCGCGCGGTTGAGACCACGCCGGCGGGCTTGTTGAGCATCCAGACCTCGCGCGGCTCGGGACTCACCGGTCGGCCGTCAACGTCCACGCCGCTCTCGTGATCGACGTCGCGGGCCGGGTCGCGAACGACCTCTCCGGCGATGCTCACCCGTCCGGCGGCGATCATCTCCTCGGCGCGCCGCCGCGACGCGACGCCCGAATGGGCGAGGTACTTGGCAAGCCGCATGGGTCGACGCTAGCGGGCCACGCGCCCGGCGCCGCTGCTCGCGCCTGGCGGATCAGGTCGCCCGCTGCTCGCCCGCCTTCAAGAGGCGCTCACGCAGCTCGGCCTCGTCCTCGGGCGAGGGGTCGAAGCCGGCCGGGTCGGGAAGCGCGTCGAGCCCGGCGAGGCCGAAGAGGCGCTCGAACAGCGGTGTCGTCCGGTGAATCACCGCGCCGAAGCGAGAGCGCCCGGACTCCTCGATCAGGCCGCGCTCGGTGAGCGTCTGCACCGCCGACTCGGAGGAGACGCCGCGGATGCGCGCTATCTCGGGGCGGGAGACCGGCTGCAGATAGGCGACGATCGCAAGCGTCTCGGCCTGCGCCTGGGTCAGCGGCGGGGTCCTCGGCTTCGCCAGCAGACGGCGTGCGGCCTGCTCGGCGTCGGGGTCTGCGGCGAGCGAATATCCGCCGGCGATCTGGCGCAGCACGACGCCACGGTCAGCGAGTGAGGCGCCGAGCAGGTCAATCGCGCGGTCGATCTCGGCCTCCGTCGCGTCGCAGGCCTCCGCCAGGTCGGCGGCGCTGACCGGCTCGGGCGACAGGAACAGCAGCGACTCGACGATGCGCTCGAGATCTGAGCTCATGACAGCCCCGACACCCCCGGACGCGAAGCCGAGGCCGCGGCGGGCGTTATCTCGATCGGGCCGAAGATGCCCTGCTGATCCCAGGTCGCCTCGCCCCGCTTGTGCATCTCGAGCAGCGCGAACAGGGTCACCGCCTGGGTCAGGCGGTCCTCGCCGCCGAAGGTCTCGTCGAAGTCGATCGCCCGGCTGGCGCCGAGCAGATCGCGGAGCACCCGCAGCCGCTTGTCCAGCGACACGGTCGGGCGAATGTGGCTGAGGTCGGGCTGCGGCGGCGTGCGCAGCAGGTCGCCGATCGAGGCCGCAAGCAGGTCGGGCTCATAGGCGGGGCGGGCGGCGTCGAGCGCGACCCGGCGCAGCTCGGGCGGGAGCGGGGCGGCGCGGTAGTGATAGCGGCGGCCGTCGGCGAACAGCTCGGCCAGGTGGGCGGCCGCGTCGCGGTAGCGGCGGTACTCGAGCATCCGCGCGAGCAACTCCTCTGCGGCCTCCTCGGGGGCGAGCGCAAGCTCCTCCTCCTCGGGGGTCGGCAGCAACAGCCGTGACTTGAGCTCGAGCAGCGACGCGATCAGGACCAGGAACTCGGTCGCGGCTTCCAGATCGAGGTCGCCCTGGTCCTCGACGTGCTCGAGGTAGGCGATCACGATCTCGCCCAGCTCGACCTCCGCCAGGGCGACCTCCTCGCGCAGGACGACGGTCATCAGCAGGTCGAACGGCCCGGCGAACACATCGAGGTCGAGGTCGAGCTCGGCGGCTCTCATCATCGGCAGCCTAGAAGGTGCTCCGGACCACGACGGGGCCGCTAGTTCGACGGGCCGACACCCATCGCGTCGCGAACCTCGGCGAGGGTGACCGAGGCGATCGCCCTGGCCTTCTCCGCGCCCGCCTCGAGCGCCGCCTCGAGCGCCGCCTCGTCGGGCCGCAGCTCCTCGTAGCGCTCGCGCACCGGAGCCAGATAATCGACCACGGCACCGGCCACCGAGCGCTTAAAGTCGCCGTAGCCCGAGCCGGCGAACTCGGCCTCCACCGACGCCGGGTCGGTTCCGCGGATCACCGAGAGGACCTCGATCAGGTTCGCGATCCCCTCCTTGCCCTCGCCGCGACTCACCTCCGAGCCCGAGTCCGTGACCGCGCTCATAACCTTCTTGCGCACCGAGTCGGGATCGTCGAGGACGTAGACGGTGCCCGCCTCGGTGCCGCCTGTGGTCGCCATCTTCGAGCCGGGCTCCTGCAGGTCCATGATCCGCGCCCCGAGCGCGGGGATGCGGTGCTCGGGCTCGACCAGCAACGGCCGGTCGCGGGCCTGCGGCCCGCTGCCGAAGCGCTCGTTGAAGCGCCGAGCGATCTCGCGCATGAGCTCGACGTGCTGGCGCTGGTCCTCGCCCACCGGCACCTCGGCGGCCTTGTAGGCGAGCACGTCGGCCGCCTGGAGCACCGGATAGAAGAAGAGCGCCGCCGAGACCAGCTCGCGCTGCTTGCTCGACTTCTCCTTGAACTGGTGCATGCGGTTGAGGTCGCCGTGCGCGGTGACCGCCGACAGCAGCCAGCAGAGCTCGGTGTGTTCACGGACGTCGGACTGGCGAAAGAGGATGCAGCGCTCGGTCTCGAGGCCTGCGGCGAGCAGGATCGCCGCCGTGTCGTAGAGGCGCTCGCGCAGCTCCGCGGGGTCGTAGGCGACCGAGACCGCGTGGAGATCGACGATGCAGTAGATCGCCTCGCCGTCCCCGGCTCGGTCCTGGCCCTCGACGTATTGGCGGATCGCCCCGATGTAGTTGCCGAGGTGCTTGCGACCGGTCGGCTGGATGCCGCTGAAGATCCTCACGTACCGGAATCTACGAAGTCCCGGCCCCACGGCGGTGCTTGACCACTATCGGTGAGGTGTGAGAGCATCGCCGCAGAGAAGATTCCGCGACGGCCTTTGTAAAGGCGCCGCCCGATTCGAAGGAGTGCGAAATGAAGCTGGAGACCCGGCGGCCGTCCGCGGCGCTGCTCGTTGCCACGATCGCGCTGGTGGCGGCCCTCGCCGGAGGCGCGGTCGCGGCGAGCAAGATCGACACGTCACAGCTGGCGAAGAAGGCTGTGACCTCGAAGAAGCTCGCCGGCAAGGCCGTGACCACGTCGAAGCTCGCCGGGGAAGCGGTGACCAGCGCGAAGCTCGCCGGGGAAGCGGTGACCAGCCCGAAGCTCGTCCCCAGTGAGCGCTCCGAAGGGTTCGTGACCAACAACCCGGACGCGACTCCGCTGCCGGCCCTGACCCGCACAACAGTCGCCACGCTCAACCTCCCCGGCGCCGGCAACTACGTGGTCACCGCGGCGGCCTCGCTCGGCAACAACAACGCCTTGGCCCAGAACTTCGCCAACTGCGAGCTGCGTGACGACGGCGCCCTGGTGACGAGGGGCAACGGTTACCTTCCAGCGGCGGCGGCTTTCGCCGAGACGATCACGCTCACGGCGACCTCCGACGGCGGCGCGGTGACCCTCGCCTGCGAGCTCGACAATGCCGGGCAGGCGCGCAACCGGGTGATCACCGCGGTGCGGGTCGGGTCGGTGGAAGGCCCGTAGCGGCAAACGCTCAGCCGGGCGCGCTGGGCACGAGCTCGGGCTCCGGCTCGGGTTGATCTCCTGCACGCTCGGCCGGGCGACCGCACTCGCCTGCCGTGGCCGCGGAGCCGGGCCCGCGCTCCTCGCGCTCGGCCGGCCGCTCCGGATTGCGCACTCCGAGCAGCGAGATCATCCCGCCGAGCGCCATCAGCCCGGCGCCGATCAGCATCCCGAGGTGGAAGGCCGACTCCGACGAGGAGACCATCTGGTCGCCGAGCGTCGTCGCCTCGGGACCCGGGACGTCGCTGGTGTCGCCGCCGCTGAGCGGCTGGGCCTTGGCGTCATCGATCGCCGCCTGCGCCTCGGCGCTGACCGCCGCGTCGCCGACCCGCTCGTCGAGCGCGGTCGCGAACTGTGCCGAGATCACCGCGCCGAGAGCAGCGATCGCGAGCAGGCCGGCGACTCGCGCGACCGCGTTGTTGACTCCGGAGGCGATCCCCGCGTGGCGCTCCTCGACCGAGTCGAGCACCGTCGTGGTCAGCGGCGCGACCGTCATCGCGAGGCCGACCCCGAACAGGAGCAGCGCCGGGAGCACGTCGGTGAGGTAGTCGGGGTCGTGATCGAGCCGGGCCAGGAAGGCGAGCCCCGCGGCGCCGAGCAGCGGCCCGATGCCCATCGGCAGCCGAGGGCCGATCCGTGACGCGAGCCCCCCGAAGCGGCCCGAGAGCAGGAACATGAGGATCGTAATCGGCGTGGTCGCCGCGCCGGCCTCGAACGCCGTGTAGCCGGCGACCTGCTGCAGGAACAGGGTGATCAGGAAGAAGGCGCTGATCAGGCCGGCGTAGACGCACAGCGTCGCCGTGTTGACGACGCTGAAGTTGTGCGAGCGAAACAGCTCCAGCGACAACATTGGCGCCCGGGCGCGCGACTCCCACCAGACGAAGCTCGCGAACGAGACCAGCCCGACGATCAGGGGGACGAGGACGACCGGGTCCGACCAGCCGTGGGTCGGCTGTTCGATCAGCGCGAACACCGGCCCGCCGAGGCCGATCGCCGAGAGCGCGATCCCGACCAGGTCGATCCCCGGGCAGGCCTCCGGGTCCGAGCTCTCCTCGACCGCTCGCCAGGCGATCCACAGCGTCAGCGCGATCAGCGGGATGTTGACCCAGAAGATCCAGCGCCAGTCGATCTCGACCAGCAGCCCGCCCCCGGCGGGCCCGACGAGGGTCGAGATCCCGGCCCATGCGGTCCACAGGCCGACGGCCCGCCCGCGCGCCTCGCCCTCGAAGGTCGCCGCGAGGATCGCCAGCGACCCCGGCACCAGCAGCGCGCCGGCGATCCCCTGTAGCGCCCGCGCGCCCACCAGCGTCTCGTCCGTCGGCGCGACCGCGCACAGCATCGACGTCGCGGCGAAGCCCGCGAGGCCGAGCATGAACAGCCGCCGGCGCCCGTACAGGTCGCCGAGCGAGCCGCCGACCAGCAGCAGCGAGACCAGGGTGAGCATGTACGCCTCGACGATCCACTGCTGGCCCGCGAGCCCGGTGTCGAGGTCGGCCTGGATCGCCGGCAGGGCGACGTTGACCACGGTCGAGTCGAGGAAGACGATCGTCGAGCCGAGGATCGTCGCCACGAGGGTGAGGCGCTCGCGCCGAGTCACGGGCCCAGTCTGGCAGGGGCGTTCACCGCGATTGGATCGACACGCGAGTTGACCACCGTATGCGGCGTCAAGTCGCGGCTCGACCCCCGCGGCGGTGGCGGATCACGGCTCCGGGGGCTCGCGTAGCTGATGCGCCGGGGTGAAGAAGTTGCGGTAGGCGAGCGTGGTCGCGATCATGGCGGAGAGCGCGACGCTGCCGAGCAGCACCCAGAGCAGGATCAGCTGCAAGCGGACGGCGTCGATCGGGTCGGCGCCGGCGAGCAGCATGCCGACCATCGTCCCCGGGAAGAAGATCAGGCCGGTGGTCTTGGTCGAGTCGATCAGCGCGATCGTCCCCGAACGCAGGCTGCGGCGCAGGCTCGGAGCTGCGGCGACGGTCGAGGTTGCTCCCAGCGCCAACGTCGCCTCGATCTCCCGCGCGCGGTCGGTCATCTCGTCCCCGAGCCGGTTCAGTGCCACCGCCGCCGCGGTCATCGAGTTGCCGATCACCATCCCGCCCACGGGGACCAGGTAGCGCGGTGTGGGCTCGAAGATGCCCAGGCCGACGACCAGCGCAAGGGTCGCCGCCCCGGCGACCCCGAGCGCGATCAGCAGCGGCCAGAACGCGTTCGGGACCCGGCTCGCCCGTCGGCGCGCGGTGAAGGCCCCGAACACCACCATCACCGCGATCAGCGCGAAGACGAGCAAGAGGCTGTCCTCGTCGAAGATCGCCTGGATCACGTAGCCGATCGCGACCAGCTGCACAAACGAGCGCAGGACCGCGACGGCGATCTCGCCCTCGAGTCCGGTCCGCCGCCAGAACGAGACCGCCGATCGCGATCGCGACGAGGACGAGGCTCGCCGCGACCTCGGCGAGGGTGACGTCGATCCCGACCGGGCCCATCAGCCGACCGCCCCGGCGAGCAGCTCCGCCGTCGGCCCCTCGCCGGCCGCCGTGCCCGCCTCGATCCGGATCAGCCAGTCCGACATCCGCCGCGCCTGGTCGAGGTCGTGGGTGACGAGCACCAGCGAGAGGTCGAGCCGCTCGCGCAGCTCGGTCAGCGTCTCCTCGACCGCGCCGGTCGCGGCCGCATCGAGCGCCGAGGTCGGCTCGTCGAGCAGCAGGGTCGAAGGCTCGAGCGCCAGCGCTCGGGCGAGCATCACCCGTTGCTGCTCGCCGACCGAGAGCTTCGCGGCATCGCGCTCGGCGAAGCCGCCGTCGAGGCCGGCGAGGTCGAGCAGGCGCGCCGAGTCGGGCTCGTGCCCCGCCAGCCCGGCCGCGAAGCGCAGGTTGTCGGCGACCGTCCCCTCGAGCAGCGCGGGAAGCTGTGGGACCAGGCCGACCTCTCGGCGGAGCTCGAGCGGGTCGCGATCGCGAACGTCCTCGCCGCGGTAGCGGACGATCCCCGAGTCGGGGTCGGCGAGGCGGTCGAGCAGCCGTAACACCGTCGACTTCCCCGACCCGGAAGGGCCCGCGAGGCAGGCCGCCCCGATCGGGATCCGCGCGCTGAGCTCGCGGAGGACGGGTTTGCCCGCGCGCGCGAGAACCACCCGGTCGAGCTCGAACAGCATGCTGCGATTATCGGCGCATGGCCGGACCCACGCGGATGCCGCACAACCTCGAGCCGATGCTCGCCACTCCGGCGGCCGAGCCGCCCGTCGGCGACGAGTGGGCGTTCGAGGTCAAGTGGGACGGCGTGAGAGCCCTCGCATTCGTCGCGGCCGGCGGCCTCCGCGTGTCGGCGCGGGGCGGCGCCGACGCGACCGCGCGTTACCCGGAGCTCGCGGGTCTGGGTCGCGGCCGCTCGGCGACCGCGAGGCGATCCTCGACGGCGAGATCGTCGCCCTGGAGCCGCGACGGGCGGCCGAGCTTTCAGCTCCTGCAGCGCCGGATGGGGCTGGCGAAGGAGGCGACGATTCGCAAGCGCGCGACGGAGACGCCGGTGACCTACGTCGCCTTCGACCTGCTCTGGCTCGACGGGCGCTCGCTGCTCGCCGAGGGCTACGAGAGTCGGCGCGAACTGCTCGCCGGGCTCGAGCTCGAGGGCCCGAACTGGCGCACCCCGGGCCACCACGTCGGCGACGGTGAGGCGCTGTGGCGGAAGGTGCGCGAGCGCCGCCTGGAGGGGATCGTTGCCAAGCGACTTGGCTCGCGTGTACCGCCCGGGGCGGCGCAGCCGCGACTGGATCAAGGTCCGCAACCGGCCTGGACAGGAGCTGGTGATCGGTGGCTGGATGCCCGGCAGAGGGCACCCGGGGCGGCCGGGTCGGCTCGTTGCTTATCGGCCACTGGAACTCCACCGCGGAGGAGGCCCGGCGACTCGGGCGCAAGCAGCGGCTCGTCTACGCCGGTGGCGTCGGCACCGGCTTCACCCAGGCGATGCTCGACCGGCTCACCGGCCTGCTCGAGCCTCTGCGCCGGGAGACGTGCCCGTTCGAGCTCGGCGAGGATCCGCGGGTCAAGTACGCGCAGCGGGCCCGCGACCGCGGGGCCGGCCCCGTCTGGGTGGAGCCCGAGCTGGTCTGTGAGGTCGAGTTCACCGAGTGGACCCGGGAGGGCACCCTGCGACAGCCGTCGTTCAAGGGGCTGCGCGACGACAAGGACGCGCGCGACGTCGTGCGCGAGAGCTGAGGTGGGCCACGCAAGATCGCGTTCGCAACGTGCTGCCGGCAGGAGTGCGCCGGTAGTCTCGGGTACTTAGAGGGAACGATGCCACGCGCTATCTGGTCAGGCTCCATCTCGTTCGGGCTCCTCAACGTGCCCGTGAAGCTGTACTCCGCCGTCTCGAAGAAGTCGGTCAGCTTCCGCGAGCTTCGTGAGGGCGACGGATCGCGAATCCGCCACCGTCGGGTCGCCGAGGCCGATGGCGAGGAAGTCGGCTACGACGAGATCGTCAAGGGCTACGAGATCGCCCCCGAGCAGTACGTCGTGATCACCAAGTCCGAGCTCGAGGAACTCGACCCGAAGAAGACCCGGGCGATCGAGATCCAGGACTTCGTCGACCTCGACGAGATCGACCCGATCTACTTCGACCATCCCTACTACCTCGGCCCCGACAAGGGAGCCGAGAAGGCCTATGGGCTGCTGGTCAAGGCGATGGCCGACTCGAACAAGGTCGCGATCGCGCGTTTCGTGCTGCGCAACAAGGAAAACCTCGCCGCGCTGCGGCCGATGGACGGCGTGATGACGATGGCGACGATGCGCTTCGCCGACGAGGTCGTGCCACCGGCGGAGATCGCCGAGACGATCGAGGGCGAGGCCGGCAAGCCTTCGAAGAAGGAGCTCGACATGGCCAAGGCCCTGATCGGCTCGCTGGCCGCTGATTTCGACGCCGGCCAGTACCGCGACGAGTACCGCGAGGAGCTGCTCGCGCTGATCGAGCGCAAGGCCAGGGGCGAGAAGGTTGTCGCGTCGGCGTCGGAGGCCCCGACCCCGACCAAGGCGCCCGACCTGATGGCCGCGCTCGAGGAGAGCCTCGCCGCGGTCAAGGTCGAGGAGGCGCAGAGCGCCAAGCCGGCCGGCAAACGACGCGCGAAACCGCGCCCCAAGGCCACCCAGAGCAAGTCGAACTCGAAGCCGCGATCGCGAAGCAAGGCCAAGGCAAGCAAGTAGAGGTCGACGGGCGCGAGATCGCGCTCACCAACCTCGACAAGGTCCTCTGGCCGGCGACCGGCTTCACCAAGGCGCGAGGCGCTCGACTACTACGCCCGAATCGCGGCGACGATCCTCCCCCACCTTCGCGACCGGCCGCTGACCCGGGTGCGCTTCCCCGACGGTGTCGCGGCGCAGCGCTTCTTCGAGAAGCGCGCGCCCTCTCACACCCCGGACTGGGTGCGCACCGCTCCGATCGAGATGGGCTCGGCCGGAGTGCTCGACTTCATCGTCTGCGACGACCGCGCGACGCTGGTCTGGCTGGCTCAGCTCGCGGCTCTCGAGCTGCACCCGTCGCTCGCGCTCGCCGACCGGCCAGAGTGCCCGACCGTGATCGCGTTCGACCTCGACCCTGGCGAGCCGGCGACCGCGGTCGAGTGCGCGCAGGTGGCACTGCGCCTGCGCGAGCTTTTCGGGGAGCTCGGGCTCGAGTGCTTCCCCAAGCACTCAGGGTCGAAGGGCATTCAGGTCTACGTGCCGTTGAACACCGAAATCACCTACGAGCGCACGAAGCCCTTCGCGCGCGCGGTCGCCCAGGCGCTCGAGCGCGCCGAGCCCGAGCTGGTCGTCTCGCGCCAGCGCAAGGAGCTCCGCCGGGGCAAGGTGCTGGTGGACTGGAGCCAGAACGACTACTCGAAGACCACCGTCGCGGTCTACTCGCTGCGCTGCCGGGAGCGGCCGTGGGCCTCGGCGCCGCTTCGCTGGGAGCGAGGTCGTGACGGTTGCCGGCGGAGCGGATCCCACCTCGGTGCGCTTCGAGGCCGGCGAGATGCTCGGCCGGGTCGCGGAGCACGGCGACCTCTTCGCCCCGGTGCTGGAGCTTCAGCAGGAGCTGCCGGAATTTCCGGGATCCGCTTAGGATCAGCGGCGTGAGCGATCCGGAACAGCGACAGCGGGCGCGAGCGACCTGGTCAGCGGGCGACTTCGACGCGATCGCCGAGCGGATCTGGTCCGTCGGCAACGATCTGGTCGAACGAGTCGGCGTCGCCGACGGCGATCGGGTGCTTGACGTCGCCTGCGGCACCGGCAACGCGGCGATCCCGGCCGCGGTCGCCGGCGGCAGCGTCACCGGCCTCGACATCACCCCCGAGCTGTTCGAGGACGCCCGACGACGGGCCGCCGACGCCGGAGTCGAGATCGAGTGGGTCGAGGGCGACGCCGAGCAGCTCCCGTTCGAGGACGGCAGCTTCGACGTCGTGCTCTCCACCTTCGGCTGCATGTTCGCGCCGAACCACGAGGTCGCCGCCGCCGAGATCGTCCGGGTTCTGGCTCCCGGCGGGCGCCTCGGGATCGCGGCCTGGCGCCCCGAGGGCTCAATCGGGCAGTTCTTCCAGACGATCTCCAAGCACGCCCCGCCGCCTCCCGAGGGCTTCCAGCCGCCGCCTCTGTGGGGGGTGCGCGATCACGTCACCTCCCTGTTCGCCGGCACCGGCGTCGAGCCGACCTTCGAGGACACCGTCGTCCACTGGCGCTTCGACTCAGTCGAGGAGATGGTCGAGGAGTACGGCTCGAAGTTCGGCCCGATCGTCATCTTGCGCGCGACCCTGGAGCCGGAGGGGCGCTGGGAGGCGCTCGAGGACGACCTAACGGCGGCCTTCGAGCGGCTGACCTACCCCGAGGACGGCGGCGTCGCCTTCGACGGCGAGTACCTGATCACGCTCGGCGAAAAGCCCTAGCCGAGCGGCTGGCGGATCACCGGCCTGCGGCTCGCCGCCGCCTCGTCGAGCCGGCGGACGGGCGTGGTGTAGGGCGCCTGGCGCAGGATCTCGGGGTCGGCTTCGGCTTCGGCGAGGATCTGCTCGAACGCCCCCGCGAGGTCGTCGAGCGACTCGCGAGTCTCGGTCTCGGTCGGCTCGACCATCAGCGCCTCGTCGACGAGCAGGGGGAAGTAGATCGTCGGCGGGTGAAAGCCGTAGTCGAGCAGTCGCTTGGCGATGTCCAGAGTGCGCACGTCGAGCTCGCGCCTGGCGGGCGCGCCGGAGAGCACGAACTCGTGCATCGGGGGGCGATCGAAGCCGAGCGGCAGGTACCTTGCCGCGCGGCCCGCTCGCAGCTTGGCGAGCAGGTAGTTGGCGTTCAGCACCGCGATCTCCGAGGCCTCGCGCAGACCGTTGGCGCCTAGGCTCGAGATGTAGGCGTAGGTGCGAACGAAGACGCCGAAGTTGCCCTGGAAGCCGCGCAGTCGGCCGATCGACTTGGGCAGGTCGTAGTCGAGGTCGAGGCTCGGTCCGGCGCCGTTGGAGCCCTCCGGGCGAACGATGCGCGGCACCGGAAGGAAGGGGGCGATCCGCTCTGAGACCGCGATCGGCCCCGAGCCGGGTCCGCCGCCGCCGTGGGGCTGGGAGAACGTCTTGTGGAGGTTGAGGTGGACGATGTCGAAGCCCATGTCGCCGGGGCGGGTGTGGCCCATGATCGCGTTCAGGTTGGCGCCGTCGTAGTAGACGGTGGCGCCGACCGAGTGGACGATCTCGACGATCTCGACGATGTTCTCGTCGAAGAGCCCGAGCGTGTTCGGGTTGGTCAGCATCAGCGCCGCGACGTCGCCCGTCGCCTTCTCTCGAAGGTCTTCGAGGTCGACCCCGCCGCGCTCGTCGGTGGCCACCTTGACCACCTCGTAGCCCGCCATCGTCACGGTCGCGGGGTTGGTGCCGTGGGCGGTGTCGGGAGTGAGCACCTTGTGGCGCGACTCGCCGCGGTCGGTGTGGTAGGCGCGGGTGAGGAGCAGGCCGGCGAGCTCACCGTGCGAGCCCGCCGAGGGCTGAAGGCTGACGTGCGGCAGTCCGCAGATCTCCGCCAGCGCCCGCTCGAGGCGCCACATCAGCTCGAGCGCCCCCTGGGCTCGCTTCGGGTCCTGGGCGGGATGCAGGCGCGCGTGGCCCGGCAGCGCCGCGACCCGCTCGTTCAGGCGCGGGTTGTGCTTCATCGTGCACGAGCCCAGTGGGTAGGGGCCGGTGTCGAGGTCGAAGTTGCGGCGCGAGAGCCGGTTGTAGTGGCGGACGATCTCGGGCTCGGAGACCTCGGGCAGCGCGGGGCCGTGCTCGCGCAGCAGCCTCGACGGGATCAGCTCTGAAAGTGCGGTGTCGTCGAAGCCGTCGGCGTCGGTGGGCGGCAGGGTGGCCGCTCGCCGCCCCGCGACCGAGCGCTCGTAGATCGTCACGGCGGCCTCGCGCTGCTGCGGCGTCTCCTCGGCGGCGCTGGTCGGGGGGAGCTCACGCGCTCACCTCCGCCGGCTGCTTCCTGCCTGCTCGGGCGATCGCCCGCCCCATCGCCTCGGCGAGGCGATCGATGTCGGCGCGGCTTCGGCGCTCGGTGATCGCGACCAGGAGGCCGTCGGGGTACTCCGGGTACTCGCGCGAGAGCGCGTAGCCGGCGGCGATCCCCTCCGCGGCGCAGGCGTCGAGCACCTGGGCGACGGGGGCATCGAGCCGCAGCGCGAACTCCCTCGCCACCGGCGCGTCGTGCAGGAGCTCCACCCCTTCAACCGCCGCCAGGCGCCGGCGCGCGTAGGCGGTGCGGCGCACGAGCAGCTCGCCGAGCTCGACGATGCCCTGACGGCCGAGCCAGGCGAGGTAGATCGTCGCGGCGAGTGCGTTGAGCGCCTGGGAGGTGCAGATGTTGTGCGTCGCCTTCTCGCGTCGGATGTGCTGCTCGCGGGTCTGCAGAGCCAAGACGAAGCCGCGCCGGCCGTCGGCATCGGTTGTCTCGCCCGCGATTCGCCCCGGCATCCGGCGCAGATGCTCGTCGGCGGCGGCGAAGAAGCCGAACGAGGGGCCGCCGAAGTCGAGGCGATTACCCAACGATTGGCCCTCCCCCACCGCGACGTCGACTCCACACTCCCCCGGCGAGCGCAGGATGCCGAGCGTGATCGGATCGACCGAGGCGACGCAGAGCGCGCCGGCGTCGTGTGCGGCGGCGGCGAGCGCGGCGAGGTCCTCGACCGCGCCGAGGAAGTTCGGGTTGGCGACGAAGACGGCCGCCGTGCGGTCGTCGAGCGCCGCGGCGAGCGCCCCGGGGTCGGTGAGCCCGTCGGCGAGGCCGACCTCGACCACCTCGGCGCCGAAGCCGCGCGAGTAGGTCTCGAGCGCCGCCCGGGCGTGCGGGTGCACGCCGCGCGAGACGACGAGCCGGTCGCGGTCCTTGCCGGCGCTGAGCGCCAGGTAGGCGGCCGAGGCGACCGACGAGGGACCCTCGTACATCGAGGCGTTGGCCACGGGAAGCCCGGTCAGCTCGGAGATCGCGGTCTGAAACTCGAACATCGCCTGCAGGCCGCCCTGAGAGACCTCGGGCTGATAGGGGGTGTAGGGGGTGAGGAACTCCGAGCGCGAGATGATCGCGTCGACCAGCGCCGGCACGTAGTGGTCATACATCCCGGCGCCCAGGAAGCAGAGCTCCGAGTCGGCGTCGGCGTTTCGTGCGGCCAGGGCGGAGAGCTGGTCGAAGACCTCGGTCTCCGAAAGCCCGTCGGGAAGGTCCAGCGGCCGATCGAGGCGAAGCTCGGGCGGGATGTCGGCGAACAGCTCCTCGGTCGCCGAGACGCCGATCGCCTCGAGCATCGCGGCGCGGTCTGCGTCGGTGGCGGACGTGTAGCGGCTCACCCGCCGGAGGCTAGCGAGGGGCGCGGCGCCGGCCGCCCAATTCGCTCTCGGTCGCCAGGCATGTCCGACGAACGCCCCGGGCGGGCCGGAGCGTTCACGCCCGGAGGACGTTCAGGCGTTGTCGAGCAGGTCCCGATACGCGGCGACGTCGAGCAGCGACTCGACCTCCGCCGGCTCGGTCAGCCGCACCCTGACCAGCCAGCCCTCGCCGTACGGATCCTCGTTGATCCGCTCGGGGCTGTCCTCGAGCGCCTCGTTGACCTCGATCACCTCACCCGAGAGCGGGGCGATCACGTCGGAGACGGCCTTCACCGACTCGACCTCGGCGTAAGCCTCGTCCTTGGCTGATCTGCGCCCCGACCTCGGGCGGATCGAAGAAGACGACCTCGCCGAGCGAGTCCTGCGCGTACCAGGTGATCCCGAGCGTCGCCTGGTCGCCCTCGATCCGAGCCCAGTCGTGCTCGGGGTGGTACTTGAGCTCCTCGGGGTACGTCTCCTCGGCCACGCTTCTCCTTCGGTCGTCGCTCGGTGTGCGCGTATGGACTCTATGACGGGCGCTGCGATACCGGTTACTCGCTGGCAGCGGCGTCGGCGGCGGCAGTGCCCCCGCCGCCGGCTGCGGCACTCGAATCCGGTTCGGCAGCGTCCGCAGCGGCGGATTCCTTGGGCCCACGGTCGGGCTTGCCCTCTGCCACATCCGCCGCGGCCGCGACAGCACTCCTCGGCGTTCTCGCTGCTTCCGGCGGGCTCGTCCGAGCCTTGACCGCCGGTCCGGGTCGACTTCTCGGCCGACCGCTCGGCATCCGCGCGCCCATCCTCCGACTTGGGCCGCTTGTCCGCGCCGCCCGCCGTGGTCCTGCCGATCGAGCCGCCCGGCCTCGGTGTGATCGATCCCGGGCGCGGTACGGCTCTCGTCAGATGCTCCGCTTGGAACCGCCACGACGTCGGCATCGTGGCTCTCGTCTCCGCCGCAGCCGAGCCACACGCCCGCAGCGCGACCGCGACGACAAAGCAGGCTGCCAACCCGCGTGTCATCGTCCCTCGCGCCTGCCTCCGCGCTCGATCAGACGCACTCCAGCCCCTCCCTTGCTCGCAGCCGGGGCTCCGCACGCGGAGCCCCGGCGCAAGCTGCTGTTACCAGCCTTGCTCAGTCGTCGAACGTGACGTAGAAATCGATGTTGGCGATGCCGACACCGGCGTTGTTCGTCGTCCGAACGGATCCGTCGTTCCCCGCCGGGCAAGACGGATACGGCTGCACGGTCGCGTGGGAGAACGTGTTCGCGCCGCCGGCGATCCAATCGATCGTTGCCTGCACGTTCTTCGGCGTGAAGCCGAGCTCGAAGCAGTAGACGGAGCCGCCGACGAAGGTGACGTTGGCATCGGTGATCCCCTTCGACCGTGCCTCGTCGACACCGAGGCCCGCGGTGTTGTTGAGGACCCGGGCGTATGCGCGCGGAGCACCGGTAACGGCGTTCTCGGCGTTCGTCGCGTTGTCAGCGGTCTTCGCGCTGTTCACGTTCAGGTCCGGCTCGGCCGCATCGATCGCCTTGTTCGCCTGCTTCTTCGAGATCGTCTTGACCTTCGACTTGGTGATCTTGCTGCTGATCGCGTCCGGGCCGGCCACTGCCGTGCCGACCAACGCGAAGACCAGCGCGAATGCCGCGATCACCACAGCGGGTGATGGGCGAGACGCCTTGGAAAACTTCATCCGATTCCCCTCCGTTCGGCTGAGTAATGGGTGAGAGCACCCTCTAGGACGCGGGCGAGCCTGTCAAGTCATCCGGACGCAAATTGCAGCAACGGCCGCTTCTCCACCCGCGCCGCCCGCCGCTTGCCGCGAACGTCGATCTCGACCTCGGTGCCGGGCTCGGCCGCCTCGGCGCGCACGTAGGCCATCCCGATGCCCCGCTCGAGGCTCGGCGAGAAGGTGCCGCTGGTGACCTCGCCGACCGGCTCCCCGGCGAGCAGCACCGGGTTGCCCTGGCGGGGGACGCCGCGCTCGGTGAGCGCGAACGGTGCCAGCTTCTCGGCGGTGCCGGCGGCGCGCGCCTCGGCCACGGCCTCGGAGCCGATGAACCCGGTGTCCTCCGCGCAGGCCCAGCCGAGGCCCGCCTCGATCGGGTTGCGATCGAGGCTCAGGTCGTTGCCGTAGAGGCAAAAGCAGACCTCGAGCCGCAGGGTGTCGCGGGCGCCGAGCCCGGCCGGTGTGACGCCGGCGTCCACCAGCGCATCCCAGAACCCGACCGCCAGGCTCGGCTCGAGCAGCACCTCGACCCCGTCCTCGCCGGTGTAGCCGGTGCCACAGACCAGCACCTCGCCACCCGCCGCCAGCCGCAGCGACGCAGTCCGCATCCGCGCCGGCAGCTCGCCCTCGACCAGCCCGGCGACGATCGCGCGGGCCTGCGGGCCCTGGACGGCAACCATCGCGTAGTCGTCGAGGCGGTCGCGGATCTCGGCGTCGAAGCCCTCCCGGTGGTCTTCAAACCACGCCAGGTCGCGCGCGTGGTTGGCGGCGTTCGTGACCGTCAGGTAGCGGTTCTCGTCGAGGCGGTAGGTGAACAGGTCGTCGAGCACCCCGCCGTCGGGTCGGCAGAGCAGCGCGTACTGCGCCCCGCCGACCTCGATCTCCGCGACGTCGTTGGAGAGCAGGCGCTGGAGCAGCTCCGCCGCGCCCGGGCCATCGGTCTCGATCTCGCCCATATGCGAGACGTCGAAGGCGCCGCAGTGCTCGCGCACGGCGAGGTGCTCGGCGCGCACGCCGGAATACTGCACGGGCATCTCCCAGCCGGCGAAGTCGACCAGGCGCGCGCCTGCGGCGACGTGAGCGTCGTAGAGGGGAGTGCGCCTCGGGGCCGCGGTGGTCTCCACGGCGCCAGGCTATCGGTGGCTCAGCCGGTGGCGTCGCCGCCGAACAGGCAGACGCTGTCCGCGCCGAAGATGCCGTTCCCGCCCGGAACGGTGCCGTTCTTCGCCGCCACCGCGACCTCGCCACCTATCCCGGTGCCGTCGGGCGCCATCGCGTACCAGTTGCCGGCGTCGAGCACGGAGCCATTCCCGCCCGTGCTCGCTGAGAGCAGCGTCCGGTCGGTCTCGGCGGTGCCGACGTCGAGGAATCCGCCCGTCCCCTCGAGCTGGTTCGGGCCGCTCTCGAAGATCGCGCCGTCGGCGCTGGTCTCGATGAAGGCTGTGGCGAAGACCGTGTCGGTGGTGGTGTTCCGGAAGCACTTGCCGTAGACGGTGAGCTGACCCTTGGTCGCCAGCGGCACCTGGGGGGCGTTCGTCCGCGCAGTGGCGGTGTCGGCACCGTCGGTGGCCTTCGTGCGCTCGAACGAGTCGCCGAAGGGCCGCACGGTCTGCACCGTCTTCGCCTCGGGCACGACGTCGAGCTTGTCCTCGAACACCTGCTTGCCCTTGAGCGCGTCATCCTGCACGTCGGAGCCCTTGACCGCCTTGCTCTTGATCTGCTTCGAGCGCACGGCATCGGCCTTGATGTCGCCCGAGCCGACGGTGTTCTTGCCCGGCAACGCGACCGCCGCCCCGGACATCGCGGCGACCAGGGCGATCAGCGCGACGATCAGCGCGGGTGAGGGGCGCATCCGGCGTGGCTCGTTCATCGACTCCTCCTCATTTGAGCTCCGTGTGGAAGCGTAAACAGGCCCCGTTGGCCCGAGTTGCGCTCAGGTACCGCGCAGGAACGGGGGCACGTCGATGTCGTCGTCGGAGACCGTGAGCTCACGGCGCTCGCGGTCGCCGAGGGCGCCGACCTGGCGACGGCGGGCCCGTTCGCGGACCGGGATCGGGCTGCGGGCGAGCGTCTCGAAGCCCTCGAATCCGGTGGCGATCACCGTCACCCTCACCTCGTCGCCGAGGGTGGTGTCGATCACGGTGCCGAAGATGATGTTGGCGCCCTTGTCGGCGGTCGAGACGATGATGTCCGCCCCCTCGTTGACCTCGAACAGGTTGAGGTCCTCCGATCCGGTGAAGTTGAGCAACATCCCGGTGGCGCCCTCGATCGACTCCTCCATCAGCGGCGAGTTGATCGCCATCTTCGCCGCCTCCTGGGCGCGGTTCTCGCCCGAGGCGGTGCCGATGCCCATCATCGCCGAGCCCGCATCGGCCATCACCGTGCGCACGTCGGCGAAGTCGAGGTTGATCTGGCCCGGGGTCGTGATCAGGTCGGTGATCCCCTGGACGCCCTGGCGGAGGATGTCGTCGGCCATCCGAAACGCCTCCTGGACCGAGGTGCGGCGCTCGACGACCTCGAGCAGCTTCTGATTCGGGACGATGATCAGCGTGTCGACCTTGGCCCGCAGCTTGTCGATCCCGTCGAGTGCCTGCTGCATGCGCCGGTTGCCCTCGAACTCGAACGGCTTGGTGACCACGCCGACGGTCAGCGCGCCGATCTCCTCCTTGGCGATCTCGGCGATCACGGGGGCGGCGCCGGTGCCGGTCCCGCCGCCCTCACCGGCGGTGACGAAGACCATGTCCGCGCCCTTCAGCGCCTCCTTGATGTCGTCGCGCGATTCGGCGGCGGCGCCCGCGCCGACGTCGGGGTTGGCCCCCGCGCCGAGGCCCTTGGTCAGGTTGTGGCCGACCGCGAGCTTGATGTCCGCCTCGCAGGCCTGCAGCGCCTGAACGTCGGTGTTGACCGCGATGAACTCGACGCCCTTGAGCCCGGCGTCGACCATCCGACTGACGGCGTTGGTCCCGCCACCGCCGGCGCCGACGACCTTGATCACCGCGAGATAGGACGACTCGACCATTTCTCCCAAATGCTCCTAAGTTGACCGTTCGGTTACCGTCCGAGGCTGAAGCGAAACTTGAGTGTTTGTCGCTCCGTGCAGCCTAGACGTCAACGCGACCGTAGGGCATTGTGCCACCGGTGTCAATCCAGTGCATCACTACCAGCACGGAATCCTGCACACGCGCTAACCATCAATCGTGAGTCGAGGGTTGCCGGAGATCCTAAAGTCTCGACCTAGGCTGGAGGCTCGGTGGTACTAGGCCGCACCCCCGGCCGCCGGGCGCTCTGGGACCCGCACATCGACATAGGTGACCGCGTCGAGCTTCGGATCGGCGAGCACGGCGGCGACCGCGGTCCATTTCTCGACCGCCCGGGAGCCGCTGCCGAAGCGCACCGGGATGTCGCCCCGCAACGTCACCTCGACTCCAAGATCATCGACGTACTCGACCCCCTCGATCATCGGACGCAGGGGCTCCGGCGTCGCTCCGAGCACCAGCGCCTGCTCCAACGGCTCGCCACCGAGGGCGCCGGCCGTCGGCAGGTGATCCAATTCGAGCACCGGGAGATCCTCGTCGGGCACCGGTACCCCGGCGAGCACGGTCCCGTCGTCGGCAACGGGCACCCGCTTGCCCTCGGCGCTCACGAGCAGCCTCGGTGGGCGCTCGGAGACCTCGATGCGGAGGCCGTGCGGGAAGTTGGGATCGACGCTGACCGACTCGACCGTGGGGAAGGCGGCCGCCGCCCGCTCGATCCGCTCGGCGTCGGTGTTCAAGGTCGTCATCCCCTCGCCGACCCTGGTCAGCTCGGTGACGATTCGCTCGCGCTCGCCGCTGGTCACACCGACGACCTCGACGTCGTTGACCGCCACCAGCGATGAGTCCCGTAGCCAGAAGAGATAGCCGGCTGCGAGCGCCCCGAGCAGGACGACAAGCAGGCCGAGGCGGAATCGCCACGAGATCCGGGCACGGCGTCTGCCGCTCGCGCCTCGCGGAGCGCGGCGGCGGCGCGACCGGGATCTGGGCGCCGCCGGCGCCGCCCGCCTGGACGCTCTGCGAGTCGTGGGGCGCTTGGCGGCGGGGCGCTTCCGGCGCTTGGCGGCGGGGCGCTTGGCGGCGGGGCGCTTGGCGGCGGGGCGCTTGGCGGCGGGGCGCTTGGC
Source organism: uncultured Solirubrobacterales bacterium (assembly GCA_963746675.1). GTDB lineage: Bacteria > Actinomycetota > Thermoleophilia > Solirubrobacterales > 70-9 > WHSW01. The sequence goes on along the minus strand of CAVVBX010000014.1, from coordinate 144,495 downwards.
GGCGGGGCGCTTGGCGGCCGCGCTGCGATGCCCCGAGCGCGTCGCTCGCGAGGTCGAACGACTGCGTCCGGCGGGGGTCGAGGCCCGGGATCTGCCCATCCCGGATGGTTTCGCCGTCAGAGCTCCCAGCCCTGCGGCCACTCGAACTCGCCGAGAACCTGGACCTCGGGCTCGAGCTCGATTCCGAACCGCTCGTGGACGCGGCGCCGGCCCTCGGCCATCACCGCAAGCACATCCGCGGTGGTCGCCGAACCGGTGTTCTCGACGAAGTTCGCGTGCTTGGGCGAGAGCCGCGCCCCGCCAACCGCGAGCCCCTGGCACCCGGCCGCGTCGAGGAGCTGACCGGCGCTGCGGCCCTCGGCCCGCGGGTCATCGGGGTTCTTGAAGGTCGAGCCGAAGGTCTTGATCCCGGACGGTTGCGCCTCGCGGCGCTTGCCCCGCATCTCGGCGAGGATCGCCTTGACCGCGGCCGGCTCGGCGGCCGTGAGCCCGAAGGCGGCGCGCGAGACGACCTCTCCCGGGCGCAGGTTCGAGCTCCGATAGGCGAAGCCGAGCTCGACCGGGTTGCGCCGCGTGGACCCCGCCGCCGTGCAGACGACCACCCACTCCAGGACCTGCCCCAGCTGACCGCCGTACGCATTGGCGTTCATCCGCACCGCCCCGCCGACGGTCCCCGGGATGTTGATCCCAAACTCCAGTCCGCCGAGCCCCCAGCCGGCCGCCTTTGCCGACGCGGAGGGCAGCCGAGCGCCGCCCCCGCACTCGAGCCGAGTGCCATGCCGCTCGATCGTCGCCAGCTCTCCAGAGAGCTTCAGGACGAGGCCGCGGACGCCCGTGTCGGAGACCAGCAGGTTCGACCCCGAGCCGACGACCTCGACATCGATCCCCTCCCCCTGGGCCCAGGCGAGCAGCTCGATCAGCGTCGCCTCGGTCTCCGGACGTGCGAAGAACTCGGCGTCGCCACCGGCCCGAACCGTCGTCAACCGGGCCAGCGGGTAGCCGCGCTCGACTCCGGGCGTCGGGCTCAAGGCCCGCCCTCCACCAACGCCTCGGCCAGCTCGTGGATGTCGCCGGCCCCGATCGTCACCAGGAGGTCGCCGTCGCCCAGCCGCGGAGCGAGCGCTCGGCCGGCGGTCTCGGCGTCGCGAAGCCACCACACCGGCCGCCCACCCGCATGGTCGGCGGCCGCGCGGGCGACCTCGAGGCCACTGAACGCCGGCGAGGTCGCCCACGGGCTGCTCACGCGCCGGATAGACATCGAGCACCGCGATCTCGTCGGCAGCGGCCAGGGCGGCGCCGAAGCGCCCGGCCAGCGCCCGGGTGCGCGAGTAGAGGTGAGGCTGGAACACGGCGATCAGGCGCCGCGGCTCGAGCTCGCGCATCGCCGCCAGGGTCGCCACCACCTCGGTCGGATGGTGGGCGTAGTCGTCGTAGATCTCGGCGCCGTCGCGGCTGCCCTTGCGCTCCTGGCGTCGCAGCATGCCGGGGAAGCTCTCGAGCGCCGCGGCGGCCGAATCCAGCTCGCCCCCCGCGAGCTCGAGCGCTGCAAGCGCCGCGCGGGCGTTGAGCACGTTGTGGCCGCCGGGGACGCGCAGCGCGAGCGCCGGTCCGGGGCTCTCGGAATCGAACCGCACCGTGCGCTCGCTGCCGCACAGGGCGTCGAGGTCGGGGTCGGCGAGGACGGCTGCGCCGCGCGCCTCGGCTGCAAAGCGGCCGAAGGCCTCGAGCAGCTCCGCGCGCGAGCCCCAGCGGGAGTGATGATCGAGCTCCACGTTGGTAATCGCGGCGACCTCCGGGCGCAACTCGAGGAAGCTCGCATCGGACTCGTCGGCCTCGGCAACCACCCACTCCCCCGCGCCCCACCCGGCGTTGGCGGGCTCGCGCCCGGGCCCTGCGCCGGGCAGCTCGCCACCGAGGAAGAAGGCGGGGTCGGCGCCGATTCCGCGCAGCGCGTGAACCAACATCCCGGCCGTGGTCGTCTTGCCATGTGTGCCGGAGACGGCGATCAGCCGCCGCAGGCTGCAGAGCTCGGCCAGCAGCTCGCCGCGATGGATCACCCGCTGCCCGCGCTCGCGGGCGCGGACCAGCTCCGGGTTGTCCTCGGCGATCGCCGTCGAGACGACCACCTCGGACCCCTCTGGGACGAAGTCCGCGTCGTGACCCACCCGCGGCTCGAGGCCCTGATCGCGCAGACGGCGCAGGTAGGAGCTCTGGGTGCGATCCGAGCCGGTCACCCGGGCGCCGAGACGGTGGCATACGGCGGCGAGGCCGCTCATCCCGGCGCCGCCGATGGCGATGAAGTGAAGCTCGCGGTGCTGCCAGGCGCTCTGATCCGATCTGCCGCTCACGATCGTGAAGCTTGGCCGATCGCAGCCAGGAGTTCGCCGGCGATTCGCGCCGCGGCCTCCGGGCGGGCCCGCGAGCGCGATGCCGTCGCCATCGCCTCGAGTCGCGGGTCGTCGGCGAGCAACTCCGTGGCGAGCCGTCGCAGCTGCGACGGGTCGAGCTCGGAGTCCTCGACCACCACTGCGGCCCCCGCCTCGGCCATCCATTCGGCGTTCGCGTGTTGATGGCGGCCGGCGGCATGGGGATAGGGAACGAGGATCGCCGGTCTGCCCGCCGCCGCGATCTCGAAGATCGAGCCGCCGGCTCGGGCGAGGACCAGATCGCAGGCGGCGAGCGAATCGGCCAGCCCCGGCTCGTAGGCGAGCAGCGTGTATCGCGGCACGTCGCCCGCCGCCTCCAACCGCTCTCGCACCTGAGCGTGGTCGCGGCGGCCGGAGATGTGAAGAACGTGGAAGTCGCGTCCCGCCGCTGCCGGGCCGGTGAAGGCGTCCAGAGCACAGAGGTTGATCGAGCGCGCGCCCTGACTGCCGCCGAAGACGAGCAGGCAGCGGTCGCCGGGGGCAATCCCGAAGCGCCGCCGGGCGGCGCTTGCGTCGGCGGCGCCGATCGAGGCGGCCACGGGGCGCCCGGTGACCAGGTAACGGTCGCCGGCGCGACCCTCGATCGGGAAGGCGAGACAGACGCGCTTTGCGCGCCGGGCGAGGAGCCGGTTGGTGAGCCCGAGATGGCGGTCGGCCTCGCTCAGCACCAGCGGCAGGCCGAGGGAGAGCGCCGCCATGCCCGCGGGCCCGGCGACGTAGCCACCGCCGCCCAGCACCGCCTCAGCGGCACGTTCGCGCAATACGGCGCGCGCCCGTGGGACGGCGGCGGCGGCGAGCCGGACCGCACCCACCGCGCGCACCGGGTTGCCGCGGTCGAGGCCGCGAACGTCGAGCAGATCGATCTCGTAGCCGGCCGCCGGGACCAGTTCGGCCTCGGGACGATCGCGGGCTCCGAGGAAGGTGACCTCGGCTCCCTCAGCCCGAAGCGCGTCGGCTACGGCCAGCGCGGGAACGACGTGCCCCGCCGTTCCGCCCGCGGCTATCGCGACCCTTGGCAACCTGTCTCTTGCTCCTGGTGGTGGGCGCCGAACGGGCGCCGCGCCCGTTCGAACGGCTACCGTCGACGACGCGCAGTCTCGCACCGGCGCTCGACGGCCTCGCTGCCGAGCCGGCGCTTCCGCCGCGCGCTACGTTGAGCAACAGGCCGACCGCGGCCAGCATCACGAGCATGCTGGCGTTGCCGTAGGAGACGAACGGCAGCGGCACACCGGTGAGCGGCGCCATCCCGAACACCGCCAGCAGGTTGACGAGAGCCTGAACCAGGACCAGCGAGGTGAGCCCGGCGGCGAGCAGCTTGCCGTAGCGGTCGCGCGCGCCCTGGGCGATCTTCAGCCCGGCGTAGGCGAACATGCCGTAGAGCCCGACCAGCGCGGCGATGCCGAGCATGCCGAGCTCCTCGCCGACCACCGCGGCGATCATGTCGGTATGGGCCTCGGGGAGGTAGAAGGCCTTCTGCAGGCTCTCGCCGAGGCCGACTCCGAACAGGCCGCCCGACCCGAGCGCGATCTTGGCCTGGATCAGCTGGAAGCCCGCGCCGCCCGGGTCCCCGGAGGGGTTGAGGAAGGTTGTGATCCGCGCGACCCGGTAGGGCTCGATCATCACGGCCAGCAGGATCACCACGGCGGCGCCCGCCGCGAGCAGGCCGATGTCCCGAAGTCTGACGCCGGCGGCGACAAGCAGCGCAGCGATCGCCAGGCAGGTGACCAGGGCGGTACCGAGATCGCCCGCTGCGACCAGCGCCACGCCGGCACCGGCGACGCCGAGGACCGGCATCATCGGACCGATTCCCCCCTTGACGATCTGCGGACGGGTCGCCAGAAGCTGGGCCGCGAACAGGATCAGAGCCAGCTTCATCAGCTCGGAGGGCTGAATCTGAAGCGGGCCGGCGCCGATCCAGGCTCGCGACCCGTTGACCTCGCGGCCGATCCCGGGGACGAGCACGGCCAGACAGAGCACGAACGCGCCCGCGAGCATCAGCGGCGTGAGCGGGCGCAGCACCGACACCCCCCGGCGAGCAAACAGGTGCATGATCAGGAGGCCGGCGACGCCGAAGACCACGGTTCGCTTGAGGTAGTAGGCACCGTCGCCCGACTCGCCGAGCAGCGACGTCGTCGAGCTGGCGCTGAAGACCATGACAACGCCGAAGGCGAGCAGGCAGAGCGTCGCCGTCAGCAGCAACGAGTACTCGAGCGACGGCGAGCCCTTGCGCCGGGTGCCGCTCACCGCAGCCGCTCCACCAGCTCGCGAAAGTGCTCGCCGCGGGCCTCGTAGTCACGGTAGGCGTCGAAGCTGGCGCAGGCGGGCGCGAGCAGCACGACCTCGCCCCGCTGCGCCGCCTCGGAGGCGGCTGCGACGGCCTCGGCGAGCCCGTCGCAGCGCCGGCGAGAGACGCCCGCGGCCCAGGCCGGCTCGAGCTCTCGCTCGAGCGACTCGGCCGCTTCGCCGAGCAGGTAACAGGCGGCGCACCGCTCGGCCACCGGCTCCGCGAGCTCGGCAAAGCCGCCGCCCTTGCAGCGATCCGCCGAGGATCGCGTGGACGCCGCCCCCGAACGACCGCAGGGCGGCGGCGGCGGCGGCGACATTGGTCGCCTTGGAGTCGTTCACGTAGAGGACCCCCGCGATCTCGCCGACCCGTTCGAGCCGATGCGGAAGGCCCTCGAAGGTGCGCAGGCCCTCGGCGATGGCGGGCCGCCCGATCCCCATTGCCGCCGCGGCGGCCGCGGCGGCCGCGGCGTTCTCCTCGTTGTGCGGCCCGATCAGCGCCAGCTCGCCGGTCCCGATCAGCGATTCGCCCCAGAGCTCGATCACGCCGTCGTCGAGCGTTGCTTGGCAATCGCCCCCGCGCCGCCCGCGACAGAAGGCGACCCGCCGCCCGCGGCCGCCGAGCTCGACCCCGTGCAGAGCCGGGTCGGAGCCGTTGTAGACGCAGATGTCGCGGTCGCCCTGGTTGCGGAAGATGCGCAGCTTCGCCGCCAGGTACTCGCCGAAGGTCTGATGGCGGTCGAGGTGGTCCGGCGAGGCGTTGAGAAGCACCCCGCATTCGGGCGCGAACGCGTCGGCGTCCTCGAGCTGGAAGCTCGACGCCTCGCAGACGATTGTCGCCTCGGCCGGGACCTGGCCGCACAGCGATGCGAGCGGGGTGCCGACGTTACCCGCGACCGCGACCGGCTCGCCCGCGGTGCGCCAGATATGACCGAGCAGCTCGGTGACCGTCGTCTTGCCGTTGGTTCCGGTCACGGCGCAGAAGCGGTTCGGGAGCAGGCGCCAGGAGAGCTCGAGCTCGCCGATGATCGGGAGGCCGCGCTCGCGGGCGCCGGCGACGGCTGCGGCCGTGGCGGGCACCCCCGGGCTCTTGACCACGCAGCGCACGCCCTCGACCGACTCCGTCGCGTCCACATTCAGGAGAACTTCGACGCCCGCCCCGGCAAGCCCTTCCGCACCCGCGGGATGGGCGGAGTCGATCCCGATCACTCGCGCGCCGCGACGGGCAAGCAGGGTGGCCGCCGCCTGGCCGGAGCGGGCGAGCCCAACGACCAGATAGGGGCCGGCCGGCAGGGGCGGTCGTTCCTTCATCGCGGGCACAGCACTAGTTTCGCCTCGTCCTCGCGGCCCCCTGCGGGGAGGGTCGGCGTGGCTTGCGGAGCCCGCTGCCGGCGCTACCTTCTCGGTATGGACGATCGCGTCAAGCGCGCCTCCGGCAGGACCGGTCGCTTCTTCGCCGAGATCGCCGCCGCGATCTTCATCGGCGCGGCCGTGCCGCTGTTCTGGATCTGGGTCGGTTCGGTGATCCAGAGCTCTCGCGGCGCCCAGTCGGTCGAGGCTGGCACGGCCGTGATCATGGTCTTTGGGATCCTGTTCAGCTACATCGCCGTCCTGATCGTCGCCGGCGCGATTCAGGCCCGCCAGCAAGGGGCCGAACGCCCGCCGACCCGCTACCCGTGGATGCGAAGCATGCGCGACGAGCCCTATCGGCCGGGGACGAGCAAGCTGACCCCGGTCGAGGCGGTGTTCGTCGGCACCGCGGTCGTCGCCTCGATCGCGATGCTCGTCTGGTTCTTCGCCTTCGCGGGCTCCCCGCTGCCGAGCTGAGTCTCGCCGGGATGTTCGAGGCCACCCACTCCGAGCACGCCAGCGCCGAAGGAGCGGACGTTTGGGCGTTGTGGTCGGATCTCGGGCGATGGCCCGACTGGAACGAGCAGATCGAGGGCGTCGAGGTGGAGGGCGAGCTTCGGGTCGGAGCCGAGTTGGAGCTGAAGATGCGCCGCGGCGGCACAGTGCGATTCGAGCTGCTCGAGCTCGAGCCGGGGAGCCTGCTCGCCTACGAAGCTCGCTTTCCGGGTGCCCGGCTCGCCCATCGGCAGCGTCTGGCGGCCCACCGGTCGAGCGTCGAGATCAGCCACGGCATTCGCCTCAGCGGGCCGCTATCGGGCTTCTGGGCGCTGATGATGGGGCGCAGGCGAATGCGCGAATCGGTCGAGCGCTTCGTTGTCCGCGAGCGCGAGCTGGTCGAGCGGCCGGGAGCTAGGAGCCGATCGAGTTCTGGTAGAGCGTGAAGCCGATGCCCGAGCAGACGGCGGCGATGATCCAGAAGCGCAGCATGATCTTCGTCTCCGACCAGGCGAGCAGCTCGAAGTGATGATGCACCGGCGCCATCAGCAGCACCCGGCGGCGGAACATCTTGAAGCTGATCACCTGCACGGCGACCGAGAGCGCCTCGATCACGAAGATGCCGCCGAGGATGACCAGTAGCAACTCCGTCTGTGTCATCACGGCCAACGCCCCGATCGCCCCGCCCAAACCGAGAGAGCCGGTGTCCCCCATGAAGATCGACGCCGGGAAGGCGTTGAACCAGAGGAAGCCGACCGAGGCCCCCACCAGGCACGCCGAGAGCAGCGCCAGGCCCTCCTGGCCGTTGGTGATCGTGATTGCCGTGTAGGCGAGCAGAACGATGGCGCACGAGCCGGCGGCGAGCCCGTCGAGCCCGTCGGTGAGGTTGACGGCGTTCGAGGACCCGGCGATCACGAAGTAGACGAAGACCAGGTAGACGACCGGGCCGAGGTAGATCTGGGTGTCGAAAACTCGCGACTCGAGCGCCGGGGCGAGGCCGAGCTCATCGTATGCCACCCACCAGAGCAGCAGCGCGAGGCCGATCTGGGCGAGCAGCTTCCAGCGCGCCGCGAGGCCGAGCGAACGCCGCTTGGTGATCTTGATGAAATCGTCGGCGAAGCCGAGCGCAGCGCAGCCGAGCGCGACGCCGAAGACGGCGAGGCTGGCCGTGTCGCGCTCGGAGAGGACGAGGTAGGGGATCGAGATGGCGAGGAAGAGGATCAGCCCGCCCATCGTCGGCGTTCCCGCCTTCTCGTGGTGGCCCTCCGGTCCCTCCTCGCGGATCTGCTGGCCGAACTCCTTCACCCGCAGGTACTCGATGAACTTCGGCCCGAGGAAGATCGTGATCAGCATCGCCGCCATGCCGGCGATCAGCACCTCGCCGCGGTCGATCGCCGTCGAGGCCACCTCGGTGACGATCTGCCCGGCCGGCAGGCTCATGCCCGCTCACGGCCGCTCAGGCGGGCCACCAGAGCCTCCGTGAACGCCTCCAGGCCAACCGATCGGGACCCCTTGGCGAGAATCGCGTCCGTGGCGCCAATCATCGGCTCCACCAACGCCACCGCGGCCTCCGGATCGGGCGCCCACTCGTCGGGGGTGTAGTCGCGCGCCAGCTCGCCGACGCCGACGATCGAGTCGATGCCGAGACCGCGCGCCGCCGCGGCGGCTTCGCGGTGGAACTCGGGCCCGTCGGGGCCGAGCTCCGCCATCCCGCCCAGGACCGCGATCCGGCGGCCGGCGGCGTCGATCGACGCCAAGTGGTCGAGCGCCGCGCGCATCGAGATCGGGTTGGCGTTGTAGCAATCGTTGACGAGCACCGAGCCCCCGGGCAGCTCGATCAGCTCGCCCCGCAGCCGTGAGAAGGATATGCCCGGCGCCCGACGGGCCATCTGCTCGAGCGGCGCCTCGAGCGCGACGCCGATCGCGACCGCACAGATCAGGTTGAGGAGGTTGTGGTGCTCGTCGAAAGGAACATCGAACCGGGCCTCGCCGCGCGGGGTCGAGATCAGGGCCGAGAGCCCGGCCGCGCGGGGCTCGCTGGAGACCACGTCGACGTCGCCCCCGGGCCCGAAGGTGACGGTCTCGAGTTGCTCGTCGATGTGCGGCCCGAGCGCTTCGGCGTCAACTGGGATCACCGCCCGCCCGCCCTCGCCGAGCCCCTGGAGGATCTCGGCCTTCGCCTCGGCGATCGCGTCCTCGGTGCCGAGCAGCTCGAGGTGCACCGGCCCGACGTTGGTGATCGCGGCGATCTCGGGCTCGGCGATCGCGCACAGCTCGGCGATCTGGCCGAGGCCGCGCATCGCCATCTCCAGCACCAGGAGGTCGGTGGACGCCGGCGCCGAGAGGATCGTCAGCGGCAGGCCGATCTCGGTGTTGAAGTTCTCCGGACTGGCGTGACTGCGGAACGGAAGGATCGCCCGGCAGATGTCCTTGACCGAGGTCTTCCCGGTCGAGCCGGTGATCCCGACGGCGCGGCAACCGAGCTCTCGCCGCCAAGCGCGCGCGAGGCCCTGCAGGGAAGCGAGCGGGTCGGCGGACGCGAGCACCCAGCCGCTGCCGGAGTCGAGGACCAGCCGATCGGCGCGGGGGGATCGACGACCACGCCCCAGGCCCCGGCAGCAAGCGCCTCCGCGGCATGCTCGCCCCCGTCGGCGTGCTCGCCGCGGAGCCCGAAGAAGAGGTCCCCGGTGCCGACCTGGCGAGAGTCCACCACCGCCCGCTCGGGCATCGGCGCTTCGCCTTCACGGACGATGGTCGCGCCGGCCTCGGCGGCGATCCGATCGGCTGCGAGCTCGATCACGAGCCGGCGCTCGCCGGCGCGACGAGGCTCCTCAGTTCCTCACGGGCCACGTCGCGATCGTCGAACGGGATCTTTCGTCCGGCCTCGAACTCCTGGCCCTGCTCGTGACCCTTGCCGGCGATCACAACGGTGTCGCCGTCCCCGGCGGCTGCGAAGGCGCGCGCGACCGCCGCGCGGCGGTCGGGCTCGATCTCGATCCCGGCGCCGCCGGGCTGCATCCCGGCGCGGATCTCCTCGACGATCGCCAGCGGGTCTTCGGAGCGAGGGTTGTCGGAGGTCACCACCGCCAGATCCGACAGCCGCGCGGCTATGGATCCCATCAGCGGACGCTTGTCGCGGTCCCGGTCGCCGCCGCAACCGAAGACGCAGATCAGGCGCCCGGCGGTCACTTGGCGGGCGGAGAGGAGCACGTTCTCGAGCGAATCGGGCGTATGGGCGTAGTCGACCAGAACCGAGAACGGCTGGCCCTCGTCGACCGGCTCGAACCGCCCGGGAACGCGCTCGGCGCCCGCAAGCGCGGCCGCGGCGTCACCGACCGGGATCCCGAGCGCGCCGGCAGAGGCGATCGCGCAGAGCGCGTTCTCGATGTTGAAGCGCCCGGGAAGCGGCAGAGCGACGTCGGCCTCGCCGTCCGGGCCAACGCAGCGAAATCGGGAGCCGGCCGCGTCGAAGGACGGACGAAGCGCCCGGTAGGAGGCGCGCTCGTCACCGGACGCCGAGAAGGTGATCGCATCGAACTCCGCCGCCAGTCGGTCGCCGTGGGGGTCGTCGATGTTGATCGCGGCGCGCTCGGCGCGACCCCCCTCGAACAGGCGCCGTTTGGCGAGGAAGTAGTCCTCCATATCGGCGTGGAAGTCGAGGTGGTCCTGGGTCAGGTTGGTGAACGCGGCGACCGCGAACCGGATGCCGTCGGTACGCCGCAGCGCCAGCGCGTGCGAGGAGACCTCCATCGCGCAGGCACGATCGCCGCCGTCGGCCATGCGGCGGAAGGTCGCCTGCAGATCGATCGCCTCGGGCGTCGTGCGTTCGACCGCTTCCTCGAGGCCGCCGATCACCCGCTTGACCGTGCCCAGCAGCCCGGTCTGCACCCCGGCGTGCTCGAGGATGTGGCGGACGAGGAAGGCGGTCGTTGTCTTCCCGTTCGTGCCGGTGACGCCGACGACCCTCAGCTCGGCGGTCGGGTCGTCGTAGAAGCGGACCGCGGCATGGGCCATCGCCGCGCGGCCGTCAGCCACCACAGCCTGGGCGACGAACGGCTCCAGCTCGAGCTTGCGCTCGACCGCGACGGCGACCGCACCCGCCTGGACCGCCAGCGGCGCGAACCGGTGGCCGTCGGCCACCGCGCCCGGGTAGCAGAAGAACAACGACCCCTCGCGAACCAGCCGGCTGTCGTAGGCCAGGCTCGTGATCTCCGTCCGGGCGTCGCCGGCGATCTCGATCACGTCGGCGCCGGCCAGCAGCTCACGAAGCTCCATGGGACGATTCTTACAAGCCGCCTCGACGGCGCGGATCAGCCCTGGTCCGGGGCGATGCCGAGATAGGGGAGCGCGAAGCGCGCGATCTCGCCGAACGCCGGCGCGGCAACGGTCCCCCCGTAGTAGTCACCCTTCGGATTGTCGACGACGACCGCGACCAACAGCTGGGGGTTCTCGGCCGGGGCGAAGCCGACGAACGAGGCGACGAACTGGGTGTCGGAGTAGACGCCGTCAACGACCTTCTCCGCGGTGCCCGTCTTGCCGGCAAGCGTGTACCCCGGGACCGTGACCGCGGACGCCGTGCCTCCGGGCTCGAGCACGCCCTCGAGCATCACGCGCAGCTGCTCAGCGTTGGAGCGGCTGATGACGCGCTTGCCCGGGTCAGGCGTCACCGGGACGCCGCCCTCCTCGGCCACGAGCTGGGGTGGCCGCAGGACGCCGTCGCTGGCGATCGCCGCGTAACCGGCCGCCATCTGCATCGGGGTCACTGAGAGGCCCTGGCCGAGCGGCAGGTTGCCCATCGTCGAGCCCGAGTACTCGTCGGGCGGGACGACGATCCCCTGCTCGTCGCCCGGGAACTGGATCCCGGTCGGACGCCCGAAGCCGAACCGCCGGATCCAGGTGTCGAAGCGATCGCCGAACTTCGCGTCGCCGAACTCGTCGTTGAGCGCGAGCCCGATCAGGACCGCGCCCACGTTCGACGACTGGGCGATGATGTCGGCGACCGAGGCGGTGATGTACCCACGCGGGTGGGATTCCTCGATCTCGCGGTCGGCCACCTGGAGAGTCGGGGGCAGGTCGAAGGTCGTCTCAGGCGTCACCACGCCGTCCTGGAGCGCCCCGGCGACCGTGAACGCCTTGAAGGTGGATCCGGGCTCGTAGGTGAAGCCGGTGGCCAGGTTGCGGAGATCGTCGGCCGTGGCATCGCCGAGGTTGGCCGGGTCGAACGTGGGCCAGTTGGCCATCGCGAGCACCTTTGAGGTCCGCGGGTCCATGACGATCGCTGTCGCACCGTCGGGTTGGTAGGTGCTCCCGATCCCGGCCAGCACGCGCTCTGTCTCCGCTTGCAGACTGGCGTCCAGGGTCAGGCGGAGGTCCGAGCCTGTCTCGGCGCCGGCGACCGTGTTGCGCTCGAGCTCGTCGCCGAGCGCGTCGCGGACGACCTCGCGCTCACCATCGGTGCCGTGCAGAAGCTCGTCCTCGTAGGCCTCGAGGCCCGTGAGCCCCTGGTTGTCGATTCCCACCGTGCCGATCACCTGCGAGGCCAGTGCGCCCTGCGGGTAGATCCGCCGGCTGTCGGGGAGCATTGCGATCCCGGGCAGGTCGAGCTCGTGGATCTTCGCCGCCTCCTCGAGGCTTGCCTTGCGCTCGATGTAGGCGAAGCCCGACTCGCGGTCCGCGAGGCTGGCGAGAATCTCGTTCTCGTTCGAGTCGAGCACCTTGGCGAGCTTGTGCGCAGTTGCCTCGGGGTCCTCGACCTGGTACGGGGTGGCGATCACGGTGGCGGCGTCCTCGGAGACGGCCAGCTCCCTGCCGGTGCGGTCGAGGATCGCGCCGCGGGACCCGGGCACGACCACGGTCTCGACCTGCTGGTTCTGCGCCTCGGCGCTGTACTGGCCGCCGTTCACTCCCTGGACCCAGGCGGCTCGCGCGAAGACGAAGAGCAGTAGGGCGATGAACAGGGCGAAGAGCAGACCGACACGGCGGTCGATCAGGTTCACGGTGCCGCCACGCCGCCGCCAACCGGCGTGACGGGTGCGGCCGGGGCGGCTGCCTCGGGCACCGCCTCGGGGACGACCGCCGGGTCGGTGACCGGCACCGTCTCGACCGGCGCCGTCTCGAGCGCCGCGGTGTCGACCGGCGCCACGGGCGCGGTCGTCACCGGCGCGACGTAGCCCGCGGAACCGAGCTCACCGGCGCGCAGCCGTCGCGCCGCCTCGGCGGCATCGCCGGGCGACGGGCGCACGTAGCGCACCGAGCCGGGCTCGGGGACGAAGAGGCCGAGCTTGGTCGCCGTCGACTGGATCTCGTCGTTGGAGAGCCGGGTCGCGATCTCGCCCCGCAGGGCCGAGTTCTGCCGCTCGAGCTCGTCGGCCTGGCGGGCCGCCTCGCTCGAGGAGGCGCTGAAGCTGAGCGCCATCACGTTCAGCGCCACGATCCCGACCAGCAGGCCTCCGAGCAGCCCGATCCAGAGCCGCGAGCGGGTCAGGCGAACGACCAGGCCGGAATCGGCGAGCCCACCGACGGCGCCGGCCGTGCGCCCGACGGCCACGGGGACGAAGCCGGCAGCCGGGGTCCTGCCCGAGCGGCGGCGAGGGGCGGCGCGACGCGGTCGGGGTGTGCGGGCGGGCGTCCTGCGCGCTGGGGCACGCCGAGCGGGTGCGGTGCTCCTCGCTGTCGCAGTCGCCGCCATCTCCTACCTCCGCCGGTTTTCGGCCTCTGTGCGGCCAGTTCCTGCGTCGCTCGGCTTGCGCGCAGCTCGCAGGCGGGCCGAGCGGGAGCGCGGATTGCACTCGATCTCGTCCTCGGTGGGCTTTACCGCGCGCCGCGCGAGCAGCTCCGCCTCGGGCTCGTGGCCGCACACGCAGACGGGCAGCTCCGGTGGGCAGACGCAGCCGCGAGCGAGTTCGGCGAGGAACCGCTTCACCCGCCGGTCCTCGAGTGAGTGAAAGGCGATCGCGGCGAACCGGCCGCCTCCGGCGAGCGACGACCAGGCCGCCGGCAGGGCGCGATCGAGCGAGTCGAGCTCGCCGTTGACCGCGATCCGGATCGCCTGGAAGGTGCGCTTGGCGGGGTGGCCGCGACCGAAGCGATAGGCGGGCGGGACCGCGGCCCGGACCGCCTCCACCAGCTCGCAGGTGGTCTCGAGCGGGCGCCTGCGGACGATCTCGGCCGCGATCGAGCGCGCGTGGCGCTCCTCGCCGTACTCGCGGATCGTCGCCTCGAGGCGCGCGGCCGGCCACTCGTTGACCAGCTCGAGCGCCGAAAGCCCCTGGGAGGTGTCCATGCGCATGTCGAGCGGCGCGTCGTAGGAGTAGGAGAAGCCGCGCTCCCAGGCGTCGAGCTGCTGCGAGGAGACGCCGAGGTCCATGTAGATCACGTCGGGGCGGACGCCGTCCTCGGCGAGCCGCTCGAGCACGTCGGCGAAGTCGCCGCGCTCGAACCGCGCCCCGCAACCGAGCTCTGGCTCGAGCGCCGCGAAACGCTCTGCCGCGCTCGGGTCGCGGTCGACGCAGACCAGGGTGCCCGTCGGCCCGATTCGCTCGGCGACGAGCCGCGCGTGGCCGCCGCCGCCGAAGGTGCAGTCGACGGCCAGGTCGCCCGGCTGCGGGATCGCAGAGTGCGACCAGCTCCGGCGCCAGGACTGGAACGTGCGCGGTGGGCATGCGGGTCAGTGTGGCCATCAGGGCGTCCCGGGGCCCGCGGCCAGCTCCTCGGCGAGCTCGTCGGCTTGATCGTCGAGCTCCGCGTAGTGCTCGTGCCAGCGCTCGGGGTTCCAGACCTCGACGTGATCGCCGACCCCGACCACCATGCACGGGCCGTCGAGCCCCGCGTGGTCGATCAGGTGCCTGGCGAGCCGGACGCGGCCGGCGGAGTCGAGCGGCTCGTCCTCGGCGGAGGCGTTGAAGCGGCGATACATCATCCGACCCTTCCTTCCGAGCCGGTTTAGGTCGGCGAGAAAGCGCGTGGTCCAGTCGTCATAACCCTGTGGCGAGAAGACCTCGACGCAGGGGTCGAGCCCGGCGACGAGAACGGTTCCGTCGGCGAGCTGGCCGCGCCAGCGCGCGGGGACCGTGAGCCGGTCCTTGGAGTCGAGGCTGTGCTCGTACTGACCGCGAAATGCCATCTGGCTGAGGGGGAGGCTCCGAAGAAATCTGGACCGGAGTGGCGAGGTGGGAGGAACCTCACCACCCCGGTCCCTGGGTCAACTGATTGGGCCACGCTATCCCACTCTGCCCCACTTTGCAACACAGCCGTGATTCAGGATTGGACCCGATCCGTCGGACGGACTTGCTAGGCCTGTCCCTGATGAGCGGCTTTTTCGCTTGCGGATGCGGCTTCCCGACGGCGCTACCGGGTCTGGGCTCAGCGGCTCGGCGGCCTCCGAAATGCAAGGCTGCTTGCAGGTAGGGTGCGGCGGGTGACCAGCCAGCCGCCCCCGAACGCCGAGCCGGCCACGCCCGACGTACCGAACGTGGCGCCCGTCCCGGCGGACGCCGACGACACCCGCGGGCGTCACTTCAAGCGGCTCGCCTCCCATCCCCTGACCCTGATCGGGGGCGGCATCGCGGTGCTCGCGGTGCTGCTCGTCGCCGGCTCGCAGGTCAGCTGGGCGATCGGCGCCGCCGGGGCGGCCGTGACCCTGCTCGTGATCGCGCTCGGCGTCTTCCTGGCCGCCGGGTCGGCGGCCGCGGACGACTTCTTCAAGGCCTATGCCCAGGGCCGCGGCCTGGTCAGGCTCGACGGCGCCACCAGCCTGCCGCCGGTCACCCCGCTGCTTGCCCGGGGCGACAAGCGCTACGCGGAGCAGCGCTTCAACGGCGTCCTGCCGGGCGGCCTCGACGGCAGCCTCTGCCTCTACACCTACGAGGACACGTCAACCGACTCCGACGGCAACCGCGACACCACCTATGTGCACTACACGATCGTGCTCACCCAACTCCCGGCTGCGGCGCCGTTGATCCAGGAGCTCTACTGCCAGCGGCGAGTCGGCTTCCGCTTCATGGACTCCGCCGAGGACGTATTCCGCAAGCGCCAGCGCGTCGAACAGGAGTCGGATGCGGTCGACCGCAAGTACGAGATCTTCATCGGCGGCAACGACGACGTCGGCCGAGCTCGCCAGCTCCTCTCCCCCACCTTCCTCGTCTGGCTCGAGACCAACTCCCCCGAGGCCTACGCCTTCGAGCTGGTCGCCGGCTCGCTGGTCTGCAACGTCAAGGGCCATAAGCGCTCGGCGGCCGAGCTCGACACCCTGTGCACCGCGTCGGCGGCTGTCGCCAGACGTATTCAGGAGGAGGCGACGGAGCTCACGGGGCCGTGACCGACCATCCGGCGCTAACGGCCCTCCGTGACGGCCGAATCGGTGAGCTCACAGGCCTGTATGAGCCCGAGGCCAAGCTCGATCTCTCGGTACCGGATCGGCGCGTGGTGGTCCGCGGTCCCGCAGCGATCGCGGACGAGCTGCGGGAGAGCTTCCGCGAGGGGGTCGAATCCGGCGGCTGGGACGCCCGAGTGTTCCCGGCCGGCGCCGCGATCACGCTCGAGCGCCCACCGTGGCGCCAGCGCCACTACCTGCACCTGACCTCGTCGGGCATCGCCGCCCACTGGATCTACGCGGCCGGTCTCGCGGGCACCGACCGAGAGCCCGAGCTGCCTGTCGCCGTGCGCGAGCGGGCGGGCGCGATCGAAATCGAGGAGTTGATCGGGGGCGGCAACTCGGGAGCGGCGCTCGCTCGCCTGCGGCTCGACGGCGGCGAAGCCGCAATCGCGAAGGAGCTACGCCCGGGCGGCGACTGGCTCGGCCGCGCTCTCGGGGGCGGGGTGCGATCGGCCGAGCTGTGGCGAACCGGTGTCCTCGACAGGCTCCCGGACGGGCTCGACCCGGCGGTTATCGACGCGTTCGAGGCAGGAGGCTCCTGGTGGCTGCTGATGCGCGACGCGTCGGACGCGCTGCTCGGCGACGAGCGCCGGTTTAGCCGTGAGGAGAGCGGCCGGGTGCTCGACCGCGCGGCCGCGATGCACGAGGCCTTCTGGGAAGAGCCGATCCCGGCGCTGGCGTCCGCCACCGCACGCCTCGCGGCGACCAGTCCGGCGGTCACGGAGGCCGAGGCCGATGGCCACGATCTGCTGCCGAAGCAGTTCCCCGCCGCCTGGGAGGCATTCGCCGATTCGGCCGGGGCAACAGTGGGCACCGCGATCACCGCGCTCGCCGCCGACCCGGCTCCGCTGGTCGAACGGCTCCTGCATGCCGGGTCCACGCTCACCCACGGAGACCTTCGCGACGACAACCTCGGCCTCGAGGGCGACCGGGTCGTGCTGCTCGACTGGGACATGGCGACCGCAGCGACACCGGCGGTCGAGTTCGCCTGGTATCTGTGCCACGACGCCTGGCGGATCGACGCGACCCACGACGAGATTACCGACGACTTTCGCGCCGCCGCCGGCGAGCGCGTCGGCGACGAGGACCTGGCGCTGGGAATGATCGCGGGACTGGTCATGTACGGGTGGGTGTTCGGGCACTCGGCGCTCGTACATCCCGACCCGGTGGAGCGCGAATGGGGCGAAGCCGAGCTGGCCTGGTGGTTGCCGCGGGTCGCCGAGGCGCTCGAGCGGACCGGGCTGCAGCCAGGCTGAGAGCCGCGGGGACTAGATGGGCAACGCTGGATCGGTGAGGTCGGGGACCACCCAGTCGCCTCCGGCCTCGAGCAGCGCCTCGACCCCGTACTCGCCGGTGGCGACGCTGATCACGCGGATCCCGGCTCCCTGTGCGGCCTCGACGTCGAGCGGCGTGTCGCCGATCGCGATCGACCCCGCCCGGTCCAGCGTCCCGCCTGAAGCCCGGTCGGCGCGATCGAGCGCCCTGCGGCAGACGTCGACCCGGTCGTCCGCGTCCGAGCCGTAGCCGCCGAAGGCGAAGAACCGATTCAGGTCCGCCCGCGCGAGCTTGATCTCCGCCGCCGGCTCGGTGTTGCCGGTGATCAAGCCGACCAGCCGCCCCTCGTCGCTGAGACGGCGAAGCAGAGCCTCGACCCCCGGCATCACCCGGTAGCCCGGCGAGGCCTCGACCTCCTGCTCGAGGTAGCGCTGGCGCAGCAGGATCAGCCGCTCCATCTCCTCGTGGGAGGGCTCGCGGCCGATCGCGCCGCGGAAGCACTGCAGCCCGACCACGGGGTCGGGCACCCCCTTGCCGGTGTACTCGGGGACGTTGACGTCTACCCCGTGGAGCTCGGCGAAGGCACGGTGCCAGGCGCGGTCGCTGGCGCCCCCGGTCGAGATCAGGGTGCCGTCGATATCGAACAGAAGCGCGGCGACGCCGGTCTCAGCCACCGATTCGTCCGGCGCGATAGCGCCGGATCAGCGCGTTCGTCGAGCTGTCGTGGCGCAGCGCCGGCTCGTCGGCGCCCTGGAGCTCGGACACGATCCGCTTCGCTAGCACCTTGCCGAGCTCGACGCCCCATTGGTCGAACGAGTCGATTCCCCAGATCGTCCCCTGGGTGAAGACGCTGTGCTCGTAGAGCGCAACCAGGCTGCCGAGCGTCGCCGGGGTCAGCTTCTGGGCCAGGATCGTGTTCGTCGGCCGGTTGCCCTCGAAGACGCGGTGCGGCGACCAGCGCTTCGGGCGTCCCCTCCTCGCGCACCTGCTCGGCCGACCTGCCGAAGGCGAGCGCCTCGGCCTGGGCGAAGACGTTGGCCAGCAGCAGGTCGTGGTGGTCGCCGAGCGGGTTCAGCGGCTCGCAGAAGCCGACCAGGTCGCAGGGGATCAGCTTCGTCCCCTGGTGGATGAGCTGGTAGAAGGAGTGCTGGCCGTTGGTCCCCGGCTCGCCCCAGTAGACGGCCCCGGTCTCGTAGTCGACCCGCCGGCCGTCGAGCGTCACGTGCTTGCCGTTCGACTCCATCGTCAGCTGCTGGAGGTATGCCGGGAAGCGGCTCAGGTACTGCTCGTAGGGCAGCACCGCCACCGTCTGCGACGCCGAAGAAGTCGCCGTACCAGACCGCCGAGCAGGCCCATCAGCGCCGGCAGGTTCTCGGCGGTGGGCGCCTCGCGGAAGTGCTCGTCGATCGCGTGGAAGCCGGCGAGCATCTCGGCGAACGCCTCCGGTCCGATCGCGAGCATGGTCGATAGCCCGATCGCCGAGTCCATCGAGTAGCGGCCGCCGACCCAGTCCCAGAAGCCGAACATGTTCTCGGTGTCGATTCCGAACTCGGCGACGCCCTCGGCGTTGGTCGAGACGGCGACGAAGTGCTTCGCGATCGCGGCCCGCTCGCCGCCGAGGCCGGCCAGCGCCCACTCGCGGGCCGTGTGGGCGTTGGTCATCGTCTCGAGCGTCGTGAACGTCTTCGACGCAGACGACGAACAGGGTCTCGGCCGGGTCGAGGTCGCGGGTCGCCTCGACGAAGTCGGTCCCGTCGACGTTGGAGACGAAGCGGAAGCGTCATCTCGCGGTCGGAGTAGTGGCGCAGCGCCTCGTAGGCCATCACCGGGCCGAGGTCGGAGCCGCCGATCCCGATGTTGATCGACGTTGCGGATCGGCTCGCCCGTGTGCCCCTCGCCACTCGCCGCTACGCACCCGGTCGCAGAAGGCCGGCCATCCGGTCGAGGACCTCGTGGACCTCCTTGACCACGTCCGTGCCGTCGACGATCAGCGAGCGCTCGCGCGGCATCCGCAGCGCCACGTGGAGCACCGAGCGGTCCTCGGAGACGTTGATCCGCTCGCCGCGGAACATCGCCTCGCGGCGCTCCGCCAGCCCGCACTCCGCGGCCAGCGCCGCGAGCAGGGCGATGGTCTCGTCGGTGATCCGGTTCTTGGAGTAGTCGAGGTAAAGGCCGGCCGCCTCGACCACCAAGCGCTCGCCGCGACCCGGGATCGTCGGCGAACAGGTCGCGCAGGTGGCGACCTGAGACCTCGGCGTAGTGGCCCTCGAGCTCTCGCCAGGCGCTCGCGCTGGCGCAGCGGCGTCATCCAGTGGCGTGGCGCTTCTCGACCCGCTCCTCGAACACCGCCTGGATGTCCTCGAGCCGCTTGCCCTTCGTCTCGGGCACGAGCGTCCTGCAGAAGAAGAAGGTGACCACGCACGATCGCCGCGTAGAACAGAAGGCGCCGCTGCGCCCGAGGCGCGTCGATCAGCAGCAGGAAGGTGAGCGAGACGATGAAGTTGAACATCCAGTTCGCCATCGTGCCCGCCGCCGGCCGCCTTGCTGCGCACCTCGCAGCGGGTAGATCTCGGCGTTGAGCAGCCAGAAGATCGGCCCGAGGCTGATCGCGAAGGCGGCGACGTAGAGCATCAGGCTGACGATCGCGACCAGCGATCCGGCGGTGCTGCCGGCGCCGCCGATGAACACGAGCGCCGAGCGCGACCAGCGCGATGCCCATCACCGGCGCTGCCGATCAGCAGCAGCGGCCGCCGGCCGGCGCGATCGAGCAGCCGGATCGCGACCAGGGTCATGCCGACGTTGACGATCCCGACCGCCGACCGAGGCGAGGATCGCCGCCGACGAGGAGTTGACGCCGGTGAACTGGACGATCGTCGGCGCGTAGTAGATCACCGTGTTGATGCCCGGTGACCTGCTGCAGGATCGCGAGCCCGACGCCGACCACGAGCGCCGCCTTGACCACGGGCTGCAGCAGATCGCGCCAGGTCGCCCGGCTTGGCCGTCGACCTCGTCCTTGATCTCGACGATCTCCTGATCGATCGTGTCGGGATCGTCCGGACGCGGATCCGCGCCAGCGTCGCGCGGGCCTCGTAGTCGCGCCCGGCCATCACCAGCCAGCGCGGGCTCTGCGGCATCCGCAGCATCCCGATCCCGAGCGCGCAGCGCCGGGCACGCGCGCCGAGGCCGAGCATCCAGCGCCAGCCCTCGCTGGCGTCGAAGGCGAGCCCGACCACGTAGGCGACCACGATCCCGACCGTGACCGCGAGCTGGAAGAAGGTGACCAGGCGGCCGCGGATGTCGGGCGGCGCGACCTCGGAGATGTAGACCGGCGCGGTCGCCGAGGCGAGGCCGATCGCGACGCCGAGGACGAGCGCGCGGCGACCACCAGGACCGCGGTGTCGGGCGCCGCCGCGCAGACCAGCGAGCCGACGATGAAGACGACCGCGGAGATCAGGATCAGCAGCCGGCGCCCGTAGCGTGTCGGACAGCCGGCCCGCCAGCGCCGGCGCCGAGCACGGCGCCGATCGGCACCGCGCCGACGACCAGGCCGGACTCGAAGCTGGTCAGCTCGAAGTCGGGGGTGATGAACAGCAGCGCCCCGGCGATGACGCCGGTGTCGTAGCCGAACAGCAGCCCGCCGAGACCGGCGATGGCCGCGGTCATGACGACGTTGCGACCGACCTGGCGGGGGTCGATGGCGGGCGTCCCGGTCACCGTGGCGCGTGACCCTATCGTCCCCGGTGGTCGCCGGGGCAGCACCGCCTAGGCGTGCTGCTTGGAGATCGTCCCGAGCAGCTCGCGCCAGGAAGCGACGAAGGATTGCGCGCCCTCGTCCTGAAGCCGCGCCGCCAAGGCGTCGACATCGATGCCGGCGTCGCGGAACGCGGTCAGCGTCGCGTCCGCGTCGCCGCCGTCGGCCGACAGCGGTTCGCCGACCCGGCCCTGGTCGGCGAAGGCGAGCAGGGTGTTCTCGGGCATCGTATTGACCGTGAACGGGGCGGCCAGCGACTCGACGTAGAGCGTCTCCGAGGCGTCCGGGTCCTTGGTCCCGGTGCTGGCCCAGAGCAGGCGCTGGGGGCGCGCTCCGGCGTTGGCGAGCCGCTGCCAGCGCTCGGAGGCGAGCAGCTCGCGATAGGCGCGATATGCCTGCTGCCGACGGCAACCCCGAGCCGGTTGCGCAGCTCGATCGGCGCCTGGTCGGCGACGGCGACGTCCCAGCGACTGACGAACAGCGACGCGACCGAGGGCACCGCCGGGTCGAGCCCGGCCTCGATCCGCCGCTCGACCCCGCGCATGAACGCCTCGGCGGCGCCGAGGTAGTGCTCGCTGGAGAACAGCAGCGTGACGTTCACCGGTATCCCGGCGAAGATCGCCGCCTCGATCGCGGTCCGGCCCGCCTCGGTGCCGGGGATCTTGATCAGCACGTTGCCCTCGGCGCGCGAGTGCAGCTCGGTGGCCTGGGAGATGGTCGCGTCGGCGTCGTCGGCGAGCAGGGGCGAGACCTCGAGCGAGACCCATCCGTCCACCTCGTCGGTGCGCTCGTGGATCGGCGCGAACAGATCCGCGGCGCGGCGCAGGTCTGTCGAGCGCGAGCTCGAAGAACAGCTCCTCGCCCTCGAGGCCACGGTCGGCCAGCTCGGCGATCTGGTCGTCGTAGGCGTGGCCCGCTCCGATCGCCCTGTCGAAGATCGTCGGGTTCGAGGTCAGGCCGGTCACCGAGAGCTCGCCGATATAGCGCTCGAGCGTGCCCTCGTCCAGCATCGTCCGGGTGATGTTGTCGAGCCAGATGCTCTGACCCAGGTCGTGCAGCGTCGCGGTCGCGGTCATCCTCTGCCTCCGTTTCGTTCTAGCACCTCGCGCGCCGTCTCGGTGACGCGCTCGGGCGTGAAGCCGAACTCGCCGAGCACGTCCTTGAGCGGGGCCGAGGAGCCAAAGGTGTGCATGCCGATCGTCTCTCCACCCGGGCCCACGTAGCGATCCCAGCCGAGCGTCGAGGCCTCCTCGACCGAGACCCGGGCGCTGACCGCGGCGGGCAGCACGCTCTCCCGGTAGTCATCGGGCTGCGTGTCGAAGAGGTGGAACGAGGGCAGGCTGACCACCCGGGCTCGAACCCCCTCGGCCGTCAGCGCCTCATATGCTCCGACAGCAAGCGCGACCTCGCTGCCGGTCGCGATCAGGATCAGCTCGGGGTCGCCGCCGGGCGGGTCGGCGAGCACGTAGCCGCCGCGCCGCAGGCCCTCCGCAGGGGCGTAGCGCGACCGGTCGAGGACGGGCACGCTCTGCCGGGTGAGCACCAGCGCCGTCGGTTGGTGGTCATGCTCGATCGCCACCCGCCAAGCCTCGGCGACCTCATTCGCATCGCAGGGACGGATTACGTTGAGGCCCGGGATCGCCCTCAGTGAGGCGAGCTGCTCGACCGGTTGATGGGTCGGACCGTCCTCGCCGAGTCCGATCGAGTCATGGGTGAAGATGTGGATCACCGGCAGCTCCATCAGCGCCGAGAGGCGGATCGCGGGCCGGGCGTAGTCGGAGAACACGAGGTAGGTCGACCACGACGGACGCATCTTCGACAGCGAGAGCCCGTTCGAGGCGGCGGCCGACTGGTGCTCGCGGACTCCGTAGTGGATGTTGCGCCCGCCGGGCGTGGCGGGCTCGAGGTCGTCCGCCCCTTCGAAGCTCAGCCGCACCGATGTCGAGTCGGTGAGGTCGGCCGAGCCGCTGACGAACCACGGCACGCGGGCGGCGATCGCGTTCTCGACCTGGTTCGAGGCCTTGCGAGTGGCGACTCCCTTCTCGTCGGCGGCGAAGCCGGGGATGTCACGGTCCCAGTCCTCGGGGAGCTCGCGCCGCTGCATCTCGCCGATCTCGCGCTCGAGCGAGCCATGAGCCTGGCGGTAGCCGTCGAGCTGCCGCTCCCACTCCTCGCGCAGCTCGCGCCCGCGGGCTCCGAGGCCGGCGTCGAAGTGCTCGCGGACACCGTCGGGAACCAGAAACGGCGGCGCCTCGGGCCAGTTGTAGACCCGCTTGGTCTCGCGCACCTCCTCCTCGCCCAGCGGCTCGCCGTGGGCGGCCGGGGTGTCCTGCTTGTGAGGCGAGCCGTAGCCGATATGGCTGTCGACGATGATCAGCGTCGGGCGGCCGCGGTTCGCCCTGAAGCGCGCGAAGGCGCGGTCGAGCAGGGTGAGGTCGTTGGCGTCGCCGACCCGCATCACGTGCCAGCCGTAGCCCATGAAGCGCTCAGCGACGTCGTCCTCGTAGGTGATCTCGGTATGGCCGTCGATCGTGATGTGGTTGTTGTCGTAGATCCAGCAGAGGTTGTCGAGCTGCTGGTGGGCCGCCAGGGAGGCGGCCTCGTGGGAGACGCCCTCCATCAGGCAGCCGTCACCGGCGACCGCGTAGACGTCGTAGTCGAAGAGCTCGAACCCGGGCCGGTTGAAGTGCGCCGCCTGCCATTTGCCCGCCAACGCCATCCCGACCGAGGTCGCGATGCCCTGACCGAGCGGACCGGTCGTCGTCTCGACACCGGAGGTCCAGCGGTACTCGGGATGACCGGCCGCCTTCGAGTCGAGCTGGCGAAACGACTTGATGTCGTCCAAGGTCACCGACTGACGACCGAGCACCTCATATTCGGGATCGACCGCGCGCACGCCGGTCAGATAGAGAATCGCGTAGAGCAGCATCGAAGCGTGGCCCGCCGAGAGCACGAAGCGATCGCGATTCGGCCAGATCGGCTCGGCGGGATCGAAGCGCAGGAACCGCTGCCATAGCGTGTAGGCGACGGGCGCCAGCGCCATCGGCGTCCCGGGGTGGCCGGAGTTCGCCTTCTGGATCGCGTCGATCGAAAGCGTGCGGATCGTGTTGATCGCGAGACGGTCGATGTCGACCTCGGCCTTGGGTGCACCGCTCACGAGCGTGATCCTATTCTGCGCCCGCCGCCGACCGGGCTACATTTCTGCGACGTGGCCGGCGGCGCCGACACCGACACGGAGAAGCGGCTGGCCGCCGAGGCGGCGGCTGAGCTGGTCGAGAGCGGCATGCGGGTCGGCCTCGGGACCGGCTCCACGGTCGCACATCTGCTGCCGGCGATCGCGGCGCGGGGGCTCGAGCTGCGCTGCGTCGCAACCTCGGTCGAGACCGAACGCGTGGCTCGCGAGCTGGGGCTCTCGGTGGAGCCCTTCGCCGACCTCGACCGGCTCGAGATCGCGATCGACGGCACGGACCAGGTCACGCCGAGTGGCTGGCTGGTCAAGGGCGGCGGCGGTGCCCACACCCGCGAGAAGATCGTCGCCGCCGCGGCGGAGCGCTTCGTGGTGATCGCCGATTCGACCAAGCCCGTCGCCGCTATCCACGCGCCGGTGCCGCTCGAGCTGCACCGGTTCGGCCTCCGGGCCACGCTGCGCGAGCTTGGCCCGGTCGCGCTTCGCGACGCCGAGCCAAGCCCCGATGACGGCGTGATCGCCGACTACAACGGCGACGTCGGCGATCCAACCGCGCTGGCGATGCGCCTGGCGATGGTCCCGGGCGTCGTCGAGCACGGCCTCTTCCCACCGTCGCTGGTCAGCGACGTGCTGGTCGCACGCGGCGACACGGTGGAGCGCGTCGCGATCGAATAACCGCCGGGTGGGCCGGGTTATGCCATCCGTGCGGGCCTAATCCGTCCCACCGCGCCGGGATGGCTACTGAGCGCTCGCCCCCGGCTCGGGGTCACCGGCGGCTGTAGCGTCGGCCACCAGGATCGCATCGCGCGCTTCGACCCGTCCCGCGGGGATCGAGTCGTCGCCGGCCCGCAGCTTTGCCAGCGCCTCCGGCTTGTCGGCGCCGGTGATCAGCCACAGGATCCGGCGGGCCGCGGCCAGCGTCGGGTACGTGAGCGTCATCCGGCGCCGGCCCTGATACTCGCCGGTTGTCGAGACAGGCCGGTCGGTGACCTCGAGCACCGGGTCGCCAGGGATCAGCGAGGCGGTGTGGCCGTCGGGCCCAAGCCCAAGATGGACGAGGTCGAGCGCATCGGGCAGAGCCTCGCCGTAGCGAGCTGCCGCGGCATCGAGGTCGTGCTCGGTAACCGCCATCGGGCGGATCGAGCCGGCTGCGGCGGTCGGCAGGCTCGCTTCGAGATGGGTCAGGTTGCGATCCGGGTCGCCGTCGGGCGCCACCCGCTCGTCCACCTGAAAGAGGTCGATGCGGCCCCAGTCGAGATCGTGCTCACCGAGCAGCTCGAACATCCGCCACGGGGCACGTCCCCCGCTGACGGCGAGCGAGAACCGGTCGCGCCGGCGAAGCGCGCCCGCCGAAGCGTCGGCGATCAACCCCGCGCCGCGGCGGGCGGCGGCCTCGGCATCGGCGAGGACCTCCTCGGTCAACCCACCGGGCGGCCCGCCCTCAGGCCTGCTTCTCGTCGTGACCGCCGAACTGCTTCCGCATCGCCGAGAGCACCTTGTCGGCGAAGTCATCCAGGTCGCGAGATGCGAAGCGCGAGTAGAGCGCGCTCGAGAGCACCGGCGCGGGCACCCCCTCCTCAATCGCCGCGATCGAGGTCCAGCGGCCCTCGCCGGAGTCCGAGACCCGGCCCTCGAAGTCATCGAGCGTCGGTGATTGCTGCAGCGCCGCCGCGGTCAGGTCGAGCAGCCAGGACCCGATCACGCTGCCGCGCCGCCATACCTCGGCGACCTCCGGGATGTCGATCTCGAACTGGTAGTACTCGGGATCGGCAAGCGGCGCCGTCTCGGCGTCGGCCTCGCGCTGGTGCAGGCCGGCGTCGGCGTTGTGGAGGATGTTGAGGCCCTCTGCATAGGCGGCCATGACGCCGTACTCGATCCCGTTGTGGACCATCTTCACGAAGTGCCCGGCGCCGCTCGGCCCGCAGTGCAGGTAACCCCGCTCCGCCTGCGACGGCTCACCGGCGCGGCCCGGGGTGCGCTCGGCCGACTCGACCCCCGGGGCGACCGTGGCGAAGATCGGATCGAGGCGGTCGACCGCCCCGTCGGGACCACCGATCATCAGGCAGTAGCCGCGGTCGAGGCCGAAGACCCCGCCGGAGGTGCCGCAGTCGATGTAGTCGACGCCCTTGCCGGCGAGCTCGCCGGCGCGGCGGATGTCGTCGCGGTAGTAGGAATTGCCGCCGTCGATGATCGCGTCGCCGGCCTCGAGGCGACTCGCCAGCTCGCCGACGGTGGACTCGGTGATCTCGCCGGCGGGAACCATCACCCAAGCGGCGCGGGGCTGCTCGAGCTTGGCGACGAAGTCGTCGAGCGATTCGGCCCCGGTCGCACCCTCCGCCGCCAGCGCCGCGACGGCGTCGGAGTTGACGTCGTAGACGACGCAATCGTGTCCGTCGCGCATCAGCCGGCGAACGATGTTGGCGCCCATGCGCCCGAGGCCGACCATGCCGAGTTGCATGGGCGGATACTAAGCGCAGCGGTCGGGCATTAGGCTGCGGCGCGAGGTGACCGGCGCCACCGACACCCTCGTGATCTTCGGGATCTCCGGCGACCTGGCACGGAAGATGACCTTCGAGGCCCTCTACCGGCTCGAGCATCGGGGCGACCTCGACTGCCGGATCGTCGGCGTAGCGATCGACGACTGGGACGACGACGCCCTCCGCCGCCACGCCCGCGACGCGATCGCGGCCGAGGTCTCCGAGCCCGACGCCGCGGTCGTCGATCGCCTCTGCGAGCGGCTCAGCTACGTCGCCGGCGACTACACCAAGGACGACACTTACGAGCGCCTCGCCACCGCGCTTGGCGAGTCCCACAATCCGGTCTTCTACCTCGAGATCCCGCCCTCGCTGTTCGCCGAGGTCGTCCGCCGACTGGGCGCCGCCGGCCTGGCGGCGGGCGCGAGGGTGATGGTCGAGAAGCCGTTCGGGCATGACCTCGAGTCGGCGCGTGCCCTGAACGGGGAGCTGCTCGAGGTGCTCGAGCCGGCCCAGATCCTGCGGATCGATCACTTCCTCGGCAAGGAGCCGGTGATGGACATTCTCTATCTGCGCTTTGCCAACGCGATCCTCGAGCCGGTCTGGAACCGCACCTACGTCGACTCGGTCCAGATCACGATGGGCGAGGACTTCGGAGTCGAGGATCGGGGCGGCTTCTACGACCCGGTGGGTGCGCTGCGCGACGTGGTCCAGAATCATCTCCTCCAGGTGCTCGCGCTGGTGGCGATGGAGCCTCCCTCGGGTGGCCCCGCCGATCCCGATCCGATCCGCGACCGAAAGTCGGACCTGTTCAGGGCGATGCCCGACGCCGACCCGAGCCGCTTCGTGCGCGGCCAGTACACCGGCTACAGCGAGATCGAGGGCGTCGCGCCGCGCTCGGACACGGAGACGTTCGTCGCCCTGCGGCTCGAGGTCGACAACTGGCGCTGGGCGGGCGTCCCCTTCTTCATCCGCGCCGGCAAGCAGACGCCGGTCGAGGCGACCGAGGTCCGGGTGGTCTTCCAGTCGCCGCCGCGGCTGGGAATCGGCGGGCGGATGGTGCCCGACCCCGACGAGCTTGTGCTGCGGATCAAGCCCCACCCCGGCGCCGAGCTCTGCCTGCTGTCGAAGAAGCCCGGTGCCGACGAGCTCCAGCGCGTCCACCTCGACCTGCTGTTCGAGGAGCAGGTCGGCGACCAGCCCGAGCCCTACGAGCGGCTGCTGCACGACGCGCTCATCGGCCTCTCAGACCGCTTCCCGACTCTCGAAGGCATCGAGGAGACCTGGCGCATCGTCCAACCGCTGCTCGACGACCCGGCCCCGGCCGAGCCCTACGAGCCCGGCACCTGGGGCCCGGAGTCGGCGAGCAACATGCTCACCGGCCACGGCGGTTGGCGTAAGCCCTGGCTTCCCTGACGGCTACTTCTCGTCGAACAGCAACGAGGCGCCGATCGCGCCGCCGAAGTCACCGAGCGCAGCCAGCTCGATCGCCGGCGGCTGGTCGTCGAGGAAGAGATGCTTCTTCATCTGCTTGCGCAGACGCTCGACGTACGGCTCGCCCAGGCGCACGCCGAGACCGCCACCGATGACCACCGCCTCGACATCGAGGAGGTTGACCGCAGAGGCAACCCCCGCCCCGAGAGCCTTCACCGCCCCGTCGATCAGCTTCTCGGCCATCGGATCGCCCTGCCGCAGCGCCCGCGCCCAGATGCTCGAGGTGAGCCGGTCGCGTCCCCGCTTCTCCATGATCTTGAACAGGTCGGTCTTCATCCCGTCGCCGTAGTCGCGGCGCGCCTTCGCCTCCATCGCCGCCCGGCCCGCGTAGGCCTCCATGCAGCCGCGGCGCCCGCACGGGCAGCGCCGACCACCCTGCTCGACGACCATATGCCCGATCTCGCCCGCCGCACCGCGACCGAGCCAGCGTTTGCCGTCGAGGATCACGCCGCCACCTACGCCGGTGCCCCAGAAGACACCGAGCAGGGACCGGTAAGCCTTCCCGGCCCCGAGCTTGAACTCCGCAGTAGTGGCCACATCGACGTCGTTGCCGACCCGGACAGGCGCGCCGAGCGCCTCCGAGAGACGCGCCGCCAGCGGGAAGGGGGCCTCCCAGTCGGGCAGGTTGCGGGCCCGGGCGACAGCGCCGGTCTTGCCGTCGACGTCACCCGGCGATCCGACGCCGATCCCACCGAGAGAGTCGGTCTGGATCCCGGCGGCCTCCGCCGCCTCGGCGAGCGCCTCGGCCATCTGCTTGGCGACGTCCTCCGGCCCACCGCTGGTCGGCGTCGGCCGGCGAGCGTCGCCCACCACCTCGCCCTTCGTGGTCACGATCGCCGCCTGGATCTTGGTCCCGCCGAGGTCGATGCCTCCACGGGGTGCGGTCTTGTTGCGGCGTGCAACCGGCATTGCGAGGCGAGTCTATCCCTGGCTGGGTACCGCCCCTGCTGCCATCCACATCAGAACTGACCGAGCAGCGCGTCCGAGTGGGCGACGATCGTGGCGAGCAGCACCAGCAACACCGAGGGGACGAGAATCAGGGCGACGACGAGCTGGATCTTCGGCGCTGCGCGCGCTGCGCGATCCTCGATCCGCCGGCGGGCGTCGCGGCGCAGCGTGGTCGCCTGCAGGTGGAGCTGCTCGGCCAAAGGAGAGCCAAAGGTGTGCGAGCGCTCAAGCGCGGCTCCGAGGGCCCCGACCCCCGGGCCGGGCATGCGCCCTCGCAGATCGTCGATCGCCACCCCGGTCGGCCTGCCACACTCGATCTCGGCAACGGTCGCGCCCAGCTCGGCGGCCAGCGGGCCGCTGGTTCCCGCCGCGATCTCGCCGAACACGGTCGCCGGGCTGCGGCCCGAGGCGGCGCCGACGGCGAGCATGTCGAGCGCGTCGGGAAGGGCCGCGACGAAGCGGTCGCGCCGGCGACGAGCGGCGCGCTCGAGCAGCGCGTCAGGGGCGAAGAACCCGGCTGCGATCAGGCCCGCGGAGACGACCACCGCGAGCCGCGCCGGAACCACCGGCACGGCGATCAGCGCGATCAACGCGCCGAGCCCGGCCGCGGAAGCCTTCGCCGCGACCACAGCCGCGGGGTCGAGGCGATCGCCGAGGCCCGCGCGCATGATCCGCTCCGGCAGGCGCAGGCGCGCCGCGGCATCTGTGAGCGAAGGCGGCCGGCCACCGGAAGCCGTTGTCAGTGCCCGCCGGGCGAGCGTTCGAACTCGCCCGTGCGCGACCCCGGCGAACTCCCAGGCCGCGCCGAACGCGAGCAGTACGGCCGTCGCCGCGAGCAGCGAGATCATTGCGCGGCGACCTTGCTAAGGCGCTTGATCACGGCGAAGCCCGTCGCCTGGAAGCACGCGGAGACGGCCAGCAGCGCCGCCGCGGCCGGATCGGCGAGCAGCCCACCGACGAATCCCGGCTCGAGCAGCTCCGCCAGAAGCGCGGCGCCGGCCGGCATCGCGACGACCAACAGCCCGGTGAACCTCGCCTGCGCGGTCGCCGAGCGCGCGTCCGCTTCGGTGCGGTCGCGGTCGAGCGAGGCCGCAGCGAACCGGCGCAGCAGGGTGGCGAGATCGCCGCCCGCGAGCTGCTGCGAGAGCACCGCGGCGGAGAACGAGTCGACGCGGGGCGAGTCGACGCGGCGGCGCAGTCGCTCGAGCACCTCCCGCGTCGGCGCTCCCAAGCCGATCTCAGTCCGCACCCGCTCCATCTCGGTCGCCGGTGGGCCCTCCAGCGAGGCGGCGGCAACCGCGAGCGCCGCCCGGGGCGATCGCCCGGCCACGAGCGCATCGGCCACCGCGACGGCCACCTCGGGCAGGCCACGATCGACGGCTCGCCGGTATGCGGAGCGCCGCCGAGCGACGATCGACGCGGCCGCGGCCGGACCCGCGGCGGCCGACAGCGGAGCCGGTCCGGGCCCCAGGATGACCAGACCCGCGCTCAGCATCGCCAGCGTGCCCACGACCGCGAGGCGCCGTCGCTCGAGCTCAGTCGGCGCGTAACCCTCGCTGCCGGCTCGGCTCAGGGGCTCGAGCGCACGAGCGAGCCAGCGGCCGGCGGCCGGCGTGGCACGAAGACCCTCGCGCGCCGCCACCGCAGCGAGTCCGCCGGCAGCAGCCGCGAGCCCGGCCGCAATCGCTTGAGAAGCCGTCACTCACGCCGCCAGAGCTCGCGCACGCCGACCCCGGCCGCGGCGCGCCACACCTCGCCGACCTCGGTCACCAACCGAGCGCCCGCGGGCCCACGCGCCATGTGGACCACGAGATCCACCCCGCGAGCGAGCTGCTCGCGGATCGCCTCGTGCGGCAGTCCCACACCCGCCATCAGCGCCAGCGTCTCCACCCGTCGCAGCGCATCCTCGGGCGAGTTCGCATGCACGGTCGAGAGGGCGCCCTCGTGCCCGGTGTTGAGCGCGGTGAGCAGATCGAGGGCCTCGGCGCCGCGAACCTCCCCGATCACGATCCGGTCGGGTCGCATCCGCAACGCGTTGCGGAGCAGGTCGCGAATCGTCACCTCGCCGCGGCCCTCGACCGTCGCCGGTCGGCTCTCGAGCCGGACCACGTGGGCCTGCCGCAGCCGCAGCTCGGCGGCGTCCTCGATCGTAACCACGCGGTCGTCGGGCGCGATCCAGACCGAGAGCGCATTGAGCAGCGTGGTCTTGCCCGAGCCGGTGCCGCCGGAGACGAGGATGCTTCGCCGCGCTCGGACCGCGTCCGCGAGCAGCTCCCGCGACCGCTCGGTGAGGGTGCCGCGGTCGACGAGCTCGTCGGGATCGGGACGCGCCGCCGTGAACCGGCGGACCGAGAGCGCCGGCCCGTCGACCGCGAGCGGCGGGATCACGACGTTCACCCTCGAGCCGTCGGCCAGCCGCGCATCGGCCATCGGGCTGAGCTCGTCGACGCGCCGACCCACAGGCGCGAGGATGCGCTCGATCGCGTCGCGCAGCGCCTGCTCGGAGTCGAACCGGATCTCGCTGGCCTCGATTCGACCGCGGCGCTCGACGTAGACGGCGTGGTGGCCGTTGACCATCACCTCCTCGACCTCGTCATCCGCGAGCAGGTCCTCGAGAGGACCGAGGCCGACCGTCTCACGGAGAATCAGATCGGCGATCTGCGCGCGCCGCTGCGCCGACAGCATCGCCGCCTCCTCGTCAACGAGCTCACGCACCGTGGTCTCGAGCTCGATGCCCGTGATCGCATCCGCGCGGCGACGCTCGACCAGCCGCAGCCGTAGCTCGGCGGCCAGAGCCCGGGCGTGGTCTTCGGCGGTCGTGATACGAGGATGAGGACCCGAGGCGCGGGATCTCTCCCCCCTGCGCTCCACGGGGCAGCCTGCGCGACGACGAGCCGGCCTCTGCTCAGAGGTTCGATGCCTCCGCGGCCGGCCGGGCGGCAACTCCGAGGCGGAGCGGATCGACGCCGGCCCCGCGGGGGAGAACCATGACCGGGCACGGGGATCGGCGAATCACCGCCGTGGCGGCGCTGCCGAGTAGGGTCCGGCGAAGCGGTCCGTAGCTCCGCGAGCCCATCAGCAGCAGGTCCAGCCCGGCCGCCGCACTCACCAACGCCTCTGGTGCCTCGCCGTTGACCAGGCGGCCGTTTGCCGTGAGCTGGCCGGGAACCCTGGCCAAGCCCAGATCGAGCACGCGGCGAGCATCCTCCTGACGGCGGGTGTGGAACTCCTCGGCTGTGAGGACCGAGAGCGCCTCGCCGTAGCCGTACCCGGGCGGCCCGACCGCGGTGATCACCGCCAGCTCGGCACGCAGGCGGCGCGCCAGGCCGATCCCGGTCTCAAGCGCGGTCCATGACTCAGGCGAGCCGTCGAAGCCGACCCCGACCCGGCGCAGCCGGCGGTCATCGCGGCGGCGGTACCCCCGAGGCGCGACCGCGACCGCGCAGGGCGCACCGCTGAGCAGGTTGGCGCCGACGCTGCCCGGCAGCACGTGCCCGAACGGCCCTCGGTGAGTGGAGCCGATGACGATCACGGTCGCTCCCTCGTCCTCGGCGACCTCGTACAGCGCCCTCGCCGGTGAATCGCCGGCGACCGCCCTCGTTTGGGGTCGCAGGCCGTCGAGGTCCCGGCGGGCGAGCGCGAACCGGGTCTCGGTGTCTTGCGCGAGCGCCCGGCTGAGCTGCTCGCGCCCGAGCAGATCGGCCGAGTAGGGGAGCGCGGCGACGACGATCGGGGTGGCGTCCAACTTCTGCGCCAGCTGGCCGCCGAGTGCGAGCGCGTCGCGTCCCTCCTCGGACTCGACCAGACCGATGACTATCGGTGGGCTCATCGCCGCACGACCGTACACCCACCGCGCCGGCCTGCCATCGGTGGGCAACACGGACGCTCTCCGTACTTCCCACCGAGACTCCCCGGGCGCCCGCCAGCGGGTCCAGCTACCCTCACATCGCGACACCTTGAGCCCTCCGAGCCTCGACCGAGCCCAGCTTGAGCGCCTACTTGAAGTCGGCCGTGGACTGGTCTCCGAGCTCGAGCTCGAGACGGTCCTCGGAAACGTGCTCGAGGCCGCCCGGGACCTGACCGGCGCCCGCTACGCGGCGCTCGGCGTCCTCGACGAGGACAAGCAGGCGCTCGAGCGCTTCGAGTACGTGGGAATCGAGGAGGCCGCCCGCCGGCAGATCGGCCCGCTCCCGCAGGGCCGCGGCGTGCTGGGCGAGTTGATCCGCGACCCGAGGCCGCTTCGGCTCCGGGCGGTGCACGAGCATCCGCGCTCGTACGGCTTTCCGGCCGGCCACCCGGAGATGACCACGTTCCTCGGCGTGCCGGTTCTGATCCGCGGCGAGGCCTGGGGCAACCTCTACCTCACCGACAAGCTCGAAGGTGTCGAGTTCTCCGAAGAGGACGAGCGCCTGGTCGTCGTCCTCGCCGAGTGGGCCGGCGTCGCGATCGACAACGCCCGCCTCTACGAACGCGCCGAGCGCCGCCGGGTCGAGCTCGAGCGAGCGGTCAGGGGCCTGCGGGCGACGGTGTCGCTGGCGCGCGAGGTCGGCGGCGAGACCGCGCTCGACCGGGTCCTGGAGCTGGTCGGCAAGCGCGGGCGGGCGCTGGTCGAGGCGCGGGGCTTCATCGTTCTGCTTCCAAGCCCGGACGGCCTCACGGTCGCCGGCGCGGCCGGCGAGGTCCCCGCCGCGCTGACCGGAGCCACGGTCGAACTCGGTGGGTCGCCGCTTGAGGTGGTGCACCGATCCGGCGCCAGCGAGCGGCCCGGATCGATCGCGCGCAGCGGGCTCGCAGGGCTCGGCGTCGATGCCTCGAGTGTCCTGCTCTCACCGCTCATCCATCGTGGCCGCAGCGAGGGGGTGCTCGCGGCCCTCGACCGGCTCGACGGAGGCGAGTTCTCGGCCGACGACGAGCTGTTGCTGAACTCGTTCGCGGCCAGTGCCGCGACGGCGGTGGCGATGGTGCGGGCGGTGGAGGACGAGAAGCTCCATCTCTCGATCTCCGCCTCGGAGCGCGAGCGACGTCGCTGGGCGCGCGAGCTTCACGACGACACCCTGCAGCAGCTCGGCGCATTGAAGGTGATGCACGACACCGCACTGCTGCGCGGCGAGGAGGAGGTGATGCGACGCTCGCTCGAGCGGGCGACCGAGCAGCTCCATGAAACGATCACCAGCCTCGAGGTGCTGATCACCGAGTTGCGACCCGCGGCCCTCGATCAACTCGGGGTGGCGGCGGCGCTCGAGGCGCTGATCGACCGCGCTCACGCGACCACGGGCATCCGGGTCAGCGCCAACGTCGACCACGTGTTCGGGAACGGCGACGCACGGCTCTCGCCGGACCTGGAATCGACCGTCTACCGGCTCGTCCAGGAGGCGCTCAACAACGTGATCAAGCACGCCGACGCCACCGATGTGCGCATCTCGATGGCCGAGCATGGCGACGCGCTCGAGCTCATCGTGCAGGACGACGGTCGGGGCTTCGACGTAGAACAGGCGCCGCAGCGATTCGGCCTGATCGGCATGCGCGAGCGGGTGCTCCTGGCAGGGGGAAATCTGGAGATCGAGTCGGAGCCCGGACGCGGCACCCGGCTGACGGCGACCCTGCCACTCGAGTACGCCGACGGTGGCGAGCCCGAGGCCTAGCGGTCGACGAGACCGTGCTCGAGCGCGTACGCGATCAACTCCGCGCGCGTGCTGATGCCCGTCTTGCGCTGGATGTTGGCGCGGTGCGTCTCGACCGTTCGCACGCTGAGAACCAGTTGCTCGGCGATCTCCGGGTTCATGTAGCCGAGCGCGAGCAGGTTGAGGATCTCGACCTCGCGGGGCGTCAGGCCGTCGGGCGGTCCCTCGGGCGGCGGCTCGGCGGCCAGCCGCGCCCCGAGCTTCGGGTTGATGTAGGTCTCGCCGTTGACGGCGGCGCGGATCGCGTCGACCAGCTCGCTCGCTGCCGAGTGCTTGACCACGTAGCCCTTGGCGCCGGCGCGCAGCGCCTGACGCGCGAACGCGGGCTCGCTCTGCATCGTCAGCACGACGATCGCTGTCTCGGGAGAGGTCTCGAGGATCTTTGGGATCACATCGAGGCTGGATCCCCCGGGCATGCTCAGGTCGAGCACCAGCACCCGCGGCTTGTGGCCGAGCACGTAGCGCGATGCGGCATCGACGTCGCCCGCCTCGGCGACGACGCCGATATCCGACTCGGCCTCGAGCACCATGCGGATCCCGTCGCGGACGATCTGGTGGTCGTCGGCGAGCACCACGGAGATCGCGGGCTCAGACTCCTGCCCCTCGGCCTCCTCGGCGGCCGCCGTTGTCGGATCACTATCCATCACCCGCACGTTACGCCCTCGGCGATCGAGCGGCCATCGGTAGCAGTTGCCGGACCGGAGTCCGTGCCCGCTACGGAGGGATCGGGACAAGCGGTCCTGTAGGAAGGCCTGATGATCGAGCTCATCCTCGCCGCCACCGCCACCGCGCTCGCGACCGGGCTCGGCGCGATCCCCGTGTTCATGCTCGGGGCGCGGGCCGCCTCGCTGCGCCCGGCGCTGCTCGGCCTCGCCGCCGGCGTGATGACCGTCGCCTCGATCGCGGGGCTGCTGCTGCCGGCGCTCGACGACGGCACGCCCAGCGAGGTCGCCCTCGGACTCGCCGTCGGAGTCGGCTTCCTGTTCGGCGCCCGGACGCTGCTGGAGCACCACGAGCGCTCCCACCCGCGGCGCTCTGCGTCGGTGCGGACGTCGTTGCTCGTGTTCACGGTCCTGTTCGTCCACAGCCTCCCCGAGGGCTTCGCCGTCGGCACCGCCTACGCCTCCCAGACCGAGGGCCTGGCACTTTTCGTCGTGATCGCGATCGCGATCCAGAACATCCCCGAGGGGACCAGCGTCGCGATCCCGATGGAGGCGGCGGGCTTCAGTGCCACGCGCCAGTTCTGGGCGGCGGTCGGGACCAGCGCGCCGCAACCGATCGGCGCCGTGATCGCCTACCTGCTCGTCGAGCAGGTCTCAGCCCTGCTGGCGGTCTCGTTCGGCTTCGCGGCCGGGGCGATGCTGGCGCTGGTCGCGCTCGAGCTGGCCCCTCAGTCGTGGCGCGCCGACCGCCGCGGCGCCATTGTCGGCGCGGCGGCGGGGGCCCTGGGAATGCTGGCGCTCAGCATCGCGCTCGGGGTCTAGCCGTCAGGCGCCGGCGGCCTGGCAGCTACCAGCCACCCCATCCGTGGTCGGTACGGTTAGGTCTCGGTGGTCTCGGCGGACGCGATCGCCGCGTCGCCCACCTACCCTCGCATCGTGGAAGAGCACAGACGGCCAACTCCCGCGCACGGTGGTACTCGGCGGAGGGATCGCGGGAATCGAAGCGCTGCTCGCGCTCCACGACCTCGCCGGCGAGCTGACCGAGATCACGCTCGTCGCCCCAACCCCGGATTTCCTCTACAAGCCGACGACCATCGAGGAGCCGTTCACCACTCAACCGGCCGAGCGCCGAGAGCTGGCGCCTCTCGCGGCCGAGCTCGGTGCGGTGTTTCGCCTCGGAGCGGTTCGTCGCGTCGACCCGCTCGGCGGACGGATCGAGCTCGGCGGCGGCGAGGAGATCCCCTACGACCGACTCGTGGTCTGCATCGGCGGCAAGGCCGAGGACCCCTACGGGGAGGCGATCACCTTTCGCGCCACCGGCGAGCCGCTGGAGGTGGACGCGCTGCTCGATCGGGCGCTGGAGCATCCCTCTCACCGGCTCGCCTTCGTGGTCCCGCCGGGCGTCAGCTGGTCGCTTCCCCTGTACGAGCTGGCGCTGATGACGCGCCGCCGCGCGGACGAGTCCGATCGTGGCGCCGTCGAGCTCGCGCTCTACACACCTGAATCGGTCCCGTTGGCGATCTTCGGGCGTACCGCCAGCGATGCCGTCGCCGAGCTGCTGCGCGTGCGCCGAATCGAGTTCGTCGGCGACTCCCACGTGGTCGAGGATCCGCAGGGCGGGTTCGGCGTGGCTCCGGGCCATCTCCCGCTCGAGGCCGGCGCGGTGGTCGCGCTTCCGCTGATCGAGGGCCCCCGCCTCGAGGGCCTGCCCGCCGACGACAGCGGCTTCATCCCGATCGACGACTACGCCAGGGTCGCGGATCTCCCGGGCGTATACGCCGCCGGAGACGGCACCAACTTCCCGGTCAAGCAGGGCGGTATCGGGACCCAGCAGGCCGATGCGGCCGCGGAGCACATCGCGGCGCTCGCTCGGTGCCGAGGTCGAGCCGGCACCTTTCCGGCCCGTGCTCCGCGGGCAGCTGATCACCGCCGGGGAGTCGCTGAACATCCGCCACGAGCTGGAGGGAGGACACGGCGAGGGCCAGGTATCCCTGGACTACCTCTGGTGGCCGCCGCACAAGGTCAGCGGCCGCTACCTGGCTCCGTGGCTGGAGAACGAGACCCCGCATCGCGATCCCGCGCCGCCGGTCCATCCGCTCGACGTTGAGGTCGCCGTGCCCCACGAGTGGCACGCTCAACCGATGGCCATGGATCCCGACGGCTTGCCGGGCGCTGTCGACTGACGCGCGCGCGTCAGCCGGGCGGTTCCTGGCGGGCGAAGATCGCCACCATCAACGCGGCGAGCACGGTGGCGATAGCTGCGTTTGCGAGGCACCACTGGCAGATCGCGTGGATGACGAACAACTCGACGTATGTCAGGTAAGCGCTGAAACCGAACCCGACCAGCGCCAAAGCCGCCGCCAGCGTGCGGGTGCGGTCGGTGTCGATCAGCAGAGCGATCGCGATCACGACGTAGTTGAGCAAACCGATCAGCGCCACCGGGAGCCCGGCGAGCTCGGATTGCTCGGAGCTCTGCACGCGCTCGCAGCCACCGCCCCCGCCGGCGCAGACAGGCTGCAGGTCCGCGTAGTGGACGAAGGTCAGGTAGCCGGCAACAACCACTCCGACGGCCGCCGTGGCGATCGCCGCCGCGCGCAGCCGCGCCCCACCCGCCGCGCTCACCGCCCGTCGCCGAGGGCGGCGTCGAGCGCGGCGGTGAACGTATCTACGTCGAGACTCGAGGGCTCCACCGGCCTCTGCTCTGCACCGGGCACATCGACCACGAACGACGGCGTCGAGTCGATCCCGAGGCCCGCAGCCGCCCGATCCGCGTCGGCGAGCGCCGCGTCGACGGCAGGCGAGTCGCGATCGGCCAGCGCCGCGTCGACGTCGAGTCCGGGGATCGCCGAAGCGATCTCGGTCAGGAACGCCTCGTCGGCGTAGCCGGAGTTCTCAGTGCCCTGATTGGCGTAGAAGACATCGATGAACTCCCAGAGCTGGTCCTGAAGGCCGGCGGCCTCCGCCATCCGCGCCGCCGCGAGCGAGTCCGGCCCGATGAAGGTCAGCGCCTGGAAGTCGAGCTTCAGCTTCCCCGGCTTCACGTACTCGTCGACCACGACCGGTAGCACCTCACGGGCGAACTCGGCGCAGAACGGGCACTGGAGGTCGCCGAACTCGGTCAGGGTCGCGGGGGCGTCGGGGTCGCCAAGGACCGTGCCACGCTGCGGGATGCCGTCGAACAGTCGCGAAGCCTCGCCGGCACTGGCTTCGACCCCGCCTTCCGAGTCGCCGCCCGAGCCACCAATGCTGACGACGATCAGCACGACGACGACGATCGCGGCGAAGGCGCCAAGGGCGACGATCTGTGTGCGCCTTGGGCTCCCCGCCATCCGCTTCAGTCTGACATCCGCCTCGAGCCTCCGTTTCGGGGGCGCGTACCGAAAGCCGTCGGTAGCGAGCACGGATGCGGGGCCGGCGGGCGGCCTCGATGCTTGCGGCGTGGACCTGCACCTGGTGATCGTCGGGGGTGGAATCGCGGCACTCGAGGCGGTGCTGGCGCTACGCGACCTCGGCCCGAGCACGATCCGGATCTCGTTGCTCGCTCCCGAGGCGGAGTTCTTCTTCCGGCCGCTCGCAGCGGTCGAGCCGTTCGGGCTGGGCAAGATGCGGCACCTGCCGCTGGCCGAGCTCTCCGACGACCTCGGCTTCACCCAGTGCGCGACCGGCTGCGGAGCGTCGACGCCTCGGGACGAACCTTGCGCACCGAGTCCGGCGTCGATCTCACCTACGGCGCGCTGCTGCTCGCCACCGGCGCCCGCGCGAATCCGGCCCTGCCGGGAGCGCTCACCTACGGCGGACCGGAGTCCAACCGGCGCCTGGCCGAGCTGCTGCGCGAGATCCGACACGGAGAGGTCGAGCGAGTTGCTTTCGTCGTCCCCGAGGACACCGACTGGCCGCTGCCGCTCTACGAGCTGGCGCTGTTGACCGAGGCCCGGGCCGAGACGGGCGGCCGGTTGGAGATCTCCCTGGTCACGGCCGAGCACGCTCCGCTGGCGATGTTCGGCGAGCGGGCGAGCGCCAGCATCGCCCACTTGCTCGAGTCGGCCGGGATCGAGGTGTCCACGGCCGCGATCGCGAGCCGGGCGAACGAATCCGGCCTATTGCTCGAGAACGGCGACACGATCGCGCGCCGACCGGGTCGTCACCCTGCCCCGGTTCGATGTTCCATCGATCCCCGGCATCCCGCAGGGGCGCGAAGGGTTCATCGGCACCGACCGGTACATGAAGGTCGAGGGCGTGGCGCGGGTCTGGGCAGCCGGTGACGCGACCTGGTTCCCGATCAAGCAGGGCGGCATCGCCACCCAGCAGGCGGATGTGGCGGCGCGCTCGATCGCGCACCTGGTCGATCCCTCGGTGAGGCTCGAACCCTTCCGGCCGGTGCTGCGCGCCGCGCTGCTGACCGGCGGAGCGCCGCAGTACCTGCGCGCCGAGATCGGCGACCGGTCCCGCACCTCGGCCGCGGGCGAGGCGCCGCTGTGGTGGCCCCCCGCCAAGGTCGCAGGGCGCTATCTGGGCCCCTACCTCGGCCGAGAGGCCGGGTCAGGAGATCCGGCGCCGGCCCTCGAGGACGTCGAGGCCCTCGACGGGGAGGAGCTGGCCGAGAGCGAGAGCGCCCACATGGATGCCCTCGACCTGGCGCTGACGGCCGCCGACGCGGACGCTCGCTGGCGCGATTTCACCGGCGCCCTGCGGTGGCTCGGCGTCGCCGAGCAGCTCAACCTGACCCTGCCCCCGGAGTACGAGCGCAAGCGCGAGCTCTGGTCGGCTGAGCGCGAGCACCCCGATACGGCGGGAAGCCACCCTTGAAGGTGCGGGTGATCGTCGCGAGTCGCTACGGCGCGACCCGCGAGATCGCGAAGCAGATCGCCGCCCGTCTCTCAGAGCACGGGCACGATGCCGCCGTCGGCCCCGCCAGGGAGGCTGAGCTCGACGGCGCCGACGCGGTCGTCCTCGGATCGGCGATCTACGCGGGTCGCTGGATGAAGCCCGCGCGCGAGCTGATCGAAGAGCGCCCCGAGGAGCTCTCCGGGAGGCCACTGTGGTTGTTCAGCAGCGGACCCGTCGGCGAGCCCCCGAAGCCCGACGACGCCGAGCCCGAGGCGGTCGTCGAGAGCTTCGACACCCTCGGCGCTCGCGACCACGCCGTGTTCGCGGGCAAGCTCGACTACGCACAGCTGGGGCGGCTCGACCGGATGGTCGCCAAGGCCCTGCACGCGCAGGAGGGCGACTTCCGGGATTGGGACGCGATCCGCGCCTGGGCCGACCGGATCGCCGCCGAGTTGATCACCTGACCCAGCGCGAGCAGGAGAAGCGCTTCCGGGGGGATCGACCTCGCCGAGCGGGAAAGAGGGTGCTCATGAGAGTCGTTGCGTGCCTGATCTTCCTGTCG
This sequence comes from uncultured Solirubrobacterales bacterium, assembly GCA_963746675.1. Lineage (GTDB taxonomy): Bacteria > Actinomycetota > Thermoleophilia > Solirubrobacterales > 70-9 > WHSW01. Next base: position 103,707 of record CAVVBX010000014.1, on the reverse strand, counting down.
CTGCTTCTGACGGGCTGCGGCACTCCCGCGCAGCAGTCGCGGGACGCTCAGTTTCGGGCGCAGGTCCGTCGGGCGCCCGGGATCGACATCGCTTGGTATGAACGAGGCCAAGGGCCGCCGTTGGTCATGCTGATGGGCACCGGCTCAACGATGGCCGAGTGGGACCCCGCTCTCCTGCGCCGGCTGGCTGAGACTCACCGCCTGATCATGTTCGACTATCCGGGGGTGGGTCTGTCTGGGCCTTGGCAGGACAGCTCCTTTGACTCGCTGGCGGATTCAACCGCCGTGTTCATGCGGGAGATCGGCCTCGATAGGGCCGACGTCCTTGGCTGGTCGATGGGCGGCTTCGTCGCTCAGCGGCTTGCGATCAACCACCCCGAGACGGTCTCGCACCTGATCTTGGCCGGTACCAACCCCGGCGGTAGCGAGACTGATCTCGGCCCGCCCTCTGCGCAAGATCTGGACAGCGACCCGGACCCTTCCGACAAGGCGATTCTCGAGGAGCTCTATCCGCCCGAGCGACAGGGCGAGGGGCGTCGCTTCCTCAGCCGACTGGTCAGGGCGAGCCGAAGCGGCGAGATCCCTGATGACTTCCAGGTCTCGGAAAGGACCGTCGAGGCGCAGGTGAGAGCCGAGGACCCGTGGCTGAGAAGCAATGAGAACTACCACCAGCTGGCAACGCTCGCAGCACCAACCCTGGCCGCGGGAGGACGACGGGACGTTGTCGTGCCGCCGGTCAACCTGAGGAGAATCGCCCGCAGGGCTCCTGTGAGCACTCTGCGGCTCCTTCCCGGAGCTCACGCCTTCTTGTTCCAGGAGCGAGATCGGTTCACCGAAGCCGTCGACGAATTCCTGGGCAGCTAGGGCAGCCGCATCTACCGCCCGATCAACCTCACCGACCGGGCGAAGCTCTCGGCCTGGATCAGCCGCAGCGCCTGATTGCGGGTGAGCGCGAGGGTCGCGATCCACGCCTCCGTCGCCGGGCCCGGGAGGATGTCGCCCGACGTCGATTCACCGCCGGCCGGTCGCAGGTCGAGTAGACCGACCGCCTGCGCCGCGACGTAGGTCCGACCGGGGCCACCGCCGGGGCCGGGCTCGGTCGTCACGATCACGTCCACCCGGCCCCCTGGGCCGGCCGGCCGGGCAGCGAGAGCCGCTGCGCCCTCGACCCCGATCTCGACCGGTCGGCGACCGGCCTCGAGCTGCGGCGAGCGCTCCCGATCGCCACCACCGGGCGCCACGAACTGGGAGCCGAGCAGATAGCCGCCCGCCGGGATCGCGGCGACGGGCGAGCGCCCCAGCGCCTGAGCCGGGCTCGTGAGGGCGTCCGGGGGCAGGAAGCGCTCGGGCACCCGACGGAGCTCGAGTGAGCGGCGAACCACCGCGCGGTCCAGGACCCGGTGCTTGGGCAACGGCTCGGTCGCGACGACCACGTCGCGCAATTCGCCGAACTGGCTCGCCAGGCTCGCCTGGCGGTCCCCGGTGGCGCCGGCCGCGAGCCCCGCGCACACCGCCGCCGCGGCGCCGAAGGCTGCCGCGCGCCCCCGGTGGCTCACCCGCTCATCGGCCCGGCCAACGGCAGCTCGATCACGGCGCAGGCACCGGTGCCGTGACGGCAGGCGGCGAACCGCCCACCGTGCTCGGCGGCGACCTCGGCAACCGAGCGCAGGCCGTGGCCGTGGCGGGGATCGGAGCGCCAGCGAAACGCGGAGCCACCGAGTCGTGGCGCTCGAGGCCCGACCGAGATCGCTGAGGGGATGTCGGCGACGCGCACACCGTCGACCACGAACAGGCGCAGGTGCCCACCCCGGGACGTCGCCTCGACCCCGATCGAGCCGCCACCGTGCTGGATCGCGTTGGCGATCAGGTTGTCCAGCGCTCTCGCAATCGCGACCGGGTCGCAGTCGACCCGTGAGCCATCCGCCCGCCAGCGAAGCTCGAGCCTGCGCCCCGCGCATGCGGCGGCCGGACGCCAGCGCTCGACCGCGTCCGCGACGATTCCACGCGCGTCGATGATTCGCGAGCGATGGGCCGTCCGCCCGCCGTTGAGCTCTCGATCGAGCTCCGCCAAGGCTGCGATCGCGAGGTCGAGCTGGCCCCATCGCTCCCCATCCTTCGCGGGCACCGCCTTCGCGGGCACCGCCAACGTCAGCGCCTGAAGCGGCCGGCGAAGCTCGTGCAGGGCCCGGTTGAGGCGTTCGCGGCGACGACCGGCGCGCACCCTGCCCCCCACCGCGAGCGCGACCATCGCGAGCGCGAGTATCCACTGCGGGCTCTCAGCGATCGGCCCGAGCACCGTCCTCGATTCCGTCGATCAGCCGATAGCCGACGCCCCAGCAGTTGACGACGTATCGACCCGAGTCGGGATCGAGCTTGCGACGCAGCCGGCTGGCGTGCGAGTCGAGGGTTCGCGTCTTGCCTGCGGAGCGAAATCCCCAGACGTCGCGCAACAGCTCCGCCTTGGTGAAGACCCTGGTCGGCTCCGCGGCGAGGGCGCGCAGGAGGCTGAACTCCTTGTTGGCGAGCCGCACCGGCCGGCCCGCGACGCTGGCCTCGCGGCGTACGGTGTCGACGAAGATCTCACCGACGCGCAGCGGTCCCGCTCGGTGCTCGGCTCGCCGCCGCAGCACGGCCCGGATCCGGGCGACCAGCTCCTGAACCTGAAACGGCTTGACCACGTAGTCGTCGGCGCCGCAGAGCAGGCCGCGCAACCGATCGGCGTCGGTGCCGCGGCCGCTGAGCACGATCACGGGCAGGTCCGGGTCATAGCGCCCGGTGACTCCCTCGGAGGACCGGACCTCGCGCAGGACGTCGAGCCCGGACGCGTCGGGCAGGTTGAGGTCGAGGAGCAACATGTCGGGCTGCTTGAAGTGACAGAGTCGAAGCGCGTCGGTGGCCGAGCGAGCGGGAATCGCTCGGAAGCGGTCAGCCGCAAGGTGGTCGCAGAGCAGCTCGAGCGTGGCCGCATCGTCCTCGCAGACGATCACGGTCGGACAGGGCTCGGTGCGCGAGAGCATCAACCGTTCGCCGCCACGGCCGGCAACTCGACCGCCGCCGCGGCGCGCGGCTCGCGCAGGAAGCGGTTCGGCGGCACCGAGCAGCGCACCGACAGCGGCGCCATCGCCGCGTCGAGGAAGACGACGTGGAGGCGGAAGCGCATGCCGAAGGTGTGAACGCTGCGACAGCGCGGGATCAACAGCCCGTCCCCCGCCCGTTCCTCGCGCAGCAGTGCCAGACCGAGCGTCCGTGAAAGCAGGGTGACGGCCACCGGCACCCGCCGGGAGGCGACGTCCGCGGAGGGGAGCCGGCGGAAGCGCAGCGGGCGAGCGGTGGCGGTCACGCCGCCTACAACCCCGGTGCGCAGTCGCGCGCCCCCCCTGTGAGAAAGCTGCGATACCGTGCGGAGGTGACTGCGAAAGCGCAGCCGGGGCTGCGCCTCGGCATCTGTGTATGGGCACTCGCCGCCGCGTTCATCCTCGGCTCGAGCCAAGCGCACGCTTCCGCCGCGGTGGGCGCAGCCGGTCAGAGCCTGTACGGCGTCAACCAGGAGTACCAGCTTCGGTCGCTTGAGCTGTCCGTCGGTCGTCACCCGGAGATCCACAAGCGCGTGGCCGTGCGGGCAACGGGTTTCGCCGAGCCGCCTCTGAAGCTCTGGGTTTACGCGGACCCCGGTGGGGAAAGGTGCCCAGATTCGCCGTCAGCCCACCGTCCGCGGGCGCGGACGGTCTTCTCCTCGGTCTCGGTCGAAGGGGAGTTCCGCGTCAAGGGACGGTTGAGGATGAAGGACCTCGGCCGACACAGCTTCTGCGGCTACCTGGGGGCCGACGATGGCTCGGAGGCGACGGAGTACACGACCTCGTACACGACCTCGTTCGAAGCTCGCAAGGTCCGGCGACCGCTTCTCCAGGCGCCGCGCGCGCGACGCACGGTCGCCGGCGCCCTTCGACGTCACGACTTCGCCGACCGGGTCGTCGACAGCCTCAAGCGGAGATGCGGTCGACGCAGCCGCGCGATGTTCTCGTGTCGGTTTTCCTCACGCTTTCCTGGATACCGGTTGACCGGAGGCGGTCACGTACTACTCGACAGGCATCTGTCCTACCGCTTCCACGTCCGCGTCGGTGAGCTCCGGTTCGCCCTCACCGAGGACAACGAAGGGCGCTTTCCCGGCTAGCACGGGAACCCCTGGGCGTCGAAGCAAGGCTCCGGCTGCGGAGTCGGCGCGGGAGCCGTTACCGGCGCGGGAGCCGTCACCGGCGGCGCAGTGGTGGACGTCGCCGCTCGCGCCCTTCGACGCGCCGTTCGCGCCGCCTCGGCCGCCGCTGCCGCCGCAGCGAGCGCCGCCTGCTCCTCTGCGACCGCCTCGGCTCCGGCCTGAGCTCCGGCCTGCGCTCCGGCCCGGTCTCCGGCCCGCCGGCCCGCTCGCTCGCCGTCTCGGCCACCCCGCTTCTCGGCCCTCGCGGCAGCAGCCTGACGCGCCGCGACGAACGATTCACGAAAGGACCGGTGTTCAACGTCGGCCACGTCGGCTTGCGTAACACGATTGGACTCCGCGATCAGCTCGCCCCCAACCGCCGCCCCGACAGTCGCGATGCACGCGAGCACAATCAGCACCACCCGCACATCTTCCTTTCGGTGCAGCCATCGTTCGCTCTCGGGTCGAGCCACGCCTCTCAAGGCGGGGCGCAAGCGCAACCGTTGCCACCGGCTCCGAGTGTCCGCCGCGAGCCCTGGGCGCCTCATGGCTGGGGAATCGAGGGTGTTTGGGGCGCGTCCAGGCCGGCGTTCTGAAACTCCGCGAGGTAGGCCGTCTCGTAGGCCTCGGGATAGGCGTCGTCGTAGCCCCGCTTCCGCCCGGCCTTGAAGCCCCGCGCATAGCCGTCTCTCGCCCCCTGCGCCGAACCCTTCTCCTGCCCCGCTGCGGCGCTGGCCTCGCGAGCTGCTTCGATGTCCCTGCCTCCGGAGCTGCCGTTCACGTAGCCGGCAACACCGGCGCCAACGACGAGCAGCGTCACACTCGCGGCGATAGCCGCCCGCTTGCGGGATCTCCCCCCAACGGGCGCCCATGACCTCATGTTTCGCTCCTCGTTCGTTCGAGCAACGCTACCCGTTCTTCGGCTTCGGGTTTGGTCTCCCGGCTTCGACCAAACGCCGGTTCCTGCGAGGCCTGGCGCGAGAGCGTGCCGCTCCGAGTCGCCGACTCGGCCGTTGAGTGTGAAATCGATCGACCGGGCAGCGGCGCTCTTCGTGCGCCGCAGAGCAGCCCGCCGCGGCCGGCGCTCGTGCCCGGGATCTGAGAACAGGAGTCATTCGACCCCGAGCGTGCAAACCCTCGTTCAGCGATCGGCAGCCGGATGCGGGGGGCTGCGGCTTGATAGAAGATGAGCGTCCCTGGGAGGCCCCGCGGGGAAGACGTGATCGGGGCGGATGATCGGAAACGGAAGCTGTGGAGAAGGCAACTCGCAGAGGTAACTACGAATCGGGCTCCGACTACGTGCTCGAGTACGGCGAGCTTCGCTTCTCGTTCAACGAACAGGACTTCTCCCAGCGGGTCGAGCAGGCCGCCGTGAAGCTCGACTTCGTCGATCAGGGCCTCGAGCCCGAGGAGCTTCACGACCTGCTCGAGGTTGCCGTCAACGGCGAGATCCGCGAGCCCAACTCGGCGCTCGGCGAGCACATCAACGAGCACTGGACCGAGCTCGTCGGGCCGGCCAACCGCAGTCTCGTGCACTGGATCCGGAGGCTGGTCTTCCGCGGCGCCTGGCTCGACCAGCGGGTAAAGGAGGGTGAGCTCGACATCGTCTTCGACGACGACACCCACACCTTCGGCTACGTCCAGCCCGATCGCGACGCCGAGCCGATCGAGCTCTCTCGCGAGCCGTCGTGGTCCGGGCTCGCCTACCGGCGCTAGCGCCGCTCGCGATCTAGACCGAGCCGAGCAGCTCGGCGTTCGAGCCGCTGCCCTCGATCCGCTCGCGAAGCAGAGCGGCGGCCTCGGCCGGCCCGAGGTCGGCGAGCAACGAGCGCAGCCGCCGCGCGGCCTCGAGCTCGGATTGGTCGCGAATCTGATCCTCGTTGGAGACCCTGCACTCCGCAGCTCGCAGCGCCGGGTGCACCCCGGCCGCGGCGAGCTCGGGGTCGAGGACCACCAGCGAGCTCTCGGTGGTGATCACGGCGCGCTCCGCCTCACCCTCGTCCTGGGCATCCGCGAGCACGGTCGCGAGCACGGTCAGGGAACCGCCCCCGGCGAGGTTGCGGCCGGAGCCGAACAGCCGCTTGACCTCCGCCGCGTCGCCGGCGGAGAAGGCGAGCCGCGAGAGCGAGTCGCAGACCAGCACCGCATCGAGGCCGGACTCGGCGTGGCGACGTGCCCGCTCAACGGCGAGCTCCGCCGTCCGCACCTGCTCGACCGGTGCCAGGTCGGCGGTCGCGATCGCGAACTCGGCCACCGGCAGGGCCTCGCGCCAGGCGGTTCCCTCCTCCGGCGCCTCGTCGATCAGCAGCACGACCACGCGCGTGTTCTCGGCCGCGGCGGCGGCGCGAGCGAGCGAGCGCAACAGGGTCGTGCGGCCGGAGCGGGCCGCCGCTCGGATCAGGACCCGCTGGCCGAAGGCCAGCGGCGCCAGCAGGTCCACGGCGCGGGCGAGCAGATCGGCGTCGTCGTCGAGCGGGATCCGGCGCTCGGCGACGATCGGGGGCAGTGAGTCGAACTCCGGACGCGTCTCGGCCAGCGGCTCGACCCCGTTTACATGGTCGACGTGAACGAGGGCGCGGTGGCGCTCGCCGCGGCGCGGCGCGCGCGCCGGGCCCGAGACTTCGTCGCCGGGCCGAAGCTCGCAACGACGGACCTGCGCGGCGGAGATGTACACATCGCCTTCGCTCGGTGCGAGGCCGGCCAGGCGGAGGAAGCCGTAGCGCTGACGGGTCATCTCGAGCACTCCGCGGACCTCCTCCGTGGGCAGCTCGTCGTCGCGCTCGTCGCCGCCTTCCGCTCCCATCGCACCAAGCTCGACCGGCTCCTCCGAGCCGTCGTCGAGGACCGTCGCCTCGACCACGGCCTCGACCTCGTCTGTGTCCGCCTCGTCGGGCGGCAGCGCGGGGCCCTGCTCGCTCTCGAGCACCTCGATCAGCTCGTCGCGACCGAGCTTCCGGTAGCCGGAGACCTGCGCCGCCGCCGCCCGCTGATGCAGATCGGCGAGGTGCATGTCCTTGAGCTTCGCGGCCATCGGCCGCGGAGAATAGGGCAACCCGGAGCTAGCTCCGCGCCGGATCGATCCCCTCGGCGGCGGCGTCGTCGACCCAGCGCTCCGACTCGGCCCCCACCCGGGCCTGATCCCAGCCGAGCTCGGGCGCGATCGCCTCGGCGACCCGGGTCACCGAGTCGGCGGTGCGCAGGTCGGGGGCGGCGACGAGGCCGAGCCGGGTCCTGCGCAGGAGCACGTCGGCGACCGAGCGCGCCTGCTCGAGCCGAGCAGCGATCACGGCCTCGGCCAGCATGTCGGGCTGCCCGGCGACGATCGGGACCGCCAGCTCCGAGTGCTCACCGGCCAGCCGCAGGACGTTGCGGGCCGCGTGTCCGTAGCGCAGGCCGAGAAGCTCCCGGTAGCCCGCGGGAAGATCGCTCTCCGAGAGGCCCTCGGGCGGGTCGAGCTCGTGCTCGGAGGCGGCCATGCCCAGCGGCAGGTCGTCGGTGCGACAGGGCGCGACCCGGCCCTCGCGCTCGACCATCCGGTCGACGACCTGCTTCGCCATCCGCCGCCAGGTGGTCAGCTTGCCCCCGGTGATCGTCAACATCCCCGACGAGGTCTCGTACAGCTCTGCCTTGCGCGAGATGTCGACCGACTTGCGGGGGTCGCCGGTCGAGATCAGCGGGCGCACCCCCGCGTAGGCGCCGGTGAGGTCCGCCGGCGTCAGGTCGGTGCCGAAGAAGGCGTTGGCGGCCTCGAGGATGTAATCGATGTCGTCGGCCGCCGGCTTCACATGGGCGATATCGCCGTCGTAGTCGTTGTCGGTCGTGCCCATCAGGGCCCGGCCGTACCAGGGAAGGGCGAAGATCGTCCGATCCTCACCGGCCGGGACGATGCAGGCGGCCCCGGAGACCCCAAGCCGCTCGAGCGAGACCGTGACGTGAGTCCCGCGGCTGGGCGCGATTCGCGGCACCTCGGCCTCGTCGTGGATCTCCCCGGGGCGAATGCGGTCGGCCCAGACACCGGTCGCGTTGATCACGTTGTCGGCCTCGACCTCGAACCGTGCGCCCGACTCGCCGTCGAGACAGGCCACTCCCGCGGCGCGACCGTCGCGGTCGAGAAGTGCGGTTACCTCGGCGCGGTTGACGCACACGGCGCCATAGCGCTCGGCCTCGCCGAGGATCGTCAGCACGAGGCGGACGTCGTCGGTCTGGCAGTCGTAGAACATGTATGCCTCGCGCGGGTCGCGGCCGGCGAGCGCCGGGATCATCTCGATCACCTCCTCGCCCGAGATCGTCCGGTGGCGGTCGGGCGCCCAGTAGTCGTCGCCGTGGGCGCGCTCGGACCGCTCCCGGCGCGACATCCCGACCCTCGTGGTCGCCATCACGTCGTACATGTTGAGCCCGATCCCGATCGCCCTGCTGCGCTTGCCATCACCGAGCGTGGGCACCAGGAAGGGCGTCGGATAGACCAGATGCGGCGCGAGCTGGACCATCAGCTGGCGCTCGAGGAGCGCCTCGCGGACGAGGCCGAGATCGAAGTTCTGCAGATACCTGAGGCCGCCGTGGACCATCTTCGAGGAGCGGCTCGAGGTCCCGACGGCGTAGTCGTCGCGCTCGACCAGGGCGACCGTGTATCCGCGCGACGCGGCGTCGAGCGCGACGCCCGCACCGGTGATCCCGCCGCCGACGACGACGACGTCGAAGCGCTCGCCGGTGACCGCCTTCAGCGCGTCGGTGCGAGGGAGCATCCCGTCACTCCAGGTGGGTGACGACCGACGCCACCGGCTCGCGCTCGGGCGCCGGCTTGTCCTGCACCGGATAGCCGAGATGGATCAGGGCGACGAAGCGCTCATCCGCCGCGAGACCCACCGCGGCGCGGCCGTTCGCGCTGCGCAGCACCTCCGGCGTGCGCCAGTACCCCACCAGACCGCGGCCATGGGCGGCGAGCAGGACGATGTAGGCGGCGACAGCGGTCGCCTGCAGGTCCTCGGAGTCCTGGACCTCGTCCCCCCCGAGCACGCACGAGCAGACGATCAGCGTGGGCGCGCGTTCGAGCTTCGCCCCCGCCTCGGAACCCGCCGCCCGCTTAAGCCGCTCGAGCGCCTCCGGTCCGACGACCCGGAAACGCCACGGGTTGGTCAGGTGATGGTTCGGCGCCCAGCGCGCGAGGTCGAGCAACTCGTCCATCGTCGCGCGCCCGACCGGTTGCGGCCGGAAGGCCTTGTGGGTGCGCCGCGTGCGAATCGCTTCCTCGACGTCCATGCCGAGAACGGTATTCGACCGGGCTCGAGGCCCTCCGCCGACTAGGGAAGCGTGCGGCGATACCAGAGGAACCCGCCGCCGAGCGCGAGCGCAAGCAGCCCGAGCCCGCCGGCCACATAGGGCGCGACCGGCTCGTCGTCCGCAGTCGTCGGCGGGCTGGGCTCGGTGGACGCGGCGATGATCCGCTCCGCCACCGTGCCGAGGTCGGGTCCGTCCTCGCCCTCGCCCGCGCCTTCGCCGCCCGCGCCCGAGCCCTCGGCTTGTCCGCGGTGCGCCACCCTCCCCGCATTCGGATCGCCGGCCCCGCTGCCGGAGGCCGCTGCACCCCCGCCGGAGCCCGCGAAGCCGCCCGGGATCCCGCCGAGCTCGCTCCCGGAGACCACCGGGCCACTGAGCCCGGAATCCGGCGCCACGGGGGGCGCGATGGTTGGGGCGATCGAGCCGCCGCCCGATCCACCATCGCCGCTCGCACCGTCCGACCCGGTCGACTCGCTCGGCCGGCGGGCGGCGGGCGGGACCGGAAACGGCTGGTGCTCGATTGCCAACAGCGCCTGCGCGGTCACCCAAACGGGGGTCTGGTCGCTGGTTCGCGAGTAGCGATAGTGCCCGTCGCCCGACCGCCGGCTGTCGAGATGGTCGAGGGCTTGGTCGACGGCACCGTCGCTGCCACCCGCAGCGAGCAGGCCCTGGACCGCCCAGGACGTGGACTGCGAGTTGACGACGCCGTTGGTCGCCAGCGCGTAGCCGCCGTCTCCTCGCTGGGCGTTGCGCAGCCAGCGGACCCCGTCCGAGGTGGCGTCGCCGCCGGACCCCGCTGCGGCCAGCGCCTGGAGCGCGGCGCCGGTGGAGTCGGGGTCGCTGGGCGCATCGGGGCGAAACCCCCAACCGCCGTTTGCGTTCTGCGCCCCGCGCAGCCAGCGCGCCGGGCGGCCGAGGTCGCCGGTCTCGGCGCCGGCCGCCCGCAGCGCGAGGACGAAGAACGCGGTCAGGTTGACCTGGCCGTCGAGCGAGCCGTCGCGATCGCGGCGCGAGCGAAGCTCGCTGACGAGATCGACACCCGCGAAGCCGCGCGGGTCGAGGCCCGCCCCTTCGAGCGCCAGGATCGTGCGCTCGAAGTCGCCCGACGACCGCAGCCGATCGACCTCGGAGCGCAGATAGGAGACCGCCGTCTCCCCCTTGCGACGGACGTCGAGCGGGTTGCGATCGGCCGCCTCGAGCCCGAGCATCACCCAGCCCGTCATCGCCGGGCTCGACGGGTCGTCGGCCGTGGCCCCGAAACCGCCGTCGACGTTCTGCGTCCGCGCCAGCCATCGAGCGGCCGCGGTCGCCGCACCGCCCTTCTCATGGGCCCTGGCGGGCTCCGCCTTGGTCGTGGCAGGCGGTGGGATCCCGGCGATGGTGAGCGCGACGAGCGCCAGGGGCAGGGCGCCCGCGGCCCGCCAGGTGAACTCGAGCCGTGTGCGATACCGGGAGATCATCCTGACCAGTGCCGGCCCGGCGACGAACGCGATCGCGAAGTTGCCGGCGGCGTGGGCGACGTTGAAGGGGATCCCCCTGGCCGAGAGCGCCAGGTAGCGGTCAAGCGACTGCTCGCCGCCATAGGTGACCATCACCGAGAGGTCTAGCAGGGCGCCATAGGCGAGCCCGGCGAGCCCGCAGGCGATCGCCAGCCCCCAGCGACCGAGCCCGCGGCGGCTCGCGGTCGCGAGCCAGGCGCCGCTCAGGCCGATCAGACCCCAGCCCGCCATCTGCCAGGCCGTCCAGGGTCCCTGGCCGAGCCAGATGTTCGAGATCGGCGCAGCGAGCGCGCCCACCGCGAACCCCGGCGCCCCACCGAGGGCGTAGCCCGTCAACAGGGCGATGTCCGTCGTCGCGACGACGTTCGGGATCGGTGCCAGCGCCAGTCGTCCCGCGATCGCGAGCGCGGCCAGCGCGGCGACCAGAGCGACCAGGCGGGCGGGCGGGCGGGCTCGCTCGTACCAGGCGAACCCCCCGGCGACGACCAGCGCCAGCCCCGAGAACACGGCGACCTGCCAGCTCAACTCGTCACCGCATCAACCGGGTCTCGCGCCATGGCCGCCCGCAGCACGCGCGCGCCGGCCTCCGGGGTGATCGCCCCGTCGCCGCCGAGGATGCGAGCGACCTCGGTGGCGAAGTACCAGCCGCCGGAGAGGATCTCGTCAGCGGGGCCGTCGGCGATCAGCTCGCCGTCCCCGAGCAGCAGCACGCGACCTGCGAAGCGTGAGGCGAACTCGACGTCGTGCGTGGCGACGAGCACCGCCGAGCCTGCGTCCGCGAGCTCGCCGAGCCACGTGGCGAGCTCCTGCTTGCGCGCCCCGTCCATTCCCCGGGTCGGCTCGTCGAGACATACGACGCCCGGCCGCGCGTCGTCGTCGCGGCCGGCCATCACGATCGCCAGCGCGAGCCGCTCCCGCTCCCCGCCGGAGAGGTCACGCGGGTCGCGATCGGCGGCCCATTCGAGCCCGGCGGCGGCGAGAGCCCGCGCGCCCACCTCGCCGGGCAACTCCTCACCGACCCGCTCGCGCAGGAACAGATCGCCCGGACTCTGCGGAAGCAGCGCACATGTGCTCGCGCACTTGATCCGCCCCCGCACGGGCTCGAGCATGCCCGCGGCCGCTCGCAGCAGGGTGCTCTTGCCGGCCCCGTTGCGACCCATCAACGCCACCCGCTCACCGGGCGCGATCGCGAGTTCGAGACCGCGCAGCACGTCGCGGACGTCGTCGCCGGAGTCGAGCTCGACCCAGAGGTCGCGCGCCTCGAGCGCCGCGTCGGAATCGTCGGCGTCGCCACCCGCGGTCGCGTGGCGCGCTCGACTCGACGTCCGCGACAGCCCGTTTCGACCCCCTGCGCGCGCAGCGTCCGCCGTGCGTCCTTCGCCGCAACCGGAAGCGGGCGAAGGCCGGCGAGCGAGAACAGGCGGGCACCCGGTGTGGCGAGCGCCGGATCGGCGTCGAGCGCCCACTCGCCGAAATCGTCCGGCGAGCCGTCGAAGGCGATCCGGCCCTCGTCCATGGCGACCACGCGGTCGGCGGCGGCCAGACAGCGCTCGAGCCGGTGCTCGGCCACGAGCACACCCATCCCCCACTCCTCGTTCAGGCGCCGCAGCAGGCCGATCAGCTCGTCGCCGGCGACCGGGTCGAGCTGCGAGGTTGGCTCGTCGAGCAGCACCAGCCGCGGTCGCCCGACCAGCGCCGCCGCGAGCGCCACCCGCTGCAGCTCGCCGCCGGAGAGGGTGTCGATGGCGCGCTCGAGCAGATGCGGGATCGCCGAGCGCGAGCGTGACCTCCTCGACCGCCCGGGCACGCGCCGCGGGCGGCTCGCCGCCGAGCTCGAGCGGCAGCTCGAGCTCGCCGCGCACCGTCGCCGAGACCACCTGTGTCTCCGGGTCCTGGGCGACGAGGCCGACCACGCCCCCGAGCTCCGCCGGCCCGTGCTCACGCACGTCGAGACCGCCGACCGCGAGCGACCCGGAGACCGCGCCGCCGTGGTAGTGCGGGACCAGGCCGCAGCAGGCGCGCAGCAGCGTCGTCTTGCCCGAGCCCGAGCGCCCGGCGACCACGACAAGCTCGCCCTCGCCGAGCTCGAGCGAGAGCTCCCGAAGGGAATCGTGGTTCGACTCCGGATAGCGGTACGAGAACGAGCCGATCTCGATCAGCGGCTCAGCCATCCCTGCTCCTGATCCCGAGAACGGCAGCGCGGCCAGCAGCGGAAGCATCGCGGTCGAGCGCCAGCGTCGCCGCACCGGTGTCGACGACGGTGGCCGGGTAGGCCTCGAAGCCGCCGACCCCTGCGATCCGCGCCCCGATCCCGAGCGCCGCGATCACCACTCCGGCGGTCGCGAAGCGCCAGGAATGGCGCGAACGCCGCCCGCCGCGATGCCCGCCGGGGTGCCCCGCGCGCGTAGCCGCGCAGCTCGAGCGTCGCCGCCACGTCGACGGCGCGGTCGAGCGAGCCGGCGACGAGACGGCGCGCGACGGCGCCGCGGCCGACCGGCGCCGCGGCCGGGCCGCGCAGCGCCGCGGCCTCGCGCAAGCGGGCGTGATCGGCGACCGCGAGCGGCACCAGCCGCGTGATCAGGGTCGCGGTCAGGGCCGAGTGCCGGGCCACCGGGCGCAGCAGCCGCAAGCAGCGCGGTCGGGATCGACGCTGGCGGAGTGGACCGCGAAGGCCGCCAGCACGACGATGATCCGCAGCGCCAGCACCCCTCCCTCGGCGAGCGCCTCGGCGCTGATGTCGATCTGGCCGAGCACGGGCACCACCCAGCCGCGAACCAGGATCGTATCCCCGCGCTGGGAGGCGATCGCGTTGACCGCGACGATCAACACTCCCAGCCAGGCGCCCCAGCGGGCCGCGGCGACGAGGGCCCGGCGGGCCCCGGCGGCGAGCCCGGCGACGGCGACCGCTGCGCCGGCCCCGGCGAGCACGATCGGGTTCGAGAAGAGGAAGGCGACGACCGCGAACGACCCCAGGTAGGCCGTGGCGGCGAGCGCGCTCACCCGCCCCAGCGGGCCCGGGCGCGGCGAGTAGGCGATCGGCGATCTCATCGGTCACCTTCCGCCGGCAGCGACTGCTCCGCATCGCCGGACGCCAGCACCGCGTAGCGATCGGCGAGGTGCGCTGCGTCGAGCATCGCCACCGCCTCCTCGACGCCGGCGGAGTCGGTGCCGGTGACCAGCCAGGTCGGAGGCCGCTCGCCCTGGCGCAGACGCCGCGACCAGCCCGGCGCCGGGCCCGAAGTCGCTCACCGGCTCGGCGCGCTCGTCGAGCGAGACCAGCCGGTAACCGTCGCCCGCCGGCTCGAAGCGGGCGAAGACGCCGCTGGTCTGCGGGCCGTCGTCGAGCTGGGCTGCGACCGGATCGGAGCGCACGGCCTCCCACGGGCCCGACGAGCAGCCTGAGGGCCGGCGCCGCCGAGCTGGAGCCCGACTCGGCTTCGACGCCGGCGTCCACACCCTCGTCCGACAGCCGCGCGGCAACCGCGTCGCACGGATCGCGAGCGCCGTGGCACTCGACCCGCACCGGCAGTCGATCGGCGCCGGCGGCGGCCTGGGCGAAGGGCTCGGGCCACGAGCCGACCACCGCCGGGGCGCGCATCGCGTCGCTCCAGTCGCGGTAGTCCCACCAGATCCGGTCGCCGCCGCGCACCTCGACCTCGGCCGCGCCGCTCGGGGACTCGATCCCGTTGACGAAGAAGAACCAGTCGAGGCTGCGCCCGTCCGAGAGCTCACCCTCGATCCCGTCGATCGACTGCACGAAGCCGCCGCCGAAGCGGGTCGTGATCTCGGCCTCGCGATCGAGCAACCGGATCACCGTCTCGGACTCGGAGGGCCCGGGCTCGCTCGCCTCGAGCACGGGCTCGGCGCCGTAGTCGCGGGTGACGGTCAGCGTCGCCTCACCCTCCGAGGACTCGCCCGGGCCGAAGCCGCAGCCGCCGGTCGCGGCGGCGATCACCAGCGCCGTCGCGACCGCCGGCCTGCGGCCACCGCTCATCTCCGCCTGATCCGCTCGCAGCTGCCCCGGACCTGGATCGAGTCGCCGTCGGCGCGCTTGATCCGCACGGTGTCCCTGCCCTTGCCGCAGTTCACCTGGTCGAGGCCGCCCTTGCGGAGGTCGACGCTGTCGTCGCCGCCTCGAGAGCGGATCGAGTCCGACCCCGCCGTGCCCTTGATCGCGTCGGCCTGCGGGCTGCCGACGACGCGCTTGCCGAGCGCGGCCGGACAGTCGTCGATCACCGCGGAGACGCAGGTCGCCAGCGTCTCGGAGGGGATGTCGGTACCCCGAGTCGCGACGATCTTGGCCCGGCCCGCCGAGGCGACCGAGATCTGGGCGGTGCCGTCCGCCCCGGTGGTCGCAACCGCGTCGCCGCCGCCGATGCTCACTCCCGCCGCCGGCGAGGTCTCGCAGGTGGTCGCGAACGGCGGGCTGGACTCGGTGACGCACTTGTGCTCGACGACCGCGACCGGGAACGGCTCGCCGACCGTCGCCCGAGGCGGAGCGGTCAACTCGAGCTCGGCGGGGTTCGGGGCCGGGAACGCGTCGGGCGCCAGGTACAAGAGGATCTCGTCGCCGCCGCGGATCTCGAGCTGGTCGGCGCCGACCGACGCCTCCTCGTGATTGGCCTTGAAGTACCAGAAGCTCTCCCCGGCCCTTGCCTCCACGCCGCCGATCCCGCAGATCCCGAGCCCGAACCCGAACTCGTCGGTGAGCGAGACCGGGTCGCAGGTCGGCGTCGTCCGCCCCGCCGTGGCGAGCAGGCTGAGGACGTTTGGCTTCTCGTAGCTGAACTCGGCCCCGGACCCGCCCGGGGGCCCGAAGCAGTCGGCGTCGGGACGGGTCGGCACGGTGACGCTTTCGTCGACGATGACGTCGTCCCGGGGTCGATCACCCGGTCCGGCGTCAACACACGGAGCTTGGCGGTCACGGTCGCGCCGGCGACGGCGGGAGCGATCGACAGCAGGGACAGGGCGCACAGAGCGGCGAGCGCGATGCGCCCGAGGGGAGTGCGTGTGGCATTGGAGAGCCACCCTTTCCTCGAGGGAGTCGTTGGCTGGCCGGGGGCAGGTCTCCTGGCTTCCGGGGCGGTCGCCGCGCCTTCCCGAGAGCGCTGTGGCGTCCTCAGTGGCCGACTCACGTCGTGCGACGCCGTGGTCGCCCGGTCACAGTGGCGGGACCGCGCCGGTTTCTCACCGGACTTCCCTTGACCACCGACCGTATGTCGAGCGCCAGTCTACCCCGCGCGCGCTGCCGCCGCCGGGGTCGAGCTCCGGCTAGCTCGAGCGCTCCTCGACCTTGCGCCGGAGCTGGTCGACCACCTCGGGCATCGACTTGCGCATCCGCGAGAGCTCCCAGTGCTCGATCTTGATCACCCGCAGCGTGGAGGTGGCGGTGACGGTCGCCGAGCGCTCCTGCTTCTCGAGCAGGCCCTGCTCGCCGAAGACGTCGCCGGGGCCGAGGTCGGCGAGGTGCTCGCCCTCGCGCTCGACCTTCGCGGTGCCGTCCTCGATCACGTAGAAGTCGTTCGAGTAGCCGCCCTCCCTGATGATCGTCTTGCCCTCGCCGCGAACTCGTCAGCGGTCGCGAACGGCGCGATCTTCGCCAGCGCCTCGTCGGGAACGTCGGCGAACAGGGGGATGCTCTTCAGCTGGCTTACGTCCACAGCTCTCCTCCGCTTGGGGTTGCGCACGGGAACCTAACCGATCGCCTCCTCGAGCGCGACGGTGGTCTCGCGGGCGCGGACCGTCGCCAGGAAACGCTCGATCGTCTCCACCACCCGCGCGGTGCGCACCGAGGGCAGGATGTCGAAGGCGTGTTCCGCGCCCGCCAGCTCGACGTAGAGCGCGGGGCTCTCCGAGACCGCGCGCAGCTCGGCGGCGAAGCGGCGCGCGTCGGCGACCGGCACCAGCGAGTCCCGCTCGCCGTGAATGACGAGGAACGGCGGCGCGCCGGGATGCACTCGGTAGACGGGCGAGGCGGAGCGGAACCGGTCGGGGTCATCGGCGAGCCGCGCCTTGAGCACGTGGCGCTCGAGCACCCACTCACGCAGCTCCGGGTAGTAGATGCCCTCGGCGTCGGTGAGGTCATAGACGCCGTGGAAGGGGACGGCGGCCCTGACCGAGGTGTCGGCGTCCTCGAACCCGGGCTGCAGCGAAGTGTCGGCGGGGGTCAGCGCCGCCAGGGCGCACAGATGCCCACCCGCCGAGCCGCCGGTGATGCAGATGAACTCCGGATCGGCCCCGTACTCGGGGGCGTGCTCGCGGACCCATGCGATCGCCCGCTTGACGTCGACGACGTGGTCGGGAAACGTGGCTCGCGGGCTCAGCCGGTAGTCGATGTTGAAGCCGACCCAGCCGCTCGTGGCCAGGTGGTTGAGCAGCGGGATGCCCTGCTCGCTTCGGGTGCCGGCGATCCAGCCGCCGCCGTGAACCTGGACGATCGCCGGCCTCGGCTCCCGGGCCGGCGGCCCGGCCGGCAGGTAGACATCGAGGTGCAACGCGCGGCCGCCCTCGCGCGCGTACTCGACACCGCGCGCGTGGCGGACCCCGCGCGGGAACATCATCAGCGGCGGCAGCAGCAGCTGACTGGTGGGAAAGCTCGAGCGGCGCTCGTCGGCGGGCGGCTCGAGCTCGGCGAGCGCCTCGCGGGCGCCCCGGGCGCTGCGCAGCGCCTGCCATGCGATCCGCACGAACGCCAGCGCGCAGACGGCCAGCACCACGACGACGGCGCGGCCCAGCCATCCGTCGGTGGCGCCGACCCAGACCAGGATCGCAATCGCGACGAGGGTGGCGGCGGCGAACGCGAGCGGGAACTCCCGCAGCGCCGACCCGGCCATCCAGCGCAGGAGTCGGATCCGAAGCGCCCGCGGCGGCCGCAGCGCGAACGTCTTTCGGATCAGGCCGAGCACGAGCGGCTCGAAAGGCTAGATGCGGCCATGTCAAGCTCGGCGCCGGCCGAAGGCGATCGCGAGAACCGCGGCGGCCGTCTCGAGGTCCCCATCTGGCATCCGCGCCGAGGGCGAGGCCCCCGGGTGCCGCTCTGGCGATCCGCACCCGCAGGACTCCGGGCCTGATCGCGAAATGAAGCGGCGGCTCGAGCACGAGCGCCTCGCCGTCGACGCCGGCGGGGACCGAGCGGCCGGCGGCGACGTCGAAGGTCGGGGCCGACCATTCGCGCCACGGGCGCTGGACCCCGCGACCGTCATCCCCGCGTCCGCGTGCGGCTGCCGAACACCGTCACCCCGAGCAGGCGTCGTCGATCCGCGGCCTGGTTCCGGAGCCGACGGCGCGCCCCAATCGGTAGCGGTTGTTCGAGACGAGGATCGCCGCGCCACTCTCGTGCTCGTGTCCCCCGGGCCCGCGCCAGCGCAGGTCCGGTCCCCGGCCCTCCGGCCCGAGCACGTCCGGGACCGTGTCGAGCAGGGTGCGCAGCTTGGCCTCTCGGTAGCCCGGCCGCTGCACCGCCTCCGCGTAGAGGCCGAGCGAGACGTTGTTGACGAAGACCCGGCCGTTGACCTCGGCGAGGTCGACGCGCCGCTCGCCCCCGTCGACGAACGCGTCCAGCGCCCCGACGACATCGTCGCGGTCGACCCCGAGGTCGAGGGCGAAGTGATTGCGGGTCCCCGAGGGGATGCAGGCGTAGGGCAGCCCGCGCTCGGCGGCGGTCGCAGCGACGATCGCCTGCGAACCGTCGCCGCCGGCCATCGCCAAGGCGTCGGCGCCGCGCCCGATCGCCTCGCGGACGAGCGTCTCGAGATCGTCGCCCGGTTTGAGCGTCACGGTCTCGATCCCGCGCTGGCGCGCCTCCGCGTCGAGCGAGAAGCGCTCGGCCTTGCCGTCGCCCGAGTGCGGATTGATGAACAGCACCGGCTTCGAGGGGTCCGGAGCGGGCGGCAGGGGCACGTGCGTGGCGAAGACCAGGCGGCCGACGGCCAGGGTCCCGATCGCGCCCACCGCGACGGCGATCTCGTCGAGCAAGCCTCCGTTGAGGATCACGACGATCAAGGAGGCGGTCACCAGGACCGCGGCCGTCGCCAGTCCCAGCACACGCGCCGCACCCCGCCTGAGCAGGCCATGCCAAGCCGCAAGGGCGGAGGAGACCAGCAGAACCGTGACCACGAGCCCTCCCGGGAAGTCCGCGAGCATGAAGTAGACCGCGATCGCGGCCGTGCTCGCCGCCAGCGCCACCGCGGCGATCGCTGCGACTCGCGTTCTGGTCATAGGATCGCTCATCCGTGAAACCCGAACCCGGGCAGCCCGCACCGCACTCCGATCTTCCACCGCGCGGACTCTCCCGCTGGGTCGATGATGCCGAACGCGTCGACGTCGCGGTCTACGCCGCGATCGCCGGCACCCCGACACCCGTGCTCGATCGCGCCATGGGTCGGCTTTCGAAGGCCGCCGACTACTCGAAGCTGTCGCTGGCCGCCGCCGGGGTGCTGGCGCTGGCCGGCGGGCCGGCGGGCCGGCGGGCGTCGCTGGCGGGACTCGCGTCGGTCGCGGTCACGGCGACGGTCGTCAACGCCGGTCTCAAGCTGGCCGTCCGCCGCGATCGCCCCGACCGGGTCGCCGAGGACGTGCCGATCGCCCGTCACGTGCCGATGCCGAGCAGCCGTTCGTTCCCCTCCGGCCACAGCGCCGCCGCGTTCGCGTTCGCGACCGGTGTCGGCCAGGTCCTCCCGGCCGCCGGGATCGCCCTGCGGGCGCTGGCCACAGCCGTCGCCTACTCGCGCGTCCACACCGGCGTCCACTACCCGGGCGACGTTATCGCGGGGGCGCTGACGGGCGTCGCGATCGCCGAGCTCACCAGCCGGCGGCTCGGCGCCTGAGCTAGCCGAGCGCGTCGGTCCCGGGGGCGCCGATCGCATGAAAACCCCCGTCGACGTGAACGATCTCACCGCTGATCGCCGCGGCCCAGTCGGAGAGCAGGAAGCAGGTCGCACGGGCGACCGGGGTCGCGTCGTCAGGGTCCCAGCCCAGCGGCGCGCCGCGCTCCCAGGCGCCGGCGAGCTCGCCGAAGCCCGGGATGCCGCCGGCGGCGGTGGTCCTGATCGGACCGGCCGCGACCAGGTTGACGCGAACGCCGCGAGGCCCGAGGTCACGGGCGAGATAGCGGCCGGCGGACTCGAGCGCCGCCTTGGCGACGCCCATCCAGTCATAGGCGGGCCAGGCGACCGTGGCGTCGAAGTCGAGGCCGACGATCGCACCCCCGCCGTCGCGCTCGAGCAGCGGTGCGAGGTGGCGACCGAGCGCCTGCAGGGAGTAGGCGCTGGTGCGAAAGGCCTCCGCTGCGCTCTCGTAACCGGTGTCGAGGAAGCTTCCGCCGAGCGCGTCCTCGGGGGCATAGGCGATCGCGTGCAGGACGCCGTCGAGCGAGCCCCAGCGACCTTGGAGCTCGGTCGCCACCGCCACCAGATCATCCTCGCTGTTGACATCGAGCTCGAGCACCTCGGGCGGCTCGGGCAGCCGCTTGGCGGCTCGCTCGGTAAGCCGGCGGCCGCGCCCGAACCCGGTCAGGACGACCTCGGCCCCGGCGAGCTGCGCCTCGCGGGCGACGGCGAAGGCGATGCTGTGGCGGGTGATCACCCCGGTCACCAGCAGGCGCTTGCCGGCGAGCAACTGCGGCGGTGACTCACTCACGGCGCCGCCGTGGCGCCGACGCCCGGGCGCTCACTCGGGCGCCTCGACGCAGAGGACGACGTTGTGGCCGCCAAACCCGAACGAGTTCGAGATCCCGATCAGCGGGCGGCCGTTGCGCTCCAGCGGGCGCGCCTCGCCCGGGACGTAGTCGAGGTCGAGGCCCTCGTCGGGATCGGTCAAATTGATCGTCGGCGGCGCGATTGCGCGGTCGAGCGCGAGCGCGGTCGCCACAGCCTCGACCGCGCCGGCCGCCCCGAGCAGGTGTCCGATCGAGGACTTCAGCGAGGAGACGGGGATCGACCCTGCGCGCTCGCCGAAGGCGCGCTTCAGGGCCTGCGTCTCTGAACGGTCGTTGAGCTCGGTCGAGGTGCCGTGTGCGTTGACGTAAACCACCTCGCCGGGCTCGAGTCCCGGCGTCGCGAAGCGCCGCGGCCACGGCGCGGGCGGCGCCGTCGCCCTCGGGGTCGGGCGCGGTCAGGTGATAGGCGTCCGCGGTCGCTCCGTAGCCGGTCATCCGACCGCGCACGGTCGCCCCCCGAGCGGCCGCGGACTCGGCGTCCTCGAGCACCAGCACCCCCGCCCCCTCGCCCATGACGAAGCCATCGCGCAGGCGGTCGAACGGTCGCGAGATCCCGAGCTTCGAGGTGGCGCCCATGGCGGCGAAGGCGGCGATCCCAAGCGGCGTCACCCCCGCCTCGCTGCCACCGACGACGCATGCCTTGACCGCGCCGCGCTCGACCAACCGCATTCCCTCGCCGATCGCCTGCGCCCCGGCCGCGCACGCCGACACCGTGCCGTAACACTCGCCCCGCAGCCCGTGGCGCATCGCCACGGCGCCGGCGGCGGCGTTGGGCATCATCTGCGGGATGCACAGCGGCGACATCGCGCCGCCGCCACGCTCGAGCATCACGGAGTGCTGATCCTCGATCGTCGAGATGCCGCCGATCCCGGTGCCGATCACGCAGCCGATCTCGGTCCCGTCGTAGGGCGGGTCCTCGCCCCAGCCCGCCTGCTCGATGGCCTCCTGCGCCGCCACCAGGGCGAGCTGGGTGAAGCGGTCGGCGCGGCGCGCCTCGCGGCGGCTCATGTGATCGGTCGGCTCGAAGTCTCGGCAGCGCCCGAGGCCGTCCTCGATCCCGGACTCGCCCGCGGTCCAGCGGTCGATCAGCGTCGGCGCACCGACCCCGAGCGGGGTGACGGCGCCGAGCCCGGTGATCACCACCGCTCGGGTCACGCGCCCCTCGTCGAGATCATCTCGACCACGTCTCCGACTGTCTCGAGCTTCTCGAGGTCCGCGTCGGTGAGCTCGACGCCGTACTCGTCCTCAACGATCTGCGCCAGCTCGACCAGGTCGAGCGAGTCGACGTCCAGGTCCTCGAATCGGGCTTCGGGCGTGACCTTGTCGCGCTCCTCGCCGAACTCGACCAGCGCGTCGATCACCCGCTGCTGGATCTGCTCCTTGGTCTGTGTCTCCGCCATGCGTCGCTCCTTTCTTTGATGCTCAATCTAGGCGGTCATGCCGCCGTCCACGGTCAGGGTCGCACCGGTCACGTACGACGCCGCCGGTGAGGCGAGGAAGCCGATGCACGCGGCGACCTCCTCGGCTGTTCCCTGCCGCCGAGCCGGAATCGCCTCGGCCAGCCCCGGGGCGAGGTCGCGGGTCATCTCGGTCTCGATCAGCCCCGGCGCGACGGCGTTCACCGTCACCCCACGACGCGCGACCTCGACCGCGACCGTGCGCGTGAACGCGATCAGGCCCCCCTTCGAGGCGGCGTAGTTCGCCTGGCCCGCGTTGCCGCGCAGGCCAACGACCGAGGCGACGTTGATCACGCGGCCGAAGCGGGCGCGCATCATCGGGCCGAGAGCCCGGCGGGTGAGCCGGAAGGCGGCGCCGAGGTTGGTATCCAGAACCCGGTCCCAATCCTCGTCGCTGAGCCGCATCGAGAGACCGTCGGCGGTCACGCCGGCGTTGTTGACCAGCACCGTCACGCGGCCGAGCTCGGCCTCGACCTCGCTCAGCAATCGGTCCGCGGCCTCCGGGTCGGCGAGGTCGGCGCGGAAAGTGGATGCGACACCGCCCGCGTCGCGGACCGCCGTCGCAACCGAGGTCGCGCGATCGGGATCGGTGCGAAAGTGGATCGCCACCGGCCAACCTGCAGCACCGAGCTCGACCGCGGTGGCGGCGCCGATTCCACGCGACGCCCCGGTGACCAGCGCGCAGCCGTCGGCGCCGGGGGTGACGCGGCTATGCACGGGAGGGCTCCGCGTCGGGACGGGTCCGCACCTCTACGTCGTCGAGGGTCCGCCGCGCGAGGCCTGCCAGCACCTTGCCCGGGCCGACGTCGAGGAAGCGGCGCGCCCCCTCTGCTCGCAGGCGCTGCATCACGCCCATCCAGCGCACGGGGCTCGTCAGAGCCGCGGCGAGAAGGTCGCGCGGATCGGCGTCGAACGGCTCGGTGGTGACGCAGGAGATCACCGGAGCGCCGGGAGCGCTGAACTCGACCTCGGCGAGCAGCGCGCGAAAGGGCTCGACCGCCGGTGTCATCGCAGCGGAGTGAAATGCTCCCGCGACCCCGAGTCGTTTCGCGCGCAGGCCGAGTCCGCGAGCCTCCTCGAGCGCCTGCCCGAGCCCATCCGTGGGCCCGCTGAGCACGAACTGGCGCGGCGAGTTCTCATTCGCCAGCTCGAGCCCCGTGAGCTCCGCGAGCGCGACCGCCCGGTCGCGGTCACCGCCGACCGCGACCATCCCGCCCGCCACCTCGGACCCCGCCTCGTCCATCAACCGGCCGCGCTCGGCCACCAGCCGCAGGCCATCGCCGTCGGTGAGCGCGCCGGCTGCCGCCAGAGCCGTTATCTCACCCAGCGAGTGCCCGGCATGAAGATCACCGCGCGGGCGCCCGAGGCTCTCGAAGCCGGCCAGCGCGGCGCAGTAGATCGCCGGCTGGGCAAACCGCGTCCCCTCGTCGGCGCGAGGGAACGGGTCCTCGCCGACGAGCTCGACCGCCGCCGCGAGCAGGTCCGGACGATGGTCGGCGACCAACCCACGCATCGTCGCCTCGCCGGCGCCCTGGCCGGGAAAGAGAAGCGCGAGGCTGTTCGCTTCGGGCGTCACGCAGCGGGAGGAGCACCGCTACGGGGATTCGAACCCCGGTTTCCGGACTGAGAATCCGGCGTCCTAGTCCCCTAGACGATAGCGGCGGAGTCGGGCGATTCTAGCGACCGTCTTCCGGCCCTCGGAGCGCGCCCGGTCGAGTGCGGCTGGAGGGAGTCGAACCCCCACGTCCTTGCGGACACGGCGACCTGAACGCCGCGCGTCTACCAGTTCCGCCACAGCCGCGTGCGGACCCAGAAATCTAGCGCGACGGCGCGCGCCGCTTCGCTCAGCGGGGGATCGTGTCTCACGTGCGCGCACGATCCACCTTTCGAACGGCCCGGGCCCGGCGACAGCGACGGCCGGCGGATAGCGTTGCCCAGGCATGAGGGTGGGTCTCGTCCTCGGGGCGGGCGGTGTTCAGGGCGGCGCCTGGCTGACCGGCGCGCTCGACGCGCTCGCCGAGCAGACCGGCTGGGACCCGGCCACCGCCGACGTGGTCGTCGGCACGTCCGCCGGGTCGGTGATCGGCTCGCTCTGCGTCGCCGGGATCCCGCCCTGGTTCATGGTCGCGCACTCGGCCGGGGAGACCTTCGAGGGCATCGCCGACGCGCGCGGCCAGCCCGGCCGCCGAGGCCGACCGCACCGGCGGCGCGCGCTTCAGGCTCGAGCGCGCCTGGCCGCCGATCGGCCCCGGCTCGTGGCCGCTGGCGCTGCGCACCCTTCGCGAGCCCCATCGCTACACCCCGGCCACGGCCTTCTCCGGATGGGCCCCGCGCGGGCTGATCTCGACCGAGCCGCTGAAGGAGATCGATCCGCAGCGTCGTGCCCGAGGGCTGGAGCCGACCACCCCGCGCACTGGGTCGTCGCCTGCGACTACGCCACCGGCCGGCGGGTGGCGTTCGGCCGCGACGATGCCCCGCCCGCCGATCTCGCCGACGCGGTCGCTGCCTCGTGCGCGATCCCGGCCTTCTACTCACCCGGTCTCGATCAACGGCACGGACTACGTCGACGGCGGCATCTACTCGGCCTCGAACCTCGACCTCCTTCGCGACCGCGACCTCGACCTGGTGATCTGCCTCAACCCGACCTCGAGCCTGCACCCGCTCCGCGCGCTCGATCCGCGCGAGTGGCCGCAACCTCGCCTTCCGACGCGCCTCCGGCCGGCGCCTCGGCAGCGAGGCGAAGAAGCTGCGAGCGAACGGCGCCGAGGTGGTGCTGATCCAGCCGGTCGGCGAGGACCTGCAGGTGATCAGCCGCAACCTGATGAGCACCCGCAACCGCAATCAGGTGATCGAGACCGCCCGGCGCACCGTTGCCGAACAGCTCGCCCGGCCCGAGAACGCCGAGCGGGTGGCCGACCTCGAGCGAGGCGATCCGCGCCGCGTCCGCCGGCCCGCGGGACGGCCCGAGGAGTGGCCGGACCTGGACGAGATCCGCGCGATCGCCCGCAAGCATTTCGCCGCCGCCGGTTGAACGACGGTCGTCTAGGGTCGAGCGGTGCCGGCCTGCTCACACCTCGACTCGATCCGGTACCCGGCGATCCCGAGCGAGGTCGCGGGCTGCGAGGAGTGCCTGGCGACCGGAGGGCGCTGGGTACATCTGCGGATGTGCCAGACGTGCGGGCACGTCGGCTGCTGCGACAACTCCCCCGGTCGGCACGCCACCGGACACTTCGAGGCCACTGGGCATCCGATCATCCGCTCGGCGGAGCCGGGCGAGGACTGGAGCTGGTGCTACGTCGATGAGCTGATCTTCCGCCTCGGTTGATCAGCTCGGTGGGCGCGGACTGCGCCTATCCGGCCAGCTTGCCAGTCGCCGGGGCGACCGCCTGCTTGCGGGCCGGCCTGCCCGCCGGCAGGAACCTGTACGTCGCCGCGAAGACGACCGGCAGCGCGGTCACCCCAACGATCGCGAGCAGCCATGCCGAGCCGGCGTCCGTTCCCGAGCCGAGCGTATGTGCGACCGCCAGCAGGTAGACGGCGAGCGTCCAACGATGGAGCCAGCGCCAAACCTGGGTGCCGATCCACCGTCGCACGTAGAAGCTCAGGCCGAGGATCGCGGCCAGCCACCCGCCGATGATGCCGATGCCGGTCCAAACTGGCTGCGCGGCCATCTGGAACGGCAGCAGGATGCCGGCGAGCCCGGGCTGCAGATAGGCATCTCCGAGGAGGAGCAGACCGTGGGCTGCGATCGCGACCAGCGAGGTCAGGGCGAGGGCCTCGTGCAGGGTCTTGAGGTAGGCGGGGGCACCCGGGCGCCGCGTGATCCGAGCAGACAGCGCGAGCCCAACGCCGACCGAGAGCGCGACCAGCACCAGGGCGACGACGCCGGTGGCGCGGCTGGCGAGCCAGAAGAAGTGCTGACCCGGGTCGGTGCCGACCGCCGCGACGGCGTTCATGCCGGCACCCGCTCCACGACCGGCCCAACGATCCTCACCGCGCCATCGTCGAGCACCAGCACGCCACCACCCGGCTCGAGCAACCTCAGACCGTCTTCGGGACCCATGAGCAGCGCCGCCTTGGCCAGCGTCTCGGCCATCAATGCCGTCGTCGCGATCGCCGTCGCCTGCACCACCCCGGTCCACGCGGGACTGCCGGTGGACGGATCAACGAGATGGTGGGCGAAACCGTCGCCCTGCCTCCAGACACGCGTCTTCAGCCCGCTCGTGGCGACCGCGCCCTCGGCCAGCTCGAAGCTCGTCGCTGCCTCCTCGGTGAGCGGGTGGTCCACCTCGACCAGCCTGGCCACCGGGCGCGCACCGCCGATCCTCACGTCGCCGCCCGCGTCGACCGCGAACGTCTCGTGGTCCGCGAGCCGCTCGGCGGCGAGGTCGGCGGCCATCCCCTTCCCGGTTCCGCCGAGGTCGAGGCGGACGCCGGGCGGGCGGTGCACAACCCTCGCCTCGGTGTCGACGAGGACCTGCCGCCACCTGGCATCTGGCGACGGGCGGGCCGGGCGCGGCGCGGGCGCGGCGGCAAGCGCCTCGGCGAGCGGGCCCGGCCGCCTGCCCGCGCGCGACTGCGCGTATCCCGCTCGTTCGAGCGCGTCGATGATCGTCGGGTCGAGCAACCCGCCGGTGCGCTCGGCGGCGCCCAGCGCCGCCTGGACCGCGTAGGCGAGAACCGGCGAGACCGGCACGGCCGAGCGGTCGTCGGCGTTCAGCCGGCAGAGCTCGCTCGCCGGCTCGAATCTCGAGAGACGCTGGTGAAGCACACGCAGGAACGCCTCGATCGCGGTGGCCACCAGTCCCGGCTCGGGCGTGCCGGCAACCACCGGCGCGCCGATCAGGAGCCGGACCTCGGAACCGAAGACGCCGAAACGGCGCTCGGACTCGACCATTGGTCAGGAGGTCGCGGTCTGGACCGGCGCGGGAGCCGGCGCGGGCGCGGGAGCCGGGGCAACGGACGGGGTCATCGTCGTATTGTCGCTGACGGGCGGCGGCAGAACCGTCCCCGGGACGAGGGAGCTGGTGATCGGCGCCGGCGCGCTGCGCTCGGTCGCCGCGGCTTTGGGGGCGAGCGCGGGGTCCTTGCCCGACGCCATCTGCAGCCAGAGGCCGCCCATGAGCGTGAGTGCGGCGACGCTCGAGACCACGCTCACGCGGGCGATCGCGGTGCGCAGCCGGAGCCTCGGGATTCTGCTCGGCCGCTCAGTGATTCTGTTCGGCCGCTCAGTCATACTCGCCGCCCTCGTAGTAGCCCCCGTCGTGCTGGCCGTCACCCGCGGCCGGGGCCGGGGTCGTCAGCGACGCCGGCAGGCTGGCGACGGCTGTCTGCAGTTCAGGGGTGGCCACGCTCTGGCTCACCAGGGAAGCCTGCGCGGGTGCCGACGCCGGGGCCCGATCCGCGCTGCGCGTCGCAAGCCCGACCGCGGTCAGCCCGGCAAGCGTCAGGGCCGTGACGCCCGAGGCGATCTTGATCCGAGTTGCGTGGTTCATGGACGCCATGCTGATCGGCGGCGATCAGGGCCGGCTAAGGGCCGGGTGAGATTTCTCTTAGGTTCGCTATCAGCGGCCGCCCGGACCTACGATTGGGCGCATGCGGATCCTCGTGATCGAAGACGAGCCGGCGATCGCCGAGTTGATCGAGCGCGGGCTCGAGGCCGAGGGCTACCCGGTGACCTGCGCCTACGACGGCGATGAGGGAGAGCGCCAGGCCCTGACCGGCGACTACGGCCTCGTGCTGCTCGACGTGCTGCTGCCGAAGCGCGGCGGGCTCGACGTGCTGCGCACGGTGCGGACCCGCCGCCCGGATCTCCCGGTGATCATGCTCACGGCGCGCGGCGAGACCGAGGACAAGGTCGAGGGCCTCGATCTCGGTGCCGACGATTACCTGACCAAGCCGTTCTCCTTCGACGAGCTGCTTGCGCGGATCAGGGCGCAGCTTCGCAAGCCGCGCCAGGCCGAGGCTGCGGTGCTCACCGCCGGGCCGATCAGGCTCGACTTCCAGAGCCGCCGGGTCGAGTGCGTCGGCCAGGAGGTGCGATTGACCGCGCGCGAGTTCGACCTGCTGGCGTATCTGATGCGCCACCCGAACCAGGTCCTCTCGCGGAGCCAGATCCTGAACGCCGTCTGGGGATACGACCACGACCCCGGCACCAACGTGCTCGAGGTCTACATCGGCTACCTGCGTCGCAAGCTCGCCGGCGACAACGGCTGGGCGCCGATCGAGACCGTGCGCGGAGCCGGGTATCGACTCGTTGCGCCACGTGACTGAGCGCAGGCTGACGGTGCTCCCCGGCGGATTGCGGACACGGCTCGCGCTGACGATCTCGCTGCTGATCGTCGGTGTCGGCGCAATCGCCTTCGTGGCAATCGATCGCGCCACCCGGGCCGAGCTGGAAGGCCGGATCGACGATGACCTCGAGGAGCAGTACGCGGAGTTCGAGCAGCACATCGCGGGCAGCGACGCGCGTGACCCCGCCGAGCTCGAGCGCGCCGCGCAGTCGTTCATCGTCTCGCAGCGCTACCACGCCCGCTCCCGGATCTTCGTGATCGAGATCGGCACGAACCGGCAGGTCACCAGCCACCCCGATCTGATCGAGCGCGAGGTTCGACACGGGCCGGGCGCGAATCGCGAGTCCGGGCAGCGGCCCGGCCTGCTCACGGCACCGGATGGATTTGCCAAGGTGTCGACGGAGGACACCGGCGAGCTGCGCGTCTTGAGCGAACCGATCGCCGTCGACCGCAGGCAGGTCGGCACCTTCCGGGTGGCGGACCCGTTGGCGAGCATCAGCGAGTCGCAGGAGGGACTTCGCAACGCCTTCCTGATCGTCGGCCTGGCGGCGGTCGCGGTCGCCGTCGTGGCAGCGATCCTGGCGGCGAATCGCATCACCGCCCCGCTGCGACGGATGGCCGGGGTCGCCGCCGAAGTCGACGGCGGTGATCTCAGCCCGCGATTCGAGGCGGATACCGGCGACGAGGTCGAGCAGCTCGCGCACTCGTTCAACGGCATGCTCGACCGCCTCGAGCACGCCTTCGACCGCGAGCGAGGGTTCGTCTCCGACGCCTCACATGAGCTGCGCACACCGCTCACCGTCCTGCGCGGTCAGGTCGAGCTGCTCGAGCGGATCGGTGACGATTCGGCACAGCGGCGCGAGATCGCCGAGGCGCTCGAGCGCGAGATCGCCCGCATGAGCCGGCTGGTCGACGAGATGCTGACGCTTGCGCGGGCCGACGACGGGCGCCTGCTCGAGCCGCGGACGATCGCCCTCGCCGACTTCCTCGCCGACCTCGAGCGAGACATGCCTCTCATCGGTGAGCGTGACTACGAGATCGTGGGCGACCGGTCCGGCGTGCTTGTCGCCGATCCCGACCGGCTCTCGCAGGTCTTTCGCAATCTGGTCCGCAACGCGGTCCAGCACACCCGCACCGGAGACCGGATCGAGGTCGCCGCGCGAGGCGGCGACGGCGAGATCGAGTTCTCAGTCATCGACGGCGGGCCGGGGATCCCACCGGAGGAGCTGCCGAACGTGTTCGAGCGCTTCCACCGGGTTGATGCCGGGCGCTCCCGCGACCAGGGCGGCAGCGGCCTCGGGCTCGCCATCGTGCGCGCGATCGTCGAGGCGCACGGGGGCCGGATCTGGGCCGAGTCGGCGCCCGGCGCCGGCGCGACGATCCGTTTCGTGCTGCCGCGCTTCCGCGCCTAGATGATCACTCATCTAGGCAGCTCGCGCCCGAGCCAGCCGTGATAGAAGCCCTCGATGTCGGGGAGGAAGTCGTGGACGACCGGGTAACCGGGGGTGACCGCCTCGACCTCGAGCAGGCGACCCGAGATCGGGCAATAGAACTCGCGCAGCTCCATCCACTCCGAGTCGCAGTGGGCCATCTCGGGGTAGACCTCGCGCAGCAGCTCGTCGGTGTCGCGGACGAACACCGGTGCGTGGGTCTTCCAGTTGCGGTCGAAGCGACAGAAGTCGTGCCCGGCGTCGGAGCGGATCCTGAGCTCGGCGTCGGAACGCCTGCGCACGACATTGAGGCCCTCGCCCAGCGGGAGCACGATCGGGTCGTCCCAGTCGACGCGCGACTGCAGCAGCGCGACCCACTTCTCGAACCGGTCGGGGTCCTTGTAGCCCGACTGGATCTGCCTCACCTCACGCCGCGAGAGCCGCTCGTCGTAGAGCGCCGCCAGGGTCTCGGGCTCGAGCGCCTTGCCGGCGAGCGCCGGCGGCTCGACCCGCTCGACCTCCGACGAGGCCAGGAACCCGGCCGCCGATTCCTCCGGGGTCAGCCTCCCCGGCTGCGAGCGCAGGTCGACGGGCAGCGTCGGCGTCGGCGCGTCGAAGGCGAAGTCCTCGGGCAGGTCCCAGAAGCCGCGGAACTCCGCCGCCCAGCGCGCCGAGAGCTTCATCGACTCCGCGTAGCCGACGGCGACGGGCTCGATCAGGTCCTGCGCGAGCACCCGCTCGCGCTGCTCGACCCACCAGTCGGCGAACGGCCGCGCCCGCTCGAGCCGCCGCTTGCGGGCCGCCCCACGGTCGCCGACCGCGTAGGCCTTCTCGGCGTACTCGGGCAGGAGGTGCCCCTCGGCGACGTCGCGCTCGACCGCCTCGACCGGCCGCTCGAGCGGGTCGCCGAGCCCGGCGGCACCCTTCATCACCGAGTGGTAGAGGTCGCCCTCGGCGAACGGCGTCAGCAGGGTGAAGTTGTCGAGCTTGTACTCGCGCTCGCCCTCGATCGCCATCAGCGCCGGATCGTCGAAGGGGCCGTCGGCGACCGGGTACGCCACCCCCGCCTCGGCCAGCTCACGCAGGTTGTTGGCGCGGATGTTGTGGATGTAGGCGACCGAGCCGGGGTAGCCGCCGAAGATCCCCTGCGAGGTGAACAGCCGCGAGGTGCCGAGGTTCTGAAGCTCCCAGAAGGGCGTGTTCCAGATCATCTGCAGTGATTCGAAGCTCGAGCCGCCGCGGTGGCGCCCGGGGCCGCCGGTATTGGCCTTGATCCGCCGCGAGAGGTAGATCATCGGGCAGATCAGCTCCCACATCTCGACGTCGCCCGCGTCGCCCTCGGGGTTGAACATCGCCGCGCAGGTGTCGGTGCCGTCGAGCACGTACTTCGCCCCCATCCCCTGGGCGGCGATCTCGAAGTTCATGATCGCCGAGGAGTTGCCGTACTGGTCCACGCCGCCGCCCTGGATCACGTTGCCGCTCACGGAGTACGCACCGATGATCTCTTCGATGAACCCGCGCGACTGCAGCGCCCGCGAGATCGTCCGCGGATAGCCGGTGAAGGCCGGCTGCAGGAACGCCCAGGCGATCCCGGTCGAGCCCTCGTTCTGGCCCAGGTTGGCGATCGAGTTCTCGGGGAAGTTGGTCTCGACCGCGAAGTAGGCGCCGTCGTTGACCTTGTCGTTGCAGATCAGCGTCTGCGTGAACATCACCCAGATCGCGCCCTGCATCCCCGACGGGGTGCAGTTCATCGAGTGCCAGCCCCAGGCCGAGCAGCCGTCGAGGTCGAGCGCGTAGTCGCCGTCGCCGCCGATTCGGACCTCGAACGGAGCGTGCATGACGAAGTCGCGCCGCGCCCGCGCCGGCAGCTGAACCTTGTCGGCGTAGGTGTTGTCCATGAACGAGGCCGCTCGATAGCGGCCGGGCACGGTCATCTCGCGGATCCGGCTCTTGAACGAGCGCCGCCCCTCCTCGATCACCTCGCGGCTGAACTGCTTGAAACGGTCGAGGCCCTCCTCGACCGATCACCCGCTCGACCGCCTCGCGGACCATGTGGCATCCGGCCAGGCGGGTGCGCTCGTCGAGCAGGTAGTACATCGGCGCCCGGGTCTGCTTCGCGCAGCGCTCGAGGTGCCAGCGCGCGATCTCGTCGCCCTCGCCGATCTTGATGCAGGGAAGGTCGATGCCGTCGTCGAGGCGGTTCGTCGGCCCGACCGGCACCCCGCCCGGGGTCGAGGCGCCGATGTCGAGCACGTGGGTGACGCCGCCCGCCCAGGCGACCAGCTCCGGGCGCTCGGGGTCGGTGTGGTCGAAGATCGGGACGAAGGTCTGGACGTCGGCGTTGTGGACGTCGCCGATCGTCGGGTCGTTGTTGGCGAAGATGTCGCCGGGGCGGATCTTCGGGTTGTCCTCGTAGCCCTGACGGACCATCCACTTGATCGCGTCGGACATCGTGTGGACGTGGACGATGATCCCCGTCGAGAGCGCGATCGAGTCGCCCTCTGGGGTGTAGAGCGCGAAGCAGAGCTCGCCGAGCTCGCGCACGATCGGCGAGGCGGAGATGTTGAGCGCCGTCTCGCGCGCCGAGACGAGCCCGCCGCGCAGCCTGCTGAACAGCTTCTCGTAGCCGATCGGGTCCGTGTCCTTGAGCTCGAGCCCGCCCGCCAGCCCGGCGTACGAGCCGGTCTCGGCGAACAGGCGCTCGGACTCGGCGAGCATCTCCTGGAGGGTTCGACCCGCCCAGCCGATCGGCGCGGCGCGCGGCTCCAGCTCCCGGGTCGCGTCGACGATCGCCATCGGTCAGCCCTCGCTTGCGGCGCGCTCGAAGTTGCGGCTCAGGGACGCGGCGATCGGCGCCCAGGCCCCCTCCGGGAGGTCGTGCCCCATGCCCTCGATCACGACCAGCTCCGCGCCCGGGATCGCGGCGGCCGTCGCTCGCCCTCCTGATACGTCGATCAGCGCGTCGTCGTCGCCGTGGATGACCACGGTCGGTGCGGCGATCGTTGCCAGCTCCGGCGTCCGGTCGGGCGAGGCGAGAATGGCGGCGAACTGGCGCGCCGTCCCGTCGGGGAAGAAACCGCGGCCGTAGCAGCGCTCGGCGAGCCGGCGGGTGCGGGGCTCGTCGAACTCGAACCCGTGCGAGCCGATTGCCCGGCGAGCGGCCAGGAAGCCCTCGACGTAGCCCTCGAGATCGGTCGGCGGCGCCGTCATCAGCACCGTCAACGCCGCCGGCGTCGGCTGTCCAACCGCATGATCGCCGGTCGTCGACATGATCGAGGCGAGCGAGAGCACCCGCTCGGGGTGGTCAATAGCGAGCCGCTGGGCGATCATCCCGCCCATCGACGCGCCGACCACGTGGGTGCGGTCGATACCGAGGTAGTCGAGCAGCCCGACCGCGTCGACGGCCATGTCGGCGAGCAGATAGGGAACCTCGGTCACCTCGCCGCTCAGGACCTTCGTCAGCGGGGGCGGCGAGTGTCCGTCGAGCTTCGTCGACAGTCCGACGTCGCGGTTGTCGAACCGGACCATGAAGTAGCCGCGCTCGGAGAGGGCCTCGCACAGCTCCTCGGGCCAGAAGATCATCTGCGCGCCGAGGCCCATGATCACCAGCACCGCCGGGTCGGCGGGGTCCCCGAACGTCTCGTAGGCGAGCTCGATCTCGCCGAGCGGCGCGATGCTCTCCTGCGCGGTCGCCATCGGTGCGGGGAACCTAACGGACGGATAGCATGCACGCCGACCTCGACCAGGAAGGGACAGATGAGCGAGATCGGGCCAGTCCAGTACATGATCGTTGCCTTCCCCGGCAACCGCTTCCAGGGAAAGATCGCGCCGGCGCTCGCCGACCTGGTCGAGTCGAACACGATTCGGATCATCGACCTCGCGTTCGTCGGCAAGAATGCCGAGGGTGAGGTCCTCGCCTTCGAGCTCTCCGAGCTCGACGAAGAGGTCCGCGCCGGGCTCGAGAACATCGTCGGCGGGCCCGTCGAGGGCCTGTTCAACGAGGACGACCTCGCCGCCGCGGCCGAGGAGCTGGACCCCGACTCGTCGGCGGCGCTTCTGGTCTGGGAAGACGTTTGGGCGACAGAGCTCGCGCAGGCGATCCGCGACGCCGGCGGCGAGCTGCTCGACCTCGAGCGGGTGCCGCACGAGGTCGTTCAAGCGGCGCGGGAGTATGCGCGCGCGAACGCGTGAGCGCCTTGAACCGAGACCGAGACCGAAAGGAAATCTGAGATGCCACTTCTACGCCAGGGCCCCGGACTCGTCCGCGGCGTCGCCCGAACCGCCGCGGTCGCCGGCACCGCCACCGCCGTCAGTGGGCGGGTTCGGCGTCGCCAGGATGCGAAATTTGCCGACCAGGACCAGGCGGCATACGAGGAGCAGGCGCCCCCGCCACAGGCCGCGCCCGCCCCCGCCGAGCCCGACTACACCGCCGAGCTCGAGAAGCTGGCGAAGCTGCGCGACGAGGGCGTGATCACCGCCGAGGACTTCGAGGCGAAGAAGAAGCAGGTGCTCGGGATCTGAGCGCCGGCCTGACCGGCGCCCGCGCTACCCGAGCGCCTTCTGCTTCAGCTGGTCGTACTCGGCCTGGGTGATCGCGCCGCTGTCGAGCAGCTCCTTGCCCTTGGCGATCTCCGCCGTCGAGCCGCCCGCAGCGTCGCGCACGTAGGCGTCGAACTCCGACTTCTGCGCCTTCGCCGCCTCGGCATTACGCTCGGCCATGTGGTGGCCCTGCGCGCCCAGGTAGAAGAGCACGCCGATGAACGGACACGATGATCACCAGCACGACCCAGGCCGCCTTGCCCCAGCCGGAGATGTCGTGGCGGCGGAAGAGGTCCATCAGCACCGTGACGACGATCCAGATCCAGCAGATCCAGGCGAAGAAGATGATCATCGTCCCGACGATCTCGAGGAACGGGTAGTCAGCAGCGATCAGCAAAGTGGGTGTCCTTCCTTGTCATGCATGGCTGGGGTTCGGCACGGCAGCCTACAGCGCCGCCGACAGATGGAAGATCTGGTGGCGGTCCATCCTCGCCAGACGGCCGGGTGGGATCGCGAAGGTGGTCGCCGAGTGCTCGACGATCGCCGGCCCCGGAATCTCGTGGCCGGCGCGAACATCATCCAGCCGGACGATCGACGTCTCCGCGTCCCCGCCGCCCCAGCGAACCCTGCGGGTCGCGCTCACCTGCGGCTCGCCCGTGGTCTCCTCGTGCTCGGGAAGCGCCGGCTTCTCGACCTCGACCGAGCCGTGGACGATCGCCTGGGTGATCAGGTAGCCGAGCTCGGGTGAGCGCGCCGAGCGCGCGTAGACCTTGGCGTAGGCGTCCTCGAAGGCCTCGATCAGCGCGTCGACGTGCTCGCCCTCCTCCATCTCCGGGTGCGGGGAGACGATCTCGATGTCGTTGAGCTGTCCGTAGTACTGCATCCGCACCGAGTGCGCGAAGCGGATCTGCTCGCAGCTCGACTCCCGACTTGGCGAACTCCGCCGCAACCCGCTCCTCGAGCGCCTGCCAGGCCCCCGTGACCATGAACCCGATCCCGGCCCGCTCCAGATCGTCGGCGGTCGGCGGAATCGGCATGTCCACGGTCTGGTCGTAGCGGTACTCGAACTCGGCGCAGGCGCAGCCGTAGGCGGAGAAGCCGGCCGCCCAGGCCGGGACGAGGACGTCGCGGTAGGCGATCCCCTCCGTGTAACCGGCGACGTGGAGCGGCCCGCCGCCGCCGTAGCAGAGCAGCGCGTAGTCGGCGGGCGAGTACCCCTTGCCCAGGATCCGCCCGACCGCCTCGTTGCGAAGCGTCTGCTCGAACAGCTCGATCACGCCGGCCGCCGCGTCCTCGACCGCGAGCCCGAGCGGATCGGCCACCTGGCGCTCGACCTCGAAGCGGGCGCGCTCCGGATCGAGGATGATGTCGCCGCCGAGGAAGTAGTCGGGGTTGACCCGGCCGAGGACCACGTTCAGATCGGTGACCGAGACGGTCTCGAGGCCGCCCTCGGGCCAACTGACGCCGATCCGCGATCCCGCCGAGTCGGGCCCGAGCTCGGGCCGGCACGAGTTCGGGTTGACGCGCACGAACGAGCCCGTCCCGGCGCCGATCGAGTCGATCTTGACCAGCGGCATGTTGAGCACGAAGCGGGCGATGTCGGGAGTCGGGGTGATCTCGAAGCGCCCGTCGGTGATCAGCGCGATGTCGAAGCTGGTCCCGCCGATGTCGGTGCAGAGCAGGTTCGGCAGGTCCATCCGCCCGGCGAGCGCCTGGCCGCCGACGACGCCGCCGATCGGACCCGAGACGAGCGTCGTCGCGAGCTCCCTCGCCTCGATCGAGATCGTGCCGCCGTGCGACGCCATCACCCGCAGCTCGAACCCGGCCCCGGCCGCCTTGGTCTCGTCGCGGACCCTCTGCATCGTCCCCCGGGAGGGCTCGGCGGCGTAGGCCTCGATCAGGGTCGAATTGAGCCGCGGCAGGTCGCGGCGCAGCGGGTAGAGCTCCGAGGACAGATACAGGGGCAGATCGCCGTTTCGCCCCCGCTCGGCGATCAGCTCGGCGATCAGCTCACCGGCGCGGATCTCGTGCTCGGCGTTGCGGTAGCTGAACAGGAAGCAGACGCATATGCCCTCGACGCCGGCGTCGAGCAGCTCCGCCGCCCCCTCGCGCACGTCCGCCTCGCGCAGGGGCAGCACCTCCGTACCCATGACGTCGATCCGGCCGCGGACTCCCTTGACCCGTTCACGGGGGACGATCGGCTCGTTGTGGTGATGCGTGGCGAGGTGCAGGCGATCGGAGTAGGAGAAGCCGAGGTAGGTCTGGATCCCGCGCTCGATCCGCAGGTAGTCCTCCTGCCCGGCGCTGACCAGGACGCCGATCTCGCGCCCGGTCCGCGACAGCAACCGGTTGAGCATCGCGGTCCCCGAGTAGATCCCGGAGGCGATCCGCGCCGAACGCCTCGGCCGGGGTCGAGCCCCACTGCTCGAGCGCGTCGCGGGCCGACTCCATGAACCCGACCGACTCGTCGTCGGGGGTCGTCTGCGCCTTGCCGACCACGAACGAGCCCGCTTCATCGACGATGAACGTGTCGGTCATCGTTCCGCCGGCGTCGATCGCCAGCACCCGGGGGTGGCGTGGGTCGTGCTCGCTCATCTACGGCCGCACCCTAATGCGGCGCGAATAGGATCGCCCGATCGAGGGCACCGAGCGCGCCGCATCCCTGAGGCTCACCCGGGTGATCGTCGAGATGGCGCGCGCTTCGCGCTCGCAGTGGCCACTGCTGCTCGGCGCCGCGCTGCTGATCTTCATCCCGCTCGCCCTGATCGAGGTCCTCGACGAGGCGATTCAGGACCCGCTCCAGGAAGTCACCGGGGAGGTCGAACCCGGGCGGATCGTCGCCGCCGCGGCCACTGCCTTCGGCCATGCCGCGGCGGCGCTGCTCGGCGAGGTCCTCTACGCCGGCGTCGTCGCGGCCGCGGTGCTTGCCGCACGCGAGGGGCGCTCGCACACGCTCCGCCAAATCGCCCGCAAACTCCCCTACCGCCGTCTGATCCTCGCCGACCTGCTCTGGGTGCTCGCGGTGGCGACGGGATTGCTGCTGCTGATCGTCCCCGGGCTGATCGCCATGGCCTGGTTCGCGCTCATCGGCCCGGTGATCGAGATCGAGCAAACGAGGGTGCTCGAGGGATTCCGGCGAAGCGCCGAGCTCGTCCGCGGGCACACCGTGCGGGTGCTGGCCCTGATCCTGCCGGTGCTGGTGATCGCGGAGCTGCTCGCTATCGCCGCCCAGTCGGGTTCGATCTGGCTCTTCGGCCACACCCTCCTCGGCGAATGGCTGGCGGCGGCCGGCGCCCATCTGCTCACGGCGCCGGTCTATGCCCTGGGCGCGGTCGTGCTCTTCTTCGAGCTGCGCCGGCCGACGCGGTCATCGAGCAGGGCGAAGACCGCGAGCCGGTAGGCCTGGCGCAGCTACTCGACCTTCGATCGGTACTCCTCCTCGGTCGATCCGCCGAGCGCCGTCCGCAAACGCTCCTTGAACCGGTCGCTGCGCCGATCGTCCGGGAACCGCTGCTCGGCCTTCGCCTGCTTGGCCGGCTTGCGCTCGCCGTAGAAGCGCCGTGCCCAGACCGAATCGGGCTTGCCGATCCGCCAGGCGCCGTAGATCGCGAGTGGGTAGATGAAGAACCCGAACAGGCCGTGCCAGACCCGGCCCTTGAGCAGGCAGATCGCGATCACGCCGAAGAAGACCGCGGCGCCGATCAGGCTGGCGATCAGGATGCCGGGGTCGTCGTTCTCGATCTCGAACGGCCGGAAACCGAGCAGCATCAGGCCCATGAACGCGATCGCGATCACCGTCGCGTCGATCGAGCGGCGGCCCTCCTCGGCCCAGTAGACGTCGTCGAGGTAGACGAAGAGGGCGAACTCGTCGATCGTCAGCCCGATCCCGACCCCGAACGCGAAGGCGCAGATCTCATAGATCGGACTGACCGCGAAGCCGGCGAAGCTGATCGTGCCGGCGGCGATCATCAGCACGAACCCGAACACGAGGTGGTGGACGTGCAGCCCGCTCTCGCTGACGACGCTCCCCGGCCACCACGGCACCCTCGGGCTGCGCATCAGACGGGTGCGAGAGGCGGATGAACCCGAACGACAACACCAGCCCGACCAGGACCAGGAACAGCCACTGGCGGTCGTGTGCGGCGAGCTGGTCGTTCCAGAAGTCGGTGATGAAGAAGGCGGACGGGATCACGTCTCGCCGACCAGCTCCGGGACGGTGACGAACTCGTAGCCCTCGGCGGTGAACTTCTTCAGCGTGTCCTCGGTGGCCGCGACCGAGTGCGAGCGATCGGCCGCCGGCTCGAGATTGCAGCCGTCGTGCAGAAGGATGATGTCGCCCTCGATCGCCCGCTTCGCGCGCTGGGCGATCTTGCGCTCGGTCGCACTCTTGCGCCAGTCGTAGCAGGTCACCGACCAGGTCACCGGAACGTAACCCTCCTCACGCATCGCGCGCAACGTGCCCGGGCGCCG
Source organism: uncultured Solirubrobacterales bacterium (assembly GCA_963746675.1). GTDB lineage: Bacteria > Actinomycetota > Thermoleophilia > Solirubrobacterales > 70-9 > WHSW01. The sequence goes on along the minus strand of CAVVBX010000014.1, from coordinate 64,838 downwards.
GCGCCCGTATGGCGGGCGCATCAGCGCCGCGCCGTCGACGGTCGAGAACTCGACCCCGGAGGCCTCGACCGCCTCATGGCAGCGCCGGAGCTCGTCCTTGACCTGGGCCGAGGAGAGCAGCGGCATCGTCGGGTGGGTGTGGGTGTGGTTGCCGATCGCGTGCCCGGCGGCCTTCATCTCGCGCAGCAGCTCGGGCTCGCGGGCCGCCCACTGGCCGATCGAGAAGAAGGTCGCGTGGGCGTCGTGGCGATCGAGGATCTCCATCAGCTTCGGGGTGTGTTTCGGGTTGGGGCCGTCGTCGTAGGTGAGCGCGATCCTGCGCACGCCGGCCGGCCCGCGGCAGATCGTCGCCCCGTAGAGCTGCGAGGTGGGCCACTGTCCGTTGAAGACCGCAAACCCAGCCGCCCCGACCACTGCCGCGCCCACGCCGAGCTTCTTCATCTTGCCCTTCTCCTCGCTGTGCGGCGCTCGCGCCGCAGCTCGCGCGGCTTCGCCGCCGCCGCTGCGCTCGCGCGTTCTTCGATCGTCTTCAGGGTGACATTGTTGCCGTCCTGCTCGTAGCCGGCCAGCGCGCGCTCGAACTCCACCGAGCCGGGCGAGGAACTCGGTCACCAGCTCGGGCGTCACCTCGGGCGCGCAGATCCCGTAGCCCTTGCGCTCCAGGTAGCGGGCGTTCATCAGCTGCTCGAACTGCCCCTGGAGCGGCATCGCCAGCACCGGCTTGCCGAGGTAGACCGCCTCGCTGAGCAGCGAGAAGCCGCCGCCGGTGACCACGCCGCGCGCGGTGCGCAGGTCCTCGACGAAGCCCTCGTTGGAACGCGGCCTGTACTCGAGGTTGCCGTCGACCTCGTCCTCGGCGGGGCCGCCGCGCATCCCGTAGACGCGGCACGGCACCCCGCTCGCCCGCAGCGCCTCGATCAGGGCCGGCTCGCCGCCCGAGTAGACGACCAGGTGCTCGCCGCGCTCGCTGACCGCGGCCGACGATCTCGGGCCGCACGATCGGCGGCACCAGGACCGTGCCGCCGCGCGTCAGCGGCGGTTCGAAGAACGTGGTGACCAGGTACTCGACCGCGCCGGGCACCATCGACCGGGTCACCTCGCGCGCGAGGAGGAAGTCCTCGCTGCTCGGCGCCGATGATCTCCTCGTCGTGGTGGCAGCGGTCGAGCATGTTGATGTTGTCGACCGCGATCATCGGCACCCGGTGGGTGCGCGCGTAGATCGCCGACCAGCGGCTCGAAGTCGGTGATCACGACGTCGGGGCGCCACTCGTCGTATCGCCTGCATCCAGTTGCGAACCGTCTCGGGGACCTCGCGGCTCGCGTTGCGGATGTTCTGGACCACGGTCGCCCAGCGCTGGATCTCGCCGTCCTGCATCGCGAAGCTGGGGCCGAAGATCTCCTCGACCGTGGGCAGGCGCTCGGAGAGGTACTCGTAAGCCGCCTGCGACGCCATCACTCGGACGTCATGGCGCTCGAGCAGGTCGTCGATCACCACCCGCGAGCGGGTCGCGTGGCCCATTCCCTCGCCGTTGACTCCGTAAAGAACCCGCATCCGACCGCCCTTCACTCTAGATCACTCATCTAGCGCCGCAGGCTGGCGACCCTACCGCCGCCGGGCGGCCGCGACCCGCTCGGCGTTGAGCTCGTCGACGCTCTCGATCAGCGCCCCGAGGTCGTAGTGATCGACGGCGATCATGCCCACCGGCAGCCCGCGCTCGCGCTCGCACCGGTGGGCTCGGTCGAGCAGCTCCCGCCGCGTCTGGAAGGCCTCGTTGGCGCTGCGCTTGGGTGGGAAGACGTCGGCCCAGTGGTTGAGCATCAGGATCGGGCTGTCGGGGTCGCCGCGGTTGCGGTCGCAGCTCAGGTCCTCGACCTTGGTTGCGCCGAGCGGCGTGTCCTGGACGAAGGAGAACCCGTCGAGGTACCACGGGATCGTGCCATCGGCGTCGCGCTCGGTGAACACGATGATCCGCTTGTCGGTCCGAACCAGCTCGCCGAAGCGTCGGCAGCGGGGCACCGCGCTCGAGCTCGGCCAGCCGGTCCTCGAGGCCGGCCTCCCTGAAGACCTTCTCGATCTCATCCGGCGGCACGTAGGGCTCGATGAACAGGATCACCACCTCACCCGGGTTGCGGTCGAGGAAGTCACCCACGTCGGCGAGCGCGTCGGACATCCGCGTGGCGCCCAGCTCGCAGACGGTGTGGCAGAGCCACACCTCGCGGTCTCCCCCCTGCTCTTCCCGGATCCCGAAGCTGCCCGCAAGCCGCTGGGCGGAGGCGAGGACCTCCGGTGGGAGCGCCTTGGCGACCCGGTTGCGGTCGCGCCCCTCCGCCTCGAAGTCGGTCCGCACGCGTCCCTGTGCATCCTCGATCCCCCAATGCGGGTCGATCAGGAGGAGCCGGATGCCGTCCTCGAGCTGGCGCTCGATCGTGTGCTTCTGGTTGGCGATGAACCAGTCGTCACTGTCGGCGGCCGAGAACGAGTTGTGGGTGCCCGCGAAAGCGACCTCGTTGAGCCTCAACCGGCACAGGGCCACCGAGCCGTTACAGCCGCCGGGCGGGCTCGCCGCCACGCGCCGTCGCTCCCCGCCGCTCGAGGTGAGCGCGACGACGGCGACCCCGATGGCGACCACGGCGACTGCCGCGACGCCGGCCGTGCGCAGGAACTGGCCGCCGCGCTGCTCTCGCGCACCACTACCGTCGGCGCCGGGCGGCTGGAGCAGGAGCAGCAGCTCCCCGGTGCCGAAGTAGATCAGGTAGGCGCCTGCGAGGAGGCCGACGATCGCGAGGGCGAGATCCGGATCGAGCGCGATCAGGAACCCGCCGAGGACAGCGGCGACACCACGCAGCGCCCGGCCCGCGGTGGTGCGCGGGACGCTCGAGCAGCCTCCGTCGCAACCGCGCTGCGGGGTCCTCGGCGCGGGCGGGGTCGAGCGCGGTGGCGGCCCCCGCGATCACCAGCCCACCGAGCGCCAGCAGAAGCGCCCAGCCGAAGAGGCCGCCGAAGAAGGCATCGAGGACCCCGCCCACGGCGTCCTGGACCTGCTCGTCGGTGAGCTCCTCGTCGCCGATCGTCCCGGCCACCGTGCGCTCGCGGATCACGATCAGCGCGATCGCCAACGCCGTGCCCGACGCGGCCACCGCGAGCGCCGCGCGCAGGACGCCGGTCCTGCGGTCGGGCGCGACGATCACCGATGCGATCAGGGTCAACAGGGCGAGCAGCGGAGCGATCAAGCCCAGCACCCGGATCTTGTCGGCGACGACCAGGCTCGTCTTCGCGAACTCCTGCCTTCCGAGCTTGGCGAGTGTGAGATCGACGTTCTCGGGTAGCTCGTCGGCGAGCTGCGGCGACACCGATCTGAGCCCGAAACGGAAGATCTGCAGGCCGTCGGCGAGGTCGAGAGCGACGTTGCTCTTGTCGCGCACGAACAGCAGCCGGTTGGCCTCGATCGCCGCGTCGCGGAAGACGTCGCGGAACTGCTTCGTCTCGATCACGGTGTCGACCACCGTCTGCAAGAGCGGGCGCGCGGCGACCAGATCGGTCGAGCCGCGCTCGATCAGCTGCACGACCAGCTCAGTCGAGACGACCTCGCGCACCTGATCGTCGGCGAGTGCCTCGGACGCGTGGCCGGCGAATCCCTCCTGGTCGATGATGTCCGTGCGCGCGTACAGCAGCAGCGCGCCGACGAAGGTGAGCACGGCGGCGACCGCCGCCAGCACGATGCTCGCGACGTTCCTGCCGCGATCCCCGGAGCGCCCCATCCACACGAAACCTATTCCAACTGCAAAGCTTGGCGGGCATGGCGCGCTGGGGGTTGATCGCCGCGGGGATCGTGGTCTTTCTCGCCGTCGCGAGCCAGGTCCTCGTGCCGAGCCTCGGCGAGCGGCAGGTCGAGGATCGGCTGACGGCGGGCGGCGGGACCGCCGAGGTCACGCTCGGCGCCGTCCCCGCTGTTCGACTCCTGTTCGGCGACGGCGAGCGGCTGGAGGTCACCGCCGGCGGGCTCGACCTCGAGCTCGACCGGGAGAACGCGGTCTTCGAGCGCCTCGACGGCTTCTCGATCGTTGACGTCTCGATCACGGACTCGACGGCCGGCCCCTTCGAGCTCTCGAGCTTCGAGCTCAGCCGCGACGGCGCCGGCCCCTATCAGCTCGTGGCCAGCGGCCGGACATCGGCGAGCGGCCTCGCGGAGGCCGGCCTCGACAGCGTCGAGCTCCCCGGCGAATCGGTCCTCGACGTGATCGTCGAATGAGATCTTCGGGACCAGCGACGCAACCGTCCCGATCGAGCTCGACATGGAGTTGACAAGCGCGGACGGCCGCCTGGACGTGGTCTCCGGCGGCGGCACGGTCGCCGGCATACCGACCGGGCCGCTGGCGCAGCTGATCACCTCGGCGATCGTAGTGCGGATATGAGCGCCCGCACGGTCGGCGGGATCGCGTACGAGACGGTCGGCTCCGGCCCGCCGGTGCTGCTCATCCACGAAGGGATCGCCGACCGCACGATGTGGGACCCACAGTGGGAGCGCTGGGGCGAGCGATTCACGCTGATCCGCTACGACCAGCGTGGCTTCGGCGAATCCGCTGATCCCGACGGCCGCTACTCGCTACACGGCGACGCGCTCGCGGTCGTCGACGCGGTGGGCGCCGAGCGCGCCGCGGTCGTCGGCGCATCGATGGGCGGCACGGCCGCGCTGGATCTCACGCTCGCGGTCCCGGATCGCGTCACGGCGCTGGTTACCGTCGTCGCGACGCCCTCTGGCTGGGAGCCGGCGGCCGACCTCGTCGCGATGTTCGAGCGAGTCGAGGCCGCCTACGAGAGCGACGGGCTCGAGGCCGCCAACGAGGTCGAGCTCGGCGGCTGGGTGGACGGCCCCCGGCGGGAGACCGGTACCGTCGATCCGGCCGTCCGCGAACGGATGGCGACCATGAACCTCGACGTGCTCAAACGCGAGGATGCCCGCGAGCGCGGCGGTGTGGAGATCGAGCCCGACGCCCTCGACCCGCCCGCGATCGGCCGGCTGGGAGAGGTCGGCGTGCCGGTGCTCGTCGTCACCGGCGCGCTCGACCAGCCGAGCGTGCTCGCCGGCGCGGCGGCGATGGCCGAAGGCATCGCCGGGGCCGAGGCGGTCGAGATCGCCGCCACGGCGCACGTCCCGAGCCTCGAGCGTCAAGCCGAGTTCGACGCGGCGGTGCTGCCGTTTCTGCACCGCCACGCTTCGGCCTGACTTTCGGCACAGCCTCGCGTTGATCGGGGAGCCCGACCGCGCCACCGTGGCCCCATGCCCCAGCTTCGCGGATCCACGATCGCTACGCGCTCGCGAGGCCGCATTGTTCGGGTGGCGGAGCTTGCACGGCGGCAGTGGGGCGTGGTGAGCAGACGACAGCTCCTTGATTGCGGCCTCGACAGTGCGGCGATCTCGCGCTGGACGGCGCAGGGCCGGCTGCATCGTCTCCACCCAGGTGTCTACGCGGTCGGCCACCGGGCAATCGAGGTCCGTGGCCGGCTCGTCGCGGCGCTCTTCTACGCCGGCCCGGGCGCGATGCTCTCGCATCAGACGGCGGCGTGGCGATGGGGAATCCTCGACACCGAGCCGCGCACGATTCACGTCAGCACGGCGCGCGACCTCGCCGGCCTCACCGATATTCGTGTCCACGGACGGCGGCGGTGCGGCTCCCTTCGCCACAACGGCCTCCCCGTCACCACCGCGGCGCAGACCCTGCTCGACCTCGCGTCCACCCTCCCCTTCGATGCCCTGCGGCGGGCGCTCGCCGAGGCCGACCACAAGCGCATCCTTCACCCGGCCGAGCTCGAGCGGTCGATGGGCCGCGGCCGTCCCGGCGCCGCAGCTCTCCGCCGCGCCCTTTCCCGTCACCTGCCGCAGCTTGCCGAGACTCGCAGCGTCCTCGAGCGGCGATTCCTCCACCTCGTCGAGCGGTCCGGTCTGCCGCTGCCCGAGGTCAACGCCAGGGTCGAGGGCCTGACGGTCGATGCGCTGTGGCGCGACGCGGCGATGATCGTCGAGCTCGACGGGCACGAAGCGCACGACTCCCGCGCCGCGGTCGAGCGCGATCACCGCCGCGACCTCTCACTTCGGGGCGCCGGCTTCGTCGTGCTTCGCTACACCTGGCAGCAGGTCCATCGCGACCCTGAGCGCGTCGTCGACGACCTGCGGTCCGCGCTCGGGCACGACCGCTAGATTTGTCGCGCCGGCGGGAGGGGCGGCAAGGCCTCCTCGGTTTCGAGACCGACGCGGGGCAGGATCCTCTCGAGCCACCCCGGGAGCCACCAGTTGCGCTCGCCGAGCAGAACCATTGCGGCCGGGACGAGCAGGCAGCGGACGATCGTGGCGTCGACCGCGATCGCCACGGCCAAGCCGACTCCGAACTGCTTCACAGTCGGGTCTCCGTTGAGCACGAAGCTGGCGAAGACGCTGACCATGATCGCGGCGGCGGCGGTGATCACCCTTGCGGAGGATGCGAGGCCCTCGATCACGGCCGTGCGGTTGTCGCCCCGCTCGGTCCAGATCTCGCCGATTCGCGACACCAGGAAGACCTGGTAATCCATCGAGAGGCCGAACAGGATCGCGAACATCAGCAACGGCACGAAGCTCTCGATCGGGATCGGATGGTCGAGCCCGATCAGGTTGTCCCCCCAGCCCTTCTCGAACACCGCCGTCAGCACCCCGTAGGCGGCGGCCACCGAGAGCAGGTTCATCGCCGCGGCAGTGACCGGAACCAGCACGGAACGGAAGGCGATCAGCAGGAGCACGAAGCTGAGCCCGACCACGATCGCGATCACCGACGGCAGCTTCTCGGAGATCCGGTCGCCGAGGTCGATGTATCCCGCCGTGGTCCCGCCCACGTAGGCGGTCAGGTCGGTTCCCTTGGTCGCCTGCGGGATCACCTCGTCGCGCAGGCGATTGACCGTGTCCTGGGTCGCGTAGGCCGAGGGTGCGGTCGTCGGCACGGCGTTGAACACGGCAGCCTTGCCGGTCGGATCGACCTTCGCCGCTGAGACCGAGGCGATCCCGGGGTCCTTGGAGATCTTGTTCTCGAGCTTGACCAGGTCGGGATCGGAGGCGCTCGATTGCAGGTACTTCTTCTGCTGCTCGGACTTGTCCTGCTGTGCCTGGGAGGGGCCCTGGGCCGCGACCTGCTGCTCGGCCTGCGCTTGAGCCTGGTCGGAGGGGACGCCCGCGGCGATCAACTCCTGGGTCTGCTGGGTGACCGCGTCCTGCTGCTGTTGCTGCTGGGCGGCCTGCTGCTGGTTGAACTCGTCGAGGCTCTTCTGGTCGTTGCGCGCGGGCTTGGCGAACTCGACCGCGAGCAGCAACGGTCCGTTCTCGCCCACCCCGAACCCCTTCCTGATCGCGTCGTAGGACTGCCGAGCGCTGGTGTCGGCCGGCAGCTGCCCGACGTCCTCCTGGCCGAGGCGCATGTCGCGCACGGGCAGCGCGAGGACGACGAGCAGGGCCACCGCCGCCAGCAGCGCGAGCCAGGGGCGGGCCGCCACCCCCCGCGCCCACCGGGCCCAGCCGTGCGGCTGGTCATCGTGATGCTCGGGGGTGATGTGCGGCACGCGCAGCGCCTCGATCCGGTGCCCGAGCAGGGCGAGCAACGCCGGTAGCAGTGTGGTCGCGGCAACAACCGCGACCACGACCACGATCGCCGCCGAGTAACCGAGCGCGCTGACGATCGGGATCTCGGCGAAGAGCAGTGAGAGCAGCGCGATCACGACCGTGCCCCCGGCGAATGCGACGGCACTACCCGAGGTCGCCGCGGCGCGGGCGACCGCCTCCTCGACGTCCAGTCCCTCCGAGAGCCGGCGCCGGTAGCGGGTGACGATGAACAGCGAGTAGTCGATGCCGACCCCGAGCCCGATCATCGTGCCGAGCGTCGGGGCGACGGTCGGCACCTCGATCAGGTGGCCGAGCAGCCCGATCAGGCTCAGGCCGGTGACCACCGCGATGATCGCCACCGCGATCGGCATCGCCATCGCCGCCACCGTCCCGAGCGCCAGCAGCAGGATCACGATCGCGGCCGCGATCCCGATTCGCTCGCTCCACTTGGTGCTCGGCTTCGAGACCTCCTGCCCCAGGTAACCACCTGCCGAGACCGAAAGCCCGGCGTCGCGAGCCGGCTGCGCGGCGTCGATCACCGCGTTGGCCTCGTCCTCGTCGAGATCGTCCGGTCCCACGTCGAGGGTCAGCGAGACGTAGCCGATCGTCCCGTCCTTGGACAGCGCATCCTTGCCCTCGGTGCTCAGCGGGCTGACCGCATGGCGCACGCCGGGCGCCTTCTGCAGCGAGCTGACGGTCTTCTTGACCGCCTCGCGGTTCGCCCCCTCGTCGAGGCGTCCCTTCGCCGACTCGAGCACGATCGGGACCGTGCCGTTCGCCTGCTTGGGGAGGCTCTCGTCGAGCAGATCGGTCGCCTCGGTGGAGCCGGTGTTGGGAAGGGTCAGGTTGTCGGACGTCTGGCTGCCGATCGCCGCCGCGGCGCCCACCACGCCGACGACCGCGACCGCCCAGATCGCGATCACGACGAGGCGCCGGCGCGCGCACAGGTGTCCCAGGCGGTAGAGCAGCAGGCTCATCGCTACTCCGTCAGCCAGGCGGCGATCCGGCCGCCGATCTCGCTCGCCCGCGTCCTCCTGGAGGTAGTGCGAGGCGTTGTCGATCTTCTCCGGCGGCGGGGCGTTGACCGCGGCGGCGAACCGCTCGCCGACCTCGAACGGGATCGCCGGATCATCGTCCGCCCACAGGCAGAGCTTCGGCCGCCGGTCGGAGCGCAGCGCCTCGAGGACCCGCTTGCCGGCGGCGGCGCCGGGCATCTCCGGCGAGGTCGGCAGCATCAGCGGGAAAGCGCGCGCGCCGGCCTTCGACTCCGGGGTCGGAAACGGGGCGTCGTAGGCCGCGACCACGTCGTCGGGCAGCTCGCGCGCGCAGCCGCCCTTGACCAAGAAGGAGACCGGCAGGTCCTCCGTCCGCTCGACGAAGTCCCGGAACTTCTTCCAGGCATCCGACATCCGCTGCTCGCCGGTGAACAGGCCGGTGTCCATGATCACCATCCGGGCGATCCGGTCCGGGTGCTCGACCGCGAGCCGCAGCCCGATCGGCCCGCCCCAGTCGTGAACGACCACGGTGGCGTCGCGGAGGTCGAGATCGGCGAGCAGCGTCGCCGCGATCTCGGTGTGACGGTCGTAGGTGTACCAATCGAGGTCGGGGGGCTTGTCGGAGCGCCCGAAGCCCGCGTGATCGGGGGCGATGCAGCGAAAGCCGGCGTCGAGCACCGGCGGGATCACCTTGCGCCACAGGTAGGACCAGGTGGGCTCGCCGTGGAAGAAGACCACCGGCGGGCCTTCGCCCTCGTCGATGTGGGCGACCCGCAGCCCGCCGACCTCCCTGAAGACGGGCTCGTAGGGGAACCCGGGCAGACCCTCGAAGCGCTCGTCGGGGGTGCGGAAGGCGTCCATCCCTAGTAGGTCGCGAAACCGTCGAGCGTGAAGGTGCCCGACTGGCCGTCGAGCGTGTTGTGGTCGTAGCGCCTGAAGCTCGTCGCCCTTGATGCCCCGGTAGGCACCGGTGCCGCCGGTGAAGCTCGGCGGTGCCGCGGAAGGTGATCTCCGAGCCGCTGATCTCGAACGTCATCGCGACCGTGCCGAAGGCCGAGCCGCGCCCGGACGTCGATCCGGAACGGTGCCCGTCGCCTCGCGACGCCCGCGAGCGTGACGTCGAGCGTCACCGAGTCCCGGGCCGAACGGCGTGCCCCGAGACCGTGCCGCTGGTCGCGCGAGCGTGCCGGGCGTCGGCGAGCCGATGGTGCGGGTCACGCCGCTGATCGCGATCCGGTGGCGCGTGTTCGCGGGCGAGGCCTGCGGCGGATCGTGGGCAGGCGCTGGTAGGTGTTGTGCAGCTCGTCCTGGATGATCGTCGCCTCGCCGCTGGCCTCACGACGAGGTCGCGCGCGCAGCCGGTGGCGTGCGATAGCGCCAGCCGAGCGGCAGCTCGAGCCGATCGCCGAGCGAGCGCAGGTCGCCGATCGCGAGCTCGGGATCGCGGATCTGCGAGTAGGCCTGCATCACGTAGCGCGTCCCGTCCGGCGCCAGCGAGCTTGTACACCCGACGGCCCGCCGCTTCCAGCGCCAGGTGTTGCGGCGCTCGATCGTCCGCTCGGTGTAGGGCGTCTGGGCGAGGTCCGCGGCGCTGCGAGATCGGGATCGTCGCCACCTTGCGCAGCCGCTCGCCCGCGAACGAGCGCGTGCCGCCCGGCCTCCCGGTCGCCGTGTCCATGAGGAAGTGGCGCGGCCCGTTGAGGACGACGAGCCCGACGCCGAGCTCGTCGGCGAGCGCGGTCGCGTCGAATGAGTCCCACCACGGCTGCCGGGCAGTCGTTGAGGCCGATCGTGTTCCAGACCGTCACCGTGGCGTCCGGAATCGTCCCCTCGAGCACGAGGATCTCGCAGTAGCGGGCGTCGTGCAGGCCCCTCGACGGTTCGCGGCGGCGCGGCCGGCGCCGCGCGCGACCGATGCTCCGCAGCCGCCGCCGCCACGAGCAGGGCGAGCAGCGCAGGCCTGACCCGGGGCCCTACGGCTTCACGTTGCACGCGTCGCCCTTGCAGTCGTCGAGCTTGGCCAGCTTCGCCGCCAGCCGCGCCTTGATCTCGCGCGTAGGCCGGATCGCCGGCGACGTTGCTGAGCTGGTAGGGGTCCTGGCGGCGGTCGTAGAGCTCCTTCTCGCCGGTCTCCTGGTCCAGACGACGTAGGTGTAGCGGTCGGTGCGCACCCCCGTGTAGGGCCGGTCCCAGCGCGTTGATCGGGATGTCGCCGGCGAACAGCGGCGCCAGGGCCTCGATCTCGAGCGCCCGGTTCGGGCCGTCGGCTCGGGTTGCGCGCGGTCGGCAGCAGCGAGACGCCGTCCATCGTGCGCCCGGCGCTCGCGCCGGCCGCGTCGAGCAGCGTCGGGGCGAAGTCGACGTTCGAGACCTGGCCCTGGACCGTCTGGCCGGCCGGGACGCCGGGGCCGCGCAGGATCAGCGGCACGCGCAGCGACTCCTCGTAGGGCAGGAACTTGTCGCCGGTGATCCGGTGCTCGCCCTGCAGCCAGCCGTTGTCGGAGACGAAGACGATCAGCGTGTTCTTGAGCTGGTCGGTCGTAGCGCAGGACCTCGACCAGCTGCGCGACGTGGTCGTCGACGGCCAGCAGCGAGCCGGCCCGGCCCTGGTAGTCGAGCTCGAGCTGGTGCGATCTGGGCGTCGGTCATCGAGGGCGCGTGCGTTGCGCATGTTGGAGGGCTTGTCGGCGAAGTCGGGCTCGTTGAAGCTCGGCGGCCGCGGCAGGGAGTAGCTCGCGCTCTGCTCCGCGTAGCGCGGCGCCGGGCGCGGGTCGGCGCCCGGGGCGGCCCATCAGCGTCGTCGCGACGTCCTCGCGGTGCGGCGCGGCCGGCGCCCACCAGATGAAGAACGGCTTCTTCGACTTGCGCTCGCCGCGAACGAGATCCTCGGTGATCTTGCCGGTCACGTCCGGCGAGTAGTCCTGCGGGCTTCTGCGGCGCCCCAGTAGTCGTACGGGCGCGGTCCGAAGAGCTCGCTGCAGCTTGCGCCAGGACCCCGGCGAGCCCGCCGGGGTTCGGGGATCACCTCGATGTTCGCGAACTCGACCAGCTTGCGGGCGAAGTCGGCGTCGCCCCAGGCTCGCAGCTTGCCGTCGCGGTTCATCACGAAGTTGTAGTAGTCGTAGGCGGAGACGTCGAGCAGGCCGCGCCAGATGTCGAAGCCGCGTCGGCACCTCGCCGTGGGCGTCGAGCGCGCCGTAGCCGTTCAGCCACTTGCCGATCAGCGCGGTGCGGTAGCCGGCCTGCTGCAGCCAGGCCGGCAGGATGTTGCCGCGGTGCTTCATCCCGTACCAGCCGTAGGGGTAGAAGTTGCCCGCGACGCCGTGGTTGTGCGCGTACTGGCCGGTGATGAAGGTCGCCCGCGCCGGGCAGCAGAGCGGGAAGGAGTCGACCGCGTCGGCGAACGTGGTCCCCTGCGCGGCGAGCAGCCGCCGCGACGTTCGGCATCAGCGCGAGGTCGGTCGGTCGCCATGTCGTCGGTCATCACGACGAGGATGTTCGGGCGCCCGTCGCGTGTCGGCGTCGACCGGGCGCGCCCCGGCGCCGGCTGATCGTCAGCGGCGACCGCCAGCGCCGCCACCGCGACCACGGCCCGAGCTCGAGCTCGCCCGCGCACCATCGCTGCTCCGATGTTCATCACTCCCAGCTCCGTCGAACGCCGCTGGCGCGCAACGTAACACCACTGTGTCACACTGTGTCAACATGGCCACTCTCGACCCGATGACGACAGCGAATCAAATAGCGACGAGCACGTCACACCCGCGAACAGAGCCGTGAGCGGATCATCGACGCGGCCACCGAGCTGGTCCGCGAGCGCTCCTACGCGGAGCTCAGCGTCGGCGAGATCATGGAGCGCGCCGGGATCGGGCGGACGATCTTCTACCGCCATTTCGACGACCTCGGGGACCTGCTGATGCGGGCCGGCGGGAGGCGATCGAGGAGCTCTACGAGGCCCAGCTGGCGCTGGCCGCGACCCGCGACTGAGCCGAGCCCGAGGTGGTCCGGCCGGCGATCGAGCCTGCCGTCGACCGTCTATCGGCGTCACGGGCCGCTGCTGCGGGCGGTCGCCGAGGCGGCCGCCGCCGACGAGCAGATCGCCGCCGGGCAGGCGCCGATCCGCGAGCGCTTCGACGAGCTGGTCGCGCAGGCCGCTGCGATCGGCTCGAGGTTGAACCGGGGGCCGGCTCGGCGGACGTCGACGAGACGGCACGGGCGCTGAACCTGATGAACGAGAGCTATCTGCTCGATGCCTTCGGCCGCGAGCCACGGATCTCCGTCGAGACCGCGGTCGAGACCCTGACCGAGATCTGGGTCGCGGTGATCCGCCGCTGAGGAGGCAACGATGCCGATCGAGCCCGACCAGCAGCAGCTTGCCGAGATCGCCGCCGGTGCCGGCGGCAGCGACGACCGCCCGGTGGTGATGTTGAACCTGAACCGCTACCGCGACCGCGACGCCTACGAGTCAGAGCCGCCGGGCGGCGGCAGCGCCGAGGTCAGCGGGCGCGAGGCCTATGCCCGCTACGGCGCCGTCGCGACGGCCGTCCTGGACCGGGTCGGGGCCAGGATCCTCTGGTACGCGCAGGCGCCGGCCAGACCGTGATCGGAGACGAGAGCGACCGTCTACGACGAGGTGATCGCGGTCTGGTATCCGAGCCGGGCGGCGTTCGTCGCCCTCGCCACCGACCCGGAGGTGCTCGCCGCCCTCTCCGATCGCGCGGCCGGGCTCGAGCGCGCCGCGCTGATCTGCTGCGAAGTCGGGCGCCGATCCGGTGCTCGACGGCGCCCTGAGCCCGGTAGCCGGGCGCCTACTGGCCGCGGACCTGGACCTGCGAGGACGGCGGGCCGCGTCGCTGGGGCGCGGTCGACGGGCCAGCCGGGGCTCGGGATCGAGGCCGGCGAGCGGCTCGAGGTGGCGGCCGTCCGCACGACGCCTTCGCCACCGACGCCCTCGTGCGCCGCGATCCCGGCGAGCTCTACGCGCTGCGCCACGACATCCCGCTGTCGGGGATCCAGTCGACGCCCGTCGAGGCGTGGGTCGAGCGCCTCGACCCGGAGACGCTGGCGGTCACCGCGTCGACGCCGCGGCTGCCCGGGCGGCCCGTTCTGGCCCGGTGGCCTTGCCGCGCACGCCTGCGGCGACCTGCACCTGGTCTTCGGCCGCTGGGCGCACCGGCTCAGCCCCGAGCTCGAGGTGCTCGCCTCGCACCGGCTGCCGGTCGCCGCGGCCGCACAACTCGTTCGTGGTCCTCGACGGCGGCGAGCTGGTGACCAAGGACTGCGACGCACCCGCCGGGCTGGAGCCGTCGACGGTCTCGGTGCTCGACCCCGAGACGCTGCTGCCGGTGGCCGAGCCGCTGCGGCTGCCCGAGCCGTCGATCGCGCGGCTCTCGAGCGACGGGGAGAGCGTGATCGCGGTCGGGACCACCGTCGTCTTCCGCCTGCGCCTCGATCGCGACGCCGGCCGGATCACCGTCGACGAGCGCTGGGCGCCGCGCTACGGGCCCGCGCCCGAGCGCGGCTACGGCTGGGATCCGGTGATCACCGATCGAGCACGTCTTCTGGATGGACAACGGCCGCAACCGCGTCGATCACACGATGCTCGACAGCGGCGTCGAGGCGAGCCCGGTGCGGCTCTGGTGGGCCCGCCTCGACGACGACGCGGCGCACTCGGTCGAGATCAGCGGGCTCGCCCATGGAACCGAGTCCAACCCGCCCGGCTGGGACCCGCAGGGCACGGATCGTGGTCGCCTACGACGCCGGCAACGCGGTCGTTCGCGCCTGGCGGGTGAACGGCGACGAGCTCGAGCCGCTGTGGCGGCGCGACGGGCTCGCGCACGCCGGGCACCTGATCGTCTATCCGGACACCCGCGAGCTGATCGTTGGCGACTGGCGCGGGCCCGACGCTCCTTCACCACCCGCTGCGTCCGGCCCGGGACCCGGCTGCTCGGCCCGCTGCTCGCCCGCAGCCCGCGCGCCCGCCGCGCGATCCCGCGCGCCGGCGCCGATCAGCTCGTCGTCCTCGACCTCGACTCGGGCGCCGAGAAGGCGCGGGTCGAGGTCCCATCGCCGATCCAGGGCTTCCTCTTCCCCGCGCCCGGGTTCGGGCGCGACGTCTACTACCAGTCGCTGACCACGATCGCCCGGGTGGCCGTGAAAGCGCTGGAATAGGTACGAAAAACACACCTATAGAAGTTCGTGACATCGGGCACGGATGCGGTTATGGTGGCGCCATCGAGGCGCACGGACCAGCCCGCATGTATCCAGACCGGCAACAGGCCAAGGCGCGGTGAGGATGTCCGCGCCCGCCGTGGCACGGAAGCAGAGGAAGTGCGGGGTCCTGATCGCGGACGACCATCCGATCTACCGGGATGGGTTGGCGGAGGCAGTCGGGGCGCGGTCGGACCTTCGGTTCGTCGGTGAAGCCGGCGACGGGCGCCAGGCGCTCGACCGGGCGCGGGAGCTGCAGCCTGAGATCGTCGTGGTCGACATCCGGATGCCCGGCTTGGACGGGCTCGAGGTCCTGGCGGCGATCGGCCGCGACTATCCCGAGATCCGCGTGTTGATCCTCTCAGCACATGTCGACGGAGAGACCATCTATCGGGCCCTTGCCGACGGCGCAGCCGGCTTCATCTCCAAGGACGCGCCACGGGAGGCGATCTGTGACGCGATCGCGACCGTGGCCCGGGGAGAGATCGCGCTCGGCCCGGAGGTCGAGGTCGGCCTCGCATCGGAGATTCGCAAGCGCCGCCAGGCAGAGCTCGCGGCGCTCACGGAGCGCGAGGTCCAGGTCCTGCGCCGCGTCGCGGAGGGTGAGTCAGCGGCTGAGATCGGGAGACAGCTGTACTTGAGCCCAACCACCGTCAAGTCACATCTGCGCAACCTCTACGCGAAGCTCGAGGTCGGCGATCGCGCGGCCGCGGTTGCCGAGGCGATGCGAAGGGGACTGATCGATTGAGCGCAGCACGACTGGACGGCAGCGCACGGAAGCTCGCTGTGATCGCCCTGGCGGCGGCGCTGTTCGCCGCGGCGTTCGCGCTTCGCCTGGCTGTCCAGGGAACCGACCTCGAGGTCCTGCTTCTCTGCATCCTTCCGATCGCCATCCTGGTGGCCGAGTTCGGCCTGCGGGGCGGCCTCGTGGGTGCGGGCGCGGCGGCCTTGTTGCTCGCCCTCTATGTCGCCACGGCGGACTCGGAGGTCGGTGCGTGGCGGTACGCGAGCCGGGTGATGGTGTTCGCCCTGCTTGCCGTCCTGGTCGCCGCGCTGGCCGAGGCGCTGCGGCGGCTGACGCTTGCCCATGGCGAGATCGAGCGCGAGTCGGCGGCGCGGCGGGAAGCGGAGCGCCAACGAGCCGAGATCGCGCGGCTCGCAGCGGAGCGCCAGCGGCTGGCCGAGGAGCTGATCGCGGCCGAGGACGAAGCGCGCCGGAGGATCGCCGAGGACCTTCACGACGGCGCGCTGCAGACGCTGCTGGCCGCCAAGCAGGACCTGATCGAGGCGAGCCCGGGGCGCGCCAAGGTGATCAGGGCCTCGGAGGAGGTGGGCGACGGGATCGACAGCCTGCGATGCGCGGTAAGCGCACTGCACCCGCTGACGGTTGAACGGGCCGGACTCGAGAGCGGGATCCGGGCGGTCGCCACCGAGGCCGAGACCCGGGGCGGCTTTCGCTGCGAGCTGCAGATCGATGACCAGGCAAGCGGGCCTCACGACCGGATCGTGGTTTCGCTGGCGCGAGAGCTGCTGGCCAACGCGGTCAAGCATTCCGACGCTAACGAGGTCTGTGTGACCGTTCGCCGAGACCCGAGTTGGCTCTGGCTCGAGGTCACCGACGACGGTCGCGGGATCGGTGCCGGTGAGCATCTCGCCGCGTCGTCCAACGGACACATCGGCTTGGCCAGCGTCGATCGGCGCGTGCGAGCCCTTGGTGGGAGGTTGGAGATCGCGGCAGACCCCGGCGCGGGCACCGCCGTCTCCGTTCACCTTCCGACCGACACCCGGCCGTGCGTGGAGCCCGAGCTCGATCGAACGGCGTGGGCTCCTTCGATTTAGGGACTGTCGACTCCTCCCTTGCTCGGACCGAACGGACGGCGACAGGGGAAGGCATCTGCGCGAGGCTTGCTGCATGCACCGCTCGTTCGCGGTCCACGGCCAGAGGGAAGGAGCCTTCCGATGAGACGCCTGTTACTCGTTGCGATTGCGGCGCTCTCGATGGTTGCGGCGGTGGCACCCGCTGCCGCGAACAGGAGCCCGGTCGAGCCGGCGGGGTCGAGTGCCTGGGGAGCCTCGCTGGTGACCTGGCAGGAGCGCTGGTTGGCGTGGGCCGCCGGCAGCAGCACCAATCCCACGGCAAGCGAGATCTGCGGCGAGAAGATCGGCGGCGTGTTCTACCTCAACCAGACCGCAGAGCTGGGGACCAAGCACGTCCAATGTCGACTGCGGCCCGGGACGCGCCTGCTCGGGGTGGTCAGTACCAGCTTCACATGGCCAACAAGCCCCGACGAGACCGACGAGGAGCTCTTGGCGGATCTCCAATCGTTCTTCGATCCTGCGCTCGAGGACCCGCGCGCGACCCTCGACGGCCGCTCGCTGGCAAATAGTGTCGCGGCTTCGCTCAGGTACAGCGACGTCTACACGATCCCGCTCGAGCCGGGGAATGCCATCGCGGGCTATGACCCGTCCCTCGCGACGGCTACCGAGACGCGGCTGGCCTCGGTCGGCTGGTGGCTGCGGATCAAGCCGCTTACCCCCGGCCGCCATCTGCTCGTGTTCTCGAACGAGATCGTGGACGTTGGCAAGCTCGAGATCAAGTTCCACATCACGGTCAGCGGCGGAGGCTGCAGGACGGTGAGCCGACATGCCTGCAAGACATAGTCGAGCCGCGATGCGGGTAGTTCAGCTCCAACCACAGGCAAGCAGAAGGAGTCGAGACTGATGCTCAGTATGCGCATGCGGGATGTAAGGCCTGCCTTGGCGATCATCGCGACCGCGCTTGCGCTCTTCCTCCTGCCCCTGGCCCTCGCCCCACGCGCCGAGGCCTACGTCTACTGGTCGAACACGGCCTTCGACCCGGGCGCCAGCGCAATCGGTCGCGCCAACCTCGACGGCACCGGCGTCAACCAGAGCTTCATCACCGGCGCGACGACAATCCGCTCGGCGTCGCGGTCGACGCCAGCCACGTCTACTGGGCGAACGCCGCGCACGGAGCGCGATCGGTCGCGCCAACCTCGACGGCACCGGCGTCGACCAGAGCTTCATCACCGGGCGCACGACCACTCCGTATCGGCGTCGCGGTCGACGCCAGCCACGTCTACTGGGCGAACATCGGCCACGTCGGACACGATCGGGCGCGCCAACCTCGACGGCACCGGCGTCGAACCAGAGCTTCATCACCGGCGCCGCCTGCCCGATCGGCGTCGCGGTCGACGCCAACCACGTCTACTGGACGAACTACGACACGGAACACGATCGGCCGCGCCAACCTCGACGGCACGGGCGGTGAACGAGAGCTTCATCAGCCGTCCTCACGACGCCGTCGCTCGGCGTCGCGGTCGATCGCCGAGTCGCACGTCTACTGGTACGAACCATCGACCACGGGCGCGATCGGCCGCGCCAACCTCGACGGCACCGGCGTCGAACGCAGAGCTTCATCACCGCGACGTCCTGGCCGCTGGGGATGTCGCGGTCGACGCCAGCCACGTCTACTGGACGAGCGTCGCCGGAGCACGACACTGGGCACATCGGCCGCGCCAACCTCGACGGCACGGACGTCGACGAGAGTCTTCATCAGCGGCCGTGAGCTACCCGTCCGGCGTCGCGGTCGACGCCCTGCCCGACTTCGCGGCCGCGGCCACGGTCGACGCCAAGCAAGACCCAGAAGCAACAGGGCAAGAAGATCCGCCGTCGCGGTCAAGGTCACGGCCGAAGGAGCTGCTCACCGCCGAGGCCAGCGGCAAGATCAAGGTCAACCCGACCTACAAGCTGAAGCCGAAGACGGTCCGAGGTCGCGGCGGGCAAGACCGCGACGCTGAAGCTGAAGCCGAAGAAGAAGGCGCAGGCAAAGAAGATCGCCGAGGCGCTCAAGGAGGGCGACAAGGCGAAGGCCACGATCGCGGTCGAGCTCACCGACCCGGCCGGGAACAGCGACTCCGAACAGCTGAAGGTGAAGCTGAAGCAGGGCTGAATTCCGCCCGCCCCCCTTTTCGCGCGTTCAACACACCCGTTTGCGGCTCGGAGCGGCCCTCGCGTGCGGAGGAGGCCGGCTCCTTCGGTTTGAGGGTCCCGGCTACTCCCCAACTCGGACCAAAGTGACGGCGACAGCGGGGCGCGGGTGACGGAGACTGAACCCGTTTCCGTAAGGGACAAGGAACGACCAAGGGAGGGCAAGATGGCCAGAATCGGATTACCCGGCCAGGCAGGCCGGATGCGCAAGCTCCTATTGCTGATCGCGGTGCTCGCCGTCAGCGCCTCGGGAGTCGCCGTTGCGAAAACGGGCAAGCCGGCACAGGCCACCACCGGCATCGTCTACGCCAGCGGCAACCACGTCGAGGGCACTGATCTCTATGTCTCGGGCGACTTCAAGGACGAGCTCCTCGGCCGCGGCGCGATCGTCTACGTGACCCAGGTTGCGGCCGGTCCCGAGCCGGGCTCGGTCCTAGTCACGGCCAGGAAGATCACCGTCTACACCAAGCACGGCTCGCTGAGCGGCACGGGGGAGGCCACCCAGACGTTCAACCCCGACGGCACTGGCACCCTCACCGACGGCAGCTTCAAGCTGAAGAAGGGAACCGGCGACTACAAGGGCCACAAGTTCAAGGGCACGTTCGTCGGAACCTATGAGGACGGCATTTACACGTTCAACTACGAGGCCACGTACAAGTAACGCGAGGGGGCGACGGGGGTGCAGTCCGTCGGCCGGAGCCTAGGCATCCGGCCGACGGACGCCATGGGAGGGTTGTACTGCGGCGGTGACGCGCAAGCGGCGCCGTTGCCGCCTTCCGGGGTGGGTGCCCCACGATAGGATCCAGCGCCGCGTGAGCTCGCTGCCCCTCGCTGTCCGGCCGGTCGCTCGATGAGCCACCGCCGCCTCGCCACCCTCGCGATCGCCCTGGTCGCGCTGCTCGCCCCCGCGACGCAGGCGACCGCCAAGGACCGGGCCGACCGCCCGAACGTGATCGTCGTGATGACCGACGACCAGGACTTCCGCTCGATGTCGGCGATGCCGCAGACGCGCAAGCTGATCGCCCGCCAGGGGACGCGCTTTGACCAGGCGATCGTCAACTTCCCGCTCTGCTGCCCATCGCGGGCGACCTTCTACACCGGCCAGTACGCGCACAACCACGGGGTGCTGTGGAACAACGCGCCGCTCGGCGGCTACACGCTGCTCAAGGGAGCCGAGACGCTGCCGGTCTGGTTGCAGCGGGCCGGATACCGGACGATCCACATCGGCAAGTACCTGAACGAGTACGGCGAGCGCGACCCGCTCGAGGTCCCGCCCGGCTGGAGCGACTGGCACGGCGGCGTCGACCCCTCCACCTACGACTACTACGGCTACACGCTCAACAACAACGGCCACCTGCGCACCTACGGCCGCGCGCCCGCCGACTACTCGACCGACGTCTACGCCGGGCTCGCGGAGCGCGCGATCGACACCGCGTCGCGCAAGGGCAAGCCGTTCTTCATCAGCCTGGCCCCGAACGCGCCGCACACGGTCGCGGTCGAGAGCCGCGCCCGGATGGAGGGAACGCCCGCGGTCCCGCCGCCGCGCTACGCGGATGTCTATGCCGACGCGGTGCTGCCCCGGTACCCGAACTTCGACGAGGCCGACCTCTCCGACAAGCCGACCACGCTGTCGGACTTCTTCCCCGACCCGTTCACCGCGGACGAGATCGACGCGCTCCAGGACCATTACCGCGGCCGGATGGGCTCGCTGCTCGGCGTCGACGACATGGTCGCCGGGGTGGTCGACGAGCTGAAGCGAACCGGCGAGTACGAGAACACGGTGATCGTCTTCACCTCCGACAACGGCTGGATCCTCGGCGAGCACCGGTTGCGCGACCCGGTCACCCAGGACGGCCGCGCGGCGGGGGTCAAGTACGTCCCCTACGAGGGCTCCTCGCGGGTGCCGCTGATGATCGCCGGCCCCGGCTTCCCCGTGGGACGCCGGGTGCGCGGGATCGCCAGCAACGCCGACCTCGCACCGACGATCCTCGACCTGGCCGACGCGCGAGCGAAGGCGACGCTGCCGCTCGACGGCGTCTCGCTGCTGCGGGCGGCCCGCGACCCCAACCGCCTCGACGGCCGGGTGGCGCTGATCGAGACCTTCCCCAACCCGCGCGGCGTGCCCGCCTACAAGTCGATCCGCACGAAGCGCTACCGCTACGACCTGCAGGAGGACGGGCAGGACGGGCTGTATGACCTGAAGCTCGATCCGTGGGAGCTCGAGAGCGTCCACAACGACCCCCGCTACGCCGCGATCAAGGCGATCCTCGCCGACGCGCTGACCCGCCTCACGACCTGCGCCGGCGCCTCCTGCAAGGTCGCGATCCCGCCGCTGCCGCCGCCCGCGCCCTAGCTGGACGACCGGGGCCCCGGCCCCGCCGTCACTCGGTCAATGGCGCCGCCGAGCGCGGCGGCGATCGCCGCCGGATCCTCGATCTGAGGGTAGTGCCCGAGCCCGGGGAGGCGTTCGACGTGGGCGGTCGGGCGCAACCCGACCAGCGCGTCGAGCACGGCTTCGGTCGCCACCGGATCCTGCAGACCCCAGGCGAAGCTCAGCTGACCGCCCCAGTCGCGCACCGCGCCGTGCCACCGCTCGGCGAAGCGCTCGCGCTCGCCGAGGTAGTGGATCAGTCGGTGCCCGAGGGTGCGGCCGCCGTTGTGGCAGATCAGCGACCACTGGGCCGCGGCCTCCTCGTCGCCGAGCGGATGGGCCGCCGAGAAGAGACTCCCGAACTGGTGGCGAAACACGCGCTCGCTGCCGAGCCGCGCGAAGAGCGCGCCCAGCGGACCCCGCAGAAGTCGCTGCGCGGGCGTGAGGCTGGCCCGTTCGAGCACGATGCTGCCGTTGAACAGCAGCGCGCCGGCGATCTCGAAGCCCACGCGGCCCTCGATCGCGCGCGCCAACAGCTCGGTCGCCACCGAGGTGCCCATGTCGTGGGCGACGACGAACACAGCGCGGCCCCCGAGCCGGCGGCGGACGAGGTCCTCGGTCAGGTCAGCTTGCCAGAACAGGCTGTAGACGTGGTCGCGCGGCTTCTCCGAGAGCCCGAAGCCGAGGAAGTCGAAGGCCAGCGCCGCGCGCTCAGGCTCCTCGGCGAGCAGTGCGCGCCAGTCATAGGAGCTGGACGGGAACCCGTGCAGGAGCAGCAGCGGAGGGTCTGCCCCGGGACGCTCGAAGACGTGGATGCGCCGATCGCGGAAGCGCTCGACCCGCCCGGCGGACCGCCACTCCCGTACCGGCTCCGTCAGCTGCGCCACGACTCGTCGCCGTGCACCTAGCGAGCGACCGGCTCGCCCGAGTCCCGTGGCGCCGAGGGCCGGCCCTCGGCGGACGGCTGGGCCCGTCGGGCGTTGGCGACGAGCCGCTCGCTGATCCGCGGCCAGAGCTGCGGCGGCAGGTCGTGGCCCATGCCGTCGACCATCATCAGCTCGGCGCCCGGGATCGTGCGGGCGAGCGATCGGCCCGACGCCGGGCGCACCAGCGGATCGTCGCTGCCGTGGATGACCAGCACGGGAGCGGTGACCGACCGCAGGCGGCGGCTGCGATCGCCCGAGGCGTTGATCGCGTGCAGTTGTCGGGCGAAGCCGGCCGGGTGGTGGCAACGGTCGTAAGAGGCCAGCGCCAGCTCGCGCACCCGCTCGGTCGGCATCGGGTAGGCCGGCGAGCCGATCGCGCGGAATACCCGCAGTATGTGCTCGGCGTATGCCTCACGTTCGTCCGGCGCCTCCACCAGCAGCATCCCGAGGACCCGGATCCGCGGGAACGCCAGCCGACGCTTTCCGGGGCCGGTAATGAGCAGGCCCAGCGACCGGACCCGACTCGGATGGCGGTAGCCGAGCACCTGGGCGATCATCCCCCCCATCGAGGCGCCGACGACGTGCGCCGCGTCGATCTCGAGGTGATCGAGTAATCCCGCGGCGTCATCGGCCATGTCGTCGAGCGTGTAGGCGAGGCCGTGGCGTGCACCCATGAACGTGGCCAGCATGGTGGGCGGCGATCCGATCACCTTGCTCGACAGCCCCGAGTCGCGGTTGTCGAAGCGGATGACCCGGTATCCCCGTTCGGTCAGCAGCTCGCAGAAGCGCTCGTCCCAGGCGATCATCTGCATCCCGAGCCCCATCACCAGCAACAGCGGCTCGCCGTCGGGATCGCCGAGCTCCTCATAGGCGATCTCGATCCCGTTGGCCGGCGCGATCCCCGAAACCACGGCTAGCCCGCCGCGATCGCGTGCGCCGTCCGCCGCGCCAGCGCCATGATCGTCAGCATCGGGTTCGTTCCCGAGGCCGACGGAAAGGCGCTCGCGTCGCCGATCCAGACGCCCGGCGTGTCGTGGAGCTCGCCGTCGGGGTTGGCGACCGAGCTCGAAGCGTCCGTCCCCATCCGGCAAGAGCCCATCTGGTGGGCCGAGAAGAGGGCGAACTCGCGCGGGGCGATCGGCTGCGAGGTGACGTCGGCGACGAACGCGTCGAGGTCGTCGCCGCGGCGCCAGTCGCCCGCCTTGCGGGCGCTGCCGACGATCTCGGCGGCGCCGGCCGCCTCGTGGATACGGATCAGCTGCTCGACCCCGGCGCGGATGTTGCGAATGTCGACCTCGTCGGTGATCGGGTAGTGGGTCACCGCGTTGCCGGCCTCGTCGATCGTCACCCGCCCGTGCCCCTGCTCGCGGGTGAGGTTGATCAGCGGCGCCGCGCGCGCCCATTCGGCCATCCGGCGCTTGTGGTCGGCTCCCGAGCGCCACGGAATCGCACCGGCGAACAGGCCGGTGGTCGACTGCGCGCCCTCGATCAAGTAGCCCGTCCCGTCGCCGACGTCGGCGAACTCGTGCGAGAGCGCCGCCTGCGGCGGACCCCAGCACCAGTCCTGCGGTTCGTCGTAGTAGGCGGTCACCGCCGCGGTCGGGTGCAGGCGCAGGAAGTCGCCCGCGGCCGGGCCGCCGATGCCCGAGCGCAAGAGCAGCGCCGGGGACTCGATCGAGCCACAGGCGACGACCACGACCGGGGCGCGAACGGTGACGCGGGCCGGGGCACCGTTCCCCGCGGGTGCCTCGGGATCGGTGTAGGTGGCCTCGACTCCGGCCGCGCGCCCGTCGGCGACCAGGATCCGCTCGGCGCGACAGCCGGCGAGGATCTCGGCGCCTTTGGCCTGCGCGTCGAGCAGGTAGGTCTTCGCGGTCGAGAGCTTCGACCCCGACTGGTCGCCGAAGCCCATGTAGGCGGCGCTCGCCGGGTCGTAGGTCGCGGAGTCGGTGTTGCGGACGGTCTTGCGGAAGTCGTAGCCGAGCCGATCGCAGGCCTGCTCCAGCCGCCGGTGCGGACCGTTGAGATCCGAGCAGTCGGCGTTCGCCTCGATCCGCTCCGCGACCGCGTCGAGATGGGCATCGAAATCGGCGCCGTCGAGGCCCTCGAGGCCGTGCTCGGTCGCCCACTCGTCGCGCACCCACCCATGCGTGCGCAGGCAGTTGGTCCAGTTGATCACCGTGCCGCCGCCGACTGCCTTGCCGGCGACGATCGAGATCTGGCCGTCCGCGGTCGGGAAGGGCCCGCCGTTGAGATACATGCGCTGATAGGCCGAGATCTCGAGCTGATCGAAGTCGCGGTCGTCGTAGTAGCCGCCCATCTCGAGCACCACCACCGACTTGCCCGCCGCCGCCAGCTCGCCCGCGACGACGCCGCCGCCGGCGCCCGAGCCGACGATGCAGACGTCGGCCTCGATCGTCTCCTCGGCCCCCGACGGACGGCGGATCCGGAGCGCGCGAGGTCGGTCGGGCGCGGATGAGATCGGGCCGGGATAGCCGATCGCGTCCCAGGTCGGGTTGCGGCCGGTGCCGAGGTCGGGCAGCGCGTAGAAGAGGGTCGCGGCGATGTTCCGAAGGCTGGTGATCCCCGCGAGCGCCTCCGGGTCCTGGTCGGAAAAGCCCTGCACGATCTGCTCGCGCGCCTCTTGCGGCGTCGCCACCGCCATCCCGTTCTCGGCCAGCGAGTCGAGCAGCCGGCGCAGGCCAGCGATCTCCTGATCGGCCAGCCCGGCCCCCAGCAGGGCGATCTCGACGCCCTCGGGCGCCGCCGCGACGCTCGCCGACCGCGCCCAGAACCCGTGCGGATCGTCCTCTCCGTCAGGTGGCTCGAGCGCGGGGATGAAGGTGTCGCAGAGCGCCGCCAGGGTGGCCCGCTGGGAATCGTCGAACAGATCGCTGGTGGCAAGCAGCGCGAAGGTCTCGCCGATCGCCGCCGTGACCTCGGCGCTGTAGGGGAAATGGTGGGGGTCGCGCGACGGCGCGTAGCCCGGGGTCACCATCAGCGACTGGCGCTTGGTGTACTTGCGGATCCCGTCGGGGCCGTGGCGCGAGCCCAGCCCCGACGCCTTCCAGCCGCCCATCGGCAGCTCCAGCGCCGCGTAGTTGACCTGGGCGTCGTTGACGATCGCTGTCCCGGCCTCGATCCGGCGGGCGATCCGCTCGCCGCGGGCATGATCGCGGGTCCACACCGAGGCCTGAAGGCCGTAGGGCCCCTCGTTGGCGAGCTCGACCGCCTCGTCGGCGTCACGGACCGCCATCACGGGCAGGGTCGGTCCGAAAGTCTCCTCGGTCATGCAGCGCATCGAGTGATCGACCTCGGCAAGGACGGTGGGCCGGTAGAACCGCCCCGGGCCCGGCGCGCGCTCGCCACCGGTGACAACGCGGGCGCCCTTCTCGACCGCGTCGTTGACGTGCGCCTCGATCAGCTCGATCTGCGGCGGGAAGATGATCGCCCCGATGTCCACGGTGCCCGCCTCGCCCGGCGGGCCCTGGCGCAGGCCCTCGACCTTCTCGGTGACCCGCTCGAGGAACTCGTCGTGCACCGGCTCCTCGACGTAGATCCGCTCGACCGAGATGCAGACCTGGCCCGAGTTGTTGAGCCCATAGGAGATCGCGGCGTTGGCCGCCCGCTCGAGGTCGGCATCGGCGAGCACGATCATCGGATCCTTGCCGCCGAGCTCGAGGCTGACCGGGGTCAGCGTCTCGGCCGCCTTGGCCATCACCTTCTTGCCGGTCTCCACCGAGCCCGTGAACATGACGAAGTCGACCTCGTCGACGAGCGCCGCGCCGGTTTCCCCACGCCCGGTCGCGATCTGGAACACACCCTCGGGCAGACCGGACTCGGTCAGCATCTCGGCGAGCAGGATCGAGGTCAGCGGCGTGACCTCCGAGGGCTTCAGCACGACGGCGTTGCCCGCGGCGAGCGCAGGGACGCAGTCGCCGAACGAGTTGGTGAGTGGGTAGTTCCACGGTCCGATCACGCCGACGACGCCGAGCGGCGCGTAGCGAACGACCAGCTTGCGGCCACGGACCAGCGGCGACGCCGATTCGATCTCCTCGTCGGCGAGGTAGACCGGCGCCTGGCGGGCCCAGAACTCGAGCGACATCAGCGCGTAGGCGAACTCCGCGAACTGGGTCTCGTCCACTGGGCGACCCGTCTCCGCGCAGATCGTCTCCACCACCCGGTCCCCGTTCGCGACCAGCCAGCGCCGCGCGTCGAGCAGGACCTTCGCGCGGGCGTCGAAGCCGGCCTCGGCCCATGCGGGCTGCGCCGCGCGGGCGGCCGCAACCATCGCCCGAACCTCGTCGGCGGAACGCGCCGGGACGGTCGCGATCGTCTCGCCGGTGGCCGGATTCTCGACCGCGATCGAGCTCTGCGCCGTGGTGCCGTCTGCACCGCCTGCCATCGGTGGGGAGTCTATTCAGCCGAGCCGGGCTCGCCCTCCGACCACGGGGCGATCGCGCTGGCGACGACGACCACGTCGGTCCCGGCCCGCCGGTCGTGCCAGCCACGGCGGTCATCGCGGGTCAGCACCCCGAGATAGCCGAGCCCGAGCGGGATCAGAGCGAGCACGCCCGTAATCAGGCGTCGCCAAGCGGTGCGCAGGCCGAGCCGCCGCGAGCCGTCGTAGTCCTCGATCCGGATCGAGAGGAAGCGCATCCCCGGGGTCTGGCCGGCAAGCGACCAGAAGACGAGCATGTAGGCGGAGCCGGTGACGACCCACCCGAACGCACCGAGCACGGCCCCGATCCCGGACACGCCGCTGTCGGCGGTGCCGAAGATCGCCGAGAGGACCGCGAGGCTGAGCAGGAAGATGCCGTTGAGGAGCAGCAGGTCGAGCCCGAACGCAAGTGCCCGGGTGAGCAGCCCGACGTGCTCGGTCGGCTCCGTGCGCAGCGGCTTGCGCAGCAGCCTGCGAACCAGGCGCTCGAAGCCGTCGTCGAGGTGCTGGGTGATCCGCCGCACCTGCCGACCGAGGTCGCCGACCAGCCCGACCCCCTGGGAGGCGATCGCCGCCCGCACCTCGGGGGCCTCGGCGATCCGCTCGACCAGCCTCTGGACCTCGTCGGAGGCGAGCAGGTGATCCCAGACGTCGTCGACCAGCTCGGAGTCGAGGACCTTGACCGCTGCCCGCTCGACCGCCGGGCTCGACAGGGTCCGCTCCATCGCATCCTGGGCGGCCTCGCTCTCGAGCACGCGGACGATCGCGCGCTCGACCGCCGGGCTCTCGAGCGCCCGCACGATCGCCTCCTCGGTCGTCCGCTCGACCGCTTCGTCAAACCCGGTCGCCGATGCGACCCGCCCTGCACCGCGCGCACCGACACCGATCAGGCTCGCGAGCGGCGAAGTCGGCCGGTCGGGGTGCTCGGGCGTGGGCGGCATGAGCGACACGATAGTCGCGTCCGCGACGGTCGGAACCATGCTGGCGTGCGCACAGCGGTGATCTCCGACCTGCATCTGGGCCTCGGCAGCGGCGCCGACCTCGTGCGGCGGGGGCGATTCCGCGACCGGTTGATCACCGGGCTCGAGGGGGCTCACCGTGTGGTCCTGCTCGGGGACGTGCTCGAGCTCCGCGACCGGCCGCTGCCCGAGGTGCTGGACCGAGCCGCCCCCACGCTCGCCGCGCTCGGGGAGGCCTGCGCCGATGGCGAGCTGATCATCGTTCCCGGCAACCACGATCACCATCTGATCGAGCCGTGGCTCGAGCGTCGGAGTCTCGACGGATCACTGCCACTCGCGCTCGAGCAGCTCGGCGCACCCGAGGGGACCGCCTTCGAGGCCCTGGCCGCGCTCGCGCTGCCCGCACAGCTGCGGTTCGCCTACCCGGGCCTGTGGCTGCGCGACGACGTCTACGCGACCCATGGCCATTATCTCGACCGGTTTCTCACCGTGCCGACAATCGAACGCCTCGGGCTCGCGATGGTCGAGCGCGCGCTCGGCCTGCCGAGCGGCGGGCAGGATCCCCTGGCGCCCCCCGATGAGCTCGCCGCCGACGAGGTGGAGGAGTACGAGCGCGTCCAAACCCCGGTCTACGCGCTGCTCTACGAGCTCGCTCAGGCCACCGTCGGCGGGCGGCGCGGTGGCGGTGGTGCCAATCCCTCGGCTCGAATCTGGCAGATGATGGGCGGCGGAGAGACCCGCACCGCGAGGATCCGCGGCTGGCTGCTCGGCTCGGTCGCGGTGCCCGGGGCGGTCGGCGTCGCCAACCGGTTCGGCCTCGGGCCGGTGCGGTCCGATCTCTCGGTCGGGGCGGTCTCGAGGGCGGGGTTCGAGGCGATGAGCGAGGTTGTGGAACGGCTCGCGATCCGCGCCGAGCACGTGATCTTCGGGCACACCCACCGGCGAGGCACGACTGCCGAGCTGGGTCCGGCCCGGCTGTGGAACACGGGGAGCTGGGTCCACTCGCCGGCGCTGCTCGGCGCCTCCGCCGCCGAGAGCCCCTACTGGCCCGGCACGATCTGCTTCCTCGGCGACGACGGCGCGCCCGAGCTTCGCCACCTCCTCGACGACCTCGGCCGCGCCGACCTCGCTGCCGGCGAGTGAGCAGCGTCGCCATGGCACATCGCGCGATGTGCCATCGCGGGCCGTAGAATCGTCCCTGTGAGCCAGGCGACCGACGAGCTGACGATCGACGAGCTCGCGCGCCGGACCGGGATGACGGTGCGCAACATCCGCGCCCATCAGTCGCGCGGACTGCTGCCGCCACCCGAGGTGCGGGGGCGGACGGGCTTCTACGGGCCCGAGCACGAGCAGCGGATCGGGTTGATCCGCGAGCTACAGGCAGACGGGTTCAAGCTCGAGGCGATCTCTCGGTTGCTCGACAGCGCCGGTGGGTCGAGCGAGGAGGTTCTGCGCTTCACCCGCGCCGTCAAGGCGCCGTTCGAGGACGAGCAGCCACAGATCGTCAGCGCCGCCGAGCTCGCTGAGCGCTGGAATGCCGGCGAGGCGGCCCCGCGCTTGACGGCGAAGGCCGAGCGGCTCGGCATCCTGCGCCCGCTGCCCGACGGCAACTTCGAGGAGCTCAGCCCTCGGCTCGGACAGGCGAGCGCCGAGCTGAGCGCGCTCGGGATCCCGGCCGAGACCGCACTCGAGGTCGCCGCCGCGCTTCGCAAGCAGTCCGAAGCCGTCGCCCGGACCTTCGTCAAGCTGTTCATGGAGCAGGTCTGGAAGCCGTTCGAGGACCAGGGCCGCCCCGACCACGACCTGCCCGCGGTGCGCGACGCACTCGAGCGCCTGCGACCGCTCGCCTCCGACGCGCTCCTGGCGATGTTCCAGCTCGTGATGACCGAGGCGGTCGAGGAGCGGATGGGCCGCGAGTTCGAGCGGATCCAGAAGCGCGACGGCCCCGGTGGTCGAGCGCCGCGGGGAAGCGCCAAAGCTCGTCGGCGGCGCTAAGCGGACCGGGCGAGCAGCCGGTCGCGCATCGTCGTCGTGTCGAGCTCCGCGGGCTCGGTCTCAGCGATGAACTCCCCCAGCAGGCGGGCGAACTCGAACGGGCGCTCGAGCTGCGGGAAGTGGCCGACGTCCTCGAAGAGCTCGAAGCGGCTGCCGGGCATCGCCTCGTGGGCCGCGCGACCGTGCTCGGCGGGGATGATCGGATCAGCCTCGCCCCAGACGATCAGCGACGGCACCGACTCGGCAAGGTAGAGGCGGTCGAGCGCGCTCACCCGCTGGCCGCCGGGATCGAGCACGGCGCGCATCGTGTGGATGAAGGCCGAGCGCGCCTCGGAGTCGCCGAGCGAGGCGAAGCCGCGAGCGATCTCGGCCATGTCGGTGCCGGCCTGCAGCCCGAGCCTGCCGAGCGCCCGGCCGAGCCGTTCGCCGCCGGCGAGCAGGACCGCGTGCGTGAGCACCGGCAGCACCAGCTCGGACCCGGGCAGCGTCGCGGCGCGCAGCATCAGGTGCACGTCGCGGCCCGAGACCCGCCGCTCGAGACCAGCA
This sequence comes from uncultured Solirubrobacterales bacterium, assembly GCA_963746675.1. Taxonomy (GTDB): domain Bacteria; phylum Actinomycetota; class Thermoleophilia; order Solirubrobacterales; family 70-9; genus WHSW01. Next base: position 34,771 of record CAVVBX010000014.1, on the reverse strand, counting down.
CGAGGCGCTCGCAGCGTTCGGGGAACTGGTAGGCGAACTGCATCGCGATCCCGCCGCCGAGCGAGTGGCCGACGATCGTCGCCCGCTCGTGGCCGAGGGCGACCATCGTGTCGCGGACCGCGCTCGCGTAGGCGCCGAGCGAGTAGTCGCCGCGCGGCTTCGCCGACTCGCCGTGGCCGAGCAGGTCGGGCGCGATCACGGTGTGCTCGGCGGCGAGGTGCTCGATCGCCGGGTCCCACTGATCCGAGCGGCCGGTGATCCCGTGGATCAGAACTATCAACGGGCCCTCGCCGCGATGCCGGAAGCAGACGCGGTGGCCGTGCAGCTCGATCTCGCCGTACGTTGACATCGTTTCAAGTAACCCCTACCCTGAATAATGTTACATGAGTCGATGTCATATTCAGGGAGCAAGCTGACTTGAACGCCACCACCGCCGAGAATCTTGTCGAGCAGGCCGCCGGCGAGTCCGAGCAGGACTCGCCAACCCGCGCCTTCACGCTCGAGCTGACCGAGGATCAGAAGGATATCCGCGACTGGGTGCACGGCTTCGCCGCCGACGTCGTCCGCCCCGCCGCGGCGGAGTGGGACGAGCGCGAGGAGACACCCTGGCCGGTGATCCAGGAGGCGGCGAAGATCGGCCTCTACGGATACGAGGGCCTGGCCCAGTTCTGGTTCGACGAGTCCGGCCTCACCCTGCCGCTCGTCAACGAGGAGCTGTTCTGGGGCGACGGCGGGATCGGGATGTCGATCATGGGCACCTCGCTCGCCGTTGCGGCGATCTTCGGCCAGGGCACGCCCGAGCAGACGGCCGAATGGATCCCGCGGTGCTTCGGCTCCCCCGAGGACCCCAAGGTGGCCGCCTTCTGCTCCTCGGAGCCCGACGCCGGCTCGGACGTCTCGGCGATCCGCACCAATGCGCGTTACGACGAGGCCGCCGACGAGTGGGTGATCAACGGACAGAAGGCGTGGGCGACCAACGGCGGGATCGCCGACGTGCACGTTGTCATCGCCAGCGTCGATCGCGAGCTCGGCTCACGCGGGCACGCCGCCTTCATCGTCCCGCCCGGCGCCAAGGGCCTCGAGCAGGGCGCGAAGGTGAAGAAGCATGGGATCCGCGCCTCGCACACCGCCGACGTCCACCTCGACGACTGCCGCGTTCCGGGCTCCTGCCTGCTCGGTGGCAAGGAGCGCCTCGATGAGCGTCTCGCCCGGGTGCGCGAGGGCAAGCGGGGCCAGTCGCAGGCGGCGATGCAGACCTTCGAGGCCAGCCGGCCGACGGTCGGCGCGCAGGCGCTCGGGATCGCCCGCGCCGCCTACGAGTACGCGCTCGACTACGCCAAGGAGCGTCACCAGTTCGGCCGGGCGATCATCGAGAACCAGGCGATCGCCTTCACGCTCGCCGACCTCAAGACCGAGATCGACGCCGCGCGGCTGCTCGTCTGGCGAGCGGCGTGGATGGGGCGAAACCAGATCCCGTTCACCAACGCCGAGGGCTCGATGTCGAAGCTGAAGGCCGGCGAGGTCGCGACCTGGGCCACCGAGCGCGCGATCCAGATCCTCGGCGGCAACGGCTACACCCGCGAGTACCCGGTTGAGCGCATGCACCGCGACGCGAAGATCTACGACATCTTCGAGGGCACCGCCGAGATCCAGCGGCTGGTGATCGCGCGGGCGATCTCCGGAGTGCAGATCCAGTAGCCGAATCCGCGGCGGGTGGGGCGGCGCCACGGACCGCGAGCGGTGGATCGTGTCCCTACACCGGGGTAAATCCCCCGCTCGAGACGGATGGGAGCTAGCGCGGCGGGGGCAGCAGCTTGAGCAGGTCGTCGAACAGGCGCGCCATCGCCGCCGCGCCCGAGAACGTGAGGTGGAGGCCGTCAGGCTGGAACCAGCCCGGGTGGCCGGCGCTGAACTTGACCCAGTCGAGCAGCCGGATGCGCTTGTGCTTGTGCGCCTCCTGGCGCACCAAGCTCGCGTCGTGCCCCGCGCCGCCGCCGGTCTCGCGGGGCGTCACCAGGCCGAGAATCCGCTTCTTGCCGGCGATGTGAAGCGCGTCGTGGATGTTGTCCTTGGTGATCGATCCGTTCGAGCCCAGCGCGACGACGACGAGCCGCGGCAGCTTGCCCTTGTGCCTCAGGTCGCGCATCAGCGCGAGCCCCTCCGGGTACTGCCGACAGCCGCGGGCGTTGGCGCGATAGCCCTCCTGGGCGAGATCCGTCAGCGCGAGCAACATCGGCGAGTCGCCGATCGCGATCGGTGCCCGGCCGAGGCCGACATCCTTGCGCGGCTTCTCCTGCTCGACCCCGCCGCAGGCCGCGTTCGCGGCCGCCGGCACCGCAGCGACGAGCGCTGCGAGCACCAAGATCGCCGCCCCAAATCGGCTCAGAAGCCTCCCCGCTGACTGCCCATGATCTAGCATCGCGCTCGCCTCAGCCCGGGAACCTACACGCCACCCTCGACGCCGCGCGCACGCCGTAGATGCTCTTCCCGACGATCGAGTTCGCGATCTTCTTCCCGGTCGTCCTCGCCCTCTCCTGGGCGTTGATGTCGCGACCCGCGCTGTGGAAGCCGTTCATCGTCGTCGCCAGCTACGTCTTCTACGCCGCCGCTGACCCCCGCTTCTGTCTGCTGCTCGGCGGCGATCACGGTCGGCAACCAGGTCGCGGCACGGCTGATCTCCACCGCAGGCGACGAGCGGCGCAAGCGGATCTGCGCGATCGCGGTCGGCCTCAACCTGCTCACCCTGGGCGTGTTCAAGTACTACGGGTTCTTCGTCGAGGACATCGGCGGCGCGCTCGACTCGATCGCCCTCGGACTGCCGTTGCCGCTGCTGACGATCGCGCTGCCGATCGGGATCAGCTTCTTCACCTTCCAGGCGATCACCTACGTCGTCGACGTCAAGCGCGGCGACGCCGAGCCGGCGTCGCTGATCGACGTCGCGATCTATCTCAGCTTCTTTCCCCATCTGATCGCCGGGCCGATCGTGCGCGCCAGCGAGTTCCTGCCCCAGCTCAAGTCCCCACGCGATCCCAACCGGGTGGCCGTCGGCGCCGGGCTGGCGCTGATCGCACTCGGGCTGGTCAAGAAGGTTGCGCTCGCCGACATGCTCGCGCGCGAGATCGTCGACCCGGTCTTCGGCGTCCCCGAGGCCTACTTCGCGCCCGACGCGATCCTCGCCACCTTCGCCTACGCGGCGCAGATCTACTGCGACTTCTCGGGCTACACCGACATCGCGATCGGGCTCGCGCTGCTGCTGGGGTTCGTCTTCCCGCAGAACTTCAACAACCCCTACCGCGCCACCGGCTTCCGCGACTTCTGGCGCCGCTGGCACATGACCCTCTCTCGCTTCCTGCGCGACTACCTCTACATCCCGCTCGGCGGCAGCCGGGGCGGCCGCGTGTTCACCTACCGCAACCTGATGATCACGATGGTCCTCGGGGGGCTCTGGCACGGGGCCGCCCTGACCTTCGTCCTCTGGGGCGCCTTCCACGGCGTCGCCCTGTGCACCGAGCACGCCCTGCGACGGGCGCGTCGGCCGGCGCACGCCGTCGTGGCTGCGCTGGGCGATCACCTTCGGGCTCGTCTGCTTCGCCTGGATCCTCTTCCGTTCGGCCGACCTCGAGCTGTTCTTCACCTTCCTCGGCCGCCTCGTCGACCCCGGCCCGGCGACACTGTGGACGGTGCCGGTGGTGCTCGCGGTGCTGATCGTGATCGGGGCGCAGCTGCTGCCCCATCGTCCGGTCGAGCGCCTGCAGCTTCGGATCGAGCGGCTGCGCCCGGCGGTGCTCGCGATCGGCCTCGCGACGGTGATCATCCTCGTCGGCGCTACCGTGCCCAGCCAGGGCGTGCCGCCCTTCATCTACTTCCAGTTCTGAGCAGCGGATGAGCGAGCACCGCGAAGACAGCCAGATGAGCCGCTTCGAGCGCGAGGGCGCGATGCGCTTCACCGCGCGCGACGCGGTCCTCGCGGTCGCGATCACCGCGCTGCTCTGCGTGCTGCTCTCCGGCGGCTCGGTCGGCGATGCCTCGGCGGAGATCGACCGGGGGGTCGGCCGGGCGCTTGTCAGCGCGATCGGCGAGCCGACCGGTTGGATCGCCGATCGCTTTCCCTTCGCCGACGCCCAGGCCGCGCTCACGTCCGGACTCTCGTCGGAGGACGAGCTCGGCGAGGGTGGGTTCGCAGCCCCGGCCGGCGCCGGCGGCGCGGCCGCGCTCTCCCGCGTCCCGCCGGTCACGCCCGAGGCGTTCGACCCGGTCGAGGTCGGCGCTCCGGCGCCCGCGAAGCAGCAACTCGACACGTTGCTCGTCACCGGGGACTCGCTCTCGACCCCGCTCGATCAGGAGCTCGCCCGGCGCCTGGCGCCGGACGGGGTCGAGGTGATCCGCGATCCCCACCTCGCCACAGGGATCTCGAACTCCGACCTCGTCGACTGGGGCGAGCTCTCAACCGGTCAGGTTCGCGAACACGAACCCGACGCGGTCGTCGTCTTCATCGGCGCCAACGAGGGCTATGCGATCGCCGGGCCCGGCGGTGAGCAGATCGAGTGTTGCGGACCCGACTACGCGGCCGCTTACGCGAATCGCGCCCGACAGCTGATGGACACCTACCGGCAGGGCGGCGAGGCCAAGGTCTACTGGCTCACGGTGATGACGCCGCGCGACTCCGACGCCCAGCAGATCGCGAAGCTGGTCAACGCGTCGATCCTGGTCGCCGCCCAGCCATGGCGCAGCCAGGTGCGGGTGATCGACACGGTGCAGATCTTCACCCCCGGCGAGCGCTATCGCGATTCGATGGACGTCGACGGCGAGGACACGATCGTGCGCGAATCAGACGGCATCCACCTCAACGACGTCGGCTCGGCGATCGCCGCCGACGCGGTGCTCGAGCGCATCGATCAGGACTTCACCCACTGAGCCTTCCGGTCGGCCGTCACCGCTGACGGGCGAAATGGCTCCTCAGGTGTTCTGGGTGTAGGTGCTCTTCACCTTCTTGTCGCCCTTCTCGCACTTGACCTTCGCGTTGTACTGAGCGGGGGTCGACTCGCGATCGCCCTCCTCGCACTTGAAACCCTCGACCCGCGAGTTGCAGTGGCCGTCCGCGCCGCCGTTGGCCTTGCGGCACTGGTGGTAGGCCTTGATCACCTTCTCGCCCTTCTTGCAGCTCGTGTTCTTGACCTTGAGCGAGGTCACATAGGAGGCGCCGAGATCGCGCTCGTCGCCGGAGATGTCACACGCCGCTCGCTTCGCGCCCGCGGCCGGCGCATGGTCGGCGGTCGCTCCGGCCGGGATCGCGGCAACCGCCCCGACCGCGAGTACCGCCGCGAGCGCTCCCAGCGTCCTGGTTCCTGCCCTCATTCCTACCTCCGTATCGGTCCCCTGGTGGCTGACGAGCCGCGATTCTATCCCCGGGACGAGGCCGAATAGGCTCGGCCCGATGGAGATCACCCACGTCGACATCCTGATCGTCGCCGCGGTCGCCGCGATGGCCCCGATCCTCGCCGACCTCGCGCGGCGCGCGTTGATGCCGATCGTCATCGTCGAGATCGCGCTCGGGATCGTCGTCGGCCCCGAGCTCCTCGGCCTCGCCAACGTCGACGACTTCATCGAGGCGCTCTCGACCTTCGGCCTCGCCTTTCTCTTCTTCCTCGCCGGGATGGAGATCGACTTCGAGCGCATCCGCGGCGCCCCGGCGCGGCTCGGCGCCGCCGGCTGGCTGCTCTCGCTCGGGCTCGGCCTCGGCGCGGCCACGGCGCTCTGGGTGATCGGCGCGATCGACGCCCCGATCCTGGTCGGGCTGGCGCTGACGACGACGGCGCTCGGCACCCTGATGCCGATCCTGCGCGACTCGGGCATCCTCAACGAGCGGTTCGGCGATTACGTCGTCGGCGTCGGCGCCGTGGGCGAGTTCGGGCCGGTGGTGATCGTGTCCGGGATCCTCGCCGTGGAGGCCGGCGAGCCGTTGCGGACGACGCTGCTGTTCGCCTTCGCCGGGATCGTCGTCGCAGCCAGCCTGGTCGCGCTGCGGACGCGGCCGTCGCGGGTCGTGCGCCTGGTCGAGACGACGATGGGGACCAGCGGTCAGCTCGCGGTGCGCTTGTCGGTGCTGCTGATCGTCGCCCTCGTGGTGCTCGCGTCGGAATTCGGGCTCGACGTCATCCTCGGCGCGTTCGCCGCCGGGGTCGTGGTCGGGCTCGTGATCCGCGGCCGTGACGCGCGCGAGTTCCAGGGCAAGCTCGACGCGATCGGTTTCGGCTTTCTGATCCCGATCTTCTTCATCTCCACCGGAATGAGCTACAACGTCGACGCGCTGCTCTCGAATGCCTCCGCGATCGCGCTCGTACCCGGGTTCGCGCTCATGTTCCTGATCATCCGCGGCACACCTGCGTTGCTGCTCTACCGGGGTGAGATCGACGCCGGCGAGCGCGCGCCACTGGCCCTGTTCTCAGCCGCCGCACTGCCGCTGGTGGTTGCGATCACCGAGATCGGGACCTCGGTCGGGGTGATGCGCGCTCAGGAGGCCTCGGCGCTCGTCGGTGCCGCAATGCTCTCGATCCTGCTCTTCCCGCTCGCCGCGCTGACGCTGCGCCGCCGCCGGGCCAGGGCCGCGCCGCCCTGATCAGAGCCGCTCGGTCGCCGTGCGCACCGGGGGTAGGTCGAGTCGCGCGAGCGAGCGCAAGAAGCCGTTGCAGATGCGGACGTGCACGCGAAGCTGGGTCTGGCCGTAGAGCCAGGCGCCGAAGCGGGCGAAGCGGCCACTGCCGCGGATCCACGGGTAGAAGTTGCGCACCTCGAGCGCCACATGCAGGGTTGCCTCGGAGGCCTCGGGCTCCAGCGAGCGCAGACGGCGCACCGTGATTCGCAGGAAGCCCTCGTCTTGGCCCTCGCGGGCGACCAGCAATCCCCGGTCGATGCGCCAAGTCACCTGACCTCGATCCACTGCCGTCTCGTACTCGGGCAGCTGGAAGCGCAGCAGCGGCAGCCGCTTGCTGACCAGCACCGCGGTCCGGGCATCTTCGGTGTACGCGATCCGGATCAGGCCCAGTGTGACGCGGGTCAGGTGCAGCCAGTAGGCGCGCGCAAGACGCTCCAGGTACTCCGGCTTCCAGATCCGATCGAACACCCCCGCCGGCAGCGTGATCTCGGCCTCCTGAACCGAGCCCACGGCGCCCGTCTGCGGGACGCGCTCGACCTCGTCGGAGCGCAGCAGGCGGATCGACGCGGAGTGCGGGCGATCGGTCCACCTTGCTCCCACGGCGGGAATGGGTAGCACGGATCACCGGCCGGGGCGGGTCGCGACCTCCGGGCCGGATAGCGTCCCGGGCGGTGAGTGCCTGGATCGTGATCGGGATCGTCGCCGTGGCCGCCGGCGCCGCGTTCGTACTGCTGACCTACAACCGCATGGTGGCGCGTCGCCTCGCGGTGGACAACAGCTGGGCCCAGATCGACGTCCAGCTCCGCCGCCGCCACGACCTGATCCCAAACCTTGTCGACGCGGTCCGCGGCTACGCGAGCCCACGAGCGGGGCACGTTCGAGCGGGTGGCCGAAGCGCGGGGTGCCGCGATCGCCGCCGAGCGCGTACCCCAGCGCGCCGCCGCCGAGGGTAGCCTCGGCCGCGCCACCGACCGGCTGCTGGCGGTCGCCGAGGCCTACCCGGAGCTCGAGGCCAGCCAGAACTTTTCACAGCTCATGCACGAGCTCAGCGAGACCGAGGACGGGATCGCGATCACCCGCCGGGTCTACAACGACACGGTCGAGACCTACAACACGCTGATTCAGGTGTTCCCCGCCGTGATCGTCGCCCGCCTGTTCGGCTTCGACCGCAGGGAGTTCTTCGACGCCCCGGTGGAAGCCGAGGCAACGCCCTCCGTCGACCTTTCCGCGAAGCAGGCGTGATCGTGACCCGGCCCCGTACGGTCCTCGCGCCCGTCGCCGCTCTGCTGAGTGCGCTCGCGCTCGCCGCGCCCGCACAGGCGCGCAGCTCCGACGTCGTCGACGCCGACGGTGAAGCTGGAGCTCGCTGGCGACTGCGAGCCTGCTGGTCACCGAGCGGCTCACCTTCGACTACGACGGCAGCTTCGAGGGCTCCTACCGCGACATCCTGCTTCGCCACGGCGAGCGGATCACCGACGTGCGCGTGAGCGAGGGTGGTAGCGGACTACGCGCCGGGCGGGAACACGGCGCTCGGCAGCCACGACCAGGCCGGGGTCTTCGGTGCCACCTCGATCGCGGGCGGAGCCAGGGTCGTCTGGCATTACCGGGCGGCCGACGAGCGCCGCACGTTCACCGTCTCCTACCGGGTGATCGACGGCGCCGTGGCCTACGACGACGTGATCGACGTCGGTTGGGCGGTCTGGGGCGACCAGTGGGACTTCGACCTGGAGCGTCTCGGCGCAACGCTCGCCAACCCCGCCCTCGACCCGGCCGATCCCGATTACCGGGTCTGGGGCCATCCGCGGTCGGTCGAGGGTGAGACGATTCGCGGCGACGGCGTCGCCACCCTCGAAGCCGCGGACGTTCCCGACCACACCCTGGTCGAGATGCGGGTCACGATCCCGCGCGTCCCGGGCCAGGACGTCAGCGGCGCGCGGATCCGCCCCGGCCAGGGACTGCCGAAGATCCTGGCAGCCGAGCAGGCGCTCGACGACGACTACAACTCGACCATCAACCGGGTCAAGCGGTGGCTGGCCGATCACGCGCTATGGCTGTCGCTGGCCCTGATGGCAGTCGCCGCCCTGATCCTGCTCGCGCTCGCGCGCCTCGCCCGCGAGCACCCGGCGAGCGCGCCGGAGTACTTCCCGGAGCCGCCCGATGACGCCCCGCCCGCTCTCGCCTACGGGCTCGCCCACGAGGCCGGCGACAGCGCCGACACCGTGCTCGCGACCCTGCTCGACCTCGTCGATCGTGGCTACTACGAGACCAGCTCGGCGACCACCGACGAGGAGAAGCTCGACCTGGCGCTGACCGTGGCGGGGAATCGCCCCTCCGACGCGGCGGCGCTCACCGACTACGAACGGGAGGTGCTCTCGTTCTTCGACCAGCTGCTGGAGCAGAAGACGATCGCGATCAGCGCGATGAAGGATGAGGTCCCGCAACACTCGGCCGTCTGGCGCGAGCGCTGGGAGCGGATGACGGAACGACTGGACGCCGCCGACGAGGGGCAGCTGAGCTGGGACCGCAATCTCAACGGCTCCCGCTGGCTGCTCGCGGCGGCGGTCACCGGGCTGTTCACGCTGCTGGTCTTCGCCGACATCTCCGTCAACGAGGAGTTCGTGATCCCGGCGGCGATCGGCGTCGTGACGCTGATCGGCGTGATCGCGTTCCCCCGGGCACGGCTGCGGCGGATCGACGCCGCGCACCGGGAGCGGACGGCGAACTGGCAGGCGTTCGCGCGCTGGACCGAGGACTTCCCCCGACTCGAGGACGATCCCCCGGCGACGCTCGAGCTGTGGAAGCGGATCCTCGTCTACGGGGTCGCCTTCGGCACCGCCGACCGAATGATCGAGTCCGGCAGGATCCCGGCGCCGGTCACCGAGGAGGCGAGCGCGACCGGCTACTGGGGCTCCTACGCGTTCGCCGGCTCCCTGGGCGACAACTCGTTCGACGGCTCGGCGTTCAGCTCCAGCTTCGCCTCGCAGGTCGCCCCCGAGTCGTCGAGCAGCGGCGGCGGCGGGGGCTTCTCCGGCGGCGGCGGGGGCTTCTCCGGCGGCGGCGGGGGCGGCTCCTGGTAGGGATCCGAGCGACGCTCAGTCGCCGGGCACGTACTCGTCCCGGTCGCGCCGCCAGACCCGTTCCCCCGACGGCAGCCCCTCGTCGCGCAGAGACGCCGTGCTCGGCCGGTACCAGGTGGTCACCGGGATCTCGTCGACGACCCGGATCAAGTCCGGACGCTCCGCCTCGGGGATCACCGAGAGTGCGTCGGCCAAGCGCTGGCCGTCAAGCTCGTGTCCCTCGAGCAACGTCACCGCCGCCACCGCGAACGAGATGCCGGGCTCATCGGCCGGGACGCCGTAGACGGTCGCAAGGTCGATCGCGTCGATGTCGCCGAGCGCGTCCATGATCGGGAACCCGGCGACGTGGCCACTCCGGGTGCGGATCAGCGCCGGTACGTGGTCCACCAGCCACAGGTCCCCGTCTTCGTCGGCTCGGAACAGATCGCCGCTGGCGAGCCACGCGTCGTCGGGCTCGAACAGGCCGCGCAGCGGGCTCTCGCTCGTCGAGACCACGCCGCGCAGCCGGGTGAGCAGCATGCCGACCTCTCCGGCTTCGCAGGGGACCGCGAAGCCGTCGGGTCGCTCGCGCAGCCGGCCCTCGGCGACGTCGTAGGCGGCCAACCGGACCTCGGCGCTCCCCGGCAGCGGCCGCCCCTTGCATCCGGGCTTGTCGCCGCTCAGGTTGACGAGGATCGCCTCGCCCTCGGTCGAGGCGTAGAACTCGAGCACGCGAGCCGGCGCAAACCGCCTCGCCACCCGGCGCCAGAGGCCGCGCGGCATCCCCGCGCCGATGAACAGGCGGACGGGGTGGTGGCGCTCGGCGGCGTGCTCGGGCGCCGCGGCGATCTCGCGCAACATTGTCCACGTGTACGAGGCGACGGTGATCCCGTACCGGCGCACCTCTTCCCAGAACGTCTGCGGGTCGAAGTCACGTGCGATAGCGAGCCGCGCGCCGCCGGCGACCGCTCCGCCGACGCTCATCAAGAGGCCCGAGGGATGGTAGATCGGCGTGACCGCATAGACGGTGTCTGCATCCGAGAGCGCCGCCGCTGAGGCGGTCGCGAAGGCCGACAACGCCCAGCGCCCGTTGGTGATCCGATTGGCGCGCGTGCGCTCGCCCTCGCCAGTGAACAGGATGAACGCCAGGTCGCTGGCGCGGCCGGGGTTGGGCGCGTACCAGGCGGGCGCCTCGATCCGATCGGGGTCGATGCGCTCCATGTCGACGACGCCTCTGCCGAGGTCTCGGTCCTCGCCGCCACCGCCGAGCACCAGCACCTCGCCCGCGCTCGCCGCGAGGGCCCGCTCGGCGAGCTCGGGATCGGCGACGATCCGGCCCACCTGACCGAGGCCGGCCTCACGCTCGACGGGACCGTCGGGACGCATCAGCACCGCAACGGCGCCGAGTCGGTTGAGCGCCGCGACGACCGAGAGCCCGCTCGGCCTGGTTCCCATCAGCACGCCTACGTGCTCGCCCTGGCGCACTCCCAGCGAGAGCAACCCGCGGACGACGTTGTCGACCCGGTCCTTGACCGCCGCGTAGGCATAGGCGCGATCCTCGAACAGGAAGAAGTCGGCGTCGGGAGCCTCGCGCGCCTGCTCGTCGAGCAGCAGGCCGAGGGAGACGCGGGTGTGCGCGCGCAGGCGGCCAAGCCGCGCGAGTCTCGGGAGCTGGCCGGTGAGCTCCTCTGCCACCACCCGGACCCCGCCCACGGCGCGCGAGGCGCCCCCGGCGAACGAGCGAGCAAGGCCCGTGCCGACGCCCACCGCGAGCCCGAGCCCGAGCCCGAGCCGGGTGCCGACCCCCGCCTCCTCGGGCGGCGGGCCCTCCTCCCAGATCCCCCGGATGCCCTCGGGAAGCTCTCCCTCCCCCGCCCGCCACCGGATCCAACCGGCGACCGTGGGCCATGTGGTCTCGGTCGCGGTCGACCCGACGACGAGGCCGAAATGCCCGGCTCGCAGCGACAGCTCATAGACGTCGGCACTCGGCGCGGCGCGGGTGATCGCTCGCACGGCCTGAGCCGGCGCGATCTCGTCGACCTCGCCGACGACGGTCAACACCGGGCACTCAATATCGGCGAGGCTGACGGTGCGGTCATCGATCACGAAGCCGCCTTGAAGCATCCGGTTGTGGGCGATGAACTGGCGCATGAAGTCGGCCAGAGCAGGGCCCGGCCAAGCGACCCAACCCTCGCCCATCAGAAAGCGGCGCTGGCGCTCGCGCGGAAGCAGCGCCTCGCGGTCATGCAGGCGGCGAACGAAGTCGATCTGCTGGCGCAGTGACTTGACCGGATCGAGAAGGCGAAACCCGGTCCGGCTCACCCACGCGGGCACCGCGGTGCGACCGAAGACGTCGGCCAGCACCCCGGCGGCGCTCTCGGCGATCTCCTCGGGGATCCCCAGCGGCAGCGCCCCGCGGGTGTCGACCGGGCTGCCGAAGGTGATCACGCTGGCGATCCCCTCGCCGTGCAGGTAGGCGGCGGCCTGGTAGCAGAACATCCCACCCTGCGAGTAGCCGCCGAGGTGGACCTCGCGCCCCGTCTCGTGGCGGACCCGCTCGAGCGCGTCGGCAACCGCGATCACGTGATCGGCCAAGTCGCGCTCGAGCCCGCCCTCCTCGCGCTCGGGGGCGCCGAAGTCGACCACCCACGGGTCCACCCCGTGCTGGTGCAGAACCGAGACCCCGCTCGACGAGGGCGAGACGTCGTAGACGTCGGCGGAGAGCATCATCGGCGGCACCAGGACGACCGGTTGCCCACCGGCCTCGGCGCCGTAGTAGCGGCGCAGGCGATAGACGGGGCCCTGGGCGACGACCTCGAAGGGTGACGGCTGCTCATCGGTCTCGAGTCCACCGAAGCGCGCCACCTCGAACGCGTTCTGTGCCGCCGCCCCGAGTCGGGAGGCCGACTTCGATATCGGTCGCGGGATCAGGTCGATCGCCGGACGCTAGCGTGAGGTGCCGGTCGCGCGCGGGGGCCCGTGCCGAAAGGCCCATATGCTCGCGACATGAAATGGGTCTACGAGTTCTCCGAGGGCTCGCGCGAGATGGGCGACCTGCTCGGCGGCAAGGGCGCCAACGTCGCCGAGATGACCCGGGTGCTCGGTGCCGAGCGGGTGCCGAGCGGGTTCACGATCACGACCGCGGCGTGCGTCGCCTACATGCAGGCCGGGCGCGAGGCGCCGGCCGGGCTCGAGACCCAGGTCGACGAGGCGCTTGCCGCACTGGAGCTCAGCGCCGGCAAGGGGCTGGGGGACCGCGCCGACCCGCTCCTCGTCTCGGTCCGCTCGGGGGCGCGGGCATCGATGCCGGGCATGCTCGACACGATCCTCAACCTCGGCCTCAACGACGACTCCGTTCGCGGCCTCGTCCTGAGCACGGGCGAGGAGCGGTTCGCCTGGGACTCCTACCGCCGCCTGGTGCAGATGTTCGGCAACGTGGTGCGGGGAATCCCCTCGGTCGACTTCGAGGCGGCGCTCGAGCGGGCCAAGGTCGAGCGCGGCGTCGAGGCCGACACCGATCTGGACGCAGCGGCGCTCCAGGCGCTCACCACGACCTTCAGAGAGGTGTTCGAGGACCACGCCGGCGAACCGTTCCCGACCGATCCGCGGCGCCAGCTTCGTGATGCGATCGAGGCCGTGTTCGACTCCTGGGACGGCGAGCGCGCGGTCACGTACCGTCGCCTCAACCGCATCCCCGACGACTGGGGAACGGCGGTCAACGTGCAGCGAATGGTGTTCGGAAATCGCGGCGCCAGCTCCGGCTCGGGGGTCGCCTTCAGCCGCGACGAGCGCACCGGCGAGCCCGAGCCGTCGGGCGACTTCCTCGTCAACGCCCAGGGTGAGGATGTCGTCGCCGGGATCCGCAACCCCGAGGACCTGGAGGCGCTGAGGCGGCGGATGCCCGAGGCCCACGCCGAGCTGCTGCGAACGCTGCGGCTGCTCGAGGGTCATTACGAGGACATGCAGGACGTCGAGTTCACGATCGAGGACGGCCGCCTGTTCCTGCTCCAGACCCGCAGCGCCAAGCGCCCCGCCCAGGCGGCCGTCCGGTTCGCGCGTGATGCGGTCGCCGAGGGCCTGCTGACCCGCGAGCAGGCGCTGAAGACGATCGACGCCGAATCGCTCGACGCGCTGCTGCATCCCGTCTTCGACCCCTCGTGCAGCTACGACGTGATCACCACGGGAGTCGCCGCGTCGCCGGGCGCCGCGAGGGGCGCGATCGTCCTCAGCGCCACCGAGGCGGTTCGCCGCGCCGCCGACGGCGACGAGGTGATCCTGGTGCGCGCGTTCACCGAAGCCGACGACGTGGCGGGCTTCCACGCGGCGCGTGGGATCCTCACCTCGCAGGGGGGCAAGGCCTCCCATGCCGCCCTCGTCGCCCGCGGAATGGGCAGGCCTTGCGTGGCCGGCGCCTCGGAGATGAAGGTCGACGTGGCCGCGGGAGTGGTGCGGATCGGCGAGCTCGAGCTCCGCGCCGGCGACATGATCGCCATCGACGGCTCGAACGGCACGGTGACGGTCGACGACGTTCCCCTGGTGGAGCCGCAGATCAGCGACCACTTCCACGAGGTGTTGCGTTGGTCCGACGAGCTTCGGCGCCTCGGTGTGCGCGCGAACGCCGACACCGCCGAGGACGCTGCGCGGGCGCGAGCCTTCGGCGCCGAAGGCATCGGCCTGTGCAGGACCGAGCACATGTTCTTCGGCGCCGACCGGACCGAGCTGGTGCGAAGCATGTTCGTCGCCGCCGAGCGGTGGCGGCGGGCCGAGTTGCAGGCGAGCCAGGGCGGCGACCGCGGCCCGGAGCTCGAGGCCGCCGGCGAGGAGTTCAGCACCGCGCTCGGCCGCCTCGAGCGGATGCAGCGCAGCGACTTCAGCGAGATCCTGCACGAGATGCGCGGCCTGCCGGTGACCGTGCGACTGCTCGATCCACCACTGCACGAGTTCCTCCCCCTGGAGTACTTCGAGGCGGAGCTGTCGGTGCTCGATCCCGGCACCGAAGAGCACGATCGCGCACGGCGCGCGCTGGAGATCGTCCGAGACCTCCAGGAGGCGAACCCGATGCTCGGAACGCGGGGGATCCGGCTCGGCTTCCTCTTCCCGCAGATCTACGAGATGCAGGTCCGCGCGGTGATCGCCGCCGCCGCGGACGCGGCCGGTGCCGGCGACTTGCCGGAGGTCGAGATCATGCTGCCGCTGGTCGCCTACGAGACCGAGTTGGTTCAGCTTCGCGCCCGCATGGTCGAGGTCGCAGAGAGCGCGCGCGCCGCGGCCGGCAGCGACGTCCCCTTCACCGTCGGCACGATGATCGAGCTACCACGCGCGTGCCTGGTCGCCGATCGGATCGCCGCCCACGCCGACTTCTTCAGCTTCGGCACCAACGACCTCACCCAGACGGCGATCGGCTTCTCGCGCGACGACGTCGAGAGCAGCTTCATCCCCAGCTACCTCGAGCGCCGAATCATCGACCGCAGCCCGTTCGAGGTCATCGACGCCCCGGGGGTCGGCGAGCTGGTCCGGATCGGCGCCGAGCGCGGCCGGCGCACCACCCCCGGGCTCAAGTGCGGGGTCTGCGGCGAGCACGGCGGCGACCCGGAGAGCATCCGCTTCTTCGACTCGCTAGGCCTCGACTACGTCAGCTGCTCGCCCTACCGGGTGCCGATCGGCCGCGTCGCCGCGGCGCAGGCGGCGATCGGCTGACGTTCAGCCCGATGCCGCGAGTGACGCTCCGCTTGTAGCGTCTGCGCAATGGACGTCGTCTTCACCGTGCTCGGGATCGGTCTGATCGCGGTGGCCGCTCGTGACGTCTTCGAGACGCTCTTTCACCCCGCGGGCCGCGGCATCCTCGTGCGCTGGATCGTGCGCGGAGTGTGGGCGGTCACACGCCGGCTGCGCCCGCGCGGCGACTCGGCGCCGGTGCTTGCGGGACCACTCGGGTACATCGCGGTGCTCGCCGCCTGGACGAGCATGCTCGCGGTCGGCTGGGCGCTGATCCTGCTCCCGCACCTGCCGGAGGGGTTCACCTTCGACCCCGGCCTCGTTCCCTCGGAGCACGAATCGTTCGGCGACGCCCTCTACGTTTCGCTGGTCAACCTCACCAGCCTCGGCTACGGCGACATCTCCCCCGCGGCCTGGGGCCTCCGCATCCTCGGCCCTGTCGAGACCCTGTTCGGGCTCGGCCTTCTAACCGTGAGCATCGCATGGCTCGTCTCGATCTACGGCACGCTCTTGCGGCGAAATTCGTTCGGGCACGAGGTCCACCTCACCCGCGAGGCGGAGCAGAGCCTCGGTGTGAAGCTCGCCGACGCCGACCCCGAACTGCTCGAACGGATGCTGGCCTCGTTCACCGAGCAGCTGATCGCGACCCGACGCGACCTGATCCACTTCCCGATCACGTACTACTTTCGGTCCGAGGACGACCAACTGGCGCTCTCGACCCTGGTCCCGTTCCTGCGCCGGCTAATCGACGAGGCCTCCGAGGAAGGCCGCCCGCACGCGCTCCAGGTCCGGGCGCAGATGCTTGGGATGGCGCTCGACGACTACGCCGAGACCCTCCGCGGACGGCTCAAGCGGGCCGTCGAGACGACCTGAGCGACCTCAGCACTCCCGGCTCGACTCGTCAGCTGCTCAGCGGGGGTCCGCGAGCGCCCGCCCCAAGAAGGCGATCACGTCATCGAGCACCTCCTCGCCGTTGATCTCGTTGAAGATCTCGTGGCGGGCGCCGGGATAGACGCGCTGCTCGAGGTTCTCGCCGCCTATCCGCTCGATCGCGGGGCGCGTGTGGGCGATCGGCACGATCACGTCCTCCTCGCCATGGATCCAGAGGGTGGGCAGAGCCCCGAGCGTTCCACCCTCGGCGACGGCGGCCACCGCCGTGCCGAGTCCCTCCAGGGTCTCGCGTCTGAACGGGCCGTGCCAGACGAGCGGGTCGGCCGCGTAGGCGCGCCCGACCTCAGGGTCGCGCGAAAGCGCGTCGGGATCGATCGGCACCTCCGGGATCGGGTCCATCCCCAGCAGCAGCTCGAGGTCCGGGTTGGCACCGACAGCCGGGCCGGAGAGGACCAGCGCCGCCAGTTGATCGCCGAATCGCTGCCCGTAGCGGGCGGCGATCAGCCCGCCCATCGAGTGGCCGACGAGCACGGTCGGCACGCCCGGATGCTCGCTCGAGGCCCGCTCGGCGACCAGGTGCAGATCATCGACGCCCGCGTCGAGATCGTCGACGAGCGCGCGCTCGCCCTCCGAGCGCCCGTGGCCGTGGTGGTCGGGGGCGTAGACGACGGCCCCGTCGGCGACCAGGCGAGCGGCGACATGCTCGTAGCGGCCCGCGTGCTCGCCGTATCCGTGGGCGATCAGGGCCACGTAGCGCGGCTCGGGGTTTGGCCACGTCCAGACGCAGATCTCCCCCCTGGTGCCGTCGATGGTGAAGCTGCTCGTGGCGTCGCTCATCGTTCGACCTCGACGATGACCTTGCCGGTGTTGCCGCCGGTGAACAGGAGGTTGAGAGCATCCGGGGCGTTCTCGAGCCCCTCGACGAGGTGGGTCGCGAACTTGACCTTGCCCTCGGCGACCCAGCCGCCCATCTCGAGCTGGGCCTCCGGGAAGCGATCGAGGTAGTCGAGGATGATGAAGCCCTCCATCCTGCCCCGCCGGACGATCAGGACGCGGTAGTTGCCCGGCCCCGCAACCTCGCTGTCGTTGTAGGTCGCTATCGCTCCGCAGAGCACCACCCGCCCATGCAGAGCAAGCTGTGCGAGACAGATGTCGAGCAGCTCGCCACCGACGTTGTCGAAGTACAGGTCGATGCCCTCGGGACAGGCGTCGTGCAGTGCCGCCGCCACGTCGTCGGCCCTGTAGTCGACGGCGGCATCGAAGCCGAGCTCGTCGACCAGCCAGGCGCATTTCTCCGGTGTTCCGGCGATCCCGACCACCCGGCTCGCGCTCTTGATCCGGGCGATCTGGCCGACGATAGAGCCGGTCGCTCCGGCGGCACCGGAGACGACGACCGTGTCGCCCTGCTTGACCCTGCCGACGTCGATCAGGCCGAAGTAGGCGGTCATCCCGGTGACCCCGAACACGCTCAGCGCGGCGGTCGGATCGATCCCCTCGGGCAGGACCTGCATCGAGGCGGCCTGGTCGTCGGCGATCGCGTAGTCCTCCCACCCGGTCATCCCGAAGACGAGGTCGCCGACCGCGTAGCGGTCGCTGTCGGAAGCCACGACCTCGGCCACGGCGCCGCAACGGACCACCTCGCCGATCTGGATTGGGGGCAGGTAGCCCGGCGCATCGTTCATCCAGGTGCGAATCGTGGGGTCGATCGACAGGTAGCGGTTGCGCACCAGCGCCTGGCCCGGGCCGGGCACCGGCACGTCGGCCTCCTCGACGCGCACGGTCGATTCCTCGACGTTGCCGGTTGGGCGCTCGGCGAGGACGAGACGGCGATTGCGCTCCGGCATCCGGGTCTCCGTTTCGGGTCGTCTTCCGCGGCTCGAGTTGCCGCCCACCGATTGTCTCCGATCACGCCGCGACGGGGTTCGACGGTGTACGCGGCTAAGGGAGTCGCAACCGCCTGCCGATAGCCGGTGTCAATCCAGTCTCAACGAAAGGAACACCGCTCGATGCGCAAACGAACCCGCTTCACCTACTCGAATGTGGTCTCGACCCTGGCCCTCTTCCTTGCCCTCACCGGCGGCGTCGTCTACGCCGCGGGCAAGATCGGCACCGACGGCCTCAAGCGGCAATCGGTGACCTCGCAGAAGGTCGCGCCCGAGGCCGTCCGCGGTGGGAAGATCGCCCCCGGCGCGGTCAAGCCCGGCAAGGTCCCGGACGATTCGGTCGAGCCCTCGAAGCTGACGTTCCCGGTCCAGTACGTCGCCAACGTGCAGGGTGGCTCAAAGGCTGTGACCGCCGGTCCCGACCCGTATCCGGTCTCCGGCGCCGAATGGACCCAGAATCCCGGGCAGGTCCAGGTGATCTTCGGGCAGGCCACTGGCACGCTGGCCTACGACGGCTCGGGCTCGGGCTCGTGCCAGGTGTACGTCGACGTCCGGCTCAACGGCCAGCAGGTCGGCGGCGGCCAGCTCTCAACCGACTCGACCACGCCCGTAGAGGTGCGCCAGAGCCTGGGAGCGCAGCCCGAGGTCGATCCCGAGGTGCAGCGCAGCGAGCAGATGACGTTGCAGACGGGATCGAACGGCGACTGCGAGAACGGTTCGACGATCGACTCGTCCCGCTTCCGGGTGCTCAGCTTCGGCTGAGGCAGGCCGGTCGGGGCGATCGCTCCGGGGTGGCGGCCGCGCGCCACCCCGGATAGTGTGGGGGCTGATGACGGCGGTCACGGAGAGCACCGACCTCGAAGCGCTCGATCTCAGCGATCTCGAGCTCTGGAGGGACGGTCCTCCCCACGACGTGTTCGACGCGCTGCGCGACGAGGCGCCGCTGCACTGGAGCGAGCTCGGCGATTTCCCCTGGGAGTCGGGCTTCTGGTCGGTGATCCGTTTCGACGAGATCGCGGCGGTCGGACGCGATCATGAGACCTTCTCCTCGGATCGCAGCATCATCCTCGTCGACAAGCTCGAAACCGATCCCGAGAAGCCGGACCCGATGGACCTGTCGGCGAACATGATGATCACCCAGGATCCGCCCCGGCATGACCGGCTCAAGGCGCTCGTGCAGCGGGCGTTCACGCCGAAGCGGGCTCTCGACCACACCGAGCGCATGCGCGAGATCATCAACCTCGTCTTCGACCGGGCGCTCGAGCGCCATCCCGACGGCCGGCTCGACCTGGTTCAGGACGTCGGCGTGTTCGTCCCGGCGATGGTGATCGGCGACATGTTGGGCGCCCCGCGCGAGGACGCCGAGCAGCTCGTCGACTGGACCAACCGGACGACCGCGTTCGAGGACCCGCGAATGGTCCCCGACCTGGGCGAGGTCTGGAGGGCGCTGGAGGAGTTCGTCCCCTACGTCAACGCGATGATCGAGGAGCGCGAGGCGAACCCGACCGACGACCTGACGACCGCGTTCATCGAGGCCGAGGTGGAGGGCGACCGGCTCTCCCACGAGGAGGTCCTGATGTTCTTCTTCCTGCTCATGGTGGCCGGCAACGACTCGACCCGCGCGGTGTTCACCTCCGGGATCAAGAACCTGCTCGACGACCCCGAGCAGATGGATCTGGTGCGCTCGGGCGCGGTGCCTCTCGAGCAGGTGGTCGAGGAGTTCGTTCGCTACAACCCCGCCTTCGCCTACATGCGCCGGACCGCCACCCGGGACACCGAGGTCGCCGGCCGGCGAGTGGCCGCGGGCGACAAGCTGGCGATGTGGTACGTGGCGGGCAACCGCGACCCTGTTGTCTTCGAGAACCCGCACCGTTTCGACGTCCGGCGCGATCCCAACCCACACCAGGGCTTCGGGGGCGGCGGCCGCCACTTCTGCCTCGGCGCCGGCCTCGCGCGGCTGGAGCTCAAGCTCTGGATCGAGGAGACCCTACGGCGCTTCGGAGAGATCACCCTTGACGGCGAATCCGAGCGAGTCAGCTCCACCTTCCTGAATCAGTACCGGACGATGCCGGTCGCGCTCGCCGCCGCCTGACGGCCGCGGGTGGACATCGCGGCCTCGTTTGGAGATACTGCCCGCGATGACGAAGATCTCGACCGTCGCCGTTGGAACCGACGGCTCGGCAACGGCCGCCGAGGCGGTCGAGGCTGCCGTCGACATCGCTCGGCGCTTCGACGCGAAGCTCGTGCTCCTCAGCGCATTCCATGGCTCGGGCATCCGACCCGCCGGCCTGAGCGGGTCATCGGAGGAAGTCCAGTGGTCGTTCAGCCCCGCGGCGCGACTGCGCGAGATACTCGAGCGGACCGCGGAGGACGTGCGGCGCCAACAGATCGATTGCAGGTCGATGATCGCCGAGGGTGATCCCGCTGAGGTGCTGGTACATCTGGCCGAGGAATGCGACGCCGACCTGCTGGTGATCGGCAACAAGGGTATGCAACGCCGGGTACTCGGCAGTGTCCCGAACACCGTCACCCACCAGGCTCCCTGCTCGGTGCTCGTCGTCAAGACGACCTAGTCGACGTCAGGGTGCGGCAGTGATCTGTCCAGCCTGCCACGCGGACAACAGGAAGGGAGCGCGCTTCTGCAAGGCGTGTGGCGCTGAGCTCGCCCCCGCCTGTCCCAGCTGCGGGGCTCCCCACGAGCCGGGCCAGGCATTCTGCGATCACTGCGGCTCCGAGCTCCGGCTGGCGCAGCCCGGCGCCGGCTCCGCCCCCTCCGGTCCGCCTGCTGGGCAGGAAGCCGCGAGGCCGGACCGGCAGACCCCCGAGCTCCGGGTCGCGTCCGTGTTGTTCGTCGACCTCGTCGGGTACACGAGCCTCTCGGCGTCGCGCGATGCCGAGGACGTGCGCGAGTTGCTCGGCCGCTATTTCGAGCAGGCGAAGACGATCATCGGCCGTTACGACGGCACGATCGAGAAGTTCATCGGCGACGCGGTGATGGCCGTTTGGGGGGTGCCGCTCGCCCGCGAGGACGACGCCGAGCTCGCCGTGCGCGCCGGGATCGAGCTGGTCGATGCGGTCGGCCTCTTCTCCGCCGAGGTCGGCGCTCCCGAGCTGCGGGCGCGCGCAGGCGTGGTCACGGGACAGGTCGCCTCGCTCGCCAACCCGGACGAGGGCCTGGTGGTCGGTGACAACGTCAACACGGCCGCGCGCGTGCAGTCGGCTGCCGATCCAGGAGCCGTGTTCGTCGACGAGGTCACCCGCCAGGTCACCTCGGCGGCGGTCGCCTACGAGGACGCCGGCGAGCATCCGATCAAGGGCAAGCCCGCGCCACTGCGGCTGTTCCGCGCGCTGAGGGTCGTCGCCGGCATCGCCGGGTCCCAGCGGACCTCCGGGCCGCAAGCGCCCTTCGTCGCGCGCGACGCCGAGCTGCGCCTGATCAAGGACCTGTTCCACACCGCCGTCGACCGCGGTGCGGCCCGTCTGGTCGGCGTCTCCGGACCGGCCGGCGTCGGCAAGTCGCGGCTGGGGCTCGAGCTCTACAACTACGTCGACGGGCTCGCCGACGACGTCTGGTGGCACTCCGGCCGCTGCCTGTCCTTCGGCGAGGGCGTGGCCTACTGGGCGCTTGCCGAGATGGTCCGCCAGCGCCTCGGAATCGCCGAGGAGGCGTCACCGGACGACGCCTCCGCCAGGCTCGCATCCGGACTCGAGCAGTGGGTCGCTGACCCTGACGAGCGCCGGCGCCTCGCCCCGGCGCTCGGCGCGCTGATCGGGACCGCCGAGCCTGGACTCGAGCGGGCCGAGCTGTTCGCGAGCTGGCGTCTCTTCTTCGAGCGGCTGTCCGAGCGCGACCCGGTGGTCCTGGTCTTCGAGGACATGCAGTGGGCCGACGACGGCCTGCTCGAGTTCATCGAGCAATTGCTCTACTGGTCGGCTGACCGTCCGATCTTCGTCTGCACCTTCGCGCGCCCCGAGCTGGCCGCGCGCAGGGCGGAGTGGCCCGCCCGCGTGCCCGGCGGGACTCCACTCGCGCTCGAGCCGCTCGCGGCCGACGCCGTCGCGGAGCTGCTCGGCGGCCTGGTCGCCGACCTGCCCGCGGCGGCGCTCGCCCGGATCGTCGCCCGGGCCGAGGGCATCCCCTTGTACGCGGTCGAGATGGTGCGGGCCCTCTCCGACCGGGGGGTGCTCGCCGACCATGACGGACGGCTCGAGGTCGTGGGGGAGATCGGCGAGCTCGACGTTCCAGCGAGCCTGCACTCGCTGCTCTCGGCCCGCCTCGATTCGCTTGCACCTGAGGAGCGAGAGGTGGTCAGGGCGATGGCCGTCTTCGGCGGAAGCTTCCCGCGCGCCAGCGTCGCCGCTCTGGGCGGTGTCCCCGAAGACCGACTCGACGACGTCCTCACCTCGCTGGTGGGCCGGGACATCTTCACCATCCGCACCGATCCCCTCTCCCCTGAACGCGGTCAGTACGCCTTCGCCCAGGGCATGTTGCGGACGGTCGCCTACGAGATGATCTCCAGGCGCGACCGCAAACCGCTGCATCTCGCGGCTGCCGAGCACCTGCGCAATGCGTTCCCCCGCGACGGCGAGGAGGTGGCGGAGGTGATCGCGGCCCACCTGCTCGACGGCTACCGGGCGGCCGCGGGCGACCCCGATGAGGAGGAGCTCCGCGGGCAGGCGCTGTCCGCGCTACGCCGGGCGGCCCAGCGGGCGGCCACTCTGGGCAGCCTCGATACGGCCGAACGCGCCCTGCGCACGGCGACCGAGCTCGCCGCCGACGAGGGCGAACGAGCCGGGCTGACCGAGGAGGCGGGCCGGATGGCGGCGGCGGCCGGACGCTACGAGGCGGCACACGAGCTCCTCGAGCGAGCCACCGCGGCCCATGCGGCAGCCGGCAGGCAGCGTGACGCGGCGCGTCTCGCCGGGTTGATCGGTTACGCGGAGGGACGGCTGGGGCGCCACGAGCAGGCGATCTCGCGGATGCGCACCGCGCTGGAGGTGCTCGACACGGATGACGTTGACGCCGACGTGGCGACGATCAACTGCGATCTCGGGCGCGAGCTGCTGTTTGCCGGACACGTTGCCGAGGCCGGCGCCGCCCTCGAGCGCTCGCTGGGCGCCGCGGAGGCGCTCGAGCTCCCGGCCCTCACCTGCCAGGCCCTCGGCCTGAAGGCGATTCACATGGAGTTCGTCGGTCGCTTCGAGGAGGCTCGGGCGCTCCACGACGGCGCGATCGCGATCGGAGAGCGCCACAAGGTGCCGCGCCGCCATGTCGGCCTCGGGTACGCCACCGTGCTCCGCATCACTCGGGACATGCCCGGAGCGATCGAGTCCTGTGAGGCGGTGTTGACCGCGACGCGGCAGCGCGGCGATCGCGCCGGGGAGAGCGTCGCGATTTCCAACCTGATGGCGGCCAAGCTGCTCAGAGGTCACTGGCAGGATGTCGAGCGGATGGGCACTCAGTCGCTCGTGGACGACCCGGAGCGCCCGGACGTCGAGCTGATCCACCACCAGCTGGGGCTGCTCTCGGTGTACCGCGGAAACGTGGGCGCCGCGCGGTCGAGCCTGAATCGGATGGCCTCGCTCGAGCACACCGATGATGTGGAGGGCCGCCTCTACTTCGTCGAGCTCAGCGGCCTGATCGCGCTCGCCGAGGGCGACTTCGAGCGGGCCCTCGAGCTGCTCTCTCGCACCGCCCGGGACGGGGTCGAGATCCAGGGTCCGTCGAGCGAAGGGCACGCGGGTCACCTGGCCGGACGCGGTTGGAGCCGCACTGGCCGTCGGCCACATCGACGAGGCACAGGAGCTCGTGGCCCTGCTTGCCGATCCCCCTCGTGGGCTGGTCCCGCCGCTGCTGCGGGCGGAGTTGTCCCGCGCGCAGGCGCTGCTCGCTGCCGCGCGCGGCGAGCCCGAGGACGTTGAATCGAACCTACGGGTCGCGGTCGACGGGCTGGCGGCGCTCGACTACCCGTACTGGCTGGCGCGCGGGCGGACCGATCTCGCCGCCTGGTTGATTGAGGACGGTCGCAGCGAGGAAGCCGCGCTCCCGCTCGACGAGGCCGCGGCGGCGCTGGAGGAGCTCGGGGCCGAGCCGGCGCTCGCGCGGGCGCAACAGCTGATCGCGGCCGCCGCGAACCCACCCGACACACTGAGCGCGACCGGCTAGTCCCGCTGGCGCTCGGTCTCGCGAAGGCGCGCGACCAGCGCTTCGAGCATCGGCCAGGCCATCTCGGGGTGCGTCTGCAGCAGCGGCCGGAAGGCCCACGCCGTCAGGCCCCGGCAGCGCAACCGGGTGGTCGCCACCACCGTCGCCGAGCGCGGACCCTTGTCGATCATCGCGATCTCGCCGAAATACTCGCCCGGCCCGAGGGTGCGCACAACCCCGCCGTCCACCTTGACCTCGGCTGCACCGTCGTCGATGACGAAGAAGCCGACGCCGTCCTCACCCTGCGTTGTGACCTCGGCGCCTGCCGGGAACTCGCGCTCGCTCATGTTCTTGGCGACGCGCTTCAGATCGCGCTGAGAGAACCCCGCGAACAGCGGCACGCGCTTGAGGGCGTCGACGACATCCGCCATCAGGTGTGCCTCTTGGTGTGCCTCTTCTCCCTCGGCTTGCCGGACTTCCCCTTGCCCTTGTCGGCCTGCTTGCCGGCGCTCTTCTTCTTTGCGTCCTTGTCGTCCTTCTTCGGCATCAGCTTCCCTTTCCGGTGGATGTGGATCAACGGTAGACGGCTCATATCACACCGGTCCGAGGCCGTCTACAGCCCCGGACCGGTGTTGCGTACGTGGACGGCTGCCGCGCGCGCTCCCTAGGCCCCCTGCGAGGCGGGAGTCGACCCGGCAGCGTGGGTCGGGCGACCGCGAATCGCGGCGGAGCCGGCGACGGCGACGGCGGCTATCAACAGCCCGACCGCTGCGCCGATTGCCGCATCGCTCCAGTCGAAGGTGTCGGCAGAGGCCGTTGGCTGCGGACCGACGTCGGCGACGAACGGCGTCGCCTTGGTGCCGTCCCGGTGGAGCACCGGCGCCGGGCTGACGTCGGCGACGAACGTCGTCGCCTTGGTGCCGTCCCGGCGGAGGACGACGTCGCCGGAGCCGACGTCATCGACCACCTGCGGGCCCCCATAGAGGGGGCCGCCGGAGGCCTGGGCCGAGACCGCGGCAACCGAGACGATGGCGCCGGCCGCCAGCAGCGCGAGGGTGGACCGCAGTCGCATCGAGGTGTTCATCCGCTTCTCCTGTTCCCGGCCCGATCTCGGCTTCGTGCCGACCGGACGCTGGTAGTGATCAAGCCGATTCATTCGGTTGGGATCACCGTAGGCCCGCGCCGTTGCGGCGGCCACGTCTTCCGCCACAGACCCAGCGTGCATTCGTACACACTCGCGATAGCGTTCTCCTGTGCGAGAGGAACCGCCGATCGAGCCCTGGGACTTCCTCGCGCTGCTCGAGCAGGGCGACCGTCGCGAGCTCGAAGCGCGGGCGGGACGCCGGCGCTTCAAGGCGGGCTCGACGCTGATCAACGAGGGGGGGCCGGGTGCCGAGGTCCTGGTGCTGCTCAGCGGTCGGGTCAAGGTGGGGGTCACCACCGCCGAGGGCAGGGAGATCGTACTGGGATTCTGCGGGCCGGGCGAGTTGATCGGCGAGCTCTCGGTGATCGACCGCCAGGCGCGCTCAGGCACGACGGAAGCGTTGGAGCCGATCGAGGCGCTGGCGATCTCAGCGGCTGACTTCCGGGCGATGATCGAGGCGAGGCCCAGCTTTGCCGGTGCCCTCCTGCGCAACCTGGTCCGACGCTTTCGTAACGCCGACCGGCAGCGCGTCGAGTTCGCCGCCGCCCAGACCCTCGGCCGGGTTGCCGCGCGGCTGGTCGAACTCGCCGAACGCCACGGAGAGCCCTGCGGCGAGGGGACGGCGATCACGCTGCCGATCTCCCAGGAGGAGCTCGCGGGCTGGACGGGCTCCTCGCGAGAGGCGGTTGCAAAGGCGCTTCACACCCTCCGCAACCTGGGCGCGATCCGCACGGAGCGCCGGCGGATCACGGTGCTCGACGACGAAGGTCTCCGGCGTCAGGCCGCTTGACGGGCCGGTCGCTCGGTCAGAACCCAACCGACTCGAAGGCCTGCTCGCGCCGGGGGTTCTCCTCGTAGCGGAAGTGATCCGGGCTGACCCCGCGGGTCTCCGCGAGATCGAGGGCGATCCGTTGGACCACGGTGGTCAGCGGAAAGATCGAGAGGGCCTCGCCGAGGTCGCGCTCGGCGAAGCGCAGCACGCGCGCGCCGCCCACCTCGACCGCCGAAGCGATCGCTTCGGTTCGACCGGTTGCGGGACCGCCGCCGTCGAGCACGACGAGGGTGTCCTGCTGGTCGAGGGCCACGCTTGGGCCATGGAAGAACTGCTCGGAGGAAAGGCCCTCGGCGGCCACGTAGGAGGCCTCGCGTACCTTCAGAGCCCCTTCCTTGGCGGTCCAGGCGTTCGGCCCCGATCCAACCAGCTCGAGCAGCCGGTCGGGCGCGTCCACGAACGGGGCGGGGCGCCCGAGCACCCGATCGACGGAGCCGGGAACGGCGCCGAGATCACCGAGCTTGGCCCCGAGGGCGGTGGCTACCTGCGCCAATCGCAGCAGCGCCGCCGTGTGGCTGGCGGTGTACGCGTACGAGGTCTCGGGCGAGACCGTCTCGAGATCACCGCCCGCGCCGACCGCGGTGACGTGGGCGACCGCAGCGTCCACCGCCTGCGCCCGTTCGAGCATCTGTGCCGTGTAGCCGGTGACTCCTGTATGGCTGAGGACGATCACGCCATCCCTGGGGTCGACCGGCCGTCCGTACGGCGCCAGATCGGCGGCGTGAGCCGCATGCGCCGCCACGCCGGCTTCGCCCAACAGCCACGCTCCGTGGTGAGCGGCGTGCCAGCTCGTGCCGATCCCGATCAGCCAGATCCGTCGGCCCCGCAGCCGCGCGGCGGCCGCGCGGGCGGGTTCGGGGTCGGCGAGGATGCGACGCAGCTCGTCGGGTTGCGACCACATCGTCTCGCGCATCTGCGACATCGCGTCGAACGCTAGATGAATCACTCATCCAGGGCACCGGCCGGAGGTGGTTAGGAGCTCCGACTAGGACGTAGCGAACGGACGCGTCCCGCAGCGCAAGAAATACGGAAGCCGGCCGAGCGGCGCGGCGACCGCGGCGACGGTGGGCCCGCGATAGGTCTCCCCTCCTGGCGCCTGGTGCTCCCAGCGGTCGCGATGCCTGCCGCCCGCTTCACCAGCTCAGCCTATCCCTGAGGCGGTGCCGAGGTGAACCGATCGAGGCAGGATTGGGAGCAGAAGTAGTGTCTAGCGCCTGCTCGATCGACCGTCAGAGCCTTGGCCCGGTCGACCTTCATCCCGCAGACCGGGTCGGTGACGCCGCGACGGATGGTGAGGTAGAAGAGCGCGGCAAAGACGATCGTCGCGATCACGTTGAGGACCAGCTTGTAGTCGAGCGCGACCGAGCCGAAGATGTCGTCGCGCGTCGGTCGCGGGCCGGTCGGGATCAGGTCGGCGGCGCTGAACAGCGCGTCGACGATCAGCGCGGCCAAGACCATGGTCACGAACATCAGCGCCGTGATCCGCAGCGCGAAGGAGGTGCCGTAGTACTTGCGGTAGGCGAGCACGATCGGGACCACGATCAGGTCGGCGAAGATGAACGCCATCACCCCGGCGAAGCTGATCCCGCCCGACCACAGCACCGCCGCCAGCGGCACGTTGCCGACCGAGCAGACGAAGCTCAGCACGGCGATTAGCGGACCGACGAGCACGTTCTCGACCGCGGTCACCACCGCGGGCGCGTCCTCGATGAACAATGCGTTGAAGAAGTCGTCGCCGAGCAGCCCGATGAAGCCGGCGAGCAGGAAACCGAGCGTGATTTCCTTCCACAGCATCTGCCAGTCGCCGCGGAAGTTGTGGGCGACGTCCGACCAAGCGTCGGCCGATCTCAGCCGCCGGCGCCAGGAGAGCTCGGAGCCGGCCATGTGATGCTGGTGCCCCGCCTGGGACTCCTGGGCGTGCTTCCTGGCGCGCTCCTCGAGTCGCGGTGAGACGAACAGGCGCAGCATCAGCGCCATCAGCCCGATCATCACCAGCCCGCCGATGTACTCGGCGAGAGTGAACTGCCAGCCGATCAGGACCCAGAGGACGAGGCCCAGTTCCCAGACCAGGTTCGTCGAAGCGAACTGGAAGGCGAGCGCGGTAACCGCGGAGGCGCCCTTCTGAAACAGCGACTTGGCGATCGCGATCGCGGCGTATGAGCATGACGAGGACGCGGCACCGAGCCCGGTCGCCTTGGCGATCGGAACCAGGCCGCTGCCCGAGAGCGCGCTTTCGATCCGCTCGCGCGGAACCCACGCCTGAACGATCCCCGAGATCGCGAACCCGAGCACCAGCGCCCACCAAACCTCGTAGGCCATCAGCAACGACTGCTTGAGGCCCTCGGCGACCGTGTCGACGAGCTCGCTCACGGGGGCGCTCCTGACGAAGTGGATGCCGACTCTGCTCATACCCGCCCAGGGTATACGAGAGGCGACCGCCGTCGGCGTCGTCCGTCATCCTCGCCACGTAGGAACACATGAACGGCTCCGACCGGACACCCACCGCCGTTGCACGCAGCCTGGTGGCTGTTCTTGCGGTTGTCGCTCTCGCCTTCTTCGCCTCGGCCGGTCCGAGCGCGGGCACGACGGATCCCGCAGCGCCCGCGGCGTTCTCGCAGCAGCTCTCGCGGATCGTCTCGGCGCGCGTTGAGCACACCCGGATCTCGACCGTGCGTCACTCGAACGCGCGCCGGATCGGCAGGTCGCTGGCGAGCCTTCGCCCGACATGGGTCTCGGGCCTGATCCGCTACGCGAAGGGCCAGCACCCCAACCACACGGAGGTCCGTGTCTGGCGCGAGATCACGCGCATCGTCCGTACCACCAGCCCGCAGGCGCAATTCGACGTGACCCTGAACGCGAAGCAGTATCGAAACGGCGGCGAGCTCCAGCGGTATGATGGAGCGCGTGCGGGCAGAGCTCGGCAACGACGGCTGGTTCCTCGACTTCTTCTCGGCCGCCTACCGCAAGCGCCCGCGATGATCAGGGCCGCGATCGCATCGGCGCACGCCCACGGCGAGTGGATCGAAGGCAACGTCTTCGGGCTCTCGAAGAAGCGTCCGATGCCACTGCGGGCGGACTTCCTGGCCGTCCAGGACTTCCGCTTCAGGCTCGAGCTTCCCGCGGTGGGCAGGCTCTCAACCCAGATGCCCATCGTCTACCACCTCCACAACGACCCCGACCGGGAGCGCGGCGGCGGGTGCCGCTTCATCGAGCGCTTGAGCACCGCCCGGCGCCGTGCCCTGATCCGTCACCGCGCGGTGCAACAGGCCCGGTTCGGGTTCCGCGTCTCCTACCCCGCGCTGTTCCCGGAGTGCAAGCGCAAGCGCCCGCCCGATGGACAGCTACGTCCTCTACTCGTACAACGCCTTCCGCGATCCGCCGATGGCGGAGACGATCCTCGGGCTCCTCGACCGCTACGACTGAGCCGGGACCGCGGCCTCAGCGTGCCCGGAACTCAGCGTTGGCGAACGGCACGTAATTGCGACACGGCTCGCCGCGCAGGCCAGGGCACGGCGGCAGCTCCGTCGGCGCCTCGATGCCCGGGACCACCGGCAGCAGCAGCCGCGACGGCAGCCCGCGCGAGTGCGCCACCGCAACCCACGGCGTACCGCCCGGCTTCGCCTCGGCGAAGGCCCAGATCGGCTGGTCGCCGCCGGGCGCCGAGACGGTGACGCGGATACGCGAGGCCTCGCGATACAGATGGCCCTCGTAGTAGAGCGGGATCGTCACCTTCACCCAGCGTCCGCTGGGAAGCGTCCTCGCGTCGTTCTTGCGATAGCTCGGCACCGGCTCGAGCAGCGTGCTCTGCTCTCGGTCGAGCTTGCGCGCGCCGGTGCGCAGCCAGCCGCTCTGCACGAACGTCTCCTTGCCATCGGGGCGGACCTCGGACACGGTCGCCTGCAGGTCCACGTTGCGCGCCGACGAGCGCACCCACACCTGCACCGCCCCGGCTCCGACGACCGCCGTATCCGAGCCGAGCGGCGAGCTCACGTAAGAGAGCGCGCGTCCGGCGGCACTCTGCGTCCAGTCATAGTCGGGGGAGGCCGTCCAGAGCCCGTTCGGCCCCGAGCCGGTGTTGCCGGTGAAGTCGGTCGGCGGCCGCGCCGTGCTGTCCCACTCGAACTGGTCGGCCCCGTACTTGCCGGGCTCGCCCTTGAGCTTGCCGTCGCTCGCGAGGTACCACGAGCGCGCCTCCGTCCTCGGCGCCGGGAAGCGCTTGAACGAGCGCTCGAACGAGGCGATCGGGGCGCCGGGCGTGGCGCCGGCTCCGTTGTCGAACAGGACCCGCACCGGCGGCAGGTCTTCGAACGCTGCCCGTGCCGAGTCGTAGTCGGGCTGTTGCTGGATCGGATCCTCGGGCAGGGTGACGCCCGGCACCCCCATCACGGCCGCGTAGAGCGTCGGCACGGTCGCCTGCAAAGCGGCTGAGAGCCTCGGTTGTCGCCCGGCGACGTAGAGCTCGAGGAAGTCGTACCAACGGTTGAACGTCGCCGGGTCGAGCGAGTCGATGTGGGTGCCGTTGGTGAACGTGAACCACTTGCGCTTCGTGCCCGTGAACTCGCCGGCGAGAGTCGGGCAATGGCCCCCGGTCTGCTCGTCGGTCCACTGGCAGGCGAGGAACACCGGCACGTCGATCTCGTCGACGAACGTGATCGGCGCCAGCGGGTCGACCACCTTCGGGCGGTAGTAGGTGTTGCGCGCGGTCTTGGCGAGCAGGTCGACCGCCTCCGGGTGCAGGTCCTGGTTGGCCTTGCAGATCTCATCGCCCCCCTGGATCCGCTGCCACGCCCATGGCTGGCCCGTCGTCGGTCCGGCCGGCTCGGCGTCGTGCACGCGATCCTCCGCCGACGCCAGGGCGAAGCCCGTGTTGAGAATCCCACCCGGATACAGCGTCGTCAGCGTGTTGTCGATCACCGACAGTGGCGTGATCGCGGCCAGGCTCGGCGGCCGGGTGGCGGCGACGAAGAGCTGACTGATGCCGCCGAAGGAGATCCCCAGCATGCCGACCCTGTGGTGGAGCGCCCACGGCTGGTGTGCCGCTGTCTCGACCACGTCGTAGCCGTCGAGCGACTGCAGCGGCTCGAAGAAATCGTAGGCGCCGCCCGAACAGCCGGTGCCCCGCATGTTCACGTCGACGACCGCGTAGCCGAGTAGCCCGGCGATCGGCTGGATCCCGCTCTGGGGCCCGGCCGGGTTGGCATAGCCGTAGCCGGAGTACTCGACGAGCGTCGGGTAGGGGCCGTCCTCGGGTGGGCCCGGCAGATGAACGTTGATTGCGAGCTTGGTCCCGTCGCGCGTGGTCAGGTAGCCGTAGCCGCCGGCGGGGAGCGTCTGGTCGTAGACCGCCGTGCTAGGCGGTGCCGAGCGCCGGCTGAGCACGCGCAGCTTCGGCGTTTCGGTACCGTCGGCCCCTCGCACCCGGTAGCCGCCTCCGCGCTCAACGCGGCGGAAGACGATTCCGCCGAGCTCGCCGGCCCGTTTCGAAGCGACGACCTCTCCGCGGCGGAGGAGCTTCACGCGCTCGCCCGGGCTCGCCCCGGTCACCTGAACCTGCTCGACGCTGCCGCGGGCGGTCAGCGGAGTCGGCTCCGAGCCGCGCGCGGAGACCGCGGGCGCGCAGACCAAGGCGGCGACGACCGTCGCCGCGAAGATCCCCGCCAGTCGCCTGCCGCGAGCGCTGACCCCGTCCCAGGGCACCATGGCATGGGACTCTCTCACGTTTCGGGCGCCACCGTCGGGACCGCGGCGGCGATCTCCTCGGCGGCCCGCTCCCCGGACTCGACCGCGCCTTCGAGGTAGCCCTGGTTGGCTGTCGCGGTGTGCTCGCCCGCGAAGTGGATTCCGCCCTGGGGCTTGCCCGCGTAGCCGTAGTAGCGCGTGTACTGGCCCGGCAGGAACGCGGCGTAGGAGCCCCGCGCCCACGGATCGGCCACCCAGCGGTCGGTCCAGGCGGTGCCGTTGAAGCCCGCGGCGATCCCCTCGATCCCGGTGCGACCGCGCCGGCTGAGGCTCGCCAGGTTGCGCCTCACCTCGCGCGGCACGGTCGGGGCGTGTGGCGCGGGAGCGATCAATCCTTCCGCGCCGGAGCGGCCGCCGAAGTAGCTGGTGACGATGCTCGAGCGCCCCGGCTCGCCGAGCGTGCTCTCCCAGGTGAGCAGGAACGGATCGTCGCTCGCCAGGTAGCCGTTCCAATCGCCGTACTGATGCGGGCGGCGGTCGAACTGCATCAGCACCTTCGCGTTGGTGCCCATCCCCAGCTCGTCGATGCAGGCGCGCTTCTTGCGGCTCAGCCCGGCGTCGGTCAGCTCGACTCGGCGCAAGGTGGCGAACGGGATCGCCAGCACGACGCGGTCGGCGACCACGTCGGCGGCGATCCCCGAGAAGCGCAGCCCATGGCTGCCGTCGCCACGCGCGTACAGCGCCTCCAGCGCCGCACCGGGCGGATCGTGCCGTCGGGAAGCGCGGCCGCGAGCCCGTGGGGAATCTGGTCGTTGCCGCCGTGCACGTGGTAGCGCTCGTCGGCACCGGGGGTCGCTTCAACGTACTCGTAGAACAGGTTGAGCGCGCTGAGCCGGTCGGCGTCGAGGCCGAACTCGCTCGCCATCTCGGCCCAGACGAGCTGGCCCTGCAGGCCGCGGCTGCCGCCGGGGATGCTCTCGTCGAGCCAGTCGGCGACCGAGAGCTCGTCGAAGGCGCGCGCGGCCCGGGTCGCGTCCGCGTACCCGTAGGCGCCCACCCGCCGGGCGGCCGCCTCGATCCGCCGCTGGAAATGCCGCCGCTCGCGGCGCAGCTGCGAGCGGCGGCGCCGTGCCCCGTTCAGCCACAACCGCGGGCTGCCCGGATTCGGGGCCGCGTAGGTGTCGGTGAGCTCGAGGCCGAATTGCCTGGCCAGCGTGCGCATTCGCCTGTGGCGCGAGTCGATGAACTCGCCGCCGTGCTCGGCCGTCTGGCCGTCGGCGAACCCGCGCGCGGTCCAGCAGCGTCCGCCAATCCGGTCGGGGTTGGCCTCGTAGATCGAGCTTGCGTAACCGCGCTGCTGGAGGCGATACGCGCAGCTCAGACCCGCAAGTCCCGCGCCGACGATGACGATCCGCGGGCCGGATTGCGCCCGGGCGTCGCGTGAGCAGGAGAGGGCGCCCGGCACGAACAGCAGCGCCGCCCCGCCGGCGGCGCCCCGCTGCAAGAGCTCACGCCTGGAGAGACCCTCCGCCACCCGGCCAAGTGTAGATCGAGCCTCAGCGGTGCCGACGCGCAGCTCGCGGGCGGCTAGTTCGCCGCTCGCCGCTTCAGCCTGATCGTCAGCTTCTTGACGTCGACGTTGCCGATGCCGTCGACCAGCCTTGACGGTGAGCTGGCGGTTGCCTGCCGCACCCTCCTCGAGCGCTCGGGCGATCCTGCTTTCGTTTCTTGCTCCTCTCGGCTTCAGACGCAGGACCTCGGTGCGCCGGACGCACGAATTGAGTCCTCGGCGGCAGCTGCTTGAGCCTGAACGAGCTGCGCCTTGCTCGCCCCTACCACGAGATTGCCGGCGTCCCGGCGGTCAAGCCGCTGTCGGCCGCCACCTGACCCGCAGCTGACGCGCTGCGGCGCTGCCGTTGAGATCTTTCGCCTTGACCTCGCCGATCGGCCCGGCTCCCCCGAGCGCGACGTTCAGTCGCCCCCGCTTCCTCGATGAAGCCCTGATCGATCCCGGAGCCGTCGACGTCGGCGTGGCCGATCCCCCCCGTATCGAGGTCTGTCCAGTAGATGCCCGTGTCGTCGACGGCGAGCCCCCAGGGGTTGCTTGCCGGGGCGATGAAGCTCTGGTCCACGCCGAGGCCATCAAGGTTGGCGCGGCCGATCGAGTCGGCGCCGAAGTTCGTCCAGTAGACGTGTGCGGCGTCGACCGCGACCGCGGCGGGCAGGTTGACCCCGTTGATGAAGCTCTCGTCGATGTGGGTCCCGTCGAGATCGGCGCGGGCGATCGTGCCGTCGATGCCATCGGCCCAGTAGATGTGGGTGGCGTCGAGCGCCAAGCTCGCCGGCAGATCGGTGCTGATGAAGCCCTCATCGATCTCCGAGCCGTCGTCAAGATTGGCCCGCCCGATCGAGTTCCGCTCAACCCAATAGACGTGCGCATCGTCGACTGCCACCGAGGCCTGCCTGGAATCGGGAGGCCGCCGATGAAGCCCTCCTCGAGATCGGATCCGTCGAGACCGGCGCGGCCGATCAAAGCGTCGCCGCCCCAGTAGAAATGTCCAGCGTCGGCGGCAAGACCGAAGGTACCGGCTGCCGTCGCGTGGATGAAATTCCACTGCGGATCGGACCCGCTGAGGGGAGCACGGCCGATCGTGCCGTTGAATCCGGTCGACCAGTACAGGCAGCACTCGGCCCTTGCGAGCGAAGGAAGGGCGAGGGCGACCATCGCCAGGACGCCAAGAAGCAGAAGCATCGAGCCCCGCGGTGCTCTTGGA